>CAVROQ010000001.1:0-11641 GCA_963722805.1 uncultured Gammaproteobacteria bacterium
GTCTGCCGTCTGAAGGGCCGGCCCAGGGCGAACAACAGCTTTTTACGAGAATGGCAGTCAGTCAGGCGCAGCCGGAGGATGGCGCTGGCGGTTTCGCTTTGGTGCCATATTTCGGACGTAAAATGGTAAAGACCGCTCGGCGGCTTTGCTTGCATTGTGGGCGAATCGGCCAAAAAAGTGTAACTTGTTTGCCTTACACACTACCTCCCACCCTTACGGCGGGGTCCTCCGGAGTTAACAGTAAAAACGGTTAATCCAACTGAGCTATTATTGGTGATGACCTCGCCCGCTCGGCATAGTAATTGTCGTATTCACTTCCCCGGTCGAAGCATTCACTTTGCCAACAACAAATATCTCACACTCAACCGTCCACGAGCCGGTTGCTCCTTCGAAACGCCCGGTGCCGCCGACGACTTCCCCCGCTTCCTCACACGTAACTTCAGATGTCGAGGGGTCAAAGCAAATGCGCCCAGACGTTGCCACATAATGCAACGTTGAAAGGTCGCTGAAGGTCTGCACGAAGTCATGTTGTACGAGATAAGATGTGGGTAAGGCGCCGGGGCAGTCGCTGGAGTCGAAGTTACCGAACTCCGTCCTGGAAATAACCGTAGATCGGCCACCCCCCCCTCGAGCCTCTAAGGTAAACGCAAAAGCGTAGTTACCGTCCTGATTTGTATCGACCGCGGTTTCTGTCCCAGCGCCAGCGAACTGCTGTTTGAGCTTAATCTCACGCGACTCGGCTAGACCCGAACCAAGCAGACTCGCGCAGACTGCAATAGCTAATAGGTTTTTCATAATTTACTACCTCATAAGTTGATTAGATTTTCTCTATACCAATTTTTCAGACAGTAACTAACGAGTTTTTGCGACAACTCGCAATTTTCAGCTGTATAGCAGCGATGCCTGTAAATGTAATGGCGGCTCCCTCGATGGTGCCCAAACGCCCTACTTGAACAGTACGACCATCCGTACCAGTAACAGATCTGAAAATCGGACCGTACACTGTTTTTGATTAAACTCTGCAACTTCGGTTTAGGTTTCTCTTTTTGTCCCGGAATCACCGTTGACCGTGATGGTAAGAGTTATTGATTCTTTACCGCTCACGAGCCACTCAAGTCGGGTCATTAGAGTCCACTCTTGCCCGGTGCTGAATACTATTCCCAAGCAGTGTATCGACCTATAAAAACTACTCAAACTACATACCAACACATTATGTATGGGTATGAGTGTGCCTAGCCCGCCCAACGATGGCCAATACCAAAATAGAATAAGTGGTAATTTTTTTATAATTCGTGTGCGAACCGAATAGAAGAGAAGAGAAGAGAAGTGGACGCTCCCATGTGGTTGGTTTCCCTGCTATGGATCGATATTTGAAGAGAGGCTGTCGCTTACTAGTCTGAATCAGATATATCGGCTGTGGCTCTTATGAACGGTGAGAGTGAGCAAAATATCTGAGGGATTATCCGCTCATTTTTGACAGATTATCTGCTGAAATAGAAAAGGCCCCCTCAAATAACTTGAAAATTATCCGAGGGGGCTGTCTCCTTGTTCTCGACCAAAAGGACAATGGAGACAGCGCGAGTGTGTCACGCCTTTCTATCGGATGCCAGATTTTATCAATTGCTTTTCCGCATGGACCAGGACCTGGCTGCCGAGGTGCAAGCCGGTGGTTGCCGTTTCTGTGGTGGCGTTCTTCCTAGTGCCCGTTACCCCCGCAAGCCAAGAGGTCTGCGATCGGTCCTGGATGCGTCGTATGAGACCCGCCTGAGTTTCTGCTGTGCACGGGATAGTTGCCGCCGGCGAAGCACGCCACCCTCGGTGCGTTTCCTGGGTCGTAAGGTGTATCTCGGCACGATGGTGGTATTGCTCACTGCCCTGCAGCATGGCTTGACGGGTAAACGTCGCCGGGAGCTGGCCGAACGCCTGGATATCCCGCCGCAGACGTTGTCCCGCTGGCACCGCTGGTGGCGTGCGGGTTTTGCGGCCTCACGTTGCTGGCGAGCCGAGCGGGGTCAATTTCTTCCGCCGATCGCTGCCGAGCAATTGCCCGGGATTCTGCTGGGCCGTTTCAGCGGTTCCACCTTGTTTGAACGGCTCTGCCAGATGCTGTTACTCATCGCGCCGGTGACGACGGCCTGGTCAGGCTCGGTGGGGAGGGTCATGATCCCGCAGACGATGTGATCGCAACCCGTCCTCGCGGTTGCTTACACTCTTGGGCAAGGGATGAAGCCAGGAGACGGGGCATGACACAGGACGCTGATCCGGACCGCTGGGCGCGATTGCGCTTTGCGATTATTGGCCCCTTGCTGGCCGCACCACCTCCGCGAGGGGAATTGGGTAAAGCCCTTGAGGGCTTGTCACAAAAAACCTGGCGTCACCCGGTGAACGGGACAACGGTCCGCTTCAGTGCGGCCACTCTGGAGCGCTGGTACTACATCGCCCGAGGAACCCGCGATCCGGTGGCTGCCTTGCGTCGCCGGCAGCGCAACGACGCCGGGCGTAACCGCCGACTCTCCAGCAGGGCCATCCAGGCCTTGCACACCCAGCACCGGCAATGGCCGGGCTGGACCCTGCAATTACACTACGACAACCTGGTGGCGCTGGCCAATGAGGATGCGACGCTGGGCGCTATCCCGTCCTATGCCACCGTGCGCCGTTATATGAAGACCCGGGGGCTGCACCGCAAGCGGCCGCCCCAGCGCACGACGGCCGGGGCACTACAGGCCGAGCGCCGCCTTCAAAGCCGCGAGGTACGCAGCTACGAGGCGGACTATGTGTTGGGGTTATGGCACCTGGACTTCCATCATGGGTCACTCAAGGTGCTGACATCCACGGGGCAATGGGTACGCCCGCTGTTGCTGGGCATTCTCGACGATCACTCCCGGGTGGTCTGCCACTTACAATGGTATTACGACGAGACCGCCGAAACCCTGGTGCACGGGTTCTGCCAGGCGCTGCAGCGGCGCGGATTGCCCCGATCTCTGATGACCGATAACGGTGCGGCCATGCAGGCTGAGGAGTTCCGGGCGGGCCTGCATACTCTGGGTATCCTGCACGAGCCCACGCTTCCTTACTCCCCGTATCAAAATGCGAAGCAGGAAACGCTGTGGGCCACCATCGAAGGTCGCTTGATGGCCATGTTGTCCGGCATTGTCGATCTGACACTGGCCCGGCTCAATGAGATCACCCAGGCCTGGGTGGAACAGGAGTATCACCGGGCGCACCATACCGAGATTGGCACCTCGCCACTGGGCCGTTATCTGGACAGCACCTCGGTGGGGCGGGACTGCCCGGACAGTGACAGTCTGCGGCGTGCCTTCCGATGTACCGTCAGCCGTCGCCAGCGACGCAGTGACGGCACGGTCAGTTTGGCGGGCAAGCGCTTTGAAGTTCCCTCACGCTACCGCCACCTGGAGCAGGTCCGCATCCGCTATGCGCGCTGGGACCTCTCGGCGGTGGAATTGATTGACCCCCACACCCTGAATGCCCTGTGTCGGCTGTACCCGCTGGATAAGAGCGCCAATGCCGATGGGCAGCGCCGACGCCTGACGTGCCCCGAAGAGGCCGCCGAACCCGCGCCGGCACAAGACACGTTGCCGCCGTTACTGCGCAAACTGCTGGCCGACTACGCGGCGACCGGTCGGCCGCCGGCGTATCTGCCCAAACACGACGAGGAACCCGATGCATGAATAAATCACTGTTGACGCTCTATGGCCTGAAATGGAATCCCTTCTCACCGGAACTGCCCACCGAGGCGCTACTGGCGACGCCCGGTATCGATAACTTCTGCTGGCGGGTCGAACATGCTCTGGTGCGCGAGGGCGGCTTTGCCCTGATCACCGGCGACCCCGGCACCGGCAAGAGTGTCGCCTTGCGCCTGCTGGCCGAACGGCTGGGGCAATTGCGCGACCTCACCGTCGGCGCCATTGCCCACCCCAGTTCCAACCTGGCTGACTTCTATCGCGAGATGGGTGACCTGTTCGGTGTGGAACTGCGGCCCCACAACCGCTGGGGCGGCTTCAAGGCGCTGCGCGAGCGCTGGCTCGCGCATCTGGAAAGCACCCTGTTGCGCCCGGTATTGCTGATCGATGAGGCCCAGGAAATGCACCCCTCGGTGCTGAATGAACTGCGCCTGCTCAGCTCCATGCAGTTCGACTCGCGCCTGCTGCTGAGTGTGGTGCTGGCCGGAGACGGCCGCCTGAACAGCAAGCTGCGCCGGGAAGAACTGCTGCCACTGGGCAGCCGCATCCGCGTGCGGCTGAATCTGGAGTATGCCGGCCGCGACGAACTGATGGCCTGTCTCAAGCATCTGCAGAGCTCGGCAGGCAATACCAGCCTGATGACACCGGCGCTGTGCCAGACCCTCTGCGATCACGCGGTGGGTAACTACCGTGTACTGACCACCCTGGCCAGTGAGCTACTGGCCACAGCAGCCCAAAGGGAAATTACTCAACTCGATGAAAAACTCTACCTGGAGCTGTTCGGTACTCCATCAAACACCGCGCGTAGACGCGCCTGATCTATCCAGGAGAAACGTGCCATGACGACACGATCGCTGATCCTGCCCACCCCACCTGAACTCTCAGACGAGGCTGCTGCCCAGTGCCTCGACTTCCTGTATGAGCTCGCGCTGGCCTTCGAGAAGCATTATGCCGACCAGCTCCGGCGCTACTACGAACCCGCCATGCCGCCACATCCGGACCTGTTCGAAGGAACGGAGGATGACACGAACCCGTTCTAGCCGAGGGGCATCTCCGGAGTACAGATAGCGATCACATCAGGCGACAAGCTTGCCGGAAAATCCATCAAAGAAATTGCAAAACACCACATCGATTATCGTGACCACTCTCAACGGTCGGAATTTGGCGCAACACTATCCTTCCGAGGGTGATAATTTAGCATCAACTAACAGGCTGTAGAGGGTCGACCACCGCCTGATGGGCCGCCCCAGAGCGAACGACAGCTTTCGAGAATAGGAGTCAGTCAGGCGCAGCCAGAGCATGGTGCCGGCGATTTCGGCAAGGTGCCACTTTCGGACATCCGATCGAGCCTTTGAAAAGCCGAGCAGTGAGTATGCAGGCAGCGCCTAAATCCGTCCCGCTGCAGGGCACAAAAACTACAAAAAGTACGCCGACTTGACCAAAATCATAGACTGTCCGCTAGCACCTGATTAGCTTAGCAGGTATCTAGGGTGCATATTTTGGCCCGCTATGTGAGGATTTTTGCTGCTTGACCACCGGCCAGGTATCGCAACAAAAGGAGAAGCCGATGAAAGTGAAGCCCTTCGTTTCTTTTGTCATTGTCTCGGCGATCAGCTTTGGTATTGGCTGCGATTCTAACAGTATCGATAGCGTGCCAGCTGCTGACCAACTCTGTGATGACTGTGTTCCTCTGCCTGCATCGCCGCCCGTGATTACCTCGGTTTACCCACCGGTTTTCTACGGTGGCGCTGAGGTGAAAATCTCTGGTAGCTATTTGGCTCAGGCCACTGTGGTGGTTAATGGTGCACTTGTGACACCCAGCTATCAGGGTGCTCATGAAGTGCGTTTTCTAGCCCCGGACTTACCAGCAGGAAGCTATCAGTTGGATATCGAGAACGCGGTTGGTGACGTGCTGCGTGAGGTGAGCTACCAATCTGTGCTATCTGCTTCGACTGTTTCGTCGGGAACTACTCATACTTGCGTGCTCAATACAGTTGGGGGGGTGCAGTGTTGGGGATTTAACGACTATGGTCAGCTAGGCGATGGCAGCACGACCGAAGCGTCAACCCCCGTCACGGTCACTGGCTTGAGCGATGCGGTAGCGGTATCCGCCGGTGGGAGTCACACCTGTGCGATGACTAGCACAGGCCGGGTGCAATGTTGGGGGCACAACGCCTTTGGAGAACTGGGCGATGGTAGCAAAACGAATTCATCAATCCCTGTCACAGTCAGCGGCATAAGCGATGCGGTCGCGGTATCCGCAGGCGGAGGTCGCACTTGCTCAGTGACGAGCAGCGGCAGTGTGAAATGTTGGGGAACGAGGGACCAGCTCGGCGATGGCAGCTTGGATGCTGTATCAACCCCCGTCACAGTCAGTGGCTTGAGCGACGTGGTGTCCATATCTGCAGGAGCGGAGCACACTTGCGCAGTGACGGGAAGAGGCAGTGTGGAATGTTGGGGTAGCAACAACTGGGGCCAGCTCGGCAATGGCAGCTACGCGCATGCATTAACCCCTGTCACAGTCAGTGGTTTGATCGATGCGGTCGCCGTATCCGCGGGCGGGGGTCACACTTGTGCGATGACGAGCACAGGCCGGGTGCAATGTTGGGGGAAGAACTTCGGCGGTGAGTTGGATGATGTTGGCAATTGGACAAATGCATTGACACCAGTGATGGTCAGCGGCCTGGACGAGGTGGTGTTCATATCCGCAGGTGAGAATCACACTTGTGCGGTTATAAGTAACGGCCGGATAGAGTGCTGGGGGGAGGGCTTCTCCGGTCAGCTGGGCGGCGGCAGTACGACGGAAACCTTGACGCCCGTGACAGTCAGTGGCTTGAGCGATGCGGTGGCCGTATCAGCAGGTGGAAGTCACACGTGTGCATTGACGCGCACAGGCCAGGTGCATTGCTGGGGGAGAACCCCCCCGGCCAGCTCGACTCTAGCGGTAAAACATATGCATTAACCCCCGTCACAGTCAGCGGCTTGAGCGATGCGGTGGCAGTATCAGCAGGTGATCAGCACACTTGCGCAGTAACGAGCGCAGGCCGTGTGCAATGTTGGGGAGAGAACTACTATGGCCGGCTCGGCGATGGCAGCGAGACAAGTGCATTGACGCCAGTGACGGTCAGCGGCTTGAGCGGCGCGGTGGCCGTATCAGCAGGTGGAAGTCACACGTGTGCATTGACGCGTACAGGCCAGGTGCATTGCTGGGGGGCTAATTACTTCGGCCAGCTCGGCGATGGCAGCACTACCCATGCGTCAACCCCCGTCACTGTGACTGGCTTGAGCGACGCGGTCGCAGTATCCGCAGGTTCGGGTCACACTTGTGCGGTGACGAACACAGGCAGTGTGCAATGTTGGGGGGCGAATTTCTCCGGGCAGCTCGGCAATGGCAGCTACGCGCATGCATTAACCCCTGTCACAGTCAGTGGTATGATCGATGCGGTCGCCGTATCCGCGGGCGGGGGTCATACTTGTGCGGTGACGAGCACAGGCAGTGTGCAATGTTGGGGAGGCAATAGCATTGGCCAGCTCGGCGATGGCAGCACTACCGATGCGTCAACCCCCGTCACTGTGACTGGCTTGAGCGACGCGGTCGCCGTATCCGCGGGAGGGGGTCACACGTGTACAGTGACGAGTGCAGGCCGGGTACACTGCGCAGGGGCGAATTTCTCCGGCCAGCTCGGCGATGGCAGCACGACCGATGCGTCAACCCCCGTCACCGTGACTGGCTTGAGCGACGCGGTCGCAGTATCCGCGGGAGGGGGTCACACGTGTAAAGTGACGAGTACAGGGCGGGTACACTGCGCAGGGGCGAATTTCTACGGCCAGCTCGGTGATGGCAGCACGGCCGATACGTCAACCCCCGTCACCGTGACTGGCTTGAGCGACGCGGTGACGGTCTCTGCAGGTGGGGCGCACAACTGTGCGCTTTATCAAGATGGTGCAGTCAGCTGCTGGGGGGACAGTTTCTACGGACAGGCCGGGTGGCCAGCGTGGAAGAATGGTTTGGGGGGCGCCGTACTCGAACCCTAAAACTAAGCAACCTGCCAAGAGCGGCGAACGGCCGGAGTGGGTCGACTACCGTCTGACGGGCCGGCACAAGGCGAACGACAGCTTTCGAGAATAGGAGCCGGCCTGGTTTGCCCAGGGCGCGGCACCGGAGATCTCTGAAAGGTGCCAACTACAGACATCGAGCTACGTTGCATCTATTGCACCGGCTTTACGAGCAGAAGAAAACTGCACCCGAAAGTGCCGCTGATCTTGGAGCCTATTGGCGGCGTTGGCACGGCTGGGCTAGAGGTGGACTATCTCAAAACATTCAGCATAGCATTAACCGTCTAATCGACGAGATAGTCGCTGTTTACCAACCAACCCAAGTATTGCAGTCAAAAACAAATAACTAGGGCATCTCTGATTAATTCGGTGACGCTTCAGGCTTTGCGTCGGGTTTGGCCACAAGGCGCAGTCGTGCAGGAAGGCTGGCTGCCTTTCAAACGACTGTAACGCAGTAGACAAACGCGACGCAAAGCCCCGCAGGGCGGGCCTCTGGCGCACATTGGACAAGGGGGCGGCCATCCGCTTGCACCACTCGTCAAGGACAACCAGCCTTGACCTTCGCGGCGCGCCTTGCCAATGTACGCCAGAGGCTCCGCTGAAGCATTACCGAATTGATCAGAGGTGCCCTAGCTGCGGGTATCGGTACTTCGGAAACGGTATATACGGCGTGGGTGCGTAAGTCACTGTCGGTGCCTATCACGCCGTTAAGCGTGGACGTGGTGATATTCGAGGGTGAAATAGTCGTACCTTGAGCGGCGCCATTAGTGGGTGAATCAACCTCAAATTGCGTCATAATAATACAAAAGGCGGCATTGTTGGCGCATCCGAAAGTCGACCCGGGTGTATTGGCAAACTCCGATGGCTGAATAGTTGACCAGGTATAGCGCCATAGTGTTTGAACATTAAACGCCGGTGCCAACAGGCCTGCCGCTGAGGAGTTCTTACAGCGTGCAGGCCAAGCGCCGGGCGTGGCAGTCTAGCCCCCCAATCCAAAGGAGAAGTTGTAGCGCGCTGAGAACTGAACCTTGACGGCGTCGTAGTCCCAGCCGTCTTCAAAATTCTCGCGTCTGCCGTATTGCAATTCCGCGCCCACCATAACATTGTCGGCCGGATGGTATTGCAAGTTGGTGAGGGCGTAACGGCCCTTTTCAAGGCTATTGGGGGCCTGGCCATTAGGCAGATCCTGATCGACGGTCGAAAAGCCAATGGTACTCGACCAGCGCTTGCTCCAGTAAAGGTCGTAGAACAACACCGTGGTAATAATGGGGATGGTCTCCCCGGAGATGTTGGTGCCGCTGATTTCAACGCCAATATCACCCCCGGCATCATTGGTATAGTTCTGCACGCCTTCACCGTACATGACCAGAAACTTGAGGACGCTGTCATTGGGTCCAAACTTGTAGTTAGCGCTGAAGTTGACGCCCCAGCCCGTGGCATCGCCGCTCAGATCACCGTTGCTAACATCTTGATCTTCCCACTCGATGCGGCGCACGATGCCCGCAACTCGCACGTAGCCCCAGTCGTCAGTGTATTTATAGGCGCCAGAGAGGTCGGGCACCGGATAACGCACCCGAACATTGTTGTCGTTCTGGATAAACTCCTCCAGGTCATCATTGGCCGGGTCGCGACCGCCACCGGGCTTCTCCAGCGCAAAGGTCAGCTGGGTTTTGCCCCTTATGGGCATCCAGCGGAACTGGATATTGCGATAAAATGGCATCCCGCTTGGGCCCCAGTACTCCTGCGAGTTGGGGAACACATCGATATCCATAAACGGGCTCCAGTACTGGCCCGCGCCGAACTGCCCCCACTCGCCATAGGCATGACGCAGGCGGAAGGTGGTCTGGCCGGCGTCGTCGCCGACGCCAAACATCTCGAATTCAAAAATGGTGGTGATTTCTCCCCTCGACGTCGGGAACCAGCCTTTTACCCCCATGCGACTCTGCCTGACGCTGGCATAGGTGTTGCCCTCGGTGCCAAAGTCTCCTCCGTCGGGGCCGAGGCCATCGAGCTGTTCCTGGCTGTTAGGCAGCTTGGTCGGCCGCATGACATCGTACCAGTCGGAATTGATCACGCCAAAGTTGTAGCCCATGTCGACCATGGCAAAGCCATAGAGCTCGCCCCTGATTTTGGTTGTCGTCTCTTCATTTACGCCGCTGTACTGTTCGGTTTCTGTGGAACCTTCTCCCTCTTGCTCGAATTGGAACTGGGCCACGGCGGTTTGGCTTGCAATTGCTAATAGAGCCAGGGTTGAAATGGGTGCTTTCATGTAGATCTCCTTATACCTTGGTTATTGTTTTAAGCTATTGCGGATCGGGATCGGGATCGGGATCGAACAGGCCGGGACCCTGTGATCAAGAAATATATTCAGTGCCCTTGCACGACCTGCACAATTTCATACCACGACTTCGCTCGTGAACCATTGATTATTGTCCTGAATGTGCCGTTAATATCGGGCTCCCTTTTTTTGGGTGCTATATTCCCGCGGGCATTAACGCGGTGCTGCTGCCATAGTGCTCCCGCCCAGCGGGTTGCCGCCCAAAGCATTGGAGATATCGGCAATGGCTTTTTGCGCACGGATGCTATTGCCGGCGGCATCGAGCCGCGGCGAGATTACCGCTATGCCAAACTTGCCGGGTGACACCGCAATGATGCCGCCACCCACGCCACTTTTACCAGGCAGGCCGGTGCGAAAGAACCACTTGCCGGAATCATCGTAGAGCCCGGCAGTCGCCATTACTGCCAACACGCCGGGTACGTTTTCAGGCTTCAATAACTGCTTGCCGGTGAGTGGATTGCGGCCGGCATTGGCCAGGGTCGCAGCCATGGTTGCCAGGTCCCTGGCATTGACGTTCACCGAGCATTGCTCAGTGTAGATGTCGGTCGCCTGCATGGGCTCGGATTCGATATAACCGTAGGCGTACAT
This sequence comes from uncultured Gammaproteobacteria bacterium, assembly GCA_963722805.1. Lineage (GTDB taxonomy): Bacteria > Pseudomonadota > Gammaproteobacteria > Pseudomonadales > JAHEGP01 > JAHEGP01. The sequence continues at coordinate 10,684 of CAVROQ010000001.1, forward strand.
CAGGTATGCGATCGCCTGGTTGCGCTGGTTGGTATCCGACTCAGACTTGAAGACTTCCTGGTTGACCGACAGCGGCCGCCCGGCAAAATCGGAATAATAGGAAAGGATACTGTTCCAGATTTCATCACGGCTTTTGCCTTTTACCATGCTGGTGGCGGCAATGGCCCCCGGGTTAACCAGGGGGTTCATCTCTGGACCACCGAACATCTGCTTCGACATTTCAATCGACACGATGGAGTTAAAACGCATACCGGTCGCGTCGACCCCAATGGTTTCGACTATCTTTTCCGGCCCACTTTCCTGAATCACCTTGGCCATGGTGAATACCTTGGAAATGGACTGGATCGACACTTCGGATTTAATATCACCCGCGGTATAAACCTTGCCGTCTGCGGTGACCAGTGCAATACCGTATATTTTGGAATCAACTGCGGCCAGGGCCGGTATGTAATCCGCGTTTTTCCCTTCATCCAGGTTTTTATACTTGGCGTAGGTTGCATCCAGCACGGTCTGGATTTCATTTTTTGCCAGCGCGTGGGCCCCGTTAACCGCCAGGCTGAAGAACATCAATACACCGATTGACCAAAGCCTCGTGGCGCTATGGAGTTTGCCGTCTTGCCTGCGTTGCCTATTCATCGTCATTCTCTCCCAAATAATAACCGATCCACAGTGGATCAAAGCCTGCCCATCCGCTCCGCACGCCGCTCCAGGTAAACATAAGCCCTGGCGCGGCGCCTGGCGGGTTCAGTCCCGAACTGCCTAGCCACCCAGCCCAAAGGAAAAATTATAGCGGGCGGAGAATTGGACTTTCACCGCATCGTAATCGTATCCATCATCGAAATTCTCGCGTCGTTCGTACTGCACCTCGGCACCCACCGGCATTTAGTAAGGCGGGGTTACAGGCCCCTGCGATCAGCAGGGCCAATGAAACTGCGATTTTATTCAAGTGTGTACTCCC
>CAVROQ010000002.1:0-50942 GCA_963722805.1 uncultured Gammaproteobacteria bacterium
ACGTTGTATTAACTCAGTAAAATAAGGCGATAAATAGCCTCACTACTAATATCGGCAGTATACAAGGGAATGGGCGCACTCGGCTGATATAGATCAATGACTGCCAACTTAGGAAAATCTAACAGGTCGAAGTGGGTCGACTACCGTCTGATGGCCAGGCCCACTGCGAACGACAGCTTTCGAGAATAGGAGCCAGTCAGGCGCAGCCAGAGCATGGTGCTGGTAATTTCGGTTCAGTGCCAGCATCGGTCAATTGCAGAGGCGAAGAAAAGTAGGTTTTCGGTAATGTTGTGGCGGTGTATGGCAGCCCGGTACTTCGCCTGACCTAGAAGCCATTAGAAGAATGTCGATCATATTGTGTTGGCTTACCTTGCCTGAGCGGATTCCACAGATATCTCTCCGAGTTCACATTTACATTTGCTTGACCCAACTCAACAGACAATTGTCAGACTTACATTAGTCTGTCCCACATGTCTTTCGACAAGATTACTTGTTGAAGTCAAAATCTCTGGGATCAACACCTGGATCTATAGCACGCACCCGATTAGCAATAGTACCAATTGCAGTAGCCTGGTACGCTAGCCGTAACATGTATCCATCACTGTCGCGAACTGCGACCCTGGAATGTAGGGCCATTAATCCACTATCACTTTCAAGGGAGGCAAAGCAGTTGTCGACTGCCCATCCTGCATTATTTGCGACGTTTCGATTATAAATCGAAGCAGGGACAACAGTAGCAACAACGCCTTCCAGGATGCCAGGCACGTCTTCAATTTCTTCTGGTATTACCCATTCAGGACCTTCAGGCACTAGAATCACATCAACTCGATGCCAATCGCTTCCTGTACCCTTAATGCCTTCATCGAAAATGGCATACCCAGAATAAAAGACCATGTCCCTTCCATCTGGAGTCTTTGTGGCAAAGTGATGTGTGGTTTCATATCGATCTGGAAATATGGCCATAATTGATTGCTCCTATCTAAATTGACGTGAAAATCCAGTCATTTCGAAATGGCGTCCAGAAAATTGTGTAGAAAAAGCCTTCATGGTTTTGGATGATTCTCTTTTTCGGGGCCATCTAGCTTTTTTTGCATAGCATTAAGCTTGTTCTCGAGATCATTAAACCGCGCCATCATGCGCGCATCGAAGGCCTTCATACTCTTCATATAGTAAGGTTCAGGTCCCATGGGTTCGGGCCCAGGCTCTGTGGCTAGATTATCCTCCCCAAATATTAAGAAAGAGTACAGTATGACCGCAGCGTTGCTATGCATATCCATATTGGTGATCGTAAATCTCTTTACGTGGAGGTCACCGTTTATGGGTACGGTAATAAAATAGGATTCTGGAGGGTCTGTTGCAGGGGTGAATTCGCCTGTTTCCTCATCAATCTCTCCATTCATACTAAATTCAAGTTCAGCAGCTGTCTGATGTGAGCCATCTGTATAGTCTATCCGCACTTGCAAGCGTATTCCTGTACTTTCCAATCGATAGCAAAGGAAGCTTAAGTCACCGCTTGAGTGATATATACCATCAGTAACTGTTACATCGCCAAGCCATTGAGATATCTGTTCAGTGCCTGGAAGAATGACGCCAGGTTTTAAAGGATCTCCCGATACGCTGACTCCATCGCTATAGTTCCAATTGTTTAAACCCTCCGAAAAATCACAATTTTTTACAGTGTTCATTCTTGTTGTCATAATTAGCCCCCTTGTGAATAGGTTTCTGCGCTTAATTCCAGGTTGCCCGCGATAGTTTTCTGTTTCAGGCTACCGTCTTTTCCCCTGGATAATTTTTCAACACCTTCGTAGGCAGCTACCGTATCCGTCGCAGTCGTAGTAATACCTTCTCTCCAAAAACAGCCTGTCATTCCGCCCCCCACGGCTTGTACTCTTTTAAGCGTACCGTGCGTAGCGTTAACCACTATTGATACAGGTCAAATAAGGCGCACAATAATTATGGAAATATTCTCTAAGAATTGTCGCTCACATTATCCATCATCATAACGGGGCAATGGGGCGGGGGCGCGAAGGCAAATATGCGGAAGAAGAACATAAGGCCGAAGTGGGTCGACTACCGTCTGAAGGGTCGGCCCAGGGCGAACGACAGCTTTCGAGAATGGGAGTCAGTCAGGCGCAGCAAGAGGATGTTGCTGACGATTTCGGCAAAGTGCCAACTACGGACGTAAAAAAGCCCGCGCTGGGCGGGCTCTGTTATCGGAAAACTTCTAGCGGCGCTTGCGCTTGATAACACCTAACCCGCCAATAGCAGAGAGGAATAGCCAAGCGGAGGCAGGGAGCGGGACCTCAGTTGCTATAGCATATCCTCATCAAAGAGCTTGGCATTACTTCTTACGCTCGATTCCAGCAAGGCCCGGCTGCTAGGGCAATAGATAACTACTGGCTGATTACCGATGCGCGCTCAGCAAGCATTTTTGTCAATGCATCATACGTTTCTTGTGCCTCCGCATCCATATTGCCTTGCTGCTTTTCAATATCCGAAGGATCATCAGCAGAGCGTAAGGAGCTGGATGCATTTATCGTGGTGTCGACTATTTCGCCGCATACAATCGTTACGTTCACACCTGGCCCATATTTAGATGCACTATGTAAACTATCAGCAACACAAGAACCTACGAATGAATTCCCAGCGGCTTTCGCGTAATTGACTGACCCACCATTGACATAATTGAAGTCTGTTCCGGTCCCAGAACAAGTTACACTTCCACTAAGAAGAAACTGACTAGATGGACAAGTTGCTTTTGCCGATTCGGAAAATAAATAACCGAAACTGGTACTGTAGTTTATATTGGTGCTATAGCTAAATGTTACAAAGTAGCGCTGTTGCAAATGCTCGATTAGTGAGTCAATTTCCTGCGTTACGGCGGAGAAATTGGCATTCACATCGTTAGCATTCGCTGGCGTTCCAGCCTTGAATATATATGGAACCGTTGTTTGTGCCATAGTGTTCGCAGCTAAAAAGATACCCAGTGATACTACAGCAGATAGTTTCTTCATCATATTTTACCTTTATTCATTATGGCTTTATTACTGCCAAATGATTTCATCCCAGTTGCCTTCGTTCCAGTTGCTAGCTCCTGCTAGTTCCCGCGTAAATACTGCTTTAAGGCTGGGCATTGTTTTGAACCAATATTGATTTACCGTTTCAGCTGGAACATTGAAACTGCAATTCGGGTACTGCTCGCCACAACCCTCCCATCCTAAAAATACCCATCCTTCTCTAGGTCTTGCGAAATAAGTCTCTACGTAATCATTCATGACCAAATTTTTTGCACAATTATCAGTGCCCGCTTGGAAGTCTTCGAGGGAACAGTTACGGGTATCGGTGGCAGAAAGAACATCACCCTCACCGACAATCTCGATTGGGTGGCTACAGGCGTAGATGGTCGATAGGAGGCAGAGTAATATGAGTTTTTTCATGGCAGTCATCAACGCTCCCTGTATCTAATGTTGAACCTGTATAATCCCGCTAAGACATAAAAACTATCGTCCGTACAAGAACTACAAGTACATCCATATTGTAGATGTCACTGCGGATTTCGAACCAGATTTGGACTACGCGTTAGTAGGTTTCTACGCTTGCTTGATTCAGATCAATTTTTCCTGCTAAGAAAAAAACACCTGTCGAAAGGTTATCTTGCAATGGCCGGAGTGGGTCGGGTAGAGCCTGCTAGTCCTGCCGAGCCTGAACTGAACGGCCGCTATTGAAAAACGCTGCCGTTGGGGCTCAGTGCAATCTACCTGGGGAATCAGGCAGTAGAGTGCCAACTACCGCCTGTAAGATGGTCCTAAATTAGCAGTCTTCAAGCCATTGTATTGTGACGAGTTCTGGCGGCTGCGCACCAAAGCTCACGTTGCCATTCGATGTCAGCGCAGGCCGCTTCTCCGACCCCGCGGGCCGGGAGACGTGCTATGTTGTATCTACGTTAATCTCTTGGTCTCCGGGTTATCTGTGGCGCTTGTATCAGCCTTCACCGCCAATGATGACCGTGTCGGCTCCGCTATAAAAGATGTATTCCCATTCTCCTCCATCGAATTTCCAACGCGCCCACTGGTCGCCGCGACTGTAGAACTCCTCATAGCCGAATTCAAGCTCGGCGGTATATTTTTTGTCCAATTCGAAGTAGTAAAGCGCTTGGCTGTAAGGTCCGTCGATGCCAATAGAAGCTGGATTGTCATTGGGATAATAATTCGGATGGTTGGGTTGGAACGGATAGAAAAAACCGTATGGCATCCACAGATCACAAAGCGTCATATCACCGGACTCAGTACGACAAGTCTCGATTTCAAAATATTCGCGACCGCGTTCTTTGGCTAAAAAGGTGGCCGCTAGTGGTAGCGGTGCTTTCAAGCCATAGAGTCGTCGCATAACACTTTCAGACACATCAACTCGACATATATCTCCATTCGGCTCGGGGCAGTTTTTCCAGCCGGCGAAGGTCGTATGTGGGCCATGAGGTACGGCCCTATATTCCTCAATATAGTCACCAACGACCACAATCTCGCAGGGATTGAAAACGTAGCGGCAATCTCGCGTACCAGAGGCAGATATAACATCGCCCACAGATCGACCGTCAGGAAATTTAGCATTGTATATTTCAATTTCGTGGCTGCAGGCAGTCATCAACAGTGTAGCCAATAGTAATACAAGGCTTTTCATTTCAAGTCCTCATCCAAATTACTTTGAACTATATGGCCCAAGTTTCATAGCGCATATATGGTTTAAACACTACTGGGGTGAAAGATAGAAAGAAATGAGCTGCATCAATGTCTTTAGACCTGCCAGAGCGGCATGACTCACACAAAACAGTCGCCGATATTCCAGGGGCGATTCAGTCAGCCAGGATTGACCGCCATTAAGAAAGGCTACCGTTACGGCTTATAACAGTTTGCCTGCAGAATCAGGCGAAGAATGCCACGACTGGTGGAAGGCTGATCCCACCACGGGCACCTTGCAAGCGGTCCGTATGTCCACAGCAAAAAGCTCACCGTGCTGCGTCATTCGAGACTATGGGTCTGACCTGTGGGATGGTAAAGATCGGAACCGACACAGCCTCTGTAGATTACTCGTTCGGCCGTCGCTTGCCGTCAACGAAGCGTCTTGAGTGGGCCTCAGGCGCGAATCGTCAATGCGCCGCCACTTCCCAACGCCACAATACACCCCTGTTTTTATTGATTCAGATCAACTGAAACAACGCATTTGGCGCCAGAAACCGCCTACATGGGATTGATAAGCAACAATATATATAGTTATATAATATGTAAGGGTATTAAGTTTTTCGACACTCGGGAGTAGCTGTATGTCATTTTGGCTCTCGCAGCAAGCTCTCGTGGTCAACCACTCCCTCCCTCAATTTTCTTTTTAAAGGAGAAATTCTCATGAAGAGCAGAATATTTTTATCAGTGGATTCATATCTAAATGGAGTACTCGTGCTGGTGCTTTTAGCGCTAACCAGCGCCTTTTCAACGGCGGCCCTGGCTGACGAAAAAAGATCCAGCGCAACGCCTTCGAAATTTGTAGGTACCTATGCCTATCGAAATCAGGAAGGCAACATCTCAGATATCACGACCTTGCACAAAGATGGCACATCGTCCACCGTCTCTGCAATTATGTACAGCGATGACTTGAACGGACCATTTATGGGGCGACGTGTGACGCCACGCCAGGGAGTGTGGCGGGTAGTTGGCAAGAACAAGGTCCGCAATACACAGCTGGCCTTTCTTACCGGGGTGCAGAGCCATGACTATCTTCCGGATGGCGTGATCATGAAGATTAGCTGGTTGATGAATTTTGACGCGCCGGTGAAAGGGGAACTTATGGGCTATACGGTCAACGAAATACGCTATGAAATCTTCCTGCCCAGTCAAAACCCCACCACGGATGAGCCGGTACAGCTGAATGAATTTGAGACCGATGGAAGGGCCTACCGACTGCTCGCGAAATAGATCGTATTGCAGTAAGTAATGTCGAAAATGAAACCGACAGCGTCAAATCAGGCCCCGGGGTTCCGGGGCCTGATTTGGTTGTGAACATTTACGCCGGCTGTGGATCCGTCAAGCTGATTCCCCCAAAGCGCCAGGCTGGCGCGTCGCCGATGCGGTCGTTCCCGCCGCATGGGATTGCAACGGCTATTGGGCCTCGCGCCGCATGTGACATTTTTATTATACGTCCAAGGCCCGATAATGCCTGGCCATAAATTTTCGCACAGCTCAGCCTTGCGCAACGAGAATTTCAAACAGCGGCGAGGTGTAGCGGCCAAATGCGCATAAGCCGGCCTGTGGCCAGATCAGACCTCCAGTGTCAATTAATTCACAGGCCCTTTAAGCCTGTTGTGGGTCGTTCTCGCCCGATGCAGCCAAGCAAACACGAATGACCGGTGACGAGAAAAGCGGCCAGCGAAATCAGATCTGAGCTGGCTGCCGCCAACTGGGCTATGTGCCAACACTTTCGGCAATTAGACAAACCGACAATTCGGCCGGAGCTGGTTGAAACTGTATGGTTTTAAGCACCTCATAGCAGCCACGTTCCTCTCCTTATTTCAGGAAAGGAGGGTGGCGCTTCAGTTTCACTATAGCTTGTAAAAACAAGTTGATGAACTGCTATGACCTGAAGAATGCTGAGCGTTTGCTCTCAGGAATCCTTGGACGAACAATTTAGGCTATACCTACCACTAGGCGATGTGATCTGTCTCCACCTTGTTGTCCAAGCGTCGATTTCTCCCGGAATTCTGCACAGGAAAGGGGTTGTGTTTGAGTTTATAATCACGGCCCCGCTCCCCCTGCAAACATCTGGTGCAACATATGCCAGTTCTTCACATACAGCCGGTAGTGACAATGCTACGCCTTCGACTTCTAATCCAGTCACCTGGTCGTACCCGGATACTACTGTACCTGCCTTAATTTCCCCTGTGCAATTAAGCTTACGATTCCCCTTCGCCGAGTTGGAGAAAACTATATGAGTATTATCTGACATTGGCACATGGACAATCCCACTACCAAAGGGAAGATAGGGCGTGTATGTACCTTCACCTCCAACGATGACAATGAACGTACAGTCGAATCCTGAAGCAGTTATTGCAGCGCCGACTCCAGGAGGTTGTTGAGAATAAGCTAACACTGGTAGGAACAGAAAAAGTAAAGCACTACTGAGTTTGATATTTTGGATTTTCATGATTATTGCCTCTTAATCCTGCGGAAGCCCGCCTCCTGCAGGATTAAGAGGATAACGGCTACCGGAAGCTTGAGAATTGACTCACGTCAATAATGCCTTATTTTTAGTATGGTTAATTAGATTAGGCGGCATATCTCTTGCGGTGTTTGTACTCATAGAGTCTCAGCCAGAAATGAACATGGCCCTGTTGAAAAGTTCTGTACAGTGGTTGAGCTGCATCCAAGCGGTCGTAGTTCGGCGATAGGAGGTAATGTGGCTACGCTGGTGTTTCAGATGGACTTCGCGCAATGTCTCCTGTGGGTCGATAGCGCCAGTTAGCCACCCAGGGCCCGGGCAATAGGCGATGGTCCGTTCACCTCCGGAAAGCAGGCATTTTGTTGCGGAGCATAATAGATTACTCCAACCCACAGGAGGAATCTCCATGTTGTACTTAACGCACCAAAACAAACAGCACATTCCGTGGAATAAGGGCAAACTCACTGGTCAGAAGCCGCCGCTAAAGCTGGCAGAAATCTGGGCCATACGGACTCGACTGCAAATTGGACAGAAGACCCGGGATCTGGCTCTCTTTAACCTGGCCATCGACAGCAAGCTGAGAAGCTGCGATTTGGTCAAATTGCGGGTGAGAGATATCGTGACCGGTGGGCGCGTTTCCGGTCGAGCAACGGTACTGCAGCAAAAAACGAACCAGCCAGTTCAGTTCGAGATTACAAAGCATAGTCGCGAGTCGATAAAGGACCTGATAGACACGGCGGGGCTGACACCCACAGACTTTCTTTTCAAAAGCCGTGTGCCCCAACGGCCATCTTTCAACGCGTCAGTACGCTCGTATAGTGAATGGCTGGGTCGAGATGATAGGCCTCGATCCAGCCGCCTATGGCACCCACACGATGCGACAAACTAAAGCGACTCTGATTTATCGCAGAACTAAAAATCTGCGGGCGTTTTGGCTGGATGCCGAGAATTGGGCTTCAATAGGCTGATAACTGGTGCATCGAGGTTAGGTTGATGGCGTAATGGGCGGTAATTGGCGGGGCCGCCCAGGCTGATAGCGGATATTTCCGTTGTAAGTTATTGCCAGGCGCTTCTTCGACACCGCCGGTCGGGAGACGTAGCGGCAAAGCGGAACGCCGCCCGGCCGCTCCAGTTTGTCGCGTTGATGAGCCTCAGAGATCTTAAAATTTCTTCAAACAATATCGACAATACTGCACCCTTGAACGCCCGGCCGGAGATGAGAATCCTGGGGCTACATTCCAATCAAATCACTGATATTAGCCCGCTGTCCCATCTCACCAGCTTATCCTGGCTTGAATTGAGGGATAACCGGATTGTCGATGTCAGTCAGCTAGGTTACTGTAACGGGTTGGTACCAGGCACTAAGCAGTTGAGTAATAACGATTAACGACACTGCAGAAAGCGCTCAAGTAAGGCTTGATACATTGGGGTTGGCACCGGCCCCACCGCCACCCACTCTAATACCATCGCGTTCATTTCAGCCTTTCTATCGGGCGTTTTTTGTCCCAGTCCCTGCTCCAGGCGCGACACCTGATACTGCATACGCAGAGGCTTATCTTCATCTGGCGTTGGCCGGTCGGATAGTATTTCAGCTCGAATACACAAGTTTTTCAGCGCCTGCTCATTCTCTTCTTGAGTCGTATCGCCAGCCCCTCGAGCCATTTTCTGTTCAAGTGCCGCCAGTCCATTTTTGGGCCACTGCTCAACGCTGTCGATAAAAGCCCGGGCCTCTTGCTCCAGGGCTTCTGCCGTTGCTGTATCTGCTATTTGGTACCGGCGAATTTTGTCCGATGCTTCCAGGCAATCCAGCCACACCTGCTCCTTAACCGCCTTCAATTGCTGCGACACTTTGTTATCAAATTGCTCGATGGCGTGGTAGAAAGCCTGATTCAAACTACTTGCTTTTGCCTTGGGTAGATTCCCCACCGCCTTATAGGCTTGCTGACACTCTGCGACCCGGGCTTTAGCGTCGAGCAGGTCTTTACCTGATAATTCCAGCAAGCCCTCAATTTCACGCTGCAGTGCCAACGCTGCATTTTTATTAGCATCGAGTTCTGCTTTAAACTCTTGGGTTTGCTGCTGTCGTTTTTCAAAAATTGCGTCGCAAGCCTTGCGGAAGGCCTTCCATAACACTTGCTCTTGCTTACGCGAGGCAGACCCAAGCTGCTTCCACTGCGCCTGCAAGCGCTTTACCTCGTCCACCGCCCTGCGATTGTCCTCCTGGTCTACCAGCTGCAGTACCCGCTCGATCAATTGCTGTTTGAGGGCGGCATTGTTTTGGTAGTGCTGGTTTAATTTTTCTCGTATCGCATCCAGCATACGATCAAAATCCTGCTGTACCGGCTTGTTCGCGGCCCGGTCAACAGGCGAATAACTGCGCCACTCTTTAATTGCAGTAGTGAGCAATTTTTCAACGGTCTGCCAATCCATGCTGTCGGCCTGTTCGCCATCCCAGGGCTGCGCTGAGACATACTCCTCCAATTGCGCAAGCAACCCACGGCGTTTATCCAGATTACCTTGTCGGATGTCAGCTTGCTGATCGAAGAAAACCTTACAGGGCTGGTAAGCCTGCTGTGCTAACTGGTGAAACGACTCCCACAGGGCCTGATCCTGAGCGCCTTTACTCAAACCCTTCCACTCATCCTGCAAGCGCCTGATTTTCGTTGCCAGTGCTTCCGGGTTTTCCTGGCTATCAACCAGCGACTGCATCTGCTCAATCAATTGTTGTTTTTTGGGTTTGACCGCATAATCTTTCCAATCTAAGAGCTTTTCCAAAGCCGCGTCGAGTTGCTCCAACTGCCCGGCTAAATAAGGCGGCATTGCGTCCAAAGCCAATCGCTTTTCTTCAATCGTGCGCCTGATACCCGCGGCTGCTCGGGACTGCCCCGACTCGATTGCGGACCCGGCCTTACGGATCAAAGCCCCCAGATGACGCGCCTGGTTTTTCTCCGCCTGCTTTTTGTCCGCCCCTTGTTTTTCCCGCTCAGATATTAAATTCAAGGCATCTAACAAAGGCTGCGGGTGCAAGTCTGCGCTAAGCAAATCAGCGGTTTTTACGCGTACCAGTAGCAACTCATATGCTGGCGTGCCGGATCCTTCAGCGTCGACATTTGCCGTATCAATCTCAGTGGGAGCCTCTGTTTGTATACCACTCAGGGCAGCGAGCTGATCCGTTAAACTGCCATGCTGCTGCAACTGCTGTAACTGGAACGCAATACCATGCTCCAATTGCGCAAAGGCTTTTTCGTCTGCTTTCTGCGCCGGCTTATGCTGCACCGCGTCCAGCCACTGCTGACGGCATTCGTCAACAACAGCTTCAGCCGACTGCCGTTCTTCCTCAGTGGCGGGAGACACAAACAGGTGAGCAAGTACACCGCGGAGTTTGTCTACAATCGCAGCTTGCTGCGCAGTAGCATTGGCTATAGCAAACTCTCGCGCCTCAACATCGGCCTGCTGCTGTAAAACAGCATCAATAGTTTGCTTGCATGCCTCGGTGGCCTGCTCTACCCGCGCCACAATAGTGGCATCGGCTTGCGCCTGCAGTAACTCCCATTGCTCTTGCAGATATTTGACACTGGGGATAAATAATTTATCGAAGGGCCGTTTACTCTGGGCTTCCAGGCGCTCACACAGATTAACAATCTCGGCCTGGGTTTGTGCAGCACGCTGGTCCCGATCGCGGAAGCCATCACACTTTTGCTTGACGATTTTATAGACCTGTTTGTCCTTGCCTTTGGTCTTTTTCAGCAATTCTTTAAGCAGACCTTCATCTTCAATCTTTGCCGCTGCCAGCTGTCGCAATTTTATCGACACCCCTTCCAATGCGATTTGATTGAAAAAATCCTCGTCACTACTTGAAACCAATAGCTGTTCTAGTAAATCGCCCTGCTGACAAAACCCCAGCACCGAGAATTGCGCCATAGGATCCACACCATCAGCAGCAAGTTGTTGCAGCGTGACTGTGCCTTGATCAATCAGTTCGGCAATACGCTGCCGGGCCTTTTGTTGCACATTGGCAATATCGTCTTCATACGCCAGCTTAATCAGCGCGGGCCCGTAGTCGAGCCGAGCAATGGCCGCCAGACGCAAAACATCGCTCTCATCTGCCACAGCGATAGCGATCAGCATCTCCATCGACAACTGGTCGAGCCCGGCGAGCTGTTCTTCAAGAGTTTTCGGCTTAGCTTTGAATTTGCTGAGAAAGCGAGGCAGAACTGCCATATTGTGTTCCTTTTTCATCGTTGATAGCTTCAGCAGGTCTAGTGAACAAGGTGATACCTATTGCATTGAGCTGCAGGATAAATACGCCAGACATTTACCTGTGGCAAGAATTATCGCGGCTGGCCTGCTCCAGCAAATCGACAATACCACGGTAGGCAATGCCGCTGGCTCCGGTGAGACCAATCTCACAGGTGACACTGGTAGAATAGCCGGCGCTGCAATCCTCCGGCAACTGCTGTTTCAGGTCTGCCAGCGCCGAGCGGTTTAGCTGCGACAGGGTAAAACCCTTGTCCCCGGCAAAGCCGCAACAACTGATGTGCCTGGGTATAAAGACATCTGCCGCACAAGCCTTCGCTATCGCCTGCAATTTTTCCCCCAGGCCCTGGCGGCTGGCAGAGCAGGTAGTATGAAGCGCCACCGTAGTGTCCAGGGGGCGCAACTGCAGGCGAGGAAGTACACGATCGTGTAAAAAGGCAATGGTATCGACGACCTCCAGCTTCACTTGCAGATCTCGCAATAGCTGTTGCGTACAAGCGCTGGTATCGCAGTACACCGGATGCTTGCCGGCATCAGAAAGTTGGTACAGGGCAGCAGCTAATTGCCGCCGCTTGCCGGCGGCAAGGTCGGCAAAACCCTTGCTATCGAAGGGCAAACCGCAGCACAGTGCATCTACACCCCGGGGTATCACCACATCGAAGCCCGCGCGATTCAACACGGTTACGGTCTGTTGCACCAGGGTATCGGCATTGACCTGTGCAGGGTCCATAACCCGGCCCATACAGGCGGGAAAGTAAATAATTTTGCCAGCGCCGCCAGGATTTGCGGAATACTCATGCACGGCGATAGCCTCACCGGCATGGGGCATACCATCGTGCCACGCGGTAATCCTGCCTCTACTTAAGCGATGCGCGGCGTTGACCAGGAATCGAAAGGGGCTGTCACCTATGTGGCGGCGCACGGCATCGGCTGCGCGCAATAGCATTCTGGTGGCGGTGGTCATGCCCGCATAGTGTTTTGCAAGCCACCGGGCGATACCTTGATAACGGCGGTTATCGGCCGCGCGCAAGGCCCGGGTCAAATCCCCGGTGTTAATTGATACCGGGCAACTGAGTTCACACATTCCGCAGGCTGCGCAACTACCCTTGCCCTGATAATCATAGTCAGCGGCCAATTGGCGGCGCTCGCGTTCGCTGAAGCCGGCATCGGGGTTTTGTAGATTGCGCCAGACCGCAATACGCTGGCGCGGGGTCAGGGTCAATCGCCGCGACGGGCATGTGGGCTCACAAAAGCCACATTCAACGCAGCGATCGACCAGTGGGTTGGCCACAGGCAGCGGCTTCAGGTGTTTGAGGTGTGCCCGGGGATCACTGTTAACAATGACACCCGGATTAAGCAGTCCCAGGGGGTCGAACAGCTGCTTGATCTGGCAAATTAGCGCGTAGGCATCCCCACCCCATTCGCGCTCGACAAAAGGCGCCATATTGCGACCGGTACCGTGTTCCGCCTTCAGCGATCCATCGAATTCCCCGACCACCAGATCGACTACCGCCTGCATTAAATGTTGATAGCGAGTCACCTCCTGTTCTGAAGCAAAAGATTGGGAGAACACAAAATGCAGGTTGCCGTCACCGGCATGACCGAAGATTACGGCATCATCATATTGGTAGCGCTGAAACAGCATTTGCAGCTGCGTAACTGCTGCGCCCAGCTGTGAAACAGGCACCGCGATATCTTCAATAATCACCGTGGTACCCACCGCTCGCACGGCCCCGACGGCGGGAAACAGCCCCTTGCGCAGCGCCCACAGCGAGCCGCGCACACTGGCATCCTGACTAAACTCAAGGGGCGCCAGCAGCTCAGATTGAGACAACACACGCTCAGCAGCAATAACTGCATCCTCAAGCAGCAGGCTATTGGCAGCATCCAGTTCAACCAGCAATGCGGTTACTGCACCGCTTTCAAGGTCAATGTGCCCGGGAATCGCCGAACTGTCGGCAACCGCTTGCAAGCCACGCTGGTCTATCAATTCCACGGCGGAGGCGAGGGCCTTGAGCTGGGGCACAAGCTCGCATGCCGCCTGCGCAGATGGGAAGAACACCAGTGCCGTTGCCTTGTGCAGGTGATCGGCAACGGTGTCGAGAACCAGCTCGCCGATAAAGCCCAGGGTGCCCTCCGATCCCACCATTAAGTGAGTCAGGATATCCAGTGGCCGCTGGTAGTCGAGCAGCGCATTGAGGGCATAACCCATGGTGTTTTTCAGGCGGTATTTATGCCGAATTCTGTCTGACAATGCGCTATTGTCACGCACCCGCTGCGCCAGTACCGACAGTTCGCTTAACAGCGCTGCGTGGCTGCGCTCGAAAGCCCGGCAGCTGTTCTCGTCTGCGGTATCCAGTAGCGCGCCATCGGCCAAAACCAGTTGCATTGAGCGCAGAGTGCTATAGGTATTGGCGGCAGTACCGCAACACATACCGCTGGCATTATTGGCGGCAATACCACCCATGCGGGCACTATTGATCGAGGCGGGATCAGGTCCAATTTTGCGCTGATAAGGCCGCAGCGCCTGATTGGCATCGGCACCCACAACACCCGACTGCAGGCGAATCGCTGCGCCCTGCTCTATCACTTCCAGCTGCTGCCAGCCCCAGCCCAGGCAAACCAGCACCGAATCCGTCACTGCCTGCCCCGACAAGCTGGTACCCGCGGCCCGAAACGTGACCGCCACCCGGTGTTGTCGAGTCACCGCCAGCAGTGCCTGCACCTCGGCGATATCATTAACCTCGACGACGATTTCGGGCACCAGCCGATAAAAACTGGCGTCAGTTCCCATCGCCAGTCGCCGCAACAGATTGCAGCTGACCCTGTCGCCAGGTATCACCTGGGACAAATCCTTATAAACCCGCTGATAAACGCTCTTTGCAATTTCGCTCATGGCTCCATAGTAGCCCCTGCCGGAACCGCATTAAAGCTGAAACGCGTGGTGTGGCGCCTTCGGACAAAAAAGCTCGGTGACACAGCCGTCCGCTGCCAGATAGAGCGGGTAAAACAAAGTCCCCTCTTCTAACCAGGCTGAATATTCCGGCAAGGTGCGAGCGGCAGTTATAGCCCCAGGTCGAGTCTGAGCGGGATGTACTGAGCTGCCGAGGCCACTTTCGCTTGCAAGTCACTGGACCATGCGATTATCTGCGGGTTGCCATACACATACACTGAAAAAGTTCTTGAAGTGATGCGGAAACTCGCGTCATATTTCAGTCTTCGGGTGCGCGTCACGCCAGCTCCAAGGGGCAGAGGACGTGAGCGGCACCAGCCCATCAAGGCCTGCGAGCGGTGCACCGGTAAGCTCAAGATTATTGTCGAGACGTCGAACCACTGCACAGGATGATTAGGTACAGTAATGCTCAATAGAACATTCTTAATTGGCCGGACGATTCTCGCAGCAACGATTCTACTAGTACTGAGTGCTTGCGTGATGGGTGTACCGATATTGTCGCCAGGGGATATTTTGTTGTTGGGAGGTGGAGGGGGAGAAGGTCCGGTGAAGTGGCCTTACGATACTGACCCCAAAACCCTAAACCTAGAATGTGGTAGAGAGAAAATAATAGTCGAGGTGTCACCCCAAAAGGCCCGGCTTACCTTGCCTCTTAGTACGGCCGAGCTGGAACGCGATTCTATCGATCAAGAGAAGCTGCGATATTTTCGTATGACACGCCTGGCTGAGGACGAGCACGAGTTAATAGTGAATGAAGGAGGTCTGGACAAGTTCAAAACAGACTGGCTTGTGCTTCACAGCGATGGTGCTGCAGAGCTAAAGTATGAGGGCATCTCAAACTCCTGCAGGATTGAGCGGCAGTAAGCTGCGTCAGATATCAATGGCACTTGCTTAACGCCACTACAGTGATTTGCGGAGCCCCGGTGTGTTCGATCCGCGGGCGTCTGCGGCAGGGATGCCGCAGTCGAGCCTCCAGGGAGGGATTCACGGCGTACCGCGGATCGAACACACTGGGGTACATCCGCTTAAGTAAGTGCCATTCGCGTCAGATATGAAGCACACGTGACGTTCATCCTGTGGCACTTTAGCGGCATTCTGGCTTCAGACAATTCGGCTAAAGTGACCTCGCTTTGCGGTGGAAGCGGTAGTAGCTTTCCCGACAGAGTCAGGCTGCTGCTAGAAAGAGCGAACAGATAAATGCTATGCGAACAAAATTTCCGCACCAGGCGCTCAGTTACCTCTTGATATCTAGCCGACATTGCGTTTAATAATGACCAGCACAACGGAATTACAACGCAATATACGTGAAACACTTAATCGCATTAAGGCGGCCGAATAGCTTGTTTCGATAATGAGGAGCTGCACGCGGCTCTATCTGAAATTGAGCGCCACTGCCGTTATACTGAAGGCAAAATTCTGCTATCCCGCAGCGAGGCAGGCCAGCATCCCTTGTTGCAAGCTGATGCGTAACAAAACCCTGACAGAGCAGTGTGATCACTTATGGCACAACAGCCGCCCCAACACCGAATTGAGAACCCTGATCGTTTACGGATGCCGCCATTGTGTGGCTGGCTGTTAAGCCTTCTGGTTTTGCTGTTGAGCGGTTATAGCGCTGCAAACGATACTACGGTGGTAAATATTCATTATGCCGAGGCCAGTGAAATCGCTGAAGCGCTGGAGGGATTGGTAGACCCCGGGGGCAGTGTTCGCGCCTACCAGAATCAATTGATCATCAATTCCAGCCCCGCGAATACTGCCGAATTGAAAGACATCATCCAGCTGCTTGATGAGCCCCCTCGCAAACTGCTGATCAGCGTAAAATCTTCCAATCAATACAGCGGCAACAACGGGGGGCTCGAGGTATCCGGCGCCAGCGGCAACGGCGGCAATCGCAGAGTCGTCAATCCAGATGGCACGGTAACCGAGACCAGCGTCAAGCTGCGTAGCTATAGCCGCGGCGTCAGCGGTACTTCCGGTGCCGACCAGTCGGTACAGTCACTGGAGGGCCATGACGCCTACGTTGTGGTATCGCAGTCAGCCGCATTACGATCGGGGCACTACGGCAGAGCGACGCCAGTCAGCGCGCAACAGGGGTTTTGGGTCAATGCCCGGGTGAACGGACAACAGGTGATCGTTTCTTTGCATGCACGCAACGACCGCCTCGATAAACGCCAATTGAACACCGCCTCAGTCGCTACCCGCGTGCAAGGTAAGCTCGGGCAATGGTTGGCCGTTGGCAGCATCGCCGGCTCCGACGGGGAGTCAGGTAGAGGCATTGACAGCCTCACCGGCTCCGGCGGCGGTAGAGCCATCGCCAGCAGCACCTCAAATTCACGCGACATTGCCAGCGTGGTTTACGTCAAGGTTCAACTGCTGGAATAAATCTGAACGCGTGCCAGCAAAGGCAGGAAAAAAGCACCATTGCTATAGTGTTAGAATTTGTAGACAGCAAAACGTTCTTATCCCACACAGCCTGTGCCACTTTCAGTCATTAGACAAACCGACGATTTGACCGGCGCTGATTTACGCTTTTTGGCTTTTATAACCTCTCGAGCGAGATCAGTCTGCTTCTGCAACCGGCAGGCCGTCGAAACTGGGCCCATCGACAGTGAGCTTCAGCCAGGGTAACCGCTCGCGGCAGAAAACTTCCATTGTTGGGCACATCTCTTCAGGATGCTCGAGAGTACCCAAGTACAGGTGGGTTTCTCCCGGAAGGTCGTCCCTCTCGTACGCCATAGGTGTGCCACACCTGGCGCAGAAAAAACGGTAGACACCGGGGGAAGACTCAATTCTACCGAGCTCGCCCGCAGTCAAGGTAAACTGGTCTTTCTCGACGCCAACAAAAGTCGCCACCGCGCTCCCCGTATGGCGGCGGCAATCGGCACAGTGGCAGTGAGCGCACCACATGGGTTCGCCCTCGACAACGTATTGTACTGCCTTGCAAAGGCAGTGACCTTTCAAGGTGCTGTTAGACATTAGTAATTCTCTTTGTTGTTAGGCATCCAATAATTTGGGTCAGTGTAAATAATTTGGGGTCAGCGTAAAAACTCGTGCAGCGCAGGCCCAAACCGCAGCTCATATTTTTACTCTGACCCCAAACTCTGCAAACAGTTTTTACTCTGACCCCAAACTCTCCCAAACTCTCAAACTCTTTTACTCTGACCCCAAACACTTTGAGTCAGGCACCACAAAGGTGCAGACGAGTCGACACCAATCCATTTTGGTGCGCAGATTGCGATAATTCACCCGTTTGGAGCATTTTCGCCCGGCACAGTTTCTGCATGTGTTTTGTCATTTCCTGCGTCCTGGAGGCAATATGCCGGTCGACCTGAAAGAGTATCCCACCGATTTTTACGATGAAATGCTGGTCTCGTCGAACCGCTCGCGAACCCATGCCAAGGAACTCGTGCGCTTATTACGGTCATTCGATGATCGCGAGCTGGCGGCGAGGCAAGCATCTGCGGAGCTGGCGATCAAGCAGATGGGTATTACATTTTCGGTGTATTCGGAAGGAGAAGGCACCATTGACCGCGCCTGGCCTTTTGACATTCTGCCGCGAATCATTACCAAAAAAGAATGGGATCGTGTCGAGTCTGGATTGATGCAACGCGTGCGCGCGCTGAACAGGTTTATCGATGATATTTACCACGAGCAGCGCATTATCAATGAAGGGGTATTTCCGCCGGAGATAATGGAAAAATCGAAAAACTTTCGGCCTCAGTGCGTGGGTGTCTCCCCGGCTTTTGGCATCTGGGCACATATTTGTGGTTCGGATCTCGTAAGAGACAGCGACGGCACCCTTTATGTCCTCGAGGATAACCTGCGGGTTCCTTCCGGGGTCTCCTATATGCTGGAGAATCGCCTGGTGACCAAGCAGGTATTTCCGGAACTGTTTGACCACTATTCGCCGCTCCCGGTAGATAGCTATCCGGCACAATTGCAGGAGATGCTCGTCAGCCTCTGCCCCAGGCGCACCTCCAGGCCGGAAATTGTGGTGCTGACACCCGGGATCTACAATTCAGCCTATTTCGAACATGCTTACCTGGCGCAGGCGATGGGATGTGAATTGGTCCAGGGGCGGGACTTGTTTGTCGATGACGATGACTGTGTCAACATGCGTACGGTTTCCGGCTGGCAACGCGTCGATGTCATTTACCGGCGCATAGATGACGAGTTTCTGGATCCCGAAGTCTTCAATGGAGACTCCATGCTCGGTGTTCCCGGTCTGCTGCGCGCCTGGAAGGCCGGTAATGTCGGCTTAGCCAATGCCCCCGGAGCGGGTGTTGCTGATGATAAGGTCGTGTACGCCTTCGTACCGGATTTCATCCGTTTCTATTTAGACGAAGAACCCATTATTCCCAATGTACCCACTTACCGCTGCATGTTCGACGAAGAACGGGAATATGTACTGGCGAACCTGGATACGCTCGTGGTGAAGCCCGCCAATGAATCGGGTGGCTACGGTATGCTCATGGGCAAATCTGCCACCGCCGCAGAACGCGCGCATTTCGCTGATTTGATTAGAGAGAACCCGCGAAATTACATTGCCCAGCCCACCCTGGGTTTATCCACGGTGCCTACCGTTATAGGCCGTAAAGTTGAGCCACGCCACGTCGACCTGCGCCCCTTTATTTTAAGCGGACGAGCAATCAGTGTGACGGCGGGTGGATTAACCCGGGTGGCCCTGCGCAAAGGCACCCTGGTTGTTAATTCCTCGCAAGGTGGCGGCAGCAAAGACACCTGGATTGTCGACACGGAGGGCAGCTGAAATGCTATCGAGCGTTGCTGAGAATATCTACTGGATGTGTCGCTATATTGAAAGGGCGGAAAGTATCGCTCGCGTGGTGAGTGTCAATGCCAACTTTCAGATGGATCTTCCTCGAGGTGTGAAGCCTGACTGGCGGCCGTTGATCGATGTGATGGGCGCCAATGCCGAGTTTGAATTGCGTTACCGCGAATACAGTGAACGCCAGGTTGTCCGCTTCCTGCTTGGAGATCCCGATTGTCCAAGTTCGGTTAAAAGCTGCTTGTCGAGAGCCCGGGAAAACTGTCGCACGGTGCGCGATAGCCTGCCCCGTGAAGTCTGGGAATACCTGACTGAACTGCAGTTTTTTATCGACGAAAATTTGCAAGAAGGTTTAACCCAAAAAGGGCGGCACGGATTTACGCAACGGATCATACGTACCTGTCAAATGACCAGCGGCTTGCTTGGATCAGTCATGACGCGTGATATTGGCTATCAGTTTCTGCGCATTGGGCGCAATCTGGAACGAGCCGACATGACCACCCGCTTTATTGATATGCGTCTGGCGATCTCGCAACTGGAAGGACTGGACCCCACGGCACTCACCAAGGTGCAGTGGGTCAACGTGCTCAGCTCCATGTCTGCCTACCATATGTATCGCCGCAAAATGCAAGCCCAGGTGGAACGCAAGCATGTCCTTTGGTTCATGCTGAAGGACGATGAATTTCCTCGCTCATTTATTCACTGTATCAATGCAATCGAGGAGAGTCTGGGTTTGCTGAGCAATTCACAACCTTGCCTGCTGGCTGTGCGCAAGATCGTAAAGGTCGTCGACAAAGCCAAACTGGAATCGCTGGACAATGACGCTCTCAGTCAATTGGTCGATCGCTTGCAACGTGGATTGCAGGATGTCCATGACAGCATGGCGCGCATGTATTTTTTACCCGTCCCGGAGACATAAACATAAAACCCGGCACAGCAAAATCTGACAGCCCAACCAGTTCGCTCGGACGTATATCACGCCTTGCACCTTGCACACCATCTTTGCTCCAACACCATCACGGAACTCTCCAGAAAAAAGCGCCCCTGCCTGACAGCCAGTTCGCGAAGTCCCGGTCAAAAAAATTCGTGCTGGCACTGCATCTTTGGGTATCGGGTAAAGCCCCGTACAAGGTCGAAGCGGGGCCGTCATCCGTTCGTATCATACCGACCAGGTAAATACCCACCTCCGGGTACGAGCGGCGCCACCCGTCGCGACGAAACGCTGGCAACATATAACGCGGCGAATCGGGTTTTAATGGTGGATTCCTGAAATGCGAGGCCCTGTGCGAAAAGAGGCCGGAGTATTCAGCCTTACGACTGGTTCAGCATCTACCTTTTTTCGCCTGGCCCGGTGGGCAATGATGTGTATGCGGATGCTTTTTCTCGGTGCGGTAATTCACTTCAACCTTGGTCTGAGGTGGCTCCTGCTCTTCAGTCTTATAGTCATTCGTCGCTATAGCCGTACCGACTGCCGCCCCAACGCCACTGCCTATGATTGCGCCATTTCGGCCACCAAGCTCAGCGCCAACAGCACCACCCACGGCACCACCAATACCACCGCCCACCGCTGAATCGATGGTGAGATCGCGTGATAAAGCAGGTTGAGCCATCACGGGCAGTGATGCTACGAGCAGGATTCTCAAGATTTTCATAGCTGTCTCCTTAGAGTACGATATGAGTTCATGACTTCATCGAATAGTGGAACTGCCACAACCACGTACTTGCACGATAGCGGGCTTTAGGGCCAAGGCATAAAGCGTTGAGGGCACGGGGCCCGATGGCTTAAGGAAAGTTGACCACGCTGTCCTGGTTCGCGACTACGATAGTTGGGCTTTCAGGGCTTTCGGTTAGAACTGTGCCATTATCAGGCTCCTCGGCACTGTCCTCTGCCGCTTGACAGGTAAATGCAACGGTGTATTCCGCCGGGGCGAGAAAGCCTACGGTGTAATCCCACTGATTGGAATCCGCATTCCAGGTCACGCTAGCGCTCGTAAGCGGTGCGTTACTTGAACCCTCTTCACCCATAGCGGCACCACTGTCATAGACATAGACGGCAAACCCATCACCGGTGTTCACATTCCCGGTACAGCCGTTGGCTGTGAGACGGGAGGGATCAACGGCACCAACGATGTTGCCGCTTTCAGCAAGATCGATCATGCGCAAGGAGGGCTTAAGGCGGTAATCTTCGAACCCCTGCGGATTGTTGACCGATTTACGGAGGTCAAAATCAATAACGAATTTATGGCTACCCCCCGCCAAAATGGCAAATCCGGTATTCAGCTTGAGGCCAGACTGACTGCCACTGGGAACGTAGAGCGAATACACCTCGCCGGTATTCACTGCAATCATAGAGTCCATAACCCCCTTTTTTGCATCAACATCTAATCGCATCCAGCTGTAATTGCCAGCCGTCAGCACAACGTCCTTTAGAAGATCGGCAGTGTTAGTCCCTTGTAATTCCTTGAGTTCAATGCAGCGAATAGTCGGTTCGCCAAGCTGCGTCGGGCTTGGATCTCGCCCATCAAGGTAGTCCTGACAAGTTTGACTATCACCGCTAAGAGGAATTACCTGAGCCTCGCCCTCACTGGGCTTGACGGTCACACCAGTAAATTGCACAAGCACTTGTTCAGCGCTGTCAACAGCCGCATCTGTGACACTGACATTCAGGGTGCCTGCTGCTACGCTTTCATCCCCACCGCCACCACCATCACCACAGGCGAACAGACCCAGTGTAAGTAGCGCAAGAGTAGAGCTGCGAGTTAGGTTTTTCATATTCAAGGAGAACTCCGGCATAGCTTGAGAAATTTCGATCCCCTATCCATCCATGAAGGTCAACGGGGCTTATCTGTATAAGTGTAGAGGCTTTGTTCACCGCGAGTTAACTGACTAGCCCTCGTTGCGCGCAGAATGCGAGACGTGTCCCGTTTCGAAAACAAAGGGTACAACCCGCATACGGTCAATCGGCAGTAACCGCCCGCTTTCGAGATTAGCTGACACAAAAAGCCAGGCACGGCTCCAGTCTTCATATTGCGATACGTGCAAGCTTCGGTGATACAGGGTTTTCGTGTTATGCAGCAAGTTGCGCAATGCATCCCGGAACGAGACGCTGCAGGACCGCATGATGCGTCAACAGAGAAAGATTCGCAGGCGGGTGGGCGCCGCTATCGCTGCTATTGCTTTACTCGAAGCGACAGATGGTGGGTAGACTGCGATCTTGCGACTGATGTACTCTGGTACAATAGTGTGCAATTTTACCAACTGTAACCAATAACTTCATGGCAGAGGCTGCTGTTCTACTGGTGTTGCTGATCTTTTCCGGGATATTTTCAGGCTCGGAGACTGCCTTGGTCGATCTGTCAATCGGCCGGGTTGAGGGTCTCGTTAAGGATGGGCGTCGCGGTGCGCTGGCGCTTTATCAGCTCAAGAGAGATCCCTCGCGCATGCTCACCACAATACTTATTGGGAACAACCTCGTAAACATTGGCGCGTCGGTTATGGCTACCGTGTTTGCGACACGTTTGTTCGGCAGTGCGGGACCGGGTATCGCCGTTGGCCTGCTTACCATTCTTATTCTTGTGTTTGGCGAGATAACACCCAAGAGCCTCGCAACCCGCTATTCAGAGCGAATCTCGTTATTTGTTGCCCCACCCCTGCTGTTATTCATGCGCCTGATTTTCCCACTGGTATGGATGTTCGGGCATTTCACCAGTTGGGTACATCGTATGACCGGCTCGCAAGGCGATCCGACCGTTACCGAGTCGGAGCTGATCAGTATGCTGGGGCATGGCGAGAAAGAGGGCGCTATAGAACATGGCGAACGTGAGATCATCGAGCGGGTGTTTGAGTTTAATGACCTGAAAGTCAGGGACGTGATGACGCCGCACAGTAAAATATTTGCGCTTGACGGCAGCCAGTCTGTTGCGGATGCATTGGCAAAGGTCACCAAAAGATCCTTTTCGCGAATACCGCTATATGACGGGCGCCATGACAACCTGTACAAGGTGCTTTACCTACGGGATTTGCTTACAGCGCTGGCAGGCGCCCGGGAAGACGCACGTCTGGATGAAATAGCGCACGAACCACTGTTTGTTACCCAGTATGAAGCGATTGACGAATTGTTTTCCAGACTACTGCGCAAAAAACGTCATCTTGCCATTGTCGTGGATGAATACGGCGTTATTCGCGGCATTGTTACCCTGGAAGATTTGCTCGAGGAGCTGGTTGGCGAGATTTACGATGAAAGCGATATCGCACCCTTGGT
Source organism: uncultured Gammaproteobacteria bacterium (assembly GCA_963722805.1). Lineage (GTDB taxonomy): Bacteria > Pseudomonadota > Gammaproteobacteria > Pseudomonadales > JAHEGP01 > JAHEGP01. The sequence goes on from CAVROQ010000002.1 coordinate 23,461, forward strand.
TCCATCCCAGGTTTCCGAAAATGAATTGTCTGTTGACGGTTCGGCAGAATTGCGTGTTGTCGAAGAATTTTTTGCAATGGATCTGCCGGGCAAGCCAACCGATACCGTAAATTTCTGGATTCTTACCCATACTGAGCGTATACCGACAATGAATGATAAGGTCAGGATTGATGGCCTGGAGGTCACGATTGGGGAAGCGTCGCCCCGTTGTATCGAGCGGGTAAGCATACGACGACCACCTGCACAGGAAGAGGCGTAGAGTGATCGTCCCGAATCGGCGCATGTCGAATCATTAGTGGCAGCAGCTTCAACTAGCAACTGGGCTCTGGAAACCCTCGTCAAATTCGGTGTTAGTGGACCCTGATGCAAGCGATTTCCCCTGGCGACGGAATCGAATAGTCGCCCCGTTTATTGTGCAGGTTATGAAGGGCTGCTGGAGTCTGGGGGGATCTGGGCAACGGGCGTTAAATGTCAGCTCAACAGCCGCAGCCAGAGCATGGAGCCGGCGATTTCGACTATGTACCAACTGCTGTCATACGTCGAACGGTCTCTTTATCGCCTTTTCGGGAAATCCAGAAAATATGAAGCCGTTATTCTCATGCCTTGACATCCTCGCTCCAAGGTAGCAACAGATCTTCCAGGAAAAAGGCTGAAAGTGTGGATCTTCCGGAGAGGCCGGATTTGCGGTACAGCGCTCGAGCTTGTTCCCGAATTGTCCGCTCACTAGTTTGACGGATCTCTGCAATCTCTCTATGGCTAAGGCCCTTCAGGAGAAAAAGTCCGACCTCGGCTTCGGCTTTGGTGAGCTGCCAAACGTTAAATTGCTTCTCAATCGCAACTCCGAGTCCCTGCATCAGTTCATGACTTTCTTTTCGCCATTGCTCAGCTTCAACTAGTGCACCTGTGAGATCAATTCGGGCCTGGTCGAGCTGACGCCATTGGAACACTGCACCGCTTGCGGCAATCAGAAGCACGAAAAGCTCGATTGCCATATGCGCCCAATTGGCACCCTCTCTATAGTCGGCGATCACATCCCAGCCGATAAGCAGGGCAATAACGCCAAAGAGCATTATCGCCGCTTTTGTGGATCTGCGGTGTTGTATGTCATCCGACATATTCGGTGTTGCTCCAGCAGTAGATTCGCATATAGGTCACATGGCGGATTGTATCAGAACGAATCTCTGAACAAACTGCGCCTAAATCGAAACCTGAGGCTGTCACATGAACACGACTGAAAACACGATAAGAGTCTGGGACCCCGTTGTCCGAATCGGGCATTGGGCGCTGGTTGTTTCTTTTTTTACGGCCTACTTCACAGAAGACGACTTCCTTACACAACACGTCTGGGCAGGATATGTGGTTGGTACCATTGTCTGTTTACGGCTAATTTGGGGGTTTGTGGGAACCAAACATGCCAGGTTTCAAGACTTTGTATGCTCTCCCGCAACGACCCTCCGATATATTGCCGATCTCATGGCAGATCGTGCGAAACGTTTTATCGGGCATAATCCCGCCGGCGGGGCAATGGTCATCGCCCTTCTGGTTAGCATTACCGGTACGGTTTTCTCGGGACTCATGATCTACGCTATTGAGGAAGATGCTGGTCCGCTCGCGGAATGGGTTGCAGACAGTTCATTGGCCGGCGGCGTTCCAACCTTGATCTCGAGCGCCTTCGCTGATGACGATAGTGAGGATGAGCACGCAGACGAGGCGCGCGAGGAATTCTGGGAAGAAACACACGAAATCTTTGCAAATCTCGCGCTATTTCTGGTCGGGCTGCATATTGCAGGCGTGCTTTTCTCTAGCCGCGCGCACAAGGAGAACCTGATCAAGTCGATGTTTACCGGTCGAAAACGGTGTGGGCCGGAATAGGGCTATGGGGTCAGAGTAAAAACTCATGCGCCGAAGGCCCAAACCGCAAACCGCAGATCCCTATTTTTACTCCGACCCCAAACACTCTCTCCGACCCCAAACACTCTTACTGACTTAAGCCGATTCGGGTGTCCATCGGCAGGACCTTCGCCGACAGGGATGTCGGCGCAGAGCCCCCAGGGACGGGTTTACGGCGCGTCCTGACGGTGGACACCCGGAGCGGGGCTCTGAAAATCCTATGCTTTTCTCCTTAAGTAAGTGCCATTCGGGTCAGAGTAAAAACTCATGCGCAGAATACCAAAACCGCAGATCCCTTTTTTTACTCCGACCCCAAACACTCTTACGCTATGAAGCTGCGCGGCAGCTGCGAACAGCTTCTTTGACGGTTGGCGCGGCGTTGGGTACCACACTCAGCGTGGTGATGCCGCACTGCAGCAACCGGGACGTCGTATCGGATCGTCCGGCCAGTTCTCCGCAAACGGAAAGAGGCATGTCGGGAACATCCTGATGAACCATTGCAATCAGGCGAAAGATGACGTCGTGGGCATCATCAAAATAGGGGTCAACAGATGCGTTTTCGCGATCAGCGGCAAATGAATACTGGGTCAGATCATTGGTTCCGAAACTCAGGAATGACGCATACTTTGCAATGTCGGCAGCAGCAAGGGCTGCAGCGGGCGTTTCAATCATCGCGCCAAGCTTGGGAACTGTGGCCGCCCCGGCTCTTGATGCCGCATCCATGAGCGCCTTCTGTACTGCGGCCATGTCGCCCGGCAGCGTGACCATCGGCACCAGAATATGCAGGTCAAAATCGGGGGCAAGCTGCAGCAGTGCGTCCATCTGCGTTTGCAGGAGTTCCGGGTATTGCAGCAGGAAGCGGATACCCCGCTGCCCCAATGACGGATTTTGCTCTCTGGCCATGTCAATAAAGGGCAGCGGTTTGTCCGCTCCAACATCAAGTAATCGCACATACACCGGCAAACCTTTGGCGGTGTGCAATGTCGTCTGTATTGCTGCAAGCAGCTCAGCCGTGCCCGGGGGGTGCTGCCGACTCAGGTAGATCTGTTCTATGCGATAAAGACCCACCCCGTCCGCTCCGTTCTCGATGGCGATCCGGGTGTCTTCTGCGTCCCCCACATTGGCAAAAACTGCAATACGTTTTCCATCTTGTGTCAGCGCAGGCTCATGCGCGCGAATGCGGGCTTTCTCAATGGTCTGCGTTCTCCGCTCGGCCTTTTTCAGGAATGTATCGCGCTGCGTCGCGGTGGGGTTGATGATGGCTTTAGCACCATCGGCATCGACCACCGCATAAGAATGCTCAGACACCGTATCCAAAAGGCCCGGCAGACCGGCCACACACGGCAGTCCAATTTCGCGCGCGAACAATGCTGCGTGTGATCCCTTTGCGCCAACTTCCAGCAAGGCACCAGCCGCCATATTCCGTGCCAGGTAGACCGTATCCGACGGCAGCAAACGGTTGGCCACCAGAACACTGCCGCGGGGCATGTCCTCGAGGTCATGCGCGTGGACGCCGGCCAGCGCAGAGACAATCCGTCGCGCCAGGTCCCGCATGTCATCGCCTTTCTGCCGTGACACCTCAGCATCCATCGATTGGAAGCGACGCTCCCAGCGACGAAACACTGTTCTCACCGCGCTCCCTGCACTGACTAATTCGTCTTTGATCTCCTTCTCTACCTCGGCCCTCAAGCTTGCGTCACTCACCATCGCGAGGTGTGCGTGAAATACCCCCGAAAGTTCCGCGTCGATCTCCGCCTCTACCCGGTCAGCCAGCTCGCTCAGATCATCCGAAATCCTGGCAAGCGCAAGGTCCAGGCGCTCCAACTCCGGCTCAGAGTGTATTTCTTCGATGTCATAAAACTCATCCAGGCGGTTCATAATATCCCGGTAGACAAAGATTTGACCCTCGCCCAAACCGAGGGAAAGCGTTGTCCCGGCAAGCGTCATTGTCGATCTGTCATCAGGCATTGTTCATCTCTCTTTGGATTTGGGGTCAGAGTAAAAAGGATTTGGGGTCAGAGTAAAAATATGATCTGCAGTTTGCTGTTAGGGCCTGCGGTGGATGAGTTTTTACTCTGACCCCAAACACTCCAAACACTCAATGGCATAGCTGAGCAGCCAGCAAGCCAGGCCGGCGATAGATCCATAGAGGTGGGCGTCAATGGCCACCCCGATGCCAATGGTTTCGGCAAGTCCCGCCGGGGGACCATTGAACTGTTCCCAGCCGAGTTTAAGCACAACTACGGCCAGCACGACGGCTCCAACCGCACGTCGCTGGCGCAAGGCTGTCAAGGCGCCAAAGGTGAACATCCCATGCAGCAGCCCCGACAGGCCGGTGTAAAAATGCCATGGTGTAAACAGCAAGATGGCAGCGCTGCTCAACAGGGCCAACGCGCCAACCAGAACCGGTAGCTGGCGGCATTTAATCGTGGCGCCGAGCATTTGTTGCAGCAACACCAGGCTGAGCATATTGCGCAGCCAGTGAGCCCAGGAATAATGGGTAAAGTGCCCGGTGAGTGCGCGCCAGTATTCACCTGTTTGCAGCAGGCCCGGTTCCAGGCGCAATGCCATGATAATACCATCCTGGTATGGCGCAAATAGTAAGCAGGGCAACAATAGCCAATACAGGCAGGCGCCCTGGCGATTAATCACCTGGTAGCGATTCAAATGTAAGGCTTACCTGGTGGCGCGCCTCGAGCGGTATTTTCGATAACGTACTGCGATGAGCAATCCCAATAACATGATAGTGCCGGCCAGGCCCATGGAACCACCGCCCCCACCTCCACCACTATAACCCGGCGAGTAAACGACCTGCACTTCCTCATCGGCATCTTGGACCCTTTGCTCAAACTCACCCAGCTGGTGTTGCAGATTGAAGATCATCGCTGCAGTGGCCTGCTCAAACCCCTCGACGCTATCGCTACGCAGTTCTTCGTTGAGGTTGATAGGAGTGGCGTTTCCCTTTATCCGGCTTTGCCCTGGCGCCCTGAACAGCATTTTTCGACTGCCGATATCGTAAACCACGGTATCAACCAATGTGCTGGTATCGTTTTTTTCTCCGGATACCGCGTACATGCCAACAATGGTCCAGTAACTCAGACTCAACAGGCCCTCGTCAGTAAACTGCACCTGGTCGTAGGACACCAGGGCAATCACATCAATGCCATACATGGTTTTGATTTGGTCCAGATTCGAAAAACTGCCGCCCGGAGCAAGGTAGGCGCTGGGAATGACCTGGATGGTTTTCACGTAATCGAGAGGGCGAAAGTTGGCGGCTACCTGCTCCAGCAGCAGGCTTTTCTTAGCCTCAGTCAGCGCCCCGCTACCACTTATGTAGTCATAACGGGTCTCGCCTTCCGGCACGAAGGCTACACCAACTTTCAAAGGTAATTGCAGTCGGGGTATGGTGGGTTCCACAACCACATTCTTGTCGCTGGGATACAAGTATTCAACCACACTGCTTTGGGTACTGCGCTGTTGCGAAATACACGCTGAAAACAGTAGAGGGAATAGCAACGGTAGCAGCCAAAGACCGGCTTTTTTGCACTTGATCATATGCTCTAATCCTCTGCGATAGCTGAGTCGAAAAAATGGAAAATTTTTCACACGCATAATATTGATGAACCCAATTTACCGCAACGACAGCATAGTTTATCCGTTAGTTTTGCAAGATGCAGCGTTTGCTAAAGCCTGGATTTGGGACAGTCGCGAATGCACCAGAAAAAACTTGTATCATTCACCTCAGCACTAGCAATAGTAAACTCTGGCAAGTGCCCGAACCCATCAACTGCACCTCGTCGCTTTCCGACAATGACGGCAACCCTGGAACCAGGAATCAAGCATATGGCATCGTCGTTCAGAAAGAGAAAAAACATGCCATGCGCTCCCATGACCATTTCCTGCCATGAACCTCACACAGACATTATGCCTCGCGCGGAGGTTACTAATATTGATATGAGCCAATAATCTGCACGCCAATTATGGATAATCGGCGAGAAAACGTACCGCACTATTTTTACTCTGACCCGAATGGCACTTACTTAAGGAGAAAAGCATAGGATTTTCAGAGCGCCGCTCCGGGTGTCCACCGTCAGGACGCGCCGTAAACCCGTCCTTGGGGGCTCTGCGCCGACATCCCTGTCGGCGAAGGTCCTGCCGATGGACACCCGAATCGGCTTAAGTCAGTGCCATTTTACTCTGACCCCAAACACTCATTCCCTTGGCTGTTGCAAAAAGCCTGCCAGTTGCTTTACGGCATCGTCGTAACCCGCTCCAATCCGGTCCTTGATACGTTGCGGGTTGAGATCCAGAACCGAGTCTATACCCCATGCAGTCTGCGGTGCCACAACCCCGACGCGGATATCGCCAAGATCCATGAACTGCTGGCGTGTCAGGGTGTCACGACTGGTAGCAAGATCTACGCCGAGGTTGTAGGCAAGCTCCTGCAACAGGGACCCGGCGGAGCCAATAGTAATCATGTCGAACGCCCACGAAAAGGCTTCCACGGTTGTTTTCGGCGGCGCCACCGGCGCCCCTATTAAGGGCGCCAGCAATACCACCAGAATCTCCGTGGCACCGGCCTCCAGTGCCGGAAAAACTGGCGTATTGGCCATGACGCCGCCGTCCCAGTAGAGCTCCCCGTCGATTGCACTCCAGGGAAAAACTACCGGAATGGCGCATGAAGCCAGGATGTGCTCAACAGTGAGTTGCTCGCCGGAGAAATACTCAAGTCGCGCCCGGCAAACGTTGGTTGCCGCCACGGTGACTCTGGGTTGGTCGTCTCGCAGGAGCCGCTCATCAATCGCTTCCAGGAGGGTTTGCCGCAGGGGCTCATTATCCAGCAACGCAGGAAAGTTCGTGTGTCGCCCCAACAGTCGGTCGATCCGATACTTGATCCGCCGCCACAGTGAGACGCGAAAAGCCTGTTTTCGATCCAGCGATTCCCAAAACGCCTCAAGCCGATCGGCATCCCAGCCCGAGCCGATCAGGGCGCCATTAATGGAACCGATTGAAGTACCACAGACCATATCCGGCTGCCAGCCGATTTCCTGAAGCCGGCGCCAGACACCCACCTGGTATGCGCCGCGACCACCGCCGCCGGATAGAATAAGTGCTCGTTTTATCGGGGGTGCGGATTCATTCATCTTATTTTTCCCTCAGCGCTTCAAGCTTGACCAATGAGCGGGTTTAATGACAGGCATTTGCAATGCCGTAGACAACGGCTATTTTCGAACCGCATCCTACAGTGGCGGTCCTGCGATCGAGATTATCATATACCAATGCGTGTCAAGCATGACAATTGTTAGCCGTCCAGACTTTCCCGCAGCGTCGATTATCGTGCCCGTTGATTGTTACAAAATGCCGGCTGAAATGAATCGACGAATACGCCGGCCAGTTTGCTGCACAGTGCCAACCGGCCTGCGCCAGAATATGGCATATGAAGATATCGCTAATTGGCTTTTAAGACAGTGCCGCAATTGATCAGCTGATGATTTCCGGCAATTTCTTTTACCAGTTTGGACGAATGAGTCGCCGGATGATATGTCCTGGGATAATGAGTGCGGATATTAATGCTACTAATTGATCTAACCCGCGAGTACAGAGCCAGCCCCTCGTGTAATAGACTTTTAGCAGATGGCCGAGCCGGGTTTGCGGTGTTTACATCCGCTGTTTCAAACAGCACAGATCAACAAGACCTGATCAGAGTTCCCTGAACTTCCAATGGGCGATGATACGTTTTATGTAGCAACCCTCTAACAGACTTTCGGAGCGATATGTCATGAAAAATCAATCAACCGTCACCGCAGCCATCATTGCGGCACTTACTCTGGTATGTTCCCTGCCGACAAACGCCAGAACTTATACCTGGGGTCCAGTCGAGCTGAAATCCGGTCAGCGTTTTGAGGCCTGTGTCAGTGTCCCCGAGGCAACCGCTGTGGATGTACAAGCCAGCTTCCACTCGGCGGTAAACGCGCGCGCCATAAGAATCGCTGCCCGGGCATTCAATACCGGGGATGGTCGCTGTTTCGACATCAGTTACGAGCAGTCGCGCGGCAAACCGGTGTATTTCCAAATAGTAACCGCAAGCGAGCGGGACGATTTCGTCAGCAGTGCCTGCGTCATCAACGGCATATTCAACTGCCCGCAAGGACAGGAGGCGCGACAGATCCAGGACGCTGGAGGTGGCATAACCGAGGTATCCTACGTTGGCCCGCTGCGGATTCTGCCGGACAAAACATTTAGTCTGTGTGCGAACAACGCGTTCAATACCTTTGCCGTTGAGACCAGCATTGCACTCTATCGCACACAAGCTTCACAGGAACCCTTTCGGGTGTTCACAACAGAACTCGCAGCCGGAGCAGGTCGCTGTCTTACGCTTACCCGCGATCAGGTGGGTGGCGACACCTCCTTCTTTGTCAGGCTGGAATATACTGCCTCAAGTGTCGAGGTGGGCGTCTCCTCAATCGTGTGGCAGGCAGCCTTGATCAATGGCGTTATCCCCTACCTGCCCGACAGGCGTAAATTTACTGCCGTTCTCTAGTCAAGCCTGAGGCATCGGCCGGTGGAACGCCCTGCTCACGCGGCAGCTGCGGCAGAGCCATGAGCGCGCCAATGCGGACTTCACCGGCAGCACTGACGTCCAGCAACGAAATGCCAAAAACCTCAGCTCCCGACCGCCGCGCCTTCCCCGCGCGCCTGGCAGCAATCATCGCGCTTGTCCCTCGGCCCGGCGCAGACACCATGGCCTCGCAAGCCATGAAATTTTTCGGTATCCGATCCTGGCTCTCATCTGCCCAAGCCTTGCAAAAACTTCCCGGAATTGCAAAGCATCGGAGTACGCGCAGTGGCGGGGGGGAGCGCAGATGATGCAGATCCAACTGGCGCGACCGCTTGAACGCGAGGATGACGCATTGGTGGTGGGCTGATGGCTGCCTGCTGTGCTTGAAGGGCTTAGCGATTCAGAATATTGATATAGTCCGGGCGGAATTTGTCCAGAGAGCTACGAATGACCGTAGCTGCGCCGGTGACCAGTCCGCAGCGCCCACTGCCGGGCAGCATCTCGGCCAGGTTAATCAACTCATTCAGGTCAGAGTCATGCCCCCGGCCCTGTTCTATCTTGCGCAGTAAACTGCATGCCTGCCGGGTTCCAATCTTGCAGGGTGGGCACTGACCACAGGAGGAGTTGGCGAAGAATTCGACATAGCCGGCAACGTGACGCACGATATCGGTTTCCTCGGAAACCACAATCATGGCCCCCGTACCCAGGCCCGAATGCTTGGCCTTGAGGGAATCAAAGTCGAGCCTGGCGTCGAGATCGTCAGCATTAAGTAAAGTGTTCGAAGGCCCCCCGGTAAATACCGCCTTAAAGGCCTTGCCCCCCAGCATTCCACCACCAAAGTCGTCGATGAGTTCACGCAGGGTAATTCCCATCGGTAGCTCGTAGGCGCCGGGCTGCTGAATGTCTCCGCTGAGGGAGTAAATTTTGGTGCCGGCGGCATCTCCCAAACCAAGCGCCTGGTACCAGTCGGGGCCGTCGCGCAGTATATGGCAGGCGTGGGCGTAGGTTTCGACATTATTGATGAGTGTAGGTTGGCCATTCACCCCCGATTCAAATGGATAAGGTGGCTTGGCCTTGGGGAAAGGAAAGTCGCCTCCCCCAACCCAGGTGGTGGCGGCAGATTCTTCGCCGCCGATGTAAAACCCGGAACTCTCCACAATATCAAAATACTTGAGCTCGAATGGCAGGCTGGGGTTGTCTTTCATCCAGTCTCGCCACTGCCCGATGACCTGGCGCATAATGGCTATGGCCTCGGGTTCATGTGGATTGATATAGGCCACCAGGTGATTCGCCCCGGTGGCTAGCGCCGCAATCAGCATGCCCTCGACCACTTGATGCGGCCCCTTTTCCAGCAGCAGCCGATCCTTGAACGTGCCCGGCTCGTCCTCGTTGCTGTTGCAAATAAGCCATTTGTCTGCACTTTTTTGTTGCGCCACGGCATCCCATTTGCGCCAGGTGGGAAAGCCTGCACCGCCCATGCCACGCAAGCCTGATTGCTGCAGCGTTTTGATAATCCCGCCGGGATTGGCGAGCGCATTTTTCAGGCCCTCGCTGCCACCCACATCCAGCCAGGACGACAGGTTGGTGCCGGTGAGGTTGGCCGGATTGAGTAATACCTGGTTCAGCGGATGAGGCATCAGGAGACCTCCATGTCTTTGCCATGACCGTAACGCTGGTGGTCGTAATTTGCATAGTGGGGGTAAAGCAGCGGCGCCCGCCGCTCCAGCGGCAGGCCGGCTGCTGTTAATTGTCGCTGCCATGCCCTGACATGCTCAATCCCGATGCGCGCGGGCTTACCGCGTCGCACCCCTGCTGCGGCTTCAGCACCGGCTCGCCGCCCAAATGCGATGATGTCGAGCAGCGCGTTGCCCATGAGGCGGTTGCGGCCATGGATGCCGCCGCTTAACTCCCCGGCACAGAGCAACCCCGGGACGTTGGTGCGACAGCGGATATCAATTGCGACACCGCCATTTTGATAATGCAGGGTGGGGTATACCAAAAACGGGGTTTTAAAAGGATCGACATCGCACTTGGCTGCCAGGTGGCGCAGGCTGCCATACTGCGATATCAAATCGGGCTGCTGCTGCAACAGTGTTGGCAAATCGAGAAAGACGCCGCGAGAGTTTTCATCAATGCGAATGCCACGGCCTTCCTGGCATTCGCGAATGATGGCGGCTGCCACCTGGTCCCTGGCCCTGAGTTCATCAACAAAGCGTTCCCCGCGGGCATTGATCAGCTGGCAGCCAGCGGAGCGAATAGCTTCGGTTACCAGGCAGCCCAGCCGATGGCGCGGCCAGGCAAGGCCGGTGGGGTGATACTGAAAGGTATCCAGATCGACCAGATTAGCCCCTATGCGGTAGGCCAGGGCCAGGCCATCACCGGTGGAGCCGAAATGGTTAGACGTGGGGAATCCATTGAGGTGCATGCGGCCCAGACCGCCGGTGGCGAGAATGACCTGGCTACAACGGATAAGTGTGTAGCGCTTGCGATCGGTGCTGAAGCAGACCGCGCCGACGCAATTGCCTTGGCCGTCGCTGAGCAATTCAACCAGCGGCGAGCGCTCCCAGATATCGATTGACGGCTCCAGCGCCACTGCCTCGCGCAGCACCCGCATCATCTCCAGGCCGGTGTAGTCCTTGTAGAACAATATCCTGGCGGCAGAAGTACCACCGGCTTTTTTGGATGCCAGGGGACTGACAATACTGGTATCTAGCTGCTCAAACTGCATGCCACGGCGAATCAGCCAGCTAATGGTTTCGGGGCCGTCCTGTATCATTGCCGCAACTAATTCAGGCACTCCGCCATTGTGGCCGCCCTTAAGGGTGTCATCAAAATGGCGTTGCAGGGAGTCGTCTGGCTCAATAGAGGCTTGAATGCCGCCCTCGGCCATGACGGTATTACTGTCTCCCAGGCGCAACTTATTAAGCAACAATACCCTGGAGCCGGCTTCGGCCACTGTGAGCGCGGCGGCGCAGCCGGCACCGCCGCCGCCGACGACCAATACATCGACGTCGTATATTGGGGCTCCGGCCAGGTCGCGCTCAGAAATGCAGGCGTTGCTTTGCAGCATGTCAGCCAGCTCAATTTGGCAGCTGGCGCCAGCATTGGGTCCTATCGACAGAGTGGTATGGGCGGCGGCAATATGATCCGGGTGAAACTGAGCCAGTAATTCTGCCGGGCTGATGGTGTCGGCTCGCATTGGCCGTGGTTTGCCCACCTTGTACTGGCGCATCGCCGCCTGGTAATCGAGTTCCTTCTTCATCGTCTTATCTCAAGCGTTCAGCTTATCCGGGCGGGTCAGATTGGGGGCCGGCGTCGTACTCAATAGTTGCCTCACCCTTGCGTATTTGCTCCAGCCGGGTCAGCAGATTCACCGGCCGCAGCATCAAGGAGGCGCTTAAACGCCGCACCAGCAAGCCGAGATGATTGGGAGCGATATCTTCCGGGCAGGCGCGGGTGCACAGGTCACACATAATGCATTCGTCAAACAGCTTGCCGGCCTGCACCGGATCCTTGGCGCTGGTATCCCTGCCCGAAGCCATGGCCACCGCCAGCTCAACCTGCAGGCCGCGTGGGCAAGCGCTGTCGCAGCCACCGCAATGGCGGCAGTCCTTGGCTTCGGGGAAGCGGGTATCAATATACTTAACGGCATCCCAGGAATTGGTGATGTCGCTTAGCTGATAATGGTGATCGACCTGGGCCTTATCATTGTGGTGAATGAAGCTGACCCGCATGCCGTCCTCCACCAGGGTTTCGCAGGCCAATGCGGTACTGACCGCAGTTTCATCCTTGCGCCTGACCAACACACGGCAGCTACCGCACACGCCTTGCATGCAACCGATCTGCTCAACCTGGGTATAGCCGCTATGCCATACCGCTTCGATAATGGAGTGATCGATGGGAGCCTTAACCTCGCGCCCATCGACAATCAAACTTGCTGTTTCAGGTTCTGCAGCGGGCATTTGAATCACTCAACTGTTATCGACATTGTTATAGAGGGTGATATCTGGCCCCAGCATAAAGGGGCCGGCAGACAATTTCCAGTTCGACGTGCAATTGCGTCAGGCGCTGAAGCTTTTCCTTAGCCGGGCTCCAGCTCTACCAATAAGTCCTTGGCGTCAATTTGGCTACCCGGTTGCACGTGAACGGCTTTAACCACGGCGTCGCGGTCGGCATGGATACCGGTTTCCATTTTCATTGCCTCGATAGTGAGCAACAGGTCGCCCTGTTTCACCGGCTGGCCCACTGCCACGCCAATGCTGGTTACCACGCCCGGCATCGGTGCCCCAATGTGGTCGGCATTGCCTGTTTCAACTTTGAGTCGGCTCGCAGTGCTGGATTTTATCAGTCGGTTGGGTACCCGGATGACGCGGGGCTGGCCATTGAGTTCGAAGAATACTTTGACATCGCCATCGGGGGTTGCGTCGCCCACCGCCTGCAGCAGTATTTCGAGGGTCTTGCCGGGATCGATTTCTGCCGAGATTTCTTCGCCCGGCGCCATGCCGTAAAAAAAAGTGCGGGTGGGCAAGGTGCGCACGGGCCCATAGCTGCGGTGGCGGCCCATATAATCGAGGAATACCTTCGGGTACATCAAGTACCCCATGAGATCTTCGTTATCCGTTTGAAAACCTTCTAATTCAGCGCTGAGTTCGGTCTTGGCTGCGTCCAGATCAACCGCCGCCATGGCTGCGCCCGGGCGGCCGCTGATGGGCTGTTCACCCTTGAGCACCTTGTTCTGGATACCTTGCGGAAAACCCCCTGGGGGCTGCCCCAAATTACCGCGCATCATGTCGACGACCGAATCGGGGAACGACAATTCCACCTCAGGATTTTCTACATCGGCGCGACTCAGGTTTTGGCTCACCATCATCAGTGCCATATCGCCTACTACCTTGGAGCTGGGTGTCACTTTGACAATGTCGCCAAACATCTGGTTGACGTCGGCATAGGCGCTGGCCACTTCGTGCCAGCGCTCTTCCAGGCCCAGGGAGCGAGCCTGTGCTTTCAGGTTGGTGAACTGGCCACCTGGCATTTCATGCAGGTAAACCTCCGAGGCGGGGGCTTGCATGCCACTCTCAAAGGCGGCGTAGTGGGCGCGGACATTCTCCCAGTAGTTGGACGTCGCACGGACCGCATCGACGTCGATGCCGGTATCGCGCTCGGTATGTGCCAGCGCCGCCACGATCGATCCCATGGTGGGCTGACTGGTATTGCCCGACAGCGCATCCATGGCACAGTCAACTACGGCAACGCCCGATTCTGCCGCTGCCAGCACCGTAGCGCCGGCAATGCCGGAAGTGTCATGGGTGTGGAAGTGCATCGGCAGGCCCACCTCCTCACCCAGGGCCTTGAACAGCACCCGGGCGGCGGCGGGTTTGAGCAGGCCGGCCATATCCTTGATACCGAGGATATGAGCGCCGGCATCGCGCAGTTGCTTGCCCATAGTCACGTAATACTGGAGATTGTATTTTGCGCGCTCCGGATTCAGGATATCGCCGGTATAGCAAATAGCGCCCTCACAGATTTTGCCGCTTTGCAGCACGGCGTCCATGGATACCCGCATATTTTCGACCCAGTTGAGGGAGTCGAAGACCCGGAATACATCCACCCCGGAGTCCGCTGCCTGGGCCACAAAGGCCCGCACAACATTGTCGGGGTAGTTGGTATAGCCAACACCATTACTGGCACGCAGCAACATTTGCGTCATGATATTGGGCAGTGCGGCACGCAGATCGCGCAGGCGCTGCCACGGGCATTCCTGCAAAAAGCGGTAGGCCACGTCAAAGGTTGCACCGCCCCAGCATTCCAGTGAGAACAACTGTGGCAGGTTGGCGGCGTAAGCAGGGGCCACTCGAATCATATCGATGGAGCGCATGCGAGTAGCCAGCAGTGACTGGTGGGCGTCGCGCATGGTGGTGTCGGTAATCAGCAACTGAGGTTGTTCGGCCAACCAGTCTGCCACTGCTTGCGGCCCCTTTTGCTCCAGCAGGTTGCGGGTGCCCCATGCCGGCTCTGCTCTGCACACCGGCGGCACAGGCATGCGCAAATCTTCAGCCGGACTGGGCCGACCTGCGGTTTCCGGATGGCCGTTCACCGTAATATCGGCGATGTAAGTCAAAATCTTGGTGGCCCGGTCGCGGCGCTTGTCGAACTGGAACAGTTCCGGCGTTTCGTCGATAAACCGGGTGGTATAGCTATCGTTGAGGAAGGTAGGATGCTTTAACAGGTTTTCGACAAAGGCGATGTTGGTGGCAACGCCGCGGATGCGAAATTCCCGCAGGGCACGATCCATACGGGCAATAGCCGCGGTGGCGGTTTGTGCCTTGGCGGTGACCTTGACCAGCAGCGAATCGTAGTAGCGGGTAATAACCCCGCCGGAATAGGCGGTGCCGCCGTCGAGACGAATGCCCATGCCATTGGCCGGGCGATAGGCGGTTATGCGGCCATAGTCAGGAATAAAATTGTTTTGTGGATCTTCCGTGGTGATGCGGCACTGCAGCGCGTGACCGGTCAGCACGATGTCTTCCTGGCTGCTTTTGCCGGTGGCCTCGGCTACGGTTTTGCCCTCCGCTATGAGGATTTGGGCGCGCACAATATCGATGCCAGTGACCTCTTCGGTGACCGTATGCTCTACTTGTACCCGCGGATTTACTTCGATAAAAAAGAACTGGCCAGACTCGATATCCATCAGGAATTCGACAGTGCCGGCGCACTCGTAGCCCACATGGGAACAGATTCTGCGGCCCAATTCACATATCTCCCGGCGCTGTTGCTCGCTGAGATACGGTGCCGGCGCGCGTTCTACCACCTTCTGATTGCGCCTTTGCACAGAGCAATCGCGCTCGTATAAGTGGTACATGCCGCCGTGGCTGTCGCCCAGTATCTGCACTTCAACATGGCGCGCGCTGGTGATCATCTTTTCGAGGTAGCCCTCGCCGTTGCCAAAAGCGGCCTCGGCCTCGCGGCGCCCCTCTAGTACCTTCTCCTCCAGCTCTTCGGGTCCATTGATGGAACGCATACCGCGCCCGCCGCCACCCCAGCTGGCCTTGAGCATCAGCGGGTAACCCACTGCTGCAGCCTGGCGGCGAATCACGTCCATATCGTCGCCCAGCACGTCGGTGGCCTGTACCACCGGTACCCCGGCGGCTATGGCAATTTGCCTGGCACTGGCCTTGTCGCCAAGTTCGCGCATGGTGGACGCTTTGGGACCGATAAAAGCGATGCCATTGGCACTGCAGGCATCGACAAATTCGGGGTTTTCCGAGAGCAGTCCATAACCCGGATGGATGGCGTCGGCACCACACATTTTGGCGACCCGGATCATTTCAGCAATCGACAGGTAGGCGGCCACCGGCCCCATATGTTCCCCGATGCGATAGGCCTCGTCAGCCTTGAAGCGGTGCAGGGAAAGTTTATCTTCCTCCGCATAGACGGCTACCGTCTTCTTACCCATTTCATTGGCGGCACGCAGGATGCGGATCGCGATTTCGCCGCGGTTGGCGATAAGGATCTTGCGAAATTGTTCCATGGGAAGTCACCCCGAATAATGTGGTTTGCTTTATTGTTTGTTACTTTTGTGCAGTCCACTATACAGGGAAAATTTGGCAGTGAGCGTGATTCACTCATTCCGCCCGAGAGATCCTTAGTACCAGGCTATCAGTTCAAGGCCCACAATTGTGCTGGGTCAAGCGGCCTGGCTTACCCGTGGCGAGCGGGCTGAAGGGGCGGGTTGCTGATTGAGCCGAGTCTAAACAACGCCGGTCCGGTAGCTGTAGACTTCAGCGATGCTGCGTTTTATCCTGCCGGTACCCGGAATGCTCAAGTCAGGACTAAATCATGGACGCCCTGTGATACTTGGCGCTCTCGGGTTATGGGAGTTGGCATGGCAAATCCTCTTGAGAGTATCAATCCCGAAGCGGCATACCTGCGTGCAGGCATTGGTGCTCGCTACGATATGGGCAGGTCGAGGCTCGAAAGCTTACCGCTAGAGGCACATGCCGAGTATGTCGCCCCGGCGGATCGCGTCTGCCCCTTCGAGGTCCTGGCGCAACAGGACCGCAGTCGCGTGGCCAGGGCCATCCCCCTGCGCTACGGCCGGATGAGTGCATCTACGTTTACGTTCCTGCGCGGCTCGGCTGCGGTCATGGCCAGCGATTTGGCCGGAGAGCCCAGGACAGACCTGTGGGTGCAACTCTGCGGCGATGCTCATCTCGGCAATTTCCGCTGGTACCACTCGCCCGACCGGCGGCTGGTGTTTGACCTCAATGATTTTGATGAGACCCTGCCCGGGCCCTTCGAGTGGGATGTTAAACGCTTTGCCACCAGTGTCATGGTAGTGGCTCGACTCAATGGCTTGTCGGAAAAAAAATGTCGCGCGGTGACCCATGCCGCGATGCGCAACTATCGCGAGTTCATTCACGAGACCTCTGAGATCAGCCCGCTCGATCTCTATTACTATCGTTTTGAGTCCGAGGCGGCACTCGAGCACATTGCACAACACGGCGAAAAACACCGCAAACAACTAGAAGAAGTGCTGGGAAAAGCGGCCCGCAAAAACAGTATGCACGCACTCAAAAAGTTGACCAAAGTTATCGACGGTCGCCGGGTTATCGTACCTGACCCACCGCTCATTGTGCGGGTTGACGAGTATTTCGAGGCCGCTGCCGAGGCCGAGGCCGTGGCCTGCTTTGAAAAGTACCGGGAAAGCCTGTCCCACGATCGACGGCTGCTGATCGACCGGTTTTCATTGGTGGATATTGCCGCAAAAATTGTCGGTGTCGGCAGTGTCGGTACGCGCTGCCTGATCATGCTGCTGGAGGCAGGTGATGGCACGCCTTTATTTTTACAGTTTAAACAGGCGGTACCTTCTGTTCTGGAGCCCTATCTAGGCGCCAGCGTCTATGAGCAGGCCAGCCAGCGGGTGGTTGAGGGCCAGCGCTTGATTCAGGGAACCAGTGACATTTTTCTGGGCTGGTCGCGCTGGCAGAACCTGGAAGGTCAGCCGATCGACTTCTATTTTCGCCAGCTCAGCGATGGCAAGGGCAAGATCGATGTCGAGGACCTGGAGTACGACGACCTGGAGGCGTTCGTCGGTATTTGCGGCAAAACCCTCGCTTTCGCCCATGCCCGATCCGGTGACGCCATGATGATTCGTGGTTATATCGGCGACGATGAAACCTTCGATGACGTGATGGTTGAGTTCGCCACGCGTTACGCGGATCAAACCGAGCAGGATCATGCCCGACTCGTCGAGGCCATCGCCGATGGCACGATCGAAGCGGAGCGCGACATCTAGCACAAGGTCCTGGCTCGCTGCACCAGCGCTCTTTTCTGCTGTTTGCTATCGGGGCGTCTTAAAGAGTTTGCCGAGGCGTGATGCAGCAGCCAAAAGCTGACAAGTAAGGGTACTCACCTTATTCCATAATTTTTCGCCCTCTGCAATCAACGGCTTGCAAGCAGCTTATCGTACAGTTCGCCAAGCCCGCTGATGGTCACCGTGGGTTCAATACCCCAGGGGTCAAATATCGCCGCCTTCGATCGCTGCACCCAGGCAGCGTGCATCCCCGCCGATCTGGCGCCAATGACATCGAAGGGATTGCTCGACACCAGCCACGCGCTGTCGCCAGAGGCGTTCGCTTGCCTCAGGAAATGGCTGTAAACGGCGGGGTTTGGCTTGAATGACTTGAGGTCGTCACAACTGACTATGCCGGCAAAAAAATCCCGGATACCCGCATTGTTGAGTAAGGTGTCGACAGCGTCACCGCTACCGTTGGAGAATGCATACAGGCGAAAGTTGGCATCCTTGAGTTGGGCCAGGCCCTGGACCACATCGTCAAACGCGGGCAGTGTACTGTAGCTGGCGAGCAGATCTTGTTTTTGTGCCTCGGTGAAAGAGACAGCGTAGAACTGGCAGGTATACTCAAGAGCCTGGCTGGTGCAAACACCGAAGTTGACATAGTTCTGCATCAAGCCCCGGCGGAAAGAATATTCCAGCTGCTTGTCGCGCCAGGTCTGGGAAAAGGCCTTCGCATTGTCCGGTATCATCGCCTCCAGACTGGACAGCACGCCGTGGGTGTCGATCAACGTGCCGTAAACATCAAAACCTAGCGTTATGGACATGGGACTCTCCTTAAACCCTCTTCTACCGGCCATCAGGCCAGCGCAGCAATCAGCTCGCCTTCAACAAACTATCGTTAAACGTGCAGTTAGTCCAGAACACCGACCTTATGACTGGGAGTGTTGGCTGGCGGGATCAGACTGAGATTAGCCCCCTGTTTTCGCACCCCCGACACTGAGCAAGCGATATTCCGAATCCACCCAAAAATATTTTCAAATTAGCTATTTCACGCCCTAAAAGTGTGCTATCTAAGTTGCTAGTGCGGCGTCCTGGCTGACGCCTTTTGAGGGCCGCTGTTATGGTGTTGCCCAACCGGTTTTTGATCTTTCCTCTGATCGGGGTTAGTACCCTGCTTTCCTGTGAGGATGCCCATCTCACATCCGAATTCGCTGCCCCCCCGCCCGAGAATCCATACGTGGCCATCTACCAGGCGCAATGCTGTGAAGGCGACGATTACTACGATCGAACCGACCTGCTATACAGGGTGGATCGGCAGGGCATTACACGCCTGGGGAATGAGCCGGAGCCGGGTACATTCGTAGCCGGACTTACAGCGTCCCCGGACGGTCACTACGCTGCCTATTGGGAAGGCGATCGCCAGGAGCCTGGAGGGACAGCCCGGCATTCAGCACTGGTTATCCAAAACCTGGTTACTGCCGATGACCGGCAAGAATTCCTCGTTACCACCGATGGCCCAGCGAATGTCCAGATCGACTGGTTGCCAGACTCCAGCGGGGTTCTGTTCGCGACTCACGAACTCACCGATGGCGAAGCTGGGGGCGTTGAATCAAAGCTGCTGCTGGCAACAGTGAACCAGGAGCTGCCTCGCGAGCTGGTCGGGGCAGAGCTGGGCACCGGCTCCAGGCTGCGCTACCAGGTAGCGGCAGACACGAGCGCTTTAGCTGTGCTGCTGGAGCGAGTCGACAGTCCCGACGATAGTAACTGTGGCAACAGTTTCGATAACATTTTCTGTATACCCCAGGCCGGTTCCCTGTATGTGGCTGACCTGGCGAGCGGCAATGATTTATCCTTGCTTGAGCCAGCGACGGGAATAGCCAATAGCTTTAATTTTCGATGGTCGAATGACGCCAGGCAATTGGTTTATCAAGCGCGCCTGGACAGAGGTTTTAGTATTAGTCCATGGCGACTTGATAATAGCCCTGCAGGGCCTGTGAAATGGATGGGTCGCGGGCAGTCGACACATACTCTACTGGATGATTACGCGTTCCCGCCGGGCCCGTTTACGCCTTACCTGTGGCTTGACGGCACGCGACTGGTGCTGAATGGCGTCGGGGGCTTTGAGATTGTCAGCACCGAGCAGGGCCGCCTGACGCAGGTCGTCATGGACAGCCACGCGGTAGCGGTGCCCTCTCCAGATGGCAGCCAAATTGCCTACATCGCCGCTGACCCGGTGGGCGGGTTGGCGGTCTATGTGCTCGACCTCAAGAGCGGCGCTAGCCAGGCGCTGGGGCCGACGGGGTCAACTGTCTTTCTCCAAGGTACCCCGGCGACGCTTCATACTGATTATTATCTTTCGGCTTTGAAATGGTCGCCTGACGGCGCCCTGCTGGCCTGGGACAAAGCCACACGCAATTCAAGCTCGTTTTTTCCTATCGGGTCCAATCACGATTACGAATTGTATGTCCACGATTTTCAGGCATCCCGGACCCAGCGGATCGCCCCGCTTATCGAGCGAGATCACGATGGACGGGTATCATTTTCCTGGATTCCCGGTGAGAACCTGCTGGAGTACGTCCGGATAAGCGGCGACAAGCGCGAATTGATGTTGGCCGACCCGCTGACACAACGCAGTGTGCTGATAGGCGAGTTCGCGGGAGAAACGGGCACCTGCTGGCGAGCCTGGCACTCTAAATCGGAGGTGTTGTGGGACAGCCTGGAAGGTATTTCCCTGGCCGAGCTGGATGCCCGGAGTGCTGTCACAAACAGCCAATTGTTTGAGGGTAGTATTAATGAATATGGCCCGGGCCTGCAGCTGAGTGAGAATCGCAAGTACGCAGTGGCGCACCTCTACAATCCCACTCATTCTGAACATGAATCGTTTCTCTACGACTTTACAGGCAAACGAACCGTGAAGCTGGATGCCGAAGATGGCAGTGCAGCAGGAGGTGTCATCTGGTTGGAGTGAATGAGGGAGTGAGGGAGGTACTCGCAGTCTGAAGAGCTACGAGTCACACGTTGAAAAACATGGAGGATTGCCTGCATGAAAAATTTTGGGGTTGTTTTGGGGCTTTTCGTTCTAATGGCCTGGGGGTGCGGTGGCGGTGGCGGCGGCGGCGATGAGCCAGTAGCAGGAGCCGTCAATATAACTGCTGCATTGCGGTGCTCTATAGGTATGAGCGGAGGATCGATTGGGTTGACCGAAATTCCTGCCAATTGTGGAGTGGCGGAAATTGCTGGCGACAGCTTCGAGACGGATCAAAGCGTTATGCATTTAGCTGGGTCGTCGTTTGCACCAGCCAACGATGGCTGTCCGCCATCTACGCTTGGCGGTCCGGTTTGCATCCCAGTCTTTCCCGGCAGTAACGTACGATGGGAGAACCTGAGAAACGGTATTAGCGGATCGGGTTCAAGCGGATATCAGGTAATAGGGTTTATAGATCCAGCCTGGTTCACAATTTTTTCGTGGCCTGATCTCGCGGGTTGGAGCACTCGCAATGAAGCCTACCCCGCAGGTATTCCCCTTGAAATGGGGGCTAACTTGATTCGAGTATCTGTAGATGACTCCAACACCCGTGGAAGCAACGAGATTACCGTTACCCGTGCAGTCGATACCACACCACCGGCTGTCTATAGCGTTGACCCTGAACCCGACGGGATATACGGCTTTCGTGTTGTGGTTTATTTTGCTGAGCAACTTGCTGTTGATAGCGTTACCAATGCACTGCAAGTGCTAGACAGTGATCAGCAAGCGGTTTCTGGACTGTCTGTATACAACCCTCTCAAGCTCACCCTGGAATGGAGGCCTGCTCAGACTTTAAACAGCGGTGCCGCCTACAGTGCGACCCTGACAGGCATCGAGGATCTGGCGGGAAACGCGATGATCGACCCTTACGCGTGGTCGTTTACCGTTAACTGAAAAGCGGGGCAATATAGTCGCGCACCTGATTCGACTTCATTTTGGCCTTAAAAGCAAGCGTCGCCATGCCTTGTATCGCGTGCGCCGTCACTCCCGATCCCGAACTGCCAACCATTTCGGGCATCTCAGATTACGCGGTGTTACCTCAGAGGTCGCACCGCGTGATCTTTATGTTTGGGAAGCCGAATCGAGAGTAGCGCAGCCAGGGCAACAAAAGCACTGGATATCATCAGGCAGGCTTCAATGCCGTAGACTTGAAATACCCAGCCCGATAGCACCGTGCCTAACAGCCTGCCCATAGCATTTGCCATGTAATAGAACCCGACATCCAGAGAGACGCCATCTGCGTTGGCATAGCTCACAATAAGGTAACTGTGGAGCGATGAATTAATCGCGAAAAACACACCGAAAACCATCAGGCCACCTAACAGGCTGACGGTCGGTTCGACATCAAACGCCAGGGCCAAGGCAATCGTTGCCGGTATCACCGCCAGCGCACACGCCCATAGAAATGCCGTGGTGCCATCCGGTACCTTGCCCTGGCTTTTGCCGGTAATCCGGGGAGCGAATACTTGCACCATGCCGTAGCCAATGACCCAGAGGGCAAGAAAACTGCTCACGGACCAGTGATCCCAACCGAAGTTTGCCGCCAGATAGACGGGCAGCGCGACCACAAACCAAACATCCCTGGCGCCAAATAAAAACAATCTCGCCGCTGACAGATAATTGACGGCAGCGCTCTTCGAAAAAATTTCGGTAAACTTGGGTTTGTTCTTCGCCTTGCCGAAATCCTGTCTTAGAGACACCATACTGAAGAGCCACACGATCCCCAGCACACTCGCCATGGCAAAAACCGCACCCCTAAAACCCAACGCAGTGAGCAAGACACCGCCCAGAAAAAAGCCAACGCCCTTCAGGGTATTTTTTGACCCGGTTAGTATTGCCACCCATTGATAGAGTGTGCCCTGGGCTTCGTCGGGAACCAAAAGCTTGATCGAGCTCTTGGCACTCATTTTATTCAAATCTTTGGCAATGCCGGATAGGGCTTGTGCCGCCATCACCCAGGGAACCAGCAGCATATCCGCCGGAACCAGTAACATGGACAATGCAATAACCTGCAGGGCAAGACCAATATTCATGGTGCGATTGAGCCCCAGATGGGCGCCCAACCAGCCGCCGACGAGATTGGTAATCACGCCAAATATCTCGTAAAAAAGGAATAGCATGGCGATTTGCAGGGGGCTGTATCCCAGGTCATGGAAGTGCAGCACCACCAGCATGCGCAAGGCGCCATCGGTCAGGGTAAAAACCCAGTAGTTGAAAGTCACCACCAGGTATTGCCTGACCTGTGGCGTCAATCGCGCGTCCAAGCTCATCGTGCAGCCTCTATACCTTGTCCATTTGTCCAACCATGCGCATCAGCTCAACGGTTCTATTGGCGTAGCCCCACTCATTGTCATACCAGGCATAAAGCTTGACCTGGGTATCATTGACCACCATGGTCGATAAGGCGTCGATGATGCTTGAGCGGGGATCCGTTTTATAGTCTATCGACACCAAGGGGCGCTCCTCATAGCCAAGCACGCCTTTCAGTTCACCCTCTGACGCTGCTTTCAGGTATTGATTCACCTCCTCTACCGATGTCGGGCGCTCTACCTCAAATACACAATCGGTCAATGATGCATTCGCCAGGGGTACGCGCACGGCATGGCCATTGAGCTTGCCTTTGAGCTCCGGAAAAATATGGGTTATCGCCGTGGCCGACCCCGTGGTGGTGGGAATAAGACTCATGCCGCAGGCTCGTGCGCGGCGCAGATCTTTATGGGGCGCGTCGAGAATGGTCTGGGTATTGGTGATGTCGTGAATCGTGGTCATCGAACCATGCCGTATACCGATGTTCTCATGGATAACCTTCACCACCGGCGCCAGGCAATTGGTGGTACAGGATGCCGCCGTGACAATGCGATGTTGATTCTTATCGTACAAGGAGTGATTCACACCCATGACGACATTGAGCACACCGTCTTCTTTCACCGGCGAAGTCACCACCACGCGCCCTACACCCTGATCCAGATAGGTCTGCAACAAGGCCACGGTTTTCATTTTGCCGGAGGCTTCTATAACAATATCGCAGCCGGACCAGTCGGTGTCGCCGATCGCGATGTTGCGGCTACAGATAATGGGCTTGCGATCGACGATAATACTGTTGCCATCACTGGATGCCTCGTGCTTCCAGCGGCCATGCACCGAATCAAAATTGATCAGATGCGCGAGCGTGGCGGCGTCGCCGGCGGGGTCGTTAATCTGTACGAATTCCACATCGTCCCAATCGTATGCAGCCCGCAACGACAACCTTCCCATGCGGCCGAAGCCATTGATACCTACTTTAATTGTCATATCCATCATTCCTTTTTTGCAAATTTCGCCCTGCTGGCTATTGAGCACTGCCGTGCCGCCCAGTGGATACGCGCAAGTACTATGTGAGCAGCGCTTTTATTTCATCGGCGCTGAGAACCTTGCCCTCAACCACGATCTCATCATCCACTTGGAGCGCCGGTGTTCGCATGACACCAGCTTCGATAATGGCATTCATATCGCTGACTTTTTCGACTGTGTAACTGATGTCCAGTGCCTGAGCCGCTGCTTCGGCATTGGCTGTCAAATTTTTGCATTTAGAGCAACCACTACCATAAATTTTAAAAATCATAATCGACTCCAGTTGATCAACTTAAGTTGCCATAGGTATAACCGGTAAACGTTGCCATGATCACGACCAGTGAACAGTAGACAAGGGTTTTTTGGGTACCAAGGATTGTTCGTATGACGAGCATATTGGGCAGAGACAGTGCAGGACCGGCCAACAGAAGAGCAAGTGCTGGTCCCTTACCCATGCCAGAACCCAGCAAGCCCTCTACGATAGGAACTTCCGTGAGCGTGGAAAAATACATAAAGGCGCCAAGGAGAGAGGCAAGAAAAGTGGAAACAAGCGAATTATCGCCCACCGCCATAGCGACCCATGCAGACGGAATAAGCCCTTCATGGCCCGGACGCCCTAGCAGAAAGCCGGCGATAAATACGCCTGCCAACAACAGCGGCATAATCTGTCTGGTAAAACTCCAGGTCTGTATCGCCCACTCCCGATCCTGCTCACGGGTAGCTGCCAGAACAAGTATACCCAGAGCACCAATGGCAAAAGGCACTTCAGGTGTGCCGGGTACAATCAATGCCCCGGCCACTACCAGGCCGGCCAGTGTTAACAGCGGCCGCACGGGCCACCGCCAACGATAAATCAGTAGTGCGCCAAACCCCAGCGCCAGCACCGACGTGATTGTCCATTTTGACTCGTAGATGCGCATCCAGGTTTGATTGTCTGCAGCCGCCCAATTGGCAAATACCAGCATGCCGATCATCAAGGCAAAGAACGTGACCACCACGTGGAGCGGCTGTTCCGCCTCATCACCCTCAAAACCTCGACGCGAGCTGTTGGCTCTATCCAATTCTTCCTTGCGATAGATCAGATGCATAATAGCCCCGATGACCACAGCAAAAACGATGGCTCCTACGGCTCTGGCGATACCCAATTCGGGCCCCAAAACCTTGGCTGTAACAACGATAGCCATAATATTGATGGCCGGCCCGGAGTAGAGGAATGCGATGGCTGCTCCCAGACCCGCACCGCGCTTATAAATGCCGCCGAAGAGTGGCAGAACCGTGCAAGAACAGACCGCGAGTAAGGTCCCCGACACCGAAGCCACGCTCAGTGCGATTGGCTTCGAAGCCTGCGGACCGAGATACCGTAATACCGAGCCCTGGCTGATATACACCGCCATTGCACCTGCAATAAGAAAGGCTGGCAGCAGGCACAGGATGACATGTTCCCTGGCATACCAATGGGTCAGGCGAACCGCTTCAAGTATTGCATTATCAAAACGCGCGTTACCGGCCGGTATAAAATAGATGACCAGGAACGTAGCTATCATCAAGAGCACCAGCCGCGCCTGCTGCCGATTGTCCCTGTACAGGTCAAATAAATTTCTGTAGACACTAACGCTCATTTTGTTTTCTCATTATTGTGCAGGTCAGTAGCAAAACCTCCGCCCCACTGTCAGTCACCTGAGCGGAACCATAAGCAGGGGCACTTATTGTCACCTATATATGGAATATCAAATATGGGCGGACAAATTTTCAGCAGCAATTCACCGCCCGATCCGGCCTGTCACCCATACGCGACAAGTTCGCCAGATTGTGTTTGAGAAACGCGCTGTTCGATGCAGTGGTTTGTTGCAGCACCAGCTTCGCCCAGCCAGGCAATGCGGGATTAATCCGGTAGAAAACCCACTGGCCTTGTTTGCGATCGAGCAGCAATTCGCACTGACGCAACTGAGCGAGATGCCTCGAGATTTTCGGCTGACTCACATCCAGGGCTTCAGTCAATTCACAAACACAAAGCTCTTGTTCTCGCTCAACCAACATTAAGCAGCGCAGCCTGGTCTCATCTGACAAGCATTTATAGAATTGGACAGGATTCATCGATTCAAGGTACCGTAAACATATATGGAGAATAGTATATATGTTTTTTCGTATATACAAGCGCTGCGCGCCTATTTTCTAATCCCGATAACGGACCAGGAAGTATCAATTATGAGCAAATCTGTAATGATCACAGGTGCCAATCGTGGCATTGGCCTGGCACTCACCGAACTTTACCTGCAGCAAAACTGGCGGGTTATTGCCGTTTGCCGACAAGCAAGCGATGACCTTAGAAACACAGCCGCCACTGTCATAGAAGATATTGATGTCAGCAGGGCGGATGACATTGCATCACTGGCTCAGCAACTCACAGGCACAACCATTGATATTCTGATCAATAATGCCGGTATTCTCAGAACTGATACTTTGCATGATATGAACGATGGAGACCTTGAAGAGCAATTTGCCGTCAATGCGATTGCCCCGCTTCGAGTGACAAGAGCCCTGCTGGGGAATTTAACTTCGGGCAGTAAAGTGGCTCTGATTACCAGTCGCATGGGATCAATCGCTGATAATGACTCCGGCGGCTATTATGGATACCGCATGTCGAAAGCAGCACTGAATGCCGCCGGCAAAAGTCTGGCCAACGATCTACAGGGGCCAGGTATCGCGGTCGCCATTTTACACCCCGGCATGGTTGCCACTCGAATGATTGGTTTTAATAGTGACGTTAGCCCTGCTCAAGCGGCGGCAGGGATAGCAGCACGAATTGACGAACTCACTCTGGAAAATAGCGGTACATTCTGGCATGCCAACGGAGATGTTCTTCCCTGGTAGCGATCAGGGGCTAAGGGTATCTTAGCTCTTGGGTTCCCAGAGTTCGATAGGATGCCTTCGGGATCATGCAGGGTGGCAAACTTGCCGTTAGGGAGCTCTTGATCATCCATGGAAACGTCGACACCTGCCTTACGAAGTTGCTCTACTATTTTGGATAAGTCATGAACACGAAAATTTATCATCCAGCTTTGCGTTTCCTTACCGAAATATTCTGTATCGCGTTCGAACGGGGCAAATACGGTCGGGCCTCCCTCCTGAATCCAGGGAAGTTGGTCATAACCCGAGGGAACCGGATTCACACCTAAATGCCTCTCATACCACTCAGCTAGCTGCGCTGGGTTATTGGCCCGGAAGAATACACCGCCGATACCACTTACTTTTTCCATCTTCCCTCCGTGATCGACGTACGCATAAATGGCTGCAGAAAAACCAGCTAAACAACGGTATAGACCCGGACTTGCGTTTGCCGCCCGGATGCAAGCAGTGGCGGGGTTACTGGGCTCGCAAAGTCC
>CAVROQ010000003.1:0-8527 GCA_963722805.1 uncultured Gammaproteobacteria bacterium
TGCCAGCCAGGCCCAGGGATCAACCAGCAATCCGAAGCCCAGAGTGGAAGCCGCCCCTAGCGCCGCAAAGGAAGCAAAGGCCCGAATATGGCCGACATTGCGAATCAGTTTTGGACCCAGGAAAGTGCCAATAATATAGCCGGCGTAGTATCCGGACATGATAAGCCCGGTTGCAATGGGATTGAATGAAGCGATGGTTGCGCGAATACCCAGCAGGGTCCCCAGCAGACCAGAGCCGACCAGGATCAACGCCAGGCCGAAAATGAGAATCAGTATTGTTGGGGTCATAGGCTTTGGGCAGTCAGGGCATTTGTCATCGTGGATGTTCTCGTCAAAACGATGCACTGTAACGATTTTTCGTCGACTCGTGCAATAGTGAACTGAACACCACTCCGGTCTTTTCGAACCAGCTTTCTAGCCCGGGTTTATTCGCTGACCTGGCGGGGAGAGGTGTCAAAGCCGTGCTGCGCATACAATTCCGGGACAATGCGCCATATTTCATGTTTTACTGGCACTGGAAGCGTCTGAGCCGTGGCATCCCCACATCAATGCTCAGTAACCTCGCGAGTCTTCGCTAACCCAAACCGGACCAGGAGAGTTTTCTGTGAAAGCTGTCGCGTTAACCCATTATCTTCCCATCGAAAACCCCAACGCCTTCCTGGATCTTGAGCTACCGCTTCCAACGGCCTCGGGTCGTGACCTGCTGGTCGAGATTAAGGCGGTATGGATCAATCCGGTCGATACCAAAATCCGCAGCCCCAAGGATACGGTTGAAAGCACTCCCCGTGTGCTGGGTTGGGATGCCAGCGGTATTGTCGCCGCCGTCGGCCCAGACGTCACACTCTTTAAGCCCGGCGATGAAGTCTATTACGCAGGCGATATCACCCGCTCCGGCTCCAATGCAGAATTTCAGTTGGTGGATGAGCGTATCGTCGGCAGCAAGCCGAATAGTCTTAGCTTTGCCGAGGCGGCAGCGTTGCCGCTGACAACGATCACCGCCTATGAATCCTTCTTTGATCGGCTTGGGATTGATCGTGATGGTGCCGACCGGGGCCAGTAGGTACTCATCATCGGGGCGGGTGGCGGGGTGGGTTCGATCGCCATTCAACTTGCCCGGGCGGCCGGTCTTGTTACCATTGCCACGGCGTCGCGCCCGGAGACCACAAGCTGGGTGAAGCAGCTCGGCGCAGATCATGTTGTCAATCATCGCCAACCTATGGTCGAACAGGTGCATGCCCTGGGGTTTGACTACGTCGATCACATTGCGATTTTTAATGACATGCGCCACTGGGACACCGCGGTTGAACTGATTCGGCCACAGGGCGGAATCGTCACCATTGATGACACCGAGTCACCGATGCCGATGGCCGCGATGAAGACCAAATCGGCGAGCCTGCACTGGGAGTTTATGTTTGCCCGGGCCATGTTTGAGACCCCCGATATGGTAGAGCAGCACGAGTTGCTGAACTATGTCTCAAATGAAGTCGATGCGGGACGGATTCGAACCACACTCAGTGAAGTCCTGACTCCGATTAACGCTGCCAATATCCGCGCCGCCCATGCACTTATCGAAACGGGGCAGGCAAAAGGCAAGATCGTCGTCAAGGGTTTTGAGTATCATGCTGCCCGGTAAGAGCCTGACCCTGTTAAACAAACGAGCGTGGCTGGCCTCATGCAATTTTGCATATGCCCCGTTTCGTCCTGTTGCTTGTCTGACTCTAACAGCCATTTATACTGACTCTGAATCAAAAATAAGAGCAGGAGAAGATCATGGAGCAGGTCAAGCAAGTAGAAATCATTGAAGATATCTTCCGCCAATTAGACACGGGCAAGAACACCCAAACCGATCAACAACACATGTAAAATACCAGCATCTATCGTTGCCCAAAATAGCGGCAAAGGAAATGGAGCTGCTGTTCAAAGAGAAGCACAGATTATTGGTATGAGTGCTGATTTGCCGGACAACAACAGCTTTTTTGCCCTCGATGAACTCGGTGTACCAGTGTTGGCAACCCGGGATAGTGACGGAAAATTTCACGCCTTTATTAACGCCTGTCGCCATCGTGGAGTGCGAGTCAACCGGGCAGAGCGGGGCACTGCCGCAGGTTTCAGCTGTCCGTTTCACGGCTGGGCTTACAGCAACACCGGAGAATTGAAAGGGGTGCGCCGGGAAAAGGATTTTGGCGCAGTCGACAAACCGTGCAATAGCCTGGTGGCACTGCCTGCGGTTGAACATGCAGGATTCCTGATTGTACATCCCCAGCCCTCGGGTCAAATCGACATCGACAATCTCTTCGGCGAATTGGCTCCGGAGTTTGTCCATTTCGGCACCAGGGAATTGGTTTTCCAGGGCCATTCAACGCTGGATATGAAATTGAATTGGAAGTTGGCCAATGACACCTTTGGCGAAACCTACCATTTCGCTATTTTGCACAAGGATACCCTGGGGCAATTGTTTCACGGTGATGTCTGTCATTACGAGGAATACGGCAATAGCCATCGCTTTGTGGTGATCAAAAGATCTATCGATCAACTGCGCGAGCTACCCAAGCAACAATGGCAATTGCGGGATCATTCCAGCCTGGTGTATTTTTTGTTTCCCAATGTGCAATTCATTTTTAATGAAGCAGGCGCCTCCCTGGTGCGAATGTATCCTGACCCGGAAAATCCCGGCCGGTCTATCAGTCGCATTAGCCACTATTTACACGCCGATGTGGTCGCGGCGCTGGCAGCAGCGGGCAAGGCCGATGTTGATGCCAGTAACGCCTATGACATTGACGCCCGCAATGGCACTAAATTGATCTCGCCGGAGGTGGCCAATGAAATTTTCGAGAGCACCATCGAAAAGGAGGACTACGCTATGGGCGTGCAAGCCCAGGCTGCGATTGAAAACGGCTATCAACAGCAACTGATCTTCGGTTGCAATGAACCGGCCCTGCAGCATTTTCATCGTGCTTTTGACCAGGTACTCAACGGCAGCAGTCACGGCGGATAAGCTATGAACGATAAATTGGGCTGGCAAGACCTCGAAGTTCTCAACGCGGTAATGGAGGAGGGCAATTTCAGCCTGGCGGCCAAGTTGCTCGGGGTCTCGCAACCCACGGTGAGTCGTCACGTAGAACAGCTTGAAAAGAAATTGGGCAAGGAGTTATTCACGCGCTCACGTAGCGGGCTGCAGCCAACCGGCTTGGCGCATCAACTGGCCACCTATACCTCACAAATGAGCGATAACGCCTATGCCATTCAGCGCGCCCTGGATGGCATAGAGAGAACCCCAGTGGTGTGGTGACCATACATTTACCCTACGGTTTTGGGGCGCACCCCGTGGTGCGCGCACTCACGGACTTCCATGAACAATATGCCGATATCGTGATCGAATTTAAAAACGGCTCCCTTGCCTCAAATCTTGGCAGGCGAGAGGCCGATATTGATTTGCGCTGGATAGAGCCATCAGAGCCGGAAGTCGTGGCCAGGGGGCTTGGGAGGTTTCATCTTGCTTTTTATGCATCGCAGCGCTTTATCGAGCGCTACGGGATGCCCCAAA
Source organism: uncultured Gammaproteobacteria bacterium (assembly GCA_963722805.1). Lineage (GTDB taxonomy): Bacteria > Pseudomonadota > Gammaproteobacteria > Pseudomonadales > JAHEGP01 > JAHEGP01. Next base: position 3,545 of record CAVROQ010000003.1, read on the forward strand.
CAGGCGCTGAATTATCGGCGCTACCCTGGCCCCTGGTGGGTGAAGTTATTATGGATGCCTTTAAACCCGAGCTGGAAAAACGGGGCATAGAGCCCAGCTACTTTCCTTTCCATTGCGCGGGAAATGCCTATCTTAACCCGGCCTTTTCTGCGATTGGTGCCACGATCGCGATTCAGCCCGTTGGCGTTCAGCCGCCGGATTTTCAGCGCTTGTTACCAGATATCGCTGTCCCCTCACCCGAAATGTGGCTGAGTATGCACTACTCAATGCGCCGCAACGCGCGGATTCGCGCGGTATGGGATTGGTTGGTGGAACATATACCAGCGGCCTATGCGGCGACCCGGGAAAGCCGCAGCTGAACTGTTCTCCTGAACCTGCATTTTTGCCCTGGCGGGTAAATGTCTTTCTGCGGGCACACCGTGGCAGCTAAATCAAAAAATACATAAATTATGAGCAGGGTATGGTTCAGAATTCCGCCTTGTCGCCCTCTTGCCCGCAGCATTGCAAGCTTGCTTACAGCAAAACTGAGTCTCCAGTTTGCGCTGGCAGGGCAGTTATAGTGGCCGAATCTGTAACGGGCCTTATAATAAGGCGCTCAATCCCCGGCCAACACAAAAGTGTGGAACACCGGTTGTGGGACAATGACTGACGATAAAATGGAAAAAGCCATGATCATCAAGCCAAAAGTGCGCGGTTTTATGTGTGTCACCACACATCCGGTGGGTTGCGATGTTAATGTTAAGCAGCAGATTGACTGCTAAAAGCCAGGGGCCTATCGAGAACGGGCCCAAGCGGGTACTGGTCATCGGTGCTTCCACCGGTTATGGTTTGGCCTCGCGAATTGAGGCGGCATTTGCCTGCGGCGCCGCTACCATCGGCCTGTTCTTTGAAAAAGAAGGTACTGAGCGCAAGCCGGGCACCGCCGGTTGGTACAACTCGGCGGCATTTCATAAATATGCCGAAGCAGACGGGCTGTATGCGGCCAGCATTAACGGCGACGCTTTTTCGAATGAAATCAAGCAAAAGACCATCGACCTCATCAAGCGGGATCTGGGTCAGGTCGACCTGGTGGTGTAGAGTCTGGCCTCGCCACGACGGCAGCACCCGGTCACCGGGGTGGTGCACAATTCTACTCTCAAGCCCATTGGCAAGGCGGTGGTTCAGCGCGGTCTCAATACCGACAAACAGGAAGTGCAGGACGTTAGCCTCCGAAGCCGCTAGTCAGGAAGAGATCGACAATACCGTTGCGGTGATGGGCGGTGAAGACTGGGAAATGTGGATCGACGCATTGGATGAGGCCGGTGTGCTTGCCGACGGCGCCAAGACCACGGCCTATACCTACGTCGGTGAGCGTATCACCTGGGACATTTATTGGCATGGCACGATAGGTGCGGCCAAGCAGGACCTCGACAAGCGGGTGGTCGACCCTCGATATATGCTCGCGGCTAAAGGGGGTGATGCCCGGGTGTCGGTCTTAAAGGGTGTGGTGACCCAGGCGAGTTCAGCGATCCCGATAATGCCACTGGACCCGTCCTTGCTGTTCAAGATCATGAAAAGCTGACGGCTCCCACGAAGGTTGCATCGAGCAGATTGACGGACTTTTTCGCAATAGCCTGTATGGTAGCGACCCCACGCTGGACGAAACCGGGCGACTGCGTGCCGACGGTCTTGAACTTCGCCCCGAAGTGCAGCTCGCGGTTGAGAAGTTATGGTCGGAGGTCACCACCGAAAACCTGCATCAGCTGGCGGACTTCAAAGCTTACCAGGATGAATTCCTGCGCCTGTTCGGGTTTGGGATCCAGGGTGTGGATTACACCGCCGACGTCGACACCGTGGTGCCAATTGAAAAGCTGGTATAAGCTGGATCGGTTGTTTGCAGTTTTCAGGGCGGGTGAAGCCGCCTATGGGTTGACACTTGCCGGTGCTGATTCAGTCTTTCTGGGCAGTTTAAAAACCGGTTTTTACCCTCGCTATCGGCTATTGTTAATACTGAATACACTAAATTCCACGTTATTGATTATCGGACCCCGACGTAATGGAAGCAGATAAAGAACGACTGATTGATCCACGTCCCGCAAAAAAATCGGGCGGACTCAAGGCAAGGGACATCTTACTTGCGCTGATTGCACTGGCGATTTGCGCGGCGATTGCCTGGTTTATTATCAAGGATAAGGATTTGCCTCCGGAACCGCCGATGGTGGGTGATGTGCCGGTGCCTGCGGCAGCATTGGAACGGGCCCGGCGCAATATCAATCCGGCTGAACCACCGCAGCCGCAATTGACTGACACAGAACTGGCGCCGGTAGCGCCGCCCGAAAATATCGAAGGCAGTGACGCACAGGTCAGTTTGGCGCTGGAAGAAATGTCACCGCCGTTATTGGCATGGTTTACGCCCAAAGAGCAGGTGCGCAAGTGGGTGGCGATGTCGACCCTCCTTTCAGAGGGTGACTTGATCAGCAAGAATCGTCCGCTGTCATACCCGATGGAGCCGTTCAAGGTTAACAAGCAGGGTGGCAGGTTGAGCATGAGCGAGGCCAATTTCAATCGGGCCAACGACCTCATCAATGCCCTCATCAGTATTCCGCCGCAAAAGCTGGCTGCCTACTATCGCCAGTGGTCGCCAGTACTGGAGAAGTCTTATACCGAACTGGGCATGGAGGGCAACTTTCATACCCATTTTGTCAGTTTGATCGATCGCGCGTTGGCAACCCAATCATTGTCCAAGCCGCCCGAGCTTTCCCAGCCCCATGTGTTGTATACCTACAGCGACGAAGAGCTGGAAAAGGCCAGCGATGTCAATAAGCTGATGTGGCGTCTTGGGTCCCGACAATATGCAAAAAGGTGCAGGCCTATCTGCTGGAATTCAAAGCGGCGCTTTAAGGCGGGTAGACGGCGCTCCGGTTGCAGCGCTGTTTGAGAAATCCAATGGGGTCTGCTCCACTATGCCTGATGTAGTCCATGCCAAACCCGTGCAACTTGCCCCGGGCTTACGTCGCGTCACGGCGGCCAACCCCGGGGTGATGACCGGCGCCGGCACCAATACCTATTTGCTGGGTGAGCAGGATGTTGCGGTGGTCGACCCCGGGCCGGATATGCCGCAGCACGTCGATGCTATTCTGGCCGCCATTGAGCAGGGTGGTGGTCGCCTGGCGCGGATCTTTGCAACCCACACCCATATGGATCATTCTCCCGCCACCGCCAGCTTGTTGCAGCATCGCAAGGTAGAAGTGATCGGCGCATTGGCGAGCGATCATATGTTCCAGGATGGGAGTTTTGCTCCCGATATTGAGTGCCAGCACGACCAGCTATTTGATGCGGCCGAGTACAGCTTGCGGGCTATCGCCACCCCGGGCCACGTGAGCAATCATTTCTGCTTTTTGGAGCAGAACAGTGGTTTCCTGATGACCGGTGATCACATTATGAATGGCTCAACGGTGGTGATTATTCCGCCCAGCGGTGATATGGCCGCTTATATTCACTCGCTGAAGATATTACTCGATTATTCCCTGACTCATTTGGCTCCGGGCCACGGCGATATTATGGAAAACCCTGCTGCAGTCGTGCAGTGGCTGGTGGATCACCGACTACAGCGTGAGGCGAGGGTGTTCGAGGTGTTGCGGGCACAGGGTGAAGGTAGTGTCGATGAGCTGGTGCACGATGTGTATAACGATGTGCCCGTAAACGTTCATCCGGTCGCCAAGTTGTCTTTGCTGGCCCATTTAATCAAGCTGGAGCAGGAAGGGCGGGCGCATCAACTGAACAAACGCTGGCGCTCTGTCTAAGGCACTTTGTAAAGTGCTCAGTTTAATCCATCTCTGGGCCGCCGAGGACAGCTCTGCAGCACCATTCTGGTCTTCTTATCCCGTTCCAGCCTGGCGGTGTGCCATCATTGGATTGGCCATGTTTTGATCGCTGTCATGGTTTCGCTGGCTTTGTTTTGTAAAATCGGTGTACCGTGGGCTACAATGCGCGCCGCCGTAAGTAGCGGCCGATATTTCACTTTCAAATGCACTCTTCACTTGGCCTTTTTCATGCCGATGTGACGATGCGCTCTTATCAGGTTTATCAAGTTGGGTGATAAAGTATGAAGGCAAGTTACTGGGGTTATGGTTTTGCTGTCGGTGCCGCCGTTTGCTCTGCAAACGCCCTCGCTGGAAACTTCATGAATGACACCCACATTTTTAATTTGGGTTACGGCCGTCAGGATGCGACGGCCAAAGTGACGGCGTCTGTAGAGCCACTACCACCCATTGAAATTGACCTGCAAGATGACCTCAATGTCGACAATTCCAGTGAATCTGTGCTCGCCGCCTACCACTGGCGTTTCGCTGAAAGATGGGTGCTTGGCCTGACCTACCAGAACTTGAAGTTGAATGGTGGCGGTGCAGCTGGCCGGGATTTCAATTTTGACGGTGACGAATACCAGGCGGGCGCTCAGGTCGACACCGAGTTTACCATGGCAACCTATCGTCTCGATGTCGCCTATGCGATTGTTCGCAACGAAAAATGGGAACTATTGCTGGGTGCGGGTATTCACACCTTCGTCATTGAAACATCGTTGGCAGCCCAGGTGTTTCTGGCTGAGGGCGGTGATCAAGAGCCTGTTATTAACCAGTTTGAAAGTGATACTGCCGATGTGCTTGCGCCCTTGCCCAATGTACGCGCTGCGGTTAACTACCTGATAACCCCAAACTGGAGTGTCAGGGGTGGTGTCGGTTGGCTGGGTTTGAGTGTTGATAACTTCAGTGGTTCCTACACTTACGCAAATGTGGCGATGGACTATCGGATTACCGAGCGTTTTGGTTTCGGAGCGTCATATCAAGTCTCCGAATTTGATGCCAAGATAAGTGATAATGACGGCTTCGACGAGGTAGATATCGTGGTGTCGGGTCCCAGCCTCTACCTGGTATACGGCTTCTAACGCTTTGAAGATGGTGCGCGTGCCTGGCTGAAATGTTAACAATGGTGCTGCGCCCTACCGCT
>CAVROQ010000004.1:0-200371 GCA_963722805.1 uncultured Gammaproteobacteria bacterium
CGACTGATAGCCGCCGAGGCCACAGCGCAACACTACTGCATCGATTAAATCGCGAGCCACCACCAGGCCCCAACGTTGCCCCGCATGTTCCACCACAATTAACTGGTAAACCAGCTCTGGATTGAGCGCGACTGCCATATTGGCAGGCAGGGTCCAGGGTGTCGTAGTCCAGATCACCACCGCGGCACTACCAGGCATGTTATCCGGCTCAATGCCAAAGGCACTGGCCAGCGCCCCGGTATCCTGCAGGGGAAATAACACATCCACTGCGGTGGATGTTTTTTCCTCGTACTCGACCTCGGCTTCTGCCAGTGCCGAGGTGCAGTCCATACACCAGTGCACCGGTTTGAAACCCTGGTGCAAATGTCCATTGCTGGCAATCTGGCCAAGCGAACGAATCACATTTGCTTCAAATGAGTAGTTCATCGTCAAATAGGGCTGCTGCCACTCGCCCAACACTCCCAGCCGGATAAAATCCTCGCGTTGCGCGTCAACCTGGGTGGCGGCGTAGTCCCTACATTTCTGGCGAAATTTCTCTGCACTGACCTTTTGCCCGGCCTTGCCCACTTTCTTTTCTACGTTGAGCTCAATGGGCAGGCCGTGACAATCCCAGCCCGGCACATAGGGAGCATCAAATCCGTCCAGCGTTTTAGCCTTGACAATGATGTCCTTGAGAATTTTATTAACGGCATGGCCAATATGAATAGCACCGTTGGCATAAGGAGGGCCGTCGTGAAGAATAAACTTTTCACGCCCCTTGCGCTGCTCGCGGATGCGCTGGTACAGATCACCCTCCTGCCATTGTCGCAGGCGCTCTGGCTCCCGCTGGGCCAGGTTGGCTTTCATCGGAAAGTCCGTCTGGGGCAAGTTGAGAGTATGTTTGTAATCAGCCATCTATTGGTTCCAGTGTTTACAGTGCTAGTGGTTTTAACCGCTGAGATACGATGTCAGAGACTATGTGGATGTCTTAATCAAGCCCAAACCAGGCGCGACTCGATGCGATATCAGCATGAATATGCTGCTCCAGTTCTGACAGCGAGTTGAATTTGCGTTCATCGCGGATCTTGTGCCGAAAGACTACATTGATCCTGGTGCCATAAATGTCACCAGAAAAATCGAAAATATGCACTTCGAGAATTGCCTTGCTACGATCCTCTACCGTGGGTCGAACGCCGACATTGGCAACACCGTGATAGAGACGATCTCCAATACCGGTAATCTCTACTGCGTAAACGCCGGAAATTGGTGCCTTCAACCGAAGCAGCTCGACATTGGCTGTGGGCACACCCAGGGTTCTGCCCAACTGCCGACCGAAGCATACCCTGCCAGACATACTAAACGGTCGACCGAGCAGGCGTTGGGCCATCGAAAAATCAGCACTTTCCAACTCATCGCGAATGCGAGAACTACTTACCCGGTCGCCGTCGACCAATACCGAGGGGGTATCAACCACGTCGAAACCATATTGCCTGCCTGCCAGTAGTAAGGAATTTGCATCGCCCTGGCGACCAGCGCCAAAGCGCAGGTCATCTCCCACAACCACATATTTGATGCCCAGCCCCTGTACCAACACAGACTTCACGAAGGCTGCCGCGCTGATACTGCGAAAGCGCTCGTTAAAGTTGATTCGCAGCACCCGATCAACACCGAACGCTTCCAGTGCAAGCCATTTTTCTCGAAAACTCATCAGCCGCGCTGGCGCTTCGTTGGGGGCAAAAAACTCCCTCGGCAATGGCTCAAAACAAATCACCACCAGGGGTAAACCCAGCCGCCGACCCTCCTCCACCAGGTTTTGCAGCAGCGCCTGGTGACCCAGATGCACACCATCAAAAGCGCCGATAGTACCGACGCAACCACGATGATACGGTTTCAGGTTGTGCAGTCCGCGGATCAATTCCATGTCGAAGGGGAAGCCAGGCGAAAAATAAGCGCAGGATTATACCTTAGACCGGCGTGAGCGCCTACAGGCCAGCCCTGAACTGTCGCGGCCTTATACCCAGCAGCAGCAAGGCCGACACATAAGTTACCAGCCCGGCGCCACAAATACCCGCCAGCTGCAGACCACGTTGCCACCATTGCAACTGGGCCCATGCCTCAAGATCAGCACCCAGCCACAACAGCACCAAACCCATTAACATTGCTGCGGCGATGATTCTCAGGAGGGTTGCGGCAAAGCCAGGCATAAACCGGTAGGCGCCGTCCCGGAGCAGGCCGCGCCATAACAAACCGGCATTGAGATAAGCCGCCAGTGAGGTGGCCAGGGCAAGCCCGAGGTGGCCGAGATTGAAATAGAAATACAGCGGCAATACCAGCGCGATATTCATCACCATATTAGCAACCATCGCAATAATGCCGATCCGTACCGGAGTTGTCGTATCCTGACGGGAAAAATAACCCGGCGCGAGCACCTTCACCAACATAAAAGCGAGTAAGCCCAGGGAATAGGCTTGCAAACTGTAGGATGCCATCTGCACATCGTGGGGAGTCATTTTGCCGTACATAAAGATGGCTGCCAGCATCGGCTGGGCGAGGATGGCCAGCGCGACCATTGCAGGGATTCCTATCAGCAGCACACAGCGCACGGCCCAATCGAGTGTGCTGGCAAAAGCATTGGCATCGGCGCCTGCGTGCTTGCGCGACAAGCTGGGCAATATCACGGTGGCAATTGCAATCCCGAACACACCCAACGGAAACTCCACCAGCCGGTCCGAAAAGTACAGCCAGGAGACGCTTCCGGTGGGTAAAAAGGAGGCAATCACTGTATCCAGCAACAGGTTAATCTGACTAACTGACACGCCGAACAAGGCCGGAACCATTAATTTGAGGACCTTGCGCACACCCTTGTCCCCGGTATCCCAGTGCGGCCGAGGCATCACACCGAGGCGCATCAGCGAGGGAATCTGGAACAACAATTGCGCCAGGCCAGCCACGAAAACGCCCCACGCCAGGGCATAAGCCGGCTCTGCCATGTCAGGAGCAAATACCAATGCGGCCGCAATCAGCGACAAATTCAACAGTACTGGCGTAAAGGCCGGAATGGCAAACCTGCCAAGGCTGTTGAGCAGCGCGCCAGCAAAGCCCGTCAAAGAGATAAAAAACAGGTAGGGGAAAGTTATTCGAATAAGTTCAGCGGTCAGCTGGTATTTTTCGGGATTGGAATAAAAGCCAGGAGCAAACACCATCGCCACCAGCGGCGCACCCAACATCGCCAACGCCACAAACACCAGCAGGCTGCCACCCAATGCCGCTGCCACTCGATCCGACAAGTGGCGCATTCCGGCAATCCCACCCCGGGTTTGGTACTCAGCCAGCACCGGCACAAAAGCCTGCGAGAAAGCACCCTCGGCAAACAGTCGCCGGAAAAAATTGGGAATTTTGAAAGCGACAAAAAATGCATCTGCATTGCTAGCGGCACCCAGCACCACGGCCAGGCATACATCTCGCAACAAACCCAAAATCCGGGAGATGAGCGTCATGGCACTCACTATCGCGCTTGAGCGCAGTAAGGTCTGGGATTTGCCGGGCACAGGTTCAGGTGTATCCAACCAGGTTTCCTCTGTTGCTTAGTGGAATCGGTACTGCTTCTCAAGTCACATTATTTTTTCCGGCCGCCAGCGCAACCTGCACTAGCGGCCGATAGCGCGAGCCATCCGGGTGGAGAAAGCTTTGATACAGCGTCACTGACTTCAGCTCCAACATAGCTTTTAACGGCTCTTTATCCCTCTCCGGATCCTGGACCGGGGCAGCTGAATGCCGCGGGCTGGAGCGCGCAAGGGTAATATGCGGTCGAAAGTCATGCCGATCACAGGGTAGCTGCAGCTGATCCAGGTAACTGTATAAATCCTGGCGCAAAGCCAGCAACTGCTGCGTGGGCTCAACGTTGACAACCAGCGCCCTGGGGCGGGTCTCGTCGGGCAGCAGTGCGATGCCATCCAGCTGACACGGGAACGGTGAGTGCACCGCGCCCGCTCGCGACAATGCTCGGTTAATAACAGGCAACACAGATTCGGGATGACTGCCGAGAAATACCAGCGTTAAATGATAGTACTCCGGGGAGATCAAACGCAGCCCGTCGGCACGGGCAACTGCCAACCGCTGACTCCACCCGGATAAATAGCTGCTAAGGTCGATATCCAGCGCCACACCAATAAACAAACGCATTAAAGCCATTGTTTACCCAAACTGGACTTATTGAGCTGCAGCCACTGTAATGCCAGCATGGTATGGGCATTGCTTACTGTACCATCCGCCAGCAGCGCCATCGCTGCCTCGTAACTGAACACGTGGGCGCGAATATCCTCGCCTTCATCAGGCAGACCGTAAATCCCCTCGACACCTTCGCTGGAAATACGACCACAGTAGAGATGGAAATATTCAGAACTGCCGCCGGGGCTGGTATAGTATTCCGCAACTCGCACCAGTTCGGCAATTTCACAGCCCGACTCTTCAAGGGCCTCGCGGCGCACAACCTGCTCCGGGGTCTCCCCCGGCTCGATAATCCCGGCGACCAGCTCCAGCACCCAGGGGTTGCGCCCGGACGGTACCAGGCCAACGCGAAACTGCTCCAGCAACACAATGTTGTCGCGCTCGGGGTCGTACAGTAAAACCCCCACGCATTCGTCACGCACAAACAGTTCACGGCGCAACGGTGCCGACCAACCGCCGGCAAAGAGAGTGTGTCGCAACTCTAGCGTCAAGACACGAAAGAAGCCGTCAAACGACAGCTCCTCCTGCAGTATTTCAAAGTCTTGTTTAGCCATCGAATCCACTCAGTTGCTGCGGCGAATATGCCAGTGAACCTCCGTCGCGTATTTGTCCACCAGCTCAACCACGTCGAAAATAAGAGCGAACAGGGCCATGCGTACCAACACCCCATTATCCGTCTGGCGAAAAATAGCGAGATTGGGGTTTTCGTTCAGGTCATTGTCCAGTTCATTCGCCTCCTGCCGCGAGTCACGGGGCAATGGGTGCATAATGACCGTATTGGGCTCACAGAACCGCGTGTAAAGCGCCTGATTTAGACGATACTGGCCGCGGTAAATAGAGGCATCTTCCCGACTGGAAAAACGTTCTTCCTGAATGCGGGTTGAATAGGCAATGTCGACATTGGCAATACTCTGCTCCATCCGGTCTGACTCCACCACACTGTGACCGGCGACGCGCAGTTTTTCGACAATAGCACCCGGCATTTGCAGTTCCTTGGGAGAAATCAACACCAGGCTGATGTTATGGAACAAGCCCAGCAACTTACACAGAGAATGCACTGTGCGGCCGTGGCGTAGGTCGCCGATCAGCGCAATCCGCAGGCCATCGAGATTGCGACCGGTAGCTTTCAACTCCTTTTGAATGGTGTAGAGATCCAGCAGCGCCTGGCTGGGATGCTCGTTGGCGCCATCGCCACCATTAATCACAGGGACCCGGCTGGCTGCCGCAAACTCCGCCACCGAACCCTCCTGTGGATGACGCATAACAATTGCGTCGCTGTAGCCGCTGATCACACGCGCAGTATCGTAGAGAGACTCTCCCTTGGCTATGGCGGTATGCTCAAAGCCGGTAGTCTCTCTCACCTCTCCACCGAGCAGGTTGAAGGCACAACCAAAGCTAACCCGGGTACGGGTGCTGGGCTCAAAAAACATGCTACCCAGAATCGCACCATCAAGCACCTTGGTCAGTTTCTGGCGCTGGGCGTAAGGCTCCATCCTGTCGGCCACAGCAAATACCTGCAAAATATCTTCCCGCTGGAACTGTTCGATACTGACAATGTGGGCGCCGGCAAACTTCACGATCTATCTCCTCGTATCTGTTGCATCAAGCGGGTTGTGCCATGGGCCGGGCGATCTCCCGCGCGTATTCCTGCAACGCCAGCAAAATGCCGCGCTTGTCTTCAGCAATGTCGGGCTGGGCCAGCATGTCAGCCACCAGCTGTCGGTATTGTTCCAGCACCAGCGATGCCCCGGCCCCTGGATGGGTAAGACGCAAACGTCGCCATTCCTCCCATTGTGCCCATTCGTCGCTGGAGAGGCTGGCGGGGTAGTTGCGCGCTCGATATCGAAACAATAATGGCCCCAGGCGCTCGTCCCGGAAGGGCCAATCCCCCTGCCCAAGGCCGGCCGGATCTGCCGCGCGCAACTGCTCCATCATGCGCCGATCACTGTCGCTTACAAACCCTGAATACAGTTGAGTTTCCGGGTCGTTATTGTCACGCTGGGGCGAGGTGTCAAAAACGGCAAGTAACTTCTCCGCTACAGATTGGCGCTGCGATTCCAGCCGGGCAATATTGTTGTAACAGGAATCAACATCAATACCCAGACGCTGGTAACCAGCCGCGTCAAGGATTTTGGGTGTCACCAGCATCGGGCTGCGGTTCAGATGCACTGTCTTCACTGCAATCCGCTCGACACCAGCGCCCAACTCACTGCGCCGGCTGAAAATCCTGTGTCGCAATTCCTCTGCGGGCAGCTCAAGTAGATCGGTCGGATCGCTTCCAAGATCGACTACCACCACACCATTGGCATTTTTTGGGTGCGCCAACAACGGCAGTACCAGAGCTGCACATCCGCGGCTCGCTGGATAACGCGACGAAATATGTAACAGCGGTTGTGGCTTCGATAAGTTCAAATGACGCGCAACCTCCTGCTTGCGGCGCAGGCTGTAAGCGTAATCATACAGCCGTGGCTGGCAGGTCTTGATCAGGCGGGCCAGCGCAATCGTGGCCTCGACATCAGCCAGGGCATCATGGGCGTGGCTATGGCCAATACCATTGGCAACGGTAAGTCGTTCCAGCTTAAAGGTGGGCGCGCCGTTGTCGCCGACGGGCCAGTGAATCCCCTCGGGACGCAACGCATAACACATGCGCACCACGTCGATCAGGTCCCAGCGCGAATTGCCATGCTGCCACTCCCGGGCATAGGGGTCGTAAAAATTGCGATACAAGGCATAGCGGGTCACTTCGTCGTCGAAGCGAAGGCTGTTATAACCGACACCGCAGGTAAAAGACCGTGACAATTCAGCGTGGATAGGCTTGATAAATTCAGCCTCGACAACACCTTTCGCTCGAGCCGCTTGCGGGGTAATTCCGGTAATCAGGCAGGCTTCCGGGTGGGGCAGAAAATCTGGCGCGGGTCGGCAGTAAAGCTGCAACGGTTCACCGACAATATTCAAATTCTCATCAGTGCGAATACCGGCAAACTGCGACGGCCGATCCCGCGCCGGGTCGGCGCCAAAGGTTTCGTAATCGTGCCAGTAGAGCGTATGCATTAGCTTGCGCCCCCACCCGTGTCGGTGCGATCAAAGCGGAGGCTATTCATTGCAGGTGCAGCCATTGGTGTTACGACTGCCCGGCAATACCCGAGCAGGCTTGCGGGAGTCGTGATTACTGTATCTCCAGCCGCTGCTCTTCAATCCGCTGCTGCCAAAGTTTTGGCCCGGATTGGTGCACCGATTCTCCCTTGCAATCAACCGCAACGGTGACCGGCATATCTTCTACTGTAAACTCGTAGATAGCTTCCATGCCCAGTTCCGGAAACGCCACCACCTCGGCAGCTTTAATGGCCTTGGATACCAGGTAAGCCGCTCCGCCGACGGCCATCAGGTAGACCGCGCTAAACTCCCGAATCGCATCGATAGCTAACGGTCCTCGCTCCGCCTTGCCGATCATGCCCTGCAGCCCGGTCTCGGCCAGCATAGTGCGAGTGAACTTGTCCATCCGCGTGGCGGTGGTCGGCCCGGCGGGACCCACCACCTCATCACCCACCGGGTCCACCGGACCCACGTAATAAATAAAGCGGCCTTTGAGGTCTACCGGCAGGGCTTCCTTGTTGGCCAACATGTCGACCATTTTCTTATGGGCCGCATCGCGACCAGTCAGCATTTTCCCCGACAATAGCAGGGTATCGCCGGGCTTCCAGCTCTCGATATCGGCCTGGGTGACGCTGTCGAGGTTGACCCTGCGCACGCTGTCACCGGGCTCCCAGCTGACGTCGGGCCAATCGTCCAGTGAAGGCGGTACCAGTTCAGCAGGACCGGAACCATCCAGGCTGAAATGCACATGACGGGTAGCGGCACAATTGGGTATTAGCGCCACCGGCTTGTTGGCGGCATGGGTAGGATAGTCCACCACTTTGACATCCATTACCGTGGTCAGGCCACCCAGCCCCTGGGCGCCAATACCCAGCCGATTAATCTTGTCAAACAATTCCAGCCGCAGCTCTTCAGCACGGTTAGCGGCCCCCCTTGCCTGCAACTCATGGATGTCGATGGGCTCCATCAACGCCTGCTTGGCGAGTAACATAGCCTTCTCCGCAGTGCCACCAATCCCCACGCCCAGCATTCCTGGCGGACACCAACCAGCCCCCATGGTGGGCACCACGCTGAGAATCCAGTCAACCACCGAGTCTGAGGGGTTCAACATGGCAAACTTGGATTTTGCCTCGCTACCACCACCCTTGGCCGCCACATCAATATCGACTTTATCGCCCGGCACCAACTCGTAATGAATCACCGCCGGAGTATTGTCCTTGGTATTACTGCGAGCGCCATCGGGATCAGCGAGAATGGATGCCCGGAGCAGGTTATCGCCGTTGAGGTAGGCGCGGCGAACGCCTTCGTTAATCATATCGGTAACGCTCATGTCCGCATCCCACTGGACGTTCATCCCCACCCGGGCGAACACTGTGACGATACCGGTATCCTGGCAAATCGGGCGATGTCCCTGGGCGCACATGCGAGAGTTGATCAAGATTTGCGCGATGGCGTCTTTAGCGGCCTGGGACTGCTCCTTGTTGTAGGCCTTTTCCATCGCCTTGATAAAGTCGACCGGGTGATAGTAGGAAATATACTGGAGAGCATCAGCAATGCTGTCGATAAGGTCGTCCTGGCGTATTACGCTCATGGCGCGGGGTCTCCTGTCGTTGGGCCTGGTTTCCCGACCATCGGGGCGGGCCGTGGTGATATGAACAGCTTCGCTGCCTCACCAACCACTATTTCTTTACTCTACTGGGTTTGTAAGGCGTTGACAGAACTCTGCAAGTCCAGCAACTTTCGGTTCATCTGGGTACGATAACCGTTAAACGAATCAACCCACTCCTCGGTAGCTGCCAGCCGTTTTTCAAGCGCCTGGTTATTACTCGAAAGGTCGCCGGCACGGCTACTAAACTCTTCAAAACTCGCCTGTTGCGCGGTCAACTGTCCCTTTAATTCCGACAACTGTTCTTCCAACTTCGCACTCGACTCCAGCTGGTCCTGTGCAACTTTCAGGGACAGCCTGACTTCCGCCACAGCGCTGTCGGTTGCGGAAATTTCCTTTTGAAGGCCTTTATCCGTTTCCGCCATGGCCTTTAACTGGGTCTGCAAAGCTGCCAGCTCTTTGTCCTGGCGTGCAAGATCTTCCTTGGCCTTTTTCCAAACGTTATCCCACAGCTTACGAATCTCGCCGTCCATTTCCCTGATTTTGACCTGCATAACCTCACTGGACTGGTTGACGCTTTCGTCAGTCACCGACAGGCGGCTCTCCAGCACTCGCAACCGCGATGAGGTGTCAGAAAGTTGCTGGCGCGACTGTTGCAGTTGCTGATTCAACATATACGTCCAGTAGGCCAGTGCAGCGACGGCCGCCAGGCAAAGCACAACCAACAGCCAACCACCAGAGCTTTGCCTGCGGGCTGGAGGTTGCGGTTTCCTGCTGTTATTGCGCCCACCCTGGCGCTGGGCGATATCTTCCCTGTCGGGCTTTAATGGAGGGATGGTATCAAAGGTATTCTGATCTGAAGACATGGTGCCTGCGTACTCCGCTAGCGATAAAGAAGGATTTTACACTCTTCATTTGGAACTGCGCGAATTTAATCATAAACTCGCGCGTTAATTAATAAGGACTGGCAACGCTAGCCAGACTTTGCAGTCCTGCTATGATAGCAACCCGCTCGGCAAAGGGCGTGTCATCCTCGGTACTCAGGAGCAAACGACTTGGAATCATTTATCTCGATGGACATGATATTTCGCTGGGCCCATATGCTGTTCGGCATGACGTGGATCGGCTTCCTCTACTATTTCAATTTCGTACAAACCGAATATTTTAAAGAGGCAGAGCCAACAGCGAAAGCGGACGCCATGGCCAAGCTGGCGCCACGCGCTCTGTGGTGGTTCCGCTGGGGGGCCATGTTCACATTTATCACTGGCCTGGTACTGCTGGTCGGCATTCGCCACAGCAACGGGATCGACTCGTATATTGTGATGGGCTCGCTGGCTGGCATCATCATGTTTCTTAACGTTTGGCTTATTATCTGGCCCCGCCAACAGGTGGTGCTGGGATTGAAAAACGGAGACAAGGCGGTGGCGGCCGCTAAAGCCGGCCTTGCATCCCGCACCAATGTCCTGCTCTCCGGGCCTATGGCCCTGGGGATGTTGGGCTCCAGCCACGGCACCGGTGCTGCCAACATGGTTATCGACTCCGCCAATGGCGGCTCCCACCAGTTCAGCCTTGGGCTGATCCTGGTCATCATCAGCATCCTGGCCATCGAACTCAATGCGCTCATTGGCAAGCCGGGCCCTATTGCCAGTATCAAAGGCGTGGTGCACATGGCAATTGCGCTGAGCCTTGTTTTTCTACTGTTTATCCAATACCTTTAACGGCCGGGTCAGCTCTGCGGCGAACAGCAGAGCTGACCCAGCTTGACATTACCGCCAATTACAGCCCGGCAACTGTCCGGTCGTGATTGCAGCTTTGTACTGGTAGTTTGCAGTCGCCTGCGGTCAGTTGCTTTTTATCAATCAGGAGTAGTTATATTATGTCTTTCGAATTGCCTCCACTGCCCTATGCCAAAGATGCCCTGGAACCCCATATTTCGGCGGAAACCCTGGAGTTTCATTACGGCAAACACCATCAAACCTATGTCGACAAGCTCAATGGGCTCATTCCCGGCACTGATTTTGAAGGCAAATCGCTCAAATCCGTCATCCGCGGCGCCGCCGGAGGCATTTTCAATAATGCCGCACAGGTCTGGAATCACACCTTTTACTGGAATTGCCTGAGCCCGAACGGTGGCGGCAAGCCAACCGGAGCTATCGCCGCGGCCATCGACAGCGCCTTCGGTTCCTTCGAAAAATTCCAGCAGGAGTTTACCAATAGCGCCATCAACAATTTTGGATCCGGCTGGACCTGGTTGGTCAAGCAGTCCGACGGCAGCGTGGCAATTGTTAACACCAGCAATGCGGCAACACCATTGAGCGACAAGAGTGTCACTCCATTGCTAACTGTGGATGTATGGGAACACGCTTATTACATCGACTATCGCAATGCCCGCCCCAAGTATATGGAAGCTTTCTGGGCACTGGTGAACTGGGACTTTGTCAACGAGAACCTGGGATAGCCCCGCTTCACAGGGAACAAGGGAGGCTAACCGCCTCCCTTTTTTATTCCCGGTTTCGCGCAGTTGAGACCGATCACTGGAATTACGGGGCAAGCGACTTGCTTAAGCCCGCTTGCAACATTATCGTTAGCAGAGCGCAATACAACTAACCATCGTCGCCCCGCTGCATGCATCGGTGCCAAAAAAATAAACCAAAAACGCAATCTTTAGCGGCAGCAGGTATGAGCCATGACCAGGGTAGTCATAAGGCAGAAACACAACAAGACCGACGACGAAGTCCGTGAAATTATCAAGGATGTCGAGCATACCCTGGTCAGCCGCTATGATGTCCGGACCCGCTGGCATGGCAGCGACGTGATGTTTGAACGCCCCGGCCTCAACGGTGAGCTGTGCATGGAGCCAGGCTGTGTTGTGATTCGGATGAGACTGGGAATTATGCTTGGACTCTACTCCCGCACCATCCAAACCGAACTCGAAAAAGTGGTCGCCGAAAAACTCAGCTAAAACCTTTGGGCTCATAGAGGCTTCGCCCCCGGGACTTACAGCCCCCCAGCAAAAAAACAGCGCACAAAAAACCCCGACATAAGCCGGGGTTTCGTGATGACAATAGAGATATTGTCGATGTGCAGGGCCTTTACATCATGCCGCCCATACCACCCATACCACCCATGCCACCCATGCCACCCATGCCAGCGTCCATACCGCCACCAGCGCCTTTCTCTTCAGGCAGATCGGTTACCATGGCTTCTGTGCTGATCATCAGGCCGGCGATAGATGCTGCCGCCTGCAGTGCAGTACGTGTGACCTTGGCGGGATCAAGGATACCCATCTCGATCATATCGCCATACTCACCGGTGCCAGCATTGTAGCCGTTGTTACCTTTGCTATGACGCACTTTATCCAGCACCACCGAGGCTTCGGCTCCGGCATTGGCAACAATCTGGCGCAGCGGCATTTCCATGGCCCGCAGAGCCGCGTTAATGCCGTGGGTCTGGTCTTCGTTGTCGCCCTTGAGGCCAGCAATGGCCTGGACAACACGCACCAGAGCAACACCACCGCCGGCAACTACACCCTCTTCTACTGCGGCGCGGGTCGCGTGCAACGCATCTTCAACGCGAGCCTTCTTCTCTTTCATCTCAACTTCGGTAGCAGCACCAACCTTAATCACTGCAACACCACCGGCCAACTTGGCAACGCGCTCCTGCAACTTCTCACGATCGTAATCAGAAGAGGTGTTCTCAACCTGGACACGAATTTCGTTAACCCGCGCTGCAATCGCATCGTGGTCGCCAGCACCGTCGACGATGACAGTGTTGTCCTTGTCGAGGGTAACGCGCTTGGCGCTACCGAGGTGCTCCAGAGTGACTGTTTCGAGCTCCAGACCAACTTCCTCGGAAATTACGGTACCACCGGTGAGGATAGCGATATCCTGCAGCATGGATTTGCGACGATCGCCAAAACCGGGAGCTTTACAGGCAGCAACTTTAATAATGCCGCGCATGTTGTTCACAACCAGGGTCGCCAGCGCTTCGCCTTCAACATCTTCGGCGATAATCAACAGTGGCTTACCGGCTTTTGCTACCTGTTCCAGCAAGGGCAGCAAGTCGCGAATATTGGAGATCTTCTTGTCGACCAACAGGATGAAAGGCTCTTCAAGTTCAGCTTCCATTTTTTCGCTGTTGTTGATGAAGTAAGGAGACAGATAACCGCGGTCGAACTGCATGCCCTCTACGACTTCCAGTTCGTTTTCCAGGCCGCTGCCTTCTTCAACGGTAATCACACCCTCTTTGCCGACT
Source organism: uncultured Gammaproteobacteria bacterium (assembly GCA_963722805.1). Classification (GTDB taxonomy): domain Bacteria; phylum Pseudomonadota; class Gammaproteobacteria; order Pseudomonadales; family JAHEGP01; genus JAHEGP01. The sequence continues at coordinate 13,160 of CAVROQ010000004.1, forward strand.
TTGTCCATAGCGTCAGCAATAATGTCGCCAACCTGAACGTCGCTGTTGGCAGAGATAGTGCCCACCTGGGCAATCGCCTTGTTGTCGGCACAGGGAATCGCCATTTTCTTGATTTCTGCAACCGCAGCGATAACCGCTTTGTCGATACCGCGCTTCAGATCCATCGGGTTCATGCCGGCGGCAACTGATTTGAGGCCTTCGTTGAGGATCGCCTGGGCCAACACTGTAGCAGTTGTGGTGCCATCACCAGCGTCGTCGGAAGCCCGTGAGGCCACTTCCTTGAGCATTTGGGCGCCCATGTTTTCATACTTATCGGGCAGTTCAATTTCCTTTGCTACTGAGACGCCATCTTTGGTCACAGTAGGCGCGCCGAAAGATTTATCCAGCACCACGTTGCGGCCTTTGGGCCCCAGCGTCACTTTCACGGCATTTGCCAGTACGTTAACCCCTTCGAGCATCTTTTGCCGAGCTTCATCGCCGAAAACAATTTGTTTAGCCATTTCTATAAGTCCTTTAACTCAAACTATTCATAAGTAAAACAAGAGCTTGCAGTCGCTTATTCGACTATGCCGTAGATCTCGCTCTCACTCAAAATGATCAACTCTTCGCCGTCCACTTTGACAGCATTACCCGAGTACTGACCAAAAATCACTTTATCGCCAACGTTCAGCGCCACTGGACGTACATCACCGTTCTCCAGTATTGCCCCGTCGCCGACGGCAATCACTTCACCCTGGTTGGGCTTTTCTTTGGCACTACCCGGCAGCACAATACCCCCGGACGATGTCTGTTCTTCTTCTTTGCGGCGAACGACAACGCGATCGCGTAGTGGACGAATATTCATTACTGTTTTGCTCCTAATATGCTGGTTTAGCGGGGCCACCAACAGGGTTGCGGCCCGTTCCAAAAAGTACCCTGTCGCCCTGTAAGGCGTTTAGCACTCTTAGGCTCAGAGTGCTAATTGACTGCTTATCATAGTGTCGAAAAACAATCCGTCAAGCAGCAATGCGATACCATTGCCGTGTTCGAGTACTGAGTTGGGGGGTAGCTGGAAATATTTCAAGGCTTGGCGAAAATTAAAGCCCGATGTGATGTGTCACGATCTGCCAGCCAATAAGCTGCAGACTCTGTAAGGACCCTGGGCGGCGGTGAGCTAGTCTTCGCGCCGGGTCGGGCCCTGGAAACTGTCACCTTTTGATCTTTCGGGATTCACGACTTCGCCGTCAATCTCAATCACCTCGCCCTCGATGATTTCTCCCTCGGCATTGGAAGCGCCATAACCAGGACGATACGGAGTGGCACCGGGTGGCTCGTTGGCGCCGAACATAGCGGCGGAATTAACGGCCTTCAAACTCATCCGCTGGATCAAATAGCCCGCCATGCGCTGGCGCAATGCCGGTACTAAACAGGCGAACCCAATGCTATCGGTGATAAAACCGGGGGTGAGCAAAAAAGCACCGCTAACCACTAGCAAGGCGCCTTCCACCAATTCGCTAGCCGGCATCTCACCCGCCTCCAGCCGCTGCTGGGCTTTGCCAATAGTGCTCATCCCTTCCCGGCGCAGCAAGGACACTCCCAACACCGCCGTCACCAGAACAATGGCGATAGTGGGAAAAACCCCGATAAATGACCCCACCTTTATCAGCAGCATCAGCTCCAGGATGGGCATCAGGATAAAAAATGCAAAAACCAGAGGCATAACTTGTACTCTATATTGGTCGCTAGTTCCGCACAGTAACTGAGCTTTTCGCAGCCCGGCACTGGATTGCCTTCTTGCGGCGGCTGCTGCAGGATACTCAAAACCCTTACCGAAGTTTACCGGGCATGAATAGCCATCAACACCAGACCGCTATTTTACTGGTAGTAAGCCGCATACCTCCCGGTCGGGTGGCCAGCTATGGCCAGGTCGCGGAGCTTGCGGGACTACCTGGCAGGGCGCGAATGGTAGGCCAAATCCTGTCGCGCCTGCCGGCCAACAGTACCATACCTTGGCAGCGGGTGGTTAATTCCCGCAATGAGATCAGCTTCCCCAATTCTGGTGCAGCCTACCGGCGCCAGCGTCATCTGCTCGAAAATGAGGGAGTGGTTTTTAAGGGCTTGCGGATTGCGGCTCATTGTCGCTGGCAGCTGTAACTGGAACGTCTGAGCCCGCCCGACCGCCATTCCAGGGCGCAATACGAAACAGCATCAGCATACCCGGCACCGCCAACAACGCGCACAACCAGTAAAAGGATGTCCAGCCAATGTGCTCAACAATGATACCCGTCGTTGAGTTAGCGACAGTGCGCGGCAAAGCGGTGACTGCCGACAGCAACGCAAATTGGGTCGCCGCGAACAGCGGGCTGGTAACCTTGGCGATGTAGCCGATAAAGGCTGCGGTACCCAGGCCTACACCGAGATATTCAAAAGCAATGACGATAGCCAATACAGTGGGATCGGGGCCTGCCTTGGATAACCATACAAAGCCGAGGATACTCACGACCTGCACCACCCCGAATATCCATAGCGAACGATTGATTCCCCAGCGTGTCATCAAGGGAATCGCCAGCATACCGCCAATAATCGACGGCCACAGCGCGGCGTTCTTGGCAATGATACCAATCTCTTTCAGCTCGAAGCCGAGATCGATATAAAACGTGGTAGAGAGCGCAGTGGCCATATTGTCGCCAAGCTTGTATAAAAACATAAACAGCAATATTTCCAGGCTGACGAGGCCACCAAAGCGTCGCAGGAAATCCTTGAAGGGTTCCACCACGGCAATCCTGAGGGATGCCGGCCGTTGCTCGGCTGGTACGGTATCCGTCACACTCAGCGTCAATATCACGCCAAAAATCATAAAGCAGGCAACCGCCAGAAATACGCTCTGCCAGGGAATATAGTCGGCGAGGATCAATGCCAGCCCCCCTGGAATCAGCCCGGCGATACGGTAAGCCTGGACGTGAATGGAGTTACCGGTCGCCAGTTCATCATCGCGCAGATATTCACGCCGGAAGGCATCCAATACCACATCCTGGCTAGCGCTGAGAAATGCCATGGCCAGTGCGATATAGGCAATCGGCCAAAGCGACTCCCGGGGATCAAGCCAACCGATTGCCGCAATAGACACCCCAATACCCAGCTGGGTGATTAACATCCAGCCGCGTCGGTGGCCCAGCACCGGAAACGAATACCGGTCCATCAATGGCGACCAGATAAACTTCCAGGAATAAGGAATACCGACCAGCGCGAAAAAACCAATCTCTTTCAGGCCGATGCTTTCAGTACGCAACCAGGCAGGAATCAGCTGGTAAATTACGTATAGCGGCAACCCGGAGCTAAAACCGGTCAGCACGCAAACCAACATGCGGCGATTAAATATCGTCGCCCAAAATTCGCGTTGGGACTGCTTTGGGGACGCAGGAAGAGACATAAGACGTGGGAGTAACTCCGGTAGTTGTTATCAACATATTGGCAAGTATGCGGTGCTTTGCAAGCCACACTGTGCTCATGGTCGCGCTGGTTTCAGCTTGTCTCGGGTGGGCCACCCCCACCCGCTACCGAGCGCGCATGATACATGCTTAACTACGGGCCCGTCTGGAAAAAGCTGTGAGAGCAAGACCGGAATAACCGTTACAGGCACTTGGGCAGCGAAAATTATCGGCTGCCGCTACCCCTGCGTTGTGTGCGTTGTGCTTCGAGGTCATGCACGGCTTGATAAGGTCACAGAGCTATCATCACTGCTGAATACCAGCTCGGCTCGAGCCAGGCGCTGATAAAGAGCGACGTTCTTGCGCTTGGGTATCCAGTTAATCAGAAAGCCTGCCAATGATTCCCAGAGCGAAACCCAGGCCGCAACCGTCAGCCCCTCTCCCAACACACTGGCGATCACGGACGGCGAATGGCCAAGCCATTGCCTGAGCGAGATCGACAGCAGCAGAATCGAGACGCCGATGACAAAGAACAGTAAGGAGCGAAGAATCAACTGGGTATGTTGGCGCCGCTCCACTTCGGCACGATAGACAAAATAGTTTCTGACCCCCGACTTGATACGGCTTAACATTGCCGCATCAGGGTAAGATGCCAGCGAGACCCGAATCGAAAACGGCTCGTCACCCAACTCCCTCGCGCACTCAATAATGTAATCGACCAGGCTCTGGTCAAGATCACGTCGACTGTAGGGCGCACTGCGATCAAAAACATTGTATAAATCTTCCGCCCGACTCGCAGACACGTCCACCAGAATGCCACCTTCAGCATCCCGCTCATAGCGGCTCAGGTCGCTCTTTGTCACCGCTGCAACACGCCACGGGCATCAGCCTGCCACACCGCCCTTTGCAGCATCAGGTCAACAGAGCCAACTGCCAAAATCCTGCACAGAGACCGAGTACGGCGCCCACTGCGATCAATTTCCACTCGTCTTCCTCAATCACCGGATGCAGCAATTCGAAAAACTCCTCCGGCGGCAAATTACCGACTCTCTCGGCGATGGTGTTTTCTATGTCGAACATCTTGTCAATCTGCCGATAAGCCCGCTTATCCAGGTTCTGGAATTCAGCGAAAGCCCGTTCGGAAATAATTTCGCTGATTTTGGCATATTCCTTGGGGCCCATGGAGACGACAGTGAGAGGTTTCAGCAATCCCTGGGATTCCTCTATGGCGGTTTTAACCTCGTGTTGTATCAACTGTCGCAGGCGCTCGACCGAACTCGGCTTTTTCATCATCTCGCCAATCACAACTTCAGCGGTAATCAAGTCGTTGGCAAAGACCTCACCATAGTAGCGCGAGACTTCCTTTTGCCGCTTGATAAACAAGCCCTGAAAAGTAAATGGGCCGACCTTTACAGGGTTCAAGGGCTTCTGCACCATGTAGATCGCTACGGAGTTGGTAATGTATCCCACCAGCCCGCCAAACACCGGAAGTAACCACCACACCGGGTAAAAGTACCAGATAAACATAACCGGTATTCCCAACGGAAAACCGAAGTAAAACCCACTGCGCTCGATAAACTTGAATTCCCTGTGTGCCGCAGTCATAAAGATGTCCACCAGCATCTGCTTGTTGTCACCGAGCTTTTCAATGATCACCTCATTGATGTCCATCAGCTCGTCTGCATTTTCCCGCATATCTTCAACAATGCTCTCCAGTACATCCGGCAAGTTGCCTTTCACCTGGGCGTAGATTTTCTTTTTTACCCAGGCGGGCGACGCGCTCCACATGAAATTGCCCACCGGCAAGCCATAATTAGAGGTTCCAGACATCACCTGGTCAACGATCTCCTCAATCACAGGCTCGAGACGATAGTTAACCTCTTTCATCCATTTTACCGCGTCAATGCGTTCCAGCAGCTCGTCCTGGCTCAACACCCGCTTGATACTGTGATCCACCACAACCCGCGCCATTTTACCCGCGTTGGCCGGCACCACACCCTGCCAACCGATGGGACCGATCCCCTTGAAATCCAGTGGCTGCATCATCATTTTTACGGCCAGCCAATTGGTGACGTAGCCAACGACGGCACTGACCAGCGGAATCGTGAGGTAAGTCCAGTATTCCTGGATAAACGTTTGAATCGACATTGTGCTTTCCCATATGCCCGCTTGTTGTGTGCCGCAGCATGCCAGAATATTTCTGCCAGCTAATATATACTCGGGACGCCTTTGCTTATGGCCTGTTTAGCTGCGATTGCGGCCGTATTGATCATGACTGGATACCCAGTCACCCGCAACAATAGCGGCTGCCAATGAAAACTCCCCGCACAGTACGGTCGCAGCAATAATCTCGGCCAGCTTATGCACCTTGCCAGAGCCGTAGCAACCCAGTAATTCCAGGCATTCGCGCTGCGAAGGCAGTGCTGTCCCACCACCATAGCTGGCGCAGATCAGGGACGGAATAGTTAAGCCAACATAATAGTTGCCCTGCTCATCCAGCTCTGCGTAGGAGACAATGGAAGAAGATTCTGCAACATTGGCGACATCCTGCCCGGTTGCAATAAAGATCGCTGTAATACCATTAGCCGAATGCAGACCATTGTTGACAGCACCCGCCATAAATACTCCCTGCTGCCCTACCAGGCGCATCCTCATCAGCGTATCGGTAGGCAAACCCATCTCCTCGACCATCAGCTCCCTGGGTATGGTCGCCTCAGCAATCACCCGCTTACCGCGAGAATGCAGGGTATTTAAATTCGAGTGTTTCTTATCCGTATCCATACCCCCCGACAGCAAGTACTTCTGGATACCCGGATAGTGTTGCTTGATCCACTCACAGGCAACGTAAGTGGCTTTGCCCACCATATTCTGCCCGGCGGCATCACCGGTGGTAAAATTGAAGCGACAATGCAGCATGCGGGCCGCATGATACTGCTCAATATTTCGCAGTCTACCCACCTTGGTACTGCTCTCGGCTGCGGCCTTGATAGCATCGAAGTTTTCCACCAGCCACAGGCCAAAATCACGAGCAGCACGAGCATCTTCAAACACAAACACCGGCGCTCTCTGCATAGCATCGTCCACCACTGTGGCTTTAACGCCGCCTGCTCGTCGCAGCAGTCGCATACCCCGATTATAACTGGCAACAAGGGTTCCCTCCGAGGTGGCCAATGGCACGTAAAATTCTCCCTGGGCGTGCTCACCGTTAACCAGCAAGGGGCCAGCCAGGCCAATCGGCACCTGTGCCACACCCATGAAATTTTCAATGTTGCCAGCAGTAACAGCGGGGTCAAAGGAGTAAGCGGCAAGATGCTTGAATGTCGCTCCACTATGAACCGTAGCAAACTCACGCCTTTTTGCCGCCATGGTCTCTGTATGGTCCTGATGTTTATCCCGTGGGATTCGTTTTGGCATACTAGCTCAACCTCATAATTTTTTTTGTTTTGCAAGTCATTGCGCCTGATGCAGGCCGGCAGTTGACCCCAATGCTTTGTTGCTAATCACGAAAATTCACGAACTGTAACGGCTGTCCCAGCTCCATCCCACGCAGGAGCGCCATCATCTGCTGTAAATCATCACGCTTTTTGCCGGTAATACGCACCTGGTCGTCCTGGATAACGGCCTGCAACTTCAACTTGCTTTCTTTCGTCTGCTTGACGATTTTTTTTGCCAGCTCTTTGTCGAGCCCATGCTGCATGGTGACCTGCTGTTTGACCAACTTGCCAGACTGCTGGGCATCACCTATCTCCATTGCCAGCGGATCGATGTCGCACTTGATCAGGCTGGCCCTGAGCATATCGACCATTTGCTGCAATTGGAAATCCGCTTCAGCATGCAGGCTGATCACCCGATCGTTGAGCTCGAAACCAGCATCGATACCCTTAAAGTCGAAGCGATTGTTGACCACTCTTGCAGATTGATCGACCGCGTTGGTGAGTTGGTGCATATCAACTTCCGATACCACATCAAAACTTGGCATAATACTCCCCTGTTTTTTTCGCTCACGAATGAGGCCGGTCACCACGGCCCATAAATTTATGCCAATGCCCGCCGACGCAGCTACGTTAGATGAAAGTTAAATTGCAGTCAAAACCCTGGCATATTATCGGTGCCGGCGCCCTTGGCTGCCTCTGGATTTATTACTGCCGCGCAAGCGGATTAGACCTCACCCTCCTGTTGCGTAATCGGGCGCGACTGACTGAGTTTACCGATATCGGCGGGGTCGCGCTGCTGGTAGACGGCAGGCCTGAATTACAAGCCTGCGCCGCACAATTGCCGGAGCAACTTGCAGCGGCTCAAGCACCGACGCCCATCGAGCAACTGATAATATGCTGCAAAGCCCAGCAAACCGTCAGTGCCTTCACTAGCGTTGCCAACTTGCTGGCAAAGAACGCGACTGTACTGCTATTACAAAACGGCATGGGTGTGGCTGAGGAATTATTGGCCATCAAACCCGGGATGAGCTTGTTTTGTGGCGTCAGCACCGACGGCGCTCACCTGGTATCACCATTTACCGTACAAAGAGCCGGGGTCGGCGTAACCCGCATTGGGCTGTTTCCGGCAGAACCGGGAATGGCTATGAGTCGCGAACTATGCAAGCTTTTGGCCGTGGCGGGACTGACACTGGAACCTTGCGCCAACATAAAACTGGCGCAATGGCAGAAGTTGGCGGTGAATGCGGTGATTAACCCCCTCACCGCGCTGTTTGATATCAATAACGGTAAGTTGCTTACTCTGGCAGAGCCCGGCGCCATGGTAGCGCCATTGTGCGCCGAGATAGCATCTGTAGCCAGGGCGGAAGGCATGGCGTTGAACGCCGACTCAATCGAGGCGGAGGTGCATCGTGTTTGCCGACTGACCAGCGCAAATATTTCCTCGATGCTGCAGGACGTGCGTCAGCGCCGGGACACCGAGCTGGCTTACATTAATGGCTTCCTGCAACGCTGCGCTGCCAGGCATGGCATCGACACGCCATTGAACCGGCAATTAATCAGCAAGCTCGAACAGCATCGCAAAACGGTCGCCAGACTGCGTGCTCACACCCAGGCCAGCACATATAAGCCTTGCTAAAACCAGGCTGCTTCTTTAGTATCCGCGGCCTCGCATAAGGTTCTCGCTTCCACAGGAACGAGTAACGGCGCCTCTGTTGATGCTGGTAATACCGGCTGATCACTGGCGCCCAAGGGAAGTCGGTGCGCCATTTGGCTATTCCGACGCTGCCCCCGCAACGGTAGGTGAGTTAAGGCACGTCTCTACGCCACTGTATCAACATCACGATATGGGAAGGCGACTGCCCGACAGCCCGTCTGTCACTCACAAGCCCGGAGACCGACCCCATGCGTTCTACAAGACTGCGGCGGGCGGTCGAGGTGGCGCAGTATTTAGCCTCTCACTCTCCCCCCAGACCTCAAAATCATGCCGGTGCTCGGGCGGAGTATCCAGGGAGAGCAACCATGTTATCGCCACCAAATACTATCTATTCCGGTCTCATTGCGGCCATCACCAGCTCAATACTACCAGCCGCTGCAAATGCCCAGGACAGTGAGCAAGCACCCGAGGTGATGGTGGTTACCGCATCGCGTATCCCGGTTAAGTTGCAAGATGTCACCGGCTCGGTATCGGTATTCACCGACGATGATATTGCAGACCGAAAGCCGCTGGTGATTTCAGACATCCTGCGCAGCTCTCCCGGGGTTGCGATCAATCGTGCCGGCGGCTTTGGCAGCTTTACCCAGGCCCGTATCCGCGGCGCTGAAGCCAACCAGGTTCTGGTTTTGATCGATGGCATAGAAGCCAATGATGTCGGTATCGGTAGCGAATTTAACTTCGCCAATGTGCTGGCCCACGACATAGACCAGGTCGAAGTACTGCGGGGGCCCCAGAGTTCTCTCTGGGGCAGCGGCGCGGTCGCCGGTGTGATTAGCATCACCACCGCAGAAAGTAATCAGCCCTTTGGCGCCAACGGCTACGCCGAAGGCGGGTCATTTGGCACCTTCACCGGTGGCCTCAGCCTCGGCGGCGTCGGAGAAGAATTCAACTATCGGATCAGTGCCAATTTTGCCGACAGCGATGGCGAAAATATCGCAGCCGAGGGCGACGAGAAAGATGGTTACACCAACAAGACATTCAATATAGGGGCCGGTTACAAGCCCACAGAGAACATCGACATCAAGGGAGTTTACCGCCACACAGAAGCCGATCGCGACTTCGATGGCACCAACTTCGTTACCGGTTTGCCAGAGGATGCCAATAAGAAAACAGAGGGCAGATTCGACTACGCCGCGCTCACCGGCACCCTGGCAGCTTTCGACAGGGCCTGGATCAACACCCTGGGCATTAGCTATAACCAATCCGCCAGCGACAACATCAGCGACGGACTGCTCGACACCGGTACCGAGGGCACCAAGACCCGCGGCTATTGGCAGTCAACCTGGCAGCCAGGGGGAGACGACAACAACAGCCTGACCCTTGTGCTTGAGCAGATCAGGGAAACCTTCAAACAGTCTGCCACCGACACCAGCTTTGGCGACCCCAACCGCGACCTGTCCCAGACTAACCGCGGCCTGGTGGGTGAATACATGCACAGTTGGGATGCCGGCTGGCGATTATCACTAAGCGCACGCCATGACGACAATGAAGACTTTGACAACACCAATACCTACCGCGCGGGAATTCTTTACGACAAACTGCAGGAGCAAGGATGGCAGTTGCGTGCCTCCTATGGCACCGGTGTTAAGAACCCCACTTTCGTCGAGCGCTACGGCTATTATGAAGTCGGTGGCCCGGCGTTTGTGGGCAATCCGAATCTCAAGCCGGAGCAATCTCGCAGCTGGGAAATTGGCACGACCTTAAAGACCCACAACGATTTCTTTCGCACCGACCTCACCTATTTTAACGAGCGTCTTGAAGACGAAGTGAATGGTTTCTACTTCGATCCTTCCCTGGGAGACATGGGTGCAACCACCGCCATTAATGTCGACGGCACCAGTAAACGGGACGGCATCGAGTGGGCCGGTTGGTTCAACTTCAGTGAAAACCTTTCCCTGTACCTTGCGTATACCTATCTGGATGCTTACGGACCCGAGACCAATGGCAGCGCCGACCAGGAGATTCGCAGGCCCCGCAATATCGCCAGCGGCAATCTCAATTACCTGTTTCTCAGTAAGCGCGGCAAGTTGAATATCAATGTCGACTACAACGGCGACCAGGCCGATATCTTCTTTGGGCCACCGACGTTTAACGAAAGGGTCACCCTCGATGCCTACACCCTGGTGGGCGCAATGTTGTCATACCGTATACTCGACAATCTGGAAGTTTACGCCCGTGGCGAGAATTTGCTGGATGAGGACTATCAGGAAGTTTATGGCTTTGAAGGTCAGGGACGGGCGGGCTTTGTCGGCATTCGCGCCGACTGGTCGATATAGGGGGCAGCGGCATACCGGGGGCGGACAACGGCAGCTGGAGGGCACCGTGCTCGGAATCAATCCGCGAGCACGTTACAATGCCGACTCCAGCATGCAAGCCCTACCATGCTTTCACGCTGTGTAGTATGTGCCAGGAATCATTTCAAAGCAGGACATTAAGCTCATGGGTAACCGGCTCAGCAAAATATACACCCGCACAGGCGACGACGGCACCACCGGGCTGGGCGACGGTTCGCGTATCGCCAAAAACGCCCAACGCATGATCGTGATTGGCGCGGTCGACGAACTCAACTGTGTGTTGGGTATGTTGCGCTGCGAGCTGCCAACAGATGATCCATTGGACAAGCAGGTGGGCGCAATACAGCACGATCTATTTGATCTTGGTGGTGAACTTTCAATTCCCGGCTACACCATGCTGACTGCTGCTCGCATCGATTGGTTGGAACAGTGCCTGGATGACATCAATGCCGATTTACCGCCACTGAAAAATTTTATCCTGCCCGGTGGCAATAAAGCCGGTTCCTGTTGTCACCTTGCCCGCGCCGTTTGCCGCCGGGCCGAGCGCGATATGGTCGCCCTGATGCAGGATGAAGCAGTGAATGAATTCGGCAACCGTTACCTGAACCGCCTATCTGACCTTCTGTTTGTGATGGCGCGGGCGCTGGTAAAGCGCGATGGTGGCGAGGAAGTATTGTGGCAACAGAGTGAAGGTAAAACTGCAGAAAGCTGATAAGTGAGATGGCTCTGATAGCGGCGCCCGCTGCTTTCAAGCCTGAACCATTCAGAGCTTTGACTCAGGAACCCGGCCGAGCCTGTTTAAGGATCAGTGATGAGGCGCGTTTTTCTGCGGCGTGTGCCACGGTTCGAGCATAGCACTTGGCACTTACCCGGCCACCGGCCACAGCCACGCCGCTCCGCGAACCCCGCTGGAATCGCCGTGCTGCGCTGTCAGCAGACGGGTATCTACCCGATCAGAAAAAACGTACTGGTCCCAGCGTCGCAAAACATCTTCGGCCAGTGAATTAATATTCGACATGCCCCCGCCTAACACAATCACAAAGGGATCAACAATATTTATCACAGTCGCCAGAGCTCTTGCCAGCATATCGACGTAGGCGCGATAGACTTGCAACGCGATTTGTTCGCCGTCAGCGGCGCGCTGTGCAATAAACTCCGCTGCCTGCCGCTCGCCGGTGCGTTCATAATAGCTGCGCTCAAAAGCCGGGCCACATAGCCAGGTCTCAATACAATCACAGCGGCCGCAATAACAGGCGCGGGGTTTATGGTTCGCGTTCCAGCCACAGGGCATGGGATTGTGACCCCACTCCCCGCATATACCATTGGGTCCAGCCAGTAGATGTTGCGACAGGGCCAGGCCGCCACCGACTCCGGTGCCCAGAATCACGCCGAATACAGAAGCCGCATTGCGACCCGCGCCATCACTGGCTTCAGAAAGGGTGAAACAATCGGCATCGTTCGCCATGCGAACATCTCGACCCAGGGCACTCACCAGATCATCCTGGAAAGCTCGACCATTTAATACGGTAGAGTTACAGTTCTTCATGCGCCCGGTTGCGGTTGAAAAGCTGCCCGGGGTACCGATGCCAATACTGCCGCGCTCAGCCAGATCTGCCTCGAGTCGATCCACCAGGCCGACAATAGCGCCAATAATCCCGCGATAATCACCCTGCGGCGTGGCAACCCGCTGTCGCCAGCGAATAGTGCCATCATCCGCAAGGGCGATAGCTTCAATTTTGGTACCGCCGAGATCGATCCCAATGCGCACGCTTTACTCCGCACAGACTGCCATAACATATTGCTTATGCTGTTAGTCGAACACCAACACTGTTAGCGCCAATATCAGCAACCAGGCTACCGCAGTGCGCTGCAACAAGGATTTCAGCCCCTTGATTTGCGCTCCGGCCTGGACGTTGGCGGCAATAGCCGCATTATTGCGATTGTCGTTTGTCGTTGTGACCACTTCATCTTCGACCAGAGCAGCCAGGGCGCAGCGATGCAGGAGTTTGGCTGCATTAATAGAAGCGCTGCCTATCTGGTCTCTCCAACAGGCAACTGTGGTAGGAAAATTGCCGACCAGGGCAAAACTAAGAGCCAACAGCCGCGCTGGCAACCACTCCGCCAGCTGAATAAAGCGGGTCGTTGGCCCCGCCGCCTTCGATCCGTCAGCCACGGCGGTTTGCCCAGCGTAGAGACGCGCCAGGCGATAGGCCAGGGCCGACCATGGACCCAATACGGCAAACCAGAAAACCACACAGAACCAGCGTTCAAAACCCTGGTATAGCAGAGCTTCGCTGGCGTAACTGTGCAGTTGTTCAGCATTTTCAGCATCGATGACATCACCAGCGGGTGAGAATTCCTGCGCCAGATGCCAGGCGCTTTGCAGGTCTCCGCTATTCCAATGGGCGAGATAATGCTCCAGTTGCGCTGTAAAATCTCCCCGGCCCAGACTATATATGAGCACCACTACCAGCAATGCCAGAGTCGGCAAGCCGAATAGCTTGTCCTCGACCATGGCCTCGACCTGGATAAGCAACAGGCAGGGAATCCCTATTACCACGGCGGCATGCCATGCACCAGGAATCTTGAGACGGCCAAGCCAATCATCAGCCAATTGCGCGAACCGGAAAAACCACTGATCTGACTGGATTTTTGGATAAAAGCCGCGGTAGCGCTCGAGTGCGAAAACAATCAAAATTGCCAGGAAATTCATATTATACCTGCCCGGTCTCGATTGCCTGAAGATAGCGAGGCCAATCAAAAAACGGGCCCGGATCAGTTTTTCTACCCGGCGCAATATCACTGTGGCCGACAATACGGTCGGCGGTAATCGCAGGATAAGCTTTTCTGATTAGCCGGGTTACCGTGGCAAGACTGTGATATTGGCAATCGGAGAACGGCTGTTCGTCACAGCCTTCAAGCTCAATACCGATACTGAAATCATTGCAGTCATGGCGACCACAGAAGCTGGACTGACCGGCATGCCAGGCTCGATCATCGAAATTGACATACTGCGTGAGCTTGCCAGCACGATCGATCAAAAGATGTGCCGATACCTGTAAATGACAGATTTCTGCGAAATAACTGTGATGACCGGGGTCGAGGCAATTCCGGAATAGCGCGTCTACATAGCCTCCCCCGAACTCGCCCGGCGGTAAGCTGATGTTGTGAATCACCAATAGGTCGATCGCAGAGCCGGGCCGTGGGCTAAAGTTGGGACTGGCAATTCGGCGCGCGCAACCAAGCCAGCCATCAACAATGGCCGCCTGCCTGGATTCTCTTAGTTGAAGGGTTTTTGCCATGACGGCATTCTATCACTCGCAATGGCAAAGAACAGAGTTGCAGTTACAGCACAAGGTCAGGCGAGATTCAGGGGAGTCTGGATGGCAGCCGCTTGTTGCCGGGCCTGAACAACAAAAGGCTTACATACCAGTATAACGTGAGCCTATACGGGCCTACTGGTGCATCATTCAGGCGAGTGTCGGGAATGTTGCAATTGGGAAATAACCGACTCCAGCGCGCGGTCAAATAGCTGCCGATCATCAAGCAGCATCACGATATCCTTGGCGACATTTGCTGCCAGTTGCTCGCGAGTCCACTCCGCCACTTTTTTACCGGCACGGTTAACAAATATGTATTTGCCCGACGGTTTCAAAACGGCGGCGAGTCGGCAGCGAAAACTCGTAGCCTCGCTCTGCTTGAATTGCACCCAACTCCCGGTGGACAATTTGTCGACTGCAGATAACATCGCCGGGTCGAACCCTTCGAGCAAGTCTTCATTATTGGCTGCCCCTGGCGCGACTGGCTCAGCGGCGGTACCGGTCTCACTTACCGGCGGAATCGCACCGGTGGGATGCACTCGGCTTTTTGACAGCATATCGTCCAGAGTAGTACCGCTGTTTGCAGGTGGCGCAGAGAAGCTTGCCACTGGCTTAGCTGCTTCCACCTGATTTTCAACCGGCTCGGCGACGGATTCAGGAGCGTCGGGCTGTAACAGCCTATCGTAAATGTCGTTAAGCTGATCCAGAAAATGATTCATCGCAAAGTGACTGAAACCTACCCTGGCAAGACCACTACGGATACTATTAAACAGGCCTGGCGTTAGGGTCTGCAGGCGCTCGCGCTCGGCCTCAGTGGTCTTGGGCTGCACGCTCCAAATCAATTCGTCCATTACCCTGCAGGCAGATTTCCAGCTACCACTGTCTTCGCCTTCCCGGGCATAGATCAAAAATAGTACCTTCGACCATCCATGATTGAGTAGTTCGCCCAGAGCTGTTGGCAGGGTTTTACCCGCCATGCTGGCGGTCACTGTCTTGACCACGATGGCTTGTGCCAGCTCTGCCCTCGCCTTGCCCTGCTCGGTTTCCAGTGTGCGCTGCTCCACAATACCTGCCCGGCGTCGTTCATTTTCCATGAAGGACAGAAAGTCAGACAATACCGTTTCGAAGACGCCGATATCGTCATCGAAAGAACTCAACACAGTTTCCACCGCCTGCTTGAACTTGCGGTACAGAAAATCGCGATCGGCGTTCCCCGAGGGGGACCAGCCAATGCCGGCATGAGCCATGATATTCAGCAGCTTTCTTGCAGGATGACTGTTCTTGCCAAAAAAGCTTTTGTCAATCAATGCGACCTTCGCCATCGGCACCTGCAACAAGCTCAAAAGCGACTTCAGTGGTCCCGCCAGGTTGTCGTCTTCAAGCACAAACTGGAACAAAAGAGAAACCAGCTTAATGGCATCCTCATCGACTTCGCCAAGGGTGTGGTAGGTACCATCCTGATCCTGGTTCAGCTTATCGGCAATGAGCTGGCGCAGCTCCCGCTGCTGGGGAACTTCAGCGACGTAGCCAAAAGCATCAACGGGTGCACCTGGCTGGAAAGACTGCAGGCTGCTGAGCAAATCCAGAACCTCCACCCTGCGCACTGTTTTTGCTGGCAGCGCCTCAGTTCGATGACCGCCGCCAACGGGATGCCCGGCTCCGCCAACAGGTCCCTGATCCCGGCCGCCAACTATATGGCCAGCATGCTGCAATAGACTCTGCAACTGGAAAAACATAGCATCACTGTTAGAAACCGAACCCTGGTGATGACCACCATTGTCATCGTCTTCAAAGCGATTACTGTCGCGGGGTTCATTGTAGCCGGCGTCGTAACGCGCTTGTCCCGCTTGGTGCTGCGGGCCACTAGCGCGATTTACCGGTCGGCGCCTGCGCCGGACATTGTCGGCTAATGAGATATTGGTCAGTACGCCGTCTTCCGCCAGGTCACGATTGAGTGTCTGGTAAAGCTTAACAAATTCCCTGGCCACGAACTTCTCGAACAATTTCAGAACCACTAACCGGGCCTTGATATCAACATCGAGACTGCCGCAGGTGGCGGCAAAAATCTCACAGACCGGCTGGGGCGCAATCGGGTTGTTGGCATTTACGATACGTACCGAGTCAACCAGACTGTCGAAGCGCATTGACAGCAATGATAATTCTTCCGCGCAATCGAACATGGCGCGAGCTACCATTCCCTCAATGGCCAGCATTTCCTCAATTTCATTGTCGTGCACCAGCGCCAGCGACATGATGTCAATATCCTCGCCCTGAGGGCCGGAGTCATGACTTCCAAGCGCTAGAAAAGCGGCATCAAAGCGCTGTACAAATTCCATCTCCATGCCACGACGCCTTATCCGCAGCTCGCGCATCGATTCAAAATAAATATTCTGGTCATGGTTACTGGCGGCGCGATCGGCCATTTCAAACAATGCATCATCGGCCTGGTCAAACATATGAGCCAGCAAGTCCACTAGTTTCAAGCGGGCTTTATCCTGCACATTACTGAAGCGTGCAGAGAACCGGTTCTGGCGCTCCCGGGCGCCAACATCGGTGGAAGTTACTGCCGCCAGCTTGACGTTTTCCTGCTTTTTGCCGCTCATCAGACTAACCCTGTTGACTGTACATTGCGCCGGGCGAGAAGCTGTTATCATGCGCTTATTGAAAAGACAGGCGCAGCCCGGCAAGAAAATTATAGTTGCTGGGGACAAGCATCGCTGGCGACCTTGCTAGAAAGCGACCGAGCTCACAACTTTATCAGCCCACTTGTCTAAGCAGGGATATTGAGGTCAACATGAGCAGCCCATTGCAGTCTTGCAGCGAGGTAAAATGAGTAAAAGAGCCGGGGTAGGTATGCTGGCTATTGCCTGGTTGTTACTGCTTGGCGCGGCCACCCTGGCTTTCAACGACTGGCTGGGGCAGCGCCAGAACCCCAACCAGAACCCCAGGACACAGGTTGCGGACGATGGACAGCAGGCAGTAATCCTGCAGGCCAATCGCCAGCACCACTACTTTGCCAAAGCGCGCTTTAACGGCGTACAGGCCACCCTGCTGGTGGATACCGGGGCCACGGATGTCGTGCTTCCTGAGGGGCTAGCGCGCAAACTGGGTTTGCCGCGCGGGCCTGCCAGCATCGCCAATACGGCCAATGGCAGAATCGAGGTTTACTCCACTGTAATCGAGGAAATTGTCATCGGCGGCATTGTGCTGCGCAAGGTCAAAGCCAGCATAAACCCTGCGATGGCAAGCGACGAACCGGTACTGCTGGGCATGAGTGCGTTGAAAAATATTGAATGGCGCCAGCGCGATGGCGAACTCTTGCTAATACAGGCTCAATAGTCCGGGGACCATGCTGAAGGCCCGGGTCACGAGCACCGGGCTCGGTATGCTGAAAAGCTACCCTTTGCCGGTGCTTGAGACTGGCACAACAGTCGCCACAGCGCCCTGCCCTGAAGCTGATTCCAGCCAGCAGTGCTGCTACAATGCCAATCTCAGCACAACGAGTCTTTGCCATGCAAGTACCTGAAGATTTTTTGCCCGATCTGCGACAGGCCGTCCAAAACGCACTTGCAGAAGATATTGGCAGTGGTGACATTACCGCCGAATTGATTCCCGAAGAGCGCACCGCCGTGGCCCATGTGATAAGCCGTGAACAGGCGATTATCTGTGGCCAGGAATGGGTCGATGAGGTTTTCCGCCAGCTCGATCCCCGCATTCATGTTGAATGGCATTGCAACGACGGCGAAATGGTGACCGCTGACCAACAACTATTCAGTGTCAGGGGCAGGGCAAGGGCTATTCTTACCGGAGAGCGCACCGCGCTCAACTTCCTCCAGTTGTTGTCTGCAACCGCGACCAATGCCAGGCTCTATGCCGATCTGGTGGCAGACACTGAGGTGGTGCTTCTCGATACCCGCAAGACCATTCCCGGCCTGCGCACTGCACAAAAATATGCGGTTCTTTGCGGAGGCTGCCAAAACCACCGGGTTGGCTTATTTGATGCCTTTTTGATCAAAGAGAACCATATTGCCGCCTGCGGGTCTATCGCGGCCGCCGTCGCACGGGCGCGCAGTAATCACGCCGACCGCCCCGTAGAGGTGGAAGTAGAAGACCTGCAACAATTGCAGCAGGCTCTCGATGCCGGTGCCGACATCATTATGCTCGACAATTTTACCAACAACCTGTTGCGCGAAGCGGTAAAGCTGAATGCCGGCAGGGCCAAGCTGGAAGCCTCTGGTGGCGTTACCCGGCAGACCATCCGCAATATCGCCAAGAGTGGCGTCGACTATATTTCAATCGGCTCACTGACCAAAGACGCCAGCGCCATTGATTTGTCGATGCGCTTTGACCCTGCCTGATGCAGCTCGCCGTATTAACTCTCGACTTTCACCTGGAAGGATGCCGCTCGCTGAAACAAAAGCGCCAGCGGCTGAAGGGCTTGAGAGATCGCTTTGGCAGGCTTAACAACGTGGCGGTATGTGAAAGTGACTTCCCGGACCAATGGGACAGGGCCCAGTGGACATTTGTTTGTGTGGGACCCAGCAAAGCCGCGGTACAAGGCACCTGCGCCAAGATTGAAGAACATGCCAGCCAGCTGGACGCCGTGCTGTATCAGCAGCAGCTGGAATACCTGTAAGCCAGCGGCAATTATTTGAAGAAAATATTTTCTCCGCCGCTCCCACCCCATGCTTGCGCAGGCCGGGGCGTCCAGCCTGCATGCTCGCATCCAGGAGCCAGTCATCGAAATTGCCCGGGCTCGATTCTAATTGCCCGTTGCCGCCTTGCCCAAAGCAATCAGTGGCTCGACATAATCATACCCCAGTGCCTGCGCCACCGGCTCACAGGTGAGCATGCCGTTATGCACATTGAGCCCATTGCGCAAATGCGGGTCGTCCACCAATGCCTGCAAGCCCCGATCAGCCAGCCGCACTGCGAACGGCAGGGTGGCGTGGGTTAGAGCCATGGTTGAGGTGCGGGCTACACCGCCGGGCATGTTCGCCACACAATAGTGAATCACCTCGTCTACCGCGTAAACCGGTTGCTGGTGGGTGGTGGGTCGGCTGGTTTCAAAACAACCACCCTGGTCGATGGCGACATCCACCATAACCGCACCCTTTTTCATACGGCTGACCAGCTCACGACTAATAAGCCTGGGGGCTGCAGCGCCAGGAATTAACACGGCCCCCACCACAAGATCGGCTTCCAGGGCATATTTCTCTATCGCCTCGGCAGTGGAGTAAATGGTTTGCAGGCGACCGGCAAAGGCGTTGTCGAGGTACTTTAAGCGATCGTGAGAGCGATCCAGCACCGAAACCTTGGCACCCAAACCTACCGCCATGCGCGCGGCGTTCTCACCTACCACACCTCCGCCAATAATCAGTACCCGTGCCGCCTCAACCCCGGGCACACCGCCCAGCAAAACTCCCAGGCCACCGTTTTCCTTTTCAAGATAAAATGCACCGGCCTGGATCGACATACGTCCGGCAACTTCGCTCATTGGCGCTAGCAGCGGCAGGGTACCGCGAGCGTCGGTAACGGTTTCGTAGGCTATCGCGGTCACTCCGCTCTTGAGCAGCAACTCAGTTTGCCCGGGATCGGGAGCCAGGTGCAGGTAGGTAAACAATATCTGTCCCGGTGACAACATCTCGCATTCCACCGGTTGCGGCTCTTTGACCTTGACGATCATTTCGGCAGCCTCAAACACCGCCTGGGCGTTGTCAGCGACGCTGGCGCCGGCGGCCCGGTAATCATCATCTTCAAAGCCAATCGATGCACCGCCTCGGGTTTCCACCAGTACCTTGTGCCCTGCCCGCACCAACTCCCCTACCCCAGCCGGGGTAAGACCAATGCGGTATTCATGATTCTTAATCTCTTTAGGTACTCCAATCAACATAACGGCGATCTCCGCAATTAGCATTTGCTTAAGCACCTAGTATATGATCCTCGCGTGCGATAGTTTTCTCTTTTATTGTATCTATACAGTAGATCTTACTATTTATTCTCTAATTTAAAGGGCTTTCTACTGATATGAGCCAAACGGGTATTGAGCTGAGCAAAATCGACAAGAACATTCTGCGGGAGCTGCAGCAGGATGGGCGTATCAGCTACGCAGAGCTCGCACGGCGTGTCGGTCTTACAACCACGCCTTGCATTGAACGCGTACGCAAGCTGGAGAAAATGAAAGTTATCAGCGGCTACCAGGCCATGCTCAATCCGACCTACCTCGATGCCGGCCTGGTGGTGTTTGTGCAAATACGCCTCTCCCGCACCAGCCAGGACAGCTTCGCCGCCTTTCGCAAGGCGGTGATAAGCTTGCCGCAAGTACAGGAGTGCTACCTGGTCACCGGAAACTTTGATTACCTGATCAAAGCCCGGGTGGCCGAAATGCAGGCCTATCGTGAGTTCCTCGGCGAAACCTTACTAACCCTGCCCGGTGTAGATGCATCTACCAGCATTGTGGTAATGGAGCAGGTGAAAGAAACCCTGTCAATTGCAGTGCCCTAAGCTGTCAGCACAGCCTGCCGCAATGGGGAGAATTTTTTATTGTATAATATTCAGCAAGTTACGTAGCAGTCATTAGTGCATGTTTAGATCAATGAAACTTTGCTGTCACCGCGACAGATGCCGTCATCACGATTAAGCGCAGGTCTTAAAGCTCAATGGTCACCGCAGCCGCCGCACGATTGGCTTTATCTCGCGCGGCATCCACCGACCCGGCGCGCGCCAGCGCAACGCCCATCCGCCGACGTCCCGCCACTTCCGGCTTGCCGAATAAGCGCAGTTGCGTATCGGGCTCCTGTAGTGCCTGCTGCAGGTTACCGAAGCAGGTAGCAGAGGAATGGCCATCCACCAGGATGACGCTGGAAGCGGATGCGCCGTGTTGGACAATATTGGGAATCGGCAGGTCGAGTATTGCCCGCACGTGGAGGGCAAATTCACTCAAGTCCTGGGAGATCAGGGTCACCATGCCGGTATCATGGGGCCGTGGCGACACCTCACTAAAATACACCTCGTCGCCTTTGATAAACAACTCCACGCCAAACAATCCCTTGCCGCCCAATGCCTCGCAAACGCTGGCGGCGATAGCACAGGATTTATCCCAGGCGGCGTCGCTCATTGCCTGGGGCTGCCAGGATTCCTGGTAATCGCCGTCGGCCTGGCGATGACCGATCGGCAGGCAAAAACTGGTGCCACCGCTGTGGCGAATCGTTAACAGCGTGATTTCGTAATCAAAATCAACCATGCCTTCCACGATGACTCGCCCTGCCCCGGCGCGGCCACCTTGCTGGGCGTATTCCCAGGCTGGGTCAATATCGGCTTCTGACCTGATGGTGCTTTGACCCTTACCCGACGAACTCATAATAGGCTTGACGATACAAGGCGTACCAATGGCGTTAATCGCAGCAACAAACTCGCTATGGTCTCCCGCAAACCGATAAGGCGATGTCGCCAGTCCCAGCTCTTGTGCGGCGAGACTGCGAATACCCTCGCGATTCATGGTCAGGCGAGTGGCCCGGGCGCTGGGAATTACCTGAAAGCCGTCCCGTTCCAATTCCACCAGGGTGGCAGTGGCGATCGCTTCTATCTCTGGCACAATCAAGTGCGGCTGTTCCAGTTCAATCAGCTTTTTCAGTGCATCACCATCGAGCATCGACAAGGTATGGCTACGATCTGCCACCTGCATTGCCGGGGCATCGGGGTAGCGGTCGACAGCTATTACCTCCACACCCAGGCGCTGGCATTCGATAGCCACTTCCTTGCCCAGCTCCCCGGCACCCAGCAACATAACCCGGGTAGCAGTCTTGGAAAATGGTGTGCCGATGCTGGTCATAATGATCCTGATCTCTGATTTTGCCACGCATTCTACCCTGAGGTTTTGCCGATTTGTAGCAGTGCAGGAATTGAACTCAGAAAAGGGTGGATCAGTCCACCTAGAGGAGCGGCCCAGCGGACACCTTGCGGTACCGGAGCATGCCGTTGTCCGCTGACGAGAGTGTCCCCAAAGCGCTATGGACATTTGGGTCGGGCCCTCCTATTCTGACGACCGCCAATCCATAAGAGAGCAGCAATCCATGGGCATCCTCCTAAATCCTGATCAGGAAAACTACGACAAGCTCGACCCGGCCTCGCAGGAAATAATGCGGCAAACCCACGCCTTTTTCCGGAGCAAGGGTAAACAAAAGATAATTGACGACTACAACGCCAGGGTCTGGTACCAGGATTTCCTCGATTTCGTAAAAGACAAACAAGTGTTTGCCGGGCTACTGACCCCGGCAGGCTATGGTGGCGACGACAGCCGCTGGGATACCCGGCGCATCTGCGATTTTAACGAACTGCTCGGCTTTTATGGCCTGAGTTACTGGTACACCTGGCAGGTATCGATTTTGGGGCTTGGCCCGATCTGGATGGGTGATAACGAAGCCGCCAAACACAAGGCCGCCACATTGCTGCAGCAGGGCGAAATTTTTGCTTTTGGCTTATCTGAAAAGGAGCACGGCGCCGATATCTATTCCTCCGAAATGATGCTCCACCCCCAGGCCGACGGCAGCTATCTGGCCAGCGGCGACAAATACTATATTGGCAACGGCAACCAGGCTGCCATGGTGTCAACCTTTGCCAAAGTTGCGGGCACCGACGACTACGTGTTTTTCGAGGTAAACTCGCAGCACGAAAAATATGAGTGTGTGAAAAACACCGTATCATCCCAGAACTTTGTTGCCCAGTACCGACTGTCCGATTACCCCATCACCGAGTCCAATATTCTCAGCCGCGGTTCCAAAGCATGGGACTGCGCGCTGAATACGATAAACGTCGGCAAATACAATCTTGGCTGGGCCTCTATCGGCATCTGCACCCACGCTTTTTACGAGGCTCTCAACCATGCCTCAAAGCGTCGGCTGTTTGATCATTACGTCACGGATTTTCCGCATATTCGCGGGTTGTTCGTCGATGCCTTCTGTCGCCTGACCGCGATGAAGCTGTTTGCCCTGCGCGCCTCAGACTATATGCGTAGTGCATCCGAGACCGATCGCCGCTACCTGTTGTTTAACCCGATGGTAAAAATGAAAGTCACCACCGAAGGTGAGCACGTGATGAACCATCTGTGGGACGTTATCGCCGCCAAGGGTTTTGAGAAAGACCAGTACTTCAGTGTTGCCGCGGTTGATATTCGCGCCTTGCCCAAGCTCGAGGGCACGGTGCACGTTAACATGGCATTGATTATTAAATTCATGCCCAATTACTTTTTCAATCCCGCCGAATTTGCCGCTGTGCCCGAGCGCTGCGACGCCAGCAACGATACCTTCCTGTTTCACCAGGGACCGGCCAAGGCGCTGGGCAAAATCCAGTTCCACGATTTCAATCAAGCCTATAACTCGGTCGACCTGCCCAATGTCAATGTGTTCAAACGGCAGATCGAAGTGTTCAAGGAATTTATGCTCGCGGCCACGCCCGACAAAGAGCAGGCGAAGGATATCGACTTCCTGCTCAACGTCGGCGAATTGTTTACCCTGGTGGTCTACGGTCAGCTAGTTATCGAGAGCGCCGCAATCCAGGGGGTTAGCGATGACCTGCTGGACCAGATTTTTGATGTGCTGGTGCGTGACTTCAGCAAGTTTGCCCTGATTCTGTTTTCCAAGCCTTCAGCCACGGAAAAGCAAATCGAATTTTTCCGGCGCATGCTTGACAAGGCGGTGGTCGATTCCGAGCGCTTTGATCGCGTGTGGGAAAACGAAGTCTATGCACTGCGAGATACCTACCACCTCGAATAACGGCTAGCGCTGCTGCTCCGGGCATTGACAAGAGGTGGCTGCAAGCTGCCTCCGCAGCGCTGGCCCGTTACAGCAGGCAATGGAGTCAATAGCCGCTGGCTTACGCACATGTCAGCGCGCTACAGGGAATGGCTGGGAGCCAAGAGATGATGCCAAAGCAGATCCTGTGCTCGCCCATTAGACTGATCGCTGCGTCCTCCTTGACGTTGTTGTGCAGCGGTGGAGTTGCGGGCCAGCCCCTGGCATTGGGCGAGGAGCGCGTTTCGGCACTGGAATCACAGCAAGCAGCAGACATGATTGCTGCGATCAAGGAAATCAGCCTGGCAAGAGCCGGTAGCGGCCTGCTCAAGCGTTTCAATCAGTCGAAAACCCTGGCCTGCTTTGACGCCCGCTTCACTGTGAACCCGGACCTTCCCGAGGGCCTGCGCCAGGGAATCTTTGCGCAGCAAAAAACCTATCCCGCGCAGCTGCGCTTTGCCAATGCAACCCAGGACGATGATCGCGAAAAAGACTTCAGGGGCCTGTCTATCAAGCTCCAAGGGGTCGACGGCACACCGCTGTGGGGCGCGCGGGGCGAGCAGGATTTTTTGTTCAATAGTTATCCCGTGCTGTTTGCCGCCAATCCGGCGGATTTTCTCGATTTTATCGATGCCACCAGGGATCGCAGCCTTTGGCGTTACTTTATCAACCCGGCACATTTCTACTCCTTGAAAATCGTGCTCAATGGTCGCCAGCGAATTTCCAATCCCTTTGCCATCGACTACTGGAGTACAACGCCCTATCGTTTTGGCGACAATTCATCCGTCGCGGTGAAATACGCACTGAGGCCCTGCGATATCGTTGTGCCAGAGCTAAGGGTAGTGGACCACCGCGACTTTCTCTCTGCTGCGATGCGAGACCATCTGCAACAGCAAGCCGCCTGCTTTAACTTTATGGTGCAGTTTCAGCTGGATGCCAACACCATGCCGATTGAAGATGCCTCGATATTATGGAGCGAGCAGAAATCAGCCTTTATCAGTATTGCCACCCTGCAGATAGCGAGCGACCAGACCAGCGCGCAAACCCGGGACAATTGCGAATCCATGACGTTCAACCCCTGGCAGAGCCTCCCTGCTCACCGCCCTCTGGGAGGTATCAATCGCACACGCTTGCCCGTATATAGCGAGATAGGAAAGTTTCGCAGCGAGGAAAACAAAAACCGTTAGAGTATTGCTGGCGGCTATGGGCTTCCCGCCGCTACCCCCGGCGCCAGCTTCGAAAGCAAAGTACCGCCATCCGGTTTAGCTTGCCTGGGCGTGCGGCTGATAGAGAAATTGCTCGGTCATCATGATCCGGGTACTGGAGGTTTTAGCCCGAAACATCGAATGGTCGGCGAGCGGCACCAACTGCAGGATGTCATCAGTATGTTGCGGATAGATGGCAATACCGGCACTGGCACCAATGCTCACTTCACCGCCATTGACTTCGATAGGCGCCTTGAGCGAGCGTAATATTGAGTTTGCGCGTTGCACCACGGTTTCCCGGGTGCAGGTCCCCAACATCACCACAGCAAACTCATCACCCCCGAGCCTGGCAACAAAATCGGTATCACGGGCGGCACCTTTGAGGCGATTGGCGACGCTCGCCAGCACCGTGTCACCGGCCTCATGGCCGAGGCTGTCGTTCACACGCTTGAATTTATCGAGGTCAATGTAAATCAGTGAGCACTGGTGTATGTCGTCGGTCTCTTCGACTGCCAGAATATTCAGCAGGTGGTAGAAAGCCCGGCGATTCAGCAGGCCGGTCAAAGGGTCGAGCTCTGAAAGCTTCTGAAACCTGTCTCGCTCACTATTGATACGGTCTTCATATTGCTCGACCGCGGATGCATTGATGCCGCAGGCGACGCCTATCACGCCATACGCCGCCACCAACATGGCCAATGATGAGTAATAGGGATTGAGCTCAGGGCTGGGCAGGAAACTGAAACTGAAACCACTGGCATGCAAGGCAAGCACCATCAGGCTGCTGAACATAACAACGCTGAGCCAGATATAACCGGCACGACGGCCACCGATAACAAACGCCAGCATAACCACCAGGGGCCATATAAACAGTGGTGGCGCCGAAACATTGGCCAGGGAACCCACAAAAATTGCGGTAATGAGGAACAGTGATGTCAGCATGGTATTCGCTGCCAGCGACATGGATTTTCCCACCCTGAGCACGACCAGGCTCAGCAGGCAAACCAGGATCATCGCCACCGCTGCCCCATGACTCAGCCACATACTGCCCTTATGGAGGCCGACAGTGAGAATCAAAAATGCCAACTCGGCAGTGACCGCACCGATCACGCCGAGTCCAATAAGGTAAACCAGGATGCGGCTTTTGACCCGCAGTTTTGGATCCAGCAAAAATTCCGGCGGCACCAAACGGTCCAGTTGAACCTGCCAGGCCGGCACATTTCCCTGCTCGGGGCATGCTGTCCAATCCACGGCGTTCAAGTTTGTCTCAGGCATCGATTTTCCATAGCTCAGTTGCGCTAGGGCACCTCTGATCAATTCGGTAATGCTTCAGCGTCAACGAATTAATCAGAGTTGCCCTAGATATAGGACAAAAGTTAGCAGCCCCGAACGCCCCGCTATCATTGCCACACTGGTATTGTGATCGAGATCACAGCATTGCGACGTATAAACCGCGTAGGTCCAATTCTATCACCGTCCACAGGACATTATCGTCCAACCAGCTTGAGACTCAACCATGGAAAGCAGCGCCCTGACTCCCATCATCATTCTCGCACTCCTTATTATCGCAGGCCTGATGGCGTGGGCTAGCACCCTGCTCTACCGGCTGTATCGCAGCACCGGAACTCGGGATATACCTGCGGTAGCGTCCGACAGTCCAGCCAAACAAAAGGCGCGGATGAGCGTTGTGGTACTGGCGAAAGGTGCTCTGAGCCAACAAGTGGACACCACGGAGGCAGCCATCCGGATCGCGACCCTGCTCGACTATCTCGACAACGGCAACCGACCGCGCCAACTCTACGCCCCGATTTTCCACCTGAACGAAGCGACTGCCCATATTCCGCGACTTGAGCAGTGGCGAAAACTGGGCAGAGCAGAACAGAAGCAGTACCGTGAACAGATGCAACAATTGGAGCGGCAGCAACCCCAGCAGTTGCGGGATACCCTGCAGCGGCTGGTCGACGATTTTAGTTGAACGGTAGGGTTGAGACGCTCCAGGGAGCGGCGCTCAGGCGCCGGTATGCAGCCCACACTCGCGGTCGTCAGCAACCTTGGTGGGATCGAAATACTTGCGGCAGCTGGGCAGGCCGTAGCACTCCATGTAGTCTTCCAACTGGGTTTCATTGAGATGAAACAGGGGTGCTACTTTCAAAATGCCGCGGTTATCCCACGACAGGATATTCAGGGTCTTGCGAAAAGCAGTTTCTTCAGCCCGAATACCGGCCAGCCAAATCCTCGGCTTAAACTCTTCGATCGCGCGTGAAAAAGGCTCAAGCTTAACCTGACGCGTGAACTCTCGATGCAGTGATTCGTCTTCCCCGGGCATCGGAATACCCATCAGTGCGTCGCGCCGGGCGGCGGTCATACGCGGGGTATAAACCTGAATATTGAGCTTCAGATCTGCAATCAGCTGCTCCGCAACCAGATAGGTATCGCGGGTGTTGTAGCCACTATCTACCCAGATAATCGGTAACTCGGGGGCAATTTTCGACACCAGGTGCAGCATTACCGCTGAGTTGGGGCTAAAACTGGTGCTGGCCATGATGGGCTCGTTCAAAGCCAACGCCCAGCGCACGATATCTTCGGCGGAATAATCCCGCAATATAGCGTTCTGCTCTGCCAAATCCAGATTATCGATTGCGCTGTCCAAAGGTTCCGTTGCCAGGGTCACTAACCCGCCGAGGGCCATCGCCTGTTCCTTTTTACCTGATGGGAGCGGAAATATAGAGAATCGTTGTTGCCACTGCAACAAAAAGGTTATACCAATTCCCTATATGCTTAAAATCCAGCTGCGCCACAGATCTAGTCATAGCCTTGCCCCCTGGCCTACAATAGCGCCCTACAACGTTGCACAATAGTGATGCAGCACGAACTCCCCAAGGTATCAATCCGATGAATCTAGCCAAATATATTGCCGCGATTACTGTAGCCACCTGCCTGGCAACGGGCTGTACCGGCACAAATAGCTCTGCTGGAGCCAAGCAAGGCGCCACTAGTGGCGCTATCGGCGGCGCCGTTGGCGGACTGGTCAGCAGTTTAATTTTTGGCGGCGATGCCCTGGGCGGAGCTGCTGCCGGTGCTGCAATAGGTGCCGCCAGTGGCGCGGCAGCTGGCGCCGCCAGCGGTGCGAGCATAGACAAAAAGCAGCAACAACGCTTCGCCGCCCAGTTTGGTGAAGATAACTACAACGGCTTTTTGGCACTGGTGGGCTGCGATTACAACAAGGCTCTGGATCTGGCCGCCAAAGGCCAGCAGAACAAGGATCGTAATTACGCCCTGTCCGGCACCTGGCTTGAAACGCTTGCCTACGCTGACCAGAACAATTATGAAAAAGCTGCCACCCTTTATCCCACGCTGGAAAAAAATGACCCAGCGCTGCTCGACCGCAACGACACCGAGCGCAAGCTTAAGGATGCCGTCCGCAAGCTTCGCACAATTCGCGCCGACGAAAACAGGGCTCCGCAGTGTGACGGCTCATAAGACCTCCTGCTCCGGGGCAGGATCGCCCGCTTGGGAGTTCGGTGTTGGGCTGTGCGAAGGTAGTGGCCGCTTCGATTGTCACGGTGCCTTAGTACTGCCGTCGCCGCCGCCGTCGCAACAAGCTGAAAGCCAGCATCAAAATGCTTAGCAACACTGGAATAAGCCCAATATTGATAAGCTTCAGGCGCGTACCCAGCGTCTCAATATCGCTGGTCAACCGATGCTGGACCTCGCGCAGCGATTTGCGAATCTCCAGCTTCTGCGCCAGGAATTGATCAACCGCCTGCTCCTGCTCCGGACTTAGTACCTGCTTGTCTTCACCGCTCTTCAACTGCTGCAGCTCGGTTAATTTCCGCTCCGTGGCCTCCAGTTGCGCAGTCAACTCATCGGCTGTGGCCCGATAGTCCTCCTCCGCTTCGCGCTGGATCTCATGTACCCGGGTAAAGGGACGGTTGTAAGTTCCCCGACCGCGAATCGAGATCAGGTCGCCGCTGCCAACCAGGTAGTCGGCTGCGTTGATCAGCAGCGACCCGTTGTCGGCAAATGGCGACAATACCGGCTGGCCAAAAAACGTCTGGGCTTGCACCCACAAGCGATCCGTTAACAGATCGGTATCGGCAACCAACAGCACATTAATGGTGCCCCGCTGCAGGCTCATGTTGGCATTTACCTTATCATCGACCCGCTCATCTGCAACCTTATCTGCGGCGGAATCCGCTGCAGCTTCTGCCGGCATGTCAGCAGCAATTGCCGGCTTTCCATCGGGGAATGCGGTGCTTACCTCACCCGACACCTGACCCGCTATGACATGGGTGATCCCGTCCGGGACAAAGCTGTCAAACAGACGATTGGGATCCATAAGATCTTCAAGACTGCTCACCTCAATCAGCGCGGCGGCTTTAGATGACCACACCAGGTCGCGCCACTCGGTGGTAGCGTTTTCCAAGGTACGCCAGACCCCGGTGCTGGACACATTCAAGGTGTCCAGACCCTCGGTGACCAGTTCACCGCTAGCGATATTGGCTTCACCCAGGCCGAGCAAAGTCAGGTTGCGCGCCGGCGGTTGATCGTCGGCTATATTCACCAACATCGCGTGGGCGGCATCTCCCAGCACCTTTTCCGGCACCATTTCGACACCCCAGGCCGTGAACAGGCGTGGCAAACCAGAGGCCGTTGGCACGCTGCCGGGCATGGGCGCCGAGCCCGGTTCCGCAGCGGCCGTCTCGGCAAAGGGGTCGACGAAGACGATTGCATTGCGACCCGACAAAACGAATTGGTCAATCGCATAGAGTGTCTGCTCCCCCACCGTTGCCGGATGTATAACCAACAGCAAATCGACGTCTTCAGGAATCTGCAGTGGGCTCGGGCCGAGATCAGCAATGTCGTAGAGCTGCTGCAACTGCTGTACCGATGCCCAGGGTCGGTTCATCGAACGGCTTGCCATATCAAGACCACCGTTTACCGGCAGGCCGCTGATCAAACCAATTTTGGGTGGAGCCTGGCGGGCTGCCAGATATATTGCCTTGGCAATATCGTACTCCAGGAACTGCTGCCGATTCGGATGGAAAAATGTGATGACCTCCTCGGCACCATTGGCACCTACCGCCGCAAGACCAAGATACAACTGCGGCGCGCCAACTCTCACCGGCACCGCCTGCATTCCCAGCTCGGCGGCCCGATCTTCCATTTCCGAGAATGGCTCGGGATCAATTTTTTTAAGTTCCAGCTTGCCATCCGACAACAGCGCAAACTCTTCCAGCACATTTTCAATGCGCTGGGCAAAGTTGCGCAATGTCGGTGTCTCACGCATGGCTTTCTCGGAATAGAAGAACAACAACTCGACCGGTTGCTCCAGGTCGCGGACTATATTGCGAGTGCCGTCAGTCAGCGTGAATACCTTGTCTTCGGTAAGATCAACCCGCATATGCTTGAACCACGACTGACCCACCAACAGTAAAGCAAGGCCGAGAAAAACCAAAAACAGCAGCTTGATTGCCGCAGAAAAACGTTTCTTCGCTCCCATGTCTATTGTGCCTTTTTCATATCGATAACGATGACCGTTGCCCCAAGCCACAAAGCCATCATCCAGCCAAAATAAAACAGATCCCTGAAGTCGAGTACACCTTTGCTGATGGATTCAAAGCGCACCAGAAAGCTGGCACTGGCGATAGCGCTCCAAAGACGACTGTCGGACCACGAGGTAAACAGGTTCATTACAATGGGTGAGCCTGCAGCAACAAACAGAAAGCATACCGTTACCGTTAGAATAAAGGCGATAACCTGATTGTTGGTTGCGGCAGAAATACAGCCGCCAATGGCGAGATAGACACCGGCCATCAGCCAGCTACCGATATAGGCCGCCAGAATAACGCCGTTGTCCGGTTCACCCAGGTAGTTGACCGTAAGCCATAGTGGAAAAGTGAGTGCCAGGGCCAGCCCGGTAAACACCCAGGCGGCAAAAAACTTGCCGACCACTGCCTGCCAGGTACGAACCGGCAGGGTCAATAGCAGCTCGATGCTACCCGACTTACGCTCCTCCGCCCAAAGACGCATGGATACTGCCGGCACCAGAAACAGGTAGAGCCATGGATGATAATTAAAAAACGGCGCCAGGTCGGCCTGCCCCCGTTCGTAGAAACTTCCCATATAGAAGGTAAAAATCCCTGTGAGCACCAGGAATATCACGATAAACACATAAGCCAGTGGCGTCGAAAAATACGATGCCAACTCGCGCCGGAAAATTGCAGCCACAATACCGCCCATCAGTGCAGTCCCTCCCCGGCCCGAGATGTAAGGACTCTGAAAACATCATCGAGGCGACCCACTTCCTGGCGCAATTCTTCTATCTGCCAGCCTGCCCGGCTTACATGAGCAGATACCGCCAGTAGAATGTCTTCTCCGGGCTGTGGAATCAGCGTGTAGCGTCCCGCCAGTAATGCGTCTGTTTCTACCTCCGCGACACCCGGTATGGCGGCCAACTCCTGTGCCAGTCCGTCGCGAGCCGGCAGCTGCAACACCACCGCGCCGTGGGTACGTGAGCGCGCCTGCAACTGCGCCGGGCTGCCGTCCGCCACCAGGCTACCCGCCGCGATAATCATGGCACGACTGCATACCGCGCTGACTTCCTCCAGAATATGCGTCGACACAAGGATAATCTTGTCGGCCGCTATGCGCTGGATAAGTTCTCGCACTTGTTGCTTCTGGTTGGGGTCGAGACCGTCGGTCGGTTCGTCAAGCACCAACACCTGTGGATCGTGAATCAGGGCCTGGGCCAGGCCAACGCGGCGCTTGAAACCCTTGGAGAGAGTTTCGATAGGCTGATGCCAGACCGATTGCAATTCCAGATCCGCCGCCATGGCATCCATTCGCTGCTTTTTTTGCGCACCGCGCAAACCGCGAATATCGGCGACGAAAGCCAAAAACCGTGCCGGCGTCATATCGCCATAGGCCGGTGCACCTTCGGGCAGATAACCCAGCAGGCGCTTGGCCCCCATCGGGTCAGACTGGATGTCGTGCCCGTATATCGACACCGAGCCGCTGCTTGGCGCGATAAAGCCGGTAATCATACGCATAGTGGTGGTCTTGCCGGCGCCATTGGGGCCCAGAAAACCCAACACTTCACCGGGAGAAACCTTAAAAGTCAGATCCACAACCGCCGCGAAATGGCCAAACTCCTTACTGAGATGGCTTATCTCAATCATGCAGTACCTCAACTGTTGCTATGGAAAAACGCGAAATTAAAAAGAAATTGGGGACGCTTTTCAAGTCCTAAAGACCCAACCCGGCACCAGAGAAAAAAGTGCGAGCCTACGCTCCCGCCGGAATTTGTCCCCAGGCGCGGTCAAGTCTTATGCCTGGTCCTCTCGATAACTCGGGTCGCCGCTTTTCGGGGCGGCCACCAGTGCTTTAATATCTTCGAGAATGACATACAGGTTGGGGACAAAAAACAGCGAAATGACGGTTGCAAATACAATCCCGAAGCCGAGGGACACCGCCATCGGCACCATAAACTGCGCCTCCGCACTGCCTTCCAGCAGCATCGGTAGTATGCCCAGGAAAGTGGTCAACGAAGTGAGCAGTATAGCCCGGAAGCGACGACAGCCAGCATCCACCACGGCCTTCTGTATCGCTACACCCTTGTCGCGCACATCCCGGTTAACAAATTCCACCAGTATCAGGCTGTCATTCACCACCACGCCGGACAGCGCAATCACGCCCATCAGCGACATCATGCTAAGGGGCATTCCACCCATAATGACATGGCCAATAGCGGCGCCAATGACCCCGAACGGAATCACACTCATTACCATCAAAGGTTGGACATAGGACTTGAGTGGAATGGCCAGCAACGCGTAGATCGCAAACAACGACAGGATAAAGCCCTTGAACATGTAATCTTCAATGTTTTTGCTTTCCAGCGCATCGCCGTCAAGTTTGTAAATCAGGTCGGGATACTTCTTCACCTGTTCGGCAAAAAACGGGCCGGTTATCTCCCGCACCACTTTGTTCGGCTCCAGCACGGCCTTGTTCACTTCCGCCGATACCGGCACCGCGGTCGCACGGTTTACCCGTATGGACTCGGCCATCGCCGGTTTGAACTCCAGCTCGGCCACCGACATCAACGGCACTTCGTTGCCATCAGGGGTGCGAATATACATGTTTTCAAGGTCGGCCACCGTTCGGCGATCACTCTGCGGGTAGCGCACCATCACTTTCACTTCATCGTTGCCGCGCTGCAGGCGCTGCGCTTCAGAACCATAAAATGCGTCTCGGACCTGGCGGCCAACATCAAACAGGCTGAGGCCAAGGGCTTCGGCACCGGGCTTGATATCGAGGTGAATCTCGTTGACCAGATCGGCGGAACCGTTTTCGATATCGAAGACGCCATAGTAACTGCGCAGCTTTTCCTCCAACTCTTCTGCAGCGAGTTGCAGTTGCTCTCTGTCCTTGCCAACAATATTGAACTTCAGGTCTTTGTCTCCCGGACCTTCCAGTTCTGTGAATGACAATACCCTGGCGCCGGGAATATCTCCCACCTTTTCACGCCAGCGCTGAACTATCTCCCTGGCCTCCAGCTTGCGTACGTCGGGTCGCACTAACTCAATCATAAAAAAACCAATGCGCCCATCAACACCGTAGCTAAAGATGTGCTGGTAAAACTTTTCGCCCTCACCATGTTCCTGCTGGTACTCAGCCTCTATTTCACTCAGCGCCGCCCGCATCTGCAACAGGGCCTCACGGGTTTTGTAGTCGGGGGTACCGCGCACCATTTCCAGATTGGCCTGGATATAGTCTCCCGCCTGGTCTGTCATCATCACGTAGCGAATCCAACCCCCGGCTATCAAGCCAAACACCAGAATCAAGACCCCAAGGAAAACCGCCACCGTGTTATAGCGATGGGCGATGGTCTTCTCAAGGAAAGGTCGATAGTAGTGGGCGATAAACCGGTCGAGTGCCCTGTTATTGGCTTGCTGCAAGCGCTCCTGGTGGCGCGAGTGAAGCCAGCCTCCAGCGCCAGAGTGGGCCAGGTGAGCAGGCAGGATCCATTTCGATTCAATCAGGGAAAACAGCAGGCAGAGAGTCACTACCGCGCCGAATGACAACAGGAAATTGGCATACGGACCCTGCATAAAAAGGGTAGGGGCAAACGCGGCGATGGTTGTGAGCACCCCGAAGGTCGCGGGCATTGCCACCCGCTGGGCGCCCTTGATCACCCGTTCAAGGGAGTGACCGTGGCGACGCACGCTGTCGTGCACGCTCTCGCCAATAATAATGGCGTCGTCAACCACAATCCCCAGCACCAGAATGAAGCCGAACAGGCTCATCATATTGATACTGACATCAATCCCTGGCATCGGCAGCATGGCCAATGCGCCAAGAAAACAGATCGGCAGCCCCAGCATGACCCAAAAGGCAATGCGCAGCTCCATAAATAAACCCAGGGTGATAAAAACCAGGATCGCGCCGAGTCCCAGATTACGCAGCATCATCGACAGCCGTTGATCGAGGTAATAGGTCGTGTCAGCCCAGTAGTCCAGGTGCACCCCCTCGGGTAGGGTTGCGGCTTTGCGCTGCATATAGCCTTTTACCGCATCCGCCACTTTGATGATGTCCTGGTCGCCAACCGCGTATGCCGTCAAGGCCACGGTGTAAGCATCGTCAAAAACCGCAAACCCTTCGGCTTCGACAAAGCCATCGTCGATGCTGGCAATATCGCCCAGGGTGAGCCGGGTGCCGTCGGGCCAGCTTAACAGTACCACCTGTTCAAACTGCTTCTGATCGTAGGCCTGGCCACGGGTGCGCAACAATATATCGCCGCTCTCGGCGCGAATACTGCCAGCAGGCAGATCGATAGAGCCAGCGGCAATAGTTTGTGCAACCTGCCCCAGGGTGAGTCCGTATTTACGTAGCAGAGACTCGTCGATTTCAATCGTAATCTCGCTGTCGCGCACACCGTGAATCTCGATTCGACCCACATCTGGCAGCGCCAGCATCTCTTGCTTCATGTCCTCGGCGAGTAGTTTTCCGGAACGCTCGTTGATATTGCCAAACAACTGCAACTGCACCGCATGGACCATCCAGTCGACTTTGGAGATGACCGGGCGCTCTGCTTCTTCGGGGAAGGTGGCAATGCTGTCTACCTGGATTTTTACTTCGTTGAGCAGGGTATCGATATCGACGCCATGCTGCGCCTCTATTCTTATGTTAGCTGCAGAGTCGTAGGCGCGTGACTCGATGCGCTTGATGCCGTTGACATCCTTGACCGCTTCTTCGATCTTTAGCACGATCCCCTTTTCGACTTCGCTCGGCGCGGCACCCGGATACACCTGCATGACCTGGATCATGTGGGAATCGATGGTGGGCATAATGTCCTTTTTGATGGTGTAGACCGACAGAAACCCAAGGGCAATGATCAGCACCATCAACAAATTGGCAGCGACCGGGTTGCGCGCGAACCAGGCGATCAAGCCCTTGTTGCTGTCAAACTCACTCATGGGGTTCTGCCTTGCCTGCTGTCATTGGGCCTAGCTCGACGGTGCGCGGAGGTTTTCACTGGAGCGAGCAGGTAACAGTGTCTCAGCGCCGGGGCTGACAGGCCCAGGTGCCGCACTGGACAAGCCGGTTTCACCGCGGTTGGCACTGCCCTGGCGCACCACGGAAGCAATACTCACCGGGGTATTGGGCAACACCGGGCCAACACTGGTAAGACACACTTTATCGCCATCTTCAAGGCCACTGGTAACAAATATCTCGGCACCATCGGTCCGCAACAGGCCCACTTTTCGCTCCTGCAGGCGATTGCTGTCATCCACTATCCAAACCAGGTTTCCGGGTCGGATGATAGTGCGGGGCAAGGAGATTACACCGTTCACGCGACGCCCCTGGATTTGGGCCTCGACAAACATACCGAAGCGCAGCGGCGAAAAATCCTCCTGTTTGTCAGTGCGATAGATACCATAGGGGTCGTCCAGCCGCGCCACCACAAACATGGAACGACTGCGCTCGTCGAGCACACCCTCGGTGCGCACCAAAACCGCATTCCAGCTGCGAGCCTCACCGTCGAGACTATGGCTCAATTCGACCGTCGGCAAAGCGCCGCTCAGGGGTTGATGGGCATCGGGAAGTAATAAATAGCCGAGCTTACTTTCAGGAATGGCAAGGCGTATCTCGGCATCGCCGACCGACATAATCGACCCTACCGGCGAACCCGCGGTAATGTACTGGCCAATATCGACCTGCTTGGACTCGACCAGACCATCGTAGGGTGCGATCAGGGTTGTTCTTTCAAGATCAAGCTTGGCCTGGCCGAGGCTGGCCTGCGCCGATTCAAGTTGAGCCTGTGCCTCCAGCAATTGCGGTTGCCGCAGCGCGAGGCGCCGGGCATCGTCGCCAACCGAGTCGCGGCCCTTGCGCTGCTGCCATTCACTCTTGGCAACCGCAACCCTGCCGCGCTCCTGGGCCAGCGCACTGCGCGCCTGGGCCACCAGGGCTTCAGCCTGCTGCAGCCGCGCATGATAGTCACGATCGTCCAGGCGCAGCAATACCTCACCCGAGCGAAAGAAACCACCTGCTTTGAAATTGTCGGACACTTCCAAAATGCGCCCCGACACCTCGCTTACCAG
This sequence comes from uncultured Gammaproteobacteria bacterium, assembly GCA_963722805.1. Classification (GTDB taxonomy): domain Bacteria; phylum Pseudomonadota; class Gammaproteobacteria; order Pseudomonadales; family JAHEGP01; genus JAHEGP01. Next base: position 49,922 of record CAVROQ010000004.1, read on the forward strand.
GCTGGTGTGAGAACCGGGCTGGACCACGCCCTGGGCCTGAACGCTGACAGTAAGGGTGGTTGGACTCACTTGCAGCACGTCCACCAACAAGGGTTTACGCTCAGGCACGATCATTTCTGGCTCGGGCTTCAAGCCGACCAGAATCACCGCCAGCAGTGCCGCCAGGCCAACAATTAATAGTGGAAACCTAAATGCTTTCGCATCCATAAGATGTGCAGTCTACAGTGTGAAAAAAACAGTGATATCTAGAATAGGTGCGTTATCAGGCCAATACGTAGAATCCGGCCCGTCTCTGGCTACTCAGAGGTGTCTTAGTATAGTAGCCCGCCCTTCCCCGTGTGATTACAGTCGGGTAAGACCGGGCCAACGCTTCTAAGCTCGGCGACACTCAAAAAATCGATGGCGACTATAGCATAAAGCCCTGGCGCTGGGCGGGTATTTACCCAGCGGGATTAGCCGCTGCCTCGCCCGCTCGTGCCTAAGTTGGCTCACTACACATTTAGATACGACTTAGCCCTCACATTGGACTCCCGTCATTCACCCCGGCAGCCGCCAGCCTCGAACACTGTATTCAGGCGATATCGAACCCTATCAGGCCCGCTGGCTGCTCACCGCTACGACCTCCCCGGTCATATACGAAGAATAATCCGACGCGAGGAACATCATGACATTGGCTACCTCCCATACTTCAGCAGCGCGACCAAAGGCTTCCTTTGACGCCAGCTCCTCCAGCAGAGCCTCGGGGGTGGTCTTTTTCAGGAATTCGTGGAAGGCGATCGACGGCGATACCGCGTTAATCCGCACCCCGTGGTCGGCGGCTTCCAGAGCCGAGCAGCGCGTGAGGGCCATCACCCCGGCTTTGGCAGCAGCATAATGCGACTGTTCTTTCTGGGCCCGCCACCCGAGCACCGAAGCATTATTGATAATCACGCCGGCATGCCTGGCTTGCATCACCCGGAGCATGGCACGGGTCATGCGCATGGTGCCGGTGAGCGTGATATCGAGCACCCGGATCCACTCTTCGTCAGGCATATCGACCAACAGGCAGCTACCACCAAGACCGGCGTTATTGATCAAGATGTCGACACCGCCCAATTGCTGTTCCGCGCCATTGACCAGCGCCTGCACCTGCTGTTCGTCGGTCACATTGGCGAGCATCCCATACACTTTATCCATGCCGGTCACTGCCTTGAGTTTGGCAACTGCCTGCTCCAGCCGGCCAGCATGAATATCGCTGATCATCAAACCACGGCAGCCTTCTTCAACAGCCCGGGTGGCGGCCGCAAAACCTATGCCGGCACCGGCGGCTGCGGTGATCAACACAGATTTGCCCGCCAATAACTGATGTCCGGCAACATAGGGTGGTGCTTGCTTCAAAGCCATTCTGGATTCCCCTGTGGTCTACTGGACTTCAGCCCGGTTCGATAGCATAAACTGGCGCTCTTTTTGGCGATAATGCCCAGCATTAGGCGCTGAACTTTGGCTCCCTGGGCATACCCAGCCCGCGCTCAGCGATGATATTGCGTTGAATCTGGTTAGTCCCGCCGTATATGGTGTCGGCACGCACAAACAGGGACATTGATTGCAGTCGACTGAGATGGTAGGGCGCGCCTTCGAGTACCTCGCCCTCTGGTCCCAGCACATCCATCGCCAACTCTCCCAGCGAACGGTGCCAGCTCGACCAGTGCAACTTATAGATCAGCGCTTCCTTGCGCAGGCTGCCATCCTGGCTGCCCGACAGCATTCGCAGACAGTTGTAACGCATTAACTTCAGTCCGATATGCGCGTCGGCGATGCGCTGGCGAAGCAGCGGGTCCCTGGATGAACCATTGGCCCTGGCGAGTTCGATGATCTGGTTGAGTTCGTTCTGGAATAACATCTGCTGACCCAGGGTAGACACTCCGCGCTCAAAACCGAGCAGTCCCATGGCGACCTTCCAGCCATCACCAGGCTCCCCTACAATATCGTCGGCGCCACATTCCGCATTGTCGAAGAACACTTCGTTGAACTCCGACGTACCGGTAAGCTGCACGATGGGCCGCACCTCAATACCCGGCTGATTCATCTTCAGTAAAAAGAAACCAAGCCCCTTATGGGCTGTTGAGTCGGGATCGGTGCGCGCCAGTGCAAAGCAATAATCTGCCTCATGGGCAAGAGATGTCCAGACCTTTTGGCCATTGAGTAGCCACACGCTGCGAGCAGCATCGAAGCGGGCGCGGGTTTTCACGTTCGCCAGGTCTGAGCCCGCAGTGGGTTCAGAATAGCCCTGGCACCACAGCTCGGTCCCGGCAATAATACCCGGCAGATATTTCTGTTGCTGTACCGCGTTGCCGAAGGCGATCAGGGTAGGACCGACAAGGCCCTCTCCTATATGTCCCATGCGCCCGGGAGCGCCGGCCCGAGCATATTCCTCATGATAAATAAGCTGTTGCTCGATGCTGCAGCCGCGACCACCATACTCTTTTGGCCAGCCAATACAGGTCCAACCACCCTGTGCCAGTTGTTGCTCCCATTGCCTGCGCTGTTCCACAAACATGTGCTCGTCACCGGGGCCGCCGCGGAATTTCAAGCGGGCATATTCGCCGCCCAGCTTGTCGTGCAACCACTGTGCCCATTCACGGCGAAACTGCTCGTCTTCGATACAGAAACTGAGTTTCATTGCTTTGCATTCCCAATCTCGGGCATAGTCCAAAAGGCTAATCCAGCAACAGCGCCGCCAGGCGCTCGCGGTGCCATGCCCCATTGCCCAAAAACTGTTCTGTGGATTTGGCGCGCTTCAGATGCAGGTGAACATCGTATTCCCAGGTAAACCCGACACCACCATGCAACTGCAGGCTGGTCGCGGCATTATGAAAATAGGCGTCGGAACACCAGGCTTTAGCCACGCTCGCGGCTTCGCCGAGTTCTGTTTCGAGGGGACCACCGACCAATGCCTCGTCGGCTACGCATGCGGCATAGTAAACCGCCGAGCGCGCCACCTCAGCCTGCAGCATCATATCTGCCGCCTTGTGCTTGACCGCCTGAAAGCCAGCGACGGGTCGACCAAACTGGACCCGCTCTTTGGTATAGGAAACGGTCATATCAAGTATTTGCTGGGCGCCGCCGAGTTGCTCCGCGGCAGTGGCGATTGCCGCCAGGTTCAATATCTTTTCCAGCTTCGGCCAGGCTTCTCCCTCCTCCCCCAACAAGGAGCCCGCGACGGGCAAGCGCACATGATTAAACTCCAGCTGAGCCTGCTTGCGGGTTTGATCCATTGTCGGCAGGTAATGCCGGGAAAAGCCATCGGCACTGCTGTCGTCTGGCTGCAGCAACAATAAGCTGATACCGTCTTTTCCGCTGGAACCGGGACGGCGCACCGCCAGCACCAGCAGCTCAGCACTGTGGCCGTTGGGCACATACCGATAGCTGCCATTCAGCACAAAGCTGTCACCCTTGCGCTCGGCAACCACCTCGATTGCCCCGGCATCCCATGCCCGACCCGCCGTCATGAAAGCAACAGAAGCCGTCATACCACCGCCTGCAATTTGCGGCAAATAACGCGCCTTTTGTATGTCGTTAGCAGCGACCAGCAGCGCGTTAGCCCCCAGGCATACTGTCGAATAGAATGGTGAGCACAACAGAAAACGCCCCATCTGCTCCAAGGTCGCGGCCAATTCAACATAGCCCAGGCCCATACCTCCATAAGCCTCGGGTATGTGTAACGCCGGCCAGACCATCTCATCGCAGATCCGTTGCCATAATTCAGGGTCATAACCGAGCTCGGTCACCATTGCCGCTCGCACAGCGGAACTGTTAGAGGCCTGCTCTAGAAAAGCCGCAGCCGTATCGCTAATCATCTGCTGTTCTTCAGTAAAGGCGAAGTCCATGGTCTACCCTGGCAGAATGTTGATAAAAGCCCGCGGCCTGCTCTGAAAGACGAAAGGCAAAAGGAGCAGCAAAATCGCGATCTCAGCTTCCATATACTTGCTGCGCCGGCACCTCCATGGCTATTAGCTGGTCGATGGCAGCGCCAACTTCCGCGGGCTCCCAGCGCGCGCCCTTATCCACACCTGCGGTTGAACGCCATCCCGAGGCGATCGATATTTTCCCACCCTCCGCTTCAAACACTCGACCGCTGACATGACTTGACCCGGCGCTACCGAGCCACACCAGCAGCGACGAGACATTCTCGGGCGCAAAGTAATCGAAACTACCATCATCGGGTACTGCCATCCGCGCAGCCATTGCCTCGACCGCCGTCGTCATACCGGTGCGGGCGGCCGGCGCAATCGCGTTGGCAGTAATGCCATAGCGCGCCAGCTCTGCAGCCTGGTTAAGCGTCAGTGCTGCTATACCAGCCTTGGCCGCAGCATAGTTGGATTGGCCGACAGAACCCTGTAAGCCCGCGCCCGAGGTGGTATTAATAATCCGCGCATTGACGGGGACACCTTCTTTCGACTGGGCCCGCCAATAGTGAACCGCATGGGATGCTATACAAAAATGGCCCTTGAGATGCACTGCCATAATCGCATCCCACTCGCCTTCAGTCATAGAGGCGAACATTCGATCGCGATTGATCCCGGCATTGTTCAATACCACATCCAGACCGCCATAATTGTCGATCGCCTGCACCACTGCATTGTGACTGTCGTCGTAGTTGGTAATGTCTGAACTGTTCACCATTGCCCTGCCACCGCTGGCAACAATCTCGTTCACCACTGCCCGGGCCGCGGCCTGGTTGATATCGTTAACGATCACCGCAGCGCCCTCGGCCGCAAACACTCTGGCATGGGCCGCGCCAAGACCACCCCCGGCGCCGGTAATGATGACCACCCTGCCCTGACAAATTCCCATGTTCTATTCTCCTGTCGATACCACGCAAAAACCTTACAGTCGCTCGATAATGGTTACGTTGGCCTGTCCACCGCCCTCACACATGGTCTGCAAGCCATAACGACCATTGCTGCGTTCCAGCTCGTGCAACAAGCTTGTCATCAGCCTGGTGCCGGTTGCGCCCAGGGGATGCCCCAGCGCAATGGCACCGCCGTTAACGTTGGTTCTGGCGGGATCGTAAGACGTCTCTTTAAGCCAGGCCATGGGCACCGATGCAAAGGCCTCGTTGATTTCCACCAGGTCGATATCCTGCAGCTTCATGCCTGACTTTTTCATCGCATGAGCGGTGGCAATGATGGGAGCGGTCAGCATCCATATCGGATCCTCCGCCCGTACGCCTAAAAAGTGAATCCGCGCCCTGGGTGCCAATCCATAGCGCTTCAGCGCCGCCTCTGAAACCACCAACATCGCGCTTGAGGCGTCACAAGTCTGGCTGGAGACCGCAGCCGTCACCTTGTCGCATCCGAAAAGCGCATCGAGAGCAGCCATCTGCTCCAGTGTGGTCTGGCGCGGTGTTTCGTCGGTGTGCACAGCTTCAAATGGCACTATCTCACGGGCAAAGCGCCCCTCTTCAATGGCCCGCAAAGCTCGCGCATGGGATTCCAGCGCATACTCCTCCAACTCGGGTCGACTCAAATGCCATTTATCAGCGATCATCTGGGCCGAGCGAAACTGGGTAGGCGGCACCCTGCCATAGCGCTCCACCCAACCCGCAGAACCGCTGAAGGGGTCGCTAAACCCCAAGGGCTCAGCCGCAAGCATCGCCGAACTGATAGGAATCCGGCTCATGGTTTGCACCCCGCCCGCTAACACCACATCCATGGTGCCAGACATCACCGCCTGGGCCGCAAAGTGCACAGCCTGCTGCGAAGATCCGCACTGACGGTCAACAGTGGTACCCGGCACCGCGTCAGACAGCCCTGCGGCCAGCCATGCCGTGCGGGCGATATCCCCAGCCAATGGGCCGATAGTATCGACGCAACCAAAAATCACATCGTCGTACTCATCATCCGGAATTGAATTGCGCTGCACTATCGCCTTAATCACATGAGCCCCAAGGTCGGCCCCATGAACGTGGGCAAGCCCCCCCTTGCGTCGCCCGGTCGGCGAGCGGAGCGCATCCACAATATAAGCTTCAGGCATTGACTACCTCCTGTATAATCCCCAACCTACTATCGATGCCGCACTCTAATTCGCCAAAGCAGTGCGGGCCAGCAAGCAGGACCGTGCGCCGGACGGACCCGGCGCCCGAGCCCCCAGGGATGGGTTCACGGCGTGTCCTGCTTGCTGGCGCGCGCTGCCACCCCAACCCAAACCTACCATCGATGCCGCACTCTAATTCGCCGCCGCAAGGCGGGCCAGCAAGCAGGACCGTGCGCCGGATGGACCCGGCGCCCGAGCCCCCAGGGATGGGTTCACGGCGTGTCCTGCTTGATGGCGCGCGCTGCCACCCCAACCCAAACCTACTGTCGATGCCGCACTCTAATTCGCCAAAGCAGTGCGGGCCAGCAAGCAGGACCGTGCGCCGGATGGACCCGGCGCCCGAGCCCCCAGGGATGGGTTCACGGCGTGTCCTGCTTGCTGGCGCGCGCTGCCACCCCAACCCAAACCTACTATCGATGCCGCACTCTAATTCGCCGCCGCAAGGCGGGCCAGCAAACAGGACCGTGCGCCGGACGGACCCGGCGCCCGAGCCCCCAGGGAAGGGTTCACAGCGTGTCCTGCTTGATGGCGCGCGCTGCCACCCCAACCCAAACCTACCATCGATGCCGCCCTCTAATTCGCCGCCGCAAGGCGGGCCAGCAAGCAGGACCGTGCGCCGGATGGACCCGGCGCCCGAGCCCCCAGGGATGGGTTCACAGCGTGTCCTGCTTGATGGCGCGCGCTGCCATCCCAACCCAAACCTACCATCGATACCGCACTCTAATTCGCCGCCGCAAGGCGGGCCAGCGAGCAGGACCGTGCGCCGGATGGACCCGGCGCCCGAGCCCCCAGGGATGGGTTCACGGCGTGTCCTGCTTGATGGCGCGCGCTGCCACCCCAACCCAAACCTACTGTCGATGCCGCACTCTAATTCGCCAAAGCAGTGCGGGCCAGCAAGCAGGACCGTGCGCCGGACGGACCCGGCGCCCGAGCCCCCAGGGATGGGTTCACGGCGTGTCCTGCTTGCTGGCGCGCGCTGCCACCCCAACCCGAAAAACAAGCCCCACTTATCCCAAATCAAAGGTATTCCCCGGCCCCAAAGCAGCATTGTCGGCAAACACATGCTCCGCTACCCGGCGCTTATGAAATCCAGCACTACCCCAGGCATTGTTATAAGCCCATGCCCGCTTCATAAAAATATGCAGGTCGACCTCCCAGGTGTAACCCATCGCCCCGTGCACCTGCATACTATTGCCTGCCGCCAGCTGCGCCGATTCACAGCCCGCGAGCTTAGCGTGGCTAACATGCATATCCCTCGCACCCAGATCATGCGTCAGCGAATAAGCCGCCCGATACACCGGACCCCGCGCATATTCCAGCTTGTAGGCCACATTCGCCAGCAGATGCTTCACCGCCTGGAAGCTACCAATTGCAGCGCCAAACTGTTGGCGGTCGCAACTGTAAGCAACCGCCATATCCACCATTCGCTGGGCCAGCCCAAGACACTCAGCGGCAACGCCCAACGCGCCATGATTTAATGCCACTCTAACCAAATCTATCGCCGCATCATGTTCGGCCAGCAACAAACCCGCAGCCGGCTCAAAATCTACCCCATACAAACGACGCGAAGGGTCTATCGAGGCGTTTAGTGACAAGCTCGCAGCGCCAGCCGGCACCGCATAGACACATCCATCGCGTTCCACAATTATTAAGTCGGCGAGATGAGCATCTTCAACTAACAGATTAGCTTGCAGGCCCACTGCAACCCTCGCCTGGCCACTGGCAACCGCAGGTAACCACTCGCTCTGCAACCCAGGACTGCCAGCAGCCAACAATGTTGGTACAGCCACCAGCACATTGTGCACCAGCGGTTCAGGAAGCGCCGCATATCCTGCCTCCTGCGCCAGCAGCACAAAATCGATAACCCCCATACCGAGACCGCCGAAATGTTCCGGGATCGTTACCGCGGTCAATCCCAGCTCGGCAAGTTGCGTCCACAAGCTTTCACTGCGACCGGACGACGAATCCCAGCCCAGGCGGATTTTTTCACTGCTGACTTCCTTCGCCAAAAAATCCCGCAAGGTTTGCTGAAACAGTTTTTGATCATCACTAAAAGTGAAATCCATGCTCACCCCGGCTAACTGCGCGGCATCCCGAGCAAACGCTCGGCAATAATGTTGCGCTGGATTTCATTGGTGCCAGCGTAGATCGGCCCCGACTGCGAGAACAACCAGCCGTCGAGCCAGTTGCCCACCCCCATCGCGACGGGGGCGTGGGACAGTAATTCTGCCCGGGCCCCCAGGATTGACATGGCGGTAGCGTGCATCTGCCGGTCCAGCTCCGACCAGAATATTTTATTGGTCGATGCTTCAGCACCTATTTTGCCACCCTGCATCAGCCGGCAGGCAGTCTGGTATGTCACCAGGGCATAGGCCTCAGCGTCCATATAAGCGCGCAGCACCGCGTCAGCAAGACCTGGATCGAAATCTGCAAAAGCCTTGTTAGCCTGGTACAACTCCACTAACTGGCGGGCGGTATGCTGGAATCGAGCCGGACTGCGCAGCATCAAGCCGCGCTCAAAGCCGGCAGTAGCCATGGCGACGGCCCAACCCTCGCCTTCGCCACCCAGTCGATTGTCGACGGATACCGCTACATCATCGAAAAATATCTCCGCAAAACCCGGCAGACCATTGAGCTGGGGAATGGGCCGCACCGTAATGCCCCTGGCATTCATCGGCACCAGGATAAAGGTCAGGCCATGGTGACGCCGGGATTTGGGATCGGTACGAAACATGCCGAAGCACCAATCCGCCCACACCGCCCGGGTCGACCAGATCTTCTGGCCGTTAATGATGTATTGGCCGTCGCGCAAATCAGCCCGGGCGCGAATAGCCGCCATGTCCGAGCCGGCATCGGGTTCCGACCAGGCCTGGCACCAAACTTCGTCCCCGGTTGCCATCTTCGGCAGAAAGCGTTTTTTTTGCGCCTCAGTGCCGTATTCCATCAAGGTGGGACCAAGCAGGAATATGCCGTTCTGGTTGACCCGAAGCGGCGCTCCAGCGCGATAGTACTCCTCCTCAAAAATCAGCCAATCGATCAAGTCGCAGGCCCGGCCGCCCAGCGCCTCGGGCCAGGTAACCATCCCCCAGCGACCGGCATTGAGCCTGGCTTCCCATTCACGATGCAGCGCAAATCCCTCGGCGGTATCGAAACTCGGCAGCGGCTGTGACGGCACATTGTCGGCCAACCAGGCGCGAATCTCGGCGCGAAATTGCAGTTGCTGTGCACTGTAATTCAGATCCATCAGTTCCCCAGGTTTTTGCTGATCATAGGTCTCAAACCCCCAGCTCAGCGCTCACCAAAATCGGCATCGCGTTTCGCCACAAAGGCATCCCGTGCTTCCTGGGAATCTCCCATGGTATAGGCCTCGAAGGTGAAGCCCTGCTCGCCCCGGTATTTGTGCTCAAGGTCGCCATCTTCGATGCCGGTGAGGGCTTGTTTGGCAAGCCGCACCATAGCCGGCGACTTGGCCGCTATTTTAGCGGCAATGTCGCGCGCGGCATCCAGCACCCTGTCCCTTGCCACCACGCGCTCGATAGCGCCGAGCCGGTAGGCCTCGGCAGCATCGATAAACTCGCCGGTAAAATACATATAGCGCACCTTCTGCACCGGGAACATGCGCTGCAGGTGAGCGCCGCCACCCATAGCGCCGCGATCAATCTCGGGGACCCCAAAGCGGGTGCAGTCTGACGCCACAATAATATCGGCGGCGCCGCTAATACCGATGCCGCCACCCAGCACAAAGCCATGCAGTGCAGCGATGACCGGCTTGGGATTCAGATGTATCGCCTTGAAAGTATCGTAATTGCCCTGGTTGACCTTGACGATAGTCTTGCTATCTGCCGCCAGCTCCTTGATATCGACGCCGGCACAAAAACCCTTGCCATGGGCTGCAATAATAATGACTCGCACCTTATCGTCGTTGCCAAGCGCCTCAATTTGCCGCGCGATGGCAAACCAGCCGTCGCTGTTGAAGGCGTTTACCGGCGGGTGATCGAGTATCAATTCAGCGATACCGGCGTTGATTGAAAGCTGGAAGGGTTTAGTCATTGCATCTCCTCACTATGCGCACTATGTCGGACCAACCCGCGCCGCCAGTTCGCGCAATCGTTGCTCAGCCTCAGCAACGATGCTGCTAATGATGTCTTCGCAACTGAGCAAACGGTCAATAGTCCCGGCTACCTGCCCCGACGGCAGCACACCTTCATCAGGCATACCATCAACCATTGCCCGCTGGATAATCATCGGGGCATTGGCCGACATAATGGACTGTGACAAAGTAATTTCGCCACTTGTAGACTGGGCAATTGCCGACTTCAGCAAACTGCCAAAACTGGCACCGGTATGGCTTTGGTAACGCAGTCCGCTGTGCAGCGCCAATACCAGCTTGCGCAGGCTTCCGCCAGCCACTAACCGGGTCAGCATTTTGTTCATCATCATGCGCTGCGGAATGCCATCGATTGCCTTCGACACAATAATCTGCCCGGGATCTTTGCAGTTGAGATAGTAATCTTTGGTAGCCTGCGGCACCGGAGATTCACGGCTTAGTAAAAAACGTGTCCCCATAGCAATACCGTCAGATCCCCAGGCCAGCGCGCCAGCCAGCCCACGTCCATCCTTGAAGCCCCCGGCCGCCACTACCGGCACATGCTCGCCAACCGCGTCGATCACCTGGGGCATCAACAGGGTTGTCGGTATGCTGCCGGTGTGGCCACCACCCTCGCCTCCCTGCACCGTCACCGCATCAGCACCGAGCTCCACCGCTTTAATGGCATGTTTGGCGAGCCCCACCGTAGGCATACAGACCACGCCATGCTGCTTTAGCCTGACGATCATCTCCTTTCCGGGTGAGCGCGAATAGCTGACCGCCTTAACACCATGCTTAATCACCAGCTCGACAATGTCGGCGGCATTGGGCTGATACATATGAAAATTGACGCCAAACGGCCTGTCGGTGAGGGCGATGGTACGCAGGATGTCGCGTTCGATATCCGCGGGCGGAATGGTCGCTCCGGCAAGAAAGCCAAAGCCACCGGCATTGCAACTTGCCGCGACCAGGTTTGGGTCAGACACCCAGCCCATCGCGGTCTGGATAATCGGATAACGACAGCCCAGCAATTGGGTTAGTCGTGTCTGTAAGTTGACTGTCATCCAGGGTACCCTGACGTTTACGCTGTACTGCGATTGCCGGGAGGATTATCCGGCAGTTGCCGGGATCGCAAATCGTGGGGATCCAGTGCCGCGATCACCGCCAGTTGCCATTCAGTCGGCGCTGGCGTGATCGCCACTTGTTGCGGAATATGCAGCTCAAAACCGGTATTTTCCTGTACCTGTTCTGCACTGATACCCGGGTGCAGTGACAGCAGCCGAAGCTGGTGATTCGGCCCACCAAAATCCATCACGCAAAGATCGGTAATGATCCGCCTCAAATCAATATCATCCAGACTATAACCCTTTGGCAAGCGCCGGGGGTTATAACCTATGGTGCATACCACATCGCATTCGCCCTCTACAAAAACCCGGGTGTTGTGCGACGGCACAAACCAGGTGTTAGCATGACAAATAGAGTTACCCGGAAAACCCCGCACACCTAACATTTGCACCTTGGGCTGGGAGTAGCTTGCGCCCAGTGCCGAAATATTGGCCTGGCCAAAACGATCGATCTGGCTCGGGCCGCCCGTAATATGACGTTTGCCACTCCATACATTGTCGAAAATACGGGAGAAGCCCATCCAGGTTTCGTTCATCTGCCGGAAGTTGGCGGCCCGACTACCCAGAGGATTGGGCTCGGATAGCAACCAGGCTTCTGAGTCGGTCATCATAATGTCGGTGTTGCAGGTTTTCATGGCCAGACTTGCAGCCAACCGCGGCAAAAAGCCGATGCCACTGACTAATATTTCGCCATCATCTTTATAGGCTTCCGCATTGGCACAAACCATCAATTCGGCCAGGCTGTAGTCATTTGCCAAAATCTCCGCCATCGCGCTCACCTTCCCTTATCGCCCGAATGATGCACCTTTCCACCGGTTAACGCCCCTCGTATGCTTGTATCCATGCCTGTCGCCTGCTTCATTTCGGTAGCACAATGTTAGCGTCCCGCTTTGCCTGGATCTCGCAGCTGATGCCACATCCAGGCTAGTAGACCGGCAGCGGCAGCTGCTGAATAGCATCGAGTCCACCCACCCGTTGCTGGTAATCGGCTTCACTTAAGTCATTGATGTATTGCTCCGCATAGGCTGCAAATCCACCCGCTTTGGCGCCGGCGTTGTATTCCTTAAAGTGCGCGACATCGAAACCGTAGTGTGGATTACAGGAAGACGGATGGGCGCCTCCCGGGATATGCACCACACCGGTGGTTGCGCTGCGCTCCCAAAAAACGTACCGCGCCTCATCACCATTGGCAAAGTATTCGCTATCGACCATTTCTTCACAGCTCACGTACGTGCTACTGGCGGCGCGGGCAAACCAGTCGTCCATATAGTGATCCGGGCCCACAATCTGGCAGACACCCCTGGAGTCGGCGCGATCGACATGAAGCAGCGCGGCATCCAGCGACAAGGCAGGCATGGCGACCCATTCCTTGTCGTCATAGGGGCTGTCGATGACTGCGAGCCCGTCGTTAATATGAATCACATCGGTGCCCAGGCCGACTGGCGTGGGAATAAACGGACAGCCCCAGGCGGCGGCACGCAGGCCGAGCAACATCATGCCCTCGTCGATCTCCATGGTTTCGATCTCACCACGCTGCCGCGCCTGGCGAAAATAGGGTTCCAGGGGAATGAAATCGAGTGACACAAAGGCGAACACAACCTTTTTAACTTTGCCCGCGGCACATAACATGCCGACATCGGCGCCACCGTAGGCCACCAGGGTGAGGTCCCGCAGCGGCGAACGCAGCATTTCACGCACCAGCGCCATCGGTTTGCGGCGCGGCCCCCAGCCACCTATCCCCACGGTCATACCGTCGTGCAATTGTGCGACCACCTGCCGGGATGTCATCGTTTTATCCATGACCCGCCTCGTCTATTCCGGTCCTGGTATGGATTGAGCCCTGCGCTACTCATTAGTTGCAGGTATCAAGCTCTGCCCCAATACGTTATTTGACCCATATTACACTTCCATTATCTTTATTAGTATTTAGAACAATACATATTTACGCATTTTAATATTTTGTTAGCCAACAATCCGGCTAATGCGGTAGTCATGCTTGACGAATTTTACACCCAGGGTCACGTCTGTTTTGCGCACCCCGGGAATGCCGCTAATCACCGAATGTACAAAGTCTGATAGCTGCTGGGGGTCCTGCACCATGGTGATTGCCAGCAGGTCACAGCGGCCCAGCATCTTGCCAACAAAGCCTAATTGCCCCAGCGCCGCCAGGGCCTGCGCCACACCGTCTATATCACTGCTTTTTTCGACATCGATCCAGACAAACCCCAGCATCGGATTGTCGAGACGGCGGATATTGGTAATCGCGGTAATGCGGATCAGTTGATCATCTTGCAGGCGCTTGATCCGCCCCCGCACGGTGCCTTCTGTCACGCCCAGCTGGGCCGCTATCTGGCGATTACTGGTACGGGCGTCCAACGCCAGTCGTGCCACGATCTGTTGGTCGATACTATCCAGCGAGCGCTTATTCATTAAAGGGCACCCAATGGGGCTGGTTCTTCAACACGTTTACCGCCAGCGATGGCAACAGCCTGCGCACCCCGGTCACTGCGGCCAATTGCCCCAGCAGCTGGTCCAGCTGATCCTGGTCACGGGCTACCGTCAGGATTTCAATATCATGATTGCCGATGACCACGCTAACCGAAAAAACCTGGTCGATAGCCGCCAGTTGCTCGGCGACCACCACTGGCGCCCGCCCCTCCACTTCGACGCCGATGGCGAGCAGCATCCCGAAACCGGCGGCTTCAATATCGGTAACAGCGACCACCCGCATGGTGTTGCTTTCTTCCATGCGCCGCATCCTGGTGCGCACAGTCGCCTCGGTTAACTGCAGCTCTTTGGCGATACTGCGAAACGGCATTCGGCCGTCGCGGCGCAGCAAGCTGATAATGCGATAGTCCAATTCGTCCAGCCCCTCGGCTCGATAATCCCGGGCCAGGGGATTGACAACATAGCTGCCGTTAGCCTCTGTCATGGCTGTATTTCCCGGGCCCGTTTTTTTAACTCAGTCTTCAAAACCTTGCCGGTGGCATTGAGTGGCAAGGCGTCGACAAAATGTACATAAAGCGGCACTTTGTAGCGGGCGAGTCGCGCGGCGCACCAATCCAGCACAGCCTCCGAGGTCAGGCTGGCTCCCGCAGCCGGCACCACAAACGCCATCCCGACTTCGCCCTGGGGTTGTTGCTCGATGCCGATAACGGCAACCTGGGAAAGTCCCTCCAGCCCGGCCAGTACTCGCTCGACTTCCGCCGGATAGACGTTTTCACCATTCATAATGTACATATCCTTGAGCCGATCGGTAATGCTCAAATAGCCCCTCGTATCCATCACCCCGATATCGCCGGTCCGCAGCCAGCCGTCGGCGGTAATCGCTTGCCGGGTAGCCTCGGCGTTGTCGAAATAGCCCTGCATCACGTTATAACCGCGCACCCAGATTTCCCCCGCAGTTCCTGCCGCAACGGCTTGCAGACTATCGGGGTCCACCAGCTGTACTTCCACTCCCTCAATAGCACGGCCCGAGGTGGTGGAGATGGTTTCAGGGTCATCGTCGGGACGGCAAATGCTGACCACCCCACAGGATTCAGTCAGCCCGTAAGCAGTCACTACCGTGTCAAACCCAAGCTGCTGTTGCATCGCTTTGACCAGCGCCACCGATACCGGCGCCGCGCCGGTTACGCCCAGTCGCAAACTCGATAAGTCGTATTGCTGCCGCGCCGGGTGGGCGAGAATTATCTGGTAGACAGACGGTGCGCCCGGCCACATGGTAATGCGCTTGCGCTCGATAGTTTCGAGTGTCGCGTCGGCCGCAAATGAAAACACCGGCACCATGGTGCAGCCCACCAGCAGGCAGGCAAACCAGCCGGCCTTGTAGCCGAAAGAGTGAAAAAAGGGATTGACTCCTAAATAGATATCGTCTGCCCGCAAACCCACGGTAGTTGCCCAGGTTTGAAACACCCTGATATTCTGGCCATGACTGCAAACAACACCTTTAGGCTGACCGGTGGTGCCCGATGTAAACAGCATATCCATCGGGTCGTCGGCAGCTATCATGGCCGCCCGCTCGGCTGCCAACTGTGTAGCCACCCGCTCACCGCTGACGAGAAACGCATCCCAGCCTTGCGCCCGCGAATCTTCCCCCTGCAACAACACCACCCGCTGCAGCGCCGGCAGCTCGGCCGCGGCCAGCATATCGAGTACCGTGCCCTGCTCCAGCTGGGGATAGGCAAACAACAATTTGACCCCGGCACGGTGCAAAATATCGGCGGCTTCAGCGCCTTGTAGCCGGTTGGCCAGCGGCACCAACACGGCTCCCGCACACTGCGCACCCAGCGCAGCGATTACCCACCGCGCCATGTTGGGACACCAGATGGCAACCCGGTCGCCTTTATCAATACCTGCGGCGATAACGGCCCGGCTGACACTCTCAGCTTCTGCAACCAGCGCAGCAAAGCTGCAGCTCGCGCCATCGTCATCCAAGGCCAGCCGGTCGGGGTAACGCGCAACCACTCGCTGCAATACTTGCGGTAAGGTATGGACGGTGGCGGGCATAGACACCTCATTTCACAGACAAGGATTCATTACCAGCATATTAATTACCCAGGCCTTCGCTATCAATATTATGCGTATTTATTTAACACATTTTTTACGCATATAACCATAAGGCATACGTGAAGCCTCAAGCAGGCTCAGGCAATCACCGTACCATGAACACGGCGATTAATGTCGAGCGGGATTAAACCAGCGCTCCTGAACAACCAAAGTGCAAACCCGAATGGCTACCAAGCCCCATGCCATCCAGCCAGTTTGTCATGCCCGACGCTACCACATTGTGGTAACGCAATTAGATTTGCAGCGCCTATGACAATCAACTACTGTACTGGTTATCTATACAGCCTATTGAGTTCAGAGCGACACTATGATTCTCTACATCGCAGAAAAGCCCAGCCTGGGCCGCGCCATTGCCGACGTGCTGCCCAAACCGCTGCGCAAGGGCGATGGCTTTATCCGTGCGGGCAATGGCGACACGGTTACCTGGTGTATCGGCCACCTACTGGAACAGGCCGAACCCGACGCCTACGACCCCGCCTACAAAAAATGGAGCCTCGATGCCCTGCCGATCGTGCCACGGCAATGGCAATTGTTACCGAAAACGAAAACCCGCAAACAGCTTGGCGTGATCCGAAAACTTGTTGGCGAGGCAGACCAACTGGTGCACGCGGGCGACCCGGATCGAGAGGGGCAGTTACTGGTCGATGAGCTTATTGCCTATATCGGGGTGCCGGCGGCAAAAAAAGCCGGCACCCAACGCTGCCTGATCAGCGACCTCAACCCGGCGGCCGTGCGCCGCGCGCTCAGCCAGCTGCGCGACAACCGGGAATTTATCCCCCTGTCGACCTCTGCCCTGGCCCGCTCACGGGCAGACTGGCTATATGGCCTGAATATGACCCGCGCATATACGCTGCAGGGTCGCACGGCGGGATACAACGGCGTGCTCTCGGTGGGCCGGGTGCAAACACCGGTACTGGGCCTGGTGGTAAGGCGCGACCAGGAAATAGAGCACTTCCAGCCCCGTGCCTACTACGAAGTGCTGGCCCATCTGTACACCGACGCGCAACAGCACTTTACCGCCAAATGGCAACCCAGCGATGCCTGCCTACCCTACCAGGACGAAGAGGGTCGGGTACTATCAAAGCGCCTGGCAGAAAAGGTCGTCCAACGCATATCGGGTCAACCCGGCAGCGTAAGCGCGCTGGAAAAAAGCGCAAAGCAACAGGCCGCACCATTGCCCTATAGCCTGTCTGCGCTACAAATTGACGCCGGCAAGCGCTACGCCATGAGCGCCAAACAAGTGCTCGACACTTGCCAGTCTCTCTACGAGAAGCACAAGCTGATCACCTATCCTCGGTCAGACAGCCGCCACTTGCCCCTTGAGCATCATCAACAGGCGGGCGACGTGATCGCGGCGATTGTGGAAAACTACCCGGCTGTGAAGCCGAAGTTGGAACAACTGGACCCGGCACGTAAAAGCAAGGCGTGGAACACCGACAAGGTTGCAGCGCACCACGCCATCATACCGACACAAAAGGTGGTGGCTGCAGGGCAATTGTCCAAACCCGAGACCCAGATATATCAGCTGATCGCGCGCCAATACCTGCTGCAGTTTTTACCTCCCTTTCGGTATGCTGAAACGAAAGTTGAGGTCACCATCGCCGGCGGGCGTTTCACTGCCAGCGCCCGGCAGGTACTGGAACCCGGCTGGAAAGCCCTGCTTGGACCGGTCAAAGATGAGCGGGAACAACAACAGCTGCCGCCGCTGCAAAAAGGCCAGTTGCTGCAATGCCGCAAGGGTGAAATGCTCGAGAAAACGACCCAGCCACCCAAGCCGTTTACCGATGCCACGCTACTCGCCGCAATGACAGGCATCGCCCGTTTTGTGACTGATACCGAGATTCGCAAGGTGCTTAAGGATACTGACGGGCTTGGCACTGAGGCCACGCGAGCCGGCATTATCGAGCTGCTGTTCAAACGTAATTACCTGGTGCGGGAAGGCAAAACCATTCGCGCCACCCGCACCGGCCAGGGCTTGATCGGGACCTTGCCTGCCAGTTCTACCACCCCGGATATGACCGCACACTGGGAGCTTCAGCTGGATAAAATCAGTCGCAAACTGGCGAGCTACCAGGAGTTCATGGTGCCATTGGAGCAACAGCTGCAACTGCTGATCGAACAGGCCACCACCCTGGCAGCAAAGGGTTTACAAGACTTGCCGCCCCAGCCTGCCAAAAAGCGCAGGCAGCGGAATCGTCAGGGGGCTAAAAAACCTCCATCAGCCCGGGCCGTAAAAAGCTGAAGGCTAGGCAAGGGAGGATTCCCGATCAACCTGACCCTGGCCAGACAAATATGGCACGCCGACGAAACGCACAGGGCAGCGGCCTCGCACTTTTTCGCTCAAGTACCGCTGCGATGCCAGGTCGCTATTTGTCCAGGTATTTAATCTCGGTCTTGCCGATCTGGCCGTTATAGGCGAAGGGCGCCTGGTCGAAATACTCAAGCGGATACCTTCAGCTTGCCAACGGGCAGCTTTTCTGAAGAGCGGACCCTGGTGCGCTGAACCTCGAACATCGCCACGTGCGACCGAACGCAGAAACCTCTCAATAATATTACTTTTTACCATTTGCTGATCAATATCCCCACGCAAACCGTATAGCTTGCAGCGAGCGTCGCTGGGCCTTTTTTTAACTACGCAAATAGTGTCTGAACCAAATAATCATTCACTCAGTGGCCCGCGCGCTTCAACCTCGATACTGACATTGGGCAGGTGGCCTTGCAATGATGACAATGGGATTAGCCGGCAGTATCTGGGGCGGCTATATGCGCTACATACTGGTGCTTGGGGCCACGGTGCTGTCGGGCTGCATGCAATCTGTCGAAGCGCCGCAGGGCAAGCCTGCAAGTACAGCTATGCTCGACCTGCTACCAGCGACGACGCGCGGCGTGCTGCATGTCCGTGACGTAGCTGGGACAGCCGAATGGCTGCTGGACCAGCCTCTGGACCCGTGGCAACAAAACCCCAGCGACATCCTGCGCCACTATCTCAGGCACTCCAGCATCGACATTGATTCCGGAGCAGACATAGAACAACTGATGTTGGGGCAAACCCTGGCCAGCGAGGACGGGTTTATCCTGCTTGTCCGGATGACCAACGCTCCGGATAACAAGCCAACGGAGGATGCCGCCAACAAAGCAGTCGATGAATACCAGGGCTATTCCCTGCAAGCACTTGCGGGCACAGCGCTATTCCAGACCTGGATTGATGAACAGACCCTGGCGATTGCACCGCGCCGCAATCTGGAAATCGTTATTGACGTGCACAGCGGCGCACTCGGCAATATCCGGCAAAGCGCCATCGCGGCGCAGCTTGATGTGCTCGACACACCCCAACCCGTGAGCTTTGTCTATGGCTTGCCGGCGCTCTACGGGGATGTTGTTGCTCCGGGTAGCGGGGATTCAAGCCTGAGGCAGGCCAGCGTGGCCATGGCCGCTTTCGGGATAGAGTCTGAAAGGCTCACTGGCAGCCTGCAACTTATCAGCACTAACGCCGCAACCTTCACAGACCGGCTACTGGGCCTGCTGCCAGCAGCGTCCACCGCCGATATCGTGGCCAGCGAAGACGCCATCACAGTGAGCCTTGATGGTATGAATCCGTCGACGGATATACAGTCGCTGCTCAAGACTTTGTATATCGACATGGACAGCGTCGACTACAACGAGGCTGTTGCCCAGGACGGCAACGCACCCTGGTTGAATTTTGATGTCGGCGCCGATCCCTACTCCATCTTTATCAACTTTGAATTCAAGAACCAGGCTGCGCGATCCGACTTTGAAGCCGCGCACCTGCCGCGGGGATTTGCCCTTGAACCTATCCGAATTGTCGATTCAGAGCTACCGCGCTACTTCCTGGTGCTCAACGTCTATCAGTCGTCTGGTGGACTGGTAGAGGGAGCCCGTGCCGAGTGGTCGGTGTTTGTCAAAGACCCGGCCAGCCCAGAGCCTCGCTTTTTGGTGATCCAGGCCGCAGCCGAGAGTATCTCCGCAGACTCGGTCAATCTTTTGACATTGCCAGAGCCGGTTAGCCATGAACTGGGACCCAATGCAATAAGCAGCTATGTCGGCGCAGTGAACCCCGTGACCGACGAAGAAGTGCTGTATTTTTCCTCCCGCATCAGCTGGCCGCAACGAGCCGAAACACGGGTTGCATTTGATCGGGAGTTCGTCGCCGCCAACGACTACATATTCTGGGGCAATGCCGTGGCCGATCGCGGTGCTTATAACGCCAGCGTCTACAACCGCGATGCAGTGCTGGTTGAGAACGGAACCATCGACCTGGTCGACAACAGCCGCTGGGCCGAATATGTCGATGCTGACCCCGTACACACCCTGGTTTACCAGAACCCGCTGGAGATTGTTATTTCACCGTGGTGGAACCTTGATGCCAACTACCTGGATGTGACGGATGACTATCGCCAGACATTGATCGATTTCAAAAACAATTTTTATCCCATGACCGTGCTGGGACAGGCTGAAGCAGCCGTAGCCGGAGATGCCACAGCATTGATGCCCGGCAAGGAAGCAGACGAGGTACCGATTACCTATTATCATTTCTTACTGACCGACCCCGAAGCATTGCTTGCCAGCGTGGGGGCGTCAGGGCAATTCGAGCCATCGCCCATACGTCTGTATGACAATGATCCGGGCAACTATTACCTGAGTCTGGTGCTCTACGGTTTAGAGGCTGACGCCTGTGGCCAAAAAGTCGAGTGGAGAACCTATGTAGTCAATCCTCAGGGCCGCCCCGAGACCCTGCGCCTGCAGACGCTCAGCAGTGATGCCTGCCTCGACCCCGACGCCTGGTTAGGCTTACCGGCAGTGGTGGAGCAGACCATCAACGGCTTGTCATTGAACACCCGGGTGGAGTCGCCATTTTTTCATATCGATGCTGATTTGGACCTGGGTCGGGCCATACCTGCCGCGCCTAGCCGAGACTGGCTGGAGGCCGGCGACCGGGTATGTTCTCTAGGGGGAGTGTGTAACCGCTTCTTTTACGATGGCCAATGGCTACAGGGAAGCGCTCAACTCATTGATGCCGGCGACGTTGTTATCCAAACCCTGGATACGCCCTGGAATGATTTTTTCCAGGCCGACCCGGTAGCCGTTACGGTGCGTCAGTCACCTACAATCTTTGTCGGCAAGCCCTGGCACAACGTGCCACCACTCGGTTCGTCCAGCCGTTGAATGGCAACGGCAGGACGCGGCGCCATTTTTAACATTTCAGCCAGGCACTCACCCCATTATTTAATCGTTAGAACCCGTGGACCAGGTAGAGACTGGGACCCGACACTACGATATCGACCGCAACGAAGCCGTCATTATCGCTTATCTTGGCATCAAATTCGGAGACTTGATATGACGCTCCGAAACCAAAACGCTCGGTAATCCGATAGTCCATCGCCACATTTGCGTAAGTGTAGGAACCACTGAAGTTATCAACACTCAAACCCAGCCAACCGACACCACCCCTGACACTCCAGTTTGGGGTTATCAGGTAGTTAACCGCAGCGCGTACATTGGGCAAGGGCGCAAGCACATCGGCAGTATCACTTTCAAACTGGTTAATAACAGGCTCTTGATCACCGCCCTCAGCCAGAAACACCTGGGCTGCCAACGATGTTTCAATGACGAAGGTGTGAATACCCGCACCCAGCAATAGTTCCCATTTTTCGTTGCGAACAATCGCATAGGCGACATCGAGACGATAGGTTGCCATGGTAAACTCGGTGTCGACCTGAGCGCCCGCCTGGTATTCGTCACCGTCAAAATTGAAATCCCGGCCAGCTGCACCGCCACCATTCAACTTCAAGTTCTGGTAGGTCAGGCCAAGCACCCATCTTTCAGCGAAACGCCAGTGGTAGGCGGCGAGCACAGATTCACTGGAATTGTCGACATTGAGGTCATCTTGCAGGTCAATTTCAATGGGTGGTAGTGGCTCTACAGACGCCGTCACTTTGGCCGTCGCATCCTGACGGCCGTATCCCAAAAAAAATGCGGGTGTCATTCATGAAGTTTCCAGCGAGGGCGTTTGCAGAGCAAACGGCGGCACCGACAGCAAAACCATAACCCCAGTAACTTGCCTTCATACTTTATCACCCAACTTGATAAACCTGATAAGAGCGCATCGTCACATCGGCATGAAAAAGGCCAAGTGAAGAGTGCATTTGAAAGTGAAATATCGGCCGCTACTTACGGCGGCGCGCATTGTAGCCCACGGTACACCGATTTTACAAAACAAAGCCAGCGAAACCATGACAGCGATCAAAACATGGTCAATACAGAAGCACGCCGCGGATAAAAAGAGCGGAAGGGTGCTACAGAGAGGTCTTCGCCGGCCCCGGGATGAATTAAACTGGCTCTGTATAAGGCGTTAGACAGAGCGCCAGCGCTTGTGCAATTGATGCGCCCGCCCTTCCTGCTCCAGCTTGATTAAATGGGCCAGCAAAGACAACTTGGCAACCGGATGAACGTCGACAGGCACATCGTTATACACATCCAGCACCAGCTCATCGACACTACCTTCACCCTGTGCCTGTAACACTTCAAGCACCTTCGCCTCGCGCTGTAGCCGGTGATCCACCAACCACTGCACGACGGCAGCAGGGTTTTCCATAATATCGCCGTGGCCCGGCGCCAGATGAGTCAGAGGATAATCGAGCAATATCTTCAAGGAGCTAATATAAGCGGCCATATCACCGCTGGGCGGAATAATCACCACCGTTGAGCCATTCATAATGTGATCACCGGTCATCAGGAAACCACTGTTCTGCTCCAAAAAGCAGAAATGATTGCTCACGTGGCCCGGGGTGGCGATAGCACGCAAGCTGTACTCCTCCGCATCAAATACCTGGTCGTGCTGGCACTCAATATCGGGAACAAAATTCCCATCCTGGAACATATGGTCGCTCGCCAATGCGCCGATCACTTCTACCTTGCGATGCTGCAGCAAGCTGGCGGTGGCGGGAGAATGATCCATATGGGTGTGGGTTGCAAAGATCCGCGCCAGGCGACCACCACCCTGCTCAATGGCGGCCAGAATAGCATCGACGTGCTGCGGCATATCCGGCCCGGGGTCGACCACCGCAACATCCTGCTCACCCAGCAAATAGGTATTGGTGCCGGCGCCGGTCATCACCCCGGGGTTGGCCGCCGTGACGCGACGTAAGCCCGGGGCAAGTTGCACGGGTTTGGCATGGACTACATCAGGCATAGTGGAGCAGACCCCATTGGATTTCTCAAACAGCGCTGCAAACGGAGCGCCGTCTACCCGCCTTAAAGCGCCGCTTTGAATTCCAGCAGATAGGCCTGCACCTTTTTCATATTGTCGGGACCCAGACGCCACATCAGCTTATTGACATCGCTGGCGTTTTCCAGCTCTTCGTCGCTGTAGGTATACAATACATGGGGCTGGGAAAGCTCGGGCGGCTTGGATAATGATTGGGTTGCCAACGCGCGATCGATCAAACTGACAAAATGGGTATGAAAGTTGCCCTCCATGCCCAGTTCGGTATAAGACTTCTCCAGTACTGGCGACCACTGGCGATAGTAGGCAGCCAGCTTTTGCGGCGGAATACTGATGAGGGCATTGATGAGGTCGTTGGCCCGATTGAAATTGGCCTCGCTCATGCTCAACCTGCCACCCTGCTTGTTAACCTTGAACGGCTCCATCGGGTATGACAGCGGACGATTCTTGCTGATCAAGTCACCCTCTGAAAGGAGGGTCGACATCGCCACCCACTTGCGCACCTGCTCTTTGGGCGTAAACCATGCCAATAACGGCGGTGACATTTCTTCCAGCGCCAAACTGACCTGTGCGTCACTGCCTTCGATATTTTCGGGCGGCGCTACCGGCGCCAGTTCTGTGTCAGTCAATTGCGGCTGCGGTGGTTCAGCCGGATTGATATTGCGCCGGGCCCGTTCCAATGCTGCCGCAGGCACCGGCACATCACCCACCATCGGCGGTTCCGGAGGCAAATCCTTATCCTTGATAATAAACCAGGCAATCGCCGCGCAAATCGCCAGTGCAATCAGCGCAAGTAAGATGTCCCTTGCCTTGAGTCCGCCCGATTTTTTTGCGGGACGTGGATCAATCAGTCGTTCTTTATCTGCTTCCATTACGTCGGGGTCCGATAATCAATAACGTGGAATTTAGTGTATTCAGTATTAACAATAGCCGATAGCGAGGGTAAAAACCGGTTTTTAAACTGCCCAGAAAGACTGAATCAGCACCGGCAAGTGTCAACCCATAGGCGGCTTCACCCGCCCTGAAAACTGCAAACAACCGATCCAGCTTATACCAGCTTTTCAATTGGCACCACGGTGTCGACGTCGGCAGTGTAATCCACACCCTGGATCCCAAACCCGAACAGGCGCAGGAATTCATCCTGGTAAGCTTTGAAGTCCGCCAGCTGATGCAGGTTTTCGGTGGTGACCTCCGACCATAACTTCTCAACCGCGAGCTGCACTTCGGGGCGAAGTTCAAGACCGTCGGCACGCAGTCGCCCGGTTTCGTCCAGCGTGGGGTCGCTACCATACAGGCTATTGCGAAAAAGTCCGTCAATCTGCTCGATGCAACCTTCGTGGGAGCCGTCAGCTTTCATGATCTTGAACAGCAAGGACAGGTACAGTGGCATTATCGGGATCGCTGAACTCGCCTGGGTCACCACACCCTTTAAGACCGACACCCGGGCATCACCCCCTTTTTCCGCGAGCCGGGCTCGAATATCGACCACCCGCTTGTCGAGGTCCTGCTTGGCCGCACCTATCGTGCCATGCCAATAAATGTCCCAGGTGATACGCTCACCGACGTAGGTATAGGCCGTGGTCTTGGCGCCGTCGGCAAGCACACCGGCCTCATCCAATGCGTCGATCCACATTTGCCAGTCTTCACCGCCCATCACCGCAACGGTATTGTCGATCTCTTCCTGGCTGGCGGCTTCCAGGCTAACGTCCTGCACTTCCTGTTTGTCGGTATTGAGACCGCGCTGAACCACCGCCTTGCCAATGGGCTTGAGCGTAGAATTGTGCACCACCCCGGTGACCGGGTGCTGCCGTCGTGGCGAGGCCAGACTGTACACCACCAGGTCGACCTGACCCAGATCCCGCTTGATGAGGTCGATGGTCTTTTGCTTGATTTCATTCGAAAAAGCGTCGCCGTTAATGCTGGCCGCATACAGCCCGTCTGCTTCGGCATATTTATGAAATGCCGCCGAGTTGTACCAACCGGCGGTGCCCGGCTTGCGCTCAGTACCTTCTTTTTCAAAGAACAGGCCGATGGTAGCGGCGCCGCAGGCAAATGCCGCCTCAATTCGCGAGGCCAAACCATAACCGGTGGAAGCACCGATGACCAGTACCCGCTTGGGCCCGTTCTCGATAGGCCCCTGGCTTTTCACGTAGTCAATCTGCTGCTTAACATTAACATCGCAACCCACCGGATGGGTGGTGACACACATAAAACCGCGCACTTTTGGCTTGATGATCATGGCTTTTTCCATTTTATCGTCAGTCATTGTCCCACAACCGGTGTTCCACACTTTTGTGTTGGCGGGGATTGAGCGCCTTATTATAAGGCCCGTTACAGATTCGGCCACTATAACTGCCCTGCCAGCGCAAACTGGAGACTCAGTTTTGCTGTAAGCAAGCTTGCAATGCTGCGGGCAAGAGGGCGACAAGGCGGAATTCTGAACCATACCCTGCTCATAATTTAATGTATTTTTTGATTTAGCTGCCACGGTGTGCCCGCAGAAAGACATTTACCCGCCAGGGCAAAAATGCAGAAACAGGAGAACAATTCAGCTGCGGATTTTCCCGGGTCGCCGCATAGGCCGCTGGTATATGTTCCACCAACCAATCCCATACCGCGCGAATCCGCGCGTTGCGGCGCATTGAGTAGTGCATACTCAGCCACATTTCGGGTGAGGGGACAGCGATATCTGGTAACAAGCGCTGAAAATCCGGCGGCTGAACGCCAACGGGCTGAATCGCGATCGTGGCACCAATCGCAGAAAAGGCCGGGTTAAGATAGGCATTTCCCGCGCAATGGAAAGGAAAGTAGCTGGGCTCTATGCCCCGTTTTTCCAGCTCGGGTTTAAAGGCATCCATAATAATTTCACCCACCAGGGGCCAGGGTAGCGCCGATAATTCAGCGCCTGTTTGGGGCATCCCGTAGCGCTCGATAAAGCGCTGCGATGCATAAAAAGCAAGATGAAACCTCCCAAGCCCCCTGGCCACGACTTCCGGCTCTGATGGCTCTATCCAGCGCAAATCAATATCGGCCTCTCGCCTGCCAAGATTTGAGGCAAGGGAGCCATTTTTAAATTCGATCACGATATCGGCATATTGTTCATGGAAGTCCGTGAGTGCGCGCACCACAGGGTGCGCCCCAAAACCGTAGGGTAAATGTATGGTCACCACACCACTGGGGTTCTCTTCTATGCCATCCAGGGCGCGCTGAATGGCATAGGCGTTATCGCTCATTTGTGAGGTATAGGTGGCCAATTGATGCGCCAAGCCGGTTGGCTGCAGCCCGCTACGTGAGCGCGTGAATAACTCCTTGCCCAATTTCTTTTCAAGCTGCTCTACGTGGCGACTCACCGTGGGTTGCGAGACGCCGAGCAACTTGGCCGCCAGGCTGAAATTGCCCTCCTCCATTACCGCGTTGAGAACTTCCAGGTCTTGCCAGCCCAATTTATCGTTCATAGCTTATCCGTCGTGAAATAGGCATGTCAGGTTTCGCTCGTTAGAAGCGGGCAACGCCGCGGTTTAAATCAGTGGCACCGCTGCTGCCGTTGAGTACCTGGTCAAAAGCACGATGAAAATGCTGCAGGGCCGGTTCATTGCAACCGAAGATCAGTTGCTGTTGATAGCCGTTTTCAATAGCAGCCTGGGCTTGCACGCCCATAGCGTAGTCCTCCTCTTCGATGGTGCTTTCGAAAATTTCATTGGCCACCTCCGGCGAGATCAATTTAGTGCCATTGCGCTCGTCAATGTCATAGGCGTTACTGGCATCAACATCGGCCTTGCCCGCTGCTGCCAGCGCCGCGACCACATCTGCGTGTAAATAGTGGCTAATGCTACTGATAGACCGACCGGGATTTTCCGGATCAGGATACATTCGCACCAGGGAGGCGCCTGCTTCATTAAAAATGAATTGCACATTGGGAAACAGAAAATACACCAGGCTGGAATGATCCCGCAATTGCCATTGTTGCTTGGGTAGCTCGCGCAGTTGATCGATGGATCTTTTGATCACCACAAAGCGATGGCTATTGCCGTATTCCTCGTAATGACAGACATCACCGTGAAACAATTGCCCCAGGGTATCCTTGTGCAAAATTGCGAAATGGTAGGTTTCGCCAAAAGTGTCATTGGCCAACTTCCAATTCAATTTCATATCCAGCGTTGAATTGCCCTGGAAAACCAATTCCTTGGTGCCGAAATGGACAAACTCCTGAGCCATTTCGCCGAAGAGATTATCGATGTCGATTTGACCCGAGGGCTGGGGATGTACAATCAGGAATCCTGCATGTTCAACCGCAGGCAGTGCCACCAGGCTATTGCACGGTTTGTCGACTGCGCCAAAATCCTGTTCCCGGCGCACCCCTTTCAATTCTCCGGTGTTGCTGTAAGCCCAGCCGTGAAACGGACAGCTGAAACCTGCGGCGGTGCCCCGCTGTGCCTGGTTGACTCGCACTCCACGATGGCGACAGGCGTTAATAAAGGCGTGAAATTTACCGTCACTATCCCGGGTGGCCAACACTGGTACACCGAGTTCATCGAGGGCAAAAAAGCTGTTGTTGTCCGGCAAATCAGCACTCATACCGATAATCTGTGCTTGCTCTTTGAACAGCAGCTGCAATTCCTTTGCCGCGTATTCAGGGCAACGATAGATGCTGGTATCTTGCAGGTGTTGTTGATCGGTTTGGGTGTTCCTGCCGGTATCCAATTGGCGGAAGATATCTTCAATGATTTCAAGCAGTCGCTATTTCCCTGCTCCTTTTTGGCAAAGCGCTTACTTCGCGAGCACGAGGCTCAAAATCCTTCTACGACGATCTTGCCTTTTGCCTGCCCCGTTTCGATAAGTGCATGGGCGGCGCGGATATTTGCAGCGTTAATCGGAGTCAGGACTTCGCTGAGTGTGGTACGAATCCGTCCCGCATCGATTTCATTCGACACATAGTTCAGCAACTCGTGCTGCTCTACCATATCGGGGGTCTCAAACATGGCGCGGGCGAACATAAACTCCCAGTGCAGGCTCGCCGACTTGGTCTTCATCGCGGCCATCGGCATCGGCAGATCGGTGTCATCAATGGTGACGATTCCGCCCTGTGGCCGAATCAGTTCAACCGCGGTGTCCCAGTGGCGCATGTCATTAAAAATCGCAATGTGATCGACATAGTCAAACCCCAGGGCATGCACCTGTTCGACCATGGGTTGGCGATGATTGACAACATGGTCTGCGCCGAGCTGCTTCAACCCAGCTTGTCGTCTCCGGGCGCGACGCCGTGGCAATGATAACAAGTCCGGCCGCCTTGGCAAGTTGAATGGCGATCGAACCCACCCCGCCACCGGCGCCGATAATGAGAACCGACTGGCCCTGGTCGGCACCATCACGATCAATCCCCAGCCGATCAAAGAAAGATTCATAGGCAGTGATCGTTGTCAGCGGCAACGCTGCCGCCTCGGCAAAGCTGAGACTTTTCGGCTTGCTGCCGACGATACGCTCATCCACCAACTGAAATTCTGCATTGGAACCGGAACGGGTGATATCGCCTGCGTAATAGACTTCATCGCCGGGCTTAAAGAGTGTGACGTCTGGGCCGACAGCGGCGACAATACCGCTGGCATCCCAACCCAGCACACGGGGGGTGCTTTCAACCGTATCCTTGGGGCTGCGGACTTTGGTATCGACCGGATTGATCGATACCGCCTTAATCTCGACCAGCAGGTCACGACCCGTGGCCGTGGGAACCGGTAGTTCCAGATCCAGGAAGGCGTTGGGGTTCTCGATGGGAAGATAATGGGTTAACGCGACAGCTTTCACAGACAACTCTCCTGGTCCGGGTTTAATAAGCGAAGACTCGCCACGCTTCAAAGCATTCATCTGGGGTTGCCACAGCTCAGACTTTTGCCGTGCCAGTAGAACATGAAATATGGCGCATTGTCCCGAAATTGTATGCGCAGCACGGCCCTGACACTTCTAACTCCGGCGCCAGGTCCGCGATTAGACCAAGGCAAGAAGCTGGTTCGAAAAGACCGGAGTGGTGTTCAGTTCACTATTGCACGAGTCGACGAAAAATCGTTACAGTGCATCGTTTTGACGAGAACATCCACGATGACAAATGCCCTGACTGCCCAAAGCCTATGACCCCAACAATACTGATTCTCATTTTCGGCCTGGCGTTGATCCTGGTCGGCTCTGGTCTGCTGGGGACCCTGCTGGGTATTCGCGCAACCATCGCTTCATTCAATCCCATTGCAACCGGGCTTATCATGTCCGGATACTACGCCGGCTATATTATTGGCACTTTCCTGGGTCCAAAACTGATTCGCAATGTCGGCCATATTCGGGCCTTTGCTTCCTTTGCGGCGCTAGGGGCGGCTTCCACTCTGGGCTTCGGATTGCTGGTTGATCCCTGGGCCTGGCTGGCATTAAGGATACTGAATGGCTTTTGCCTACTTGGCCTGTACATGGTTGTCGAAAGCTGGCTCAACGAGCAGAGCACCGGTCCTGCCAGGGGCCGCATTTTTTCTACCTACATCATGAGCACCCTGGTGGCATTGGGCGCTGGCCAATTGATACTGCTGGCAGGCGATCCGGCCGGCATGCATTTGTTTGCCATTGCCACCATTTTGATCTGCCTCGGATTGGTCCCGGTGGCAGTGATGCGGGCACACGAGCCGCGCATGGACGCGGCCGAGCCCATGGCACTTAAACAACTGATTATTGCTTCCCCGCTAGGGAGTGCGGGCTGCTTTGTCTCCGGTCTGATCACCGGTGCCTTCTGGGGAATGACCGCCGTATTCAGCTACAAGATGGGCCTGGATGAAGCTGAAATCGCGATGCTGATGACGGCAACCATTATGGGAGGCGCCCTGCTGCAATGGCCCATCGGCCACCTTTCAGACCGCTGGGATCGTCGCACCGTACTGATCTTATGCGGTATCGCCACGGCACTCGCAGCGGGCATGATTGCAGTTATCATTTTAATGAATTGGCATTTACCGATCGCGACCAGCTTTATCTACGGTGGCTTCATGTTTGCCCTCTACGGCATCAGCGTTGCCCACACCAACGACCAACTGCAGGCCTCGCAGGTGTTGGAGGCAACCCGCGGATTGCTGCTAATCTACGGTGTAGGAGCATTTACAGGACCAATATTGGTCAGTGTCGCGATGACTAAATGGGGGCCAGTCGGCCTCCCGGTCACGAGTGCGAGTGCAGCGCTGGCCTTGTCATTATTCGGTCTATTTCGGATGATAGTGAGCAAAGCCCCGAAGATTGCAGAGCAAGCCGATTTCGTGTCAATGGCAAGAACCTCCCCTGTGGTGCTGGAAATGCACCCGGAGGTGAAGGGCGAAGAAACTGAAGATAGACATTAGAGGGGATATTGCTGTTTGTACTATTCCAGATAACGATCTTTCAAGGCTTTTACCTGGACCTGATCCAGAGACAGGGCTGCCTCATAGAAATGCTCTTTGGACTCGAAGCGCTTTCTGATTTCCGCAAAACACGCCTTGATATACTCAGGACGCACTTCGATCATCGGTCGCAACACCTGGGCTGACACCGGCGCACCGGCATGGTCGGAAAATTTATCCGACAATCGTTCAATCTCTTGCTCTACCGGCAAATATTTATTGGTCAGCAAGTAGTCATCGACAATCGCCTCTTCATTCACCCCGAGCACATCTAAAATCAGCGCGGCACCAAAACCGGTCCGGTCCTTACCCGACGCGCAATGAATCAGTAATGGCTTGTCTCCTGTCAGCAACAACTGGAACATCTCGGCATACTGGGGCATCTGGTTAGCCACGAAATCGCGATTGATCTCCTCCATGAATCCTGCGGCATCGTCAACCGCGATAATGCCGTTATGAAGATTTTCCAGAAAGCTGGTTGAGCTGCCGGGGTTGACAGGCAAACTGGCGATTCTGTGTGCGCTTTCATTGCCCAAAAATATGGGGTCCAGCTGTTGTTCAATCACCTGCCGAAAATCGCAAATCAAGCTTAAGCCCAGACGTTTGACATAGCTTATGTCGCCGTCAGACAGCGACGACAATTTACTCGAGCGATAGAGCCTGCCCCACTTTAAGCGCCGACCCTCGTCGGCCTGGTAGCCCCCCAAATCACGAAAGTTCGGCACGCCCTGCAAGGACATCTGGCGCTCGGCCAACACCACGCCCTCGCCATGTTCAGACTCCAGGTAAAAATAATGCCGGACAGAGGCATCCGGATTGGCGATCAGGGCCTCGGAGCCCGTCGTCTGCAGCACCGGGGAACCGATATGCTTACCCGTATAATAATGATCGGGGCTATCCGACATATAGATAGATACTTTTTGACCGGCGTGGGAAGCATGCCAGCGGATCAAATAACTTTGGTTCAGAGTTCGCTCTACATGACAAAAACGTAAATCAAACACAAGGGCACCTCTGATCAATTCGGTAATGCCTGAGGCCGAATAACAGAGCCTCTGGCTTAACTACCCAAATTTCCTGCCCGTTTACAGCCGGACTCAACATAGAATGACAGAAAATTTCCAAATTGAATATGCCCAAACCCTGGCGTAACACCAATCCAATGTTTCACCCGCAGCGCTGTGCTTATGCGGCACCCGGGCCAGCAAAAGCAAGCGTCCCGCAGACTTGCGCAACCATGTCGTCGTGTGAGCCAACACCACAGCTTTCGGGACTGACGCGGCCGCCATTGATCAGGGTCGCAAGCCGTGCACCAGCGACCATGCCGCAGTGGCCGCAAGCTTTGGGCTGGTGACAGAAGCGCTGGCGCCGACCTGCCTCGCCACACAGCTGGCCATCATTGAATAGCTTGCCGACCCCGCTGCTACCAGAGCAGGAAAATCCAGCAAATTGCCAACTTCGCGGCCAAACATCAGCTGGAACAGCGCGGTATTTTCCATGGCAAACTCGACGTAGCCGCGCGCCAGACCCGCCAGCTCGTTAGCCACGGCATCCTCGTCTTTGGCGGCATTATCGGCGCCCCTTTGCATCGATGCCGACAGCTGTCCAAAACCCTGGGTGGCCAACTGCGCCAGCAGTTCACGCTTGTCTTTAAAGTGACTGTAAAGTGCGGTGGGACTCACCTCGGCCCGCTGCGCAACCTTGCGCAAGCTCAGGCCCTCGACGCCGTCGGCGGCAAGAGTCTGATGGGCGGCTTCGATCAAAGCCTGGCGCAGATTGCCATGATGGTAGGTCTTTTTTGCCATAAATTGAGTCCGTGCTTAGGGGCGGCAGCGAAATAGAACTTTACAGTGTAAAGTTTCTGCCGTAAAGTGGCATCTTTACAGTGTAAAGTTAAACGCGTGAAACCACAGGTTACCGATATGACTGCAGCAGCCTCTCCCCAGAGTCGACAATCTACCCCAGTGCCCAAGGCCACTAAAAAGGCGGGGCTGGTACCCAGTACCTTGCGCATTGGGCGCCGCTACCGTCCCCAACGACTGGACGGGCAATACGATGCGATTGTGATTGGCTCTGGCATCGGCGGTCTGACAGCTGCCGCATGCCTGTCGAAGATGGGCAAGAAAGTGCTGGTGCTGGAACAACACTATACCGCCGGTGGCTTTACCCACAGCTACGGCCGCAATGGCTACGAGTGGGATGTCGGCGTGCATTACATTGGCGACGTCGGCAGCCGTAAAACCCCGACCCGCAAACTGTTTGATTTTATCAGCGATGGTGAACTGCAGTGGGCACCCATGGACGCCAACTACGATCGTTTCTTCTTCGGCGGTGAGCGCTTTGATGCAGTTGCCGGCAAAAAGCAGTACGTCGCTGCACTCAAGCAACGCTTCCCCAACGAGGGTGTGGCCATCGATCAATATATGGCGCGGATGCAAACCGTCGCCAATGCCGTCCAGGTGTTGGCGGTTGAGAAACTGTTTACCGGGCCCACCAGCGTGCTGCTTAAACTGGCGCGCAAGGCGGCACTGCCGAAATACCTCAATCGAACAACCGACGAGGTACTCAGTGACCTGACCGACGACGAGATGTTGAAAGCTGTGATTACCGGCCAGTGGGGCGACAGCGGCGTTGTGCCGAAAGAGTCGAGCTTTATCATTCACAGCCTCATCGCCAGGCACTACCTGTACGGCGCTAGCTACCCGGTAGGAGGCGCCTCCCGCATCGCCGAGACCATCATTCCGGTGATTCAACAAAGCGGCGGTGAAGTCTTTACCTATGCCAACGTGGCTGAGGTGCTGGTAAAACGTAACCGCGCGTATGGGGTAAAAATGGCGGATGGAACCGAAATTACTGCGCCGGTGGTGATCAGTAACGCCGGTGTGTTCAACACGTTCGAAAGCTTGCTACCGGAACAGGTCAGCCGCAACAACGGTTTGCACAAGCTTATGCGTAAGGTGAAACCTTCGGTGGGTCACCTGGGCGTGTATATCGGGATCAAGGAATCGGCGGCACAACTGGGATTACCGAAAACCAACTTCTGGATTTACCCTGACGCCAACCACCAGCAGAATCTGGCAGCATTTGCCGCAGACCACGAGGCGCCCTTCCCCGCCGTCTATATCTCGTTTCCATCGGCAAAAGATCCAAGCTGGGAACAGCGCTACCCCAATACTGCGACCATTGAGATAGTGGCACCCGCGAATTTTTCAAGCTTCGAACAATGGAAGGACAAGCCCTGGGGTAAGCGCGGCGACGACTACGACAAACTGAAAGAGCAGTTTACCCAGCGCTTGTTGGAAGTAATGTACGAGAAGCTACCGCAGTTACGAGGCAAGATCGATTACTGCGAGCTGTCGACGCCGCGCCACCGATTTCTTCTGCGCTTACCCGCAGGGAGAAAGGTATGGACTGAAACACGACCCACAGCGCTTTGACCAGCAATGGCTGCGCCCCAGGACCCCGGTAAAAGGCTTGTACCCAAGCGGCCAGGATGTCTTGTCCTGCGGCGTCGGAGGTGCGATGTTCGGCGGGCTGTTGTGTGCGCTGAGCGTACTAGGGCTGAAGAGCGCGGGCCTGCTTGGCAAATTGGCGCTCTCAAAAGGGAGTGTTGCGGCGCCTGCTGGTGTCCCCGCTGCGGCCGGGCCCCTCGAACAGCCGGGGTAACGCGGGTCCAGTCGACACAGTGCTGCTCAGCTGTGCGTTAACACCCGGCTGAGCAGCATGGGGCGGGAGTCAGGACTCAGAGCACCGGCCCGACGATCGCCAGAGTATTGTTCCACAATCGTTTGCTCCATGGCCACTGCGCCACCTCATCGGCAGTGACTGCCACGCAGTCTTTCAGGTACTCCTGTTGCCGTTGCCGCATTTGCAGGGTCACGGCCTCATCACACAGCAAGATATTATTCTCGTAGTTGAGGTCGAAACTGCGGCGGTCCATATTGGCCGAGCCGATCAGCGTCACCTCGCCGTCCACGGTCATGGTTTTGGCATGCAGAATCCCGGCCTGGTACTCGTATACTTTTACCCCGGAATCGAGCAGTTCTTCATAGTAGCTTTTACTGGTCGCACCAACGGCAAAGTCATCGTTCCGGGCCGGAAATATAATGGACGTATCCACGCCGCGATTGGCGGCAGCGCATATGGCCGCCTGCAGCGAACTCACCGGCACGTAGTAAGGGGTGGTGATAAACAGCTCACGCCGCGCGCTGTAAATCAAGGTTGCAAATGTTTCCGGCACGGCGGAGTAGCGCGCCGTGGGCCCGCTGGCAATAACCTGGGCCGCAAATCCGGGCTCGGGGGCAGCAGGGGCTGGCGCAGGGTTTCGCGGATATCCTCATCGTTATACGCCATCCAGTCGCTGGCGAACACGTGCTGATTCTGGCGCACAATGGGACCGGTAAAGCGCATGACCGCATCAACCCAGGGAGCGTATTTTGCCTTGGTCAGGAATTCGGGGTCGGCACAATTCTGGCTGCCGCAGTAGGTAATACGATTGTCTATGACCAGAATCTTGCGATGGTTGCGCAAGTCGATCCGACCGTTAAAGATACGCAGCAGAGGGTGGCCCACTTGCAACACCCGACACAGCTGGATTCCGGATGCCTGCATCGATTGCCACAACTCGGATTTAATCAGCAGTTTCGAGCCGATATCATCGACCATAGCGCGACATCTGACACCCCGGGCTACCGCGCGCTTGAGCGCCTCTGCCATCTTGCGGCCATTGTTATCCGGCATCCAGATGTAGAACAACAGATGCACATGATCAGTGGCAGCATCGATATCTTCAATCATCGTGTCAATAGCACCATTGGAATCGGCCATCAGCCGCGCCTGGTTGCCGCCGACAGCTTCGTAGCCACTTATCGACTTCCCAACACGAAACAGAGCGCGCTGGTCGTCATCCAGCGTGGGGCTCACCTCATCGGCCTCCCAGCCAGGTATTGCCTCCACCCCGGGCATCCCGGCCATAATCTTCTTCATCCGCTCAACCCGTTTGCGGCCGATATTGGTCTCACCCAGAAGCAGATACGTCAATATGCCGACAACCGGCAAGGCCAGTATCACCACAATCCAGGCAAGTCTCGACGTCGGGTCACGGTGCCGGCGCAGCAGTACCCGAATGATAAGAATGATCTGAACCAGAATATGCAAGTAGATAAGCAATGTTCTCTCCCCTTTAGTGAGCACGAAAAATTATGACACTGAGCGCAAGTATCTTGTCTTCAACACACAAGCAGCTGGCAGCAACAGTACTATACCGACTTCGGCCCTTGGCAACATTGACACCGCGCATAACCATGCAAAAACTCAATTATTCATTTGATCTGAATCAAACGCCCCTGATTTTTTACCGTGTCAATTGCAGGATCAGCTTACCCAAACCTACATGCCACTGAGTACAGCGGTGACAAGGGATTTGGAAAAAAGGATTGCATTGTCACTGCAACACTTATCAAGCTTTAAAAAGCAGCCCATACTGCGAGCAGCGCAGTGACTGCATGCCTTGTCATACACGGCATCGCTGCAAGCGCAGCACCGAGTCGACTATCGAAGTCATATTGACGATGATCGTTACAAGCATACATCTGCAATCACAGGAAAGCTGTCAATGAGCAAAGTATCCTTCGCTTTTTTATTACTCTTACTCAGCGTATTGGCAGTTCGGAGCCGGTCTTCGCCAACACTGTTACCAAGGCGCAGGCGATTGAGTCAATACTTGACCAGGCGGATAATCGATTGTGGCTGGGCCTGTCTAACCAGGGAGACAGGCTCGCCTTCGAAGAAGCAATGGAGCTGGTGGGCAGCGCCCAGCGAACCCTGGAAGAAGCCGGGTTGCCCGCAGAGCAGAGCAGCAGACTTACCCTGCAAATCGATGCATTACGCCAGGACCTCGACATTCTTATCGAGCTTTATGAGGAGCGCTTCTACGGTATCTTTCCACTGGCGCGATTACTTATTACCTCGCCCATGGCTGATGAAGGGTTCAACATCACCGAACAACTTCACCATCCCCCGGATATTGCCGCGGTGGAAACCGCGACACGCAGTTTCGCCAAAAAAATCAATCGTGATTCCCAGCCGCGCATACTAATCCTGAGCGAACCTGATAACCCCAAGCTGGAGAACGTCGCTCATCAAGTACTAGCCCAAGAGGGTAATTCGCTACCACTAAACCGCAGAGCACTGGTTAAGGCCATCGGGCCAGATGATCTTAGAGCGCTTGATAACAATCAAATTGACCCGAATCTTATCGGTCGCCTTATGGCTACCTTTGACACCGAGAACCTGGTTTTGGTGAACCTCAAACGAGCCTCAACTGACAACGACGACCTGGTAAAATATACCATTTTTGGAGATCTGTACCAGCGCGGCGAGGCCATCCAGGGAAGCCCAGTCAACGCGAGTAGTGCGATCCGGGTGGACAGTTTCTTCGCAGCCGGCTCAATTCGCGACCGTCGCGACATGTTCTGGCCAATCAACCTAATCCAGCTAGTGTTACTGGCAACCGCGCTGGTCTGGTCCACCCGCCAGGACTGGAGTGTGGAAAATCCGCCGCCATGGTTTAACAAACTAATCCTCGGCGCGGCGCTATTCTTCTTTGGCCTGGCATTCAATTCCGTGAGCATCGTGCTACTGCGGCGGATTGCTCCAGAACCCAGCGCGATGCTTACCGCGTCCTGGTGGTGGCCGGCACTAGCTGGCGTATTGGCAACATTGGGTGGTGGCCTGGTCGCGTGGATAGCTCAAGCGCAGTTGAAGGAGCTATTGCCAAAAGCCAGCACT
Source organism: uncultured Gammaproteobacteria bacterium (assembly GCA_963722805.1). Taxonomy (GTDB): domain Bacteria; phylum Pseudomonadota; class Gammaproteobacteria; order Pseudomonadales; family JAHEGP01; genus JAHEGP01. The sequence goes on from CAVROQ010000004.1 coordinate 87,203, forward strand.
GCTCGCAGCGTTGGCTCGCTTTTTGCGCTGGTGGCTCTGGGAACAACAGCCTGTTTTGTCCACCCGGTGCTGTTACTGGAAGGTGCTCAAGGCTTTGACACCTTAATCCCCTTTGTGCTCGCCAGCATCAGCCTGGCTATATTGTTTGCTTTCGCTGTTCGCACTGGCCCCCCGGTACCGCATTATTTTGCCTTCGGCCCCATGCTAGTCGCGCCGCTGCTCGGTGTTTCCCTGATGATGGTCTCCCCCACTGCGCTGTGGTCGGCAGTGGGCGCGAGCTGCGCGCTATGGTTGCTCGCAGTCATTCGTCATCGCTATGCCGTTGCCCACGGCACCGAAGAGCCTGAACCCAACGCCACAGAGGCCGCACATTTGGATCAGGAACGATTACTTAAAGTGGCAAACAAGCTGGTCAAAAAGCGTCCACAAATTGAAGAATGAGCAGAGGCCGATTTCTTTTCTGGCGCACCGGGGCGAACACTGAGAGTAATAGTTGAAGGAACGCGCAATCAAGGGCAGACTGCACCGCAGATTAAGGCCTCGACAGCCCACCCAAGGAGATTATCGTGAAACATGCCATTATAGTTAGCGCCCTGCTCTACCTGACCGCCTGCGCCGGCGGCACTATAGAGGGCGAGAGAGTCGATTTTCAAAACGGCGTAGTCGACGCCTGCGGAGAGGCACCAGGTCTCGCCGAGTGCCGTGACGTTGATGGTGAAACCTTTGAGCAGGAGCTCGACGTCAATACCACCCCGAACCTGGGTTCAGACGCGCAACTGGAGAAGCAAGCCGACCATCTCAAACACGAATCCTTTGAGCACGAAGTGGAAGATCTGGAAGGTAGCTAGGGCACGGCACCCGCTGCTTGCAGTCTTCGCGAGGGCGGGAAAAGAAAGCACCCAATTGAAGTTCGCCGCAGGCCAGATTAAGGCGGGCAAGGCGCTGCAGATTGCGAGGCTGCATTTTAAGCATAGCCCCGCTGACACGCTTGCTTTACCGCTACTTCTTAAAGCGCTTGACCACACCGAGACCGCCAATCGCCGAGATAAATAACCAGGCGGCGGCAGGCACTGGCACTTCGTTAACCGTAAACGGACCGGAAGCGGTACCGGAAAACCCACCATCTGCAAAAGACGTACCGCCGCCCGAGCCGTCAAAGGTCAAGGAAATGGGAATATTGACGTTAAAAGTCGAAGAGAAGGCAAGCAAATTGAGCACACCGGAGGTGCCGTCGAAATCAGTACCCGTTGTTTGCTGGAAGGTTGACCCCGTAGCGGCAGCAGTCCCGTCATAAGTGGTCTGGTCAGTCGCCAGGATTGGCACCGCGCCCAAAGCGCCGCAAGTCGCGCTGGTGGTAGGCAAGCCGGATGCATCGTCGGTAAAACAGCTGCCGCCAAGCAGGATCTGAACGCCATCCAGTTGACCGCTCCAATCCAGGACACCGGTGAATGCGGTGCCTGGAGGATACAGGGCAAGGAGAGCTCCCGTAGCAGCATCAATAGTACCTGTTATGCCTATTTCCGCGGCCTGGCCTGTCCCTGCGGACAGTAAACCGGCCAGTAATGTCGCCTGCAGTATTTTTTTAAGCATCATCTTGCTCCAACAATTATTCGAGTTATCGCCTTGTGCAATAAATAATCGACCTGAAATTTACGGCTCGCTGGAGGGTTTGTAGTCGCCACATTCTCAGCCCGGTTAGGCCTTGCAGACTGCTCACGACCCAATAGCCAGCTCCGAGGAAAGAACAGCAATTCCCATGCCAGTATTTTTAACGGGTCAGTTATCAACAGCTTATAAGACCCTGTTTTACAAAGGGAAAAGTGAATTGTAAAAAATGTCGACAGTTTGTACGTAACATTTACTCCAGACCCGTGCAGCCCCAGGGATCCAAATACACTGCAGCATGCTGAGCGTTGCCCGGCTGCAATCTGCCAGCGGCCGCCGGACAATTGATCCGGGCCTGACTTGCGCCGGTATATCAATGGGACGCTACATAATTGCCGGATTCCCGCATCTGCCATGAGACAAGCTGACATGCATTACTCCAAGCTTATTGCCATCCTGCTGTCATTGCTGATAACTCAGCGGCTGCAGCGCGATCGGCATTTACAATCACCTGCAGGTCGGGGGGCTGCAGCCGAACGTGGCGAATCTGGCCTACGGCGATCATCCGCGCCAGACACTGGATCTGTATTTACCGGAGAAAAGTACCAGCCCGGCACCGTTGCTGCTGTGGTTCTATGGCGGAGGCTGGGATTCCGGCGACAAGGCCCACTATGCGTTTGTCGCCAGTCGCTTTACCGAGCTGGGTTATGCGGTGGCGATTCCGGACTATCGGCTGGTGCCGGAGGTACAGTTTCCCGCTTTTGTCAGCGATGGCGCCCAGGCCCTGCGCCGGCTGCTGGATTACGCCGACCAACATCCCGCAACCCTCGCGCCGCAACCGCTGGTACTTGCCGGTCACTCTGCGGGTGCTTACATCGCTGTACAACTGGTGGCAGACCCGGCATATCTTGCGAGGGTTGGACTCACCAGACAGGATATTGCCGGCATCATCGGCCTGTCCGGACCCTACGACTTTTATCCCTATGTGGTGGGCCCCGCCCGGGCGGCATTTGGCGGTGCACCTGCCAGCGAGAGCCAGCCCGTAATGCAGGATCTGACACAGATGCCGCCGCTACTGCTGATTACCGGTGATCGTGACACCACGGTATTGCCGCTCAATTCTGTGCATCTTGCCGAGGCGGCTCCTGCTGCCCGCCTGGAACGGATAGCCGGCATGTCCCACGCCGGCACGCTGCTGGCACTGGGCAGCTTGCCACTAGCAACGAGCAGGTGCTGTTGCCGATTACTGAATTCCTGGACTCTATCAACAATGCTGACAGCGTGGCTTATGGCGAATAGATCCCGGAGGGGGCCTGGCGAAAGGCATGAAAACGCTAGCTGCCAGCGATAGACTTGGCGCCTTGCCGGCTTTATCCTACAGGCACATACGCCGGAAACTGTACTGGGAAACACTGCCCGCCGCATGGGCTCGACAATCCGATTCACGTTATCATTATTGGGAAAATAAAAAATGAAAAAAGCCACTGCACTTGCCATTGCCACATTTTTTGCCGCCAATGTAGCTTTTGCCCAGGGCATCACGGTGGGGCAAAAACTGCCGCCTGTGGTCGTGGAAAAAAAGGGCCAGATGGTGATTGAGTACGATGTTGTAAGCGACGTCATGACCTACAAAGATGGCACCGACATCCAATATGAAACCTTTAACAGCAATGCTTTGAACGGAAAAATCAGGACCATTTATCACCTGGCCGCACGCACCGGCATAGACGATATCAATAACCCGTATATCGACGCTTTGATTGCAGCCCAACTGCCCGAAAAGCAGCCTGACTCTGCCTATAAAACCATCACCATACTGAACACCGATGACGCGCTTTGGGGCACTGCGGGTATCGCCGCCGGGCAATTGGAAGACAGCCAGAAAGAGACGGCATATGCTTACTATGTGGTTGATGAAAAGGGGGTTGCGTTGCAAACCTGGCAACTCAAGAAGAAGGGCTCGGCGGTGATCGTGCTGGACCGCGACGGTACCGTTTTGTATTTCAAGGACGGCAAGATGAGCGACAATGACATTGCCTCGGCCGTCGCGATCATCAAGGAAAAGCTTGCGATGTAGCCAGGCGGGCGATGCCGTATTGAAAAGCGCTGGCAATCTGTGGCGATGAAATTACAATACGGCCCCCACACAAATATTGGTCAGCCCATGTCGATACTGCAGTATCCCAGTCCAGCCGGCTGGCTTGAGGCAGTGCTGGACGACTTCGACAGTTTTTTGCAAGACCATGCCTCGGCTGAAAAAAAGGCCTCTGGTATGGCCATTAATATGATCTCTCACTACCCCGACCGCATCCGCCTGGTCGAGGTGATGGCTGACCTTGCCATTGAAGAGCTGAATCACTATCGCGAAGTGCTTCGGCTGCTGCACCAGCGCGGCCTGCATCCCGCTGCGGATGGCAAAGACCCCTATGTAGCCCAATTCCGCAAAACGCTTCGCAAAGGCTCCGATGCCTACTTCCTCGACCAATTACTGATCGCGGGCATTATCGAAGCCCGCGGTGCCGAGCGCTTTGGGCTGGTAGCCGAGGCACTGCCAGTGGGCAAACTCAAGACCTTTTACCGGGCTATTACCCGCTCTGAGTACCGCCACTACGAAACCTTTTTTGAGCTGGCCCGGGTCTATTTCCCGGAGCATGCGGTAGACCAGCGGATCGCCTGCCTGCTGGATACCGAGGCCGAAATCTGCGCCGGTTTACCACACCGCCCCGCGCTGCACTAACGCCGGAAATCGTGGCCAGGGCAACAGCAGTTGAAAAGTACCTGCAGCACTACGCAGAAGCTGAGACTGGGGTAATCGCTCCGCCCTTGCCGGCGTACCGATATGTACTCACCATTCCGGCCTATCGGGAAAGCGGCGTCCTGCTGGATCAGCTCGAGAACCTGCTCAAGCTTAACCAGGGGGTGCTGATCATCCTGGTTATCAATCGTCCGACCCCTGCAACTCCAGGCAATTTGCCGGATACGCCCTGCACTGCCGACATTGAGCTCGCTGGTATTATCAGACAGCGCTATCGTCGCACGCACGGCGATGGCAACAGCGAATATTTTGATATGGGCAATAGCAACACGCTATTGGCGATCGATCGATACGCTGCAGGCCGGGGCATTCCAGTGCAACAGGGGGTCGGCCTGGCGCGCAAAATTGCAGCCGATATCGCCTGTCGCTTTATTCATCAGGGCACGATCAAAAGCCCATGGATACATTCCAGCGATGCCGATGTCTGCTGGCCCGTCAACTATTTCGATATCACGGCCAAGGTGTCACCCGACGCCAGCGTGCTGCTCTACCCTTTTCGCCACCAGACCCCGGCCGGGCGGGTAGGTCTTGCCGTACAGTTGTATGAATTTTCCTTACGCTACTATGTCGCCGGTCTGCATTGGGCCGGATCGCCCTGGGCGTTTCATACTGTTGGCAGCACCCTGGCCATCCATTACCAACACTACGTCAAGGTGAGGGGCTTCCCCAGGCGCAGCGCGGGAGAGGATTTTTATCTACTTAACAAGCTGGCAAAAACCGGCCCTGTTGTCTCGCTGGCCGAGCCATGCCTGCTGCTCGCGGGCCGCCCATCTGATCGCGCTCCCTTTGGCACCGGCCCGGCGTGCAACAAGATTGTGGCGCTGACAGACCCATTTGAACAGTATCAATACTATCACCCTCAGTGCTTTTTCCAGTTGCGCAAAGCCCTCGATGTAATGCGCCAGCTGGCGCCGATAGACGCTCCGTTACAAGCCTGGCAAACGCAGCTCAACATTCGCCCGATGCCCCCCTTTGTAAGTCAGCTGCAAGACATGGGGCTGGGAGTTGCCATTGAACATGCGAGTCAACAAAGCCGCAGTCCCGCGCAATTCTCGCGTCAACTCACTACCTGGTTTGATGCTTTTCGCACACTCAAATTTGTGCATGGCATACGCGCTCGCTATCACCCTTCGACAAGCTTGCGAATGCTAATGCCGCAAGCCGATTTTTTGTTGGCACTGCTCGGCGACAATGCCGCGCCGCTACCGCGCCAGACCGCCGGGCAGGTCGCTGTACTCGAAGCCTTCAACCAGCGCTTTCAGGAATAGGAAAACATTTCACTGGAAACATTTGCGCTTAACAACGCTGGCGGTTGACCTGGCTTAGTGGCGCGTTGCGGGACAACTCTGGCTTTTTTGTTGCCAGCAGATTATCCTGTTGGGACACAACAATAACCAGTCGAGCGACAGCGGGTTTGAGCACCGGCTTTCAAAGCCGGGAAGATAGCTTGGCCCGATACGATGCACTGAAACCGCATTCCTGCAATCGGCTCATCCACGTTAGGAGGTACTCGTCATCGTCCTCGAAATAACTCTCAAACGTCGCTCAAAGACCCAGGTTGAAATTAATGTCGACTATCCTCTTGATAGCGACCAAGGCAAGGTGTCCAGCACTGTTGATGCCTACCTGTTTATCCCCCGCAGCCTGGGTTTAAACCAGAATTCCTACCCGGGCTACCTGTTTTATCGCGATTTACAACGCTACTCGGAACTCATGCCACGTCAGCAAACACTCAGTCAGATGCTGGACAGCGATGGTGGTTTGCTGTCACTGATGTATGAGAGTATTGCCCGGGCCCGCAGTGGGGAGCAAGAAGAGTCGCAAGATGAGTTTGAAGACGCCGCACGAACCTTCTGCCGTTTTTTTAAATCGGCGGTCGACGCGCAACTCCAGGAGGCCCTGGAGCTGCGCGGCAGAGATGTGTCGATTCCCGCTGCAGAGCAGTTTATGACATTGACTCGCCAGCTGCTGGATGAGTTTCGCGAGCTTAGACAGCCACTGCAAGAGCCTTCACCCCTGACCGAACACCAACGGGTATTCCTTCTCTGCGACGAATACCTAAGCCTGCTCACTGAAGATTCCTGCTGCCGCCTGGCCTACTCAATCAGGCGTCGAAAACTGAAGGGCCATGCTGAGCTTTCCAAGCGATTGTTCGCCACCGCCCGGGACGAGCTCAACTACCGTCTCAGTCAAGGCCACCGATCGATACCCGATGAAAAAGGCAATAACGAGGCCCTGGTCTATCGGCGCAAGACCCTGCGCACCTATATTGAGTCGCTCTATTACATGACCACCGAGAACAAACCCGATAGTCGCCTCGCCCGCGAATTATTGCTGAGCATGGCTGCGGGTATTGCAATGGTTTTTGCCACCGCCGCCGCCTTTTTTGCCCACGTTCGTTATGACAACTGGACCAGTACTTTTTTCGTTATCCTGGTGATCAGCTATATGTTCAAGGATCGCATCAAGGCACTCACCCAGGACTACCTGAAATCAAGGGGGCAACGTTTGTTTTTCGATTTCAGGAATACTATTCGCAGCCAGGTGTCCGGCAACACACTGGGCGTCCAGCTTGAAAGTTTCGGCTTTTTACCAGGCAAGGAACTGCGACCTGAAATTGCCAGAGCGCGCAATCGAAATGTGCTGGAAGCATTCAACAACGACTATGTTGGCGAAAACACGACTCTCTACAGAAGTAAGTTGAAACTCTATCCCAAGCGCATGGCAGACGCCTTTCCCAATAGCGACATCCGGGGCCTGCACCAGATTATCCGTTACGATTTAAGCCGCTTCGCCCGCAAGATGGAAAAGAGCAAGAGCAGGCTTTTCCTACCCAATGAAACTGATTACGACAAGCACCGTGGGCGCTATACCTATCACCTCCACCTGATTATCGAGTTCAGGTCTGCGACGGTACAGCAACTCCTGCACTTCCGAATTATTATGAGTAACGATGGCATCATTCGCATAGAGAAGATCGATGCTCCCACGGAAAACCCCGACGCTCAGATCCAGGGCACCTCTGATTGACTGGTTACCCCGGGCTCCACTTGAGGTAGCACCGTGTGACCTGGGATGCCCTATGGCATAGTCGGCGGCTCCTCTCCAGTTTTACCGCGCGGCTGGCAATCCATCGCCACCACTATCCGCCAGTATGGCTGACGTATAGTGGTGGCGGAGCCAAACAATGCCTGTACAGATCACACTTTAGATGCTGTATTGCATAGACTTCAACAGGATCGAGACCCCATGCCCCACATCCAGATTGAGCTGAACAAGTCCACAAGCGATACCGACAAGCAAGCCGTGGCCGAGGGGGTACGCCAGCTGTTTGCGGAGATTATGGCAACCGGCACTGACCACATCAGCATATCGCTCAGGGAATTCGGCACCTGGAACCTGTCTCTGGGCCGGGTCAGCCAACCAGAGCTGGGCATTGCCATTGTCAATGCCGATATCCGCGGTGGCCGTTCTTTAGAGCAACGCAGGGCGTTGACCCTGGGTATAATCGACTTACTCCACCAGCTAATGGCTATTCCAAAAGCGCACATGTACATCACACTCACAGAACACCCCGGTGAAGACTTCCACCTCCAGGAAAAATACCTGGCGAGCTGGCAGCCCGGTGAGAACCCACTATATGATTAATCGAAACACCCGATTCAGCATCAACCGGAGGCCCACACATGGCCGGGGCAGCTTGTCCGGGCAATCCCCTCTGATACTGCTCATGACACTGCTTTGGCTCGCCTCTTCTGCGCCGGGGTTTGCCCATGAACCCACTGTTGTGCCATCGTCCGATGCCGCTGCTGAGACCGATAGCGGCAGTGATCATGGCAGCGAACTTGAGGATCTGCCGGACAATCGCTCGGCAACCGATCGCAAAATCGAGGCGATTTTTGAATCACCCCGAAACCCCTTCTACCTGGTGCCCTACGACCAGAATTATATTATTTACAGCTATGCAGAAGGTATCAATACCGAACTGTACAGTGCTGCCGGGGTGGATGAAGCACAACAATTCGAAGATCACGAAATCAAATTTCAACTGAGCATCATGATCCCCATCTGGCGTGGCGTGCTTGGTAAAAACTCCGCCTTGATGGTTTCCTATACCCAGCTCTCGCTGTGGCAGGCCCTGAATACTGATATTTCTTCGCCATTCCGGGAGACCGACTATCAACCCCAGCTGTTCGGTGCCTGGGCTACCACATTCGAATTGTGGGGCGCAAAATTGCGCTGGATCGAATTTGGTTACAACCACCAGTCCAACGGTCGTAGCGGCGATATATCGCGCAGCTGGAATCGTCTGTACGCCAACTTTGTGGTTGAACGGGGCAACTTCTACACCAGCTTCCGCCCCTACTATCGACTCAAGGAAAGCGATGACGATGACGACAATCCCGACATAGAGGATTACCTGGGTCGCTTCAATCTCGACTTAGCCTATCGCTGGCGGCATAACGTTATCACCCTGCGCACCCGCTATAGCATTGACGGCGGTGCCGGAAGCGCTGAGCTGGGCTGGAGCTACCCGCTCAGCAAAAGTGTGCGCCTTTACGCGCAGCTGTTTACCGGTTATGGCGACAGCCTGATCGATTACAACAACTACCAGACCCGCTTCGGCCTCGGTGTGATGCTGAACGACCTGATCTAGCCGCTTGGCCGGCAGCAGCCTGTAAAGGCTAACAGCGGCGGTGCAGAAACTAACGGGATCTCGAGCTGGGCGATTGTTAAAGGCAAAAAAAAAGCCCCACCATTGCGGTGAGGCTCTCGCTTACTGAGCCGCCAGATTAGGCTTCAGCAGTCAGCTTTCCTTTAACATTCTCGACCACTTCTTCAACGCGGTCTTGTACTTTCTCAACGCGGTCCTGAACTTTGCCCTGGACCTTGCTGATTTGCTGCTTGGCGTCTTCAAAAACTTCGTCAACTTCGGGCAGCTCAATCTTCTCAAAGCGGCTGGTCAGCTCTGCACGCAACTTGGCGCCACGCTTCTCCAGCTCTTTAACACGCTTCTCGTTGTCCTTGCGAACCTGTTCGATGTTGGCCTGCAGTTTGTCAGCGCTCTTGCCGATAACGCCCAGGTAGATGTTAATTGCCTTGTCGGCGGTGTTTTTCAAAGACGCCACATTTGCATTCTTGGCGGTGGTTTTCTTAGCCGGAGCTTTTTTAGCCGGTGCTTTTTTTGCAGTTGCCATGATGTATTACTCTCCCGAGTCATTGTGAAAACTTGTCTTGGTAAGCACCGAAATGATGCCTTACTCAATGGTTCTCAAGATACCAATAATTGTTAGAATGCAACACCTAATCCAGACTTCACGCCCGCCCTCGAAAGCGACCACCATACGCTTCTAAATTTCGTCTTTAAGCGCCTGGAATTCTCTATTAAAGGAAGAAATATGCTTGTTTTTTCGACATTATATGAAACGGCCTGTACACGAAAAGGCGGCGAGAAAAATCTGGCCAAGCTGCTGCATCGACCGTTGACACCTACCGAGCTAAGTACAATTCCTGACCCGTTTTATTTGTCGGAATTGTGCAAAAAAATATTCCAGTCAGGTTTCGTCTGGCGAGTGGTCGAAAACAAGTGGGCCAACTTCGAAGAGCTGTTCTGGAACTTCGATGTCGAGCGACTCATTATGATGCCAGACGATATGCTGGAGCGAAAAGCGCAGGACCCACGCATCATCCGCAACGCCCGTAAGGTGTGGGCGATTCGCGACAATGCCTTGATGATCCATGAGACCCGCCGCCGGGAGGCGAGCAGCTTTGCCGCGTTTGTTGCCAACTGGCCAACGGCGGATATTGTGGGGTTATGGCGCTACTTGAAACAGCATGGCAATCGGCTGGGGGGGGTAATATCGGCCCCTATGCGCTGCGCGCGCTGGGTAAGGATACCTTCTTGCTGACACGCGATGTCGAGGGCTACCTGCGCAGCCACAACATCCTCAACACTGGCAGCAACAGCAAAAGCGCGCTGGCGGCAGCCCAGGCCTGTTTCAACAACCTGCAGCAACAATCCGGCCTCAGCCTGACAGAACTCAGTCAACTGATCGCGTATTGCCATGGCGAGAACAGCGTCTTGCCAGCATAAATGCTAGGCTGCAAACAGCTAACACGAGCGATCGGTTTTAGCACCAAACCCCCACCAAGAGATCTGTAGATGACCGCTGTAAATAATCCCCGTTTGCTGGGACTGGATCCCACAAGACTTGCCACGTTACTCGAGAATACCCGTCGCCAATGTGAGCTCGGCCAGCTCAACTCGTGCCAGATCGCCGTTGCCCGACAGGGTCGTCTCGGCTTATTCGCCACGGTGGGTGCAGCAGCCCCGGGCAGCGCCTACGCCATTTATTCTGTGAGTAAACCCCTGCTCGCCGCGGCGTTCTGGCTGCTGATGGCCGAGCCAGGAATCGATGAAACAAGGCCCGTAGTCGATTTCATTCCCCAGTTTGGTGCCAACGGCAAAGCGGCGGTTACCCTTGAACAACTACTCACCCATACCGCAGGATTTCCCGGCGCGATCCTGGGGCCACCGCAGTGGTATAGCCGCAGCGAGAGGGTTCAGTCGATGTCGCAATGGCAATTGGAATGGGCTCCGGGCTCACGCTGCCAGTACCATCCAACCTCATCTTTCTGGGTGCTGGCTGAAGTAGTAGAGCGCATCTGCCAGCAGGACTATCGCCAATTTATCGCCCAGCAGCTTACCCTGCCGCTGGGGCTCGAGGGTTTTCGGCTGGGTGTGCCGCTGGACGAGCAGCAAATGATCAACGAGGTTCGGTCGGTCGGTAGCCCCGCGTGCCAGGCTGAGTTAGACGCCTGCTTTGGCTCCACCACCTTGGCACCTGAAACCGCAGAACATAAAATGTTGCTGTTGATGAACGATCCTCAAGTGCGGGCGCTGGGCGTACCCGGCGGCGGGGCGATTGCGACGGCGGCTGAGGTCGCATTGTTTTACCAGGCCCTGCTGCATAACCCCGGCGAATTGTGGGCGCCAGGTATTCTTGCTGACGCCACGACAACTATTCGCGCATCCCATAACGACCCCTTTGGCGGCTACCCGGCCAATCGCAGCCTGGGACTGATTATCCAGGGGGATGATGGCATGGGTGATCGGCGCGGCATGGGATTACAATACACCTCCGCCGCCAGCTTTGGGCATCACGGTGCCGGCGGCCAGGTGGCCTGGGCAGACCCCGAAAGCGGCATATCATTCTGTTTTCTAACCGACTCCCTCGACGCCAATGCAGCGCGGGTGGCGCAACGAGGACCGCTGCTGAGCGATCTTGCCGCACTCTGTGCCCTGGACCGATGATCATTGATTACTTACTACTTTTTGGGGCTGGCTTGCTGGGTGGTGTGCTGAACGCGGTTGCCGGAGGCGGCAGCTTTATCACTTTTCCGGCGCTGATGTGGGGCGGCGTAGCCCCCATTAGTGCCAACGCAACCAACACCCTGGCATCTTGCGCCGGCTATTTGAGCGGTGCCTGGGCCTTTCGTCACGATATCAAAAACCACCTAAGCCAGCTGCCGCTGCTGATTGGCGTGAGTTTGGCGGGCGGCGCTCTGGGAGCATGGCTGCTGCTGCAAACACCTGAAGCCGTATTCCGCGACGCGATACCCTGGCTGCTGTTGCTTGCTACGGTACTGTTTATCGTGGGAAAACCACTCAATAGCGCATTGCGCCAGCGAGTAAAAGCGAACCGCCATGCCTACTCTGCCAGTGTCTTGCTGTGCTTGCTATTGTTGGCAGCCAGTATCTATGGCGGCTTCTTCAACGCCGGCCTCGGCATAGTCATTCTCAGCTGCCTGGCACTGGCGGGCTACAGTAACATCAATGCCATGAACGGCCTAAAGCTGGTCATTTCTTCAAGCATTTCCATAACCGCGATCGTCATTTTTATCTATCAGGGTGCCATCGTATGGCCCCAGGGCGTCGCAGTGTTGCTCGGCACCCTGGTAGGCGGATACCTCGCGGCACACCTCTCCCGCCAACTTCCCGAACCGTTGATCAGACGCACGGTTATTGTCATCAGCTCTACCATTACCGTGTACTACTTCGTCACTGTCTACGGCCGATAACTCCAGTGCTCCATGCCCCATATTGCGAAGCTCGCGGCGGGGCTTTGAATGCCGACACTATAGTGATAAATTGACTCCAAGCTGGTACCTGTAACCCGCAGCAGAATATGGTCCGACGGCGCCAGGCACTGGCATCGCAGGAATTTCGGTCAACGGCGGTAGAGAGGCATCACGGCTTGACCAGGGGCTTACTGACACCCTGCTGAACAGGGTGTCCTGTTAGAAAGTGCCGACAAAACCTATAATCGAACCTCGCGCCAGTTTGGCGTTGAGCGCCCTTGCAACACATGTTTTTTTCTAGAGGCACTACGCATGAAATTCACACCAAGGCTCGTCTGTACCCTGTTGGCAGTGTTGACCTGCACCGAAGTGATGGCAGGAACCCTCAGCGGCACAGTGACTGACCCACAAGGAAAAGGACTGGAAGGTGTGTTGGTGCGTGCCACGTCCGCCCTATCCGGGATTTCTGAATCGGTGTATAGCAATAAAACCGGAAAGTTCAGTTTGCAGACCAATCTCAGCGGCGAATTGGCCCTGCGTCTCAGAACACCGTACTTCAGTGATGTCGAAGGTGCTATCGCGCTGGGCGCCACGGAGCACAAGCAAAAAGATTTTGTTATGGAGCCTATGACCGACCCCATGGAAATCTCTGACAGTCTGCCAGCTGCCTATCACTTTGGCAGCCTGCCCTTCGACAAGGAAGGTAGCGGCGATTTTACTCGCACCTTGTTTCAGCGGGATTGCCTGTCTTGCCACCAGGTCGGCAACTCATTTACCCGCGTGCCGCGCTCTGCAGAATCCTGGTCGCAATCCATAGAGCGGATGCACAAATACCTGGGTAACTTTGATATGGAGTTACGCGATTCTCGCTCCGAGATTTTGTCGAAGGGCTTTAACGGCGAGCCCGTCAGCGTGCGACCCACTTTTCCCCTGGATCAATCACTGGCCGTCACCAAGATTTATGAATATCCCCTCAGCAATGCGCAGGTACCCCACGACGCCATCTACAACCCCGATGATGGGCTGATTTACACGATCGACCAGCGCCTCGACCAGATAGACATCACCGACCCCGTGACCGGGATCACCGAGGTTATCAAACAACCGGAGGTGCCGCCCGTGGAGCCAGGCACCGCTGAGAGGCCCCAGGTTGTCAGTGAGTATGTCTCAGGCTCGCACAATGGCCCGCATTCGCTGGCAATGGGCCTGGACGGCAAGTATTACGTTACCAATAGTGGCTCTCGCAGCATCGGCGTTTTTGATCCCAAGAGCAAAAAGTGGGAGGCATCCCACATTATACCGGCCGATACCAATGCCATTTACCCTCACACCATCCGCACGGATAAAGACGGCATGCTCTGGTTTACCCTGACCGGCTCCGAGCAGGTCGGCCGCCTCAATCCAAAAACCGGCGAATTTACCATACTGGCCCTGCCCACCCACAAACCACAGGGCATTGCCGGCACCACCCAGCCCTACGGTATCGATGTGAACCCCATAGACGGCAGCATTTGGTACACCCGGCTATTTGCCGACAAGATTGGCCACATAGATCCCGCGAGCCTGAAGATCGTTGAATATGATTCGCCGGTGAAAGGCCCGCGTCGAATGCGTTTTGACAAGCAGGGCATACTTTGGGTCACCGGCTATTCCGAAGGCGTACTGGGGCGTATCGATGTTGCCGATGAATTTTCATCGAGGGTTTATCCCATGCCCGAATTTGCCCCGGGTTTTCGTCCCGCCCCCTATGCGCTTGGCGTGCACCCCCAAACCCAGGAAATCTGGATCAATGAAAACATGACCGACCGCATCTATCGGTTTATCCCCTCGGAACAGCGTTTTGTGGCCTACCCGGTCCCGCTGAGAGGCACGTATACCCGGGATATGACCTTTACCACGGCCGGCCATATCTGCATGTCGAACAACCCGATCCCGACGCCGGCACTGGAAGGCGGGGTACTGGAGATTATCTGCATCGACAACAATTACCGACCCGATCGGAGACCTGCCAAGGGATGATGTGATACACCGGGTGAGCTGGATTTCGACCGCAAGTCATTAAGGAGCCCGTTCACCGGTGGACACACACGACTTTCTCTTATATTCATTCATCTACCTCTCTGCAGCGGTAATCTCGGTACCCCTGGCCAGCCGCCTGGGGCTGGGCTCAGTTCTTGGCTACCTGATTGCGGGTATGGTGATTGGCCCCTTCGGATTGGCGCTGGTGGGCGACCAGACCTCGGTCATGCATTTTGCCGAATTCGGGGTGGTGATGATGCTGTTTTTGGTAGGTCTGGAGCTGCGTCCGGCGCTGCTGTGGAGCCTGCGCCGGGCCGTGCTGGGTTTGGGCGGCGGCCAGGTGTTATTGACCGCCGCCCTGCTGGGTCTGGCCGCTATTGTGGTGCTCGACCTTCCGAGCAAAACCGCAATCGCGCTGGGGCTGACGCTGGCTCTGAGCTCTACTGCTATCGTGCTACAGTCCCTGGCCGAGAAAGGCCTGCTCAAGTCTGAAGCCGGACAAAATGCCTTCTCGGTATTGCTGTTCCAGGACATCGCGGTCATACCCATCATGGCGCTGTTTCCGTTACTTGCCCTTAGCGGGGTCAGTATTGGCAACGAGACGCAACATCAGACCCTGATTTCGCACTTACCGGGCTGGGCGCAACTGCTAGCCATCATGCTGGTGATGGGCCTGATCGTGGCCGGCGGACGCTGGATCGCGTTTCCGGTATTTCGTTTTATTGCCGAAACCCGACTGCGAGAAATCTTTACCGCCTTTGCCCTGCTGCTGGTCATCACCATGGCCCTGCTAATGCAAGCTATCGGCCTGTCGGCGGCGCTGGGCACCTTTCTCGCGGGCGTGGTATTGGCCGAGAACGAGTTCCGGCATGAACTGGAAACCGATATCGAACCGTTTAAGGGCCTGTTGCTGGGCCTGTTCTTTATTTCGGTGGGTGCCAATATCGATTTCTCGGTTATTTTTGAAAGCCCGGCACTTGTCATCCTTTGCCTGGCCCTGTTGATCTCCTGCAAGCTGGCGGTGCTGGCGGCGTTGGCGTGGGTATTCAAGCTTGCCAGCGGCCAGAAGCTGCTGTTTGTACTGGCCCTGGCCCAGGGTGGTGAATTTGCCTTTGTGCTCGGCGGTTTCGGGATGCAGTCGGGGGTATTCAGCGCCGCGCAGGCCAACTTACTGACCGTAGTGGTGGCCTTGTCGATGCTGACAACTCCCTTGCTGCTGCTGTGGTATGAAAAACTCCAGAGCCGCAGAACTGGCGAGCAGGCCCAGCCCCAATATGACGCAATGGAGAGCGGCGGCAGGGTTATCATTGCCGGCTATGGTCGCTTTGGCCAGATCGTTGGCCGCTTGCTGGTCGCCCAGGGTTTCCATCCTACGATACTCGAGTCCAGCCCCAGCCAGGTCGATATGGTGCGGGTCTACGGTCACAAGGTTTTCTATGGCGATGCCTCGCGCTTTGACCTGTTGCGTGCAGCCGGTGCCGCCGAAGCCGAACTGTTGGTGGTGGCGGTCGACCTGCCGGACAAGACCCTGGAGATTATCAGCACCGCGAAAAAGCATTTTCCCAAGCTGAAAATCGTGGCCCGTACTATTGACCGGCGGCATACCTATGAGGTGATGCGGCTGGGTGTGGATGCTCTGCAGCGCGAAACCTTCGCTTCGGCGCTGGACCTGGGTATCGACACCCTCCATTTGCTCGGTGTGACACAGCAGCAGGCCGAGCGCGCCGGCGCGTTATTCCGCGAACACGACAACCAGAGCCTGCTGGAGTTGAGCGAACTTTGGGGCGACGATAAGAGTTACGGCGTTGCAGTGCGCCAGCGGCTGGATGACCTTTCCCAGGTGCTGGCAGCCGACCAGCACGCCAATCGCGAGGCGGATGCTAATGCTGACAAGCAGCAGGTGCAGCCGGGATTGTAATCGTCGGTAACAACAAGGCCTATGACTACCAGGAGCGAAACAACTCCTCGGCGTTATCCAGCACCAGAGTCGCCCGGCGATTGTCAGCACGAGCCCTGATCCAGGGCCGCGCCTGCTGCAGTAGCTGTGGCATCGCGTAACTGACGGGAAGAATAAGCTGTGCCGAGTTGCCGACAGTATTGAAATCGAGCTGGTGCTCCGCCATGGCTGGAATAGCGTAGACTTTCAGCGCATCGAGCTCGACCCGCACACCCCGCTGCTTCTGCTGCTTTAGTGTGAATGCTATCACCCGCAGCTCACTCACCAGTTGCTGGCAGAACTCGCGCTTGGCGCCAAGCCTGGAAGAACTGCTGAACTCCAGCACGATGCCATCGTCGCTGACACAGGATGGACCCGCCGCATCGCCGAACCTCCAGCGCGGCTGGGAGGCAGCGACTCCAACCTGGGTCGCCGTAGCGCGACTGCGCAAGCTTTCGTCGCAGGGGTGATGACTGCAAAAGCGGTTGATCACCATTTGTTCCAGCGAAGACTGCAATTCACGCCGCGGTGCACTCAGCATAATCGACTGACCGCGTACCACAATAAACAGGCCATTATCCTTGCCCACCGACAGCGCTACCGGGGTACCGATATCTATTGAGCCCGCAAGCGCCAGGATCTGGGCGGTATAACCATCAACGGCAGCGATCCAGCGCCGCAATGATCGAGCATTGTCAGTAGCATGGGCCTGCTGCCTCGCCAGGGCCGTCTCGGCATCCAGAGACGCCGCCATTTCGCTCAGTGCATCGACCGCAAACGCTGCCTTGGCCTCTGGCCGGCGCGCTAGCGATAAAGCCAGTTGTTGGATACTGGTGGCCTGGCTATTAAAACCGGGCGTGGTATATGCGACAGCACTGGCTACCAAAGTGTCTTGATTGCCCCGGGAAGCGGCGGACTGTTCAGTGGCCGCTGTGCTTGCTGCAGACAGGGTTGCAATCGAGGGTATCAGTTGGGCAGCAGCCAGGCCCGGACTGTAGCCGCACAGCCCGGCCAGGGAACATAGCAAGGAGAGCAATACCAGAGGGTGGCCGGCAGGCTTAAACGCTCGTGCTGGTCCCGCCGAGCTAGAGGCGGGGTGGAGTGCAGGACACTGGAACTGGATCAGGTCGTTTTCAGGCCGGCGCCTCAGTGCCCTGCACTGCCAGGTAATGCGCCGAAAAACTCGGATTCTCTTCCAGCAGCTGCGAAATTTCGTAAATGCGACGGTAGCTGGTTTCGCGAATTTTCCAGCGACCATCAACTTTAAGATAGCGGTCCCAGTACAACGCGGTGCCGGTGGTATAAAAATTAAAGTTGGTAACCCACATACTGTCAGACAGGTACCAGATACCGGTCGCCTCGGTCGCGCTGAGAATCTGGATTTCTGGATGGTGCCCATTGTGCTGCCCTACAGACTGCTTGTGAAAAGCCTTTTTCTGCGCGTCGATGTAGGCCTGCTTGCCCTGTAGTTTCCACTCATATCCGCCACCGACAAAGTTGACAGTAACGTCATCGTGCACTAATTCTGCCTGCTCTTCGAAGTTGGCGGTATCGAGGCAACGGAAATACGCATGCTTGAGTTGCTTGATGGCCTCTATGTCCATCAGCCGCTGGATATCGGCCCGCAGTGCCTCAATACCACCCTCAGAAACCTGCAGGGGCAAACCGGACTCTATGCCCATTGCCGCCTTGGTCAGCAATGCATCTTGCTGCTTTACCTCAGTCATAATAGCCCAGCTCCCAGAATTTGTTGTTAGACCGAGCGCTGCTGTCCCTGCCAGAATTGCGCTTTAATCGCTTTTTTGTCGGGTTTACCCACGGCGGTCATCGGTATCATTGCTTCAAAGTCGATGCTCTTGGGAGCCTGCACCGACCCCTTCGCCCGTTTTACCATGGCGATGATTTCCTCGCTGATGGCAGCGGACGCCTCATGCCCGGGTTTGAGCACAATAACGGCCTTTACCGCCTCGCCCCAGCGTTCATCAGGCACCCCCACTACCGCCACCTGGGCCACCGCCGGATGGGCGGCAATCACGTCTTCCACCTCGCGAGGAAACACATTGAACCCACCGCTTACTACCATATCTTTTTTGCGATCGACGATATAGAGAAAACCCTCATCGTCAAAACGACCGATATCACCGGTATGCAACCAATCCCCGGCAAAGGCGTCGGCGGTTTCTCGCTCCAGACCGTGGTAGCCTTTCATCACCAACGGGCCACGAGCACAGATCTCGCCGGGCTCGCCGGTCGCGACCGGCCGGTTGTTGTCATCCAGCAGTTGCACCTGCATCCAGGGTGTAGGGCGTCCGCAGGACAGCAAGCGCTCGGGCACAGCCAGATCATGCTCGGCCCGGCGCATATTCGCCAGGGCCATAATGGCCTCGTTCTGGCCATAGAATTGGTAGAACACCTGCCCCCACTTCTCGATACCCTCACGCAAACGCACCGGGTTCATGGGTGCCGCTCCGTAGAACAGGGTCTGCATACTGGACATATCGGCGGTTGCCGCTTCGGGTGAATCGAGCAAATAGTAAAGCATCACCGGAACCAACATGGTGGCGGTAATGCGGTGCTGTTCGATCATCCCGAAAAATTCAGCCGGACTGAAACCCTGCATCACATAAAAGGCGCCACCGCGTTGCAACACCGGGATAAAAAATGCCGCCGCCGCATGGGACAGTGGCGTTGCAATCAACATTCTCAGGTCTTCGGGAAACTCCCACTCCGCCTGCTGGATCATCGTCAGATAGGCCGTGGCCGCATAGGTTTGTAACACCCCCTTGGGCTTGCCAGTGGTGCCGCCGGTGTAACTCAGCGACGCCACTTGCTGGGGGCTGACATCGGGTGCTACCAGCGGCTGCGGGGTAAAACTATTAGCCAATGCCAGATAGTCCTCGCCGACCTCGGTCGGGCCCAGCGCCAACAGGTGTTTGAGACCCGGCACACGCTGCTGCAGCTCCCGGGCTCGCTGTTCAAACAGTGAGGGGTCATACACCAGCGCGTCGATGCCGGCATCCTGCAGCACATACACATGATCATCGAGCGAACCCATCGGGTGCAGGGGCGTGCCACAACAGCCCGACAATTGCATGGCGGCTATGTTAGACAGAACTTCCGGGCGATTGCCGGAGATCACGGCGATTCTTGATCCCACCCCGAGGCCTTTCGATTGCAGGGCCTGCACCATACAACTGGTGGCCTCGCGGACCTCGGCATACGTTGCGACCCGGTCGCCGAGATAAAGACAGGGTTGCTCGCTGTAGCGATTGAGGCCGTCGATCAGCAACTGCGGCATCAGCGGCGGATAGTGCAAACGCGAATCAGTCATGATGTTTTCCCAGCGGTGGATACAGGTATCAGTCGACAACTTCCGGATCAAAGCGTATCGGCATCGAGGCAATACCATTGACGAAGTAATCCTTGATATAACGCACAGGCCCGGCAAACGCAGGGTTGCGCAGCCGCGGGATAATCTCTTCCATCATCACCTTCAGCTCCAGCCGCGCGAGGTGAGATCCCAGGCAGAAATGCTGGCCGACGCCAAATGCACGGTGTTCGTTGGCTATCTTGCCCATGCGCTGGCCGCGGGTAATGTCGAAGCGCATCGAATCGTCGAACACCGCCTCATCGAAGTTGACCGAGTGGTAGAACATCACCACCTTGTCACCGCGTTTGATCTGCTGCCCCTCCAGCTCGACATCGATCAGGGCGGTGCGCCGCATCACCATAAAGGCCGGGTTATAACGCAGCGCTTCTTCAATTGCGGCGTCGATCATCTCGGGGTGATCGACCAGCATTTGCAGCTGCTCCGGATGCTCAATCAACAGCCGCATCATGTGGGTGGTAACCGTGCGGGTACTCTCATTACCGGCCACGATCAGCATCAGGAAGAACCATTGGAATTCCTCGACCGACAGGTGCTCGCCATCAACCTCGCCGTCGAGCAGGGCGCTGAGAATCAAACTTCTGGGGTTTTTATCGTGTTGCTCGGCCAACCTGGCGGCATAAGCGAGCATCTCGATGGACGCCAGCTCGGCGGCAGCCTGGGCGGCTACCGGGTCGGCTTCGTCGTCACGAAAGATCATGGTATTGGTCCAGTTGAAAAAATCATGACGGTCTTGCAACGGCACCCCGCACAATTCAAGAATGGCAATCAGCGGCAACTCGGCGGCCACATCCAACACAAACTCGCATTCCCCTTTGTGGGCCACAGCGTCGACAATCTTGCGAGCGTGCTCCCGGAAACGCGGCTCGTAGGAGGCTACCGCCTTCACAGTAAAGGCATTGCGAGTAATGCGCCGATGTTTGATATGGTGGGGTGGGTCCATGTTGATCAGCATCTGGCTATGGACATCGTCAACCATCGGCTGGTCAAATTCGTGGGGAATGGCGGTTCGCGCCTGGCTCGAAAAAACTTCCGGATGCTTTGAAACATAGTCGCAGGCCTTGCGCGTCATAATCGCCCAGTAAGGCACGCCACTGATGGGATCATCAATCTTGACTACAGCGCCCGCTCGCTGGCGGATGTCGGCTATTTTCTTCTGGTGATGCCCCTCGGCAAAGAATTCGGGGTCGAGCATATTGGCATAAGGGCAACTAGCCATGGTGGTTCCTCATTATTGTTCACATCTGACAAGCCGCTGCAGCGGTTTTACAGTAACAGCCGCTTATTTCACGACAGTAGCAACAGCGCGCTGCGCTGTAAATTTATAATTTGTTCATACTGCGCACCATCGCCCGGCGCTGGTGCTGCGCCGCTGCAGCAGCAACTGCGGCAGCGAGCATAATTGTCTGGTGCAGTGGAAAAAGCCTGTTTATGATGATGGCGAGCGAGTCGCGCTGGCAGCGCCAAGCCGATATCCAGCACTTAATCGTGCGCTAGTGAAGGAAGATTCCAGGATGCAGGAAAAAGACGTGTACGATGCAAAAACCGCGATCGACCTGATCGAGCATCGTGGTATCGACAATATCAAGCTTGCTGTCACCGACCTCGACGGGATCCTGCGGGGCAAGTACATCAGTCGCCGTAAATTCGAAGCGGCATTGGACAAGGGCTTCGGCTTTTGTGATGTTATTTTTGGCTGGGACAGCGGCGATGAACTCTATCAGCAAGACTCTTTCACTGGCTGGGGCAAGGGTTTTGCGGATGCCTGGGCCAGGATCGATCCCGCCAGTTGCCGCGCCCTGCCCACCGAAGACCAGCGTTCCGTCATCTTCCTCGCCGACTTTAGCGGTGATCGAGCCGCTGCGGTCTGCCCCCGGTCACTGTTAAAGCGACTTCTCGCCAGACTTGAAAAGCGCGGCTACACCGCCAACGCCGCTTCCGAGTTTGAGTTTTTCCTGTTCAACGAAACACCCGACAGTGTGCGGCAAAAGGATTATCGACAGCTGCAGCCGATCACCCCCGACAATTTCGGTTATTCGACCCTGCGCAACTCCACCCACGCCGATATCTACCACCAGATTCTCGATATGAGCAAGTCCATGGGCATGCCGGTGGAGGGTTTGCACACCGAAACGGGGCCCGGGGTACTGGAGGCGGCACTCGAATACTGCGACGCCTTGCGCGCCGCCGACAACGCCGTACTGTTCAAGACCTTTGTCAAAGTGCTGGCGCAGCGCAATCAGATGATGGCCAATTTTATGGCCAAATGGTCAAACGACTATCCGGGGCAGTCGGGCCACCTGCATCTGTCGCTCAAGCGTCCCGATGGCAGCAACGCGTTTTATGATGCACAACAGGCTGACAATATGTCAGATGAGATGCGCTGGTTTATTGGCGGCCAACAGCAGCTGATGCCCGAACTGCTGTCGATGGTCGCATCAAGCTGCAATAGCTATACCCGCTTGGTGCCGGGATTCTGGGCGCCGACCGCAGCCACCTGGGGTGTCGACAACCGCACTTGCGCGTTGCGGGCGATCCCGGGTAGCGCGTCCTCACAGCGGGTGGAATATCGCATTGCCGCCGCCGACATCAACCCCTACCTCGCCCTGGCTGCCGCAATCGGCTCCGGCCTCTGGGGCATCGAGCAACAGTGCGAACCGGGTCCGCCAACCTGCGGCAATGCCTATGAGGCGAAAACCGACGCGGCGCTGAAACTGCCTCAAACACTCTCTGAAGCTGCCTCTCGACTGCGCCAGTCGACAGCAGCGCGCGAGTTATTTGGCGATGCCTTCGTTGAGCACTATGCGTATAGCCGCGAGTGGGAGGAACAGCAGCAGCGCAAGGCCGTTACCAACTGGCAGTTGCGCCGCTATTTTGAAATTATATAGCCCTCGCTCCCCTAACGCCGCCACCAGCTGTCAACTATGGAAGACAAAGCCATGCCACTGCCATCATCCAACTGGAACTACCCTACCACCATCTGGTTCGGCAACGGTCGCCTTGGGGAAGTAGCGTCAGCGTGCCAGCAATTGCGCATCACGCGACCCTTACTGGTCACCGACGAGGCCCTGGTCAAGCTGGAGATTACCGATGCCGTCTGCGACAAGCTGCGTGCTGCGCCGCTCGACTTCACCCTCTTCAGCGAAGTACAGGGCAACCCCACCGATGCCAATGTAGAAGCCGGAATCCAGTGCTACCGCCAGCAACACAGTGACGGTGTGATTGCTTTTGGTGGCGGCTCAGCCATCGATGCGGCCAAGACTATTGCCCTGGTCGCGGGCCAATCCCGACCGCTGTGGGATTTCGAGGACAGTGGCGACAACTGGCAGCGTGCAGACAGCCATGCAATAGCCCCGATCGTCGCCATACCTACCACCGCGGGCACCGGCTCCGAAGTGGGTCGAGCGGCGGTTATCCTCGACCAACAGGTACACACTAAAAAAATCATTTTTCATCCGCGAATGCTGCCGGGCATAATTATTTCAGATCCAGAACTCTGCCTCGGGCTGCCGCCCAATATCACCGCCTGGACCGGCATCGATGCCCTGGTGCATGCCCTTGAGGCTTACTGTGCACCGGGCTTTCACCCGATGGCCGACGGCATTGCCATCGAGGCGATTCGCATGATTGCCCACTATCTACCGCTTGCCTATGCCGATGGCGGCAACCTTGAAGCGAGAGGCCAAATGCTGGTTGCCGCGTCAATGGGAGCGACCGCGTTCCAAAAAGGCCTCGGCTCGATTCATTCCGTCAGTCATCAACTCGGCGCGCTGTACAACGTCCAGCACGGCCTCGCCAATGCGATATTGCTACCTTACGGAATGCGCCAAAATGCCGCGGCTATCAACCAGCGGATGGCACATCTATGCCGGGTGCTGGCCATCGCTGATCCCGGCACCGAGAGTATGATCAATTTCCTGCTGGACCTGCGCCAGCGGCTGGGTATACCCCACAGCCTTGACCAGATCGGCATCGATGACCAGCGCGCGGAGGAAATTGGGCGCATGGCGCTAGCTGATGCATGCACCCCCACCAATGCCAGAACGGTGGACGCAGGTGATCTCGAACAGCTGTTTCGCGCGGCCCAGTGTGGCGCACTCGCCAGCCTGTAAATGCGGTCCCTTTTAGCACAGCGAATCACGCATGATGCTGCAATGATCAAATAAATAACGCCCTGTTTAGGTAGTCAGATCACCGCCGGTGTTTTTAAAAAAGCAGCAAACTCTCCCGTGATTGACTTGTAAGCCTGCCCTAACGAGAGCCCTGGTATGTTAAAAAAAACCGAAAGCCTGTCTCCAAAAAAATTTCCCATTCTGTTTCTTGCGCTGATCGCATTTATGGGATGCACCCATTTCTTCAATTACGAGCAAGAAGCTCTACTGGTCAACATTCTTATCAGCCTGGTAGTCATGGCTTCAGCTTACACGCTATCCGGCGACGACAAGCTGCATAGATTTATCTTGGCATTGGCCACCGTATTCATTCTGTCGCGATGGGCAGGCAGCTTTTTTGTCTCGGATGTGATCAGGGTTATTTCGCTGCTTTTAATGGTTATATATTTTGTTTATATCATTAAGGGTGTAGTTCAATTCTTGATTGCGAGCAACGATGTAGACCTTAACGTTATTCTGGGCTGCGTGGCCGCCTACCTGATGATTGGCATCATGATTTCATTTACCTTTGCGCTTTTATTGGAATTTAATCCGCACGCCTTCAGCCTTCCAGCGAACCAAATGAATTACTCCAATATTCTGTATTTCACCATGATATCTTTTACCACCATTGGCTTTGGCGATATCACTCCCGAGGCATCTATGGCAAAAATGCTAACCTACTTCAGCGGCGTTGTTGGCCAAATGTACATGGGTATTGTTACCGCAATTATCGTGGGTAAATTTATTCAGCGCATTAAATAGACTGTGCTTCGCTAGACATAATGATTTGACCTGCCCTACCTCAACGCTCGTGGATTACCATGGACGTTGAGTAAACAACCAAGTGGCAGAGCCACATTGAGGAGGGCAGGCATGCAAGATTCTAACGTAAAATCCGTCATGATTGAAAACGCCAGCGCACTGGAACGCATTGGGCAGCAACACAAAGCTGATTTGCATTACGGCGCTTATATCGGCATGGACGTGCACAAGGATACGATCACCCTATGCGGTCGCACTTCCCGGCCGAGCCATCGGCGTCTATCGAGGGCAAATCGCTCACACCCATAAGGCGGTTAACAAGTTGATAAAGCGGCTCAACGAGGAATTTTCCGCGCAGTTGCTATTGTTCTGTTACGAAGCCGGACCCACTGGGTACCATCTGTATCGCCAGCTGGTGACGTCGGGTCATGATTGCCAGGTGGTTGCCCCCTCTCAAATACCGCACAAGCCGGGAGAGCGGATCAAGACGGATCGACGCGATGCATTGAAGTTGGCGCAATATCTTCGCTCAGGCGATCTGACGGCGGTATGGGTTCCCGATCAAGAGCAGGAGGCGATGCGGGACCTGACTCGGGCACGAGGTGACATGAAAGCCCAGGAGCTCAAAGCGCGCCAACAGCTCAATGGCTTTGTCTTGCGCCACGGGCACCACTGGCCCTCTCACAAAACCCGCTGGACCCAGGCGCACTATAACTGGCTGGAATCCCTGGTGTTCTCGCATCCGTGGCAACAGGTCGTTCTGCAGGAGTACATTAATTCAGTCAAAGCGGCCAGCCGCCGCGTCGCCGATATGATGGCTCAAATACTCCAGGCGCTGCCATCGTGGTCGCTGTCGCCGGTGGTGGATTGCCTGGTGGCTTTGCGGGGCATCGACAAGCTGGCAGCAATCACCTTGCTGGCCGAACTGGGCGATATCAGCCGCTTCGGCAACCCCAAGCAGTTGATGGCGTTTCTGGGTTTGGTGCCCAGCGAACATAGCTCGGGCAAACGTCGCCGTCAGGGTGCTATCACACGCACAGGCAACGGACATGCCCGCCGCATGCTGGTTGAATCGGCCTGGAGTTATCGCTTCCCGGCACGGCAGACGATGCATTTGAAACGCAAGGCGGTCAATGCCAGTGATGAGGCCAAAGCGATTGCCTGGCTAGCCCAGAAACGCCTTTGTGGGCGTTATCGTCGGCTGACTGAGGCAGGCAAGAACCAGAAACTGGTGTGCGTGGCGACTGCCAGGGAACTGGTCGGATTCATCTGGGATATTGTGCGTATTGAAATGGCCCGCTTGCCGGTTCAACACCGTACTCACGCCGCATAGATCCCGATAGAGCAAAGCATTTAAAACAGGTTATACAGGAGGACAAGTAGACCGCTTAACTCAGGGCACGGTCAGCCGGTGTGGAGAACCCTTGTTCGGGCTAAATCGGTATCGGCAGGGGGGATGATCCCCGATGGGGCATTCCCGGTCGATGATCCCTGCTACTAGAGAAAGGCCAGCTCCGCGATGCAGTGAAGTCTGGAGGTAACCAATCCTCGCATATCAGCATGATCCACCATCGCAGTCTGTCGGCCGTGTTCTGAGCTAAGCGGTTTGAACGAAAAAATTATGAAATACTATTGAGCCAACACTGGACAGGTCAAAACATATCAGCCCGAATAATGCACCAGCACACGCCAAATTATTAATCTGGCCCGAGTAGAAAAGGATATCGCGAGTGTTTCACCTGGGCACAAAATGTCTCCACTGCTGTTTGCCTGGATACCACTTGATCTCGCGTCGATTTTGCGCACATGCTCACTCCGACGTAGCTATGACTACGTTTACGCTCGCGAGCACGCAAAAGCAACGCGATACCTGCGCGCTATCTCAGGCAGCTGGTGCAATATCCGGGCTATTCGCAACCGCACTCAGGTGGGTGGATAGCCGGTAATATCCCTGATCACCCGGTACAACGGTGACAGGCGAGGATACATCTTTTGATAAACCTGCCGATACAACTGCTGGTAAAGCCCGTGCGACTCAGGGTTGGGTTCAAAGGCGTCGCCCCGGTGAACCATTTGCTGCACAGCCGAGGGAAAGTCAGGATAGAAACCCAATCCTACAGCGGCATCAATCGCCGCCCCGAGCCCGGACGTTTCGTAGGTGTGGGGTCGCTCGGCGCGCAGGCCGAAGACGTCGGCGGTAATCTGCAACATGGCATCACTTTGCGAGCCACCGCCGGACACTCTCAGCACTTTGATGACCTGTCCGGTGCGCTTCTCAATCAACTCGGCCCCTTCCCGCAGGGAATAGGCAAGTCCTTCGAGTATCGCCCGATAGATATGTCCCCGGGTATGGATATCGCCGAAACCGATAATGGCGCCCTTGGCCTCGGGCCCGGGGAACTTGACCCCCGGTGTCCAGTAGGGCTGCAACATGAGCCCCATGGAACCCGGCGGAATATCAGCGATCAGTTGGTCGAACAACAATTCCGGCGGGGTGCCATCGCGGCCCGATTGCAGCAACTCCGGCAGACCAAACTGCTGCTTGAACCAATTCACCATCCAGAAGCCGCGAAACACCTGCACCTCGGTGCAGTAAGAACCCGGGACCGACGACGGATAGGCGGGCAGGCGAGATACCGCCTCAATGTATTTCTGACTGGTCGTGTTGATGGTTGCCGTGGTGCCATAACTCACCGCGCCGATGTCAGGACTGAGGCAACCCGAGCCAAGAATCTCGCAGGCCTTGTCGGCGCCAGCGGCAATGATCGGCAGTCCCGCAGGCAGCCCGGTTTGGGTCGCCGCCAGCTCACTGATCACACCGAGCTGACTTGCCGCCGGCACCAGTTGGGGTAATTGCTTTAAAGCAATACCAGTGGCGGGCCACTTCCAGTCCCACCGCGAAGCCCAGTGCTGGCGTCGATAATCGAAAGGGATGTAACCCACCTGGGCGGCAACGCAATCGCGGTATTCACCACACAGGCGATAGTGAAGAAAGCCCGACAAAAGCAGGAATTTGTCCGTTTGACCCCAGATCTCCGGCTGCACCTCACGCAGCCAGTTGCTCTCGGCCTGGCTGCGAAAATGCTTTACCAACGCCCCCTGGCCCAGGATCTTGAGCAGGCCATCCCAGCCATAGCCGATGGCTGGCAGACTATTGCAGCGGCGCTGGTCAAGCCAGCTGATGGCAGGTCGCAGGGCATTGCCTTCGGCATCCAGATTGACCACGGTCGCACGCTGGGTGGTCAGGGCCATACCGGCAATGCGTCGCTTATCGTCGCCAATCATCGGCCACAATTGCTGCAGCGCCTGGCACAGATTGTGCCAATAATAGTCAACGTCCTGCTCAGCCCAACCGGGTTGCGGCGAGACATAAGCTTGCAGCTCCACTTTGCTCTTGGCGTGCAACTGGCCCTGCAGGTCAAATACCAGCGCACGGATGCTTTGGGTGCCACTGTCGAGGGCAAGGATCAGCGGCTGGTTGTTGCCACTGCCTGCGCCGGTTTCATCTTCCAATTTATTGTCCATGTCGCGACCCGGGGAAGATCCATTGAATGAGTCCATCATAAAAAGACGGTTCTAGTTCTCTTCTGCTTTCTCCATGCCCGCTTCCGGTAACATCAATAATGACCCTAATAGGAAACAAAACGCACCGATTAACGTAAATAGCAAAGCGGCATTGATATCAAAGGTAGAAGCCCCTCCTGTCGGAGTAAAAGAAAAAATTGCAGCTACAAGAAAAGCAATACAACCCAGGAGATTGATAAATACGATCCACCAGCAAATACTGGTACGGTCACATTTCCAGTAAGCATGTGCTACTTCGATAAAGGCGAGGTAGCCCGATGCGAGGAATAATATAGACCCGATAAAATCAGGAACCCAAACGTTCATGTCGGATTGCAGCCAATTTAAATGGCTGTTCATGCCATTAAAGGTATTGACATTAAATAGTAATGTTCCGATAAACTGCAGCCCGGCACTCAGCCACGCAATAGACGTAAGATACCGCCCAAATTGCGTTTGCCTGAAGGGCTTATTCTGATCCTGGTAAGTACACTGCGTTGCTTGTGTGGCTTGCCAAAATTGCAGAAAAGCAGCTGTTGTAAACGGAATTGACCCCAAAAAGAAAACGCCATTGACCTGCGTATTGTCGAGGCCAGCACTTTTTGCCAAATTCGGAATCAGAGCCAAAACGCTCCCTGCCACAAACAATGCAGAACCCACAGAAAACACAACGGCAATCCACCAATTGAGATTTCCTGGGTTCGAAAAGCCGCTCCAAAAAGCCCGCCCGAAACTTTCTACATCATGTAAAGCTCTCTCCGTAATTCCCTTTCGATGTTGTCGGGATTGCCAAACAATCGTTTCCCCACCACTCAGGCGAAAAAGCTGCTTGCTGATAAAAGGGCCCGCGCCTTCAGATTTTAGTAATTGAGTCGTTTCATCAAGTTTTGTAAAGTCTTTCAACGCTGTTCACTCTATTGATTGTTAACTGAAATTTGAAGCTGCATTTAACCCAGTCTTTGATGTCTTTGACCAGTAAGTTGAGCATTCTTGTCCAGCCCGCTACAGTGCAGTTTGCAGAATCCCGTGAACCAGAGTTACCCTAAGCACAATGGCACTTACTTAACGCCACTACAGTGATTTGCCGAGCCCCGGTGTGTTCGATCCGCGGGCGTCTGCGGCAGGGATGCCGCAGTCGAGCCTCCAGGGAGGGATTTACGGCTTACCGCGGATCGAACACCCTGGGGTACATCCGCTTAAGTAAGTGCCATTCGCCCTAAGGCACCTCTGATCAATTCGGTAATGCTTCAGCGGAGCCTCTGGCGTACATTGGCAAGGCGCGCCGCGAAGGTCAAGGCTGGTTGTCCTTGACGAGTGGTGCAAGCGGATGGCCGCCCCCTTGTCCAATGTGGGCCAGAGGCCCGCCCTGCGGGGCTTTGCGTCGCGTTTGTCTACTGCGTTACAGTCGTTTGAAAGGCAGCCAGCCTTCCTGCACGACTGCGCCTTGTGGCCAAACCCGACGCAAAGCCTGAAGCGTCACCGAATTAATCAGAGATGCCCTAAGCAGGATCTACCCGGGGGATGCTGTAACAGTCTTGCCACAATTGCAGGTAGCGGCTCTGCTCCTGGTCCCAACGTTGCTCATCCCAGCCCAGCAGCGGCTGACAGAGACTACGGATGCGCGGCAGATACATTGCAGCGCCGTTTGTCACTAACATGCCGATGCGTGTGCGACGCAGCAAAAGATCGTCGAGATGCAGCACGGATTCATACAGCGCTGCCCAACGCAATTCGGTCCAGAGGGTGTGGGTACCCGGAATCAGGGCTAGATTGGCAGCAGTTTCATTCTCTACCCAGGCGACAATCTGTTGGCCATAACGACCCAGCAAGCGGCGGCGCTGGTCAGCGCCAAGCAGTAACATAAATGCCCGGGATTCCGTGGTCGCTGAAAATACACGCTGGTCGCCATCGGTTATTTCCAATCCGGGCAGGTAGTTGGCCGCCGCCTTCAAAGTGTCATTGGCGATAATTCGAAAGGTGGTTAACTTACCACCGGTAACCGTGACCAGGCCCTGCTCATCCCAAACCATGTGTTCGCGCTTTTCCTTAGACGGATTCAGTGCGCCGGTGCCGATCACCGAACGAATACCCGCCCAACTCGCCACCACGTCGTCTCGCCCCAGCCCGGCCGAGGGGAACTGGCTGGCCAGTGCGGCGCACAAGTATTCGACCTCCTGCTCGCTGATGCGAGGTTCCCGGGACAAGGCATCCCCATGGTCAAGATCGGTGGTCCCGACTACCGTGGTGCCCTCCCACGGGAAGATAAATACCGGTCGCCGATCCTCAGCATGCATAAAAGTAATCGACTGTGATACCGGTAATTGCCAGGCTCTGAATACCAGATGGCTGCCCCGCAGTGGTCGCACTGCGCCGGCAGCCGGCACCTCGGTGCGCAAACCATCGGCCCAGGCCCCGGTCGCATTCACCACAACCCTCGACCGGAGGGTATATTTAGCGCCGCTCTCTACGTCGCGCAACACGACTCCCGATACTCGCCCGGCGTCTTTCGTGAGCTCTTCAACCGCCGCGTAATTGAGCGCATCTGCGCCTGCCGCGCGAGCCTCTTGCAGCAAGCGCAGCACCAGTCGGGCATCGTCGGTGGTGGCATCGGTATACTGGCATGCGCCTTTCATCCCCTGCTCAGTCCAGCCCGGCGCCTGCAGCATCACGTCTTGTGTAGACAGAAAACGATGATCGCGTTTACCGGCAAACAGGTCGTATATCGACAGCAGTGCAGTAAACAACCAACGCCCGGGATATTGCTTGCGTCGCGCGGCAAACAAATATCCCATAGGTTCGATCAAGCCGGGTGCCTCACGCAGCAAGCGCTCCCGCTCTCGAACCGAATCCCGGGTTATGCCAAAGTCGCCAGAGGCGATGTAGCGCAGCCCGCCATGCACCATCTTCGATGAACGGCTCGACGTACCCCAGGCATAGTCCCGCTGCTCCAGCAACAAGACCTTAAGATTCGACCGCACGGCCTCGCGCAGCACCGCAGCACCCACAATGCCACCACCGACGACAATCAGGTCCCAGCGGTGGTCTTGCCCCAGCTTGTCCAATAGTTCCCGGCGATATTCTGCGGTCCCCAATGCGTCCACGCTGGCTTCCACCGGGCTAGTGTCCACGATTCGGGGTTTGCGGCAGGCGAAACAAGTTAGCGGGCATTAGTTGGCATCCTCGCGGGTCTGTATGGGCAAAGGCGGCAGTAATTTGCCGGGATTCATTCGCTGCCCGGGGTCGAAATATTGGCCCAGGGCGTCGATAGCACCAAGCCCCAGCTCACCTTTTTCTACCGCAATCCAGGGCGCGTGATCGCTGCCCACCCCATGCTGGTGACTGATGGTGCCACGGTGATTCACCACCGCCGCCGAAGCCTTCTGCTTCAATATCTTCCAGCGCGCCAGGGTCGCCTCATAGCTGTCTGCCATCTTGAACAGGTAGGTGGTATAGACGCTGCAACCCTGGGCATAGATATGCGACAAATGCGTAAATACATGGATGGGCTCCGGCGCGATGGCATCCTTCAACGCGGCTTCGATCACCTCCACCATGGTGTTGACATAGGGCCAGTCGGTAGCGGTTTCCAGAGTATCGACCATATAACCCTGCTGCCACAGCGATTCGCGCAGATAGGGGCTGCGAAAACGGCTCTGGCGCCACTTATCGCCCAGTCTGGTGCCCGTGGCCACACCACCGGCCCTGCGAATCATAGGTGCCACCGCCTTCAATGCCGCACGGCAGTGGGATCGACTGCCAGTGACCCCATAGGTCAGCATACACTTGCCGTCAGCCGCCCCGCGCAGTCGCAAATAACGCTGCAGCGCAGACACCATTCGCGGATGTCCCGCCAGCACCAACTGGGTTTCGGTCTCTACAGCGCCGCTGACACGCAACATCGATAGCGGCACCCCGGCGTGGATAATCGTTTGCACCAGTTCCCGCGCTGCATTCCAGTCCGGCAGAAACGCCACTCGAAACGACTCATGCGCGGGCATGGGTACAACCCGGACTTTGGCTTCGGTGACGATACCAAAGCGGCCCTCGGAGCCCAACACCATCTCCCGCAGGTCCGGCCCCGCAGAAGAGGCAGGAAACGTCGGAATGTCGACGCGACCGCGCGGCGTTTCCATGCTGCCGCCAGCAAACAACTGCTCGATTCGCCCGTAGTACAGCGACTGCTGGCCGCTCGAACGACTGGCAATCCAGCCACCGAGGGTAGACAGTTCGAAAGACTGGGGAAAGTGCCCCAGGGTATAAGCTCTCGCCCGTAACTGCGCCTCTAGGTCTGGCCCGGCAACGCCCGCACCAAAAGTCGCGATTCGGCTTTGCTCGTCGAGGTCGATCAGGCTCCGCATTCGACTCATGCTGATCGTTAGAACCGGCCGGGTTCCGGACGATGGCGTAATATGTCCCACTACCGAGGTGCCGCCACCGTAGGGTATGACCACGGCATCCACGGCTTCAGCATGCTGCAACAGCTGTGCCACTTCGGCCCGGGATTCGGGAAAGGCCACGGCGTCCGGGAATACACCGTAATCACCGCTGCGCAT
The DNA here is from genome assembly GCA_963722805.1 of uncultured Gammaproteobacteria bacterium. Taxonomy (GTDB): domain Bacteria; phylum Pseudomonadota; class Gammaproteobacteria; order Pseudomonadales; family JAHEGP01; genus JAHEGP01. The sequence goes on from CAVROQ010000004.1 coordinate 120,081, forward strand.
CGCCAGCCAATCGGGCAAGCTTTGTCCCCGTGCATGACGCACCCGTTGTTCAACATCGAGACTCAGTAAGGGATGTGCGGCCAAACGACTGGGCGGCACCGTGGCCATAACCTCAGCCAGGCTGGCCTCGGGCAAACGCTGTGCCGTGCCAAGTTTTTGCGTGATAAATTCAAGTGCGCCGGGAGCCACCGCATAGGCATTTTTTTCATCACCCCAACCGTTCCATTGCCGCATGCAAACCGCCTTATGTTTTTTATTTAACGTCGCCAATGACCAGCGCCGGGGGCATTATTGAGCGCCCGGACAGCAAAGGTCAAACCAGATCCATTAGCCGAAAACCCCGGGGCGGGAGCGAGCGCCGGGCGACGGCTATCAGAATACATCTCTTAGCTGAACCGTGCAGCATGCAAGCACGCCGGGGATTATTCCGACCAAACCGCGTACTCATTGCCATTGGGGTCGCAGAAATGCAAGCGCCGGCCACCGGGAAAGGCATATGCCGGCTTCACGGTGGTGCCGCCATGAAGCTCGATCTTTGCCTGGGTGGCGTCCAGGTCAACGCTGTAGAAAACCACCAGCACACTGCCCTCGCCGGGGGTCGCCGTCAATTCTGAACGGTAAAAGCCGCCGGCGATACCGGCATTCGAAAAGGCGATATAGTCGTCGCCAAAATCGGTAAATACCCAACTAAAAACCGCCTCAAAGAAACGTTTTGTCGCGGCAATATCCCTGGCCGGCAACTCAAGGTAATTAATCTTCTCGTGTTGGTTCATATTGATTCCTTAATCCGGAAATCCGGATGTTGCATCAGTCAGGACGCACCGCACCACCGTCGACCGTCGAAGCGTCGACCGTCGAAGCGTCGACCGTCGAAGCGTCGACCGTCGAAGCGTCGACCGTCATAAAAAAGTTCACAATCTCTTCTGCGCCTGAAATATCTGCCGCCGTAGAACCCAGAAAACGTGGTGCGGGCACACGTCTTGCCGGAATCACATGACCCGAGCCACGCAGGGTATACAAGCGCACTTGAAAGCCATCGTTGCTGTGCCACAAACTCAACTCAACCGAGGTTTCGGGCCTGCCATCCCGGTCGGGATAATTGATGCGTTGCGGAGGACCGCTAATGCCCGCAAGCCGGTTCCAGTAGTTAGCGGTATCGAGTGAGGACATCACTGTGCCGCGACTGGTATTGCCAAGTATCTCGACCACGCCGCCATCATAGGGGTTAATCGGGTCTGCGGTACCATTGAAGATGGCTACTGACATCGGTTCACCTGACTGTGAGCAAGCCATACTCTCTCTGACCGGCAGGTTGGCACTGATCGGGGCTATCGCGCGCACTAACTCCGGCGCTTCCAGCGCCAGCCGATAGGCCATCTGGCCACCATTGGAATGGCCGGTGACAAATACCCGCCGCGGATCAATGCCACGCTCAGTGACAAACCAATGGATCAACTGCCGCAGGTAGGCGACATCGTCAATATTCTGCTGATTCGCGACATAATCCGCATCTTTGCGGCAATCGTTCCAATGCTGATCATAACCGTCCGGGTAGGCAACCACCCAACCGTGGCGGTCGGCCTGGAGATCAAATTCGAAGCCGGCATTTGCCCGCACCTGCTTACTGCTGCTGAGCGATCCATGCAACACCAACACCAGGGCGGCGCCGTCGGCAAGTTGTCTTGGCTGGTACCAGTAAAATTGACGAGGCCCTGAGGCGGTCATCAGCCTACCCTGGCTAAATGCGCCTGACAGTGGCGGCGGAGCGGGTTCCGGAGCATAAAAATAGTAGTAATATGCGCCGACCAACAAGCCACCAGGCAGCAGTGTCAGCAACAGCATCCAGCGTAGAAATCGCATAATGTCTCCACGTCTAATACCCCCGCATCATAACATTAACCGCGGCTGGAAACGGCTGTGCCCCGCAGACACCCGCGCCGGAGTAGTACCTAATTGGTCTCGCTTGCCTTACACTGGCGGCACAAAAAACAGGGACAAAAAGGGCCACCATGAAACGCCTGGCTTTCTCCATCGTTGCACTACTGGTGTTGCTGGGGGCGATACTCGCCTATCGCGGCGCAGTGCCGGACCAACCCGGCTACCTGGCTATAGGCCCGGTTGAAACTGACATTGGCAGCAAGCTGCAGCAGGCGGCAGAGCACCTTGGCGGGGCTATCCAGATACAAACCGTGTCGAGCCAGCGTTCTGGCGCTCAGGACACCCAGGGCTTTCGTGACTTCCAGCGCTATCTCGCTGCCACCTACCCGCTGCTACACCAGCAATTGCAGCTGAAAAAAATCAATAACCTGGCCCTGCTCTACCACTGGCCGGGTAGTGACCCGGAGCTGGATCCGATATTGCTGCTGGGCCACTATGATACGGTGCCGGTGATTCCGGGATCCGAATCCCAATGGGCCCTTCCTCCCTTTTCCGGCGCCATCGCCGGCGGTTATATTTGGGGGCGCGGCGCTCTCGACGACAAGGGCATGATTATTGCCCAAATGGAAGTGGTCGAACAGCTGTTGCGCGAGGGCCACCAACCGCAGCGCTCAATCTACCTCGCTTATGGCCACGATGAAGAGATTGGAGGACGCCAGGGCGCACTGAAAATCAGCCAGTATTTGCAGCAACAGGGACTGCGCTTCAGCCTGGTGCTGGATGAGGGCAGTATTATTGCTGCGGCAGGGGTCATTGCCGGCCTGGACCAGCCAGTGGCGCTGTTGGGCCAGGCTGAAAAAGGCTACCTCACGGTAAAAGTGACGGCTCGTGGTGCGGGCGGCCACTCGTCAATGCCGCCACCGCATACCGCAGCCGGCGTGCTCGCCACTGCCGTGACCCAATTGGAAAGCAGGCAACTGCCCGCCAGTCTCGAATACAGCCAGGACTTTTTCAACAGCATCATGCCATTCCTGCCAGCCGGACAGCGCTTGCTGCTGAGCAACAGCTGGCTATTTGAACCCTTGCTGGTGTCACAATTGGAACAGCAACCGGCACTGAATGCGGCCCTTAGAACCACTACTGCAGTGACCATGCTCAGCGCCAGCCCCAAGGAAAACGTACTGCCGATAGAAGCCAGCGCGGTGGTCAATTTTCGGATACTGCCCGGCGAGTCGGTCGCCTCTACCCTGGCCCACGCTGAGCGGGCTGTTGCAGATACCGGAGCCACGGTAAAAGCCCTCGGCAGTGGCCACGAGCCTTCCCCGGTGGCGCCGATCGATGGTTTTGGCTATCGCCTGCTGCAACGCACGGCACGGGAATCGTGGCATAATACCGAACTGTTGGTCGCACCGCGACTGGTGACAGTCACCACCGACACCCGCCACTACCACCCGCTTTCTGAGCAGATTTTTCGGTTTATGCCCAATGCACTGCAACTCGATGAGGTGGCGGGTATTCACGGCACCAACGAGCGACTCTCACTGGAAAACCTTGAACTGATGCTGCGGTTCTATCGCCGCCTGCTGATCAACGCCGACCAGCATACCGGGCCGTCATAATTTCGAGCGACTGCTGATTCAAGCAAGGCAAGAGAATCCAGCCATTTAGCTGGGCGAGATGATCACTATCGACGCAGGTCCCGACAATACAACAGCCAGTCTGGAATGACGTTTGCAGTGCCCGCACTAAAAGTACCAGCCATAAATGATTTACATCATTTTCAAATCGAAACCAAAACGCTATGTTGAGCAACCATGGAGGGGCCGCAAGCTAAGGCACCTCTGATAAATTCGGTAATGCTTCAGCGGAGCCTCTGGCGTACATTGGCAAGGCGCGCCGCGAAGGTCAAGGCTGGTTGTCCTTGACGAGTGGTGCAAGCGGATGGCCACCCCCTTTTCCAATGGGCGCCAGAGGCCCGCCCTGCGGGGCTTTGCGCCGAAACACGTAACAACCGTGTAAAGGGCCTTGTCGAATTTCTGGGTGGGTGCCCAAGATACCTACAACTACGAAAAAAGGTGAAATTATGACTAACCAACCTCTGCGCTGTGAGCGGGTAGAAGATGCCGTTGAACACATCGTTAAGAAGCTTAACGGCAATATTATACTGGGCCTGCCGCTGGCACTGGGCAAACCCGTGCAGTTCGCCAATGCCATCTATCGTAAAGCCAAATCCGACCCGAGCATCTCTTTAAAAATTTACACTGCCTTGTCGCTTGGTCGCCCACGACCGGGGACTGACCTGGAAAGGCGCTTTTTAGGCCCCTTCGCCGATCGGGTTTTTGGTGACTATGTAGAGCTCGACTACCTCACTGATCTTTGCAGCAACAAGCTGCCTGCCAACGTCCAGATGTACGAGTTCTATTTTCGACCCGGCGCCTTGTTGCACAACCAAACCGCACAACAGAATTATATTTCCAGTAATTACACCATGGCCGCGCGCGACCTCAATGCCACCGGCATTAATGTACTGGCGCAGATGGTCGCCAGCCGCGACCACCAAGGCGAACAAAGCTTGAGCCTAAGCTGCAACCCCGAGCTTACCCTCGACCTGGTGCCGATGCTGGACAAACGCAGGGCCGCCGGGGAGCAGTTATTCCTGGTCGGCCAGGTCCACCGCGACCTGCCGTTTATGATCAACGATGCCGAGTTTTCGCCCGCTTTGCTCGATATTCTCATCGATGATGAGCGCGGACATCAAACCTTGTTCAGCACCCCGAATATGCCGGTGGAAATGACTGACTATTTTGTCGGCGTCCATGCCAGCACCCTGATAAAAGACGGCGGTACGCTGCAGATTGGCATTGGCGCGCTGGGCGACGCACTGGTCTACTCTACCCTGCTGCGGCACCAGGACAATCACCACTATCGGGCCCTGCTCGATTCCCTGGGGGTGCACGAAAAGTGGAGCGAGCTTATTGATCGTGAGGGAGGCGACGGGGTATTCAACCAGGGCCTCTACGGCTGCAGCGAAATGTTCATCAATGGCTTTATCAAATTGATAGAAGCCGGGGTCATCAAGCGACGGGTGTTTGACGACCCGGAAGTACAACGACGCGTCAATGACGGCGAAGTTGATCCCTCCACCCTTGAGGGCGGCACCATTATGCATGGGGGGTTCTATCTCGGGCCGGCAGATTTCTACCAGGCCCTGAGAGATCTCACGCCGGAGCTGGCCAAAGCCATTAATATGACCCGCATCAGCTTCGTTAACCATCTTTACGGTGGCGAGGAAATCAAGCGTTTGCAGCGCATCGACGGCCGCTTTGTGAACACCATTTTCACCGCCACACTACTCGGCGCAGCCGCTTCGGATATGACCGAGGAGGGTCTTGTCATCAGTGGGGTTGGTGGGCAATACAACTTCGTTGCCCAGGCCCAGGAACTTGAGGGTGGCCGCTCTATCTTACTCCTGCGCAGCACCCGCGAGCGCCAGGGGGTTGTCACGTCGAATATCCTGATGAGCTACGGCCACAATACCATCCCCCGCCACCTGCGCGATATCGTGGTCACCGAATACGGTATCGCCGACCTGCGCGGTAAATGTGATGCCGAGGTCATTGCCGCCATGCTCAATGTTGCCGACTCGCGCTTCCAGAACGACCTGTTACTCGAGGCAATTGCGGCCGGCAAGATTAGCGCCGACTACGACATTCCCGAGATGTTTCGCCACAACACCCCTGCCCGGCTGCAAGCCGTTTACGACGGTTACCAGAAACAGGGCATGTTCCCCATGCTGCCCTTTGGCAGCGATTTTACCTACGTAGAAGAACGCCTGCTGCCTGCGCTGGGCTGGCTCAAAGAAAAGACCCAGCCTCGCAACCTGTTGAAACTGGCTCGCGCCACTTTGCGCGATCATGCCAACGACCAGGAATTCAAGGTGCATCTCGAGCGCATGGGGCTGGACCAGCCCGCAAGCCTGAAAGAAGAAATCTACCAACGCCTATTGCATGCGGCACTGTCTGCTACCGAGCCACCTCGGTAGCAGACAGTGCCGCTGCAGCAGGGCAACAATACCTGAGGCTTATATTGCTGCGGGGAGGCAAAGCATGATAAAAAAGTCGCCCCGGTTTGCTATTATGCCGGGCAACGCGCCCCACAAGGCTTTGCCAGGTAGCCCCTAGATTATGTTTAAAACGACACTGCTGGATTTTCTGCCACTTTGGGCTGTGTTCTTAGGCTCAGCTATTCTCATTGTGGCTTCGATCGAAATCGGCTTCAAGATTGGCCGCATGAGGGCGAGCCGCACCAAAAAGGGGGAACTGCCCCAGATAGGGGGTTCGGTTGCTGCAACCCTGGGTCTGCTGGCCTTTATGATGGCCTTCACATTTGGCTCAACAACCACTCGCTGGGACGAGAGGAAGTCACTGGTGCTGGAAGAGGCCAATGCCATCGGTACTGCCTACCTGCGAGCCGATCTGCTTCCCGAACCCCAGCAAAGCAAGGTCAAACAGCTGCTTACAGAGTATCTGGCATTGGGGTTGGGGCTGGTCTCAGAGACAAAACAAAAGCGCCTCAGCAAAGTTGACAAACTCATGGAGTTTGAGAACGAAATTGAATCGGCACTTGCCGAGGCAAGCAATCTCCAAAACCTCATGTGGCAGGAGACTATGACGGCATACAAGGTTCAACCAACCCCGGGCACCGGCCTGTTTATCAATGCGCTTAATGAGGTTTTCGACCTCCAGCAGGCGCGGGTGACCAAGGCGTTAAGCCAGCGAATGCCTAAGGTGTTCTGGGTGACGCTCTACAGCCTGGCGATACTGGCCATGGGTCTGGGTGGCTATGACTCGGGCCTTACCCGTGGCGGCAGGAATCTCTCGCCATCGGTGGTTGCCCTGGCGTTCTCAGCGGTGCTGTTGTTAATTGTGGCACTCGACCGGCCGCAAACGTCTCGCGTAAACCAGGCACCCCTGGAACAATTGTACGACAGTATTATTGCTGGCAATCAACAAAAATAGCCCCAGGGAATGAGCGGCAAGGATATCGATCGTATAAACGAAGCCACCGTGACATTCGATCTTGCCGAAGCGTAGATGTTTCGCTGCAGCTTTGCGCTGGCCTTTATTATTCGGGTTCAACCTTAATGGTGATGACCCCACTGTAACTGCCTGGCGAGGCAGCCTGAATCGCGCCGCCTTCAACCACCACCCGCATCGAGGCATTGTCGCCGGCACCGCTGCATTGGTTCTGCAGTGAACCGGTAAAGGGCCCAACCGTTGCCCCGCTGACGAGTTTGTTACCCGCGGCGGGATTGGGCGAAGCTGCAAACAATAAGGTATAAGGAATTGTCTCGCCACTACTGCCAACGCCATCCTTGCTGATGGCAAAATCGCCGGAATTGGCATGGTGGGTGTCGCTGGTGGCGGTCAGCCGGTAACCCGCGGAGCTGGAGGTGCTCTTGACGCAGAACGCCATATCCTTTTCAACGCTCGCGGCCACGCCGTCGTAGTCCGGCAGCTCGAAATCACCGACGTTAAACAGGCGCGTGTAGGCCGGAATTGTCACCGCAATCTCCATGTCGGAATCTTCATAAGGCTCGCGCGGTGAAATATCACAGTTGGTGCTACCGGCCGGCGTGGCGCAGATAATCAACCTGCCATAGGTTCCCACACCCGCGGTGGTGTAGCGCCCCTGGGGCAGGTTCTGCAACTGTGACTCGCTGATCCGCACATCCATGGTCACCGAGTTACAGTTGGTGGAACCCTGGAAAACAGTGCCGGTAAAGCCACCGTCAGTCAGAGCGATACCTTCGAAATCCAGCTCCAGTACCATCGAGTCGGACCCTCTAACGGCGAGAAAGTCGCCATTAAAACTCTGGATTCCCATAATACCGTAATCGACGGCGCGGCTGCCGTTACGGCGGGAGCGAATACAGCCGGTGCTGGTGCCGGTAAGATCGCCACTGCCGGTCCATTGCAGTTCGAGCGAGGTCATATTCGAACGCCAGTCGATGGTCTGGGCGGTGCTGGGGGATACGATAAAGAGACCGAGCAGCAGCGCGCACAGGCTGTGACACCATTGTGCTGTTGTTAGCGGGCTGGTGTATTTTTTTACCCCGCGATACACGCTCACTCTCCCCGGCATTATGACAAACCAAGCGAATCTCTGGCTGGAATTGCGCTTCAATCGAAGCAAAAAGGGGAGCTGGAGCTCCCCTTGGTATTGCACAGCTTGGGACTTAGTTGGGCGCGACGGTTACGGTGATGGTATCGGTGTACTCTTGACCAACGCTAGCAGAAAGAAGGTCAGCTCCCGCGAACTGAACATTCATAGCAACATTATCGTTATTACATCCGAGACTTTCTAAGGCGGCGTTAGTTATGTCTATATTACCACCATCAGTAACTGCTACGTTGTTTGCTAAAACCGAGTAAGCAACCCTATCGCCAGGGTTAGCTCCCTCTACCTCAAAACCGCCATTTGCTGAGCCAACGGATACCGTTACACCGCTACTGGAGTCATTCGTGCCCACGCAAAAATTACCCTCTACGACAGCATTGGTCTGATCAGTCCCGTCCCAGCCGTTTGACCCCGGGTCGCTGAAGTCATAGTCATCCAGCCCCTTCAATACCACAAGCTTATTCACTTGCAGGGTTACCTCCGATTGACAGCTAGCCGAGGTAGCGGGATTGCCCGAGTCGACACACGCCGCAAAACCCATCTGCGAGCCCGCCATCATTGCCATCGCAGCAGTAGTCAGTAAAACTTTTTTCATGGAATTTCCTCGTTGATTTCGTAAATCTGTAAACGCCGTTGCTGACCCGCGGCGGTGGTACTGTCGTCCTTAGCTAAAAAGTAGCTCAGGAGGGTGCAAAGCAAAAATAATGCCGATCGGCTTTGTGAAGCGCATCACAGCACTTGTGAAAACACCGGGAATGTGGAAAAAATTGCTATAAAAACAAGGTATTAACGAGGAGAGATGGCACAGCAGATGGCAGCGGGCAGAACGTGTGCAAGGTCGGGGCAATAACGCCCCGGGAAGGGTACTTGTGGCAGGATGCGCGTATTTCGAGCGCTAGTTTTCGAACTCGGGGGTGTCGCCGCTGGCGCCCGCTATCGCCGTCATAACATCACGCTGGCTCATCATGCCGGCGTTCCAGGTGGCGATATATTCGAGTCCATCGTCTACAGAATGATCCCGGGCGTAGAGCAAGGTGGCTTTAACACCGCGAATCGAAATTGGCGAGCGAGCGGCTATCTCGGCCGCCACGGCAGCGACCCCCGCCATCAGCGACCCCTGGTCTGGGTAAACCCGATTCACCAAACCGATCTCGTAGCTTTCGGCCGCATCCACCGTGCGCCCGGTATAAGCCAACTCGCGAACAATACCCTGGGGTACGATATGCGGCAGGCGCTGCAGCGAGCCGACATCGGCGGTCATGCCAACATCAATTTCCTTGATCGAGAATACCGCCTCCTCGCTGGCGTAGCGCATATCGCAGCAAGCAATAATATCGACACCGCCGCCATAACAAAGGCCATGCACCGCTGCCAGCACCGGCTTGCGGCAGCGCTCGATCGAGGTCAAATTACCCTGCAGGCGCTTCACGACCTGGCGAAATTTTTCTGCCTGGCGGGCCGGGTCGGCACCCTCCTCCGGCATCAGGTCGCCGAACATGGCCAGGTCGATACCGGCACAAAAGTATTTGCCCCTGGCCGCCAGTATCACAGCCCGCACCTCGGGTTCATCATCCAGCCATTCAAAACAGCTTTGCAACTCTTGCCACATCGGGCTGTTCATGGCGTTGGCCTTGTCCGGGCGGTTCAGCCATACGGTGGCCACATGCTCATGGTACTCAAGCAACAATGTGTCAAAAACGGGCAATTTCATAAAGGCTCAACTCCTGGTGCGGAAAGTCATGGGTGAGAAGCAACGCCGCCAAATTGCGGCTGGCTCAACCCCAGTACTGCATAAAGTCACAGACCGGGTAGTGTGGCAGAGGCTTGGCATCGCCCTGGCGGGTGCCAATATACAGGAACCCCACAATTTTTTCGTTAGACCTGAGGCCGAGCGAACGATACACCCCGGGGTGAAATGCCATGGGTCCGGTGCGCCAGATACCGGCAAAACCGAGGGCGTGAGCGGCCAGCAAAATAGCGTGTGCGGCACACCCGGCCGACAGCAGTTGCTCAATTTCCGGCACCTTAGGGTGCTCCTGCAAGCGAGCAATCACCACCACGATCAAAGGCGCTCGCAGCGGATTATTTCGCAGTTTATCCAATGCCGCCGCATCCAGGTCCGGGTTGTCTGCCAGCGCCGCCTGGGCAAATACATCGCCCAGTGCAACTCTGCCCTGCCCTTCCACCACCAGGAAACGCCAGGGTTTGAGACGGGCATGATCAGGTGCTCGCAAACCCGCCTGCAACAGTGTCTGCAACACATCGCCACAGGGCGCCGGATCGGTCAACCGGGGAGCCGAGTTCCGGCGCAGCAATGCATCCATAGCGCTCATTGTCATACTGCTATCCTCATCCACCACCGCTGCGGTCACTGTACTGCTTTAACCCGCTTGCTACCGCCATCAACTTTTTCTCCTCACGACTTTCTAACAGCAAGCCGTCCAGCACTTGCCCGAGCAATCCAAAGCGCGGCTCGTAGACCAGGCTCAGGTGCACCGCCGTGGCGTCGGCCGCGACGCCCTTCAGGTTGTACTCGAAAACGACGTCGGCAAAGGGGAACGGCGGCTGTTGATCTTGCTCTACTTGCAAGGCTATGCCCGTTCCCTCGTACCAGCGGATGACAGTCTCGTCGACCTGCTCACCCCCCGAGAAGTAAAGCCGGCGACTGGCACCCTCGCCACCGTTGGCGCCGGTGCGCATTTCTACCCGATCCACCTGGGGCAGGTAATTTGCGGCCTGGTCTAACTGGCTGAGCATTTGCCAAACCCTCTCCGGTGACTGCTCGAGCAGCAAGGACACACTCACCCGGGTCTGCGACTGGCCCGGCATCGGCACCAATGCCAATACCGCCACCAGCACCAGAATACTAAGCAATACCAGGCTCAGCTTCGCCAACAACAATGACTTCATCACCGACTCGCTTTGTAGTGTTGGAGTTTTTCCGGGGTAGTGGCGTCCCCCGACTCGTAATAAAGCTTCATAGCAAGCGCGACATCGCGAATCACACCGCGCATCATTCGCCGCAGCACCAGCCTGTCTGCCAGCTTACCCAGCAAACCCAGGGGCAATTCATAGATCAGGCTGGCGGTAAAGCAGGTGTGTTCAGAATCCAGGGGCTCGATCCGGTATCGAAACCATGCTTGCTTGAATGGCATCGCCGCTTTGTCTCCGCGGTGCAGGCGCAGCAGGAACCCCTCGCCGTCGAGCCACTCTTCCACGGTTTCATCGATATAGCGACTGGCGGATTGGTATACCTTGCGACTGGCTCCAACGCCTTCGTGCTGGACTGTGGTCATTTCTACCTTCACCAGCCCCGGCACATAATTGGCCGCCAGTGACAAATCGCGCAACCGGGCCCAAACCTCGTGCAAGGGCATGTCGATGGTCACGCTGGCGTCTAGCTGGTCTGTCATACAGCACTCCCTTTAGCTGCACCAAACCTTACTCGATTTAAACCAGACGAGGCAAGCGACAAGCGTGCTTCAGAGTTCGACCCCAAACGGGTTTTCAATATCCAGCGAGATAGGCTGGGGATAACCGTCCACTCGCACGCTGTTGGCGTCGATATGCACGTGTTGTTGGTCCCGCACCTGATGATCGAAGCGGTAGGTAGCCTGGGCGGTTCCGCTGCTGGCCGCTTCATCATAGTCGGCGGAGCGTTGCAGAGTCTGATCGAGCCGTTGCTGCCATGCACGGATTTTTTTTGCACCGTGCTTGTTGTGCAATAATTGCCGGGTAATATGCGGCGCCAGAATAGCGGCAGTCGCATTGTTGCCGCCAAAACCCTTGGCATTGAGGAATGCCACATCCAACTGTTGCGGTTCATAGTGGCGATGACTGGATGAGAAACACAGCTTAGAGCCCGATACGTCTTCCGCCACTTTATCGATAGTGGCAATGCCCGGGATAATACCGTATTGAAAGGTGCCGAAGGTGCTGGCCAATTGATCGCCGGCGGCAACCGCCATGGTATGGCCCAGATAACATTTAATCGCCGCAACTGGCCACTTTTCGACCCCGAAGGCGCGCGCAGTTTCATTGAAAATATGTGACTCGGTGCGGCGGTTTGCCGGGGTCCCGGTACCATGGGCGTGGATAAAACTGCGCCTGCGAAGCGCCTCCTCACCGACGACACTTCGAGCCACCGCCGCAGCCTTGGAAAAGGTCAGGTAATTGCCGATACCGGGCGCTGAGATTGATTTTTTGTAGCCGTCAGCATTGACGTAGACCCCGGCCACCGAGCCATAGATATTAGCGCCCAACTCCAGCGCCAACTCATCGTCCATCAACACCGCAAATTGGGCACCCTCGGCCAGGGTAAAACCGCAATTTTCGGCAAACGGGCGACAGGCACGACGCCAGTCCGGCACAGTCCGGCCCAGGTGCTTATCCAGCTCCAACAAGCCACGGTCCGTTGCCAGCGCTCGCATGGTGGAATAGCCATCGAAAATCTCCGGCACCAACGGTGCCTCCGCAGCACCGATCACCGCAATGCGGGCGCGCCCTTCACGAATATCGCTAATCGCCTGGCGCATATTGTAGAGGTAGGTGGCACATGCCCCCATATTCAAACCGGTAGCACCCAGATTGCCCAGCACGTAGGCATTGACGAAATCCGCCGGCATATCTGCAAGCCCCAGGGCAACCTGCTTCGAAGATACCCGTTTACCGAGGTAGCGGGACGCAATCAGGCCACCGTTACTATTATCGTCGAGTTGACTCATGGCGCTGCCGGCATAAACGCTGATTTGATCGGCCGGTAGCCGAGCGCAGATCGAATCCCAGTCCAGGCCCATTTGCCCCAGCAGGTCGCTGGCGGCGTAAATCGCCAGCTGCAGGCCCCGGGGGTGATTGCGGCTCTGGTAAAGTTGCTCGGGATTGAAGCCGGTGGGCAGTTGCCCGGCTGCACTCACTTCCAGTGGATGGTGGTCGGTCATGTAGAGTTGGACATGTTCGGTCATATCGATCCGCACCCGCAGCCGATCAATCTCGTGCACGGTCCAGCCGGCGGGCAACACTTCGGGCAGATTGCGTCGGGCCATGGTGAAGCTTGCCAGTCCATCGCTGGGGTCCAGGCCCAGGCGCCGATTCCAGGCCACCGAGGACGGGTCGAAAAAGCGATCTTCAAGACGTCGTATCAAGGTATGTTCGGCGATATGCTGCTGTTCGTCAGCATTGATCTCACCGCTGCGATTCATCAGGGCGCCGAGGCTGCGCCAGGTTTGCTGTGCGGTTGCGCTGTCGAGGGCATCGATGACGGTGCGTCGATAGCCATGATGCCCAGAGCTGCGCCCGGCCGCATTAATGCCACCAAAGCCTGTAATAACGGGAATTCTTACCATTCTAACCTGCCATATTGAGCGCTGGAGCGGGGATTGTGGTGCTGCGCCAGTGTAGAAACTCAGGCCACCCGCAACTTTAATGTTATAGTCACAAACTTTAGTATTCCAGACAGGCGACGATGTGGCATGCTGACCGTTGGTTTTATGCTCTACCCGCAACTGCTTCTCAGCAGCATTACCTTGCCAGCGGAGATGCTGCGGGCTGCTGATCACCAGGCCAGGGCACGGCGCCTGGTCGGTAAAAAGCTGGAGATTCGCATTGCCAGCTTCGCTGACACCGCCATTATCCCCCAGGACGGCATGCAACTGCGCTCAACCCATAGCTTTGAGCAGCTTCAGGATGTCGATTTACTGTATCTTCCCGCCATCTGGCGCAATCCCCTGGCGGTACTGGCCCAGCATGCAGACGCCCTGCCCTTGTTGCAGCAACTGGCGAGCGACAAGCGCTTGCTCTGCGCGGTCGGCACCGGCTCCTATTTGCTAGCCGAAGCCGGCCTGTTGCACGCTAAACCGGCGACCACCCACTGGTTTTACAGTAGCCAGTTCGCCCGGCGCTATCCAACAGTACAGATGAAGCACCGACACCTGATTACCCGGGCGGGCAATTTATACTGTGCCGGCAGCATCAATGCGGTAGCAGACCTCACCGGATATTTTATCGAGCGCTTTTACAATGCCGATATTGCACGCCACGTAGAGGCTCAATTCTCTCCGGAAATACGCCGCCCGTTTCGCGACACCGGATTTTTTGAAGGTGAAGTCAATCTCCATCACGACGAAGCTATCGCCGATGCCGAGCAATGGCTGCGGCAACAGCTTGGCCAGCCGGTTGACTTCGCCAGTCTGGCTCAGCGACTTGGCATGAGCCAGCGCAGTTTCAACCGTCGTTTTAAGCAAGCACTGGGTACCCACCCCGGAGAATACCTGAAACACCTGCGACTGCAGCAAGCGCGAGAGTTGTTGCGTGACAGCAACCTGTCGATCGCCGAGATCGGCTATCGGGTGGGCTATGCAGACGCCGGGCATTTCTCAACCCGCTTTCGCCGCGCCATGGCGCAGTCACCGACTGACTATCGTAAGTCAGTGCGCGGCAAACTGTTCAAGCCAAGCTGACCTTGGGGGTAAGCAATAATCCTCGCCGTATGCCACGCACATTCAGTGTGAGTATGACCAGCGATACGCTGGCATTGTAAAGCGGCAGGTCCTGCCGTTAAAATCCGCGTCCACGACTCATAAGCCACCACAGGATTCCACTATGCGAAAGGTCGCCCCCGATAAAACCGTTGTTATTGTTGATGGTGCTCGCACCCCGATGGGCGGGCTTATGGGCTGCCTGAGCTCACTGCCGGCCACTGAACTGGGCACTGTGGTTATCGCCGCAACACTCGAGCGCAGCAAGGTGCCTGCAGAGGACGTCGACGAAGTGTTTATGGGCTGTGTCCTGCCCGCCGGCCTCAAGCAGGGTCCGGCACGGCAGGCCGCACTGGGTGCCGGCTTGCCGGCCAGCACCGGCTGCGTCACCCTCAACAAAATCTGCGGTTCGGGGATGCAGGCGGTGGTCTATGGCCACGACCAGATCGTTGCCGGCACCGACAAAGTAGTGATTGCCGGTGGTATGGAAAGTATGTCCAACGCCCCGCACTTGATGCCCGGTGCCCGGGGGGGCCTGGGCACCGGGCACCGGCAATTCTACGACCACATGTTTCTCGACGGCCTGGAAGATGCTTACACCGGTCGCGCCATGGGTAGCTTCGCTCAGCAAACTGCCGACCAACGCGGCATGACCCGGGAACAGATGGATGCCTTCGCGCTGGAGTCGTTGAACCGGGCCAAAAACGCCATTGACCAAGGCCTGCTGCAAGCAGAAACAGCAGCCGTTACCGTGCCCGGTCGGGGCGGTGACACCGTGATCACTGACGACGAGCAGCCCCACAAAGCCAAAATAGAAAAGATACCGCAGCTCCGGGCCGCTTTCAGCAAGGACGGCACCATCACCGCCGCTAACGCCAGCTCGATCTCAGATGGTGCTTCGGCGCTATTGATGATGAGCACTGCCGGTGCGACCCGGCGTGGCTTGCAGCCGATGGCAAAAATAGTTGCCCATGCTCGTCACTCCCAGGAGCCGGCGTTGTTCACTACCGCACCGGTCTATGCCATCAACAAGGTACTGGAAAAAGCCGGCTGGAGCATCGACGATGTCGACTTGTTTGAGATCAATGAAGCCTTCGCCATGGTAACCATGTTAGCCATTGAGGAGCTCGAACTGGATCATGCCAGGGTGAATGTTAACGGTGGCGCCTGCGCCCAGGGTCACCCCATAGGCTCAAGCGGCTCGCGGATTATTGTGTCTCTGATGTACGCTCTTAAACAGCGCGGCAAGCAACGTGGTGTAGCGGCCATTTGCATTGGCGGTGGCGAAGCGCTGGCAATAGCCATTGAGATGTTATAGCGGCGCTTGGCACTCTTTTGCTGCCGCTTTATTTTACGTCCTTGAGAACTGGCAGAAGCCGGGCCAGTCTCTCTGCCAGGAACATCGCCAGCAGAGAAGCCATGATACCCGGCACCATTTCGTATAGCTCAAACCAGCCGCCGTCTCCCTGGCGCCACAGTATTACCGTTATTCCACCGACGACCATTCCGGCCAACAGGGTACTACCGCGTACCCGCGGTACATATAACGACACCAGCAACGCAGGCCCGACACTGGCGCCAAAACCGGCCCAGGCATAGCCGACCAGGTCGAGCACTGCTGCGCCAGGATCCCACGCCAGCCACAGTGCCACCAACGCCAGCACCAATACCGCGAGTCGCCCCAACCACAATTGTTGCGCAGCGTTGAGTTCGATACCGGGCATGGCACTGCACAAATCGCCGGACAACACCGACGAGGCCACCAGCAGCTGCGAATCTGCGGTACTCATAATTGCCGCCAGGATTGCCGCCAGCAGGATGCCGGCGATCAGTGGGTGAAACAGAGTATTCACCAGAGTCATAAACACCGTTTCGGCATCTGCCAGGGGAGGATTGATGATCGCTGCGCCGCCAAGCCCTGCCGCGATAGCACCTGACAGGCACAGGCCGGTCCAGAGGACGGCGATCCTGCGAGCCCTTGGGATTTCTGATACATCCCGAATTGCCATAAATCGGGCCAGGATATGGGGTTGGCCAAAGTAGCCCAGGCCCCAGGCCAATGATGACACCAGTGCTATACCGTCGATACCACCACCGACCGCCAATGGCACCAGGGTTTCGACGCTGGCGATGGCAACCGCACCCCCGGCGGGCAGCGCACTGAATACCATCAGCGGCACCCAAAGCAGCGCAGCCAGCATCAATAAGCCCTGCGCCACGTCGGTCCATACCACGGCCAGAAAGCCGCCGAAAAAAGTGTAACCGACAATGGCAAGGGCACCGATCGTGAGCGCTATGTGATAGTCGAAGCCGTACACCGCTTCAAACAATTTTGCGCCGGCGACAAAGCCGGAAGCCGTATAAATCAAGTAAAAAACCAGGATCATTGCCCCGCAGCACAGGCGCAATAAGCGCCCGCTATCGGGCACCACCCGATAGAAATACTCCGGAATGGTGAGGGCGTCAGCATGGCTGGCACTGCTGCTGCGCAGGCGCGGCGCCACCAGCCTCCAGTTGAGGTAGGATCCCAGGAGTAAGGCCAGAGCCAGCCACAGCGCTTCCAGCCCGGCGAGATAGGCATATCCCGGCAGACCAAGCAGCAGCCAACCGCTCATATCAGAAGCACCAGCACTGAGCGCTGCCGCCCCGGGCCCCAGGCGTCGGCCGCCAAGAATATAATCGGACAGGTTACGGGTCTTTAGCCAGGCAGTGATGCCGATCGCCATGACCAGCAAAAAATAGCCAGCAAAAGCAATCGTCATGCTCGCCACGATATAGTTTTAGGACGGGTTACCCGATTGGCGCGGATCATTGTTGTCACTGCTTGCCTTGGCTGTTCGCATGGTATCACAGCGCCGGCATGCAACGGATCAGGGGCTACAGCCATCAGTACCCACCGGCAAAGATAACGAAGTAACGCTATTACGTGGTGGCGAACTTATCGACATCCGGGCACTTAAGCGGACATTTTCGGGTCCTGGCTTTGCAGCGGTGACCGAGAATGCGTAGCATATAGCTATAGCCAATGGAATGAGCCCTGTTATGCAAATATCGACTGTTGCCACCCGCCCCTTCAGCGACCAGCGACCCGGTACATCCGGCTTGCGCAAGAAGGTCGTGACCTTCCAGAACGATAATTACCTGGAAAATTTCGTGCAGTCGATCCTGGACAGCCAGTCGGATTTGACTGGCGGCAGCCTGGTGCTCGGCGGTGATGGGCGTTATTTTAACCGGGGCGCTATACAGATTATTCTGGCCATGGCTGCGGCCAATGGCGTCGCCCGGGTGATTGTTGGCCAGGGAGGCTTATTGTCCACCCCTGCCGCTTCCTGCCTGATCCGCAAGCACCATACCAACGGCGGCATTATTCTGTCGGCGAGCCATAATCCAGGCGGTCCCGACCAGGACTTCGGAATCAAATTCAATACTCCCAATGGCGGGCCGGCTCCCGAGGTCGTCACCGATGCCATCTACCGCCGCACCCTGGAAATTACCCAGTACCGGATCCTCGATGCCGACGGTGTTGATATCGACACCCTCGGCAGCTTCCGGCTGGGCGACATGCAAGTGGAGATTATCGACCCGGTAAGCGATTACGCCGAGTTGATGAGCGAGATATTTGACTTCGAGGCAATTCAAAAAATGTTTCGCGGCGGCGAGTTTCGGATGCGCTTTGACGCCATGCACGCCATCACCGGCCCCTATGCCAGGCGCATCCTGGAAGAGATGCTCGGCGCCGAAGCCGGGACCGTAATCAATGGCGAACCCAGGGAAGACTTCGGCGGTGGCCATCCGGACCCCAACCTGGTGCATGCCCACGAAATTGTCGAGTTAACAAGCGGCCCTGAAGGCATTGATTTTGCCGCCGCATCCGACGGCGATGGCGATCGCAATATGATTTTGGGGCGCGATTTCTTCGTCACGCCCAGCGACAGCCTGGCCATTATGGCGGCGACCGCGCCACTGATAAAGGCTTACACTAACGGCATTGCCGGGGTGGCTCGCTCAATGCCCACCAGCCAGGCCGTCGATCGCGTCGCCGAGGTACTCGGCTTCGATTGCTACGAGACACCGACCGGCTGGAAGTACTTTGGCAACTTGCTCGATTCTGGCCGCATTACCCTGTGTGGTGAAGAAAGTTTCGGCTCGGGCTCAAATCATATTCGCGAGAAGGACGGGATTTGGGCGGTACTTTTTTGGCTCAACCTGTTGGCAATCCGGCAAGTTTCGGTGGCAGAAATCGTCCGGCAACACTGGCGTGAATATGGCCGCAACTACTACACCCGCCACGACTACGAAGGGCTCGATACCCAGGACGCGGCTGGCGTGATACAACATTTGCAGCAGCAATTACCCCGCCTACCCGACACCCGCTACGGCCGCTTCACGGTACAATTCGCCGATGATTTTTCCTATACCGACCCGGTGGACAATAGCCAATCGACCCACCAGGGCATACGCATTGGCTTTACCAATGGCTCGCGTATTGTGTTTCGCTTGTCTGGCACGGGAACCGAAGGCGCAACCCTGAGGGTTTATCTTGAAACATACGAGGATAACCCCGACCGGCAAAACCTGGCGACCGCTGATGTGATGGCGCCGTTGCTGGCCATTGCCGAGCAGGTCGGGCAAATCAGTCAACGCACGGGGCGTGATCGTCCCAGCGTGATTACTTGAACCACCCCGATGATTTTTTGGCAGCTTCGATTTTCGTAAGGCTGACCCAGCCAGAACGCCACTGCAGTCCAGGCGCTGCCCATTGCGACGCCGACCAGCGCAACCGCAGGGTCAGAGTTGCAATGCCCGCTCACTGTTGGCAATGTATATCGGAAAGGCGTCATTCCCGCTGGTAAAAGTTAGACCCGACCAGGACACTGCTGTTTGCTGCATACTCGAGACCTGGAAAGTCGACACGCTTTCAAGATTCACCAATGAGGTTTTTCCTATTTTTATTCGACTATTGCCACTGGTCATATTGTTAGTATCAAGCTGTTCCTCGACGCCGAAAAGCCTCGAAGAGCGCACCCGGATATTGCCCGTTGTGGCCGCAACTCAAGCGCCGACAGAGCCACAAATTCACGACAGCCTGACGCTCATTAGTATCAACCTCGCCCACGGTCGCCAGAGCAGCATCAATCAACTGTTAGTTTCCAAAAGTAAAACCTACGAAAACCTCGATGATATTGCCGCTTTCCTGCTCAAGTACGATGCCGACCTGGTCGCGCTGCAGGAAGCCGATAGCCCCTCACCGTGGAGTGGTAATTTCCATCATGTCGACTACCTGGCACAACAAGCGGGCTTCCCTTTTTATGCCTACAGTGAGCATGCGCGCTTATGGATGGGTAACTACGGCACTGGGATTTTGTCCAGATTGCCCATGGCATCGGCCCTTGGACTAACCTTTCCGGCAACGCCACCCACGGCTAGCAAAGGCTTTACCCTGGCGCAAATTGAATGGCCAACTGACCGGGGTAGAGTTAAGCTCGTCGATGTAATATCTGTGCATCTCGATTTTTCCCGCAAGTCTGCGCGTATGCAACAGTTGGACGAATTGATAGCGGTATTGAAAGCGCGGAAGGGACCTCTGATAATTATGGGAGACTTCAATAGTGAGTGGCTGGCCGAGCAATACCTGGCCGATAGCTATTCCGAACAGTCTCGTCTGCACGTGTATAACGCCGTCAGTGAAGACTTGAGCACCTACAAAGATAAACGCCTGGATTGGATATTGCTTACCAGGGACCTCGAATTTGACAGCTATCGTGTTGCCACTGAGGTTCTCTCCGACCATCGCGCGATTATCGCGAAAATTCGCTTCAAAGCCGCTGCAGGTTCAGAATAATGATGCTCACTAGAATCCGTTTGCTGTTGTTACTACCCACTCTGGTGCTGTTGGTCGCCTGTGCCGCAGCACCAGCAAAACCGCCCTGTGATGCCGGCCGACTCAATATCGCGGACTGCCCGCCAATAGGCGCGGTAGTCGACAAGGATGTTGCTGCGCATCAGGACAGCCGCCGCTGGCACAAGCCCAGCGACATCGGCTTCGACCCGATCGAATTGGGTATGGAAGCGGACATCGCGACCAAGCCCGCGCTGATGAAAATCATCGGCAGCAGCTACGATGACTCACTGCGCTCACTGGCCACCAAGATCTGGCTGGTCGACCACGCCGAGTACACCATTGATGTGATGTATTACATTTTCAAGCGGGATATGGTCGGCTATGGCTTTCTCGGAGCCTTGTGCAATGCGGTGAAACGCGGCGTTGACGTGCGCGTCATGGTCGACTCGCTGGGCTCGTTTGACATGACCCACTCCGAGTTGAAGGCGCTGGAAAATTGCGCGATCGACGCCGGTTTTGTCAAAAACGCCGAGGGCGAGATAACCACCACCAAGGCGCGGGTACAAACAGTAGTGTTCAACGCAATATCCAGGGTGTTCGTCAATTACAATCGTCGCTCCCATGACAAACTGCTGGTGATAGACGGCAATTATCCGCAGCGTGCCTGGGTGATGACCGGCGGGCGCAATATCTCGCTGGCGTACTACGGACTTAATCCCGATGGCACCCCCGACCCAACGGCCTATTTGGATATGGAGATTCTGGTGCGGCCCGCTGCGGGCGTGGACACCGAACAGTCGGTAGGGAGTTTGAGTGAAAACTACTACAGCGTAATTTTTTCCCACAAGCGCAACAAGCGGCTTTCCAGTGCCATGGCCTATCAGGGTCAACTCGAAAAAGCCCGGCAAAGTCTGGCACGCTTGCGCGCCATGCCGGATTTTGCCGCCGCCTACGACACCATGCCGGAGTACCTGTCGCAATTGCGCAGCGGCGAGGTGCGGCTCGCCCACGAACTGCATAACCTTGACAGCAGCAATGTGGTAGATGCTTACGACAGCAACCTGAAACGCAATCGAAACTCGATTATCGGAACGTTCAAGCGTATCTCCGCAGAAACCCGCAGTGAAGGGGTATTGCGCATCGTGTCACCCTATCTATTCATCCCTCGCTACGAACGCAAAGATGGCACCGTCTATCACGACGGCCAGGAAGAATTACGTAATTGGCTGAATGAGCATCCCGATAACCGGATAGAAATTATCACCAATTCATCCCTGACCAGCGACAACTACTTTGCCCAGTCCATAATCGATATGGATACCGCTCCGCGCCTGCTGCTTACGCCGGAAATGGAGGCGCATTGGCAACAGAAAAACCTGGATGAGAGCGAATACAACTCCGACCTGGTCGAGTCCGAGTTATGGCAGACAATGGTCAATAATCCCAGGATCAAAATTTATGAGACCGGTCGCGGTGACTCGGTGCTGCTGGGCGGCGACACTCACTATGGCAAGCTGCACGCCAAATTTGTTCTCGGTGACCATAACATCGGCTTTGTTGGCACCAGCAATTTTGATTACCGCTCGCTACTGTTTAACAATGAAGTGGGGTTTTTCTTTCACAGTGAAGCATTAATGCAGGACCTGGTGGAGGAGTTCGAGGAGCTGAAAACCGTATCCTATCTCTGGGGAAGTCCGGAATGGTTGCAAATGCGAGCTGCAATCATTGCCGCAGGCGGCAGTAAGGGCAAGGCTCTAAAAAAGCAGCGCAAAACCTTTCGAACCTTGCGTGGCACCGGCCTGCATTGGCAATTTTAGGACCTGCCTGCAACCACCACTCTCACTCGGTATTACCTGGCGCGACAACGTTGCATCCCCGGCTAAAGCCTTGCCCTGCTGTCACTTGCCCAGAGCCGTTGCTGCGGGGAAACGATCGCTGGTGTGTTGGTCAGCGCCAGGGCCGGCCTTAAGGCGCACGTCTTCTGGTTTAACAATGGTGCCGAGTTTATCGAGCAATGTCAGCTTGGCAAGTTCTGCGCCGTTTTTCCCGTTGTACATAAGCACCGGCGCTCCAGAACTGGAGTTCATCCACTCATCACCCCACTGCGTCAGCGCAATCAGCACCGTTTGCAAGGCTTTGCCTTTAGGGGTCAGTTGATACTCTACCCGACGAACCTTTTTATCTGAATCGATTCTCAGCAGCACTCCGTGTTCCTGCAGTGACTTTAAACGCTTGGAAAGAATTCCCTTCGAGATCTCGAGGTTGCTCTGGAATTGATCGAAATGACAGCTGCCCCGCATTGCCTCAAGCACAATCAGAATGCTCCACCAATCACCGATCACATCCATTGCCCGCGCGACCGAACAGTTCTTTGACTCAAAACACACCCGTTCCATTGCTGCTCCTTTATCGATCTTTTTTTAAAAACGCCTTGACAGGTACTATAATCGAACCTTAGTATTATCGCAACGGTTCTATTTTAGAACCTTGGCTAGAAGACGACAAGCGGGTGACAGGAATTCGCGCCACCCGGTAGTCCAGATAGACCAGGCCCACGTACTAACGTTACTTTTGGTAACAAAAGGTAACACCCTTCAGATGGTATAGCGTCTGAAGCAGGCACAAGGCCGAAGCTATCGCCCTAGCCCAATGCAGGCGGAAGCAAACGCTTCCGATCAGGTAAATCAGGAGTCCATTATGGAACTTTCAATCGTGTATATCGCTGTCGTTTTTCTGGTGCCGTTTGCCTTGGCGTTCATTTTGCTCGGGGCGATGGCGGTTGATGCAGACTGGGCATCTCGACCGGTCGCTACCCCTGCAACTTCAGGCCCCTCCGTGGACCCGGTGGCGAAAAGCCGGGGCACTGATGATTTGGGCCACTGCGTACCGGCCTGATCATCAACGCTGAAGCGACGTTCAGCCCACCTCCCTGGGGCTCAAGCTGCATCGACATTGTGGTTTCGGCCCCAGCTTTGCAAAAACTCTCGGAGGCTCAACAGCGAGTCTGTTCTTGCGCCAGGCATTCACTGCCTGGGTCAAAACACAACTTAGGCTCAACTGTAACCTGGAGTAACACCAATGCCGTGCCCTACAGCGAACTTTGGGTATACCCAAAATCCGCCGCCGCAGCCGACACATCATTATTTCTGCATATTCGAAAATCCTAACCCTGGACTGACAGAAGCGCTCAGCTGGCCAGGGAAGGACCATCATCTGCATCAACGGTGGGTACGCCGGGACTGCTGAAATCTGGCTGGCGCTTTTCGATGAAGGCTGTAATGGCTTCAATATTTTCTGGCGAGCCAGCCTGCTTTTGCATACCCTCATGTTCCGCCGCAAAAGCGGCGTCGATACCCAGCTGATGTACGCGCTTCATACAGCGCTTGGTCTCCCGCAGGGCATTGACCGGCCACTGCGCAATTTCCCGGGCCTTGGCCAGCGCTTCTGGCAGCACATCGGCGTCGGCATACACCCGGGTGGCAATACCGCACTCCAGCGCCCGCTCTGCTGTGATCCATTCTGCGGTGTACATCAGCTCTGCCGCCCTGCGTGCGCCGATATTCGCCTGCAACAGGTAGCTCGACGCAAATTCAGGCACCAATCCCAGGCTAACAAACGGCAGCCTCATGCGCAGGCTCTCGCCGACATAGACGACATCGGCATGAAACAACAAAGTGGCGCCACCGCCGACGGCAATGCCACGGGCCGCCGCCAACATCGGCTTATCGAAGTCGGCGACCTCGCGGGCGCAGGCCTGGTAGGGATGCTCCTCCCCTGCAGCGCCAAAATCTTCCAGATCGACTCCGGCTGAAAAATCCACACCGGCGCCCGTCAGTACCACAGCCCGCACGCTGTCATCCCCGCGCGCCTGCTGCAGCGCCTGACGTAAATCCCGCCACATGGCATTGTTAATGGCGTTCTTTTTGGCCGGACGATTCATGGTTAACAGCAGAACGCCATGCCGGCTTTGTTGCAATAAAACGGCTTCAGTCATCGGTGGGTAGTCCTGTACACAAGGCTTAGGTCGCGGGACATCAGTCGAGAAAGTGCGTGGTTTGCTCCAGCGAGGCACGCTCTACCCGGCAGTTGTTGGCAGGCTCCTGAAGGTCCTCGTAACCAAAGGAAATACCGAACAATAGTTTATGGCTGGGCTCAACACCGAGGACCTCGCGCACCAGGTCGGCATTAAAACTCAAGGCCGTCTGCGGGCAGCTGGCCAAGCCAAAAGCCGTAAAACCGAGCATTAAGGTTTGCGCATACATCCCCAGGTCGGCCGCCTCGCGCATACCAAAATCTTCACGCAAAAACAAAAACACCGCATGGGGTGCGCCGAAGAATTCGAAGTTGCGCGCAAACGCCGCAGTGCGTGCCTCGCGATCCGCTCGCGCAATATCCATGGCGCTATAAAGCTGGGCCGCTGCGTCATACTGGCGCTCTTTATAAGCGCCGTCGTACTTACCACTGTATTCAAAGTCCATGCTGTATTCGCCGGCTAAAAGAGCTTGCGGCAGGCGCTCGCGCAAGTTCTCGATGGTCTCACCCGATACCACATAACTGTCCCAGGGCTGGGTATTACAGTTTGACGGTGCCCTGCCGGCAATAGTGAATATTCGCTCCAGGGTTTCCCGGGGCACACGTTGCGGGGTAAAGCCTCGCACGGAACGGCGCTGGCGAACTATCTGCTCAAAGGCTTCACTCAATTGTTCTGGCATAATGTTGACCCTGGTTACGGAAAAGGACAGCGGCCATTATTGCGTCCGGAGCCGCAATTTTCCAGCGGCATCCAAGGACTTTGGTGGTTGGCAGCGGCGCCGCCCTGCTTTACTATCGCTGGGTTAGGTGTGTCACGGGTAAATCCTTTTATACGGATGAAGCCCACAGTAGAGGCCCGCTAGCTGTCACAGCTACTGTCGGTCAAGCGGGTGCAACTCACCTGAGATATATCAGGGATTTTTCCACAGCAACTCATGGCCAATCTGGGGGCCATTCATCAATAGGCGCCTTCGGGCCAGGAGGTTTTAACATGCTCAACTCAGTTAGGTTACGGGACCATATGGTAGCCAAGCCCGTGCGCATCAAACCGAATGCAAACCTCCTCGAAGCCGTCGAACTGATCACCAGGCACAAGATATCGGGCCTCTGCGTGGTGGATGACGACGACCGGCTGGTAGGCATTCTGTCGGAGCTCGACTGCCTCGGCGGGATACTGGACGCGACCTACAATGAAGCTGGGGTTGGAGCGGTGAGCGAGTACATGACCAGTGAGAATCTGGTGGTGGCCGGTATACGCGACAATATCGTTGAGCTGTCACAGGACATGCTCAAGCACAAGCACCGCCGACGGCCGGTGGTAGATGACGGCAAACTGGTTGGGCAGGTAACCTGTCGCCAGCTTTTAATTGCGGTAAAAAACTTCAGCAAGTGAGTCGATGGGCCGCAGTATGCGCCGGTTAGTCAGCAATGCCACGCGCCAAAAGTCCGGATGTCGCGCTGAAAAAATCAAGCCATCGGCGCTTACTGACCACGAAAGGTAGCAGGCCGCTTCTCCCGAAAAGCACGTAAACCCTCCCGCGCATCCTCAGACGCGAACACCGGCCCGGCAAGGGCGTCAGACTGCAGCATGGCTTCAGCCTCGCTCATGTCATGCTGCTGTTGGCGCAATGAGGTCATCACCGCCTTGACCGCCAGCGGGCCGTTAGCACAAATCTTCTGCGCCATGGTTTTAGCCTCCGCCATAGCCTGGCCCCTGGGGACTATTCGATTAATCAGCCCAAAATCCAGCGCCTGCTGTGCCGTCAAATGATCACCCAGCAACAGGGTCTCGGCCGCCAGGCAATAAGGAATCTGACGCCGTAGACGAACCGTAGATCCACCCTGCGGATACAAACCGCGAGCCACCTCAGTGACACCAAAGGTGGCATCCTCGGCAGCCACCCTGAGGTCGGTGCCTTGCAGAATCTCCGTACCACCGGCCAGCGCATAGCCCTCCACCGCCAGGATGATCGGCTTGCAGGGCTGATTGTCACGCAACAAGGCCTGCCAGTGCACATTGGGCACCTGCGCCATCACGTCCATAAATTCCTCGGTGCTTCGATGGCCGCCCTCAGCAGCTTTCAAATCCATCCCTGCACAGAAGGTATCACCGTTCGCGCTAAGGATGGCGCAGTACAGATTGTCATCTTCATCCAGCCGCCGCCATGCCCGGTACATGCCCAACAGCATCTCAGGCGTAAAGGCGTTTTTCTTCTCCGGCCGATTGAGGGTAACCAGCAGTATGTGCCCCTCCTGCTCTACGGTACAATTGCTGGTGCTGATATCCAGTTCGCTCATAGCTGTATTCCCTGATCCTGCAGCAAACCCGTGCCTAGCCCACGAGAAAGCACTGACTCAACGCAATCTCACGTGCCCTGGCGTAGTCGGGCTTGCCGGAGGGAGCCCGCGGCACCGCATCGACAATATGCAATTCGCGCGGCAGCTTGTAACCCGAGATATGTTTGCGCGCATCCAACTGCAGCTGTTCCAGGCTCGGCCGAGCGCCACCACGCGTAGCGACAACCGCCGTCACCTTACTGCCCCAGCGCTCATCCGGGGTCGCGACGACCAGCGCATCGAAAATATCCGGGTGCGCTTTTAGCGCCTGCTCGACCTCCTCCGGGAAAATTTTCTCTCCCCCCGAGTTAATGCAGTTGGAACCTCGCCCGAACACGGTAATCGAATTGTCTTCTTCCAGTCGCGCCGCGTCGCCGGTCAACAGCCAGGTTTTGCCGTTCACCTCAACAAATGTTTTAGCGGTTTTCAGCGGATCATTGTAATAGCCTATCGGGATATAACCTGAGCGAGAAAAAATCCCGGTTTCACCCGCCTGCACATGGCGATGGGGCTCGCCTTCAATATCGCTGATAACACTCATGAAGTCCGACCTGGTGACATTCCCCAGGCCTTTCTCCGAGACCACATTGCCACTATCCATTCCGAGATTTCCCGACTCCGATGAACCAAAAGCATTACTGATAAACGCGTTGGGAAAATGCTGGCTGAACTGCGCCTGTTTACTGCTTGAAAAAACCGCGCCACCCGACCCGATATTAAACACCGCGTCGAGGTTCCAGCGACCGGGATTTTTATCCAGGGCATCGAGCAGAGGTAGCGCCATGGCATCGCCGACAATCGAGATGGAATTCACCTTTTCCCGGGCAATAATATCCCATGCCTGCTCGCCATCGAGGGTTTGGTTCGGGTTGAGCACCACCACATTGCCCGCCAACAGCTGAATGCAGGCATACCACCAACAGGCGCCATGCATCAATGGCGCTAGCGCCATACCCACGATCGGGTTTTCAGACACCCGGGATTGGATATCTTCCGGCCGTTCGCAGGGCCCGAGTGGAGAAAACCAGCCCGCGCCTCCCAGCGCCGCAAAAAAAATATTTTTATGCGGCCACATCACCCCTTTGGGCATGCCGGTAGTACCGCCGGTATAGAGAATAAAAAGATCATCATCGCTGCGCGCCGGAAAGTCCCGCTCCGTCGACTGGCCCGCCAACGAGGTTTCGAAATCCACCGCGCCTATCGAATCCAGCTCCGCATCGCTGCCGTCTTCCACCGCGACAAAGGTTTGTAATGCTGGAGTCTGCTGGCATACCAGGGCGATATGCGGCACGAATTCGCGATTGTGGATACAGGCCACCAGCCCGGCATTGTCGAAAATGTAACGCAGTTCCTCCTCAACGTAGCGATAATTGATATTGATGGGCACTGCCCGCAGCTTGAAGCAGGCCAGCATGCTCTCGAGGTATTCGTTGCAATTGTAGAGATAGAGACCCACGTGGTCGCCGGCGGCCACTCCCCGCGACGCCAGGTAGTGCGCCATCTGGTTAGCACGCTGTTCCAGCTGCCGGTAACTGAGTCGCTGGTCACCACATACCAGCGCATCCCGCTCGGGAACCTTGTCTGCCACCTGCTCCAGCAGGTCTGCAATATTGAAATGCAAGGATGCCATCGCTTACTTACTCCTTCCCGCTACTGATGACACAATGCGTGCCTATGGCCGGATGTTAGAATTATGCCAAAAACGTAAAGTACGCTTGAATCAGGGTTTGTCAGCGCCGACAATCCACATGGCGAAAAATTGGGCTCCGCCTCCGTAAGCATGGCCCAGGGCGGTTCTGGCGTTCTCAACCTGGTGTTGCCCGGCATCACCCCGCACCTGCATTGCTGCCTCCGCGAATCGAATCATACCGGAGGCACCGATCGGATTTGACGACAGCACACCGCCAGAGCAATTCCAGGGCGTGTCACCACCTTCGTCAAGTGATGTAACACCATCCATCGTCAGTTCCCAGCCTTTGCCCTGCTCAGCAAACCCGAGATTTTCGAGCCACATCGGCTCATACCAGGAAAATGGCACGTAGACCTCGGCACAATCGATCTCCCGGCGAGGGTTGCTGATACCCGCCTGACGATAGACATCAGCGGCGCAGTCGCGCCCGGCCTGCGGATTCACCTCATCCCGACCGGCATACATGGTGGGCTCGGAACGCATGGCAGTTCCGCAAATCCAGGCCGGCGCCCGGGGCGACTGATCGACAAGCGATTCGTGGGCAATGACCATGGCACAGGCACCATCCGAGGAAGGACAAACCTCGAGAAAACGCAGGGGATCCCAAAGCATCGGTGACTGTTCGACCTTTTCCATGGTAATGTCAGCCAGTTGCAAGTGCGCCATCGGGTTGCGCAGCGCATGCAGGCGATCCTTGGTCGCCACCTTGATTCCCACATTGTAAGGAGCATTTGAACGCCGCATATACTCCCGGATGATGGGCGCGAAATAGCCCCCTGCACCGGCGTTGAGGTGGGGCGAGAATGGCTGGGGGTTGGACAGTGCCCACATCGCATTGGATTCAGACTGCTTTTCGAAAGACACCGTCAATACCCGCTTGAAGGCACCACTCTGGACATAGGATGCGGCGACAATCGCCGTAGAACCACCGACCGAGCCCGCAGTGTGCACCCGCAGCATTGACTTGCCGTTGCACCCCAAGGCGTCGGTCAGATACAACTCCGGCATCACCACGCCTTCAAACATATCCGGCGCCTTGCCGAGGATGACCGCGTCGATATCCGACCACTGCAGGTCTGCATCCTCCAAGGCCCGCTGGGCTGCTTCACGCACCAAGCCCGCAATCGATACATCGGCCCTCTGGGTCTGGTATTTCGTTTGCCCTATGCCAACCACCGCCGCTAAATGCGCCACTATTCGCCCTCCAGGACCACGACCATGTTTTGCTGTAGACAGGGGCCCGATGTGGCATGGGCCACACCCCGGCGGGCTTCGCCCACAATGATCCTCATGGCGACTTCGCCAATCCGGTCAAGACCCGCCGCCATCATAATATTGCCTGCCAATACCCCCCCGGACGGGTTGATAAGGGTAGCGGCGGTCAATCCCAGGGCCTGCTTTAAAATCAGCTCCTGGTGACTGAACGGTGCATGCAACTCCGCAATATCCAGCGGGCCTTCAGCCACTCCAGCAGCGGCAGCGGCCAGCTCGGTCGATGGCGAACGGCGCAGATCCCTTACCCCTAGATTGTTGGTCTCAATGCGATGGTCAATGCCGCGAATAAGCGCATAGGGCTTGCCCAGCGCCCTGGCCTTCTCCACCGTACAAATCACCATCGCCGAGGCACCGTCGCTAATGGGGCAGCAATCATGCTTACGCAACGGCGACACATGCATCGGCGAGTCTAACAAATCATCAATGCTGTAGTTACCCGCCAACTGTGCATTGGGGTTGCCCAGGGCGTTAGCCCGCGAACGCTGCACCACCTCGGCCATATCACGCTCGCTGATCAAACCGGCATCCAGCATGGCACGCGCCTGCAGGCCGGCCAGACTGGCGCTGTCGGGCCACAATGGCGCCAGATAGTATGGATCCAGTTGCAAGGACAATACATGCCCGGGGGCACCGGGAGAGGATTTGGAGAACCCATAGATAAGGGCAGAATCGGCCTGCCCCATCTGAATCTTTAACCAGGACTCATACAAGGCCCATGCAGCATCCATCTCAACATGGGATTCCTTGATGGGAGGTACAGCACCCAGCGCATCGACCCCGGCGACAAAGGCAAACGACGCGCCCTGCAAATAGTCACAACTACCGGAACAGGTAAAATCGACATCCTGCACAGAATCCAGCCCGGCATCCGCCAGCGCCTTGTGCACCACCGGCATAATCAACTCGACCTCGTTGCAGGCACCGGCATCGCGCAGAATGGGTGACTGGGCCCACGACACTACCACCACATCACGCATGCTCAGCTCCCTATACTCTCTCGATTGACATCGGCCTCGTCGATCGGCCTGAACCAGCGAATATTTTCCATCGCATAGGTCCATTCACTGGCGGGCTTCCAAACCGCCTCTACCCGCTGCCCAATATGGACCTCGCCGTTATTGCATTCGCTAATCAGGTGGATAAATGAAATATTGCTGCCATCTGGCACCAGGTTGGCAATCACGTAGGGTGGCTGGATCGGATTGCCGGGAATCGGTATGTGAACAATGGTAAAAGATTCCACCGTCGCTTTGTTCGACAACGGCACTTCTTTGTCGGTAGCGACACCGCACTTGGCACAAGAGCCGCGCGGCGGCGCGTAGACCTTAAGGCAGGAAGGACACTGCTGGCCAACCAGCCGACCCTGCTTTAAAGATTTGAGAAATCGCGTGGTGGCAGCCCCGGCGGTAAATTTGTAATTCAGGTAGATGGGGGCATCCATCATGGTTACCGTGGCCTTGTCGTCGCTCATTTGCACGCTCCCTGCTCAAGCTCAAACCAGGCAATATCAGTGATATGACCACGGGTGACATCGGCCCAGCGCGCCACCACCCGCATACCGCTCGACAGCGCTGCTTCGCCTGGCGCATCGACCAGATGCAGCATAGGCACGTCGGCACCGTCCAGTTTGATCAAGGCATAGGCAAAGGGTCGATCGAGGGGATGCCTGGGTTGCGGCAGACTGACCCAGACCCAACTGACGATAACGCCACGATCGGCCAGTTCGACAAAGTCATCGACCGGCGCCGCGGTGTGCGGATCGTACTCTACCGGCGGCGCGTACACCGTGCCGTCGGCCCCACGATTACCCAGCAGGCGACGGTTTTTGAGGGCAGTCAGAAAGCGCCCCACAACCGGACCGGTAGACCGGGTATAGCTGAAGCCCAACTCATAGTTCTGGCTCAGCACCTCAGGCTCGTCCTGATTCATGATAAATTCTCCACGAGAACTGCAACAGCATCCCACACTGGCGAAGCCAGAGCATAACCGCTTCATCGGAAATTTGGCTTAAATCCCGGTAATAAATCTACCGTCCAGATGGTGTCGAGACGCCGCGCTGGAAACAGCAAGCAGTAATGGCAGTGACCAGCCAGCCCGCCCGGAAGCGTTGGTTTCAGTGACGCTCATTGGAGAGAGCCAGCTGCATATTAGCGGCTATCTGGCGGGCAAGGTGTTTGGCGCGCCGGGCTTTGGGACCATCATAGAACTGGTCAACGGTGGCGCAGAACAAGGTCAGCCAGCGCTCGAAATCCTCCGGCTGGAGCGCTTGCCTGGCGTTGACCGCGCGGTGAATATTCATGGTGTGGCGCTGATAGCGTCGGTCGCCCAAAAGCAGCTTTTCCCAATAGCTGCGAATCAGGGGCAAGTGGCGCTGCAGGTCGATGCCGGCAACGTCGAGAAAGATAGGGGCAAGCCGGGGGTCTCGCAGCAGCCTGGCGTAGAAGGCGTCTACCAGCGCGGCTATTGCAGAGGGACTATCGAGGTCAGGCAGGGGCTGTGACACGGCACTTCCTGGGTTGAACTTTGCCGAAACAATTGCGAGAGCTTAGCGCTTGCCACGGCCTTTCTGTTTTCGCACATGGTTCTTAAGTCGCTCCCGCTTAGCCAGCTGGCGCGGGGTCAACAGGTTGCGGCGGCCAGCAAAGGGGTTCTCACCACCACGAAACTGAATTCTCACTGGCGTACCAAACAACTTCAATTCACGCCGAAACACCTTTTCGAGATAGCGTCGGTAACTGTCTGGCACGGCGTCAACCTGATTGCCGTGAATCACCACGATCGGCGGATTGGTTCCACCGGGGTGTGCATAGCGCATTTTGATTCGCCTGCCCTTGACCATCGGTGGTGCATGATCCTGCACCGCATCCTGCAAGATGCGGGTCAATCGCGGAGTCGACAAGTCGGCGGTCGCCGCCAGGTAGGCGGCGTCAATCGACTGGTATAGATTGCCGACGCCACTGCCGTGAAGTGCTGAAATATAATGCACCTTGGCAAAGTCGACAAAATGCAGGCGCCGATCTATCTCGTCGCGAATACGACGGCGCTGGTTGTCTTCCAGACCATCCCATTTATTGACCGCCAGTACCAGCGCCCGGCCGCTGTCAATTCCGTAGCCCAGCAAATGCATATCCTGATCGACAATACCTTCCTGGCCGTCCATGACCACAATCACGACATTGGCATCCTGCACCGCCTGCAGGGCTTTGACGATGGAAAACTTCTCCACCGTGAGGCTAACGTTTTTGCGACGCCGCACTCCAGCAGTGTCTATCAAGGTATAGGCTTTGTCATCGCGCTGATAGTCAATATATACACTGTCGCGGGTGGTGCCGGGCTGGTCGTAAACAACAACCCGGTCCTCTCCCAGCAAGCGATTAACCAGGGTCGACTTGCCGACGTTAGGGCGACCGATAATGGCAATTTTAAGACGCTCATCCAGTCGATCGGATGAGCGCTCCGTCTCCTCGGCAACGGGCTCGAAGCCCTCGGTTATCGCCTCGAGTATGCCCGGAACACCCCGGCCATGGCTTGCGGACGCCGGCCACGGCCGTCCCAGCCCGAGCTCGTAAAAATCAAGTAGCGCCAACTCGGGGTCGAGGCCATCAATTTTATTTGCCACTAACAGCGTTGTTTTGCCGCTCTGGCGCAAATGATTGGCAACGCCCCGGTCGGCGGCTGCCATCCCTTCCCGGGCATCCACCAACAGCAACACAACATCGGCTTCTTCAATCGCCTGCAGCGACTGCGCCGCCATGGCGGCGTCTATGCCCTCTTCATTACCACTGATGCCACCGGTATCAATAACGATAAAATCGTGGCCGCCATAATGTGCCGCCCCGTATTTGCGGTCACGGGTCAACCCGGCATAGTTTGCCACCAGGGCATCCCGCGACCGGGTAATACGATTGAACAGGGTAGATTTTCCGACATTCGGCCGACCCACCAGCGCGACGACGGGAAGCATGTCTATTCGTCTCCGCTGGAGCGCAATTGCCAGGCAATCAGCTTACCCTTGTTGCCGTAGGCGTAAATCACATCGCCGCTAGCCAACAGCGGCGCTCTTACCCCACCGGAACCGGCTTTGACGCGCGCCACAAATTCACCATCAATCTGCGACAGCAGGTGAACGTAGCCCTTGTAATCGGCCACCGCCACATAATTGTTGAAGGTTACCGGCGCAGACAATTTACGGTAGGCCATTTCCTCGTTAATCCATCGAATATTGCCGTCGTCCTGGTCTACTGCCACCAGTGCCCCCTTCTCGTCGGCGTAATAGATATTGCCGAATCCCTCGGCCATACCGACATAACTGGAGGCGTCCTGGTACCACATAGGGCGCCCGCTGCCCGGGTCAAAAGCCGCGATGCGACCCTGGTAGCTTACCGCATACAAAGCACTGGACAGCAGCAGCGGTTGGCCGTCGATATCCACTACCCGTTCAATTTCAGAATCGCCCTGGGCCAGGGCCACCCGGCCTTCCCAGCGCACAACCCCACTGTCGACATCCAGAGACACCAGCTTGCCGTTGGCGAAGCCGGCAAACACCACGCCAGCCTCAATCACCGGAGCGGCCGTACCACGCAGGGTAAGTACCGGCACCTGGCTGCTGTATTCCCACATTTTTTCGCCGTTGACCGCATTCAGGCCCACCAGCTTGCCATTGAAAGTCTGCACCACGACCACTTCACCGTCAGTCGCAGGTGGCGCCAGAACCTCGCCACTGACTTTGCTCTGCCACAGTTCCTCACCATCTTCCTGGCGCAGCGCCCATACCCTGCCACTGGAGCTGCCCACCAGCAACATGCTTTCTGCGGCACCCACGCCTCCGGTAATATCGGCATCAAGGTCGATGTCCCAAAGCTTCTTGCCGCTCATACGGTCGAGCGCCACCAGGTCGCCATCGGCATCGACAGCAAATATGAAGTCACCATCAATGGCAGGCTGCAAGCGGTTGAATTGCTTACCCTGGCCGTTGCCAACATCCCGGCTCCAGAGCTTCTCCATGCCGATGGTCGCCTC
Source organism: uncultured Gammaproteobacteria bacterium (assembly GCA_963722805.1). Classification (GTDB taxonomy): domain Bacteria; phylum Pseudomonadota; class Gammaproteobacteria; order Pseudomonadales; family JAHEGP01; genus JAHEGP01. The sequence continues at coordinate 154,807 of CAVROQ010000004.1, forward strand.
AAAGTCGACCAGCTTCATCGGCTCGGTCAGTTCGTCCTTGGCTTTATTTGAGCTACAGGCAATCGAAAACGCCAATGCCAGAAGCAGCAGCAGACTGCGCAGCCAACGGGCATCCCCCACGAGATACAAGTTGCTTGTTGCAAAATCAGCTTTCATCGTTGGCGATATCCACTTGTATGGCAGTATCACGGGGCAGGGATTCCAGCTTCATTCGCACCAAAGGCGCGGCATTCGGATTATCCGCATTGCTGGCAAGCGCACTTTGATAGTCTTGCCGGGCAGCTTCGAGGTCGCCGAGGCTGGTGTGAATATCACCGCGCAGCTCGTAATAAATGGGGGCAAACTCACCGTAGTCGGCACTGTTCATTTGCTCCAGAGCCTGCTCGGCCTCACCCGTGGTAAACAATATCCTCGCCAATCGCAAGTTGGCCAACTGCCGTAGTTCAGGCTCAGGGTCACTGTCGATCACCCAGCGCAGTTGCGCTTGCGCCGCGTCGAAGTCATTCTGCTCAACCAATAATTTGGCCTGCATCAATGCCGCGTAGTGCGCATAAAGAGTATTGGGATAGTCCGTTTTCAGGGTGTCGACCAGATGCGTCGCTGTGGCGTAACGCGCATCGTTGGCGTCCTGCTCCAATTCCATTGAAACCTGAAGCAACTGCTGGTAATTGGCCGAAGCCGCGGCACGCTGCTCCAGTTTGCTTTTTGTCCAGGCCTGCCAGCCGAAATAGCCACCTACCACCAGGGCTATGCTCACCAGGGTTGAGGTGCCGTTTTCTTTCCACCAGCGTTTGAGAGCCTCAACCTGTTCATCTTCTGTGCGATATGCGTCCACACCTGTCTCCCTTTAGTTGTTTGCTGCTGCCAGAATTGTCGGCAGTCGTTGAATAAGCTCTAGTTTGTCCATGGTCTGCTGGCCGAAGTCCTGGCCACGCAGCGCTTTTAACGTCAGTTTGCCGGCGCTGGCCTCATCTTCTCCCAGGATCAGAGCATAGCTGGCGCCACTTTTATCAGCCTTTTTCATTTGACTCTTAAAACTGCCACCACCGCTGTGCAACAGTAAGCCCAGCTTTGGCATCGAATCGCGCAATGCTTCAGCGGTCACCAGTGCAGGGGCTTCGAGATTCTCGCCGGCCACCACAAAGTAAAGGTCGGTCAGTTCACCCAGCCCGGCAGGTACCGCCCCATGCTCCTGGTAAAGTAGCACCAACCGCTCGATACCCATGGCAAAACCCACCGCCGGTGTCGACGACCCACCCAATTGTTCAACCAGGCCATCGTAGCGACCTCCGGCACACACCGTGCCCTGGGCGCCAAGCTTATCCGTGGTCCACTCGAACACCGTGTGGTTATAGTAATCGAGACCGCGAACCAGCCGGGAATTGAGCCGGTAGTTGACGCCGGCGGCATCCAGCAACTGGCAAAGTTGATCGAAGTGAGCACGAGCCTCCGCGCCAAGAAAATCCTGCAGCGACGGTGCCGCAGCGAGCAATTCCTGCATCGCCGGATTTTTGCTATCGAGAATGCGCAGCGGGTTAGTCAGCAGTCGACGCTGGCTGTCCTCGTCTAATTGCTGCTGGTGTTGTTGCAGGTATTCCAGTAAAGCCCGACGGTAACGCTGGCGATCATCGGCTGAGCCCAGGGAGTTAAGCTCCAGAGTCACCACCCCGGCCAGGCCAAGCCTGTGCCACAGGCGCTGGGTCAACAGCAGGATTTCAGCATCGATTGCCGGGCCAGCAAGACCGAAGCATTCAATGCCCATCTGGTGAAACTGTCGCTGCCGCCCCTTCTGTGGACGTTCGTAGCGAAACATAGGCCCCTGGTACCACAAGCGCTGCACCTGGTTGCGCAGTAATCCGTGTTGCTCGGCGGCACGCACACAACAGGCAGTACCCTCGGGGCGCAGGGCCAGGCTTTCGTTATTGCGATCCGGAAAGGTGTACATTTCCTTTTCGACGATGTCGGTCACCTCACCGATCGAGCGCTTGAACAGCTCGGTCTGCTCGACCAACGGAAAGCGGATCTCGCTGTACCCGTAGCTGCTGAAGAGTTCAGCGGCAACGGCTTCAAGCTGCTGCCAAATGGGGGTTTGTGACGGGAGGATATCATTCATCCCGCGCACGGCTCTGATAGTCGACAAGGCTGTTGTGTTCCCGGTTAGTTGAGTACTGTAGCTGGAGCCGCGCTTTATGAATGGATGATCGTTATAGGCTGTTGTTCATCCAGTTCATCCAACTCAGCCTGGCGCAACGCGGCCTTTTTACGAATCATGGTTTCAAGATCATCCAGCAGTTTGTCGTTGGTAATCTTGTGGTCTATTTTGCCGTCAGCATAAATCAGATTGTTCGGCGTACCCCCCGTCAATCCAATATCTGCCTCTCGTGCCTCACCGGGCCCGTTGACAATACAGCCAATGACCGCCACATCCAGCGGGGTCTGCAGATCTTCGAGCCGGGATTCCAATGCATTCATGGTACTGACGACATCGAAATTCTGCCGCGAACAACTGGGGCAGGCAATAAAATTGATGCCCCGGGTGCGCAGTCGCAGGCTTTTTAAAATGTCGTAACCGACTTTGACTTCTTCGACCGGGTCCGCCGCCAGGGACACTCTCAAGGTATCGCCAATACCGTCCATCAACAGCATGCCGAGGCCCACTGCAGACTTGACCGTGCCACTGCGCAACGCGCCGGCCTCGGTGATACCGAGATGCAAGGGCTGTTCTATCTGGCTGGCAATCAAGCGATACGCCGCCACCGTCATAAAGACATCGGAGGCCTTGAGGCTGAGTTTGAAATCCTGGAAATTGAGCCGGTCGAGAATATCGACATGGCGCATCGCCGACTCCACCAGTGCCTCGGGCGTCGGCTCCCCATATTTGCGTTGCAAGTCCTTTTCCAGCGATCCGGCATTGACCCCGATGCGGATCGGGATACCTTTGTCTTTGGCGCAGTCGATCACCGCCCGCACCCGATCTTCTCTGCCAATATTGCCCGGGTTAATGCGCAGGCAATCAACCCCCAGTTCAGCCACCCGCAGGGCTATTTTGTGGTCGAAATGAATATCGGCAATCAGCGGCAGCGTCACCTGGCTGCGAATCGCGCCGAACGCTTCCGCCGCGTCCATCGACGGCACCGACACTCGCACCAGGTCGGCACCGGCATCCTGCAGGGCTTTGACCTGGGCCACGGTTGCCGCGACATCGCAGGTATCGGTATTGGTCATGCTCTGCACTGCAATCGGCGCATCGCCTCCGATTAAGACATTGCCAACTTTAATCTGGCGCGAACGACGACGAACTATCGGGCTCTGGTATTTCATTTTTGCTAACCGCCTATCACCATTTGTGCAGACTTGTTCCCTGCATCGGGTATCACAGGAATCGAACGCCCCTGATAACGCACTGCAACTGCCTGGAAACAACCCAGCACCACCTTGTAGGGAGGCTCGCCATCGACAATTTCGGTGTCGCCGGCGCGGCGCATATCCGCCAACAGAATCTTGCGCGAAGCGTCCCTGACTTCAACCCAGCAATCATCCGTAAAGCGCATTTCCAGAAGATGCTCGCCGTAGCCGCCTGCAATATCCTCTCCGGGTGCGTCAACACCGGTCGTAGCATTAGCAGGAGATTTTTTGGCATCAAGCCCGGATTGCTGGTCCATCCCAGGCTCTGCAAGCCCTGGGGTGGACTCTTCGGCCGTATCCGTACCCGAGCTAAAGTAGATGACCGTGGTCAATAACAACAGCGCAAGTGCTGCCATCGCGGCCCACACCACTGCCCCCGGCACATCGGGTAAACGCTCCAACAGACTCCTGGGTGGCAGGTCTGATGGCTCGATGCCAAAATCCTCGGGCAGCGCCTCTACCGGCGGCTGGTACTGTGCCAGAATTTGCACAGGGTCGAGCTTTAACAGCTTGGCATAGGACCGCAGGTAACCTTTTACAAAAACCTCGGCCGGCAAGCGTTCGTAACTACCCTGCTCGATAGCGTTCACCTGGCTGGAGCTCAAGAACAAACGTTCCGCCACTTCAGCGACAGAATACGCCTGTGCCTCACGGGCAGCGCGCAGCTGCGCGCCCAGCGCCGCCAGCTGATTTTCCCTGTCACTTATTGTTGAATTTTGGGTCATTGCCATGTTCGCTTCTGTAGCGTACGTACTCTTCCGATTTGGGATACATGTTCTTCAAAGCCAACGCATAACTGGCCCCGGCATCTTCATCTTCAAAGAAATCAGCCAATTGAATGCCAATATACAAACTGCGGGCGCTTTGAGGACCCACTTGGCGGTATTGCGAATAGTATGTCTGCGCGGTGACATAATCGCCCTGCTGGAGATTGATATAGCTCAGTTCCAACAGGGCCTGGTTCTGCCTTCTGTTCAAGCCATAAGCACGCTCAAAGGCGATTTCGGCAGCATCCAGCTCACCCAGCTTAAGCTCGCATTGACCCAGGTTCTGGAAGGCGTCGGCGCGACCGTCGTAGAGGGTATCTTCAATGACCTTGCGCATCTGCTTGCAAGCCTCGGGATAGCGGCCCTCAACATAAAGAAAAACGGCGTAATTATTGCGCGCCTGGGTCATATCGCGATCGGCCCGCAGGGCGGCCTTATATTCCTCCTCGGCCAGCTCTTTCTCCCCCGTCACCTGGAATACCAGTGCCATGCCGTTGTGAACCGCCGCCGAGTCGGGGTCGCGATCATGGGCGCTTTTGAGATGACGCATGGCGTTTTCAGTATCGCCCTGGCGCAGGTATTCCATCGCCGCATTGACATGAGACTGCACCGCGTCATCGGTGGTGACCTCTTTGGTATAAGCCGACTGGGTCTCGGTCACACAAGCACTGACACTGAGCGTTGCCAGCACAACAAACGCCAGGCTGCAGATGGTGGCGCCAGTGCGCCTTGGTGCAGGACAATTCAACATAAGTCGACAAATCTCCTCAAGCGGCGTCAGTTGATGACTTTAATCAGTGATTCATCGGCCTGCAGGCGGGCGCGATAGCGCTCGTTGCGCCGGGTTCGATCCTGCACCTGGCCCACCAATTGTCCGCATGCCGCGTCGATATCATCACCCCGGGTACTGCGCACGGTCACGATATAACCACCCTGCTGCACTATTCGCTTGAAGCGATCAACTCGCGCTGCGGACGGCCGCTTGTAATCGGACTGCGGGAAAGGATTAAACGGTATCAGGTTAATTTTGCAAGGTATATCCCGCAACAACGCGACCAGTTCCCGGGCATGCTGATCGAGATCATTGATACCTTTTATCAGGGTATATTCGAACACTACCACCCGACTGCGGTCGGGCAGATGATCCATATAGCGCCGGGTAGCGCGCAACAACTCGCTGATAGGATATTTGCGATTGATCGGCACCAGTTCGTTGCGCAGCGTATCGTTGGCAGCGTGCAGCGATATTGCGAGCGACACATCGGTTTTGCCGATAAGTTTTTCCAGCGCCGGCACCACCCCGGAAGTACTCAGGGTGACACGCCGCTTGGACAGGCCATAGCCGAAGTCGTCCATCATCAAATTGGCGGCGGTGACCACATTGTCAAAATTCATCAGCGGCTCACCCATCCCCATCATCACCACATTGGTAATCACCCGGGAACTGCCCTCGCGGTAAACGCCCAGAGAATGATTGGCCAACCACAACTGCGCCACGATTTCAGCCGCACTCAGGTCACGCTGGTAACCCTGCTTGCCGGTGGAGCAAAAGCTGCAGTCGAGGCTGCAACCGATCTGGGAAGACACGCAAAGGGTTGCACGTTCTCCCTCAGGAATCAGTACTGTCTCTACCAGGCTGCCACCCTGCAATCGGATCGCCCATTTGCGGGTGCCGTCTTCCGAGGTGTGCTGGTGCACGACTTCGGGCAACTCGACCCGCGCCACTTCTTTAAGCCGTTGCCGCAACACCTTACTGATATTGCTCATGACGTCGAAGTCGACTACCCCCTGATGGTGTATCCACTTCATCAGTTGCTGGGCACGAAACGGTTTCTCGCCCAGGGTCTGCATAAACGCCCCCAGCTGTTGCGCCGACATGCCCAGCAAATTGGGCTTGTCGTGCTCCATACCAGTGACAACAGGGAGTGCGGTAGACATCGTCAATCAGCCCGGTTTAGCGAGAACACAGCTCTTCGTCACTGAAAAAATATGCTATTTCACGGGCCGCGGAAGTTGCTGAGTCGGAACCATGTACCGCGTTGGCATCAATAGTGCTGGCAAAATCTGCACGAATAGTACCAGCCGCCGCCTCAGCCGGATTGGTAGCGCCCATAAGTTCACGATTTTTAGCGATAGCGTTATCACCTTCCAGCACTTGCACAGTCACTGGACCTGAGGTCATAAATTCCACCAGCGGCGCAAAAAATGGACGTTCCTTGTGTTCCGCGTAAAACCCACCGGCCTGCTCGTTATCCATGTGCAGCATTTTGATCGCCACCACTTTGAGGCCATTACTTTCAAAACGTGACAGAATTTCCCCGATCACGTTTTTGCCCACGGCATCCGGTTTGATAATGGACAATGTTCTTTCAACGGCCATGCAGTAGTTCTCCTGGTAAGTTTTCAATATGAAGACTGAGAAGCCCTGCGGGGGCTTCTCAATCAGGGGCTTCCGGTTATGCGGCGGGCGCCTTGTAGAGTCTCGGCTGAGGGCATGCAAAAGCAAGCCCCTGAAAAATCCCGTGGATTATACGCAAAACGGCCATCAATTGGCAGCACTATTAGCGCCGCTTCAGCATAAGAGGCTGCGAGACCTGCCAATGCAGCGATCCTTGCGGCTGTTTTGATAGACCGCGTGAAACCGGGGCGGTTCCGTCGCGGTCAGCACCAAAAGACCGGCGGAGTCAGGACCCTAACCCGGCCATTCAGCCATTTTTGGCAGGCTTGCGGGATGTGGTGTTAACAGCGCCCGCGCGCAATCGAAGCAGCGCCTCGCCAGTGCGCTGTAAGGCAAACTCGATATCGTCTGCAGTAGTATAACGGCCCAGCGAGAAGCGCAACGAACTGAGAGCCAACTCGCGGGGCACACCCATCCCCTGCAACACATGGGATGGGTCGAGGGAAGCCGATGCACAGGCGGAACCGGTGGACAGGGCAAGGTCTTTGAGAGCGATCAACAGCAGCTCGCCATCGACCCCTGTAAACCCGATATTGATAATCCCTGGCAGGCAATGCTCAGGATGGCCGTTCAACTGCACCCCGCCAAGCGCCTGCAAGCCTTGCCATAAGCGCTCGCGATAGCCGGCAATGCGCAGTGCCTCGCCCTGCATTTCAGCGGCAGCAATACGTGCCGCCTCGCCAAGCCCGGCGATCTGGTGGGTTGCCAGGGTGCCTGAACGCATGCCCCGCTCGTGACCACCCCCATGTATCTGGGCTTGCAGCCGAACCGCTGGATTGCGGCGCACATAAAGTGCTCCTATACCCTTGGGCCCATAGAGCTTGTGGGCTGAAATCGACAGCAAGTCGACAGCAATCTCTCCCAGGTTGAGAGGCACTTTACCCACGCTCTGGGCGGCATCGACATGAAACAGGACGCCTCTCTGGCGGCAGATATCGCCGATAGCGGCGATATCATTCAGCACGCCGGTTTCGTTATTCGCATGCATCAGCGACACCAGCAGCGTATCTTCGCGCAGCGCCCCCGCCACTTGTTGCGGCTCAATGATGCCACTGGAGTTTGGCTCCAGGTAAGTCACCTCAAAACCCTCGCGTTCAAGGGCCGCACAACTATCCAGTACTGCTTTATGCTCTATCGCCGAGCTGACGATATGCCCCCTACTGGCGTCTGTGCCGCGATCCCGGTACTGCGCAACACCCTTGATCGCCAGGTTATCCGACTCAGTGGCACCCGAGGTCCAGACGATCTCACGCGGGTCAACGTGCAATAAATCGGCCAGTTGGCTGCGGGCCAGTTCAACCGCCTCCTCAGCTTTCCAGCCATAGATGTGCGAGCGCGACGCGGGATTGCCAAAATTACCATCCCGGGTCAAGCAGGCGGCCATCACTTCGGCCACCCGGGGGTCTACCGGGGTGGTCGCGGCGTAATCAAAATAGCGGGGTAAATTCATGTTCAGGATGCACCGGGTTCAAGGCTGGCCTGATCCAGGGCCGGAATCCGGTCACTGGCGGCGGCCCGACGACGGCTGCCGTCCGCATCCTGGCGCCGGGATATAGCCTGCACCTCCTGGCGCTCAACCAGGCTGGCAAGGCTGATGCTACCGAGAAAACGGTGGATCTGTTCGCTCAAGTCAGACCAGAGAAAGTGAGTGGGACAGACATGGCCGTCGAGGCAATTGGCATTGCCGCCACAATGGGTAGCGTCGACGGATTCGTTCACCGCATCAATAATTTGGGAGGTATAAATATCCTCCAGTGGTCGACTCAGCCGGTAACCACCGCCCGGGCCACGCACGCTCGATACCAGGCCATTGCGTCGCAATTTGGCAAATAGTTGCTCGAGGTAACTCAGCGAAATTTCCTGGCGTGAGGAAATATCGGCAAGGCTTACGGGCTCGGTTTCGCTGTGTAAGGCCAAATCAAGCATAGCCGTCACCGCATACCGTCCCTTGGTGGTCAATCGCATACCCACAGCACCCCTTGCCTTCGGCCCAAGCCCGGATTATTTGATATCCGACACTTTTAGTCAAGTATTGGGCGACCCAGCCAAATTCAGGGCTTGCGCTGATCCAGCATTTTTTCGGTGGCACCCAGCATGCCGCGCAGAATGTTGATCTCCATCTTATCGAGGCGACTGCGCATAAATAGCCGCCGCAATCGTGTCATCAACTGCTTGGGGGTAGACGGATCGTAAAAATCGAGGCCAATCATGACCTGCTCATAGTGCGCCAGCAACCGCTCCAGGTCATCGGCATTGGCCAGCGTGACATCCCACTGTTGCTCAACGGGCGTCTGCTTCTGGTGGCTGGCCATCAGGATTTCATAGGCTACGACCTGCACCGCAGCCGCCAGGTTGAGGGCGCTGTAATTCTCTGAGGTGGGTATCGTCAGGTGAAAATGACATTGATGCAGCTCTTCATTACTGAGGCCACTATCCTCACGACCGAACACCACCGCTACCTGGTTGCCGGCGGAGGCTGCTTCAACCATGCTTGCCGCGGCCGAGCGGGCATCCTGTAATGGCCAGGGAATACGCCGCTGCCTGGCACTGGCGCCCACCACCACACCGCAGTCGGCGATGGCCTGGTCGAGACTGTCGACGACCACCGCGTTGTCGAGCAGGTCAGCCGCTCCTACCGAGCGCCAGACTGCCTTTTCGTGGGGAAATAATTTCGGTGCCACCAGGTATAAACGCTTCAGGTCCATGATTTTCATTGCCCTGGCCGTCGCGCCGATATTGCCAGGGTGAGATGTGTTGACCAATACAACGCGAATATTGTCGAGGTGTGCAGACATGCCTTTACCTATGCTGGAATCGGCCGGCAGTTTAGCAGATTTGGCATCCATCGGGTTCTAAATCCGACAGCCAGGCAGAGTTTTGCTATAATCGCGCCCGCTCCGGCCGACCCGGTCCAATCACACCAAGGTGCCCCATGCAACCAATGCTCAATATCGCCCTTACTGCCGCCCGCAAGGCCGGACAGCTTATCCTGCGCGCCTCGGAAGAGCTGGATATGGTCCAGGTGGAGGAAAAGGGCAAAAACGACTTCGTCAGTGAAGTCGACAGACGGGCTGAAGCAGAGATTATCTATCATCTCCACAAAGCCTTCCCCGATCACGCTATCGAGGGCGAGGAAGGCGGCGTTGTGGAGGGCCGCAACGGCGCCAGCGACTACGTGTGGGTTATCGACCCCCTCGACGGCACCACCAACTTCCTCCGCGGAATTCCGCACTACGCCATCTCGATAGCCTGCAAGTACCGCGGCAAACTGGAACATGCGCTGATTTACGACCCGGTAAGGGATGAGACTTTTAGCGCCAGTCGTGGCCGTGGCGCCAAACTCAACGACCGGCGCATTCGGGTCAGCAAGCGCAATAGCCTGGACGGCGCCCTGATTGGCACCGGCATTCCGTTTCGCTCCCATCTACAGGACAGAATTCCCGCCTACACTCGCAGCCTGGAAGCGGTCGCCACGGAAACTGCCGGCATTCGACGCGCCGGGGCGGCATCGCTCGACCTTGCATACGTTGCCGCCGGACGCCTGGACGGCTTCTGGGAAATCGGCTTGAAGGAATGGGATGTAGCGGCTGGTGTCTTGCTGGTACTAGAGGCTGGAGGGCTGGTAAGCGACTTCGGCGGCGGCAACAACTACCTCCAGAGCGGCGATATCGTGGCGGCCAATCCGAAGTGTTTTAAGGTGCTGCTGCAAACTGTCAACCGCCACCTGGGCTAAGCAAACTAACGAAGCGGCAACCGATAGCTGTGAGCCCGGGATGCCGCTCGCGTATCACCAGCCCGTCAGGGCATGGCATCCACTTCGCGATCTTCCTTGGGCATGACCATCAGGTCTTCACGGCTGATGTTCAGCATCAACAGGGTGTTGGCCGAAATATAGATCGACGAGTAGGTTCCTACCACTACCCCAATCAGCAGCGCCGTGGCAAAGCCATGGATCATTTCACCGCCGAAGTAGAACAGAGCCAACAGCACGAAAATTGTCGTCAATGAAGTCACCAAGGTACGACCCAGGGTCTCGGTCAGCGAAATATTGATAATCTCAATCGAGTCGCCAACCCGAAGCTTGCGAAAATTTTCCCGGATCCTGTCTGCCACCACGATGGTGTCGTTAAGCGAATAGCCGATAACCGCCAACAGCGCGGCCAGCACCGTCAGGTCGAAATCGAGACGCAGAAAGGAAAATACGCCGAGGGTAATGATCACGTCGTGGATCAAGGCCACCACCGCGCCAATGGAGAACTTGAACTGGAAGCGCACCGCCACATAGAGCATCACCACACCCAGTGCCAACAACAGGGCCAGGCCACCCTGTTCGCGCAGCTCTTCTCCCACCTGGGGCCCTACGTACTCCAAACGCCGCAGGGTGACATCGGTTCCCGCCGCCTGGTGCAGGGTCTCTACCAGCTCAGCACCCGCTTCGTCAGAGAAACTCTGGGAAAGACGCACCAGGATGTCCTGCTCGCTGCCAAACTGCACCACCACCGCATCGGCAAAACCCGCCTCGGCCAGGGTCGCGCGGATATTGTCCAGCGGCACCGCCTCGCCGTATACCACTTCTATCTGGGTGCCGCCGGTAAAATCCAGACCGAACGCCAGCTGCCGCGTGGCCAGTGAAAAAATAGACGCCACCACCAATGCCAGTGACAGGCCAATGGCAATCCAGCGCCAGCGCATAAAGTCGATCGTTGCTCGTTTTTCCTGCATGCTAATAGCCCGTTATATCGAGAGTTTTTTGACGTTTTTGCCGCCATAAATCAGGTTGATGACACCGCGACTGACCACCACCGCAGTAAACATGGAGGTGAGAATGCCGATAGACAGGGTGACGGCGAAACCCTTCACCGGTCCGGTACCCACAGCGTAGAGGATTACCGCCACGATCAAAGTCGTGATGTTGGCATCGAGAATAGTGGTAAATGCGCGCTCGTAACCGGCCTTGATAGCCTGTTGCGGCGACAGGCCATTTTGCAATTCTTCCCTGATGCGTCCGAAAATCAGGACGTTGGCATCCACCGCCATACCCACCGTCAATACGATACCTGCAATGCCGGGCAAGGTTAGGGTGGCCGACAAGATCGACATACAGGCCAGCAGCAGCCCCATGTTCACTACCAGCGCTATATCGGCGGCGATACCGAATACGCGGTAGTACACCAGCATAAACAGCAACACGATACCGAGCCCTATTTGTACCGACTTGAAACCCTTGGCAATGTTTTCTGCACCCAGAGATGGCCCAACCGTGCGTTCCTCGACAAAGTCTACCGGAGCAGCCAGGGCCCCTGCGCGCAGCAACAGAGCAAGTTCTGCCGCCTCGGTGGGCGAGTCGAGACCGGTGATACGAAACTGGGTACCGAGCGCCGCACGGATTGTCGCCAGGCTGATAATTTGCTTAACGTCGTACTTTTCCTTGATCGGCACTTCATAGCCAAAGCGGTCTTTCTCATAACCGACGGTGCGCGATTTGCGCTCGATGAAAAGTACGCCCAATTTGCGATTAATGTTGTCCCGGGTGGCCCGGTGCATCAAAGTGCCGCCCTGGCTGTCGAGGGAGATATTGACTTCGGGCAGGCCATTCTCGTCGAAACTGGCACGGGCATTGGATACCCGCTCCCCGGTAATCACCACCCGCTTCTCTAACCAGGCAGTCTCGATACCACGCTGCTGTTCACGAAATTCAAACTTTTCCCGCGCGGGTTCTTCAGGCCGGGCTTCGAGGCGGAATTCGAGGTTGGCGGTTTTACCGAGAATGCGCTTGGCCGCAGCGGTATCCTGGATACCCGGCAGCTGCACGATAATGCGGTTGCTGCCTTGCTTCTGCACCAGTGGTTCGGCGACACCCAGCTCGTTGACTCGATTACGCAGGGTCGTGAGGTTCTGGTTGACCGCATCGTCTGCGATAGTCTTCAGTTCGCTGTCTGGAACCCAGGCCTGTAACAGGAACTGGCCATCCTCCTCGGAGCTTTCCCGTTGCAGGGTCGGGAAGCTTTCACGCAGCACGTCCTGTGCCTGGTCCCGCAGCGTCTCGCTGGCAAAACTTCCAACAATGCGATCATCCTGCAGCGAGACAATCCCACGGATCCGCTGTTGCCGCAGCTCCTTCTTAAAATCGTCGGTGTAGGTTTCCAGACGTTTCTGGATAGCTGTCGTGGTATCCACTTCCAGCAGAAAGTGCACCCCACCGCTCAAATCGAGACCGAGTTTCATCGGCTGGGCGCCAATAGCGGTCAACCACTCGGGTGTGGTCTGGGCCAGGTTCAGCGCAACCACGTAGCCATCACCGAGGGCACGCTGGGTTACTGCCTTGGCCCGCAGCTGCATATCTTTGTCAGCCAAACGAATCAGGGCCCTGCCGTCGCTGACGGTTTGGCCAAAATATTCGATTCCGGCCTCGTCCAGGGCAGCTTCTACCCGCTGCAATTCATCCGCGCCCAGCACATCACTGCTGCTCTCGCCGCTCACCTGGATTGCCGGATCGGGCGCAAAGGCATTGGGCAGCGCGTATACAACGCCGATTGCAATGACGACAAGGATTAAAAGGTTTTTCCACCAAGGGTATTTATTCAGCATGCTTTAAACCATGTAATAACAAACTCGAACCGGACCATAGGCTGGACCAGCTAACAGAAAACGAAGGAATTGACAGCGATTTTCGACTGATGATCTATTCCACCCCCACGGGGGGCGCCCATTATTATCGAAAAGCTGACGTAAACCAACGCCAATTTTAGTCTACCCATTGTCTCGCGTTGCGAAACAGACGCATCCAGGGGCCGTCTTCGCCCCAATCGGGCGGATGCCAGGAATTCTGCACCGTTCTAAACACGCGTTCTGGATGTGGCATCATGATCGTTGCGCGGCCATCACTGCTGGTCAGCGCGGTAATGCCCCGCGCCGAGCCGTTAGGATTCGCCGGATAGCGTTCGGTTACCTGGATGGCATTGTCGACGTAGCGCAGCGCAACCTGGCCGCTGGTGTCACACCGCGACATGGCATCAGCGTCGACAAATTCACAACGCCCCTCACCATGGGCAATAGCCACTGGCAGGTGTGAACCCGCCATCCCCTGCAGCAATATCGATGGACTGGCTTGCACTTGCACCAGCGCCAGCCGCGCCTCAAATTGCTCTGACTGGTTGCGCACAAAGCGCGGCCAGTGCCCGGCACCCGGAATCAGTTGCTTCAAGGTCGACAGCATCTGGCAACCATTGCATACACCGAGGGTAAAACTGTCAGAACGCTCAAAAAACTCAATGAAGCTGGCTCTCAGCCGCGGATGGTACAGAATACTCTTGGCCCAACCTTCGCCGGCGCCGAGGACATCGCCGTATGAAAATCCACCGCAAGCCACCAAACCACGAAAATCCGACAGCTGGCTGGCATCGGCCAGCAGCTCACTCATGTGCAGGTCGACTGCAGTGAATCCAGCCCGATGGAAGGCCGCTGCCATTTCCAGCTGGCCATTAACACCCTGCTCTCGCAGTATCGCGATGCGCGGGCGCACCCCGGCAGCAATATACGGCGCGGCGATATCGTGGTTAGGGTCAAACCCCAGTTCAACACTCAAACCGGGGTCGTCGGCGGCAATTTCCGCAAACTCCTGCTCGGCGCAGGCAGGGTTATCGCGCAGCAATTGCAGCTGGTAACTGGTCGCAGACCACATCTGCTGCAGGGTAGAACGCTGGTTCCGGTACAACACTGCGGCGCCACGACGGAAACTAATCTGCTGGTCGCTCGCAGGCTTACCCAGCCAATGGCAGCAGTCACCCAGGCCGGCCGCTTCCACCGCCTGCAGTATCGCATCGCGATCAGCTGCGCGAATTTGCAGCACTGCCCCCAGCTCCTCGCTGAACAATACGCCCAGATCGTCATCAGCCAGTGGCGCCAGGTCGATATCGAGGCCGCAGTGTCCGGCAAAGGCCATCTCCAGCAAGCTCACCAGTAGCCCACCGTCGGAGCGATCGTGATAGGCGAGAATTTTCTGCTGCTGCAACAATAATTGCACCAGCTCGAAAAATGCAAGCAGTCGCGCCGGCTCGTCGAGATCGGCAGGTGTGTCGCCCAACTGCTGGTATACCTGCGCCAGGCAGCTGGCACCGAGTCGATTGCGGCCGGCCCCGAGGTCGATCAATAGTAACTCTGTGGCGCCCGCGTCGGTGCGCAGTTGCGGCGTTACGGTAGCACGGACATCCAACACCGGCGCAAAGGCGGAAATGACCAGCGACAGGGGCGCAGTCACAGACTTAGCCTCGCCGCCATCCTGCCAGCTGGTGCGCATCGACATAGAGTCCTTGCCAACGGGTATGGTTATACCCAGCGCGGGGCAGAGCTCCATACCGACAGCCCGAACCGTAGCGTAGAGTTTCTCGTCTTCACCCGGGTGGCCGGCCGCGCACATCCAGTTGGCCGACAACTTGATATCACGCAACTTGTCGATGCGACTGGCGCAGATGTTGGTAATGGCCTCGCCGACCGCCATGCGACCTGCCGCCGGCGCATCCAACAGCGCAGCCGGAGTCCGCTCCCCCATCGCCATGGCTTCACCGCTGTAACCGTGGTAACTCACGCTGGTCACCGCGCAATCTGCCACCGGCACCTGCCACGGCCCCACCATCTGATCGCGGCATACCATACCCGTGACAGAGCGATCACCAATCGTTACCAGGAAGCTTTTCGACGCCACCGTGGGCAGGCTCAATACTCGCTGTATCGCATCATCAAGGCTAATCCCGCCAAGCTCCAGAGATGGGTTGTCGACCGTGGTGCGCACAACATCGCGCTGCATTTTGGGGGCCTTCCCAAACAATACCGACATCGGTAGTTCCACCGGGCGGTTGGCAAACTCGCGGTCGTTGAGCACCAGTTTCTCTTCATCAATGGCCACCCCGACCACCGCATAGGGACAACGCTCACGCCGGCATATTTGTTCGAAACAGCTGCATATTTTCGGCAGCCACCGCCAACACGTAGCGCTCCTGCGACTCGTTACACCAGATCTCGAGCGGCGACATCCCCGGCTCTTCATTGGGTACCTGGCGCAACTCAAAATCACCGCCGGTTTCGCCATCTTTAACCAGCTCGGGAAAAGCGTTAGACAAGCCACCGGCGCCAACGTCGTGGATAAACTCGATGGGGCTGGTGGCGCCGAGGGCACAGCAACGATCAATCACTTCCTGACAGCGCCGCTGCATTTCCGGGTTCTGGCGCTGCACTGAGGCAAAGTCAAGGTCTTCGCTGGAACTACCGGTGTTCATACTCGAGGCTGCGCCGCCGCCGAGGCCAATCAACATGGCGGGTCCACCCAATACAATAAGCTGGCAGCCCGCTGCAAACGGTGGTTTGGCCACGTGCTCGGCGCGGATATTACCCATGCCCCCGGCAATCATAATCGGCTTGTGGTAACCCCGTACTTCGTCGCCAGCGGCACCGTGTACCCGCTGTTCATAACTGCGGAAATAGCCACATAGATTAGGGCGACCAAATTCGTTATTAAATGCGGCGGCACCGATAGGCCCTTCCAGCATAATGTCCAGTGCCGACACGATACGACCGGGCTTGCCATATGCCACTTCCCAGGGTTGTGGGCTGGCCGGCAATTGCAGATTGGACACGCTGAAACCCGCCAGCCCCACCTTGGGCTTGGAGCCACGCCCCACGGCACCCTCATCGCGGATTTCGCCACCGGAGCCGGTACCGGCGCCGGGATGCGGGGCAATTGCGGTGGGATGGTTGTGGGTTTCCACTTTCATCAGCAGGTGCACCGGCTCCTGCCGGTAACCATATTCCCCGGAATCAGGGTCAACCAGAAAGCGCCCTGCCACCGGACCCTCTATCACTGCAGCGTTGTCGGAATAGGCACTCAGGACGCCCTCGCCACCGCATTGATAGGTGTTCTTGATCATTTGAAACAGTGAATGATCCTGGGGCTGCTGGTCGATGGTCCAGGTGGCGTTAAAGATCTTGTGGCGACAATGCTCTGAGTTGGCCTGGGCAAACATCATCAGCTCAACATCGGTGGGGTTGCGACCGAGGGCGCTAAAGCTGTCGTAAAGGTAATCAATTTCATCTTCTGCCAGTGCCAGCCCCAACTGGCTATTGGCTTTAACCAGTGCCTGGGAGCCACCGCTAATGACATCAACTTCACGCAGTGGACGCGGCTGGTGCACTTCAAACAACACCTCAGCCTGAAGCAGCGTGTCGAATACGGTCTCGACCATACGATCGTGCAGCAGGTCGCCCAGTTGCTGCCGCTGTGTAGCATCCGGCTGGTTCTCAAATTCGAGATAATAGGCAATGCCACGCTCGATGCGCAGCACCTTGTCGAGTTCACAATTGCGCGCAATGTCCGTCGCCTTGCTCGACCAGGGCGATACGGTACCGGGCCGTGGCACCACCAGGAAGAGCTCACCCCGGGGCTGTTGTCGCGGCAGCGCTGGACCGTAGTCAAATAAGCTCTCGAGCACCTGCAGCTGCCCACTGGACAGCTCGCCGCTGGTGGCGACAAAGTGCACATACTGGGCGTAGAGGTGTTGGACAGGCAGGATGCCCGCCAGGGCATTACCCAGTTTGTTCAGGCGGAATTCACTGTGTGCGGCAGCACCGGGCAAGGTCAACATGGGCCGCTAGAATCTCCTGTGCGAGGGCGTTTCTGGCTGGTCGCGGGCAGTCTACCCCGACGATCCGGCACCATTTAGCGGCACGTGGAGGCGCGGGCCAAACCGGTGCTGCCGCGAGAAAGGCGCGGATTGTACTGTATTTGCCCGTTGATTGCTGAATTTTTAGCGCCTGGCTGGGCACATAACGATCCCACTACGGGTGCGCCAGACAAGGCCTGGGCTTCCCGCAAAAAAATGTCACTCAGCGCTTCCACTTCGTCCCAGCTTGCATAAAATAAACCCCCGACACAGGAGCCAGCCAATTTGCCCACCGATCCCCGCACTGCCTTTTTACGCCATACCCAGGCCCGCAGCCATTGAGTAAACAGTCGATGAGGTCAACCAACCTTTGGCCGCGGCTGCAAGCGCATGGCTTGCCGGTGTTCAGCCTGTCAGCCCTGCTGGCACTGCTTGGGGGTTGCGGAGCCGATGATGCGCTCACGCGAATCCAGCAAGACAACGTTCTCACTATCGCGACTCGCAATCTGCCGACCACCTACTACGAAAACAAACTGGGACCGACCGGCTTCGAGTACGCCCTGGCCCGGGAATTTGCCGAAAGCATTGGCGTAGAACTGGAGATTCGGATTGCCTACAACAGCAACCAGCTATTTGGCATGCTCGATCGCAACCGCGCCGACATAGCCGCTGCCGGCCTCACCTCTACCAGCGAGCGGGCGCGGAACTATCGCTTCTCATTTCCCTATTTTGAATCCAGTCCGCTGGTGGTGTACCGCGAGGGCACCAAGCGACCGCGGCGGATCGAAGATATACTCGAGCGCGACATCGTGGTACTGGCCAAGAGCCACCACGCCTATTTGCTGAGACAGCTCGCTGAACAGTACCCCACATTGCGCTGGCGCGAGACATCGCAGCTGGAAACCCTCGACCTGATGGACATGGTCGAAACCGGCGAGCTTCTCTATACCATTGTCGACTCCCAGGAATTTGCCATTGACAAGGCTTACTATCCCCTGGTGCGCAAGGCATTCCAGTTGAGCCAGCCACAAGCAATCGGCTGGGCACTGACCATGGACCCTGCGGATGATGAGCTGTACCAGGCGGTCAACCTGTTCATGGCGCGAATCCACGCCAATGGCACCCTCGCCACGCTTAAAGAACGCTACTACGGCCACACGACACATGCCGGCCAGGGTGACGCCCGCACCTTTACCCGCAATGTCGAGCGTCGCCTGCCCAAATACGAAAAGTTGATCAAGCAGGTAGCGCGGGAGGAAGGCCTGGATTGGCGCTTGCTGGCGGTAATCAGCTATCGCGAATCACACTGGAACCCGCGGGCCACTTCACCCACCGGGGTGCGCGGCATGATGATGCTAACCCGCACCACTGCCGCAGAAATGGACGTGCGCAACCGTCTCGACGCCGAGCAGAGCCTGCGTGGCGGCGCCCGCTATTACCTCAAGATCCGGCGCCGCATTCCAGAGCAGATTCGCGACCCTGACCGCACCTGGTTTGCACTGGCGGCCTACAATGTCGGACTGGGACACGTGCGCGATGCCCGCAAGCTCACCCAGCAACAAGGCGGCGACCCCAACCAATGGTCGGCAGTGATGCAGCGACTGCCCCTGCTACAGCAACGCAAATTCTACAAGAAAACCAAATACGGCTATGCCCGCGGCACCGAAGCCGTGACTTACGTCCAGCACATTCGCAATTATTACAACCTGTTGGAATGGCAACAGGCTGAGCGCTCAAGGCGTAAACCTCCGACCCAGGTTGAAGCACTACTGCCGCTGGAGTTGCGAGAGATTGACGCTTTAAAAGCTATTTGAGTCGTCGCCGGGCAAAGAAAGCACTCAAACGGGCGGCGCATTCGTCGGCCAGGCAGCCCTCCTGCCACATCACCCGATGATTCAGGTAGGGCGCCTCCAACAGCCGGTTGCGACTGACCACAGCACCGGCTTTAGGCTCGCGGGCGCCAAACACCACACATTCGATCCGCGCGTGCACCAGTGCGCCGGCGCACATATGACAGGGTTCGATGGTGACATAGAGGGTTGCACCCGCCAGCCGGTAGTTACCAGATTCACTCGCTGCCTCGCGCAGGGCCTGGATTTCGGCATGGGCGGTGGGGTCCACCGCGCTGATCGGGCAGTTGAAACCGCGTCCGATAATTTCACCGTCGCGAACGATAATTGCACCTACCGGCACCTCATCGAGCTGGTCACCCAGCTCGGCCTGCTCCAGCGCCAAACGCATCCAATCGGCATGCTGCATCGCCGTCTATGCCCCGCTATTCCACTCTACCGTTAATCGTTTTTTTTGCCGGCTTCACGCCTATGGGTTGAGAACCGCTTTAATCAGATCAAAGATACCATATTCGTGAATCATAAAAGGCCAGCATGGATTGTGTCCTGCCCCTCACTTTCAGCGAAACGGTTTTCACCTCTGCCATCCAGGCAGTCAACGCCAGGCTCCTCTGCCACTGTCGAAGCAGCTCGAGCACTCTATTGTCAAGCGCAACGAATACCGGCAACTTTCTCACCTCGCCATGTATCATATCTATCGTAGCAAGCGCCCATGGACAGGGCGCGTCACAAGATTTCAATTTTTTCTCTATCTCGCGACAAAAGGAGTTTGTTTGCTATGAGAACCTTTCTGCGTTTATTTCCTGAAAAGCTGTTGTGCCTTTGTTGGCTGTTTTTGCTTGGCGGTCATGCCCCGGCTGAGCCACCGCGACTGATGCTGGCGACGCATTGGCAGCCGGGTGATAACCCGACCGGCTGGTGGCTGAGCGAGAAGTACGACGGCGTTCGCGGCTATTGGGACGGGATGCAGATGCTGAGCCGGGGCGGTGAGATCATCGCCCTGCCCGACCTGTTTCGAGCCGCACTGCCGCCTTTTGCGGTCGACGGCGAATTGTGGGCCGGGCGCGACCGCTTCGAGGCGACACTCTCGACCGTGCGGGACCGGCAAGCAGGGCCTGGGTGGAATGATATTCGCTATGTGATTTTCGACGCGCCAAGTCAGGCGGGGCCGTTTGAGGCGAGGGTCAAGGTGGTTGAGGAGTGGCTGGCGCAACAGCCGCCTTCCCCTATCCGGGTCGCGCCCCAGAACCGATGTTCGGGGCGGGAGCATTTGGAGCAGGTACTGGATTCCGTCGAGGCAGGTGGTGGTGAAGGGGTCATGCTGCGCGCTGCAGCTTCCCCTTACCAGGCAGGACGCAGTCCCTATCTGCGCAAGTACAAGCGCTTTGATGATACCGAGGCGCAGGTCGTTGGCTACAACCCCGGCAAGGGCAAGTACAGCGGCCTTGTAGGTTCACTCAAAGTAAAGCTGCCGGATGGCCGCCGCTTTGCCGTCGGGTCGGGCTTGAGCGATGCCGAGCGGCGCAACCCTCCCCCGATTGGCAGCAACATCACCTTTAAGCACCACGGCTGGACTCGCCACGGCAAGCCTCGCTTTCCAGTCTATTGGCGGATTCACAAACGGCAGTGATAGCTCTGCTCACGGCACCATCGCTGCTTGATGCTAGCTCCCGGCTTGCTCGCTGACTAGCGAGATGCCGCGCCAGAAATTATGTTTACGGCTACCCAAAAACCTATGGCGATCACTTAAATAATTTATTAATGTAAGCGCGTTAGAGATTTTTAATTTTGCGGACTTTTAGACCCATTCACTGCGAGGACCCGGTTATGTTTAGACTACGTTTGCCACTGCTTGTCGCCGTTCCTGTTCTGCTTACCGCCTGTGCCTCTGGCCCACCTTTCATCGACCAGATGCAGCCCACCGCCGTTGATATGGCCGTGCGCCAGGGCGCGTTTGAAATGAAGTGCCCTGGCGCCACCGGCAAGGTCCTCTCGAGTGAAACCATACCACCGGTATCGTTTCGCTTTGGCTATGAACGCGCCGAATACACCGTCGGCGTCAGTGGCTGTGGCAAACGCAAAAGCTACGTGGTGATTTGTCCGGATAACGGCTACTCCTCCTGCTTTGCAGGCGGCTCTCGCATCGAGAATTGAGGCCGACTCATCGCTTCCAATGCGCGGCAATTGAGCTGGAAGGCTGGGAACTATGCTTTCCGGCTCAAAGGGCTTTGCCGCTGTAATGTCAGTCGATATTGCATAGTTCGACTTCCGGGTTATGGTACATCCGGCCAAAGCCAGCGCCGCTGTTATTTAAGGCACATATAGACCCACTCCGTGTTCAAAACATTTGAACTTTGTTGAGAACAGGGCATTGCTCTCAGATCTCCGGCCTGTTTTTGGAAGATTCCAGCTTCCTGGCACCGCTGGCCATCTGCGCTCACCCTCCTCATCAACTCAGCAGCCAGCGCCCCAACCAGGTTTTGAAAGAGCCGGTCTGGCCTATCTCACCATCCGGTCAAAGTGTCTTCTGCAACCGAATCTGCCTTGCCTTGTCCAAGAAGGTTCGCGCCTGTGTTTCTTCGCAGGCAAAACCCAATGAGGCCTGAATCGGCGCCGGCAAACCATTTGCAACCTGCAGCACAGTTGGAAGCCGCCACGTCATCTTACTTCAATTGCTTCTGCACCCAAGCATGCCAAGTTCAATTACCGTGCACAAGCGCTCAGCACCTACCCGTAATAAGACCATTTTGATCGGAGGTTTTATTGCGGCTAATCTACCGCCCCTGCGCCAAAGACAGAGGACCGATCGGATTAGCCACAGCAAGTCCATCCGTTACGCTATATATCTGCAGGTAAGCTGGTGCTATTCTACAGGCGTGCCGGCTCTGTCTTCTGCTGTGGTTAGGGCCGATCACAAGGGCCAGAGAGTTACCCCATGAATGCTCAAGTCACCACACCAAACCGGGGCATGGTTGTTTCTGTGCGAGGTAGTGTAGTGGATATCCACTTCACCGAGCATCTACCGCCTATTTTTTCCTTGCTGCATGCCGACAATGCCAGCATAACCATCGAAGTTCTGACCCATCTTGACGCACACAAGGTTCGCGGCATCGCCATGACGCCTACCCAGGGCTTAGCCCGCGGTATGGCTGTAGACGATAGCGGTGGACCGCTTTTAGCACCCGTTGGCAAGGCCATTCGCTCACGCATGTTTGATGTCTTTGGCAACACGATTGATCGCGGTCCAGCCCTGGAGAACGTCAAATGGCAATCGGTGCACCAGTCCTCGCCTTCGCTGAAAAGCCGCTCCACCCAAGCCGAAATCTTTCTTACCGGGATCAAAGTTATTGACGTGCTGGCGCCACTCGAGCGGGGCGGCAAAGCCGGCTTGTTTGGCGGTGCAGGTGTGGGAAAAACGGTTTTGCTGGCGGAAATGATCCACAACATGGCGGGGCATCACGCTGGTGTCAGCATATTCTGCGGCATTGGCGAACGTTCCCGCGAAGGCGAGGAGCTGCACCGCGATATGAGCGCCGCTGGCGTGTTACCCAATATGGTGATGGTGTTTGGCCAAATGAACGAGCCCCCGGGAAGTCGCTTTCGGGTCGGGCACGTCGCACTCACTATGGCCGAGTATTTTCGCGATGAAGAGCATCGCGATGTGTTGCTGTTAGTCGACAATATATTCCGCTTTATTCAAGCCGGAGCCGAGATCTCTGCATTGATGGGGCAAATGCCATCGCGACTTGGCTACCAACCCACATTGGGCACAGAATTGGCTGGTCTCGAAGAGCGAATAGCCAATACCGAGGCAGGGGCTATCACGTCGATTCAAGCGGTGTACGTACCCGCCGACGACTTTACCGATCCCGCAGCGGTGCACACGTTCTCGCACTTATCTGCATCCATCGTGTTGTCGCGCAAGCGTGCCAGTGAAGGGTTTTATCCCGCTATTGACCCCTTGCAATCCAATTCAAAAATGGCAACGCCGCAAATCCTGGGTGAACGTCACTACCGTTTGGCACAGGACATTCGTCGCACCCTGGCGCAGTACGCTGAACTGAAAGACATAATCGCAATGCTCGGGCTGGAGCAATTGTCGGTTGAAGACCGCAAGGTGGTAGGCCGCGCCAGACGGCTCGAACGATTTTTTACCCAGCCTTTTTTCACCACAGAGCAATTTACCGGCATGTCTGGAAAGTTGGTGGCGCTCGAGGATGCCCTTCAGGGTGCGAACGCATACTAGGCGATGAATTTGGCGATATCCCCGAACACGCGTTGTACATGATTGGCGCCATTGACGAAGCGAAGCTCGAGGCAGCAGCCAAAAAGGCCAATGCCGGGAAAGGCACTAGTGCGCATGATGAAGCTTAAAGTGCTGTTACCCTTTGGAGTATTTAAGGATGAAATGAATGTGCAACGCATTGTGGTAGAAACCGAGCAAGGGAGTTTCGGTCTGTTGCCGCGGCGGTTGGACTGCGTTGCCGCCATCGTGCCAGGTATTTTGCTTTACCAATGTTACAAAGAAGCAGAAGCGTATATTGCCGTTGATGCGGGTGTACTCGTTAAAACCGGTTCAGAGGTATCCATTTCTGTGAGACACGCCGTTGCCGGCAGCGAACTTGATCGGCTGCGTGACACGGTAGAAAAAGAGTTTATGCAACAAAGTACACAAGACCGAAAAGTACGATCTGTATACGAGAAAATGGAAAGTGATTTTATTCGTCGAATGGTTGCTTTTCACCATGACAGTTAACAAGCCTTTTAAAGTTGCCTTGGTTGTAGATAGTGGCAAGTCATAACAGCCGAAAGCGAGAAGACATCAGTGCTAAAACCGCATTTAATATCATTTTTTAAAAACTGCGCTGGTAACACAGATAGTTTTTCAACAGCCTGTAAGGTTGAAGGCAGTTGCGGAGGTGAGCTTGACCGACAAGAAAGATAAGCCTGAACAGAAACCTTTCACCGAGATCGTCGGCAGTAAAGCTGAACGCAAACTCAAGGCAAAGAAAATCGATGCCCCCGGCATCTGGTTTGGCCTTGGGATGATGGGATTGATTGGCTGGTCGGTGGCAATACCCACGCTATTGGGCGCGGCACTGGGTATTTGGTTGGATCGGCACTACCCCGAAGGGCATTCCTACACCTTGGCTTTACTAATTGCAGGCTTGTGTCTGGGCTGCTTCAATGCCTGGCATTGGGTGAGTAAAGAACAACGTGAAATACATGAACAACCCGAGGAAAGAGGTAATGAATGATTACTGGCAGTTAATTTTGGCAGCGGTGGCAGGGCTTGGTTTGGGCCTGGTTTTTTACGGAGGCCTCTACTTTACCGTTACCCGCGGCCTGTGTTCGCGGCGGCCCGCACTGTGGTTTACTGGCAGCTTTTTGCTACGTATGGGTCTGGTACTGACGGGGTTTTATTTTGTCAGCGATGGCCATTGGCAACGGCTCATCGCCTGCTTGGCAGCTTTTGTGGTAACAGGTGTTGTATTTCAGGGCTGGAACAAAACGCCGAGCCGTGTCGACCAGGCGCCAACTCAATCAGTACCGGACACCTACCAAAAAAACAGCACTAAACCATACGCAAGCGATAAAACACACCATGCATCTTAGTCCCGACGAGATAGTTTTCTGGCAACTGGGATGGTTCAAAATTAACGCCACGATCGCGTTTACCTGGGTGCTGATGGTCGGTTTAACACTCGGCTCGCTGTTGGTGACCCGCCGATTATCGGCTTCACTTACGCGCTCGCGCTGGCAAAACCTGCTTGAAATTATTGTTACCGGCATCGTCAAGCAGATTGAGGAAGTAGGGCTACAACAACCGCAACGCTATCTGGGATTCCTGGGCACATTGTTCTTATTTGTCGCGTCAGCAGCACTGTGCACCGTTATTCCGGGCTTTGAACCCCCTACCGGATCGCTGTCTACCACCTCCGCACTGGCGTTGTGTGTTTTTATCGTTGTGCCGTTTTTCGGCATTCAGGAGCAAGGCCTTGGCAAGTATTTGGGGTCCTACACCAAGCCGACATTTATCATGTTGCCGTTTAACCTTATCAGTGAAATTTCGCGCACCCTGGCACTTGCGGTGCGTTTGTTTGGCAACATGATGAGTGGCGCCATGATTCTCGCGATCTTACTCTCCATCGCACCGTTTATATTTCCCATTGTAATGACACTGCTGGGGCTGCTGACCGGCATGGTACAAGCCTATATTTTTAGCATTTTGGCCGCAGTCTATATCGCGGCGGCAGCGCGAACCACCAAGCGTCCTGCACTGACTGCAACAGTAACAAGCAACGTTAAACACTAGCATCTGCCTGAGGAGTTTTTATGGACAGCTTAACCATTATCGCCGTAGCTTCGATCGTTATGGCCGGATTAACCACCGGATTTGGCACCATGGGCCCAGCATTAGCAGAAGGCAGGGCGGTCGCGACTGCCTTAACCTCACTGGCGCAGCAACCCGATGCGTCGGCGACCATCACGCGTACCTTGTTTGTGGGCCTGGCAATGATCGAATCCACCGCAATTTATTGTTTTGTGGTCTCGATGATCCTGCTTTTCGCCAACCCATTCTGGGGCGAGGCACTAACACAAGCCGCCGGACAGTAAGCCCATGCTGATCGACTGGTTTACCGTTGGCGCGCAAACAATCAACTTTATTGTTCTGGTTTGGCTGCTGAAACACTTTCTTTACAGGCCCATTCTCAATGCTATCGATGCGCGGGAGAAAAAAATTGCAGATGAGCTTGCTCGCGCTGATAAGGTAAGCCAGGAGGCCAACCAGGCCAAAGCCAGCTTCGAGCGCAAAATTCAGGAATTCGAGCAGCAACGTGATCAATTGCTGGCTGACGCAACCGAGGCAGCCAATGCAGAGCACCAGCGCCTGCTGGAAGCAGGCCGTCAAGATGCAAGACATCTGGAAATTAAACGTCAACAAGCCCTTCAGAGCAAGATGCAAACGCTGCAGGATTCGATCCGTAATCTGGCTCAAAAAGAGCTGTTTGCGGTGGCGAAAAATGCTTTACGAGACCTCGCAGCGGTTGATATTGAATCGCAAATAGTCGCCGTTTTTGCGAAACAACTGCGCGACATGAACAGCGACCAGAAAAGCGCGTTGCAGGCTGCGCTTAAAGCGACACCGTTAAACGACGCAGCCATAAACCACGTAGCTGACGATGCCGACCTGACAACGCAGATCAAGGTACTGTCGAGCAACACCCTGTCTGAAGACCAGCAAAGCATCATCGCGGGAGCACTGGAAGAATTTCTCGGTAACAATATCCAGCTGCAGTTTGACCAGTCCGCTGACTTGATAAGTGGCATTGAGCTTTCGGCGAATAGCTTCAAGATTGGCTGGAACGTGGCTGAGTATCTGCAGTCTCTGGAAGAATCACTCTCCGAAAATATTGAACAGCAGATCAATACGGGGCCGGACAATGATCGAATACCACCGGCGTCTAACGCAGATACCATGGCTTCAGCAACGGCATTTGCTTCCGAACCTGGGCAGAACACTGTGAGCAAAACGGAATGACATCGCCATCTCCGGAAGCAAGCCAGAATATCGCTGCGACGGATGCGCAAAGCCTGGAAGGTATTCTGGAGCTGGCGTTTACAGATCTAGGCCAGGCCAGTAAAGATTTTCGAATGCAGCTTAGCCCTCGGGAAGTCGGCACAATCATTCATAACGCCAACGGCGTTGCTACGGTATCCGGCCTGCCGAATGTCGGGTATGACGAGCTGGTATGCTTCCGCGATGGCTTGCTGGGGATCGCCTTCAACGTCGATGAAGATGCTGTGGGTGTAATATTATTGGGCGATTACTGGCACCTGCAAGCCGGGGATGAGGTACAGCGCAGCGGGCGTGTGATGGACGTGCCGGTCGGTGATCATTTGCTGGGCCGGGTGATCAACCCACTTGGAGTGCCGCTCGATAATGCCGGTCCGATCCCGATCGCCAAACGCTTGCCGATTGAACGCCCTGCTACCGCCATTATGGATCGCGCTCCTGTTGCCACCCCGCTGCAAACTGGCATAAAAGTAATTGATGCGCTGATCCCCATAGGACGTGGCCAACGCGAACTAATTCTGGGCGACAGGCAAACCGGCAAAACAGCTCTCGCCATTGATACGATTGTGAATCAGCGAGGCAAAAACGTGCTGTGCGTTTACTGCGCTATTGGCCAACGCGGCTCATCGGTTGCCAGGGTCATAGCCACCCTTCGCCAACACGGCGCATTGGAATATACGGTTGTGGTAGTCGCTAAAGGCGACGCGACCCCGGGGTTGAGCTACATCGCACCCTATGCAGCAACCAGTATTGCCGAAGCGTTCATGGAAACCGGTCGCGATGTGTTAATCGTGTACGACGATTTAACCCGACATGCCCGCGCTTACCGTGAGCTATCACTGCTACTCAAGCGCCCGCCCGGCCGCGAAGCCTTTCCCGGCGATATTTTCTATCTTCATTCACGCCTACTGGAGCGCTCCACGCATCTAGGTGACGCCCTTGGTGGTGGCTCTCTGACCGCACTGCCCATCATCGAAACCGAAGCACAGGACATTTCCGCCTATATTCCTACCAATCTCATCTCCATTACCGATGGGCAAATCTATCTCTCACCGTCATTTTTTGAGCTCGGCATTTTACCTGCCGTGGATGTTGGAAAATCCGTATCACGTGTTGGCGGAAAAGCGCAGCGCGCTGCCTATCGCACCGTGGCGAGTGACTTGAAACTGACCTACGCCCAATTTGAAGAACTGGAAGCATTTTCACGGTTTGGTGCCCGTGTCGATAGCGAAAGCCAAAAGATTATTGAACATGGCCAACGCGTGCGAATGAGTCTTAAACAAGCAGAATGTTCACCCGTATCGGTGGTGGAACAAATACTGTTGCTGCTGGCGGTCAAAGCCGGTCTGTTTGACCCGATCCCGTTGCAAACCATGCCGAGCGCAGAGGAGTGCTTGCTCCAGGCCGTGGAAGAAATACCACAAGAGATACGCGAAAAAATCGAAACCGTGGAAGGCATCAGTGACAGCGATATCCAGGCAATACTCAAGGTTGCGAAAATGGCACTGGCAAGCTTTGCCGAACCTGCCACAGGCGATTCAGAAACCGTAGCGGAGCCCGACTCATCGACACGACCGCGAGCCTAAAACATAAAATCACCAGTGCCGGTGGCCTGCAAGCCGTCGTGCGCACCATGAAGGCCGTTGCCGCGGCGAGTATCGGGGACTATGAAAGGGCGGTAACGGCACTGGGAGACTATGTTGAAACGGTTGAGCGTGGCCTGGGGGCGTGTTTCCGTGTCCCCGATTTACAAGCCCTACAGGCCTCATCGATTGATACACAATGCCCACCCTGCGTTATCGTATTCGGAACCGATCAGGGGCTTGTGGGGCAGTTCAACGACGCCATAGCAGACTTTGCGCTGGCATCACTCACTTCGTTGTCCGCAAATTCGCAGGCAGTATCGCCCGCTCAGCAACCCCTGGTGTGGGCGGTGGGCGAACGTATAACCGAACGCCTCAACGAGAAGAAATTAGCAACTCAAGCGCACTTTGATGTACCCAGCTCAGTCAAGTCTATCGCACCACTCATAGGGAAGATTCTACTGGATATAGAATCCCACCACGCTCTCACCACCCTGACTGAACTACAGCTGTTTTACAACAGGCCTGGCAATGGTTCGGTTTACCATCCCGTCACCCAACGGCTGTTACCACTCGACCAGCGCTGGTGCTCCCAGCTCGCCGAAAGGACCTGGCCGACTAACAATATTCCAGAACTGTTGGGCGATACAGCAGACACACTAGGCGCGCTGGTTCGCGAGTATTTGTTTGTCTCCCTGTTCCGCGCCAGTGCTGAATCGCTTTCCAGTGAAAACGCCAGTCGACTCGCTGCCATGCAACGTGCCGATAAAAATATTGAAGAACTGCTGGCAATACTGGAGCGGGATTATCACCGCTTACGCCAGGCCGGTATTGATGCCGAAATGTTTGATGTGATAGCAGGATCAATGAATGAAAAAGTTTAATGGGATTAATCAGGACGAGTGTCACGACCCAGGGCAAAATGAACGTCAATTTTTCATCCAGCCTGTGAGGTTGCGGGACGTAGACGCTCGACTATCCAGGAGGCAATTAGAAAAGCCCTCCACCGTATTGAGCACCCGTGCGTAATGCACCGGAAGGGATCCTCATGCGGGGAAATTCTCACCCGATCAGCCGAGAAAAGCCCATGCCGGTAGCCCGAGGTCATACCCCAGGGACGGGTTTAATGGGCGCGAGCTACCGCGTACTGCTCCAGCACCTCAAGAGGCACCACCTCGAGTGCCGATGCCTCGCAGGCCTCAAGCACCACTCCCGGGGCGACACCGGCAAGATGAGCCTCGCGCCAGCGCAACGCGCACAAACACCAGCGATCTCCGGGCTGCAGCCCGGGAAAGTCGAACTCCGGACGCGGGGTAGACAGATCGTTGCCGCGCTCTCGAGTAAACGCCAGGAAAGCAGCGGTGACCTCTGCACAGATCACATGACGCCCGGCGTCTCGCGCCTCGGTTCGACAGAAGCCGTCGCGATAGAAACCGGTTTTTGGTTCGTGACAGCAGGCGACGAGCGCCTGGCCGAGCACATTGAGCTTGAGTTCGGTCATAGTGTCAGCATCCTGAACAGGTTTGCTTTGCCTCGGTGCGTTCCGAAATAGACGTCACCAATGTGGCGTTAACAGAAAGTCAGGCCGCTCGACGCGTAGCGGACGGAAGTTCCCCGTACATTCGTTTGTAGTCGGCCGAAAACTTGCTCAAGTGCCAGAATCCCCAGGAGGCGGCGATATCACCAATCGAACGATGCTCTCGTGAGTCAAGAAGCGCGCGGCGCACACCACTGAGACGGGCCGTGGTCAGGTATTGTTTAGGCGAAAGACCGAAGTGATCCCGGAACGCGCGCTGCAGCGTGCTCAGGCTGGTCGAAGTCTGCCTGCAAAGCTCCTCAATGGACAGCGTTTCAAGGCGGTGTTCGTTGATGCAGGCCAAGGCCCTCCTGAGCGCACGATTACGATTGCTCCTGCTAACCCGGGGTTGCGGCAGCCCATGCTCGAAAGCACTGATAAACTGCAGAGCGAGGTCGGATTCCATAGCATCGGCCACCGACCGCGCAACACGCGGCGCAGCGTGGCTGCCCGCAATCAGCATCTCTCCGGTCATCCGTCGCAACGGCCTGATAACACGGGCCGGGAGTTTCCGTTGGCAGCCACCAGCTGAGGTCGACACCAGGTTTACTTTAATGCCCGCACTTTCGGCCAGTTCACGCAAGCGTGAATGTCTGATCGAAAACGTGTAGACGCTGAACCCCGGCGGGCTCACCACGTTCAGCCCGCCATGGGAATCGATCAGGGTGAGGGTGTCGCTCTCACCGACTCGTCGGCCGAACCGCATATCTGCCTGGGGGCGAGTCGGCAAACCAAAATGGACCATCGAATCATCGGGCATGGCCAACTGATGCACACGATTGTCGGTATCAACCCGCAGCAGCACAGCAGCCCGGCTTGCGGCGACCGCTACCAGCGCAGGTTGACTGATCCGGTCCAACTGTCGGAAATCGACATCCCAGCAGCTGCCGGACAGGGCTGCGGACAGTTCCTCAACCGACCGAAGCATCTGACGCTGGGTATAAAGCTCTTGATTCACTCTCGGAACCTGCCTTCTTGACCTGCAATTCACCGGTCAAACCTTTTGACGTATTTCTGCTAACAGAACCTTGGCGCAAGCCGCTATCGTACCGCGACTCGGAAAATTATGACGCTCCTCGCATGAAATTGCCAGAGCATTAAACTGCGGGCGTCCCGAACAGATTTTTGGAAAATGTGCTTAGCGACTGGCAATGGCGGCAGACCACAAAACCGAAGATACGGAGTAAAATCATGGAAATCAGAAGATCCTCAAGCTGGATCAAACCCATCACCGCAGCGATTGGCCTTGTCGGTCTCGCTGCCGCCACTTTCTCAGTACAGGCAGAAAAGGGCCCAGTACATGATGCCGAGTACTACATCCTTGAGGCACAAAATGGCAAAGTCTGGGCCGTGGAAGATGGCGAGCTGGACCAGAAGCTTGCGGAGCTGCGCAAAGTATATGGAACCCCTCCTAACCTTATTCATTTCATGTGGGACGACCAACCATTTGGCGCCGTTGGTATTCCAGCGATGCAGCAGATTCGCGGCTTTACAACACCAAACCTTAACCAAATGGCAGCAGACGGCATGCTGTTCACCCGCATGTACTCGGAGCCGTCCTGCACACCAACCCGCGCCGCGTCGTTGAGTGGCCAGCATCCGGTACGCAACGGGATGTACACCGTCGGGTTCCCCGTAGAAAACCATGGCATCTCCGCTGAAACCGTAACCGTCGCCGAAGTACTGTCAGACGCCGGCTATGCAACCGGCTTCTATGGCAAGGCGCACCTCGGTGACATGGAAGAGTCATACATGCACAATCAAGGATTCGACGAAGCCTTCACCGCCATTTATAACCAGGTATCGAGCCTTTGGAACCCACAGTCTGAGGCGGCCAACGCGGTATTGGGACTGCACGAGGAGATTCTGGCAGAAAACCCGTACAAGCTGGATAACACCTTTCGCACCCAGGGATATGTCATGTTCTACGAGGGCACCAAGGGCGGGGAGACTCGGGAATGGTGCGGCACATCCTACGAGTGTTATCTAAAGTTTGACGGCGAGGCGCAGAAGCGTGCGCTTGCCTTCATTAAGAAGAACGCAGCCGAGAAAAAACCCTTCTATATGGCCTGGTGGCCGCAATGGATTTCCTTCGTCCCCCAACCAGAAAAAACCTCGCTGCAGCGTGGCCTCGTTGGCGACGGCTACATGACCCAATTGGACCCAGCTGTCGGCGCGCTGATGCAGGCATTGAAAGAAGCCGGTATCGCTGAGAATACCCTGGTGATCGCCATGTCTGATAACGGCCCCATGACACACAACGCACCTCCCGGAATGGGCATGGGTGAAGGACCTTTTTCCGGCGGTAAAGGTGATTTTCTGGAGGGCGGCGTGAGAGTAGCGGCCCAGGCCTGGTGGCCCGGCGTGATTGAGCCCGGCCAAATTGCCGGCGATATTATTCACGTGACCGACCTTTACACCACCTTCGCCAGACTTGGCGGGGCCACCGAGAATATCCCTCGCGACCGGGTTATCGATGGCCTCGACCAGACTGCCCTGTTGCTCAACGGCGACAGCCACGGCCGCAGAGACTACGTGCATATCTACTCGGGGCCGGTCCTGGGTGCGAGCATCAAAAACAGCTTCAAGCGCCACTGGGTTTCTGCAGATCCCGGCGCTGCGAGCGGTATCGGTGCGGCATACTTCGACTTGCTCAATGACCCCCGTGAACAGACACCCATACTGGTCAATATGATGCACTATAAAGAGCCGTTCCAGCGCATGCGCGCACGACACGAGGTGTGGAAGAAAAAGTACCCGGATCAGCCGGCGGCTTATGGCACTGCCTATGGAGGCATCGTCAACGCACGCCCTGAAACCAGGGCACTGGTGAACCCGCCTGCCCAGCTCAAGAATTTGCCCTTCAAGCTGGACGATGTGATCGACGAACTCGGGTCGCTGCCTTTTGACCCAACCAGCGACTAGCAGATCAGTAAACCTAGAATCGGCAGTTGGGGATTGAATTATCGGGAAATTCCAGCTTGTCAGACGAGGCATCGCTCGCCGGTAATGGTCCGGGCAGCGCTTGGTTACAACCTTGCCAAGAGCGATAAGGAAGATCTGGCATGCTGGGATTTTTCGAGAAACCACGCAGCGGTTTTCCGTTCACCCAATGAGTACGTAGACACAGACTCGAATTTCTGAACATATAACAATACCTTACCTCGAAATTGAGCGTCCGGCTGCGGAGTCTAGGGTAAACGGGACCCTGATCGGGGCCTTGTTACCCCTTATATCACTGACCCATCAATAAGAGTGCCGCTAGTAACGACCCCTTGCAGGTCCGTACTCTCAATACCTCTGCTGCACCCTCGCCACCAGAAAATCCACTGCGGCTTTGACTTTCGGCACTAAGTAGCGCTGCTTTTGATATAACAAATACACCGCCAAATCGGTGTTTTGCGTAATCGTCAGTACCGGGTCAAAGGCCAGCTCCTGCAAGTCCCCACACTCAATAGTTGCCGTTAAGGCCCAGCGCGGCGCCATCAGTATGCCCCAACCCTGCGTGGCTTTTTCCGCCAGCCAACGGCTGTTATTGGATACTGCCACCGCCGGTCCCGACACATCATGCCATTGGCCGTTGATATTGCAGAGCCACGGGGTGGGCCCATTGGGGGTACGAAAATACAAGCCTTTGTGCTGTCGCAACTCCATAGGGTCCTGCGGAGTGCCGTGCCACGCCAGGTACTCTGGCGCGGCAACGGGAATAAATTCATTATCCATCAGGCGTATGGCCAACACTCGCTCGTTGGGGGCATAGCCACCTCGAATCGCGATATCGACATCATCCCGCCCCAGTGCCGACAGTTCATCACTCAGGCTGACATCCAGAACAATCTCTGGATAAAGCTCGCTGAATTCGTCCAGCAGTGGCAGGAGTATTCGTTCCCCAAATCCCACCATGGAACTGATGCGCAACTGCCCCATAGGCTTTAGCTGATAGCTGCGCACGGTTTCGCTGCTTTGTTCAAGCTGATTGAGAATATCCTGGATATCGTTGTAATAGATCTGCCCCACTTCAGTCAGCTTTACCACCCGGGTTGAGCGTTTCAACAGGGTGGCACCGAGACTTTTCTCCAGGTCGGCGACCCGCCGTGACAAGGACGAAGGGGGCACGCCAAAGTAGCCGGAAGCTTTGGTAAAGCTGCCGGTTTCAGCCACCTTGCTGAAGTAGCGTATTGCACGAAGTTGATCCACTGGCGTTCTCCGGAGGCAAAAGATACCCTGCCTTTATTCTTTTGTTGCTTTTATAACAACAATGATTCGCATTTTACCCCATATATCATCTCACCAAACAGCACAATAATAGAGCCACCTCCAATACCGGGGGTGCAATTCCACATTGGAGAGATAATTATGAGCACCTATACCGCCATCAAGCTGATAGCCCGCCCAGCCCCTGGACCTGTAAACCCCGATATTTTCGAACGCGTAAGCAATGAAATTCCCGATGCCGGCCCCGGTCAGATTCTGGTCAGGCAAAGCCATATGTCTCTTGACCCTGCAATGCTTGGCTGGATGAGCCCAGACACGGAGAGCTACATTCCGCCGGTAGCACTGGGCGAGGTGATGCGTTCATCGGGTATTGGCGAAGTTGTTGAAAGCAATCACCCTGATTTTAGCGTCGGCGATCGCGTTATGGGTATGATGGGTTGGACGCAGTACCTGGCCAGCTCCGGCGAGGGATTAACAAAAGTACAGCCGGGCCTGGATGACGAAGCCGTGCTGTCTATTTTTGCACTCCCCGGCCTGACGGCCACTCAGGGTCTGTTCGGTTTTGGTAAGCCGAAGGCCGGCGAGACGATTGTGGTGAGTGGCGCTGCCGGTTCAGTGGGTTCGATTGTAGGCCAGCTGGCCAAGGCTGAAGATTTAAACGTCATCGGTGTCGCAGGCGACGATGAAAAATGTAACTGGATTGTTAACGAGCTGGGTTTTGATGGCGCGATCAATTACAAAACCGATGATATCGCAGCCAAACTGGCCGAGTTGGCACCCAAGGGCGTCGATATCTATTTTGAAAACACAGGCGGCCCCATTCAACAGCACGTTATCGACAGCATGAATCCCCATGGCCGCATTGTAGTGTGTGGCATGATCGCAGATTATGGCAAGGATGAGCCGAGCGCAGGCCCTAACTGGATTCCCGTTATCAAGAAGCGCCTGACCATTCAGGGCTTCGCAATGCCGGATCATTTTTCTCAGGTGCCCGAGCTACTGGGTAAACTTACACCCTATGTTATGCAGGGAAAAATTAAATACCGCGCCCATGTACTGGAGGGGCTTGAGTCGGCTATCGATGGTTTGAACATGTTTTTCACCGGTGCCAACAAAGGCAAGTTAATCGTGAAGCTTTAGAGCTACTTGGCAGACTGTTAGCGCTGTAGCTTGTTTTACTTAAGGACCCTACGGTGCGCAACTTCACACACTTTACCCTGAGCAGAGAGAGCTTACACCATGATTACACTGCACGGATTTGCAGCCAGCAACTATTACAACCTGGTGAAACACGCATTGCTGTATAAAGAGGTGCCCTTTCAGGAGAACTTGATCTACAGCGGAGGCGACGAGTGGCTGGCGATTAGCCCGATGGGGAAAGTTCCGGCAATAACAACCGCCGATGGGCGGCACATATCCGAAACCAGCGTAATTTGTGAATTTATCGAGGAGACCTATCCCGCGAAGCCGCTCTACCCTTCCGACCCAGGTGAACGCGCAGCGGTGCGACAAATCATGAAAATATCAGAACTTTATCTGGAGCTGCCCAGCAGACGGCTTTTACCCTACGCGTTTGCAGGCAAGGCAGTCCCCGAAGTTATTCAAACCGAGGTGCGCCAGGTGTTAAGTCGCGGGGTTGGTGCCATGCAGCGTCTGTGCCAGTTCTCTCCCTGGATTGCGGGCGATCAACAGACCATGGCTGACATCTTTGTGTACCATGTCAATACGGTTGTAAATTCCTTCGGTTCCAGCCAGCTCGATTGGGACATTCTCGCGGAGATACCGGGCATGAAAACCTGGAGCACCGCGATGAGCGAATCGACTCTGGCCCAAACCGTGGAGGCCGGCCGTGCCGCCAACGTGCCCGATTTTATGGCATACATAAAAACACGGTTAACGGCCGCCGGGGGCTGAATACATTCGAACAGTAAAACTTTCGAGTCAGGTTTTTTATCACTCACAATAATGTGAGCTTCAATACCGGCTTCAGGGGTGCTAAACCGGCATTCAAAATGGTCGCATCGGGCCGAACTATTCGGTTCCTCTAATAAACTTTTTGCAGGAGCAAAAAATGTCAGATACCAATATCCAACTCACCTCCACCATTACTCCGGAAAACACACTGGAACTCGCGCTGCGGGAAATCGAGATTCCCACCCCCGGCGAACACGAAGTCGTCATCCGCATCGAGGCCGCACCCATCAACCCCTCTGACCTCGGGGTCATGTTAAGCGTGGCCGATATGACCACCGCCAGCCAGGCTGGCAGCGCAGATCGCCCGACCATCAGTGCCGATGTTCCCGCCAAATTTATGGCTGCGGTTAAGGCGCGGGTTGGCAAGTCGATACCGGTGGGCAATGAAGGTGCAGGTACCGTTGTCGCGGCGGGCTCATCCGCCGCGGCGCAAGGCCTGATGGGCAAAACCGTTGCGGTGATTGGCGGCGGCACCTACCGACAATACCTCTGCGCCAATGTTCAAAGTTGCCTGGAGCTGAGACCAGGCACTACCGCCACCGAAGGAGCCTCCAGTTTTGTTAACCCACTGACCGCACTGGCCATGGTTGAAACCATGCGCGCCGAGGGTCACAAGGCCATCGTCCACAGCGCCGCTGCCTCTAACCTGGGTCAAATGCTCAACCGCATCTGCATAGCCGACGGTATCGACCTGATCAATATCGTGCGCAAACCGGAGCAGGAAGCCCTGCTGCGCGAGATGGGTGCCAAGTACGTCGTCAATTCTACCAGCGACAGCTTTTATGCCGACCTGACCGCAGCGCTGATCGAAACCGGCGCCACTATTGCCTTCGATCCGATCGGTGGTGGCAAATTGGCTAGCGATATTCTCAGCTGCATGGAGGTCGCCGCCTCCCGCAACATGACCGAGTACAGTGTGTATGGCTCAGATGTATTCAAGCAGGTGTATATTTATGGCGCGCTGGACCGCGGCCCCATTACCCTGAGCCGCACCTTTGGCTTTGCCTGGGGCGTCAACGGCTTCCTGCTGTTCAACGCCCTGGGAAAGCTTGGCAAGGAAACCAGTATCGCGATGCGCAAACGTGTTGCGGCTGAGATCAAAACCACCTTCGCCAGCCATTACACCCACGAGGTATCGCTGGCCGGTGCCCTGCAACTGGACGCCCTGTCGGTGTACGCCCAACAGGCGACCGGCGAGAAGTACCTGATCAAGCCACAGAATTAAGGTTTGAGCTCCGGCTGCAAGGCCACCTCCAGGGTCGGCGTTAAATTCACTCCGACTCCAATGGCACTTACTTAACTCCACTACAGTGATTTGCGGAGCCCCGGTGTGTTCGATCCGCGGGCGTCTGCGGCAGGGATGCCGCAGTCGAGCCTCCAGGGAGGGATTCACGGCGTACCGCGGATCGAACACACTGAGGTACATCCGCTTCAGTAAGTGCCATTCCACTCCGACCCCATTCGTATGCGAGTCTTTTGCTGGCATCAAAATAATTGTATTGCACATTGGTGCAGCGCCTGCAGAATGTTAATGTATGCCGAAGCCTCCACGGAATAAAAAGGCTACTAAAAGACGATCAACATCTTTTTCCGACTCTGATCTATAGGCGCAACGCAGCGCAACACGAGCAAATCTGTTTGTTAAACGCCTACTTTTTGGGCATCAACTCGCAAGGGGAGCAATATGAATCATCTTAGTGGCCTGGACGCAGCTTTCCTGCACCTGGAATCACCCGAGACACCGATGCACGTGGGTGGCCTGAGCATATTGGAATTGGGTCCGGACTATAGCGGCAATTTCATGGACGATGTGCGCAACCATATTCAAAACCGTATGCACCTGGCGCCGATATTCCAGCGCAAACTCGTCAACATGCCCTTCGATCTCGCCAACCCGATCTGGGTGATGGACGACAACATCGATATTGATTACCACATTCGCCATGTAATCGTACCACCGCCCGCCACGCGCGCCACGGTAGACCGCCTGGTAGCCCGCCTCCATTCCAGTTTGCTTGATCGCAGCCGACCACTGTGGGAAATGTATATTCTCGACGGCCTCCCGGTACCCGCTGATTTGCCAGAAGGCACCCGCTACGTGGGGCTGTACTCAAAGATGCACCACGCCGCCCTGGACGGTATGGGCGGACAGGTATTGATGCAGGCGATAATGGATTTAACCCCTGTGCCACGCAAAGAAGAAAACCCCACCCGCAACCGGGATCGCTATCAGGTTGACACCTACGGCATCGCAGAATTAACTGCATCAGGCCTTGCCCACAACGTTGTGCAGTCGGTCAAACTGGCAAAAAACCTGCCCAAACTTGCGCGCAAGGCGCTGCAGGTTCTCAGGCCGCCAAAAGATACAGCAGATGCCGGTGTTGAGCGGATGCGCTGGCTGGCACCTAAAACACCTCTGAACGCGACCATTACCAACCAACGCAGTTTTGCACGCTTTTCGGTACCTCTGGCCGAGGGTAAAAAGATCGCGTCGATCAATAAAGTCAGCCTCAACGACGTGGTCATGGCCATTTCTGCTGAGGGAATGAGTCAATACCTGGCGGTAGAAGGCTGCGTGCCTTCTCAGCCTATGCTGGCTGCTATCCCGGTCAGCTTGCGCCCGGAGGGCAACACCGAACTGACTAACCAGGTCTCTATGGCGCGCATGAGCCTGGCAACAACCGTTAAAGACCCCATCGAGCGCCTACAGGCGATTCATACTTCAGCCACCGGTGTGAAGGCGCTGATATCCGATGTAAAAACGATATTACCTACCGACTTCCCGTCAATCGGCGCACCCTGGCTGCTGAGCGGGCTGGCTTCGGTGGTGACACGCTCCGGCATTGTCAATGCGATACCGCCTTTTGCCAACGTCGTGATATCCAACGTGCCCGGCCCCAATATCACGCTCTACTTTGCCGGTGCCAAGCAGATCAGCACCTTTCCGGTCTCCATCCCGTACCACGGCATGGGTCTGAATATCACCTTGCAAAGCTACAACGGCTGGCTGGATTTCGGCGTTATTGCCTGCCAGCGACTGATGCCGGATATCGCGGAGCTGGCCGCGCAGATGGAAGCCGCACATAAGGAGTTGCTCAGGCGCAGCTTGGCATTGGAAGCTCAAGCCCCGGCGGTGCCCCCCAAGGCAAAAAGTCAAAAGCGCAAAGTTGCAGCGAAGAGTCGGAAACCCTCCAACTAGGGCGATGGCTTTTCGTGCGGCTGAGTCGGCATCATTATCCGCCGCTCACTGCATGAGTATCAGGTATAGGTCTGGGTGCGTTCTACGGTTTGGACCTGCCGAAAGTGTTCCCGCCAGTCAGCAGGACCGCGCCTACAGCAGCCCTATCTGTTATACGCCGGGAGCCTGCTGATGCTTACGTAAGTAAATGCCATTCGTCTCTGACCCGAATGGCATTTACTTAAGCGGATGTACCCCAGTGTGTTCGATCCGCGGTACGCCGTGAATCCCTCCCTGGAGGCTCGACTGCGGCATCCCTGCCGCAGACGCCCGCGGATCGAACACACCGGGGCTCCGCAAATCACTGTAGTGGCGTTAAGTAAGTGCCATTGGTCTCTGACCCCATTTCCCTGCGCTTGAGCCCCTGATCCACCCGGAGGAGTCAGGCCCGGCGAGGCGGCGCACGCCGGTGAGGGCTTATGCGGGGATCACATCAGCCGGGCTCTATCGGTTCATACCAGTTTCCGCAGATTCGCCAGGCGCATGATGGCGGATGGCCTGTACAATAATGGCAGTGCCAGCTCGCGTATGCCCTGCCAGTAACGTGCTTGCAATTCAAGTGCCGGGGATATTTTGAACGGTGGATCCAGCCTGGCCATGTTGGCCTGGAAGATCAATTCCTTGGCCGGAGCCAAGGCGGTACCGGCGAAAACCTTTTGCCCGACAACAAGGTAGGTATCTATGTCGCCCAGCGAGATCAGGCCAATCTCAGGCCCTGGCTTAAATCGCTTGAGGGATGAATTCGCGAGAAAGCGCTTTAGGTTGGTTGCTGCGTGGGCGCCCATCTCCAGCGCATGGTAAGCCTGTTTACTCAACGGGGCCGGCAGTTCAGCCGCATCACCAACAACAAACACATTGTCAAAAAATTGGCTTTGTAGCGACTGCTTGACCGCGGCCCATTGATTTGCACTGGCGGAGAGCCCGCTTTCAAACAGTAACGGCGAAGGTGCTGCCCCGCCGGTCCATAGGGTGAGATCAGTTTTCAACGATATCCCGGATGTGAGCCTGACCCTGGTTTTAGTGACCGCCTTGACCCGATCTCCCAAATGAAAAGTTACGGAGTACGGTTGAACTTTTCGCAGGATTTCGCTGCTCAGCGCAGTGGCACTGCCCGGTAACAGGGACTTTTCGCCCTCGACCAGGTGTACCTCCAGGCCGGGTAGATGACGGTATGCCCGCAGAATCTCACCCAGGGCTTCAATACCCTCTAACCCTCCGCCAACGATCACCAGGGACATGCCTTTCCCGGTCGCCGCCAGCTTATCGAGTTGATTTTTGATGCTCACGCAGTCGTCGACGGATTTGAAGGGCTGGGTAAACTTGTCGACACCCGGCAGAGCAAAGGTATTGTTGACGCCGCCGACCGCCACCACGCAGGCATCAAAATCGAAACGCTCTCCCGACTCTACTCTGACAGCGCCGCTGCCGGCATCGATACTCGACACGGTATCTTGGATAAACCGATGCCCAAGTCTATTGAGGACGCGAGTTCGGGGCAGGCGCAAACGTTCAGCACTCTTTACTCCCGACAACAGTTCATGAATGTTGGGCAGAAATTCGAAAGTTGCTGAACTATCGATAACCGTCACAGCATATTGTGACGGTAGCTGCTTCGCGCATGCGATCCCGGCAAAGTTCGCACCGATGATTACAATCTTTTTCCGGTTTTTCATTTCATTCTCCAGATCATCTTCGGGCGCACCTACAGCAGTAATCCGCCGTAGGTCTATACGGCATTCTATACTGCATACCGGACGTACCGCCTAATTTGGGTTGCAGAAGTTGGCGTGGAGCAGCCAAAATTACTTGCAGCGCCGGACCAGCAATCGCCTTGACCATGCTGCTTTGCCCGGCGGGAAGGTCAAGGGCCGTCCTCATTGACGAGCGTCGCAATCGCAATATAGCCAGATGACAAGCAACAAGCCCGCTGAGGTGTCACCCAATGAATCGGAAGTCCCCCAATGTGAAAAGGCTGGCAATGCGTTTGAGGTCTATACCCGCAGTAGCCGGGGCCGCTGGTTTGCTGGTGCTCTTTTGCCTGGCAGGCTATTTACTGTTTTCTGGCTTGGCGGCTACACAAGAGCGTGGACCCGAGTATTGGGAAGACAGCATCCGCGGCCTAGAAATCGCAGCTCGGGAAGCACCGTTGCCTGAGGACTCGGTATTGTTTCTGGGCAGCTCCAGTATTCGCCTATGGACGTCACTGGCACAGGACATGGCCCCCGTGCCAGTGATTCAACGCGGCTTCGGCGGTGCCCAGTTAAACGATATAAGCTATTTTGCGGAACGACTGCTTGCAGTTCCAAAGCCCAGTGCCATCGTGATATTTGCCGGGGCCAACGACATTATAAGAAAAACGGCTACCGAGCCAACGCAACTGTTGTACCGCTACCGGCAGTTGGTAGCCAGGCTTTGGCAAGTGGTTCCCGGGACACCCATTTATTATATTGCTATTACTCCGGCGCCCCATAGGTGGCAGCTTTGGCCACTGTCGCAGGCGGCAAACCGGTTGATTGAGCGATATAGCAGCAGTAATGCGCTATTACATTTTATCGATACTAGCCAGATGCTACTCGGCCCTGACGGTATGCCTCTGAGCCAATTCTACCAAGAAGATGAAATACATTTGAGCGCCGAGGGATACGCTGTGTGGCGCGAAATTATTCGAGCTCGGCTGTTGGCCGATTTTCCACGCTATCAAACGCAACCATAAAATCCTCTGGTCAGCGGTCAGCGGGGGTCAGAGTAAAAACCACCCAACCATGGGTATCGCGCCAATGCTTGGAGGCGACTTCCCCGAGAAGCTGCGCGCAAGTCGCCAAGTCCTGACCGGAAGCAAAGCAGACCGAACGGCTGTTGCCTCTTTGGAAAATGAGTTTTTACTCTGACCCCCGGTCACTCTCGTTACTTAAGCGGATGTACCCCGGTGTGTTCGATCCGCGGTACGCCGTGAATCCCTCCCTGGAGGCTCGAACACACCGGGGCTGCGCAAATCACTGTAGTGGCGTTAAGTAAGTACCATTGGTCCCTGACCCCGTTTCCCTGTTTCAGGAGTACAGGGCAAGGAATCGATCGTCCATTTTGAGAGCAGCCAATCGCGGGTCCATGCGGGCAGGAGCGAACCAGACACAGCCT
This sequence comes from uncultured Gammaproteobacteria bacterium, assembly GCA_963722805.1. Classification (GTDB taxonomy): domain Bacteria; phylum Pseudomonadota; class Gammaproteobacteria; order Pseudomonadales; family JAHEGP01; genus JAHEGP01. The sequence goes on from CAVROQ010000004.1 coordinate 197,239, forward strand.
TCATCGCGTGCTTTACACAAAAGTTCTAAAGCACGATCCACATCACCCGTTTTCAACAGCTTGTGCTTATCATAGCCATTCGTCTCTGACCCCGTTTCCCGATCAAATGTGCGCCTGGCGCCATTTCAGGGGCGACTGTCCAGTCCAGCGGGTAAAGGCGCGGGTGAAAGCAGCGGGCTCGGAGTAGCCGAGTCGATACGCGATTTGGGAAATCGAAAGCACCGGGTTGCGTAACAGGTTGCCGGCTCGCTCGGACTGGACCTGCGTCAGTAACGCGGAGTAGGACGTGCCTGCGGCACCCAATTGGCGAGTCAGGCTACGCTCGGACATAGCCAGCAGCTCGGCGATTTCCCCACGACTCAGTGGCGGGGTATAAGCCCACAACCAGCGCGTTACCCGCTCCTCGAGCCCCACCTCTTCCGCCAACATCATCGACAGCTTATCGGCGATGGAGGTATACATTTTAAAAATCAACGGGTTAGCCTGCGGCAAAGGGGATCCGTCCGGGTCTGCCGGATAGACGATGCCTGCTTCCTCCGCAGAGAATCGCACCGGGAAGTTAAGGTCAGCTTCAAATTCTGCCCAATGGTCGGGTTGTGGATAGGGCAAAGTCACTTCGATAGGCGGCTGGCCGGAGCCCAGCATGTCCTGAACGTTGCGTACGGAACTGACGAGATCCAGAACGACACAATACTCGATCAGCTTGTCGATGAGTGGGTCCTCGGCATCGCGCAAGACAGGCCGGTCCATGTGAAATACAAACTGCAAGGTCTGCTGTCGACGACTTACTACCATGCGGCAGTGGCCCATGGTGAGCTCGGGATAGGTAAAGGGAACTTTCAGCGCCTCCACCGCAGTAGCCGCATGGCGCATGGCCATGCCCACAACCCCCAGGTTCTCAATGCCCAGCGCGGGTAAAGCGCCAAACAACAAACGAATGGGCGATGTCCCCGGCGGTTGCTGAGTTAGCAGCACGGCGATGATCTCCAGTTCCTGCTGCAGCGATACCGGAAAATCGGGCTCCTGCAGGGCTCGGGCCGGCAGTCCGGCGCTGGTAAGAATCGACTTTGCCGCATCCTGGGCAATGTTCAGAATACCGAGTTGGGCCAGCACACCCGCGATAATGCGGCGGGGACTGGCCAGGTTACCGCTGACGAGGACAGAGGGATCCAGACTCATATTTTGCTCATCCGGGCTATGGTGGCCCAAAGTATCAAGTTTTAGTCCCAAACGGCAATGCCCTCTCCATCGATCGACCACTACCATGGTGGCAACGAGATCGCACTCACAGAGAGGCAACGCACATGACTACCCTAACCCGTCTGCACCCCCCGGCCAGCGAACATTTCAATGTTTTGATTGTCGGTGCTGGTATTTCCGGTATCGATGCCGCCCACCATCTGCTGGAGGAATGCCCGGACAAATCGTTTCTCATGCTTGAGAACAAAGATTCTTTTGGTGGTACCTGGCGACAGCACACTTACCCGGGCGTCCGCTCGGACAGCGACCTGTACACCTTCGGCTATGGATTTAAGCCCTGGTCTGGTAAGCCCATTGCCGGAGCCGGCGAGATTCTGGAATACCTCAGTGCGGCCATCGAAGATGACCGCATCGACCAGCATATCCGTTACCAGCATCAGGTACTGAGCGCTTCCTGGTCCAGCGAAGATCAGCACTGGCTGATCGAGGCGCGGCGCAAGGACAGCGGTGAAATCGCCCTGTTTACCGCCAATTTCCTGTGGATGTGCCAGGGCTACTACCGGCTCGACAAGGGGTACACGCCCCACTGGGAAGGTATGGAAGATTTTACCGGTTCTATCGTCCACCCGCAGACCTGGCCTGAAGACCTGGATTACAAAGGCAAGCGCGTGGTCGTGATCGGCTCCGGCGCTACCGCTGCCACCCTGATACCCAACATGGCGGAGGACTGCGAGCACCTGACGATGTTGCAACGCTCACCCACCTATTTCTGGACCGGTGAGAATCGCAACGAGTTGGCGGATCGACTGCGCTCACTCGGCGTAGCCGAGGAAATCGTGCACGACATCGTTCGTCGCGACATCCTCAAAATTGCCCAGGAGCTGCAGTATGCGTCAGCGCAGCACCCGGAGGCGGTGAAGGACGAGCTGTTGAAGACGATTCGCGAGCATCTGGGCGAGGACTTCGACATGTCGCATTTCTCCCCCACCTACCGACCCTGGCAGCAGCGTGTTGCCTACGTGCCTGACGGCGACCTGTTCGATGTGATCAAGTCTGGCAAGGTGTCCGTGGTGACCGACCACATTGAGCGCTTCACCGACAAGGGGATTCTGACGCGCTCCGGTGAGCTGCTGGAAGCGGACATTATTATCACCGCAACCGGCTTCGACATCTGCGTGATGGGCGACATTGCTTTCGACGTCGACGGAGAGACCGTGGATTTTGCCGAAACCCTCACTTATCACGGCTTCATGAACTCTGGTATACCCAATATGGTCTCCATGTTCGGTTACCTGCGCACCAGTTGGACAATGCGGATCGACCTGATTTCAAACGTGGTGTGTCGCCTGCTGAAGACCATGGATGCCAAAGGTGTGAGCAGCGTGACACCCACGGTGCTGGACAGTGAGCAGACTATGGAGCTTCGGCAGTGGGTTACCGAGGATGACTTCAATCCCGGTTATTTACAGCGCAGCATGCATCTGATGCCGAAGCAGGGAAGCCACGACCCCTGGACTTTCTGCAATGACTACTACATCGAGCGTGAAACCCTGCCCGCGCTGGACCTGGATGAGCCCCATCTGGTTTACTCCGCCGTACCGGATAAGGTCGCCGTTGGTCAGCGGGCGTCAGAGTAAAAACCACCCAACCATGGGTATCGCGCCGATGCCTGGAGGCGACTTCCTGAAGAAGCTGCGCGCAAGTCGCCAAGCCCTGACCGGAGGCCAAGCAGACCGAACAGCTGTTGCCTCTTTGGAAAAAGCTCTGGTTAACGCTTGTGGGTAAGCTGGCCATCGCGTTCTTCTCTGAGCGATGCGGGGGTTCACCAGTGAATACTGCCTAGTACAGCGTTGGCTTAAGAGGTTGGTGGGCGCGGAGTTGGATTTGATGAGTTTCTACTCTGACCCGAATGGCACTCGACCCGAATGGCACT
>CAVROQ010000005.1:0-7471 GCA_963722805.1 uncultured Gammaproteobacteria bacterium
GCCGTCATTGATCAGGGTCGCAAGGCCGTGCACCAGCGACCATGCCGCAGTGGCCGCAAGCTTTGGGCTGGTGACAGAAGCGCTGGCGCCGACCTGCCTCGCCACACAGCTGGCCATCATTGAATAGCTTGCCGACCCCGCTGCTACCAGAGCAGGAAAATCCAGCAAATTGCCAACTTCGCGGCCAAACATCAGCTGGAACAGCGCGGTATTTTCCATGGCAAACTCGACGTAGCCGCGCGCCAGACCCGCCAGCTCGTTAGCCACGGCATCCTCGTCTTTGGCGGCATTATCGGCGCCCCTTTGCATCGATGCCGACAGCTGTCCAAAACCCTGGGTGGCCAACTGCGCCAGCAGTTCACGCTTGTCTTTAAAGTGACTGTAAAGTGCGGTGGGACTCACCTCGGCCCGCTGCGCAACCTTGCGCAAGCTCAGGCCCTCGACGCCGTCGGCGGCAAGAGTCTGATGGGCGGCTTCGATCAAAGCCTGGCGCAGATTGCCATGATGGTAGGTCTTTTTTGCCATAAATTGAGTCCGTGCTTAGGGGCGGCAGCGAAATAGAACTTTACAGTGTAAAGTTTCTGCCGTAAAGTGGCATCTTTACAGTGTAAAGTTAAACGCGTGAAACCACAGGTTACCGATATGACTGCAGCAGCCTCTCCCCAGAGTCGACAATCTACCCCAGTGCCCAAGGCCACTAAAAAGGCGGGGCTGGTACCCAGTACCTTGCGCATTGGGCGCCGCTACCGTCCCCAACGACTGGACGGGCAATACGATGCGATTGTGATTGGCTCTGGCATCGGCGGTCTGACAGCTGCCGCATGCCTGTCGAAGATGGGCAAGAAAGTGCTGGTGCTGGAACAACACTATACCGCCGGTGGCTTTACCCACAGCTACGGCCGCAATGGCTACGAGTGGGATGTCGGCGTGCATTACATTGGCGACGTCGGCAGCCGTAAAACCCCGACCCGCAAACTGTTTGATTTTATCAGCGATGGTGAACTGCAGTGGGCACCCATGGACGCCAACTACGATCGTTTCTTCTTCGGCGGTGAGCGCTTTGATGCAGTTGCCGGCAAAAAGCAGTACGTCGCTGCACTCAAGCAACGCTTCCCCAACGAGGGTGTGGCCATCGATCAATATATGGCGCGGATGCAAACCGTCGCCAATGCCGTCCAGGTGTTGGCGGTTGAGAAACTGTTTACCGGGCCCACCAGCGTGCTGCTTAAACTGGCGCGCAAGGCGGCACTGCCGAAATACCTCAATCGAACAACCGACGAGGTACTCAGTGACCTGACCGACGACGAGATGTTGAAAGCTGTGATTACCGGCCAGTGGGGCGACAGCGGCGTTGTGCCGAAAGAGTCGAGCTTTATCATTCACAGCCTCATCGCCAGGCACTACCTGTACGGCGCTAGCTACCCGGTAGGAGGCGCCTCCCGCATCGCCGAGACCATCATTCCGGTGATTCAACAAAGCGGCGGTGAAGTCTTTACCTATGCCAACGTGGCTGAGGTGCTGGTAAAACGTAACCGCGCGTATGGGGTAAAAATGGCGGATGGAACCGAAATTACTGCGCCGGTGGTGATCAGTAACGCCGGTGTGTTCAACACGTTCGAAAGCTTGCTACCGGAACAGGTCAGCCGCAACAACGGTTTGCACAAGCTTATGCGTAAGGTGAAACCTTCGGTGGGTCACCTGGGCGTGTATATCGGGATCAAGGAATCGGCGGCACAACTGGGATTACCGAAAACCAACTTCTGGATTTACCCTGACGCCAACCACCAGCAGAATCTGGCAGCATTTGCCGCAGACCACGAGGCGCCCTTCCCCGCCGTCTATATCTCGTTTCCATCGGCAAAAGATCCAAGCTGGGAACAGCGCTACCCCAATACTGCGACCATTGAGATAGTGGCACCCGCGAATTTTTCAAGCTTCGAACAATGGAAGGACAAGCCCTGGGGTAAGCGCGGCGACGACTACGACAAACTGAAAGAGCAGTTTACCCAGCGCTTGTTGGAAGTAATGTACGAGAAGCTACCGCAGTTACGAGGCAAGATCGATTACTGCGAGCTGTCGACGCCGCTGTCCACCGATTTCTTCTGCGCTTACCCCCAGGGAGAAATGTATGGACTGAATCACGATCCACAGCGCTTTGACCAGCAATGGCTGCGCCCCAGGACCCCGGTAAAAGGCTTGTATCTAAGCGGCCAGGATGTCTTGTCGTGCGGCGTCGGAGGTGCGATGTTCGGCGGGCTGTTGTGTGCGCTGAGCGTACTCAGGCTGAAGAGCGCGGGCCTGCTCGGCAAACTGGCTCTCTCGAAAGGGAGTGTTGCGGCGCCTGCTGGCGCTCCTGCTGGGGCCGCCGGGCCCCTCGAACAACTGGGCTAACGCCGGCCCGGTCGACACGGTGCTGCTCAACTGCGCGTCAATACCCAGCCGAGCAGCATGGGGCTGGAGCCATAAATCGAACTACCGGCCCCACGATCGCCAGAGTATTGTTCCACAGTCGTTTGGTCCATCGCCACTGCGCCACCTCATCGGCAGTGACTGCCACGCAGTCTGTCAGGTATTCCTGTTGCCGCTGGCGCATTTGCAGGGTCACGGTCTCATCACACAGCAAGATATTATTCTCGTAGTTGAGGTCGGAACTGCGGCGGTCCATATTGGCCGAGCCGATCAGCGTCACGTCACCGTCCACGGTCATGGTTTTAGCATGCAGAATCCCGGCCTGGTACTCGTATACTTTTACCCCGGCATCGAGCAGGTCTTCGTAGTAGCTTTTACTGGTCGCACCGACTGCAAAGTCGTCGTTACGGGCCGGAAATATAATGGATGTATCGACGCCGCGATTGGCGGCAGCGCAAATCGCCGCCTGCAGCGAACTCACCGGCACGTAGTAAGGGGTGGTGATAAACAGCTCACGCCGCGCACTGTAAATTAACGTTTCAAATGTTTCCGGCACGGCGGAGTAGCGCGCCGTGGGCCCGCTGGCAATAACCTGGGCCGGAAACCCGGGCTCGGGTGGCAGCAAGGGCTGGCGCAGGGTTTCGCGGATATCCTCATTGTTGTACGCCATCCAGTCGCTGGCGAACACGTGCTGATTCTGGCGCACAATGGGACCGGTAAAGCGCATGACCGCATCAACCCAGGGAGCGTATTTTGCCTTGGTCAGGAATTCGGGGTCGGCACAGTTCTGGCTGCCGCAGTAGGTAATACGATTGTCTATGACGAGAATCTTGCGATGATTGCGTAAATCGATCCTGCCGTTAAATATGCGTAAAAGTGGATTACCAACTTTCAGCACCCGGCACAACTGGATTCCGGCTGCCTGCCGTAGGCTGGCCAAAGATCGGATTTGATCAAGAGTTGCGAGCCGATATCATCGACCATAGCGCGACAGGTGACGCCCCGGGCTACCGCGCGCTTGAGCGCCTCGGCCATCTTTGCGGCCATTGTTATCCGGCATCCAGATATAGAACAACAGATGTACATGATCAGTGGCAGCGTCGATATCTTCAATCATAGTGTCAATAGCAGCATTGGAATCGGCCATCAGCCGCGCCTGGTTGCCGCCAACGGCATCGTAGCCACTTATTGACTGACCGACACGGAAAAGTGCGCGCTGGTCGTCATCCAGCGTGGGGCTCGCCTCATCGGCCTCCCAGCCAGGTATTTCCTCCACCCCGGGCATCGCGGCCATAATTTTCTTCATCCGCTCAACCCGTTTGCGACCGATATTAGTCTCACCAAGAAGCAGATAGCCAATATACCAATAACCGGCAAGGCCGATATCAGAACAATCCAGGCAACTCTCGACGTCGGGTCACGGTGCCGGCGCAGCAGCACCCGAATGATAAGAATGATCTGAACCAAAATATGCAAGTAGATAAGCAATGTTCTCTCCCCTTCAGTGGGCACGAAAGACTATGACATTGAGCGCAAGTATCTTGTCTTCACCACACAACACTCAAGCAACTGGCAGAAACAGTAATATACAGGCTTCGGGCCATGACAACACTGACACCAGCAGACATTAAGTGTCCATTTGAATACAACTTCAATTATTCATTTGATCTGAATCAAACGCCCCTGATTTTTTACCCGTGTCAATTGCAGGATCAGCTTACCCAAACCTACCATGCCACTGAGTACAGCGGTGACAAGGGATTTGGAAAAAAGGATTGCATTGTCACTGCAACACTTATCAAGCTTTAAAAAGCAGCCCATACTGCGAGCAGCGCAGTGACTGCATGCCTTGTCATACACGGCATCGCTGCAAGCGCAGCACCGAGTCGACTATCGAAGTCATATTGACGATGATCGTTACAAGCATACATCTGCAATCACAGGAAAGCTGTCAATGAGCAAAGTATCCTTCGCTTTTTTATTACTCTTACTCAGCGTATTGGCAGTCTCGGAGCCGGTCTTCGCCAACACTGTTACCAAGGCGCAGGCGATTGAGTCAATATTTGACCAGGCGGATAATCGATTGTGGCTGGGCCTGTCTAACCAGGGAGACAGGCTCGCCTTCGAAGAAGCAATGGAGCTGGTGGGCAGCGCCCAGCGAACCCTGGAAGAAGCCGGGTTGCCCGCAGAGCAGAGCAGCAGACTTACCCTGCAAATCGATGCATTACGCCAGGACCTCGACATTCTTATCGAGCTTTATGAGGAGCGCTTCTACGGTATCTTTCCACTGGCGCGATTACTTATTACCTCGCCCTGGCTGATGAAGAGGTAAACGTACGCACAACATTGGCGGTTTCCCGGATATTGCCGCGGTGGAAACCGCGACACGCAGTTTCGCCAAAAAAATCAATCGTGATTCCCAGCCGCGCGTCTTAATCCTGAGCGAACCTGATAACCCCAAGCTGGAGAACGTCGCTCATCAAGTACTAGCCCAAGAGGGTAATTCGCTACCACTAAACCGCAGAGCACTGGTTAAGGCCATCGGGCCAGATGATCTTAGAGCGCTTGATAACAATCAAATTGACCCGAATCTTATCGGTCGCCTTATGGCTACCTTTGACACCGAGAACCTGGTTTTGGTGAACCTCAAACGAGCCTCAACTGACAACGACGACCTGGTAAAATCTACCATTTTTGGAGATCTGTACCAGCGCGGCGAGGCCATCCAGGGAAGCCCAGTCAACGCGAGTAGTGCGATCCGGGTGGACAGTTCCTTCGCAGCCCGGCTCAATTCGCGACCGTCGCGACATGTTCTGGCCAATCAACCTAATCCAGCTAGTGTTACTGGCAACCGCGCTGGTCTGGTCCACCCGCCAGGACTGGAGTGTCGAAAATCCGCCGCCATGGTTTAACAAACTAATCCTCGGCGCGGCGCTATTCTTCTTTGGCCTGGCATTCAATTCCGTGAGCATCGTGCTACTGCGGCGGATTGCTCCAGAACCCAGCGCGATGCTTACCGCGTCCTCGGTGGTGGCCGGCACTAGCTGGCGTATTGGCAACATTGGGTGGTGGCCTGGTCGCGTGGATAGCTCAAGCGCAGTTGAAGGAGCTATTGCCAAAAGCCAGCACTGCTCGCAGCGTTGGCTCGCTTTTTGCACTGGTGGCTCTGGGAACAACAGCCTGTTTTGTCCACCCGGTGCTGTTACTGGAAGGTGCTCAAGGCTTTGACACCTTAATCCCCTTTGTGCTCGCCAGCATCAGCCTGGCTATATTGTTTGCTTTCGCTGTTCGCACTGGCCCCCCGGTACCGCATTATTTTGCCTTCGGCCCCATGCTAGTCGCGCCGCTGCTCGGTGTTTCCCTGATGATGGTCTCCCCCACTGCGCTGTGGTCGGCAGTGGGCGCAAGCTGCGCGCTATGGTTGCTCGCAGTCATTCGTCATCGCTATGCCGTTGCCCACGGCACCGAAGAGCCTGAACCCAACGCCACAGAGGCCGCACATTTGGATCAGGAACGATTACTTAAAGTGGCAAACAAGCTGGTCAAAAAGCGTCCACAAATTGAAGAATGAGCAGAGGCCGAATTTCTTTTCTGGCGCACCGGGGCGAATCACTGGCTATACAAGTTGAAGGATCGCGCAATCAAGGGCAGACTGCATCGCAGATTAAGGCCTCGACAGCCCACCCAAGGAGATTATCGTGAAACATGCCATTATAGTTAGCGCCCTGCTCTACCTGACCGCCTGCGCCGGCGGCACTGTAGAGGGCGAGAGAGTCGATTTTCAAAACGGCGTAGTCGACGCCTGCGGAGAGGCGCCAGGGCTTGCCGAGTGCCGTGACGTTGATGGTGAAACCTTTGAGCAGGAGCTCGACGTCAATACCACCCCAAACCTGGGTTCAGACGCGCAACTGGAGAAGCAGGTCGACCACCTCAAACACGAATCCTTTGAACACGAAGTGGAAGATCTGGAAGGTAGCTAGGGCACGGCACCCGCTGCTTGCAGTCTTCGCGAGGGCGGGAAAAGAAAGCACCCAATTGAAGTTCGCCGCAGGCCAGATTAAGGCGGGCAAGGCGCTGCAGATTGCGAGGCTGCATTTTAAGCATAGCCCCGCTGACACGCTTGCTTTACCGCTACTTCTTAAAGCGCTTGACCACACCGAGACCGCCAATCGCCGAGATAAATAACCAGGCGGCGGCAGGCACTGGCACTTCGTTAACCGTAAACGGACCGGAAGCGGTACCGGAAAACCCACCATCTGCAAAAGACGTACCGCCGCCCGAGCCGTCAAAGGTCAAGGAAATGGGAATATTGACGTTAAAAGTCGAAGAGAAGGCAAGCAAATTGAGCACACCGGAGGTGCCGTCGAAATCAGTACCCGTTGTTTGCTGGAAGGTTGACCCCGTAGCGGCAGCAGTCCCGTCATAAGTGGTCTGGTCAGTCGCCAGGATTGGCACCGCGCCCAAAGCGCCGCAAGTCGCGCTGGTGGTAGGCAAGCCGGATGCATCGTCGGTAAAACGGCTAGGCCGCCAAGCAGGATCTGAACGCCATCCAGTTGACCGCTCCAATCCAGGACACCGGTGAATGCGGTGCCTGGAGGATACAGGGCAAGGAGAGCTCCCGTAGCAGCATCAATAGTACCTGTTATGCCTATTTCCGCGGCCTGGCCTGTCCCTGCGGACAGTAAACCGGCCAGTAATGTCGCCTGCAGTATTTTTTTAAGCATCATCTTGCTCCAACAATTATTCGAGTTATCGCCTTGTGCAATAAATAATCGACCTGAAATTTACGGCTCGCTGGAGGGTTTGTAGTCGCCACATTCTCAGCCCGGTTAGGCCTTGCAGACTGCTCACGACCCAATAGCCAGCTCCGAGGAAAGAACAGCAATTCCCATGCCAGTATTTTTAACGGGTCAGTTATCAACAGCTTATAAGACCCTGTTTTACAAAGGGAAAAGTGAATTGTAAAAAATGTCGACAGTTTGTACGTAACATTTACTCCAGACCCGTGCAGCCCCAAGGATCCAAATACACTGCAGCAAGCTGAGCGTTGCCCGGCTGCAAG
>CAVROQ010000006.1:0-50021 GCA_963722805.1 uncultured Gammaproteobacteria bacterium
CTTCCTACCAATAGGTAAGTTTTTTCCATGGATTTTTCCTTACGATGGAAAGACACCGGGTTACGACTGACAACAAACAAGTATAGTTTACCGGTACTGGCACTGTCTCCCCACGCCATCAGCCTCTATCGGCCAGTCTGGATCGGGTTTGTCCTGGTAGACGCAAGGGTTTCTCTGACTAAGCCGGGGTCACCTCAGGCTTTACCTGAATCAACATGAACATGGGCGTTTGCGGCTGGGCGGTGTCGCCCGGCGGTAAATAACCTGGCTGCCCCGGGTGCACTACTGCCCACTGTAATTGGAAAAACTCTTGATCACCTGCTGCACCTGCTCATCACTCAGTATTTTTGGCGCTCCCGCGGACAGGGCTTTTAAGTACACCTCGGCACAAAATTCCAGCTGCTCCGCCAGAGCAAACGCATGGCCAATATCAGGCCCGGTTGCCAATACCCCATGACTTTCCAGCAGGCACGCATAACCCCCACCGAGGCATTCCGTTGCGGCGTCAGCCAATTCCGCCGTGCCAAACAGATGATACGGCGCACAACGCACCACTGAACCGCCGCTGTAGGCAATCATGTAATGAATTGCCGGCAGTTCCCAGCCCAGGGTCGCCAGGGTGGTTGCCGCTGTTGAATGGGTGTGCACCACGGCGCCGATGTCGGGGCGAGCCCGGTAACAAGCCAGGTGCATGCCGTGTTCGGTGGACGGTCGTCGAGCGCCGTCGATCACCTCAGCGTCGAGGTTCATGACCACCACATCTGATGCTGTCATGGTCCCATAGCTCATTGCGCTTGGGCTGATGGCCATAGAACCATGCTCAGCATTGAACAGACTGATATTACCGCTGGTTCCTGGTGTTAGGCCGATCGCACCCATGCGCTGGCAATGCGCCACTACAGTGTCGCGCTCACTTTGTAGAATCATTGATATACACTCCGGTTCCGGCTGTGCTTATTATTCAGGGGAGCACCCCAACAGGGCGTAGGCAACTGAGCGCTCATCATCACCAGTGATAAACCATCTGCCAAGGCCGCGCTGCATATTCACAGCCCCGGCTCGTACTTGCCTTCTACCGCACCGCCGTCAACTTGTTCTTTTGCTGGTACATCAGGTCGTCGGCCCTCAGCAGCATGCTCTCAACGGACGATGCTGAGTGGGCATTAGCGTTGACCACCCCCTGGGCAAAGCCAATATCGTAGCCGCGACCCGCCGTGCGATTGTAGTCGTCGAGGGAATCACGAAAACGCGCGAGGATCTCATCGACAAACCCGGCCGTGGCGTTGCTCAGGAAAACCACAAACTCATCACCGCCGAGCCTTCCCAGCACATCGGAATGGCGAAAGGTGCGACGCATAACATCGGCAAAGGCACGCAAGGCTGTATCTCCCTCGGCGTGTCCAAATTTATCGTTGATTCGCTTGAACTTGTTAAGATCGAAAAAAACCAGGGTTGCCGGCAGATCCTGGCGCATACACAACGAGAGGCTCTGTCCGGCTGCGCTGATAAAACCGCGCCGGTTCGCCAACTGGGTGAGTTCATCCATCGTCGCCAGTTGCACCGCCGCCAACTCGCGCTCGACCAGTTCCGCCAGGTCTCGCAGGGTAGCCCGATCGCCCTCGTCCAGCGTTCGCGGTTTGGTATCGATCAGGCAAAGAGTACCAAGCCTGCTGCCGTCGAGAAACCGCAGTGGACATCCCGCATAAAAGCGCACATGCGGTTCGCCCAGAACCAGCGGGTTGTCATAAAACCGCTCGTCCAGGGTCGCGTCTTCCACAATAAAGACCTCGTCGCCGAGAATGGCATGACCACAGAACGAAATATTCCGCAGGGTCTCCCGAGTTCTAATCCCTATAGCGGATTTAAACCATTGTCGGTCTTCATCAACCAGACTTACCAGGGCAATCGGCACACCGAAAATCCGCCGTGCGAGCCGGGTGAGTCGGTCGAAGCGCTCCTCCCTCGACGTATCGAGAATATCCAGTGCCTTCAGGCTATTGAGCCTGGCGACTTCATCCTGGGGGATACCTGGGGCTATCATTAATTTCTTGTCCTCCTTTTCAAGGGTATTGCCTGACACTGTGCCGCCATGCGGCCCGCCAGTGCTCATTCCACGCACAAAGCACGGCGTCAGGCACTCTGTCTTTACCGTAGACAGCCTGCCCCGGCGAAAGTTTACCGCGAACGCCACCTCACACGCACTAGTGAACGGGAAACCTGAGATGCAGTACGCAGCATGCAGTTGGTTGGACGGTCCCTTTAAGGCATTTTTGCAGCACTACCTGGGCATTTCGTGGCACTATTAAATTATGCTGGCGGCATACTCGTATCAAGCCACGAACTGCTAACAGCGACGCGAAAAACAACGGTAAGCGAAAAATGTACCACGGCGAAAAACTTAACAGCATAACCCACCTCCTCGGGTCGGCGCTGGCGCTGGTAGGTCTGGGGGCCTTATTGACCGTCAGCATCCAAAAGCAAGACCCATGGATGATCGCCAGCTTTGCTATCTTCGGCACCACTCTGGTCTTGCTCTATACCATTTCGACCCTCTACCACAGCTTTTACCCTCCCCGGCTGAAAAAGCTGTTCCAGAAAATGGACCATGTATCTATCTACCTGCTGATTGCGGGCACCTACACGCCCTTTATGCTGGTTTCATTGCGCCACGGGGCAGGCCCCGCTATGTTGACGGTGGTCTGGGGGCTGGCGGCGCTGGGCATTTTTCTTGACCTGTTCAGCAAGCGCCGTATCCAGGTGCTGCAGCTTTCCATCTATTTGCTGATGGGCTGGATCGCAGTGCTGCAATACCGCCAACTGGGAGAGGCGCTGGGCAGGGACGGCTTAGCCTGGCTCACCGCCGGTGGTCTGGCTTACACCCTGGGTATTATTTTCTACGCCCTGGACCATAACAACAAACTGCAACATGCCCACGGCATCTGGCATGTATTTGTGCTCGCCGGCTCGCTCTGTCATTTTATCTCGATCATCGGGTTTGTACGGTAAAAGTACCGGCGACCTGGGCTGGTCAAGCAGAACAAGAAGATACATCTGCAATGCAGGTCTCTATGAGGGGGATACCCATGGCAAGAACTCTTACCCAGGATTGGCAGGAATGGATAGAGCTCAACGTTAAACGAGGCTGCGACAAGGACGGCATTTTTCGGATCCTGATTGATGAGGGTTTTGAGTTTGACTCCATCGTCACTCATATGGATTATCAGCCAACAAAGAATCTTGCAGACATTGCCAATCCACTGAAAACCGGGCAATCAGACCCAGGCACCACCCTTGCCATGGACTGCAGCGAAAAGCTCCAGACCAGTAAGCTCTACCTGCCCAACGCAGTCAGACTGGATACGAATTTGGCTGAGCTATACCTGCTGCCGGATTTCTTGAACCAGCAAGAATGCGAAGAAATTATTGCCTCGATTAAATCCAAATTGCGGCCATCGGAAATTTCGGCCGAAGACAAACACCAGACTGATTTTCGCACCAGCAGGACCTGCGATCTTGGCACCCTTGATAATCCATTTTTGCGGGAGATTGATCGGCGCATTTGTAATATGTTGGGAGTCGATGCCTCGTATGCTGAAGTGCTGCAAGGACAGCATTATAAAACGGCGCAGGAGTTCAAGCCTCATACCGACTATTTTGAGGCCCACGAATACAGCCAATATGCGGCACAGCAAGGACAACGCACCTTTACCTTTTTTATCTACCTCAATGAGGTCGTAGCAGGCGGTGAAACCGAGTTCCCACGCCTTGGTATTAAACTGAAGCCGCAACCTGGCATGGCTGTTATCTGGAATAATCTTCGACCGGACGGTAGCCCAAACCCCGACACCCTGCACTGTGCGCACCCGGTATTGCGGGGTGAGAAGGCGGTGATCACCAAGTGGTTCAGGGCCAGGGGCAAAGGTCAGATGTATACCAAGGAGGCCAATGAATTTATTCCCAATCTAACTCGAACCGGTTTCAAAAAATCACACCTTGCACCGGGTCTGTTTGCCCGCCTCCAGGCCTTCTACCGGCAGCACCGCGCGGCAGCCAGCCCGGAGCAAGTCGAGGGGCAATTTATCTATACCCACGATGGACAAGCGGCCAGTAGCCTGGTCGAACTCAGCGAACCACTCAAGGCCGCCATACATGGCGCGCTGGCGCCGCAACTGTGTGAGTGGAGTCAACAGTCGCTGGTACCAACATACGTGTATGGCATTCGCGATTATCACCACGGTGCAATACTCAAGCCGCACCGCGACCGCTTGCAGACGCATATTGTCAGTGCCATTATCAATGTCGCCCAGGACACGCTTGAGGACTGGCCACTGGTCATTGAAGACAACGACTATCGCCGACATGAAATACTGCTGCAGCCGGGCGAGCTGGTTTTCTACGAAGGCGCACGACTGCTCCATGGCAGGCCTATACCACTCAATGGCAAACACTACGCCAATATTTTTGTTCACTTTATGCCAGGGCAATGCATTGCCACCGCGATTATCAATGGCTTCAGGAAATAGAACGGATAATATTGCAAAGATCGATCGACGCGACCTGCAATGCCTCAACACTTCGAGAGTTTTTGCTACTGCGTTAGGGACTCAGGCGATCCGGGCACCTCAAGTTCAAAACCCTGCTCCGTAAGGCCGGGGGACATTTTACGCGCAATATTGATATTGGCCTTGGCACTGATATCATCACCTTCCCTTTGGTACTGCCTTGCCAGCTGCAGGTAATGTTGCCCCAGGCGCTGCAATCCCGATGCCGCTTCGGTGTTATCGGGATCAAGTGTTGCGACCTGTGAATATTTTTCAAAAGCGTTTTCGCCAGGCGGGCTAATAAACTGTTGCTGCTGCTCGGCCAGGGTAGCTTCTTGCAACAAAACGCTAATCTTCGCCGACACTGTCTCCTGCGCACGCTGCTCCTGTTGCAACGCGGCTACTTTTTCATCGTAAGCGGCAATGACTTGCTCGACTTCAGGCAGGTCTGTATCAATTCGCTTCAGCGCCGAAACACTCACCGCCGCAGCGTCCAGATCGCTGTTCGCCAGAGCCGCGCTTGCCCTGCCCTGGTATATCTCTGAGATATATACCAGGCCTTTTTGCGCCGCCTGGTTGTCGGGCTCCTTGGCGACAACAGCCAGGAACTCATCCAGCGCCCTGGATATATCACCGGATTCAAGGAATTCACCCGCCCGCAGCAGTTGTCGCTGGGTTTCAAGATTGAATGCCACTGCGGGAGCGCCCGCCGCCTTGCGGTCCCACAACAGGTATACCCCGGCGGATAAGGCCCCCAGAGTCAATAACAGCAGCCCAAGCACCGTCATCCTGTAGAGGTTTTTTCGTTGTGCTTGCGGCGCTGTGGCTGCAACAGTCTTCATCCGGGGCGCCAATTCCCCGACGCCAGGAGAACTTGCGACGGCAACTGCTGGCCCCGCGGCGGCAACAAGAGTGTCAGTTCCAGCCAACAATACCTCGCCCTCAGTCTCGGCCAGAGCGAGATACTTCGCAAAATCCTCAACCAAATCAGTGCAACTATGAAAGCGGTCTTCAGGCCGTTTGGCCAACGCCCGATTCACAAAAGGCTGCATCACCGCGTATTGCACCGGCAAAGTGGGAACCGGATCACGCACATGGCGAATGCCGATCGTCACCGCTGAGCCCTCGGAGTAAGGTACATCTGCGCACATTGCGAAGTAACACAGCACTCCAAAGCTGTAGATATCCGAGCGATGGTCCACCGACTGCCCCAGCGCTTGCTCCGGACTCATATAGTGCGGACTGCCCATCACGGTGCCGGTTTTGGTGTGATCGCCATCGCTATTGAGCACCCGCGCAATGCCAAAATCTGAAATCACCGGATCACCAGGACCGCGCATGAGAATATTCTCAGGCTTGATATCCCGGTGCACAAAGTCCATGGAATGCGCGTAATCCAGAGCCTCTGCAACCTTAGCCAACACCAGCAGGACATCGCGCGGGTGATCAGCCTGATCAACCTGCTCCTTCAAACTTCCGCCGGGCAGGTACTCCATCGAAAGGTAATATATGTTGCCATGCTGTCCCACATCGTAAACTGCGGCGATATGAGGATGCTTAAGGCTGCGCATAATCCTGGCTTCGCGGATAAAACGCTCACCAAACTGGGGATCGACCGTCAGTCTGGGATCAAGAACCTTAACGGCCACTTCGGCATCAAAATTATGCTGCAGTGCCCGATAAACATAGGCCATGCCGCCACGGCCAATCTGTTCGTGAATGGTGTAGCCTGGTATTTCTGGTGAAGTGTCCACAATGGCCTGATTTTGTTTGTTGTCGGTTTAAGGCATCGCTGATAGCGGAGGCTCTCCCGCTGCCTAACGATGCCTTGAGATAATCCACACCACAGCATGTTACTGAGCAAGCTTCGGGGTGACAACAATCACCCCGACTAATTACACTATTCGAGGACATTTCATTTGCCTCATCCCTTTGCCAGGAGCCATCAACCCAAGCATGCCAATAATTCGCACCCTCTCACGTCTAATGGCTGCTGCTACTTGTCGGGGGCAATTGCCGGGCGCAATCCTCATCGGCCTAATCAGTGCTTGCACGACAACCACCCCCGCGGACGACGGCCAATGGCTTTTTAGCCGCGCCTCAGCCAGCGTTGGGCTCAGCGAGCAGGTAATTATCACTCCGGATTTTGAACTCGCTTCCCTACGCCGCATCAAGCAGCCCGGTGCGCCGATTCGAATTTACCTTGAGGGTGACGGTAAGGCCTGGCTAAGTCGCTATAGGGTTTCTGCCGACCCGACGCCCGGCCATGCGGTGGGACTGCAACTGGCATTGGCGGACAACAGCGCCAATGTGATCTACATCGCACGACCCTGCCAGTTTGTGCAGCTATCTCGCCAGAAACAGTGCACTGCCGAGGTGTGGACCCGCAACCGCTACTCGGCAGCCATCGTAGCGATGTACGTTTCAGTATTCAGGACAATAAGCCGGCAATACCACAATGCAAGTCTGGAGCTGATCGGCTTTTCAGGCGGTGCGACTATTGTGATGCTGGCGGCGCCCGCCTTGCCCGAGCTTTCCAACATTCGTACGGTTGCCGGCAACCTGGACATAGCGGAATTTTCGCGTATTCACAATCTGCCATTGACGACTGCCACGACAGCGCCCGCCATCAACGTAACCCAGCTGGAAAGGATTCCACAACTCCATTTCGTTGGCAGCCGTGATGACGTGGTTCCCGGCGCTGTGGCTCGCGCCTACCAGGACCAACTCGACTCTTTACAGTGCAGTCAAATTGTAGAGCTGGACAGCGCGCACACCGATGAATGGCCGAAGCTCTGGCCAGAATTACTCCAAATGTCTCCCGCCTGTATCAGTAGCGGCTTAAGAGATGAGCCGCCGTCCGGATAACCCAATGGTGAAGCAGCCATGTCTTGCTCGCTTGAAACGGCGCCATATCCGGTTAAAACATCCATTTCAGGGTGCCGGTCAGGGCCTGCGCGTTGAAATCCTGCTGGAAGAAATAGTCATAGGCCACGTTAAAACTCACCCGACCATCACCATATCCGCTCAAACCAAGTGTCAGCCTGCCGCTGGTCGGCTCAACTTCCGCACCCCGCAAAATAAATGCCGCACCATTGACACCAATAAAATTGCTATCGACCTGAATTTGGTCGCCTATAGCATCGTAGCGCAACTGCAGCGCAACCTCAGGCACCAGGGTAATATTGTTACTCAGGGTGGCTGCATAGGCCGCGCGACCGCCGGCGGTAAAAAGCAATACCTCAACGGAATCGGCATCAACGTCCAATCCATTGCTTCCTGCACCGGTCTCGCTATAAGTGTCCTCTTTCAGGTAGGTATACTCGATCGAAGCAGTGGGGGTTAGCATCAAACCACTGTCGAGCAAGAACGGCCAACCACCGCGGGCTCGCAATTGAAATTGGTCTCCACTGTAGTCAGAATCAGCAGTCGCAAACGGGGCGATTGTCTGCAGATTTCGCTGCCCCTGGTATTGGTTGTAGGCGTAGGACACTACCACATCTGAATACCATTCTGCGCTCACATAACTGCCGTAGGCAGACAGCTGGTAGCTGTCGATATCGAGCGTATTGCGATACTTGTTTTTTGACTCGATATCGCTACTTGCGTAACTAAACGCCATGCCCGCGGCCCAACTCTCGTTGATATCTTTATCAAAACCGAGCGCCATGCCATAAGTGTCGCCATCCCAACCGGCCACGCCATCGGCATTATCCTTATCCTGGCGGTTACCGTAGCCCTGCAGCCAAAAGCCTATCTCGCTTAAACCATCACCGGCCGCAACCCCCATGGTTTTGAACTGGCGTAAGCTTGCCTGCCGATTATTAATAGTATCGACTGCCTGGCGCTGTGCATTTAACGAGCCCTCTACCACTCCACTGGTAAGGTCAGCCTGCAGCGAGTCGATAATGCTTCTCTTCTGCTCAGCGGTTTCTGCACTATTGATAAGATCCAGCGTGACTTTCAGGGCACCTGCTGCCTGGCCAGAGCGCTCAATATTCGCCAAAGCGCCAATAACATTTAAGGTATTGGCGTCTCCCGGGGATAGGCTGGAAGTGTCAATAAATACCGGTGTCGGAGTCGGAGTCGGAGTCGGAGTCGGAGTCGGAGTCGGAGTCGGAGTCGGAGTCGGAGTCGGAGTCGGAGTCGGAGTCGGAGTCGGAGTCGGAGTCGGAGTCGGAGTCGGAGTCGGAGTCGGAGTCGGAGTCGGAGTCGGAGTCGGAGTCGGAGTCGGAGTCGGAGTCGGAGTCGGAGTCGGAGTCGGAGTCGGAGTCGGAGTCGGAGTCGTGGAGTCGGAGTCGGAGTCGGAGTCGGAGTCGGAGTCGGAGTCGGTGTCGGAGTCGGTGTCGGAGTCGGTGTCGGTGTCGGTGTCGGTGTCGGTGTCGGAGTCGGTGTCGGTGTCGGTGTCGGTGTCGGTGTCGGTGTCGGTGTCGGTGTCGGTGTCGATACGGCTGCCAGGGCGTTGTTAAAACCTTCCTCAGTGGGGTCAACCGCGGCCAATTGAAAAGCGACCAGAGGCATGTTGCTTTCTACCGTTGCTGTCGCACTATCAAATGCCAGCGATCCACCAGACTCCAGAAACTGGAAGCTATCTCCAGGGACTACAATATGATCAGCCTTGATCAACACACTGGCATTGCTAACATCAGCATTGCCAGCCACCAGTATGCGGCCGTAACTATCCGCGTCGGATGCATTGACAATGATGCTGCCGCCAGCATGGTTGAAATCATTACCTATTGCTAATCGCTGCGAAACCTCAAGGCTGGATGCCCCGCTAACAGAACCACCAATACTGACATTGCGCGTTCTGCTGGCGCGCAGCTCACCCCCGCCAGCACCAAAAGTTACATTGCCACCAACTGCACCCTCCAAATGCACGAAGTCAATGCTGCCGCCATTCAAATTGAGGTTGCCCAACACCGAACCGGTTTCCGCAATCAGCAAGCCATTGGCAATCGCACCAGAGGTCTGATTAATCGAGCCGGACACTGACCCACTAACGGTTACACCGTTGGCTACGTCACCAGTGTTAGTGAAGTCGCCGGCAACCGTGCCACCCAGCAATACACTACCGCCAACCCTGCCGCTGTTATCCACGCTGCCAGCGATCAAACCACTGTTTCTGAAAGAACCGCCGAGATCGCCCCTCAGGGTGACACTCTGTTCATTCAGGATAACACTGCCGTCGTTGATCAGATCGCCAGTGACCGATGCTCCACTATCGATGCTAATGAAAGCAACTTGACCCGCATTGACAACCGAACCCCTGACCAACACAGGGCTGCTAATATTCGCCAGTCCGATGCCGCCGCTCAGTAAACCGGACGGGAAATTAACCACGCTGCCCCCGATGGTACCGCCATGGACATTCAGGGTGCCGCCGGTGATTGAGCCAAAATTCTGAATATCTCCGGCAATTGATCCATTGCTAACCAGGTTATTTTGGAGTTCGCCATTGTTGATGATACTGCCACCTACGCTACCATTATTACTGAGCAGGCGCGTAATCGTGCCATTGTTGATGATACTTCCAAGCACATCGCCATCATTGATAAGCGGACCGGTTACCACCCCGCTAGCGGTATTTACGATATCGTTGCCAACGGTACCGGTGTTTCTCAGACCACCGTTAAACAGGTCACCATTACCCAATGAACCGGCGTTGGAGATATTACCGAGCACTTCGGCGTTATTGTTGATACTAACCCCGATGGTTGCCGCCGTGGTATTGACAATACGGTCCACACTGCCGTCGTTGACAATGCTTTGATTAATCAGACCGGCATTGTTGATCGAGCCAATGGTGCCCTCGTTAAGGACGCCAACGGTGATGGTGCCGGTATTTTCCAGCACCTGCGTAATCGATGGTGGCGCAGCGCCGGTCGTGCTTGTCTGCGCGTTCAGGATTGAACCATTGACCTGCCCGGCATTGCTAATCGACGTCACACGGCCTTCGATTTTCAAGTCACCGTCCAGCACACCGGTGGCGGTGTTGCTAATGCTATCCAAGGTGCCAACATCGAATTCGCCGTCAGTATTCGAACTGGCAACCAGGATGGCGACATCGCCGATGCAATCACCCGTGCACTCTATCCGCCCACTGTTGACGATATTGCCGCCACCTTCACCGCCGTTGCGCACTTCCCCGGACACCAGGATTCGCCCCTGCAGGAGACCCTGGTTTTCGATGTTGCCGAATAACACCGAGTTAATGTCAACCCGAATGCTTCTGCCACCGCCCACAACGCCGGTACTGGTATTGCGAATATCACCCGTGTATTCGGAGTTCTCATTAATCTTAATCGCATCAAAGTCGACCGCCCCAACTCCGGGCGCAAAGGTGATGGTACCGTTGTTCTCAATGGTACCCGACGACACGTTAATGCTGCCGACATTGTTGATAGCGGAAAAAGCACCGCTGGAGTAACTTGGCTTGACTGACTCGATAACGGTGACGGTAACGTTTTCCTGGGTAAGGATAACGTTGCCGGATTCGTTGCCTTCGCTGCCAATCACTCGGCCCTGGGTGGAAACGCCGAGTGTACAACTGGAGGAAATCGTGCCGTTGTTGGCTGCGTTGCGGACACAGGTTTCCTGTGCCAACGCATGGTTGTAAAAAGCGGGGGAATAAAGGTTCGCGAGAATAGCTGTGTATAGAGTCTTGCGCTTGAAGGTCATGATTGTGCCCCGGGGGTTTGCGTAACGCAAGCCTCGAACACTACGGGACCTGCAGGGGAGTTATTTCCCTACCGCAATCTGCGGAGGACCAGAAATTTTGTTGTTGTTTTTCACCAGACTGAAAACCGCCTGGCGCCTGCCACTCCATTCGCACGTCCGGTAAATCATAAAGCCAACTGTAAATCAGATCAATAGACTAAAACATACGCGGTGCCGTTCGAGTCATTTTTACCATCTGCTTTTTGGCATTCTGCTGGCTTTGCAGCAGTTGGGGATCAGCAGGAAAATATGCCAATGCGTCATCGGCCGCGGCGAGCGCCTCTTTATACTTTTTGCCTTCGACGCGTTGATCGATATATTCCAGGTAGCGCTGTTTCATTTTACCCGCCAGCTCCTCAACTCGTGGGTCTCGAATATCGCGCACGCCTAACATTGACTGCAACACATCGTCGAGTTGCTGGTAGTTCAAATCATTGTCGGCCAAGGTCACCGTAAGCTTGCGGTATACGGTATCGAGCTTATTCTGTTGCCCCGCCGCACCCCTGAGCTGCGTCGTTTGCTGCTGCAAAGCCCCGGCTTTTTGCTGGTGCAAGGTTTTAAGTTCGCGATACTGCGATTTTGACAGGCCGGTGCTCGCCAGAAACGC
The DNA here is from genome assembly GCA_963722805.1 of uncultured Gammaproteobacteria bacterium. GTDB lineage: Bacteria > Pseudomonadota > Gammaproteobacteria > Pseudomonadales > JAHEGP01 > JAHEGP01. The sequence goes on from CAVROQ010000006.1 coordinate 11,869, forward strand.
GATATAGGCCCCGGCCTGATCCAGGACCGGCTGTTCCGGCACTGCTGGTCGCAACAGGCGGCGAGCCTGCGCAACTGCACTATCCCCCAGCTTGTTTAGCTCACCACTTACCTGCGGGTCCGACGGTAGCGTGCTGCGAATATCATTGTATAAGGCATATTGTTGCTGCAGGTTAGCAACCGAGACCGGCTTGGCAGCAAGCACCCGTGCCTCGGTGCGCAGCTTAGCTACGGCCTGTTGCGCAGGGGACACTTGCGCCTTCATCCCTTCAACACGCTTTTGCAACGACGCCAGTTGCGGATAGTTCGGGGCGATTTCCACCATGCGACTGATATAGCTTTTGGCTTTCCCGCTGTCGCCATCACGCACAGCCTTTTCGGTCAATGCCACGTAGCGGTCTGCGACAGCGGCAATACCGGCTATAGCGTCCCGGTTGGAGGCATCGTTCTGCAGCACTTGTTGATACTGCTTATAACTGGAATAGAGCTTATCAGTGCTAAAGTCTTCCTGCGCACTTGCTAACAGACTGGCGATGCGCTGCTCCCGCTCAAGCTCGCGCTGTTGCAGGTAGGTAGCGTCGCGATAGCGCTTTTGCAACCCAGACAAGCGTGCACTGCCACCATCAAAACTCGCCATTTGCTTGATATAACGTTGTGCAGCAGGATAGTCAGCCGCGCCAAGCGCAACATCAATCAGGCCGGCCAGGGCCACGGCGACCGCTTCGGTACCGGCTTGCGCCGCCGTGTTACCAGCATCCAGCTCCAGTGCCCGTCGGTAGTCCTGGTAGGCGCCATCGGCGCCATAGTAGTTCTCTTGCTGCAATTTCTGCGCGGCGCTCGCCAGCAGTGCGGCCAGTTCAGCATCGCGTTGCTCTGCCAGGCGCTTTGCTTGCGCCTCGGACTCCAGCGAGCTGGCTTCAAGTTGTGCCAGGGCTGCGCCTACTGCGGCCAGTCGGGAAGCATCGGGATCTGCTTCCGGGCACGCCCCAAGGGCTGTGCGAGCAGCCTGCATATCGTTTTGCCCGAGCGCCAACTCAGCCTGTAACACAAGCCGCTCTCCCACCTGCTCGCAATCCCGCCAGCGCAATGGCGTTAGCCGAGTCGAGCTCTAGAACCGAGCGATAAAGCTGCAACGCGCGACTGCCGTCGGCACTGTAAAGTTGTTTGCTGGCAAGGGCGGCGTCAGCCCGAACCAGCAATTCTTGCTGGCGCTGCTGTAACGCAACTGCTCGACTGCTCACCCTCGATCTGGTACTGACGTTGCCTGATTCGCGACTGCAGCTCTCCCAGCCCCTCGGCGCTGGCGTTAACCCGCAACAGATTGGCCGCCATTGTGCTTGCCAGTACAATATCATCCACAGCCAAAGCCTGCTGCGAACGCTCAAAATAAATGCCACCCAACTCCTGCAAGCCGGTCAGGGCTGCCTGGTTTTCAACATCAAAAGCCAGGGCGGAGCGAATCCAGCCTCCGCATCAGTGTATCTGGCGTCGGCGATAGCCTCGCGTGCTTCCTGCACGAAGCCGTCCACCAATGGCTGTGCACTCGACAGCGGCGGCGGCACTACCTGACTCATCGGCAACTCTTCCTTGAGCAGCGCTCTACCCAGCACTATCACCAGGGCGGACGACCACCGAAAGCGCGACACCCCATAGCGCGGACTGGCGCAAGCGGGACTTGCTTTTAACTCCATCAGGCGCTTGCGCTGCCGCAGCCGGCTGCGGTAAGCCCGGTACTGATGATGAAACCTTGGCGGGTTCGCTGGGCGTTGCAAGGGCGGCCACCAATCGACTGGAGCTGACCCGGCTGGCGATACCAGAGTTGCTTATGGCGCCAGCAACAACGGTTTGGTCTTCCGCATTTGTTGAGGACTCAGCAACCACGCCTGCCAGGCAATGGGCCATCGTCGCGGCGTCGGCAAATCGCTCCTCCGGGGTTTTCGCTAAAGCCAGATTCGATGAAGCTCTGAAAACGCTCCAAAGGTGGAGGCAAGGTAGGTATCGGCTGGGTGATGTGCTGAATGCAGGTCGCCACCGGATTGTCAGCACGATAGGGCACCGCACCCGTCAACATTTCGAAAAATACAATACCGAGGCTGTAAAGGTCCGCACGGCCATCAAGATCACCACTGTGGGCCTGTTCCGGGCTCATGTAATAGGGTGTACCCAGCATGGTACCGGTCATGGTCAAGTGAGTAGCAGCGTCCGATGCCCGGGCTATACCGAAATCGGTCAGAACCGGCGTGCCAGGGTCTCGCATCAGGATATTGGCAGGTTTGATATCACGGTGAATAAAGCCCTGGCGATGAGCATAGTCCAATGCGTCTAACAGCTGCAGCAACAGTTTGGAAGCAAACTGGGGCGTTATCCCCTGGCGAGTCAACTGGGTCAGGGTACCGCCCGGCAGCAACTCCATGGCGATATAGTAGAGCTCGCCATGGGCATTCACGTCGAATACTTCACAAAGGTTCTGGTGTCGCAGTTTGCGCATGATGCGCGCTTCTTTCATAAAGCGCGTAACAAATTCGGGCTCACGCGACAGCGTCGCACTCATTATTTTTAGCGCGACATCCTGATCAAAATTGAGCTGGTGCGCAAGGTAGACCGAGGCCATGCCACCGTCGGCTATTTTGTCTTTTACCTCATATCCGGGGAGTTCAATCTGCATGCTTGTGCTAACTTGTATGTGGCATCAGGAGGGCGAGTGACTATGGCCCGGCCCAGTATAATTCATATCGGCGCTAAAACGAGCACCAAAGGTATATGGCTACAGCTTATACGTATTCGCCTTGACGAAACATATGATCTGCCGGTCCAGGGCCAGAAAGCAGTTGATCCCTGCGGCTGCAGCGAATAACCTCATGTTTTGCTGACGCGCATTGATTATCGGGGCTAGCGGTATTTGCCCACTCTGGCATCCCGCCCAACTCCACGCACATACCATTAACAATCTAACCAAGGAAACATACCGGTGAATTTGGTACTGACGATCATAGCCGCCCCTGATGGCTCAACTATGGCCGGGACACGTCATACATTGCCCAGCGGCGGTGCAAGTATTGGCCGCGGTGGCGGTAATAGCCTGGTATTGCCAGACCCTTCGAGGATTACCTCGTCAAGCCACGCCACCATCACTGACCAACAGGGCGTTTACAGCCTGATCGACCATAGCAGCAACGGCACCTATCTCAACACAACGGACCAACCACTGGACAAGGGCGTCCCCCGCCAGCTACAGAAGGGAGACAGTATCTTCATAGGCCCCTACCAAATCGAGGTCGATTTCGAAGACCTTGCTAGCGAGGCTGACAACCTTGGTGGCAGTTTTCTGGATTCACTGGGCGACGCCGGGGAAGGCCCAATTGATGCAGCGGATTCCGCGCCAGCCACGAGCGACCAGGCCGAGGATGATTTGGACAAGTGGCTGTCGCCACAGCAACCTGCAGCGGCTCCGCCCGCAGATTGGCCGACGCCTGCGGAACTGGAGCCCAAGCCTGCTTTGCCACCCGTATTGAACAATGATGAATGCGCAGACCCTATGGCATTGCTCGATGGCATGGGCAGCAGCCCGCCACCCAATGATCCGCTGCAAGCCATTCCTGCAGCGGAAGATTCACAATGGTGGCTTGAGCCCCAACCGGACAACGCCCCGCCACTGCAGCAAGCGATGACGCCTCCCAGACCGGTAAAGGAGGACGTGGCGCCGCACGTGGCAGCCGAACCGCCCGTTGCGAAAATGAGACCAGCGGCAGATCTGCCCGCCGCCCAGCATCTGGCGCAACTAATGGGACTGAAGTCCTTAAACGACGAGCAATTGGCAGAATTGCTGCCCGCAGCCAGCTCGGCCCTGGTATTGGCCCTATCGCGCCTGATGGAAATATTGCGGGCACGCAGCAGTATAAAAAACGAAATCAGGGCTGTGCGCACCATCATCGGCGCTGCTGAAAACAATCCGCTAAAGTTTGCCGCCCAGGTAGAGGATGCTCTGGCCTACATGTTCAGCAGTGACTCCAAGGCCTTCATGCGCTCCGACAAAGCCATTGCCGACAGCTTCAATGATCTTGAGGATCACCAGTTGGCGACACTGGCCGGAATGCGCGCCGCTTATGAAAACATGCTGGCACAATTCAGTCCCGAGAAGCTGCTGGAAGAGATGGGCATCGATGCCATCAGCGGCCGTTTGGCCGGGACCAAGAAGGCGAAAGCCTGGGATGCCTTTTGCAAACATTATGATAGACTCAGTGCTGACTCCGAAGCCGCCTATAACCGGTTGTTTGGCGAAGAATTCGGCCGCAGTTATGAAGACCAGGTCAGGCAGCTAAAAGCTATGCGAAAGCAAAGGGATAGCTGACAACCGCGAGAGCCATTCTGCTAGACTATGCAATTATAAAAAAAGATGAGGTCACCATGATACTCCCTATTCGATGGCGCCTAGCCGGTATCGCGCTGGTTGCATTGCTGCTGCTAAGCCTTACGGCTTGCCAGAAAACCCGGCAGGTACTTAAAGTTGAAACCAGTGCGGTGATTGACTTCGTGGTCAACGCCGACGTGAATCCCGACGATGACAATCGACCTTCGCCGCTGGTTATTCGCGTGGTAAAGCTGGCCGATGCACGTCAATTCGAGCGTGAAGATTTGATATCGCTGTACGAAAACCCTGCTGAACGTCTTGGCACTGATTACATCGACAGCATTCGCCTGAGGGAATTTACCCCAGGGGAAAGTCGCAGTGAAACTATCGAGTTGGATGACTCGGTACTGTACCTCGGCCTGGTTGCCGAATTCTCGCAATACCAGGATGCCAACGCGACCCTGAGCTTGCCGATTGTTGCCAACAAGGCCAACCGCTTTACTGTCAACATCCAGGGCACCAGCCTGAAACGACAGTAAGCGCAGAACGCCGGCACCTGGCAACGACCCTGTACCGTCGCCGGTAAAACGAATAAATTGGATCCACTATGGCAAACAGCAAGGTCATTTGGTCGGAAGGTATGTTCCTGCGGCCACAGCACTTTCAACAACAGGATCGCTATGTTGAAAGCCTGGTGGAGGCCCGTAGCAGCGCCCTTGGTGCTTATGCCTGGGGCTTGCAGGAGTTTAGCTTCGACCAGGAACTGCTCGATCTGGGTAAGCTTTCGATCATTCGCATGCGCGGGGTTTTCCCGGACGGCACACCCTTCGCCATCCCCGACGAAGACGCACTGCCAAAAGTTCTCGACCTGCCGCTCAATACCGCCGACGAACGAATATACCTCTGTATACCGCTGCGCAGACCCGGTGCCCGCGACATCGACGAGCAAAATCCCGATTCGGAGCTGACGCGCTATCGCAAGTCAGCAACCCCGGTTCGCAATTCAACGTCGCAAAGCGGCGAAGAAATGGAGATTGACACCGGCGAACTGAATATTTCCCTCAAGCCCGCCAGTGACGACCTCAGTGGTTATGCCGCAATCCCCATAGCCCAGGTGCTGGAACGGCGGCAGGACAAGCCGCTGAAGCTGGCCAATCAGTTTATACCACCGATGCTCGACTGCGCGGCACATCCAGAACTACGGGAGATGCTCAAAGAATTGCAGGGGCTGGTAGAACAGCGCGGAGCAGCCCTGGGAGGCAGGCTGGCCGACAGCGGGCGCGCTGGCTCGGCAGAAATAGCGGACTATATGCTGTTGCAGGTCATCAACCGCATCCAGCCTTTGTGCCTGCATCTGGGCCAGGTGCGCGGTTTGCACCCACTGGCGTTTTACACTGAACTGATCCAGATGACCGGCGAACTGGCGACCTTCACCACCCAGGATAAGCGCGCGCCGCAGTTTCCTCCCTACCTCCACGACGATCTTGCGACCACCTTTTTTGGCACCTTTAACATTCTGCGCCGCTGCCTTAGCACAGTACTGGAAACAACCGCGGTATCGCTGGAATTGACCGAGCGCAAGTATGGCATACACGTTGCTCCTATCAGCGACCGCTCGCTGGTTGGCAGTGCCAATTTTGTGTTGGCCGTGAAAGCCGACCTGCCATCGGAGCAATTACGTAACAACTTTGGCACCCAGGCTAAAATTGCGCCGGTAGAGAAAGTCCGCGACATCATCAGTGCCCAACTACCGGGAATACCTATCAAGCCGCTGCCGGTCGCTCCGCGCCAAATCCCCTACCACGCCGGTTTCAGCTACTTCGAACTCGGCCAGACCGGCGAACTGTGGAAGGCAATGCAGAGCTCCGGTGGCTTTGCCATTCATATCGGGGCGAACTTCCCGGGACTAACCATGGAACTATGGGCCATAAGGAATCAATAATATGAGCGATTCCCGCGACAACGATAAAACCGTTATCGGCCAACCCGCGGTCAGCATGCCCCAGGCTGATCCCGGCAACCAGACGGTAATGATTCCCAGGCCCGGTGCCCGCAGCAGTGCACCGGCTACCGCGACCGCAGCAATGGCGGGGTCGACAGCCGGTGTCACCGCCGCGCCAAACCTGGCAAATCTGCAACCATTGAGCACCGATTTTGGGGATAACCCCCTGATCAACAATGCTTCAACGCTGCTGGCAGTGACCGCAAAACTGCGCAAGTTGCTCAGCCATGACAACCCCCAGGAACTGCAACGCCAACTGGCCGATGAAATTCACCAATTCGATGCCCGCTGCCGCGCGGCCCAGTTGCCCCCGGAACAAATTGTCACCGCGCGCTACGTACTGTGCACCGCGATAGATGAGGCGGTAATGAATACGCCATGGGGCGCCAGCTCGGGCTGGAGCCAGCACTCCTTGCTGAGCATGTTTCACAACGAAACCTTCGGTGGCGAGAAGTTTTTCAATATTCTCGACAAGCTGTTGCAAAACCCGGGGCAACATGCAGACAGTCTGGAGCTGATCTACCTGCTCATCAGTCTCGGCTTTGAGGGCAAGTACAAACTCGACCCCCGTGGACGCGACCAATTGGAAATGATCCGTGAAAAGACCTACCGCAGCATAGAGAATCTGCGCGGGCCACAACAGCTCGATCTATCGCCACACTGGCAAAGCCAGGCGACGGGCAAACAAGGGATTATGCATTATGTGCCGCTGTGGGTGGTCGCCTGTTGTTTTCTGGCGCTGCTGGCACTGGCATATACCGGGGCGCGTGTTTGGTTAAATCTCAGTACGGCTCCCACTGCGGTTTATCTCGATCAACTGGATAATAAAATCAAGGCGCCAGCCATTGGCGCCCGCGAGTAGCCCTGCGCTTTTCATTGGCAGCAATCACCGTTCACTGGGCTGTCTAAAACAAGGCTAAGACTGCGGCTGCCCATGAACGCCTGACCAAGAACCAGAGATACATTACAAAGAGACCGCTTGCCGATGAAAGCCTTGCTGACAATAGTAAAAAACCCGCTGGTGATTGGCATAGTCGGCCTGCTGGCCCTGTCTGTGGTGATCTGGTTCGGCCTCGACCACATCAAGTTTGGCGCCGACAACACCACCCTTTCCTACCCCGCCCGGCTGTTGATCATCGCGCTTGCCGTCATGGCCTGGCTGCTCAACCTGATCCGCAAACTTTGGCAGGACAAGCGCAGCAACAATACCATGCTCGACGCCATTGCCGACGACAAGGATACAAGCCCGCCGCCACCCGAAAAGGACAGCGGCCGGTCAGCAGAGGAGGTGGCCCAGCTAAACCTGCGCTTTCACGACGCCGTCCAGACCTTGCGCAAAACTCGCTTCAATAGTGACGGCAAGCCCGGCAAGAATCTTTATCAATTGCCGTGGTACATTATTATCGGCCCTCCGGGAGCGGGTAAAACCACAGCTCTGGTCAACTCCGGCCTGAGCTTTCCGCTGGCCGACGGCCAGGGAGAAGGTGCCCTCGGCGGTGTCGGCGGGACCCGCAATTGTGACTGGTGGTTTACCAACGACGCCGTGCTCATCGACACAGCCGGCCGTTACACCACCCAGGACAGTCACCGCTCGGAAGACAATAACGCCTGGCAGGGGTTTCTCAAGCTCCTCAAAAAACATCGCCGGCGCCAGCCCATCAATGGTGCCATTATCGCGGTCAGTATCCAGGACCTGCTGCTACAGACCCCGCAACAGCGCTCCCAGCATGCCAAAGCTATTCGCAGCCGCATCGAAGAACTCCACCAGCAACTGGGGATCGAATTCCCGGTGTATGTACTGTTTACCAAGGGTGATCTGGTAGCCGGCTTCGCAGAATATTTTGCCACCATGAGCCAGGCGGAACGGGAGCAAGTCTGGGGCATGACGTTTAGCGATGCGGTGGGCGCTAACCCCGCCGCTGAATTTGAACAGGAATTCGATTTGCTGGTGCAGCGCCTCGACCAGGGTATGCTGAGCCGTATCCACCAGGAAAGGGATCCGCAGAAACGCGCTTTGATCCAGAATTTTCCCATCCAGGTAGGCAACCTGAAAAGTAATATCAGTGCCTTTATCAACGAGGTATTCTCGGCCAACAAATTCCAGGATCAGGCTACGCTGCGGGGTGTTTACCTTAGCAGTGCCACTCAACAGGGCACGCCGATTGACCGGATGATGGCGGCGGTATCCAGCAGCTTCGGTTTTGGTCGCCAGGCCGCACTGCAGCAGTCCAACTCGGGTAAAAGCTTTTTTATTCGGCAACTTTTTATGGGAGTGATTTTTCCGGAAGCCAATATGGTTGGTGCCAATACCCGGTTTGAATCCACCCTGCGCTGGGCTCGCCGTATCTGCTTTGCCCTGCTGGCGCTGGGCACCATTGGTACCCTGCTGGCCTGGGCCGCCAGTATTACCCGCAACCACCAGTATATGAGCGATGTTAAGTCCCTTGCAGGCACTTATGAAACAAACGCATCACAACTCGCGACCACGCGGCCTGACGAGAAGCAGCTGACTGAGTTACTGGAACCCCTGCGCCAAAGCAGCGAAGTCTATAACCAGGAGGCTCATCCCTGGTTAAGCGGGTTCGGCCTGTATGACCCCGCGGTGGATAATGCCGCCGATGATCTCTACGACAGCGCCTTGCAATATCATTTCCTGCCAAACCTGCAACAGTCTTTGGAAGGCGAATTGCGCGCGCGACAAGATAACAGCGACGGCTCGCTGTTCGATACCCTGCGGGTCTATCTGATGCTTGCCGACACCGAGCATCGCGATACCGATACTATCAGTGCTTGGGCCAACGGCTATTGGCAACAGAACCTTGCTGCAGACCCGCAAACCCGCGAACTGATGGAGCAGTACCTGGCACAGCTGTTGGCGTTGGACTTTGCCGCACCAACCCTGGACACGACACTGGTAAAGCGCTCGCGTGAGAGCATCATGCGCAAGCCGGTGCCGCAGCGCCTGTATTCGCAACTCAAGTCATCGCTTGGCAATCAACCGCCATTATCTTTGCAGGGCGCCGTTGGCACCGACACTATGATAGTATTTGGCGTGAGCGACGACGATCCGCGCGCCCAAATACCCTACATATACACCAAAGCGGCCTTCGACGAACTGGATTTCACCGGCCAGAGCCAGGTTGTCCGCTGGTACGATGAAAGTCGCTGGGTGCTGGGGGAGCAGGCTGGCGAGAACATCGCCGCCGCCGACCTCGACAGTATCGGCCGCGAGGTCAAGCAACTCTACCTGAATGATTACAACGACTACTGGAAGCGAACGCTCAACAGCTTTCACTTGGCTCCCTTTGGCAACCTGGCCAATGCCAGCAAGACACTGACGCTGTTAGGAGATCCGGCAAGCTCGCCGATCCTGGCAATGCTCAATCTGACCAGCCAGAACACGCAGCTGGTCGAAACGCCTGAACTGCTCGATAAATTGCCCGGTGATGCCGCCGACAAGATCGCTGCGCTAGCCCCTGGCAAACTGCAACCTACGCCTGTCGACAATAATTTTCGGGTCTTGAACGAACTCTCCCAGTCCATCAAGGGTCAGCCACCGAAAGTCGAGGCCATCACTAGCGGCCTGGCTCAGTTCGGCGCTGAGATAGGCGCTATTGCCATGGCGCCGGACAGCAAGGAAGCAGCTCTGGCCAAAAGCCAGGCGAGCTTTTCCGGACGTGGCGGCAGCCTTGGCCAACTCAAGTTACTGGCGGCCAGCAGCCCCGCACCAGTGAGCACCTGGATTAACGAGGCGACCCAGTACAGTTGGTCTGCTACGCTGCGAGGCGCACAAGGGCATCTGGCGCAGCTGTGGCAGGCCGAAGTCTGCGATGTATTCAAGCAGACACTGGCAGGCCGCTTTCCCTTCGATCCCAATAGCCGGGAAGATGCCAGCATAGAAGAATTCAATCGCTTTTTTGGCAACAACGGTGTTGAGGCAAGCTTCTTCAATACTCATCTGGCAGGCTTTGTCGACCAGCGCAGCTGGAAAGCCAAAGCCGCGAATGGGCGGGCACTGGCGATCAAGCCCGAAACCCTGAAACAGCTGCAACGAGCCAGCCAGATTCGGGCAGCATTTTTTCCTCGGGGCAGCGATGTTGCCAGGGTCGAGTTCCAGCTCAAGCCGGTCAAGCTGGATGCCACGGTGCGCATATTCGAGCTGGACCCGGGCTCCGGCCAACGGGCGTTTTCCTACAGCCATGGTCCCAAGTTGAGCAAAACTTTGGTTTGGGATGGTGATCGTGACAACCGCGTACGAATTGTATTTGAAGATTTGAACGGCGCGCGCAACCAGCAAAACTACGAGGGGGAATGGGCATTTTTCCACCTGTTAGCCGATTCAAACATTGCCCAGACGTCCAGGTCCAGCACCTACCAGCTGACCATGCAGGCCAACGGACGCAAAGCCATCTATGATCTGCGCACCGCGGGCACCAGCAATCCGTTCCAACGGGATTTGTTAAGTGGATACCAGTGCGCTGGCGGTTTGTAATCCATCGCTATGGATAACGTTCCACCATCGCCGGAGTCTGCCAAATTGCAGACGGGCTGCTACGGCAAGTTACCCGCCCACGGTGATTTTATCAGCAGGCAGCTACCACAGGGTTTTATCCAGCCCTGGGATCAATGGCTGCAGCAGTCGATCAGCGCTAGCCGGGAGTTATTGGGAGAGCAGTGGCTGGATACTTATCTCACCAGCCCCATCTGGCATTTTGCACTTTCTCCGGGGCTGCTGGACGAGCATGCATGGCTGGGACTGATGTCACCCAGTGTCGACAGCGTGGGCCGCTACTTTTCTTTTTGCATGGCCTTGCAACTGCCTGAAATATCCTCAGCTATCGCAAGTTTTTATCACAATACTGAGTGGTTTCTCGGGCTGGAGAACCTGGCCATCAGGGCGCTGGAAGAGAGACTCGATGCAGACTCTATTGAAGCATCGCTTATGCGAATGCAGGCGACTGCTGTGGCGTGCCTTCCTGGCTCCTCCTCCAGCTATGTCGCGCTCCAAAACAGTGCAAGCGGCGACGCCCTGTTAAGTGCGGGCGTCATGCTGGAATATCTTGCTGCAGAAAAGCACGCCCCATTCAGTTTTTGGCGCACCAGCGGTTCGCCACTTGTTACTCCCTGCATCAGCTTGAATCCGGGCTTACCAAATGCAGAGCTGTTTACCTCCATGATGAATAGCGGCTGGCCGCCGGAATTGGAATAGAGCCGGATTATATTCCATCATCGGGCCATGTTTTTTCATCGTGTGGTTTATATTTAGGGCTGTCTGACTTTTTTTAAACTCGACCAACGTCGATGCCTTTACCTCGCGGCCCCGCTTGTGTAATCTCAAAGGTGTTTGGTAGGCAACAAGTTGTAAACACAAAATAATAAAGGGTACTTTTTTGGACCACGTAATCGAAGTCACCGAACTGCTGCTGCCACTCTCCGGCGACAACCCCGCCGGCGTTGAGTTGCGCGAAAATCGTACGCCTGAATACACTGAAATCAAGGAAGCGCGCAGCGCCGCCCGTGCCGCCGAGCGCGCTGCCATGCTCGACCCGGAAAATGCCAGCGATGTTATCAGCAACTGGCGCCGTATCGGCAAGCTCGCTCCCACCATCCTGCAGCAACAGTCTAAAGACCTCGAGGTCGCCGTCTGGTACCTCGAAGCCCTGATACGGCTGCATGGCCACCAGGGCCTTTGTGACGGCATTACGCTGCTCAATGGCCTGGTACGGGAGTTCTGGGATAACCTCTATCCGTTGCCCGATGAAGACGGAATAGAAACCAAGGTTGCACCGCTTACCGGTATTAATGGCGAAGGTGCCGAGGGCACACTCATTGCGCCGATCAGAACGCTGGATATCACAGCGCCGGGCACTGGCGCCGGTGAGTTCGACTGCTTTTCTTTCTGGCATTTCTACCAGGCCCAGGAAGCGGCCAGTATTCCCGACCCTGAAAAACGCAGTAAGCGCAACAATACCCTCGGTTATTCGATCGAGAATATCAATCAAGCCATGGCCAATAGCCCGGATGATTTTCTACTGGACCTGCTCGGTGCGCTGCAGCAATCGCTTGAGGAATACCAGGAACTGGACGCTGCCCTCTACCAGCACTGCGGCGCCGATGCGCCACCCAGCAGCAACATCAAGAGTATTCTTGAAGAGGTACTACGCGGGGTGCGCTTTCTCGCCAAGGATAAACTCAGCGCCCTTGAAGCTTCTTCTGCCGCTGAAGAGCAGGAGCAGCAAACCACTGAAAAAGCTGAAACGTCGCCGGTAATTGCAACTGCCGCCAGCGCAAACCAGGGACCTGTTGCCAGCCGCGAGGCCGCTCTGCGACAACTGGCAGAGGTCGCCAGTTTTTTTCGCGCCACCGAACCTCATACGCCGATTGCTGACGGCATTGAGCGCCTTATTCGTTGGGGCAATATGCCGGTGGGCGAACTGATGCAAGAGCTGGTGCCTGATAGTAACGCCAGGAGCATCTATACCTTGCTTACCGGGGTTGCTATCGGCACACCTGGTGCCGCAGACCAGTCATCGCCACCACAAATAGCGTCACCGGCCCAGCAGCAGGCGAGTGAGCCATCCCGGCAAGAGCCCGAAGACCGGAACTCCGGCTGGTAACCGTTACATTAATTGGCACCGAGTCTCATCAAAATTAGGCAATTGGCATTTTTTCCCGCAGTCCCGCAACCAATACACAGGAGCACCAATCCATGTCAGATAGCATCAACGACAAACTCAAGCGGGTACGCAAACCCCGCGTCCACATTACCTATGACGTAGAAACCAATGGCGCCGAACAACGCAAGGAGTTGCCTTTTGTGGTCGGCACTATGGGTGATTTTTCCGGGGACAACACCGAAGGCAAAAAGTCCCTCAAGGAACGCAAATTCGTCAATATCGACCGGGACAACTTTGATCAGGTGATGGGCAAGGTCAATCCCAAGCTGAATATGAAAGTAGACAACACCCTCACCGGCGATGACAGCGAACTGTCGGTAGAACTGGACTTCAATGCTATCGAAGATTTTGAGCCGCAGAACCTTGTCAATCAGATAGAACCCCTGAAGCAACTGCTTGAGGCACGTGGCAAACTCAGGGATTTGATGAGCAAGGCTGATCGCTCGGAAGAACTGGAAGGCGTGCTCGAAGAAATTTTACAGAATGCCGACAAGGTCGCCTCGATATCAGAGGAACTGGGTCTTAACAAAAAAGCGGGAGATGACGAATAATGAGTAAACAGACTGAGAGCAATGACGCCGGGCTGGAGACCGAAGAGCAGACCATCAGCCTGCTTGACCAGGCGATAAGCGCCACCAAGCAGACAGCGCCGGATGAAGCCAAGGACCTGATCGCCAACCTCACCGAGCAGGTCATGAAGGGCACCCTGACCTGGGACAGAAACCTGACCCACACAATCAACTCGGCAATAACTGCGATTGACCAGGCGATATCGAAGCAGTTGGCCGCCGTCATGCATCACGAGAAATTCCAACAGCTGGAGGGTTCCTGGCGCGGGATTCACCACCTGGTGATGAACAGCGAAACCGGTTCCGGCTTAAAGCTTCGGATGCTGAACATCAGCAAACGCGAGTTGTTCAAGGATCTCGACAAGGCCGTGGAATTCGACCAGAGCCAGATCTTCAAAAAAATGTATGAAGCCGAATTTGGCACTGCCGGCGGTGAGCCCTACGGAGCAATGATCGGCGATTACGAATTTACCAACCATCCGGACGATATAGAGCTGCTGAGCAAAATGTCGAATGTCGCTGCCGCTTCTTTCTGTCCTTTTGTCACCGCTGCGGGTGCCGGCATGTTTGGCTTTGAAGATTACACCGAGCTGTCGAAGCCAAGAGACCTCGGCAAGATTTTCGAGTCAGCGGAATATATCAAGTGGCGTAGTTTCCGCGAATCAGAGGATTCCCGTTTTGTCAGTCTGGTGATGCCACGCTCCCTGTCGCGTCTGCCCTACGGCAAAGCAACCAAGCCGATTGAAGAATTCGACTTTGAAGAGTTTCCCCAGGACGAATCCGGTATGTCGAGCGCGGTGGACCACGAAGATTACGGCTGGATGAATGCTGCCTATGTCATGGGCACGACCCTGACTAAATCCTATTCGGAAAACGGCTGGTGTACGTCTATTCGTGGCGCTGAAGGAGGCGGTAAGGTAGAAGGATTGCCGACACACTTGTTCAAAAGCGATGACGGTGACATTGACCAGAAGTGCCCCACAGAAGTTGGCATCACGGATCGACGCGAAGCGGAACTGGCCAAGCAGGGTTTCTTGCCACTGTGCCACTACAAGAATACCGATTACTCGGTGTTTTTCGGCGCGCAAACGGCGCAAAAACCGAAAGTCTTCGATGACCCCGACGCCACTGCCAATGCCTCTATTTCAGCTCGCCTGCCCTACATCATGGCGACTGGCAGAATCGCCCATTTCCTCAAGGTTATGGCCCGCGATAAGATCGGCTCGTTTATGGAAGCTGATGATGCCGAGCGCTGGCTCAACAAGTGGATTTCCAATTACACCAACGGCAATCCCGATGCCGGGCCGGAAATGAAGGCCAAGTACCCGCTGCGTGAGGCCAGGATTGAAGTTAAGGAAGTGCCGGGAGCCCCGGGCTCCTATAATGCTGTGGCCTACCTGAGACCCTGGTTACAAATGGAAGAGCTCACCACTTCACTGCGAATGGTAGCCAATATTCCGTCGAGCAGCTAAAACCCCAGGGTAGTAACGCCGTCGTGCACAGGAAGAGTGCACGACGGCGTCTCTATTAATTTCTGAAGTGCCACCGGCTTGTGTATTTCCTGGCCGGCTAATACGCCTACCCTGCCAAAGAGTCGGTACCAGGAGCAGCAACCTATGGCCGTTGATACACTGCTGACAGCTGTGCTCGAAGCGACCGAGCAGCGTGATGCTGCAAGTGTGGGCGCAGGTCATACCTTGTTGGAGCGCTTCTGTTCGACTGAAGATCCCATCCAGACACTGGTTTACTGGCTCCACTTGACCGGGGACCAACCCGCGCCCCCCGGACAGCCCCCGTGCCTGCGGACCTGGCTGTCGACTCAAATGGCAAGCCTGGACAGATTGATTGAAGATCAGCTCAATTGCGTTCTTCACCACCCACGTTTGCAGCAGCTTGAAGCCGCCTGGCGAGGTGTCGAATTGCTGGTTATCGCCGCCAGCGAGCAGCGCGGAGTAAAAGTTCGCTTGCTCGACATGTCGCTTCGGGAAGTTGCCAAAGATCTGCAGCGAGCGTCAGACTTCGACCAGAGCAATCTTTTCCATAGAATCTACAACGATGAATTCGGTATGCCAGGTGGCGAACCCTTCGGCATTCTGCTGGGAAACTACCGTGTGACCCACGTGCCCAGCCGGGAGCACCCCAGCGATGATATCGAGGTGCTGCGAGGAATATCACAAGTCGCAGCAGCAGCTTTTGCCCCTTTTATCTGCAGCGCAGCACCACAGCTCTTCGGGCTTGACAATTTTGATGCTATGGGCCATTCACTTGATTACAGCGGCATATTCCAGGCCCAGGAGTATCTGCGTTGGAATTCACTGCGCGACTCCCAGGACAGCCGTTTTATCGGGGTCTGCCTACCCGACGTGCTTTTACGTGAGCCCTACAGCCAGGACTTCTGCACACGACAAGGACTTAATTTTACCGAGCAATGCCATCACAACCAGGATTATCTGTGGGGCAATGCCTGCTTTGCCCTGGGCACTGTGGTCATCCGCGAGTATGGTGCCACCGGGTGGTTTTCACACATACGAGGAGTGCCCAGGGATTATCTGAGCGGCGGTCTCATCACCGCTTTGCCCCAAACCGGCTTTGACACCGCAGAAGCGGCAATCACCCGTATGAGCACTTCGGTCTTAATCACTGACAGCGCCGAAAAGCAGCTCAACGAATTGGGCTTTATCGGTCTTTGCCATTGTTATGGCACACCTTACTGCGCCTTGCTGAGCAATCCCTCAATACAAAGACCGGAGTATTTTAGTGACCGTGGCGCAATGGCCAATGCCCGGGTTAGCGCGATGCTGCAGCAGATACTCTGCGCTTCGAGATTTGCCCATTACATCAAGGTGATGATACGAGATAAAGTGGGGTCGTTTACTGATGAGGGCGAGTGCGAGCGCATGCTGGATAAATGGTTGCGAAACTACACTACCGGGCGCGACGACCTGAATTGGGAAACACGCGCGAAATACCCTCTGCGGGATTTCAGTGTCCAGGTCATGGGAATCTCTGGCAAGCCCGGCTCATACTCCTGCGCCATTCACCTGAAGCCACATTATGTTGCCGAGCAAATCGTATCCGAGATCCGTTTAACGACCGAACTTAACCAGATAGGCACCGCTGCCTGAGATGGCTATTGATACATACTAATGACTAGCATCGACAAAAACAAAAAGCTGAAAATGCCGGTACTGGATTGCCTGCTTGACGACTCTCCTGAGAATTCCGTCGAATCAATGCAGTCAGCCAATATGCTCCTGGACACACTAAAAGAAAGTGTTCGACGCGACCTTGAAAGTGTATTCAATACGCGGCAATGCTGTATCTCACCGCCGGCAGAGCTGCCTGAATTGCGCTCGTCCCTGCTCAACTATGGCCTGCCGGACCTGGCAACTATCAATCTTGAATCCAGTGCGGCGGTGCAGGATTTTTGTTCCCAGGTGGAGGCGGCTATCGCAAATTTTGAACCACGGATACAGAGCGTGAAAATTCATTCCAGCCAGGGGCTGGACCCCAACGACAAATGCTTTCGCTTCAGAGTAGAAGCTGTACTACACGCATCTCCGTCTAACGACACCATTATCTTCGACTCGTCGCTGGACCCGGTATTCCAGTCGGTCAGGCTTAAGGAGTCTGAACGCTAATGGACTCTCTGCTTAAACATTACGAGAAGGAACTGGCTTATATTAACAAAGCCGCCAAGGGCTTCGCCAAGCGCTTCCCCAAGATTGCCGGCCGTTTGAAGCTGGGTGCTGACGAACTGGAAGATCCCCTGGTAGAGCGACTTATTTCCGCCTTTGCCTTTCTCAATGCAAGAATACAGAACAAGCTGGAAGATGACTTTCCTGAATTGTCCAGTGCCCTGATTGACACCCTGTATCCACACTACAATCGCCCTATTCCATCGATGAGTATTGTCAAGTTTGATGCAAAGAAGGGGCTCAAGGAAGCACAGATTGTGCCGCGCGGGGTTCAACTTGAAACCTACACCTTTGAAGACAAACGCTGCGATTTTGTCACCTGCCATGAGCTCGAACTTTTCCCCCTGGTAAGCGCCAGCGTAGAGATTCTTTTTAGGCCCTTCGTAGCGCCCATGGCCAATCAGGTGACGGGCAATGCCGCCATTCACTTGAAAATCGAAACCCCGGCCGCCGGCATCTCCCTGGGTGATCTTGCGCCTGGCGAACTCACTTTCTATATCGGCGGCCAGGATCAGCGGCGTTACATACTGTATGAATTGCTATTCACACAACTCAATTCCGTTGTGATCTCGAGCGAAAAAAACAGCACCAAACCGCTTGTATTGGACGCATCAAATATACTGCCTGTTGGTTTCGGGAGCGAAGAGGGCATGCTGCCGTATCCCAAGAACGCTTTTATGGGGTACCGATTACTTACCGAATTTTTTACTTTTCCTGACAAGTTTTTCTTCTTTACCATCAAGGGCCTGGATCAATTCGCATTTCCCGCCGACAGCGACTCGTTTGACTTGTACTTTTACCTTAACAACGCCGACCCTGAACTGGAGCACTACCTGTCGACTGAGCTGTTCCAGCTGGGCTGTGTGCCAGCAGTGAATCTATTCAATAAAACGGCTGAGCCCATCCGCCTCGATCATACCAAAAGCGCGCATCAGCTGGTGCCCGATGCCAGCCAGCAAAACAACGTCGAGGTATACCAGATCAACGTGGTAAAGGGCATAGACAACGACGGCAATAATGTTTCATTCGAGCCTTTTTATGGCCGACGTCACAGCAGCATGCCTGAGACAAGCAATTTGTGGCACGCGGCAAGGAGGCTGGTTGCAGAGGGCGAACAAGGCAGCGAGGTCGCCAGTGAAGTGGATCTCAGTTTTGTCGATATCGATTTCAAGCCCAGCCTAAGCAGCGACCTTATCGTTACCGTCGAGACTCGCTGCCTCAATAGAAATTCGCCGTCAAAGCTGCCCTTCGCAGGCCGCCTACCGCTTAAAAGTAACGACAGCCGAGCGCCTTCGGTCGATATCTACTGTATTACGCCGCCGACGCCAACGCTTAGAATTAGCTCCGGTGATGGCAACTTCTGGCGCCTTGTGTCGCATTTGAACCTGAACCACCTGTCACTGGCTAACAATGACAATTCCACCCAGGCTCTCCAGGAGATTCTGCGCCTTTACGATTTCAGGAATTCCTCCAGCAGCAGAACCATGATAGGTGCTATCGACGAGCTTGTGGCAAAGTCCATCAGCGCACCGATCAATGTCGATGGGCGCAGCGTATTGTGCCGCGGCAGCGAGGTGACCATCATATTTGATCCACAAAAGCTTGGAGGACAAAGCCCCTACTTGTTTGCCTGCGTACTCGAGGCATTCATGGGACTGTATTGCAGCATTAATTCCTTTGTGCGGGTTATCGCTCGCTTGAAGGGCAGCGATGAGGAGCTCAAGCGATGGCCGCCAAGAGCCGGCGCACACCAGCTTCTCTAGTCGACCGACTGCTAGCGCGGCCGGAAGAATTTGAATTCTTCCAGGCCCTGCGTCTATTGGAGCAAGTCTCACAATCACAAAACGGTGATGCTTCCGCGATCGATTTCAGCAGCAATACCAGCCTGAGCTTTCCCGGCTCTAGCGTGAGCAAGATTACATCCAAGGAAGAGGAAGAGGAAGAGGAAGACGGACGTAAACATTGGCAGGCGGAGGTCAAGCTATTTGGCTTGACCGGAAGCGCCGGTGTTTTGCCCTACCACTATTCAGAAATGGTACAGCAGCGGCTGCGGCTGCGCGACCGGGGCCTGAAGTCATTTCTGGATCTGTTCAATTCACGCCTGATTCATCTTTTTTTCAAAGCCTGGCGCAAGTACCGTCTCCCATTCGCCTATGAGCACCACAAGCTCATCGGTAAAAGCGGCGAAGATTCTTTCACCCGAGCGATTTCTTCGCTGGCCGGACTGGGAACCCCCTCACTGAAGAATGATCTGCCTATCGAAGGCGACAGCCTGTTAGGTTTAAGCGGAATTCTCAGTCGGCCGGTTCGTTCAGCAATCGCTGTTGAACAAGCCCTGCAATACTATTTTGACTTGCCTATCGTCATCAAACAGTTTCAGGGCCAATGGCTGGATATTCCTGAGGACACACAATCAAAGTTGCCCAGTAGCACGCTTCCTTTTGGCATGAACTGCGAGCTGGGAAAGAACACCATCCTCGGCTCCCATGGCTGGCAGATACAGAGCAAGTTTTCAGTGATGATAAAAAACATTTCCTATGCGCAATTAATGGAATTGCAGCCCAGAGGCCGGAAAATGCAGCAATTAAGGGAGTTGACTCGGCTCCTGACTCGGAATGAATTCGATTTCGACATTGTTATTACCACTGACGCGGTGTCTATTCCAGAGCTTAAGCTCGACAGCGACAGCAATAAGCCACCACTACTGGGCTGGAACACTGCACTGGGTGAGGAACGCCATGTAGATAACATACGCATCGTTGTCACTTGAAAGAATATGCACCAGCAAGCTCAATTTTACGACCCACAAAGACTCACACAATAGTAATAAGGAAAGACCATGATTAACGTAAACCTGAAATCCCTGGTAGAAAAAATGTCCACCGAGATGAGGGACTCCCTGGAGGGTGCCGCGGGCATCACCATGGCCCGCGGACAATACAACGTCGAGGTGGAGCATTGGCTATCGAAATTGCTGGAACAAACTGACAGTGACTTGTATGCCCTGCTGGAAAAGTACGAGATCAACTTTTCTGCGCTGGATCGCGAATTGAATAAGGCGGTAGAAAAATTCAAGAGCGGCAGCAGCCGGCCGGCTTCGCTGTCACCGAGCATCGTAGAAGCCACCAAAAATGCCTGGATGCTGGCCTCCGTCGACTACCAGCATTCACAGATTACATCCGGGCACCTGCTGACGGCACTGCTGCTGGATGAGCAATCCCGGCGCAGCCTGTTGGACTCGGCGCCGGCGCTTAAAGATCTGGCACCGGAGTCATTGCGGGAAACTGCCAGATCCTTGATCGGCACCACGGGCGAGTCGAGCAGCGGTCCGGCACTATCTTCCGAGGATAGCAGTGCCAGCGCCAAACCCGGTAAACCGACCAAGACCCCGTCCCTTGACAAGTTTACTGTGAACCTGACTGAGAGCGCCCGACGCGGTGAAATTGATCCGGTACTGGGGCGCGATGAAGAAATTCGGCAGTGTATCGATATACTGACCCGCCGGCGCCAGAACAATCCGATACTCACCGGCGAAGCAGGAGTAGGAAAGACCGCGGTGGTTGAAGGCTTTGCCCTGCGAGTTGCGCAGGGCGATGTACCCGACCCTTTGCGCGGGGTCGCTATTCACACCCTCGACCTGGGCTGCTACAGGCTGGCGCCAGTGTGAAAGGCGAATTCGAAAACCGCCTGAAGTCGGTGATTGAAGAAGTTAAAAGCTCGCCCACCCCGATCATTCTTTTTATCGACGAAGCCCACACCATGATCGGTGCCGGAGGTAAGGAAGGCCAGGGTGACGCCGCTAACCTGCTGAAACCGGCGCTGGCAAGAGGTGAACTTCGCACCATCGCCGCAACCACCTGGGCCGAGTATAAAAAATATTTTGAGCGTGACCCAGCCCTCACTCGCCGCTTCCAGGTGGTAGTGGTAGAGGAGCCCAACGAAGACAATGCCATCGATATGATGCGCGCTATTTCCAAGGCTCTGCAGTCTCACCACAAGGTCAGAATTCTGGATGAGGCCATTATTGCCTCGGTGAAACTGTCCAATCGCTACATTCCCGGCCGGCAGTTGCCTGACAAATCGGTCAGCCTCCTCGACACGGCCTGTGCCAGAGTGGCGCTGAGCCAAAGCACCACTCCGGCATCGATTGAAGACTCTCGTCGTCGCATTCAGCAACTGGAAGCCAATATCGTTTTACTGGAGAGAGAGAACTCGGCCACCGGCGAACACGAGGAGAAGCTGGAACTGATGCGGGCTGATAAAGCCGCAACGGAGCAGAAGCTGACTGAACAGCTGGCGCAGTGGGAGCAGGAGCAGCACCTGATCGGCGATATACGTGAACTGCGCGACCAGATTGAAGATAACTTCCTCAAAGCCCAGGCAGGCGAGGATACGCCACTCAGCGATGAAGACCTCAGCAGCCTGAAAGCACGCCTGCAGGAATTGAGCAGTGAAATACAATCCATTCAGGCACAAAAGCCTTTGATTCAGGCCAACGTTGATGAGCAGGTGGTGGCAGAAGTGGTCGCCAACTGGACCGGTATCCCGGTCGGGAAGATGATGAGCGACGAAATTTCCGCGATCAAGAACCTCAAGGATCTACTCGCCAAGCGCGTCATTGGCCAGAACCACGCCCTGGGAGCCATCGCCCAGGCCATCCAGACCTCCCGCGCCGGGCTGACGGACCCCCGCAAGCCGATCGGCGTATTCCTGATGGTGGGCACCAGCGGCGTGGGTAAAACCGAAACGGCGCTGGCGCTGGCCGACCTGCTGTACGGCGGCGAGCACAACATCACCACCATCAATATGTCGGAGTTCAAGGAAGAGCATAAGGTTTCGATGCTGCTGGGCTCACCTCCAGGCTATGTCGGTTTCGGTGAAGGTGGCGTGTTGACCGAGGCCGCACGGCGCAAGCCCTACTCTGTCATTCTGTTAGACGAGATGGAAAAGGCCCACCCCGGGGTACAGGATATTTTTTATAATCTGTTCGATAAGGGGACATATCAAAGATGGCGAAGGCCGCGATATCGACTTTAAGAACTGCCTGATCATCATGACCTCCAACGCCGGCGAAGACGCTATCCGCGCAGTAATGGCACAGGTGGAAGAAAAGCCTGACCCGCAAGTGCTGCTCGACAGCATTCGGCCCGAACTCCTTAAATCATTCAAACCCGCCTTTATGGGCCGCACCAGCCTGGTAGTCTACTACCCCCTGGACGACGAAAATCTGATGAAAATCTGTGCTATCAATATGAGCCGGATAGAGAAGCGGGTGAAGCAACACTATGGCGCCAGCTTCAGCTATGACGAAGACGTGCTGCTACACATCGTCGCCCGCTGTCAGGATTCCGAAACCGGCGCCAGGAACATCGAGAATATTTTGAACAAAACCCTGCTGCCCGAATTAGCCAGCGAGTGTCTCGACCGCATGGCCAATGAGCAGGAGATCAAGAACATTCATATTGGAGCGACTGAGGAAGGGGCGTTTACTTACAACATAGAATGATTTTGGCACACGACTGGCGCTGCTAATTGATGCCCGGGCAAGAAAGGCTACTTTTAATCGTGTTTTTAGCGGAAAGGCACTATACAGTTTTAGCTCTGCATATTCAGGAGATATACAAATGCCCAAAAAAGTGATCTGGCGCAGTCGTCGCGGCGATAACTCAGTGCCACGACAGAGTCACTTTGGAACGAATCGATTTGCCAATAAGCATATCTATCTGGTTGCCGGAAACTCAAACTACTCCGAGATGGAGCAACGAGGACTGAATATTCTAAGTGCCCGCGCGAACCCGAACAAGACCAACGACCAATTCAACCTATATGGCGGAGCTGTAACCAGCATCAATACGCTTATCGTCACAACACCCACCGACCTACAAGAGATGGAAGCGCAGATTATACTCGGTTGCGGCAATGGTAACGGCGAAAAGCATATAAGCATTGTGATCCAGGGGGTGCTGCTAAATTCACGCAAGGCCCGGAACGGCAGCATGAATACGACCGTATCATTGCCCGATGGCAGCTGGACACTTCCTCGGCCACTGACTCAAGCCGACAGTCAGCGGGTGATATAGTGCGCAATGCTACCGCCCGGGTTTCAGCGGAAGTCAAGGGCAACTATATCCATGTTTATCACCTGGAGAGCAGCGCAACGTCCTGATGGCCGGCCTATGAATACAGCGGCTGCTTCTGTAATAAGCCCGCATTCGAAATAGTCGAATGCCAATAAAAAGGAGCTAGGATTCAGCAGCGAATATCGAGTTCAGTGCGGGTATTACTACAGAATCCTTATTGAGTACTGACCTGAGAGGCAATAACCCTGCGGCCAGCAACGCTGCAGCCGAAGCATCCAGCGTATTAATTTCAGCACATGGGGTAATTTGCGCCTCATCGTCATCGTCATGGTAAACATGCAGTGGCAGACCTTCGATTTCGTTGCCATAGACGACTACCCTGGCCTGTATTGGAGTAATTCTCTGCCAGAAGTAAGGCGAGCAACCACGCGCCACAACTCCAGAGATAGTATGAATGCCTGTCGCCCGGGGGAAGTTCTTCAAAGGCAAAGCTGTCGATAGGTGAAGTCTTTAAACCATAGGGCATTCTTGTCAAAAATCTGGGGGCAACCAGGCTGATATGTCGCGCCTGTGGCGTTGCCCTGAGTTCCTGCCATTGCTCTTGAATCGCGGCCGACAGCACAAAATCCCAGTCATCATGCAGCGGCGTTTGCGCCAGGCTTCGACAGCCTGCCAACCGCTCAGAGCCCCCGGCGATAAATGCGGCATCGATAGCCTGTGCGACATCCCCGAGCTTGGCAAGTGCTTTGAGATCAGCTTCTTTGGGCCCAAAGATGGCATCGGCCATAATCACGCTAAAAGCAGCTACCCCCGCAGCCTGGCGATTTTCAACCAGCAGTTTGTAGAGCTCACAGTCTTTATAGCCTTCGTGTTTGGTCGTATCTTCAAGCAAGGCCTGCTGGCTGGCATCGACAATAAACAACTTCAATTGCGCATCTGTTTCCAGCCGTCGCACCAGCAGATACAGGCTGCGCCATGCCGACTCAAGCGCCTGAAACCGATGATGGTGAAGCAGCTTGCGCATCAGGCTGCTGCTCGCCTCATCGACCGTCTGGATATAATCCTCCAGCTTCGGATCGGGTTTAGGCGAGAGATATGGCGTGGCGATATCTTTTAGCAGCGCTTGCACATTAAATGACTTTGCCGCTTGTGCCGGCGCTTCTGCTGCAAGCAAGTCATCCAGTAACGAACCCGCCGCAGAGCTAGCGGCTCTATCGTCAAGACCAGAAGAAGTAGGGGCAGAAGACTTAACAGTACCCCACGCGTCAATTTTTGCAGCTGCTTCTGCAAAAGTTGATTGGCTTTTCAGCTTGCGCTTGAGCTGCCTGAATTTTTCAAATAAGGGCACACGTTGAAAAATGAAATCGGGATGCATGTCGTCCAGCTCGCCAAACACGATTGGCTCATCCGCTAGCGGCAGATCACATTGAACTTTAAGCTGGGCAAAAACATCATCGAAATTGTCGCGGTCGATCGCAATGATTTTTCTTGTACTGAGGGAGTCGCCAGGGCCGCTGTGATCTCGACCGCTGAAGTCAGCAAGAATCACAATATGAAAGCTGTCGCCACGGTTAACGATTGCCGCAGATGGTTGGTCGTCTTCACTAATCTTGAAGGGCATGCTACCAGTAGAGATAGTGGCTCGTGTCATCGGTTACGCTCCTTTTGTAACCCCGCCTTTTTCCCCGAGCGAGCGTCCGGCAATGATTAGATCCATCTCATGTTGAAGTGATTGGTGGTGAACCACTCGCGGTGATACCGTGCGGCCGAATAACCGCTACGTGCCACGTAAGGCAGCCCCAATTTCTTGCGCTGATCTGCAACTGTCAAAGTATCCGGTGCGGTCTTTCGGGTGCAAACGACTTTGTGCTCCAAGCCCTGCGCCCACGTAATTTCACCATGATATGCGGCGATCTTGACCTTTCCATAGCCTTGCCAAATCAGGGCTCCGAGCAGCATTGCGCCGAAACAGGCTTTTGTCTTGTCGTTAGAACCAGGAATTTTCTTTCGGTCAGCCGCTGTGCACATGTAAAGCTTGATGACCAATTTTCGATCCTTCGACATTTGCCCCCATGCGTCATAGCCGCCTGCTTTGCCGGCGATGGCCTTGGCAACCCAGTTATAGTCCACCTCGTAATGCGTGCCATCGCCCGCAACGCCAGACATTGTTCGGGGGTCTCCGCCGTCACCATGGCCAGCAATGATCAATTCGTCACCGTCTTGATATTGTGCCCAACTGGTTATCATCTGCCGATCCGCGCGGCTGTTTGCATAGTCCTGGCACTGCGCTTCATGTTGAACGTCGATACAGGGATTCCACATCCACTTGGTCGGCATTTGGTACGCTCCTTAGGGGGGTGAAGATTTCCTAATCAAAAGAAATTGTGAAATGAGGGGTTGTCTTGGTACGAATAGCCAGGAACATCCATCATACAGCTGTAAACTGCGACTCAGAGAATAAACCGGGTACGTCCATGCTGTCCATTAGCGCGCCGCCAGGAAGCCTAAATAAGTTCCATTTGTCACCGCCCCCGTTTTATTCTTTTCACCATCGAATCACTGCCACTTCACCGCCAATGGGATATCGCGCAACTTCAATGCGGTGACATTACCGCCTTCTTTGTAAGTAATTTGACTGATTAGAATCGTGCCACCCTTACCCTTGGCAGCACCGGTAGTTACGTATACGTGATAGATTAATTTGTCTGTCCCTCTATGTGGGCGCCTTACTCCAGTCGCCTGCAAATCGAAATGAGTCGTTGGTAAATATACGCTAGAGTCTTCCGCCTGATGCAAACCCTTAATTACTGAGAGGTTAAATCCAATATCGGTCAGCGCACGATTTGCGAATTCCTGCAGAAATGGATCAGCAGTAGCATTTGCTACGAGATGATTTGCAACGCACCTTGTTGCCTCTATCATCGATTGTTCTGACAGGAGTTCAACCAACTGTTTATCCTGAACCGTTACACGACTGTGATCAAGGGTGAGAGATTTCCAATTTGGGTCGATATCTACGGCCACAGTGGTACCTCCTCATTTGATAAGTGGAGGGTTGAAGTATGTGCGGAATCCATGGTGACGACCGTTTGTTGGGTGGGTGATGGATTGGCGATCTGTACCTATCACGGGACAGGTCTATCTATTTTTATTTCAAATGTTTGCGCTTTAAGTCAGCGCAATTCGTCTCTGACCCCGTTTCATATTATTGGCGATGCTTTTCATACCGGGAGCGTTAAAGGTTACCGCTGGATAAGTAGAGGCTGCCGAGACCAGTTGGGCAAGCCCTCCTCCAAGTGAGTGCCCGGTAATGATCACTTTGGTGCCATGGGATAAACGAGCGCGCTCGAACAGCGCCATGGCCGGGTAAAACTGCTCCGGTATCTTTTTTAAACCGATCTTCAAATCGGCCTTCAAATCGCGTGAATCCGACGGCCGGGTACCTCGATAACACACCACCCAGGTGTCACCACATTCGAAAATACCACCCTCAAACCCGCTATGATGCTCGATAAAAGTCTGGGCCTCAGCCAACAAGGTGTAGTTACCAGAAAGTGCCCCAGCCTTGACTTTACTATCGCTGTTATCTCTCGGGTCTCTCGCGTATATCGCCTGGCACATGTTTGCCAGGTCCAGTATCGTCGCCATTGTTATTTGTTCCTATCAGAAAAACGGGGCCAGAGACAGTTTCCACAACTTAGCATACGTGTAAGCAACACTGCAGGCACCTATTTCAAGATGGCAATTTTGCGAGACAACCCAAGGTATTTGCAATCGAGCTTCGTACCACGTTATTAAACGTGGCAATCGGTTGCGGGCAAATATAAAGACAGGTTAACCGCATTGGTACCATTCGTTAACTGTCTCTGACGCCGTTTCTATTGTCGCAGAGGGTTTTAAAGGAAATTCTTCACCTCACGAAGGAAGTAGGTTCGAAGCTGTTTGCGCGCGCCGAAGTTGGTAATGCCCTTATCATCAGCATAGATTTGCGCGTAAAAAGACCATTGTCCAGTTGCCGCTGACCGCACACCGAAACTAGTCGAGCAGAGATGCCCCATGCCGTGCTCGACGCGGTAGTTTGCCGGAGCCAGCACAGCGGCCTGATTAGCGCCGAGTTTAGAGTCAATATCAGCCTGTTGTTGCAATGCATCACCTCCCTTGTTCGAGTGATAAACAAGGCGCGACCCATCCCCCGCCGGCATACCGACACCGAGAGAGCAGCCATCCATCGCGGCTGTAAACATGAAATCGGCGGCATTGGAGACAGTGGTGCCAAAGACCTGGCCTGGCTCATAGGAGCAGAAATAGGTTTTGAAATTGGCTCCGCCGACAACACCACCCCGCGCAACAATTCCCGCTACCAACGAAGGGACAGTCACTACATAAAGACCAAGCGGCTGACCGAATTTCTTCGCAACGCCATCGACAGAAGGCATTGACACCAGCGTCATGTCGATCGGTGCGCCATCGAGTGAATCCCTGGGCGGGCCGTAAATGCCCGGAATCACTATGTTCTTTTCCATAAAATCGAGTGGATCAGCCAATAGGTCAGCAACGGCAGTCATCAATATGTTCTCCAGAAAAAACCTACCCGTTATTGGTCAAACCAAGGCATGAGGCGCACGACGAGGTTTGAGAATATGGTCAGCCCAAAAAGCTTAGATAAGTGCCATTCGTCTCTGACTACGTATGCCAAATCTCACGGATCAGCTTGCCCAAGGGGGTAAGCCACCAAAGCCCCCTAGGGCTGGCGAGCTCCAACTATTGTTGTGCAATCGATACAAGTAGGGCCTGGCAGAGCTGGTTCCCGCCCGAAAGAAGGGATAGTACTTCTCAATTTCCACGGGCGCCACGTCCATCAAGTACATTACAAATTCCAAGTTGAAAAAAATGTCTTGCGACAGCACTTTAACAATAAGGCATTTATATTTTTGTGGAAGTGCCATGGCGGCTTCCCATCTGTCAGTTTTTTTCAGGCTTCTGTAAACTGCCTCATGGTGATTCCGCCGAAAGCCACCAGCGGCCCCTATCTCCACCGTACCGCCAGCCCCGATATCTGACGCCGCGATTCCAATGTCGCCGATAGAAGGAACGACTCCGATGTTACCAACGTTATTTCCTATCCCTGCTGTCAAGCCGGTAATCGCAAGCTCTTGGATCCGCTCGGCAGCTATTTTTGCCTTGTGCTGTTTACCCGTGGCGACGGCATGATGAAATATAATTTTATAAAGATCTACATTTACATCGCCTTTTGGGCCCTTATATTTAAAACTCTCAACCTGCTCTGTCATGGCAATCGTTACGCCACTGAGCTTCCTACTCCAGTTATTTTTGAGATTAGCTTGTTGGAGTAATAACTTCTTAATGATTGTCCTATCGAGAAATGGCATCAAAAAATCTCTTCAGTTAGTCGAACGCAATTTTCTTAAGATGTAAACCGCCCTACCACATACTTTATTGGCGTCTAGTCTAACACTGACACAACCCTTCGATCAGAACTACACCGTCCTACGTTGGTCCACGCTGGCGTCAACCTGTGCTTCCCATTTGATGGCAATACGATGATTAATACACCGCCTACCCCCCAATCATAACCGTAGGCAGCCCCACCACAATACTACCCCCATGGGCCGTCATATCTCCCATTCTGGCGGCCGGCTTTTTGCCAATCATCACCGTCATGCTGCACTTCACGATGGAGTCCGGTGGGCCTACGCAGGTGCACATACTGCCCATGCCGGCTGCGGGCAGTTTGCCGATTAACACGGTGGGGGTGCCGGGGGGCAATATGGGCCCGCCAACATGGGGAATAGGCGGCACACCCGGGGTGACCATGGGACAGACATGCATATCGGTTATTCTGGCGGCTGGAGGCATTGCGCGTATCTCCCGTCTTCTAACAGATATTATATGGCGACGTTACTTTGCAGCACTCGTAATAATCTTTGTACCGTCCTGAATAAAGCGCTGGTAGTGCGCATCCATTTTATCTGGGTCGGCTGACGCCGCTAGCGTAACTGCCGCCGCGACGGCCACGGCAGATAGATGTGGCGGCGGCGGAACCTCGATAGTTTGATCGGCCGAGATGTTGCCGGCAGACCATCCAGTGGCGAGTGCGACCATGCCAGCGGCGGCAGAAGAGCCTATCGCCTCTCCCTCTGCCAGGGCTTTGAGGCGCTTGTCATTATCCGGTTTCATCGCCCAGCTCTCGGCGAGATCTATGGCTGCGCGCTGCCGTTGCGAAGCCTCCTTGGGCAGCGTGGAGCGGGCGCATTGACAAGCCCACCATACCGCCTCTCTTTTTGGCAAGGCGTGCGCAAGTAGTAGCACGGCATCATGAAAGCAGGCTGCTGCGCTCAACTTGTGAATATTTTCCGCGGCGGGCTGTTGCCGGTCAATAATGCACTGTGCCTCATCGGAAAAGGCTATCAATGGGTAGAGATCCTTGCCCGTGGCTTGGGATGATGCCTGTGCAACAGTCACCCACGTCTCCTCGTTATTGGCGGAGCAGCTCCCGCTCCAAAGTTGTCGTTAACCACTCCAGTATTCCGGCGGATGGTGTCGCCCTGCGCGGTATCGAATACCAAGGCCGGCGAGCCTAGTTAATCATCACCATGGCGCCCTTCACCGTGGTCATAGCCTTGCCACTCAGCTCTGACATGGTACCGTCTATCTTGGCATTGACCTTGGCGCTGGCGGTCACGTTCAGGCCTTCGATCTTGGCATCCATTTTAGCTTTAGCTGAAACGTTCATACCTTCGATTTTCACGCCAGTATTGTCGATGGTGATCTTGTTGCTGCCGACCTTGAGCTCGATGGAAGTGCCGGCTTCGATAGTAATCTTTTTACCCACTTTTACTTTTTGATCGGCCTTAATATCAACATCCTGGCCTTTGCCGATTTTCAGCTTTTGATCACCCTTGATATCGACTTCATTGTCCTTGTCAATTTTGACCGTCTCATTTTCTTTAACGTGGCGATCGAAGTTTCCTGCCGACTCCAGGTACACTTCCTTCTTCACCTTCTTGCCGCCACTGTCGCAGAAGCTCAGCTCATGCCCTGCAGGGGTCTTGATGCCAATACGGGTGTAATCGCCGTGTCCGTTGGTAAATTTTGGCCCCTTGTCCTTGCCGTTGTGCATCACACCAACAATTACCGGCCTTCGGGTATCGCCGCCAAGAAAACTGACTAACACGTCATCGCCCTTTTGCGGCAAAAACCAGGCGCCACTCTCCCTACCACCACTGCCGAAAATCTGCGCTACCTGCAGCCAGGGACTTTTGGTTTTCGGATCCCAGGGAAATGCCACCTTTACCATACCGTAGCTTCTATTGGCTGATTCGACATCGTATTCCGACTCCACGACTGTCGCAGCAAGATTGCCGTACACCGGCTGTGACACCGGGGCATCAGGGGCAATTTCGGCGGTATCCGGGACACACTCAAATTCGTTGCTATAATCCGTACCCGAATCAAAGCCTGAGCTGGCTGCATGATTGACTCGGGCAACAATAAATTTATTGCCGCCACCGGGCGGTGTGTCTTCAAGCTCAATAATGGTACCCGCGCCCAGGCTGACGCAGTTGCTGGCGGTATTGATGCGACGAGATTGCCCCTGCCCCGCGCGCAGCATAGTCTTGGCCTGAGCCTTGGCATGCCCCGCCGACAGCGCCGGCATACCCTGTTTGCCAGGATCAATATCGGCAAAGCCATTGGCATAGAGTTTGGCTTCAAGTGACTGCATCTGCTTGATTTTGGTTGTGACCTTTTCCTCGCCTGAGACCTTTTCCTGCTTTTTATTGTCGTAGTCAAGGTGCGCCGCGCTGGGCGTGAAGCACTGATATTGTTGCCGCCAACCGAGCACTGTTTCACTGCTCGCATAGGAAACTCCTGACGCGGAGAAGCGCAATTTACCCCGCTTGGTGGCATACATGGTCGCACTGTTGACCAACACCATCTTGTGGGCGGAAGCAGAATGCTCGAAATAAAAGCTGACCCCGGCTTCGGCCAGGAAACGGAGGATAAAATCCAGGTCAGATTCGTTGTATTGAAGCTGGAAGTAATTCAACGCCGGAGACGCATCGCTCGCCAGCACCTTGTAATCAATTTTTGCCTCCGCAAGGAGGGCCTTGTATATGTCCTGCAGCTTCTTGCCTTCATGACAGTGGGTTTTGACCTGCGGGGCCAAACCCAGAAACCACAAGCGCGGCACTATCACCGCCCGGTAGCGGGCATCGCCACCCGCGTCCATACCCAGGCTGATAAACTCGGCGATATGGCCGTGAATATAGCGATCCTGGCCCGTGCTCAGCAGCGCTTTCACCAACAGGGTGGTTTCCTCGCCGAGAACGGTCGCTGCATCAACACCCGCATCATCTGAAGACAATTCGACAACGAAGGAAAACAGCTCTGAAATCGCCTCGCTCCCGGACAGCGAAACAGCCACCATATTCTTGCCGCTGAGTGCACCGCTGTGTAGCTGAATCAGTCGCTGTTCGTTGGAGTTCAAAGCTCATCTCACTTCTTGGTCAGTCGGCCAGCGCATAGTTTGCACCCTGCAGCGCGCAGGTCTGGCACTTAGCAGGGTAATGAACACAGCCGTTGTTACGTATACTGGCGGATGCCAGCAGACCCTCCCTGGTCTACATCCTTCTGCAGCGCAAGCCTTAACTGAGCTTGCCTGTTGACAGGTCGTAGGAGAACTTCATTTCCTTACCGTTCTTATGGCTTGGGTCGGAACCGACAAAGTCACCTTCCAGCTTGGTATAGCTCAGCGAGAAGTTCTCCTGTGGCGCACCGCCTTCACCGGCACTGACCGAATAACCCGATATCACAACCCCCTCAAGCTTGAACGTTGCAACCCTTTCCGCTTCTCCCTTGCCTCCGGTCCTGACAAGCGCTATTTCCGCGGTGCCCACTTCAAGCCCTGCCAGTGCCTTTTGTGCCAACATACCGGATGAAGAATCCATGGATTTTGACATCGACATTTCCGAAAGACTGGGCATACTGGCTTCCCGGTTTGCTGTCGAACCAACGTGCATAGAAACAGCTCGACCGCTTCCATATTGCCACGATTGGATTCCTATCCAATCCTCAAAGCCCTCCGCCGTAACGTCACCCTTGATTTCCTTGCCCAGTGTCAACTTCATATATATTGCCATTGCAGTTTCCTCAGCTTGACTATTGTAGAACGCCATGAAGGCGGTTTAATTCTGGCGTCGCGTGGAAGTCTTGCCGGGGCTCGACGACCTGGCTGATATAATGCCGTATTCTCACCCCGGTGGATTCAACCATAAGTATGAATAATGGACTTTGCGCTGGCGTATCGCCATTGTCGCAGAAAAATGAAATAAGCCCCCACCCGGAAGTCTTAACAAGGACGCTCTCCTGTGGTGTCGCCAACTAATGTGAAAACTGCAATTGCTCATTACCGCGCCGCCAATTTCTGGTAACCTGCCCTGACAAGTTCCGATGCGGTTTTGTCCCTGAATGTAAGCACTGGCAGGGGCGATAGCCTCAGCAACGGGAACTCTAACTTTACCCTGAATTGCGAGCCAACATGACTGACATTGCCATTCCAGGATACGAGATTCACGAACCCTTAGGCGTCGGCGGAATGGCCACCGTCTACCGCGCGCGACACATCAACCTCGACCGCGATGTCGCCATCAAGGTGATGGATCCGTCGCTCAACAACGACCCCACCTTTAACGAACGTTTTAAGCGCGAGGCAAGAATCTCCGCCCAACTGACGCATCCGCATATTGTGCAGGTATACGATGTTGATTCCCTCGATGGCGTCAACTACCTGGCGATGGAATATATCGGCAATGGCGACTTGCACGATGTCATTCACGAACCACTGCAGATGGAAAAAGTCTACGACGTTATGCTGCAGATCACCCATGCTTTGGACTATGCCAACAGCAAGGGCTATGTACATCGGGATATAAAGCCCAGCAACATCCTGATTCGCGACAACGGCACCTATGTGCTGGCCGACTTCGGCATCGCCCGGGCTACCGAGTCAAACACCCAGATGACGATGACCGGTAGTGTTATCGGCACCCCCAGTTACATGAGCCCGGAGCAGGCACAGGGTCTGCCGCTGGACGGACGCTCCGATTTGTACAGTCTTGCCATTGTCTGTTACGAAATGATCACCAAGGACCTGCCCTACACATCAGAGTCGTCAATCAGCACCGCCCTCAAGCATTTGTTAGATCCGATTCCTGAGTTACCGCCACAGCTGGCACAGTTTCAGCCTTTTTTTAACAAGGCGCTGGCAAAGAATCGGGATGAGCGATTTCAAACCGGTGCAGAGATGGCCGCCGCGCTGGAGCAACTGGTGCATGACCCCATGGAGCAGACGGTTATCGCCAAGCCCGGTGAAACTCCACCGCGTATGCCTACTCCAGCGGCGAGCGCCAACCGGCACACGCCCCTCAATGCCTGGAAAGCAGTGCCCCCCACTGGCGAGACCAGGCCCGAGGCAACCACAGATTCGAGCACTAGTGAAACACCGGCAATAGAAACTCGGAAAACAAAGGAAACTCCTGAGGTAAAGGCAGAAGAAGCTGCCGTTGCCAGCGACGACGATGAGGGAGCAGCAACCGTATTCCGGCCACCGCCTAATGAACCGCCGAACAATCGAAAAGACGATGACACGCCCACGGTGGCCATTTCCTCTGTGGCGCCGCCACCCCGACCCGCCGCACAGCAGGAAGCTCTGGCCGCGGAAAAGGCGGGGTCCCGCGCCCCAATGTGGCTTTTGGCTGGCATCGCGCTTGTGGCCGGCGCCGGAGCCGCCGGTTGGCTTGCGCTGCAGGGCCAACCTTCAGGCAGTGATAAAAGCCCATCAAATAGTGTTGCAGCGGCACCCAAAGCCAGCGATGAAAAACGTCAAAAAATCAACACCCTGCTGGAAAAAGCCAGAGCAGCTTCCAATGCGGGAAATCTATTTGAGCCGAGGGCAAGCAGCGCTTTTGACCTTTATCAAAAAGTGCAAGCACTCGATCCGGATAACTCCAGCGCTGCGGCCGGTCTGGACCTGCTACTGGTAAACACCGTCGATCGAGCACAGCAATATACCGCGCAGGGCGAGCTTGAACTGGCTCAACAGGAATTGGGCAAGGCCGCACTGGTCAATCCCTCAGACAACTATTTATTGAGCGCCAAAGAAGACCTTGCCAAGGCGATCAGCGCGAAACTGGAGGCTGCCATTGCAGCGCAGCAGCTGCAACAGGATCAGAGCAACCGGAAAGCGGAGGAACCCGGCGAAGCCTCCCCCAGGGAAAACGAGGCGAATGAATATGCAGCGGCTCCAGAGTTGCCGGTGGCCGAGGCACCTGCTGCCACGTCGCCGATATTGGATGACGACAGCGCCAGCATGTCCCTGCAAGCCCTGTCGGTGCCCGCCCTGCTGTCACAGGCCCAGGCAGACCTGCAGCTCAATACCGCAGCTTCAAGAGATGCGGCATTGGCTTCATTGCAGGAGATACTGGAACGGGAACCCGGCAATAGCGACGCTGAGGCTATGCTGGCACTGTTGTTAGCGCAGCAACTGGAGGTCGCTCGTATCGAAACCGGCAAGGGTAACTTCCAAAAGGCTAAAAGGGCCATGGATGCCGCGCGCAGTATCGACCCCAATGCCCAACTGGGTTCCGCCAGTGGTGGCGTGGTCGAGCTGCTGGAAATCGGGAAGAACTACGAGGAGCAAGGCGAATACCAGAAGGCGGTTAAAACCTACCTGGAGGCGCTGCTCATCGACCCCAACAGCCCGGACATTGACGCCAGCCTGCACGGGGTCAATCAACTGTACATCAGCGCAATTCAACAGCACCTCGCCGATGGCGAACTGGAACAGGCGGCAGCACTGCAAGCTGAAGCCCTCACCTGGTTTCCCAATAGCGAAGTGCTGGCGGGCTTGATACCCGCAACCAGCCCAACGAGCTCGCCCGAAAACGACCAGAACACTTCTACGCAGTAGTGAAAGCGACCCGCTTGGCACTGCGGGATGGCGGCCAGGCCCAGGTGCCAAAGATTCTAGCTGGACAAGCGCTTGGCCAGCAAACCTTTTTGCTGCGACACCAATACACACTCGGTGCGATTTTTGACTTCCAACTTTTGGTACAGGGTCAGCAGATGCGACTTGACTGTGTGCTCGGTCAGAAACATATGTTCGGCAATCTGTTTATTCGAGAAGCCCTCGCACAGCAGGCCCAGCACTGTTATCTGTTTTTTGGTCAACTGGCTGTCAATTTGCTGCTGCTGATACCTGTTAGCCGCAAGCTGGCGCTGTATGTCACGCGGAACAAACAGGTCGCCGGACATAACTTGTCGCAGACCCTCGATCATTTGTTCGGCATCCAGCGCCTTGGGAACAAAACCTGAGGCTCCCGCGTCCAGCGCAGACTGGATATGATGCAGGTCGTCGGTGGCGGATACCGCTACAACGGGGGTAAAGACTCCCAGCTCACGCAGCTTAAGCATCAATGCCACGCCATCGCCGCCATCGATATTGAGATCCAGCAGGATCAGGTCAAATTGATCGGTCTGCGGCAGTATTGATTCTGCCTCTGCAAAAGACGACAACACGCTAACGTCAATATTTTCATCGAGTTTATTCAGGGTAAAGCGCAGTCCGTCGAGAAAAAGCCTGTGGTCATCCACCACTAAAACGTTCATAGTTATTGCCTTGCATTTATTGTAATCAGCATAGCGCTGCCGTGTGCCTCTCTACTGATGGCACGTGGCTGAAATCATTCTGACAACCTTTAACACGACACCTGTTTAATGTGACAACCGACCCCGGCCACACCGTCCAAAACCCGGCAGATAATGCCGCGGAGGCCAAAAGCTTCCAGCTAGCCCTGCCGGTTAAGTATGCCTATTACGACATAGCTTTTCATGTGGTTTCGCTACTGATTGTCATCCTGTTTTATTGGCAGGTAGTGCCGCATAGCGATTTTATCAGCTGGCTACTAGTGCTGACTTCTATACTGACGTTACGTGCTTATGCGAACCGGTGCTGGTTGGCATCAGGCTCTCATTTGACCCGTCATTGGCGCAACCGCTTATCAATTTCTGCCGGTATCAATGGGATATTGTGGGGGGTAGCAGGTTACTGGTGCAGCGCTATGCTCACCGACATGCATCAAATTCCGGCAATACTGATTATTGCGGCGCTTACCGCGTCTTCACTGGTATCCCTGACACATTATTGGCCCGCATTTATGGCGTTTACGATTACCTCGCTAATGCCGGTTTGCATCGGGCAGTTACTCTTCAACGCTGCCATGCCGCTCGCGGCAGCGACGGCCACGCTACTCTATTTTGTGATCATTCTATTGTTGGGCAGGAACATTCAGCTAGCAACAAGTCGTTCGACCCAACTCCAACGCAACAATGAAAAGTTGTTTGCAGATTTGAGGCAGCAAAGAGCAGAAGCAGAAAGCGCACAAAGCACGGCTGAAGCAGCGAACGTCTCGAAATCCAGATTCCTTGCGGCAGCAAGCCATGACCTGCGCCAACCACTGCATGCCATGGGCCTGTTACTGCATGCTTTGGAGGACAGGTTGCAAGACCAGGAAGCCTTGGCAATGGTCCAGCAACTGGAAAATTCTCACCAATCAATGGAAAAGCTATTTTCCGCTTTGCTTGACGTCTCGAGGCTGGATGCCGGTGTGGTTGAAGTCAACCGGCATGTGTTTGCAGTAGAACAGTTACTGGAGGATCTGGAACAAGAGCTCCTGCCACTGGCGCAGTCTCGGGGCCTGGCTTTAGATCGCTCCTGCCCCCCCGCTCTGGTGCAGTCAGATCCCATATTGCTCAACCGAATATTGCGAAACCTGATCAATAACGCGATTGTGCATACCAGCACGGGAGTGGTGAGCATAGGCGGTTCTCTGAGGCCCAAGGCAATCGAGATATCCATATCCGACACCGGGCCGGGAATACCACAGGGGGAATTGGGCAATATCTTTTCGGAATTTCACCAGCTGCAGAATCCGGAACGGGATCCAGACAATGGACTCGGGCTTGGGCTGGCTATCGTCAAGCGACTATGCGCCCTATTGGGGCATGACCTCCACCTGGAATCTACCCAGGGCAAGGGAACTACATTCTCGCTTGTAGTGGAGCGGGTAACGGAAACCACAGTATCGGTCTATGCGTTAAACCCACACATCCCAATGCATCCGGGCCAACTGGCAGGCAGGTCGGTACTGGTCATTGACGACGACGCTCGCATTGCGGCTGCAATGAAGGAACTGCTGACACGCTGGGGACTAACGGTAAAAACTGCCTGGAACCTGGAACAGGCGCTGTTAGTGGTGAGCAGTGGTTTTGTACCCGACCTGGCCATATGTGATTATCGCCTGCGCGAAAGCCTGACTGGTGTAGATGTGCTAAGACAAATCAATAACCTGATGGGGCAGAATATACCAGCGCTACTCATTACCGGCGATACCGCTCCAGAACGGTTAAAAGATGCCCATATAAGCGGCTATACGCTGATGCATAAACCGGTTAATCCAGCCAAACTCAGAAACGCCATTGCGCAACAGCTGAGTAAGCCCAGGCCCGGTTATGGCAACAGAGATAATGCATAGGTCTGCAAGCGGACGAGAGTAATCGCGCACCCACTATTCATGTCTGCCAAACAAACCTTGCGCAACGTAGGATTGTTGTTGCATACCTGATACCATTTCTACCAACGGCACCCAGGATCAATGTCGCCTCACCTTCTGCGCCACGTCGGTTCTGGACATCCCCGCGGG
>CAVROQ010000007.1:0-157456 GCA_963722805.1 uncultured Gammaproteobacteria bacterium
ACTGGCGCTGGAGGGTATTGTGGTCAACCAGTTCCAGCCGCGCGCCAACCAGCCGCAGCGGATTGTCGATGCCCTGACGGAAGAAGGCTTGCCGCTGTTCAACAGCTACCTCTGCTCTTCGGTCAAGATGCGTGAATCCCACGAGGCGGCTGAACCGCTTATTTACTGCGCCAACAGTCACAAACTGACGCAGCAGTTTATTGCCCTGTTCGAAGAAATCGAAGGCGTTGAAGTGGACGTCGAGCAGGTCCAGACTGCCGACGCCTGAGCCTGTGCTTTTCCAGCCCCCGACACCCGGACGGGAGCTGGAAACTTAGCTGCACCACAGCGGCTCCAAACCCTCCCGGATATTACTACCTTGTCATGGTCGCAAACGCCCAAAGCGCGTAATCTAAGGCCAATGCGTGTTGTGCTTACCGGTTTACCAGAGCCTGTATGACCAGCATCTATCGCCCCAAGAGACCTGTCCATGCAAACCGAACTGTGCAAAAAACTCGGCATTGAATACCCCATCTTTGCGTTTACCCACTGTCGTGACGTGGTCGTTGCCGTCAGTAAGGCCGGCGGCATCGGCGTGTTGGGTGCGGTCGGGTTTACCCCGGAAAAGCTGGCCGAAGAGCTGGACTGGATCGATGCGCACATCGGTGACAAACCCTACGGGGTCGATATTGTTATCCCGCAGAAATACGAAGGCATGGGTGACATGGATCCGGAGCACCTGGAGCAACAGCTGGAAAAAATGATTCCGCCGGAACATATCGAGTTTGCACAGAAGCTGCTGGCGGAGCACGGTGTGCCGGAATGGCCGGATGGCAGTCAAACGATGGGCTTACTGGGCTGGACTGAAGCTACCGCCACACCCATGATCAAAGAGGCCATTACCCGCGACAAATGCCGCCTGATCGCCAATGCCCTCGGCACCCCTCCGGCCGACAAAATTAAAATGATCAAGGACAGCGGCCGCCTGGTGGGGGCACTTTGTGGCCGGGTGAAGCAGGCCGTAGCCCACAAAGAGGCTGGGTTGGACTTTATTGTGGCCCAGGGTGGTGAAGGGGGTGGTCATACCGGGGATGTCGGCAGCGTGGTACTGTGGCCCCAGATTATCGACGCAGTGGCGCCGGTACCGGTACTGGCTGCCGGCGGCATTGGCAACGGTCGACAAATGCTGGCCGCCATGAGTATGGGCGCAGCCGGTGTCTGGACCGGCTCGTTGTGGCTGGCAGTGCAGGAAGCCCACGCTGAACCCGCGCAGAAACAGTCGTATTTTAAAGCCACCAGCGAGGACACCGTGCGCTCCCGCTCCTGGACCGGGAAGCCGTGCAGAATGCTGAAAAATGCCTGGACCCAAGCCTGGGACGACCCGGCAAATCCCAAGCCGCTGGGCATGCCCTTACAGGGCATCGTCAGCTCAGACGGCATGCGCCGAACATCCGTCTATGCAGGTGTCGGCAACACCCAGCGTGTGGCGTTCAATCCGGTGGGGCAAGTGGTCGGCCAAATTAACGCGGTAGAAAGCTGCAGGAATGTGATTTTCCGCCTGATCAGCGAATATGTCGATGCACTCGATCGCCTGAACCGCCTGATGCCAGAGGAATAAGCGCGCTGCAGAGACGTTTTCCACGCCGCATTGCCTGACGCCGCCAGGTGGTGGGCCGTTATAGACCCAGTATCCGCTATTGGTCTACCAGTAACTGGCGCAACTGCTGGCGGTTATCAGCCAGATAGCGGGTGACGGAATCGACAATTGCCTGGGTCTGCCGATCCAGCTCCAAATTGACTTTATCACCGACCGCTTTGGCACCGAAGGTTGTTACGCGCAGGGTTTCGGGAATCAGGCAGACCGTAAACTCTGCCGCCTCCGGTACATACCTGGCAACGGTTAAACTGCAGCCATTGAGACCGACGTAACCACGCTCAAACACATAGGGCACCAGGGATGGTGGTAGTCGAAAGGTCAACTCACGATTGTTTTCGGGTTCGTGCAACGCCACAATCTCGAGCGCCGCATCTATATGCCCCGACATCGCGTGCCCGCCGATTTCATCGCCATAGCGCGCCGATCGCTCTATGTTAACCCGATCGCCGGGCTGCAAGGTTCCCAATGTCGTTTGTTGCAAGGTTTGTTGCATCACATCGAACACCAGCTTCTCGCCGTTGATCGCCGTCACCGTCAGACAGACCCCGTCCACTGCCACGCTTGCTCCTATTTGCACGTCGCGACAGCGCTCGACGTCGAGTGCAATAGTGAGCGTGTGCAAGCCCGATTTCTTTGCGACAGCAACTACATTGAAACTACCCTGCACTATTCCGGTATACATAGCGGTTATTTATCCAGCCGGGAGGCGATGATCGCCCTTGCCCGATCTCGCAACTGTTCGGATGATGAATCTCGCACTTGTTCGACGCCAATCGGCGGGTGAATAATCATCTGGGCGCTCCCGGGACGCAAATCCATGCCATCAGGCGGCAGGATGGTATCCGCGTTGGTCAGGGTGATGGGCAGGATGGGCAGATCAAGATCCTTCGCCATCAGGAATGCCCCATTCTTAAATCTTTTCAATGTGCCGTCACGGCTGCGGCTTCCCTCCGGGAAAAACAAAATGGAAATACCCGGTTCAAGCTCTCGCTTCACGTCCTCCAGCTGGCGCAGTGCTTCTGCTCGATTAGAGCGGTCGATAAAGATATGCCCCAACAAGGCGCAGCCACCACCAATCAGCGGCACCTTGCGCAGCTCCTTCTTCATTACCCATTTCAGATCGAGGTCTAACCAGCCATACAAGATAGGAATGTCCATCAGGCTCAGATGGTTCGAGACCACAATATAGGATGGGTGCAAAGGCAGGTTTTCCTCTCCATAGACCGTGAGTTTAGCGGGCACCAGGTACATCAGACTCCGCGCCCACATACCCGCAAACCATCGACTGGC
Organism: uncultured Gammaproteobacteria bacterium; assembly: GCA_963722805.1. GTDB lineage: Bacteria > Pseudomonadota > Gammaproteobacteria > Pseudomonadales > JAHEGP01 > JAHEGP01. The sequence continues at coordinate 2,927 of CAVROQ010000007.1, forward strand.
GAGGCGCGGACTGAAAGGTGCCACAAACACCACGCCGAGGAAGTTGAGCAGGGTGATTAAGCCCAGCCCCGGAATATAAATTAACCATTTATAAATTGGATACAACATCATGATTGTCTATCCCGGACACCCCTGCCCCGCTCCCGAAATCTGCCTGCTGTCAGGCGGCCCTGCATGGTCATTCGAGCGCTTTCAGTAAGTATTGTACAACGCGACCAACACACTGATCGAAGACCACAGCACTACCAGCAACCCTTTCCGTACTAATTCTGCCGACTGACTATACCCCAATCGACGATGGTATTGCCTGATGTACCACAACCTCGTCAGTAACCCGACTAATAAAGCCAGTAGCAGCAGACCAACAGGCGCACCCAGCAGAACCCCTGCGCCTGCCAGGGCAAGGATCAATGCCGCTGCCAGCCACTGCCGCGGGTGCTGCCCGAGGCCGGCTATTTCCCTGGGTATTACTGCCAGTACTACCCCACTGTACGCGACAAATATATACGCCAAAACCGTAAGCCCGGGCTCCTGTAAAACCCAGACCATGACGCCGATCAACGCTATTGGCAGCAGCAGCGGATAAAACGTCTTCTGCTGTTGGCGATCCGTGGGCCACTCTTCAACCAAAACGCGCATCCGCTACAAAGGGGTTGTAGCGCCGCTCTCGACCGAAGGTTGAAGTCGGTCCGTGCCCCGGAATGAAGGTAACATCGTCACCGAGGGGCCAGAGTTGCTCCACGATAGATTTTATCAGGGTGGCGTGGTCTCCGCGGGGGAAATCCGTGCGACCAATAGAGCCCTGGAACAGGACGTCCCCAACCTGCGCAATGCGGGCCGTTTCGTGAAAAAAGATAACGTGCCCGGGGGTGTGGCCCGGACAATGTTTGACGACAAGCTGTTGAGCTCCAAAACCAACATGATCATCCTGCTGCAACCAGCGGTCTGGCTCAAAAGCCTCAACCCGTTGCATACCCGCCATTTCGCACCACGCCGGGAGTTGATCTATCCAGAATCGGTCCTCTTCATGCGGCCCCTCAATGGGAATTCCAAAGCGTGAGCGCAAGGCATCCGCGCCGCCGCAGTGATCCATGTGGCCATGGGTCAGCAATATTTTTTCGGGGGTAAGCTGCAGCGACTCAAGCCTGGTGACCAGCCGATCAAGGTCACCACCCGGGTCGACAATGGCAGCACTGCCTGTCTCCTCACACACCAGGATGGTGCAGTTCTGCTGGTAGGCCGTCACCGGCTCAATGATATATTTCATACTCATTTTTAATCCCACTTCCTGGCGGTTGAATTCAGTGGTCGCCTTGTTGCTTCTGTTGCAGCTGCCACATCTGCCAATAACGCCCTCTGTGCGCCATCAGTTGCGCATGGGTGCCGCTTTCTGTCACCGCGCCGTTATCTAGTACGATGATATTGTCAGCATCGACCACTGTCGATAGGCGATGCGCTATGACGAGACTGGTATGCTGCGCCGATACTTCCCGCAGGGCCCGCAGGATAGCGTGTTCCGAGGCAGAGTCCAAGGATGAGGTAGCTTCGTCAAAGAGCATGATTCGAGGCTTTTTCAGCAACATTCTGGCAATCGCAACGCGCTGCTTTTCTCCGCCTGACACCTTCAATCCACGCTCACCAACCCGGGTTTCGAGACCCGCCGGCAGGCTGTCGACAAAGTCCTTCAGGTGGGCCAGTTCGATGACGTTTGCAAGTTCTTCCTCACTGGCGTCGGGGCGGCCATAGAGAAGGTTCTGGCGCAGGGTGTCGTTGAATAGAACGGTATCCTGGGGCACCACGCCTATCGCTGATCGCCAGCTTTGTTGCTGCAGGTCACGAATATCTGTGCCGCCCACCCGGATGGCTCCGCTGTCAACATCGTAAAAACGAAACAGCAGGCGGCCAAGGGTTGATTTTCCGGCGCCACTGGGGCCGACAATCGCAACTTTTTGCCCTGGCTCCACCCTGAAATTGAGTTGTTTTAAAATGGGCCGCAGGGGGTCGTAGGCATAGCCAACATTATCAAACTCCAGCCCGTCCAGCTTGTCCTGGTATGGCTTTGCAGCTTCCCTGTCGACCACCCCGGGTTCAATATCAAGCAGCCCAAACATGGCCTCAACGTCGGTCAGGGCGCGACGAATCTCACGGTAGACAAAACCCAGGATATTCAGCGGTACAAACACCTGAAACATAAACGCGTTGACCATCGCCAGGTCGCCCAGGGTCATAGCCCCGCTGGCTACCCTCACCGCAGCCAGCCACATCGCCAGTGTTACACTCACCGCGATGATTAAAGCCTGACCGCTATTGAGCACCGCCAGGCTGTAGAGATTGACCACCTTGGCATCTTCCCGCGCACGCAGGGCTTGTTGGTAACGCTGTGCTTCGTACGACTCGTTGTTAAAATACTTCACCGTTTCGTAATTCAGCAGGCTGTCGACAGCACGATGATTGGCATCGCTGTCACGCTGGTTGGCGGTGCGGATCAAGGTCGTGCGCCGGTGAGTCATCCACACTGAAAAAACGATGTACAAAGCGACCCCGGCAAACACGATCAGCGCAAAATAAATGTCTGCTGTAAAAGCGATGACAACAACGACCAGTAACACTTCAATCAATATCGGAACCACACTGAAGACCACCGAACGCAGCAAAAAGCTGATGCCATTGGTGCCGCGCTCCATATCCCTCGAAATACCGCCGGTGCGTCGCTCCAGGTGAAAAGCCAGATCCAGCTGGTGCAGGTGACTAAACACCGCGAGGCTGATTTGCGAGAGCGACCGCTCCGCCACCCGGGCAAAAACTGCGTCACGCAACTCGCCAAAAAATATAGCGCTGTAGCGCAGAACACCGTAAGCAAGCACCATGCCCAGCGGCACCAGGATGATTTCCATCCCGGGATGCAGACTGGCGTCCAGGGCATCGACGATATACTTGAGGCTGACAGGCACCATCACGTTGGCCACCTTGGCCAACACCAGGAGTGCCAGCGCTATCATTACCCGGCCCCGATACTGCCAAAGATAGGGCAGCAATCTGGCGATCACTCGCCAATCGTGACCGGCACCGGGGTCGGGAGGTAATCCTTGCATATGCTGCATACGATGCGCCTGGTTATAAGCCATCAGGGAAAGCGCGACCCGCCGCACTTAGCCGACGGAGCACACAGAGTCGTTGGGAGCAAGTATCAATGGCACAAGCATCGATGGCACCAAGCCAACCCAAAGCCGGCCATTGTAGCAATTGCGAGGGGTGGCCGCGCAAGCGAAGTACACCTTAATGTTTCACGTGCATCTGCTTTGAGGCCGCTTCCCCGTGGTCTAAACTTTATCAACCAGCCCGACGGAAGTTCGAATGACGATTGAATGGAAAGCAGAAGGTAAGACCGCATTGGTGCTCACTGGAGGAGGAGCACGGGGCGCCTACCAGGTCGGAGTACTTAAAGCGGTGGCCGACCTGTTCCCCAAACGCAGCCACAACCCATTTTCTATTATCACCGGCACCTCGGCAGGCGCTATCAACGCGGTCGCTATTGCCGCTTCCGCAAACAACTTTCGCCTGTCGATCAAGAAAGTGGAGAAAATGTGGACCGACCTGTCGGTGGAGAACGTCTACAATGCCGACGCCGCCCACATTGTATGGGGCCTGCTGCGACTGTTTATGTCACTTTTTAACGCCGGCATCAGTAAAAACCGGCCACTCGCGCTGTTGGACAATGCTCCGCTCAGGAATTTGTTGCGACACTCTATCCAGTTTCGCAATATCCAGTCGCGTATCGACCGGGGCTACCTCGACGCCGTTGGCATTACCGCTTCATCTTACGATAGCGGCGAAAGCGTGACCTTTTTCCAGGGCAATACCGATATTCAGAAATGGCGCGCAGCTCGCAAGGTCGGCGTGCCGGCCGTGGTCAGTATTGAACACCTGATGGCATCTTCTGCCCTGCCCACCATTTTTCCGGCAGAAATGATAGGGCGAGAATATTTTGGGGACGGCGCGCTGCGTCAACTTTCGCCCATCAGCCCGGCGCTGCGTATGGGCGCCGACCGCGCCATGGTCATCGGTGTCAGCGGCAATCCTCGCGCCCCGGAGCAACCCGACGCTCCAACGCACTCCCCTTCACTGGCAAAAATCGTCGGCCATATATTCAATAGCGCCTTTCTTGATACGCTGGATACAGACCTCGAGAACCTGGTTCGGATTAACGAACTGGTTGGCATCATCGACAATGAAAACACCAGCAACTACAGCGCAGACCTGCGAGTGATAGACCTGCTTTGTATTGAGCCGTCCATAGAGTTCGACAAACTGGCAGAGAAACACGTCCAGGACTTGCCCAGAACGATGCGCGCCATATTACAGATTGCCGGTGCCACTAAACGCGGCGGTGGCGGCAGTCTCGCCAGCTACCTCTTGTTTGAAGGGAATTTCTGCCAGGATCTCATTGAATATGGCTACCGGGATGCAATGGAGCAGGAAACAGTGATCAGGCACTTTTTTGCCCTGTGATTCGCCGCAGTTGCCGGCTCCCGCAGGCGACCATTGGAATGCTGCATATTCGAAACCCCTCTTCGCCAGCTTGCTGCAATCGAAAAGCCCGCGCCAAGCACAGCTGCCCATTCAGACTGACTCTTCTTCACCGACGTAAACAATACGCGGGTATGTTACCCATTTGAATACCTGCTCATGACCACAGATAACACAGGCATGGGGGTTCTCACCGGTGGCTGGATTGCTTTCACCGCGCAGCTCCATCATACCGTGGCCACACGCATCGCAAACATAATTGACTTCAACGGGTTTGACCGGACGTTTGACTTCTGGCATTTATCTCTCCGTTAATATCTGCTTGTTTGGACTATAGATCCAGCATATTGCAAAGTGATGACTCTATCCTACTACCACCTCCAATACAGGCCTTTTTAGTGGAGGGTACAAATCTGTTGCCTTTTTTGATCGTGGTCAAGCTTTTATCCATATTTTTTCTGCGTGAACTTGAATTAACCCCAACGCGCCCCTAAATCAAGCATAAGGACTTGTGGCTCTATTCAAACAACATGCAGTGGACAAGGAGGCTTGACCATGAATTTGATACCCAGAGATACTGTTACCGATTTTAGCCGGATATTCGATGAACTATTCCCGGGTAGCCGCTTGGCGAATGAAAACGGCAAAGCTTTTTTGTCGCCCCAGGTGGATATCACGGATGATGACAAGCACTACCAAATTGTCGTCGACATCCCCGGGGTGAAAAAGGAGGATATTCACGTAACCGTGGAGGACGGAGTGCTCACACTCGAAGCCGAGCGCAACGAGGAGAAAACCGAGGAAAAGAAAGGTAAGGTGATACGCAAGGAGCGCCGCAGCGGCAAGTATGCTCGCAGTTTCAATGTCGGCCGCACCATCAGCGTAGAGGATATCACCGGCAATTTTGACAATGGCGTGCTGACCATTAGCGTACCGAAAGTCTCGCAGCAGAAACCCGTGAGCAAACGAGTGGAGATTAGCTGACTGAAGCCACCGGGCAGAGCTCAGGCAAACGGCTCATGGACGAGCCGCGCTGACTGATGCAGCAGGTGGCGCAACGTGCGCCAAGCAGTATGGCGGGATTGAGCAGGAGCTTATGCAAATGAATTACCAACAGGAACTGGAACATCTCCTCGGCTTGCTGAAGCAGGAGCGGGACGAGATTTACCTGAAACTACACCTGGGTCAAAAGGACCTTCAGGATGAAATGGATGATCTCGAGAAGCAATGGCAGGATTTTCGCGAACGAGGCGAAAGAGCCCTTCACACTGCGAGCGAATCATCGGAAGATGTGTCGGCGGCACTCAGCTTACTGGGCAATGAAATCAAGTCGAGTTTTGAAAAAATAAAGGGCACGCTTAGCCGGTAGCCCGCTGCAAGTCAGCCAGAATAAGGCATCTGTCTGGCTGCATGATCGTGACGACAGCCTCTACATCCAGTCCCGGCTGCGACCTTGCCGGAGCCGAACATAGCATGGCAGCAAGTGCGACTGCCGGCGACAGCTTATCGCGCCCGGTCGAGACAACAGCCGCGATTAAAACTGGTCCAGCAAATAGCGAATGAGGTCAGTGGTAGTAACGATACCGGCCAGGGCACCGCTGTCATCGACCACCAGCACCGAGTGCAGCGAACTATCCTGCAACACAGTAGCCGCATCCTTGACCGAGGCTTTGGTCGTAAGGGTCTGAATGTCGCTCTTCATCACATCCCGAATCGAAAACTGGTGGTCCAACATTGCATCGGCCATACGTTCATCCGTGCCGTCAACGTTGAAAATCAGTTTGAAAATATCATTGGTAGAAATAATGCCCACCGGCTTTGTGCCATCGAGCACCGGCAGATGATGGATAGGCTGTTGCTTGAATACTCGATTGACGTCACTCAATTTTTGCCCCGTTTGCACAGAAATGACGTCGCGGGTCAGGATGCTGTTAATACTTTCATTTTTTTTCATAAAATCCCCTGGTACACGTTCATACGACACGCCCCCACGCATCAGGGAACAGGCCCAAAAGCAATAGACAACGTTGACGCAATGGTTGAATCAAGGCGGGATTGTAACGGAAACGCCTTCGCTGTAGATTGAGCTATATCAAGCTCACGGTATACCCCGCCCAGCTTATAATGAGCACTCGATAATCCGCAGATAAACGCCTATGAAACTGCTCTACGCCATCACCGCCCACGGCTTCGGGCATGCAACCCGGGCCTGCACTGTGGCGGGCCTGCTGCAGCGCTTTAACCCTGAGCTCGACATCACTTTTTCAACCGCAGTTCCAGCAGACGCAATGCGGCGTTTTTCCGCCTCCAGCTCCATGCGTCAATTCGATCTACGACAGCAGGACTACGAGCCGGGTTTAATCCAGCGTACCTGCTTTGAACTGGACGTGGATGCAACGAGATATCAATACCAATTGTTGTCACGGCAACTGGATCAGCGGGTCGCAAGTGAGACCCGTTTTTTGCAAGATTATCGCTTCGATGCCGTGCTATCCGATGTCGCCGCGATTCCCCTGGCAGCGGCATCTGAATTGGGCCTGCCCGCAGCCGTTATCGGCAACTTCAGCTGGGACTGGATACTGCAACCTGTGTTTGCCGGGCAACCGGAATTGATGGATTACCTGGAGCGCATGCAACGGCAATACCACAGCGCGGCGATGTATTTCAGGCTGCCGTTTCACGCCACACAACACCCTTTCCGGCTGGTGCAGGAGGCGCCGCTGATTGGACGCCGCTCGAGTCTGTCGCGCCACACGATACTTTCACACCTCGGCATTACCCAAGACCAGGAGCGGCCGCTAATTTTGGTGGCGGTGGGAGGGTGGGAGGCGGCAGCCCTTGGCAGCATTAGGGTTGATGGCTGTGCGGGGTACCGGTTTCTGGTGGTTGGTGATTTGCCGATCAGTGCGCCTGGTGCTGAGCTTGTGCGCCTGCCCTTTGAGATCGGATCCGGCATCGGCTTTCCGGATCTTGTGAAAATAGCCGATGCCGGTATCGTCAAGCCAGGTTATGGCACCTGTGCGGAATTCGTGGTCAATGCCAGCAGGATGGTTGGCATTACCCGTACCGACAATCGCGAAGCCCCGGTCCTGCGCGAGGCGACAGAGCGCTACATACCCTACTGCCCCTTGTCGCTGGAGGATTTTCTCGGCGGCAAATGGCAGCAGGCGCTGGACCACATTATGGTGTCGAGCCCACAGGCGTTTCCCTGCCAGGAACAAGAACTCGAAACCTTTGCCGCGTCGATTTTGAAGTCTATCGGCCGATAGAAATCCGGCAATGCCAGGCGAGGGTATACTGCGGCACCCGGCCACCAGGACCGATCACTTGAGTCGCTGGGCACAAGCGCTACAAGCGCAGAGGGCACAACAAGGCGTGGGTCGCTATTGCCGATAAACTGGCGAGGATCGCCCGGGTGGTGATGGCAAAAGGTGAAGCCTACTGCTCGCTGCGACGCAACATCCTCTTCACCGGACCCGCCTCAGCTATTTCATTGCATCCTGGAATCCTGTATTTTCAACTGGCACAATAACCTTCAATAACAGGCAAGGAGATGATTATGAAAACACTTTTTAAGGCCTCTGCGGTGTGTGTCGCTGTGTTGCTGGCTGGCGGCGCGTGGGCCGATAAGCACGGCGGTGATCCCGTCGTCGGTACTGTACTGACCGGTGTCAATGCTGAATCGGTGGCGACAACCGGCTATCGCGCAAGCAAGTTGTTAGGGTCAAGTATCTACAATGACAAAGGTGAAGATATCGGCAAGCTGGAAGACTTTATCGTCGGCTCCGACGATTCCGTTTCAGTGGCGATTATTGGAGTGGGCGGCTTTCTGGGTGTGGATGAACGAATGGTTGCGGTGCCGGTCGAGGTGCTAAAGATGAATGACAAGGGGCAGTTGCAGCTGTCCGGTGCCAGTAAAAAGCAGCTTGAGGCCCTGCCAGCCTTCATCTATGCCGAGTGATACCCGCGGCTGTCAGTTCGCCTGGTGAAGCTCTTGCAGAGGTGATCATGAAGGCCGGGAGGCGGTGGCTCAGCATCTGTTGCCCGCTAAGCACACGCGGCCGCAGCGCTCACCGGCGGTCAACGCCTACTGCGGATCTATGAGAGTTATTTGGGGTCAGGGTAGAATGGCACTGACTTAAGCCGATTCGGGTGTCCATCGGCAGGACCTTCGCCGACAGGGATGTCGGCGCAGAGCCCCCAGGGACGGGTTTACGGCGCGTCCTGACGGTGGACACCCGGAGCGGCGCTCTGAAAATCCTATGCTTTTCTCCTAAAGTAAGTGCCATTCGGGTCAGGGTAAAAACTCATGTAGCGCGGGCCCAAACCACGAACAGCAGATAACTGGTTTTGTACGCTGAACCGAATAACACGGCCATTAATGCTCGAATGGTGAAGAGATCACCCCAGCATAATTCTCAGCAACGTAGACATGTCCCCATCAGGCCCCAGCTGCTGACCTTGACCGAGCCAAGGCTGATGAAGGCTGCAAGTGCAAGCGCCAGCATGACCGGAGCTACCGCAATAAAAAGCAGTCTTTTGGTCATTGTCGTGCTTGGCAAAAATCTGGCCTAGTCACTCGGCAGTAACTTGACGAAGGTGAACGCGCCACGCAGGTCTCCCTCGCTGAACCCCACCGCTTGATCGTCTGGATAGAGCCTGGACAGGGCTTCGGCCACGGGCAGTGCCAGCTGCTCGCCATGGCAGGTAAGGCACAGCTTGCCGGTCATAATCGGCTGCATATAAGCAAACATCCTACCTTCGTCGGTGTCGCGAATCTCGGCGATGACCAACTCTCCAGGTGCTTTGCCCGCAGTCAGTTGCTGTTGCATCTGCTCCATATTGTTACGTTCCCACTCGTCAGCCGTATTGGCCGGGTTACGCACCAGCAGTGCAGTTCTCGACACCACCCAGCCTTCGCTGGACAATTCCTCAGCTATGGCCGGCGCATCGACTTTGCACACGTCGATAGCATTAACCGGGCCTCCTATCGCCATCGCCTGGGTCAGCGCGCCCTTGAGATTTGCCTGGAAATCGTTAGCGAGCATTTGCGCCTGGCTTACCAGATCCTCCTGCGCCATGGATTGCGCCAGCGCCGCACCGCCAAAACCCGTTACATAGCATGCCAGTACACAGTTCAACCATCGACCGATCACGGCTCTCCTCCTTGTGATTTTGAAACACTTCTGCCCGGAAATAACCGCTCTATTGTAACGCCAATTGCTGCCTTAGTGTGGCTCTGACGCCACCAATATTTTCACCATCAAAGGGGCAGTGGAAAACCCGCAGACAATAAAAAACGGCTGTCACACAGGCATGACAGCCGCCAGGGTAGCGCCAATTCTGACTACTTTTTCAGGCTCAGCATATATTCTGCAACTTTGAATCGCAGCTCGGGCGACAGGTAATCCTGGGGTGGCATCTCGGGATAATCCGGGCGCACCTTGCTCGGTTTGGCGATAAACTCGGCCAAACCTTCAGGATCGTTATGATACAGCGCCTGCACCACCATCGCCGCTGGCCCGATCATACGCAGATTATAAGCATGGCATCCTGCGCAAATTCCGTTATACAGGTGAGCCGCTCGATCCTCGTCATTTTCAATGAGCCGCGCCGGGGCTGGCTCGTCGAGCTGATAGCTAACGATATCGACGGTAGTGGCGCCCGGGTCGCAGACTCCCCACTTTTTAGTGCCATAGGTGCGGTAGGCATCTCCGTTGAGGAAGCAATTGTCTTCTTCTCCCGCGGTGCCCAGAGCCATGATGTCCGGCCCGGTGGTGCTTAGACGGGTTGCCATCAGCGCCCTAACTTCGGCGACCGGGTCAGTCCCATTGTTTATCATAAAATTATCCAGCACCCGGATATTGTCCGGGTTGGGTTCGGATTCGGGGTCGCTGGAGACATTGGTGATAAATGAAAGATCAGTGATCACCAGGCCAAAACTGTTATTGCCAGAGATGATATTGCCTTCAATGACGACATCGTCCGCCGCCATAATAAGGATTCCCGTACCGACCGGAACCCCGGATACGATAGAGCCGGGAGCACCGAAATTCGGGGTGTTGTTATTGACGATAAAGTTATTGCGGATGATGACGTCGTAGGTGGTTTTAATGGGCAGTCCCGGCGTGATAAAGGTCAGGATACCTGCCGTATTGTCATGGGCATAATTATTTTCTACCAATGCATGTCGTGTATTTTCGATCTCGATACCCGCGACGCTGTCGAATACCTCATTGTGACGGACATCGACGTTGTCACACATACCGACGTAAATGGCCGCGTCTTCAATACCACTGAGCACATTGTATTCAATCACACCGTTGATCCCGAACTGCGGAAAGATGCCGTACACCCCGGCATCGATGACCCAGTTATTGCGAATCGCGTAATTGTTGCCAGACTGTCCCATAATGGCGTTGCCTTTGTACTCGACAATTTTGAGCCATTCGATGGTAATACCATTACCCGAGTACAACACAGCATCGTTGCGCAATTTTTCGCCTTCCAGTACCGGCCACTCGCCTTTCTGGACCACGCCGCGCAGGGTGATATTGTCCTTGTCGATGTAGACACTTTCTTTATAGCTGCCCGGGTACACCAAAATGGTGTCGCCATCCTGTGCTTGATTGACGGCCGCCTGGATCGACTCCCCGTCCTTGACTTCTATCTGGCCAGCAAGGCACGACAAGGTGGGTGCCAGCAGCACCGTCAACACAATATACCTCAGGGACTTCATGGGTGATTCTCCTGTACCAATTCAATTTTTTCCATTTACGGGTGGCATACCTGACGGCACAGAAGCGGGCACCTGAGGCTTGTAACCCTCGTCGCTTAGCGTGTGCAAAAAATCGACCAGGCTATCCAACTCAGCATCGCTGAGCTGGGGTTCCCAAATGTGCCAATGCAGGTAAATATTTTCTTCCTCTGGCACCGCATGACCACGACCCTGGGTATAAAACTCAACGGTCTCTCGCAGGGTTTCAAAACGCCCGGAGTGCATATACGGTGCCGTTAATGCAACATTGCGCAAGGAAGGAACCTTAAAACCGCCGCGGAGTTTCGAATCACCCGTTGGACCCTGGGCACCGATATCGAATGGCAGGCCATCCGGTTCCGGCGTCCCGATTACCGCAATCTGTTGATTGGTGAACAAGGGAGGCGTATGGCACTCGGCGCAGCGAGCGACGAAGGACCGAAAGACATTAAAGCCCTCTATCTCCGGCTCGCTCAGGGCCTCCTGAAAGCCGTGGGCATACATATCGTAGCGACTGTTGAGCGATACCAGAGATGTTTGAAAGGCCGTGATCGCTGCGTATATTTGCGCCAGCGTGATCGGAGTCGCCCCAAATGCCTGTTCAAACAAAGCCCCATAGGCAGGAATCGAGCGCAGCGTTTGCAGCAGTTTCTCAGGCGTCGTTCCCATTTCATTGTCGGCAAACAAAGGTCCCTGCATTTGCTCTTCGAGGCTGGCCTTGCTTCCATCCCACATAAAACGCTGCTGTAATCCAACATTCCAGAGGCTTGGGGCAGAACGCGATACCGGCTTGTTATCGATGCCGATACTGTGGGCCAGGCCATCGGCAAATCCCTTGTCAGGGTTGTGGCAACTGGCACAGGCGACGCTGCCATCAGCGGACAATACGGGGTCAAAAAACAGCAGTCGACCAAGGTCAATCTGCTGCGGACTGAATCCATCCCTGATAGGGGGCAGCCCGGTTTTCAGGCCACCGACGCCGACGCCCTGTAATGATGAATAAGCACCGTAGAGACTGCGTAAGCGGCAGCGTTGTTCCTCATCCGCAACGAAACCCGCCGGACAGTGTTGCGCCAGCTGCCAAATCTGACCAGGCGTCGGCTCGGCAGCTACCGAGGCTGCCGCGCCAGCGGTGAAAAAAAACACCACGGCCGTGATTACTAACGAGGCTGTACCGCCACGCATCATTGGATCTCAGTAGCCATCGACTGAATATAGGCGAACACATTGTCGATGACGGTTTCATCTGGCAAGACCTGCGACATCATCTGCATTTGCATGCCGTATTTATCATCGGCATGAGTGCCTCTCAGGCCATCGCCAAAATTGTGGTATTGCTGCACCAGGTACCAATCGTCAGTACCGGCAAGGCGGGGAGCATTGAGCAACACATTACCTTTGCCACCGGGTCCATGGCAGGCGCCACAAATCATGTCGTAGTGATCGCGTCCTTTGGCGGGTTCTCCCTCTACCGTCGTCGCCGGCGGCACATCAGGCAGCGTGTTGATATGTGCGATTACGGCATCCATGGCAGCTTCATTCGGCAAGCCCTGGGCGACCACCGCCATCTGGGCGCCGTGAACATCACCCTTGCTTGCCCCACGGATGCCGGCCTTGAAATTCAGCAGCTGGCGCTTGAGATACCAACTATCCTGGTTGACTAGCGACGGCGCTTTCAAACTCTGCATACCCTCCCCCTGCTCTCCGTGGCAGGCAGCACAGCTTGCCCATATGGCTTCGCCTCCCTGGGAGGCAGCCGCGCTTACCTCTGCTGCTTTCTGGTTTAGCGCAGCAGAACCGGGCTTGTTATCGCTATTATCGCCACAACCCACCAGTGCCAACACGTTAGCCCCCAGCGCTGCCAACAAAATAGGTCTGATTTTCTGCGCCATTATTTACGTCTCCTGCAGCGGCCGTCATTGCCTGCCGCGCTTCTGCGTGTCATTGGAATGAATATATTGTAGCGGCCAGGCGGGAGAATTCTTCCGTATTTCAAAAATATCATCAGGTTTCACGCATACCAAAACCCTCACTTTTGCAAAAACAACAAACGGCATAAAATCAGGCGCTAATCCCGGTGGTTTCTATGCAACCTTTCACCAGAACCTGGCTGTACAGATATCCGGGGCGCGACACTGCAACACAACACTGGAAGTAAACAGACAGTAGCGAGGAAAACACCGGGCCAATATCTACAACGCTACCCGGCAAAAACCAATCGCCAGCCAATCAAGGTATTGGCCATTGGAGCCGAGTTGACGCCGGGAGGAACCGGCACCAAAAAAACCTGCCACCAAAAACGCAAGAAGCCGGGCCGCTCATTAGTCGCCAGACATAACCTGGCGGATCAGGTCAAAACCGAAACCCCTGTATTGCAGGAAACGCATGCGCTTTGCACGCTCTTTTTGGTCTTTAACTGTTTTATCCGGATACTTGCGCAGGTAGAGCTCCTGCAATGATGCCAGCCAATCAATGTCGGCCGCCCACAGTAGCCTTGCCACCAGGGCGTCATCAACTCCGCGTTGCTTAAGCTCCTGACTGATCCGCTGGGGACCCCGGCCCTGCTGGCATTTAGAGCGCACAAAGATTTCGCAAAAGCGTCGATCACTCTGCAACCCGGCAGCAGCGAGATCATCCAGTTGCTGTGCAATGGTATCGCCATTGTCGAATCGCCGGCCTAACTTGACAAGCAGCTCTTGCCTGCTGTGCTCACGCCGGGCGAGCAAGTCTATTGCCGCCCGACGAATATCACCAGCTAAACTCTCTTGCGCTGCGCCCATTGGCTTCATTGACGATCTAAACAACCCGCCGAAGCCCTGTGGATTGGCATTACCGTTGCGCTGAAATCATTGCACCTAAATTGCTCGTTTAACAAAAACACACTCCAATTTTCCGTGCGATTTCGCCGTGAAGCAGCGGCCTCGACAAGGGGTCGCACCCTATTTCTAGGACTCTATCGGCTCAGCAGCAGCGGCCTGCTTTTCTGACTTGGGATCGGCAATACTTAAAAGTTGCTGGCGGATAGCTGTCTCAATTTCTTGCAATATCTCGACATTTTCCTCGAGGTAGCGGCAGGAGTTGGATTTACCCTGACCAATACGGTCGCCATTATAGCCGTACCAGGCACCCGACTTGTCTACCAGGCCCAACTTGACACCCAGATCAATCACCTCCCCGGCTCGATTAATTCCCTTGTTATAAAGAATCTGGAATTCAGCCTGCTTGAACGGAGGCGCCACCTTGTTTTTAACGACCTTAACCCGGGTTTCATTACCCACCACTTCGTCACCATCCTTTACTGCGCCTATGCGACGAATATCCAGCCTCACAGAGGCGTAAAATTTAAGCGCATTACCGCCGGTAGTGGTTTCCGGGTTGCCAAACATGACACCAATTTTCATCCGGATCTGGTTAATAAAGATCACCAGGCAATTGGCGTTCTTGATGTTGCCGGTCATCTTGCGCATGGCCTGGCTCATCATGCGTGCCGCCAGCCCCATGTGGCTATCACCAATTTCGCCCTCTATCTCTGCCTTGGGGGTCAACGCAGCCACCGAATCGACCACAATCAGGTCGATAGCGCCCGACCGCACCAGCATGTCGGCGATCTCAAGCGCCTGCTCACCCGTGTCGGGCTGGGACACAATCAACTGATCGAGGTCAACCCCGAGCTTTTCAGCATAGGAAGGATCCAGCGCGTGTTCAGCATCGATAAAAGCACAGCTGCCCCCTTGCTTCTGGCACTCGGCGATGGCCTGCAAGGTGAGAGTGGTTTTACCCGATGATTCCGGACCGTAAATTTCTACAATGCGACCTTTCGGCAGTCCACCGACGCCCAACGCGATATCCAAACCAAGCGAACCGGTTGAAATTGCGGGGATAGCCTCCCTGGCTGCCTCGCCCAACTTCATTACCGAGCCCTTACCAAACTGGCGTTCAATCTGGCCTAGCGCTGCGTCTAGTGCTTTTTGTTTGTTTTGATCCATTACTCAATCTCCGTGAAAACGTGCAGTACATGTGAAATGCGAATTTGGCTCAATGCTCTATTGAGACTGGAATCTATGACTCATGATTCTCTGGCTCAAAACTCCAATATTGCCATCCATGGCGACCAAAACGAGTAAAACAGAGAGCAGGTACAGGCCGCGAGAATTACTGTACACATAAACAGTAGTAGAGGCAATCCCCGCAAGCAACTTTCAATCAGATGTTTTTAATGGTCATGGCGGCAGCGGCAAGGCCAGCGACAAACTGATTGCAATAACGGCCGATATGATCGAAGGGGCGACATTGTAACCCAAATTTCAGTGGCTGGCTGAGGCCCTTTGGTCGATTCCAGCGGAGAGGTTACCCAAAAAATGACCTCCAGGCCGTTTGCCCGTTGGCAGACCACGAACCCGCAGCATTGGGGTAGCCGTGGGAATCGTCAACAAGTCCAATGTTCCCGTCCGCTCGGCTGCCCTTGTTTCCGTGTCAGCCGTTTTAATCCGCCATTCCAACAGGCACAGAACCAGGGCCCGGATAAGCACCCGCAGAACTTGACCTGTGTGCAGAACACAGGTGTACACTGTTTTAAACATTGAAGCCCCGCTCGGATATGTGGGGGTATGAGGCACCGGCGATGCAAGTACAAGAAGTGGCAACAGACCTTGGTGTAACGCCGAATACCGTGCGCTACTACACCAGAATTGGCTTACTGGAGCCTGGCAAAAACATTCAGAACGGTTACCGGGAGTATGGCAAGAGCGACAGGCGGAGACTGCGATTTATCCTCAGTGCCCGGCAACTGGGCTTTTCCATCGCAGACATCAATCAGATACTCGACCACGCGGACCGGGGAGAATCTCCCTGTCAGCTGGTGCGTAGCCTTATCGAGGAGCGTCTGGACGACGTCACCAGGCGATTCAACGATACAGCGATGCTGCGCGACCGAATGGAGACCGCTGTTGAGAACTGGAGTGCTGCGTCGGACAAAGCGCCCACGGGTGAGATAATCTGTTATCTAATCGAAAGCTTTGCTGATGTGCCAGCATGACTGCGATTGCCGCGGTGTGGCGCGCAACCCAAAACACGGGAGAGGATGATGGCTGATGCACCGGTACAGACACTGATAGTCGAAGGAGCATCCTGCGCCAGCTGCGTGTCTAAAATTGAAAAGGCGCTGGTGAATATTCCAGGAGTCCAGAGCGCCCGGATGAACTTTGCCGATCGCACTGTCTCGGTGGACGGTGATGTGGACATTGACGCATTGATCGATGCAGTGGAGCACGCAGGCTATAACGCGCGAGCCCCGAAAGACGGTTCGGAGCAAGACACACTGGATGAAAAGGAACAGGCCGACCTCATCTATTATAAGAAACTGATGTTGGAAATGGCGGTCGCTCTGGGCGTCGGCGTGCCCTTGATGGTTTACGGCCTGGTTGTTGGAGAGATGACCGTCAGCACGAATACCGAGCGTGCCGTCTGGCTGGGCGTGGGCCTCCTGACCCTGGGTGTTATGGTTTTTTCTGGCAAGCACTTCTATGTCGGAGCCTGGCAGTCCTTCAAGAATCACTCTGCGAATATGGATACCTTGATAGCACTGGGTACGGGAACCGCGTGGGTTTATTCCATGGCGGTGGTTTTCTTTCCCATGTATGTGCCGGAGATGGCGCGCCATGTTTATTTTGAGGCCACTGCCATGATTATTGGCCTTATCAACCTTGGCCTAGCCCTGGAGCTGAAGGCCAGGGGACGCACTTCAGAGGCGATTAAACGACTGATAGGACTGCAGGCCAAAACCGCGCGGGTCATAAGAGATGGTAAAGACATTGATATCGCCATCGAACAGGTACTACTCAACGATTTAGTGCGCGTGCGACCCGGAGAGAAAATCCCTGTAGATGGTGAAGTCGTGGAGGGCCATACGGCGATAGATGAGTCCATGCTAACCGGCGAACCCATGCCAGTAGAGAAAACACAGGGCGATGACGTGGTTACCGGAACGCTCAACAAAACAGGTTCCATCGTGATGCGCGCAGTCCATGTCGGCAAAGACACTGCGTTGGCCAGAATCATCAATATGGTCAAGCGCGCGCAGAATTCGAAGCCCCCCATCGGCCGCCTGGCAGATATTATCTCTGCCTATTTTGTGCCGGTCGTCATGATCATAGCGATCCTCAGCGCACTGGCCTGGCTCAATTTCGGGCCCGCTCCCGCTGTGGCATATGCCATCGTTTCGGCGACGACCGTACTCATTATTGCCTGCCCCTGCGCTCTGGGGCTTGCGACCCCCATGTCTGTTATGGTCGGGGTGGGAAAAGCGGCAGAAGCAGGTGTGCTGATTCGCAATGGGGAGGCCCTGCAAGGCGCTTCAAAACTCACGGTAATGATTCTGGACAAGACCGGCACAATCACCAAGGGCTCGCCGTTGGTAACAGACATCATCCCGGCTTCTGGTTTCGAAGACGAAGAGGTCCTGGGCTTGGCTGCCAGCCTGGAGTCGGGATCAGAGCATCCACTGGCGCTGGCCATCATGGAGTCGGCGCAATCGCGAGGCCTGTCATTGGCAAAGGTGGACGGTTTTAATGCGATTGCCGGACACGGTGTGGAAGGCTATGTCACCGGGCGGCAACTGCTGTTTGGTAACGAGAAACTGATGAAGGATCGAGGTATAGATTGCAATACCCGCAGCGAAGCTGCGAAGAAATTGGCTGATGAAGCCAAAACACCCATGTTTTTTGCCATCGACGGCAATCTGGCCGCCCTCATCGCCGTCGCTGACCCTATCAAACAAGATTCGGTGTCAGCGATAAAGCGGTTGCAGGACTCAGGTATACGCGTGGTCATGCTGACCGGCGATAACCATGCTACGGCACAGGCAGTCGCGGATAAAGTCGGCATTGACGAGTTCTTTGCAGAAGTCCTGCCCGGCGACAAGGCCAATAAAGTGTCTGAATTGCAAATGCAGGGTGAGTTAGTCGGTATGACCGGGGATGGCATAAACGATGCTCCCGCCCTGGCTCTGGCAAACGTAGGCTTCGCCATCGGTACAGGCACAGATGTAGCCATAGAAAGTGCCGACGTGACACTCATGCGGGGCTCCCTGCACGGCCTGGCTGATGCCATTGCAGTGAGTAAGGCCACAGTGAAAAACATCAAGCAGAACCTGTTTGGTGCCTTCTTCTACAATATCGCCGGGATACCGCTTGCTGCAGGTGTGTTGTATCCAGCTTTCGGTTTGCTGCTGAGTCCGGTCATTGCTGGCGCGGCCATGGCATTTTCTTCATTGACCGTGGTGAGCAACGCCAATCGCCTGAGGTTTTTCAGGGCACAGGATCACTAAGCGAGGACAGCGCAATGTTAGCAGTAAATCTGGCCGGTATTGCTTTAATCGCACTTATCGTGTGGTGGTTCTGGTTGTACAAGCCAGATGAGGTGGCAGCCGCGGCGGAGCAACTGGTCATCGTGGTTGAACATGGCACTTATCAACCCGCGCATATCAAGCTGGAAGCCAACAAGCAGATAGAGTTGCAGTTTCTGCGCAAGGATGCCAATCCGTGCTCAGAGACGGTGCTGTTTCCGGCGCTTGAAATAAGCGAAATCCTGCCTCTGGACCGTGCCGTGCGCATTGTGCTGCCGCCCCTGGCAAAAGGAGACTATGAGTTTCACTGCCAGATGCAAATGTACCGCGGGATCCTCAAGGTCGAGTGACACATAGCGAAAATGCGCCCGGACGCTGACACCACAGCGCAAATGCCATCTAACAATGCTGTCAGCTGTTTTTGATTAGCAGCACTCCAGCTGGCCTGTTAGCGCGGAATATTTTTTTGCCGTACACTGCGAATTAACAACGGCTTGCGGTAAGTTTATGACCGAACATCTGCTTTTTATACTTGCCGGCATCATTGTGCTTGGCAGTGCGGCCCAGTGGCTTTCGTGGCGCCTCAACTTGCCATCCATCCTCGCTCTGCTGGCCATTGGCATCGTCGTGGGACCGGTTACCGGACTATTACAGCCCGACGCCGTATTTGGCGAGTTGCTGTTTCCTATGATTTCGCTCGGCGTGGCGGTGGTGCTGTTCGAGGGCGGCCTAACCCTCAAGTTTTCCGATCTCCGTGGCCATGGCGCAGCAGTGACTAACCTGGTGAGTTGGGGCGCCCTGCTCAACTGGTTCCTGATTGCCGTTGGTAGCTGGCTGCTGGCCGACTTATCAACCGGCCTTGCGCTGCTGTTTGCCGCGCTCATGGTTGTCACCGGGCCGACCGTTATCAACCCCTTGCTGCGCACCATGCGGGCGTCTCCGGAAGTCAGCCAGATCCTGCGCTGGGAGGGCATCCTGATTGATCCGGTGGGCGCGCTGTTGGCAGTGCTGGTGTACCAGTTCATCATTGCCGGCGATGCCTCCTACCTTGTTATCGTGCGCAGCATAGGGGCCGGTTTAATAGCCGGTGTGGCCGCAGGAGCCGCACTGGCGTTTGCCATTCGTCGCCACTGGATACCCGAATACCTGCGCAATGTAATTACCCTGTCGGCGGTGGTCATGTCATTCGCGCTGAGCGAATATGTGGCCCATGAATCCGGCCTGCTCGCCGTTACCGTGATGGGCATCTGGCTCGCCAACGCTCGCAATCTCGATATGAGCGAAGTGCTGAGCTTCAAGGAAAGCCTCTCGATCCTGATTATTTCGGCATTGTTTATTGTCCTGGGAGCGCGCCTGAATCCAGCCGATATCCTTGCAACAGGCTGGCAAGGCATTACGCTATTGCTGGTGGTACTGATGGCGCGGCCCATCGTGGTGTGGGCGGCTATGGCAGGTGGTGGCTACAGCTGGCAACAGAAATCCCTGGTTTCCTGGGTTGGCCCGCGGGGTATTGTCGCGGCTTCGGTCTCTTCAGTATTCGCAGAGCGATTGCAAGACGCTGGCTATACCGACGCCTATCTGCTGGTGCCCTATGCGTTCCTGGTCATCATCGTTACCGTGGTGATGCAAAGCTTCACCGCGCGGCCGGTAGCAAGGCTGCTGGGGTTGATGGAGGAAGAACCCAAAGGCGTATTAATCGTTGGCGCCAACGTTGTCGCCCGGACAATCGGCAAGGCCCTGCTTGAACAGGGATTCAGGGTCAAGCTAACCGACACCACCTGGTCTGAATTGCAGGCGGCGCGGATGGATGGCCTTGAGACTTACTATGGCAATCCGGTGTCGGCCCATGCCGACCAGCATCTGGAGTTGGCAGGTATCGGTCGCTTGTTTGCAATGTCCCGGCGCCCCGAGCTCAATGCCCTCGCCTGCTTGAAATACCGGGTAGAATTTGGCCAAAGACGCGTATTCACCCTGCTCGACGCCGAAGAAAAAGATGCGTCGCAAAAGCAGGTCATTGCGGAAAACAATCGCGCACCGCGCTTGTTTGGCGATAACGTCACGATACAGAAGCTGTCCAGCATGATCGCCCAGGGTGCAGAAATAAAAGCCACCCTGATGACCGCGGAATTCACTTTCGAGGCCTATCGGGATGAGAAGGAGAAAAACGCCATCTTGCTTTTCGGTATCGATTCAGATGAGAACCTGCGTGCGTTCACTAACGAATCACAGCCGCCGATACAAGCCGGCTGGACGGTACTGGCGTTGATACCATCCACGACAGAAAAGGCGGCTAAAACACCCGCCAAGCCCTAGCCCGGGCGATGAAGGCCCCGGGTCGAACCACCCTGCTGCGCCACCCCCCCCCGTAGAGCACGGAAGAACAGCATGGCAAAAATAACATCGGGCAATAACAGCAGCATGAACTGCCAACTGATTGCGCCCGCCAGCACTTCAATTGCGGCCACCAGGACCAAACCCAGCTTGGCAATGGCACCCAGGCGGATCAGTGAGGCATTACTCCTCAAGTCGATGCCCGCCGCGTAATAAACCAGGCCGAAAAGAAACACCACGCTGGCGAACATACGCAACCAGATAGTTGGCTCGGGCACGGGCGTCACCTGAAACAGGCGTAACAATAGCCCGGCGTCGAAATACAACACGAGGGCCACCATTAAATATTGCAGCGGTCGTAAACAACGTTTTATTAAACCGGGTATTCATTAGCTATGCTCGCGCGGTTTGAAAACCGGGCTGGAAAACCCGGCTCTCCCCGCAAAGGTCAAGACGTTTAGTATCCCGCCAGATATCGAATCAAAGCGCGACGCGCAGCGTCGGGCAGGAGCCTGCACAGCAAGGACCAAAGAGCGGTGCTCATGCCGACAAAATAACCACTACGCCGCCCCTCTGCTGCCCGCTGCACCGCCTGTGCAACTTTCCCTGGGGGCATATCTGAGCCCATTTTAGGCACTAACTGTGAATGCAACTGATGCCCCATCGGCGTATTCACTACCGGCGGCTTGATCGAGGTCACCCGAATATCGTGCTCTGCCCATTCAATGTTCAGAGCTTCGGTTAAGCCATTAACATAAAACTTGGAGGCACTGTAAACCGCCAACAATGGAATACCAGAGATACTCGAGGCAGAACACAGATTGACCACGGTAGCGCCATGGGTTTGCTTCAACAGTGGGAATGCCTGGTGCAGAACGTGGGTTAGCCCCTTGATATTGACCTCGACCATCTGCTCGTGTTGTTGTCGATCAAGTTCCTCGAACTTGCCGGAGGACAAGACACCGGCGTTATTCACCAACAAATCCATTCGCCCCCGGGTGTGCTCAGAAAAGTGCCGCAATGCCTTCTCGATCGACTCCACCCGGGTCACATCACAGTAACGGGCGCAGGCATTGGGGAACCCGCCCGCACTGAGCAATGCTTGTAAAGCATCGGCATTGATATCATAAAGGCCGACGAACCAGCCTTGGGAGGCATAGCGCCTGGCAATTGCGAGGCCGATGCCCTGTGCTGCGCCGGTAATAAATACAGTTCTGATTGTAGACTCCTCAATGCAGGGTAGCCCGCCCCATCGATTACCCGTTGCGCGTCACCTTTGGCGCGGGCCTGGGTCGCCAGGGTTTCATCTAGCGCCTGGTCAAAGCTTATCCTTATTTTGGGGCGGACATAAGGCGCGGTCCAGCCTGTGGTTTACTGCCGGTTAGATAGTATCTTAATGTCACTGACAAACAGGATACTACGAGGGTGACAGGCAAATTTGAACGTAACACCGGACAATCTACTTGCAATTGCATGAGGCGCACTTGCAGTACAAAGGCCGATGCTCCCGTCAAGCCCGTTGCTGCAAAAACAAACCGTTTAACTATGCTGGTTATGCTGTAACCAAGCGTATTCAGCGTTAGACTAGCGCAGCTTAAGTTAACCCACACAGAAGACCTAATGTCCAGCAAGCCAAACCAGGCACCCCCGATCACCCTGTGCCCCGCAATCCAGATGCTGTGGCCGGTGCTGCTCTTGCTCTTAACCGCCCTGGCGGGGCAAGCCGCTATCGCTGAGGTCGACGTCAGCGTTAAAGTCACTGGCGTCAAGGGGGCCCAACTGGACAACGTACGCGCGCACCTCAGCCTGATCCAGCGCAGCAAGGAAGAAGATCTCAGCAACCGCTGGGTGCGCATGCTGTACGAGGATGGGCCGGACGAAATCAGCAGGGCAATGGAGCCCTTCGGTTACTATAACGTTGCCGTGAAGAGCAGCCTTGAACAGCGCGACGGGCGCTGGTTTGCGAACTATCAAGTTAGCCGCGGTGATCCGGTGCTGATCGCCAGCAATGACCTGCACTATACCGGTGCCGGCGCTGACAGGCCTGAGCTGATCGCAAAGCTCGATGCCTTCGGGTTAAAAGTGGGAGACCGTTTAAATCACCAACGCTATGAAGAGGCCAAGGCCAGGCTAATCCGCAGCGCCGAGAACCTTGGCTACGTCAAGGCGAAGGCTGTGGACGCTGAGGTCCTTGTTGACCCCGCAGCTAACACCGCGGCGATAAAACTGACCATCGACACAGGGCCGCGCTACTTCTACGGCGATGTCAGCTTTGAGCAGGATTTTCTCGATCCGGCACTGCTGGAGCGAACGGTCAAGCTGCAACCGGGCGAGCCCTACAACCTGGACGAGGTAATAACTTTCCAGCAGGGCTTGCAACTCACTGGCTGGGCTTCAGCGGTCACCGTGGACCCCAAATTCAAACAGGCGGTAGATGGACAGGTACCCATCGAGGTGAAGCTCGAACCGAGCAAGCGCAATCACTATTCCCTTGGCGTTGGCTACGAGACCGATATAGGGCCAAGAATATCAGCCCGCTGGAACCAGCACCGAATTAATACCCGCGGCCACCAGGCCGACGCTTTCCTGCGACTCTCACCGGTGCTCAGCACTGCCAGGGCTGCATATTACATTCCGGCAAACAATCCCGTTACCGACCGTTTTGCGACCAGTGTGGAATTTGAACAGGAACAGACCTTTGACACCAAACGCCGCACCCTGAACGGTGAGTTTGCCTTTATCCGCCGCACTATCGATGACAAGAATTTTTATAAAACATTCCTGGAATACCGGGATGAGCGCTACCAGGTGGGCGACGAGCCATCGGAGACGACCAGCCTGCTGTCGCTCGGCTTTGCCCGGCGTTTTACGGAGCTGGAATTTATGTTGTTCCCGCAAACCGGGCGCAGCGTGGATTACGAGCTGCGCGCCGCCAGTTCCGCGATCCTGTCGGACACCAGCTATGCGCGAATCAGGGTCGCCGGCAAAATCTTGCTGCCACTGGGCGATAATGGACGTTTCAGGCTGGCAGGTGAATTGGGCGCTGCGGTGGTTGAAGACTTTGAGAAATACCCGACATCGCTGCGTTATTTCGCCGGTGGCGACAGCTCGATCAGGGGCTATGAATATAAATCACTGGGGCCGATCGACGACCAGGGCAACGTTACCGGGGGCAAAAACCTGGTGGTCGTTAGCGGTGAATACAATCACAGGATAAAAAAGCACTGGGTGATTGCCAGCTTTGTCGACGCCGGCAACGCCTTCAATGATTCACTGGACGATGTCAATGTTGGCGCCGGTGTTGGCTTTCGCTGGCTGATGGACTTTGGCAGTGTAAGAGTTGATTTTGCCTGGCCGATCACTGATGAAGACGTGACTTTGGGAGACGGCATGGTACTTCTCGGTTTTGGAGCGGCACTTTGAAACGCGCGGTAGCTTGGACACTGGGCGTGCTTGTGCTGCTGATATTGCTGCTTTTGGCAATCGCCGGCTGGCTTCTGGGTAGCGAGAGCGGCACCCAGACCTTGCTGCGACAGCTTGATTCCGTCGCCCCTGGCTTGGTCACCATTGGCCGCAGCGAAGGCGATCTGCTCGGCCAGCTTGAGTTGGAGCAGCTCAAACTTGACTGGGGAACCGGGCTGCTCGAAGTCGACCAATTGCTGTTGCGCTGGTCACCCGGCGCGCTGTTCGAGCGCAAGCTGCAGATAGACGAGCTGTCGGCCGCGGGACTGCGCTACGTTGGCGAAGCCGTGGACCAGGCTCCCGCTGAGCCACTACAGTGGCCCATCGAGTTGCCTAACCTCAAGCTACCGATAGCTCTGGATATTCGAAAACTGGCAGTCACCAACGCCAACTTTATTGCCGCGCCAGAGGCCGTGCCGGTACAACTGGACAATGCCGAACTGATAGCGCGTTGGCACAGCGCGGGGATTGTGATCGACAGCTTGCAGCTTGATGGCCCCAACTATAGAGCGCTGCTAAGCGGCCAACTGAACCCTACCGGCGACTATGTATTAAGCCTCGACAACCAACTGCAACTGACGCTTGAAGACGATACCCGATTCGACCTTAAGGGAAGTATTCTGGGGAATCGCCACAGCCTGCAAGTTGAGCAAGTGCTCGACGGCGCTGCCAGTGCAGGGCTCAGCCTCAACCTGCGACGGCCATTGGTTGAGCCCGCATGGAGTGGCCGGATAAACCTTGTCGAGCTCCCCGCCTCACTCCTTGGCACCCCATTGCCAATCGTGATCAAGGGCAGCCTTGCGAGCTCCGGCACCTGGCCAATCGCCCAACTGACAGCTGCGCTGGCGACCAGCAGCACGGCGCCGGAATACGATAAGCTCCAGCTCCAGCTTGAGGGGGATGCCGATGTAGAGCAGTCTTCATTCCGCATCGGCCAGCTGGATCTCTCGCAACCCAAGCAATCACTGCAGGTGTCATTGAAAGGTGAAATGGCGGCTGATAACAGCCTCGACATATCCGGAAACTGGCGCGATCTGCAGTGGCCACTGCTGGGCAAACCGGCCCTCAGCAGTAGTGCAGGCGAGCTCTCAGTAAGCGGATTAATGAGCGATTACCAGTTCAATGCCAGCGCGCAATTGGCTGTGCCCGGTATTCCGGTTGGCCAATGGCAGCTATCGGGAACCGGCGATCAGCAGCACTTTACACTGGCGATGTTGCAGGGCCAGGTTCTGGAAGGTGAGATCAAAGCCACCGGCGAACTGGCCTGGGCACCTTCCCCAAGTTGGACCCTCAGCGCCAGCGGCAAGGGCTTGCAGGCCAGCAGTCTGATGCCTGAGCTCGACACGGCCGTCGGTTTTAAAGCCACCACCAAAGGCAGTATTGGGGAATCGGGCCCCGAGGTGCAAGTGGTGTTAAAGAACCTGGCCGGAACGCTCAACGCCCGGCCGGTCGCCGGCAGCGGCGAGTTCGATCACAACAGTGAACGGACCCATATTCGCCGTTTACAACTCACTGTGGGCGGCGCAGCTGTCAACGCCGATGGCATCCTCGGCCCCAAAAAATCGAATTTGCAATGGAACGTGCAAGTACCTGCATTGCAGCAGTTATTGCCCGATTCCAGCGGCCAGCTATCACTTACCGGCAAGCTGGATGGGCCGCTGCAAGCCCCCGGAATTCAAGCCAAATTGGCCGTAGATAAGCTCAGCTACCAGCAACTAAACCTCTCCCGACTGTCCGCCGATATCAACCTGGATCTGCAGGACAACCGTCGTTCTTCGGCGCAGGTCGAAGGCATTGACCTTGTAGTGGCGGGCCAATCTATCAGTCAGTTGCAATTGGATTTCGACGGCTTTATCCGAGAACACAATATTCGCTTGTCAGTAAAGCAACCCGAGAGTGCCCAAACCGGAGCAAAATTGGCCTTGGCCGCGCAGGGCGCTTACGCCAAAAATCTGTGGGACGGCACCCTGCAGCGCCTTTCCCTGCAAGCCGAGCCATTGGGCGAGTGGCGTTTGCAAAAACCATTTGGGTTGACAGCAGGAGCCACCGCCGCCAGCGCAGAGCCATTCTGCTTGCGCCAGCTTGACGGCGCCTCGCTGTGTGCAGACGGCAATTGGCAGGCGCAAGGCACCACTGCTGCACAATTTAATCTCAGCGGTCTGGCGCTGGCACAATTTGCCAAATATTTCCCAGAGTCTATCAGCCACCTGAGCGGTGAACTATCTGTCGAAGGCAATCTGCAACAGAAACAGAAGATCAATGCGCGGTTAAAAGCCAGGGTGTCTCCAGGAAAACTGGTACTACAGGACGTATCAGGCAACAGCAAGGAGCTGGCCCATGATGGCGCCGCACTTGAAATCACTACCGAGGGCAAAGGTGTCGAAGCCTGGATGAAGTCCCGGGTAGGAACAACCACGCTAAACGCCAGCGCCAAGTTAGTTGACCTTCTGCAGGTGACGGATAAACAACAGGCCAGGCTTGATGGCACCCTGCAAATCGCAGCGCCTGACCTGCAGCTGGTAGCGCTACTGGTGCCTGCGGTCAGTGCCATCCAGGGTACTGCCAGCACCAATTTTCAGGTCGCCGGGCGACTCGGCGAGCCGGTGTTGTTAGGTGAGTCAACTGTCGATATAAACCGCCTCGATATTGAACAAATTGGATGGGAGCTCGACGATGCCCTGCTGAAGATCAAGGCTGAGGGCAACAAATTGCTGCTCGACGGCAGCGTCGTTTCCAAGGGTCGCTTAGCTGTTAATGGCGAGCTTGGCTTGAGCGCTGAACAGGGCTGGCCACTGCGCATGACTGCAGTGGGTAGCGATTTTGCAGTGACGGACCTGCCCAACATGCAGGTCTTTGTAAGCCCGGACCTCGAAGTCCTGCATGGTGCAGATGGCCTGTCACTCACGGGGGCGATAACCATTCCCAAGGCACAGATCATCATTCGCGATCTCCCCGCCGGCGCCCTGAGCCCGTCTAACGATGTGGTGGTGCTGCGAGAGGATGGCAGCGTGCGCAAGATCGAATCAACGGCACCCATCAGCACCGACATCAATGTCAGGCTGGGCGACAAGGTGCAAGTATCGGCGCTGGGTTTCGACGGCTACATAGGCGGCCAGCTAAGGCTGCGAGGCGACACAGGTGAAGCCCTGCGGGCTACCGGCGATATCCGTATCGATGAGGGAACTTTTAGAGCTTATGGGCAACGACTGGAAATCGAACGCGGACTGATTTCCTATACCAATAGCCCGATTGACAACCCCGGCATCAATGTCAGGGCAACCCGCCAGATAGGCGATGTCATGGTGGGTGCCAATGCTCTGGGAACCGCTCGCCGCATCACAGTGAGTACGTTTTCATCACCGGCGATGTCAGAGAACGACCGGAT
The DNA here is from genome assembly GCA_963722805.1 of uncultured Gammaproteobacteria bacterium. Taxonomy (GTDB): domain Bacteria; phylum Pseudomonadota; class Gammaproteobacteria; order Pseudomonadales; family JAHEGP01; genus JAHEGP01. The sequence goes on from CAVROQ010000007.1 coordinate 30,731, forward strand.
ATCTTATCTGGTAGCCGGTAAGCCGGCCCGCGAAGGCGCCTCAGTATCACTGGAAAGGGAGATCGCCAAAGATCTAACGGTAGGTGTAAGTGTCGACACTAAAACCGGTGATAGTTCGTTCATCACTCGTTATCGAATTCTCAGGACTCTCTACCTCGAAGTAGGATCGAGCACTCGCAGCAGTAGTCTGGATTTGTTCTATAACGTCGAAACCGAGTAGGCCAGCGCCGTCGCGAGCATCGTCAACATCTGCATTAAGGGGAATGGCACTTACTTAAGGCAACTCTGATTAATTCGGTGACGCTTCAGGCATTGCGTCGGGTTTGGCCACAAGGCGCAGTCGTGCAGGAAGGCTGGCTGCCTTTCAAACGGCTGTAACGCAGTAGACAAACCCGACGCAAAGCCCCGCAGGGCGGGCCTCTGGCGCACATTGGACTGCGTTGCACCACTCGTCAAGGACAACCAGCCTTGACCTTCGCGGCGCGCCTTGCCAATGTACGCCAGAGGCTCCGCTGAAGCATTACCGAATTGATCAGAGGTGCCTTAAGCGATTGTACCCCAATGTGTTCGATCCGCGGTACGCCGTGAATCCCTCCCTGGAGGCTCGACTGCGGCATCCCTGCCCCAGACGCCCGCGGATCGAACACACCGGGGCTCCGCAAATCACTGTAGTGGCGTTAAGTATGTGCCATTGGCATTAAGGGCGATTAACTGCCGACAAATACCCGCCGCAAGTGCTCATTCAGCATCTTGCCACCGGGGTCGAGTTCGCGACGCACCTGCTGAAAGTCTTGCCAGTGCCGGGGATACAGCGCCGCCAGCTGGGAGGCATCGAGCGTATGCAGCTTACCCCAGTGCGGGCGACCCCCGTACTTCATGAAAATTTTCTCAATCACAGCAAACGGCACTGTGTAATCGAGATCACCATATTGGTGAACTGATATCGAACACCCGTCTTGCCCCTCAAACATCGATAACCAGATGTCGTCAGCCTTAACGTAGCGAAACTCCAGGGGAAAGCTCAACGGTAGCTTGTCCCGCTTAATCGTCCGCAGAATTTCCCGGGCACAACTCACGCCCACATCCGCCGGCACCGTGTATTCCATCTCCCGAAATCGAACCACCCGCACATGGGGGAACACGCGGTGGGATGCCCCGTTGCGGGTGGTTGACCCTGCATCCGCCAGAGCCAAGCCCAGAATTTGCGCGTAGAGTGCCTCACCGAGCCGCGGGATCCAGGCAGTCGCAGCAAACAACTTGCGAATTGAGTTCACCGCATCGGGGTCATCTTCCCCAAAAGCCCTGTCCCCCGGCTGCGCAAGATCAGTGGCCACGGTTATACATTCGGGAGAATAAGGGATGGGGAAGCATTCAAAATGGCGGTGTTCGCGACATCGCGCCTGCATATCCTCGAACACTTCCTCCATGTTCTCGACTTTGCTGTGCTCCGTCAGCTGAAACGGAGCCTGGTTTTGGAGGGTGATTTTCGACACCACTCCCAGTGCCCCGACCGAGGTTCGCGCCGCCTGGAAAATTTCGGGATTCTCGGTCGCGCTGCACTCCAGCAATTCACCATTCGGGGTCGCCAGGGTCATAGCGCTGACATAGGAACTCATCGAGCCAAATTCAGTGCCGGTGGCATGCACAGAATTGGCGATCGAGCCACCCAGTGCGGGATAATCCATATCGGGCATGTTCGGCAGGGCCTGCCCTACCCGCTCCAATATCGGGCCTATATCATGGAGGCGGGTACCGGCCCACAAGGTGGATTGCAGGGTATCCGTATCGTGGCTGACCAAGCCGCTCAGTAAGTCGGTCGATACCAGGGTATCGTTGGTGGGCACCACCGCGCTGAAAGAGTGTCCGGCGCCGACCGCCCGCACCGTGCCACGGGCAGACTGCAATACGCTGAGCAGTTCATCTTCGGAGGCCGGCGCAGCTCGCCACTGCGGATAACAGGACTGGTTGCCAGCCCAGTTGATCCAGGGCATGGGTTCACCGGGTTTAAAGGTCACCGGTGCCTGCGGTTCGGTAGACCGGCTGCAACCGACAACAGCAGGCCCCATTGCCGCTCCAGCGCCGAGAGTAATCCAATGCCGGATAAACCGCCGACGCCTCATTGACTACCCTCCCCTGCATCAGCTATCCCGGCCAGAAATCGAATCATTACCCGAAAGTCCTCCTCGGTACAGGCGCTACAGTAACCCAGGGGGGGCATGCCACCAACACCGTGTACGACATTGACCAGCATGGCGTCTTCACCCCTGGTCACGGCCGCTTGCCAGGCGTCGACCGAACCCATCACCGGAGCACCGATGCCCGGTCTGGCGTGACATTGCACACAGTTGTTAGCCAGCAGTTGCATTTGCCTTGCACTGGGCTGGGCAACTGCCTGCACCGGCATAAGCGTTGCGGCCACCAGGCTACCGACAACACAGCGCAAGACAAATTGCTTTCGCAGAAGGTGGTTCAGGAGAGTAAAAGGCAGCATCTGTGAGGTCCAAACCAAGATTGCAAACTGTGTTTTTAAAGTATAGGCACCCCTACACCGCGTGATATTCTAGCCTTTCAAGTCGCATTGAAACGAGTTTTTTAGATGTATATGCAAGTATCTGCGCCAAACGATGATCTTCTCGGCACAATGGATGCCGTGGCAATTGCGGCGGCGATAGCCAAGCGTGAACTCACTGCCACAGAGGCCGTAAGCGCCGCTATCGCCCGACTGCAGGCTGTTAACTCTCAGTTAAACGCTATCGCCTGTGAGCGTTTTGCCGCTGCCATGCTCGATGCAGCGAGCCCGGTCCCGGCCTCTTTGCTTGGCGGCGTACCAGCACTGCTAAAAGACAATGTTGATATCGCGGGCCTGCCCACTCGCCACGGTTCGCGTGCGACTTCCGCTGCAGCACAGCCCGCTGACAGTGAAATTACTGCACAGTTTCGAGCCACCGGTCTTATCCCTATTGCAAAAACTACCCTGCCGGAATTTGGACTCACCGCGACAACTGAATATACCCGCTCTGCGCCTACTCGAAACCCATGGAATACGGATTATTCCTGCGGCGGATCGTCCGGAGGTTCGGCCGCCTTAGTGGCGGCCGGGGTAGTGCCGATTGCACACGCTAACGACGGTGGCGGCTCTATAAGAATTCCTGCGGCATGCTGTGGCGTAGTGGGCTTAAAGCCGTCGCGCAATCGCTTGCGCCATGCCAGGTTTATCGATCAATTGCCGATCAACATCGTGGCCGATGGTATCGTAAGCCGCTCGGTCAGGGATACCGCCGCCTTTTACGCTGAAGCAGAGAAAACCTTCCTCAACCCCGCTTTGCCAGCCATTGGCCACGTTGTTGGAGCGCTAGAAAAGCCCTTGCGCATCGGTTTTAGCAGCGTCCACCCCGCGGCGGGAAGCTGCCACGCCGAGGTCGCAGCGGCCATCGAAAAAGTCGCTCAATGTTGCGCCAAACAGGGCCACCAGCTGGAGCCACTGGAATCATCCCCGGACCGCCAGGTTATGGACGACTTTCTACTCTACTGGGCTCGACTGGCCGCCATGCTGAAATACCTGGGTCGGGTGGCGTTGGGGCGCGGATACGATCGGCGACAACTGGAGCCACTAACCCACCACCTCAGCCGTCACTACCTCAAAAACTGCTGGCGCTCACCCGCGGCCATCCAACGCTTGAGAGGCTATAGCCACCATTACCAATCACTGTTCCAGCACTACGACCTGCTGCTGACACCGGTATTAGCATCACCACCATGCAAGCTGGGCTATTTGGCGTTAGACCTGGACCTGGACACAGCAATTGAACGCCTGCGGCAATACACCCCGTTTACCCCGAGCCAGAATATTAGCGGCACTCCCGCCATATCGCTGCCGCTGGGAGCGAGTGCAGACGGCCTGCCAATTGGCATCCAGTTTGCGGCTGCCATGGGCCAGGAAAGACGATTGCTGGAAATAGCCTATGAAATGGAACAGGTGATGCCGTGGCACTATAGCGCCGGCGCGGCGGGATAAGCTGCCGGGTTTGTTATTGCAAGGTTCAGGTCAGGCTGTTCCATGACCCGGCAAATTGATCCCTAAGGTGGATATAACATTGCCTTGCGACTGCGTGCAGTCACTACAAGAGAACAGACAAAACCGTTTATCGTCGGGATTTACCATGTTTTGCGCTCAAATGGTTGTTTGATTGCGATCAATAAGGGAATATTGAATACCTGTACATAAGAGACTGCGCTCGGCTCATGGCGCATTCATGCAAGAATCTGAATAACAACGATAAGGTGCTGATATGGCTAAGCGGGTGTACCTGTTCAACGAAGGTAGTAAGGACGACCGAGACCTCCTCGGGGGGAAAGGCGCTAACCTATGCGAGATGACTTCTCTGGGCCTGCCGGTTCCTTTCGGCTTCATTGTCACAACCAGCACCTGCAGGGAGTTTTTCCAGGCGGGCAACCGCTTGCCGTCATTGCTGGAACAGGAATACCGGGTTGCACTTGACCTGGTCGAGAAGCAAATGGGGGCACGCTTCGGTGACCCTGAAAACCCGCTGCTGTTCTCAGTGCGCTCCGGTGCCCCGGTATCGATGCCTGGGATGATGAATACCATCCTCAACCTCGGTCTCAACGACGAGATTACCGAGGGACTGGCCAAAAAAACCGGCAACCCCCGTTTTGCCTACGACTCCTATCGTCGCTTTATCCAGATGTTTGCCGACGTGGTGATGCACGTAGACGGCGAAAAATTTGAACACGAAATCGCCAAATACAAAGCCGAAAATAACAAAAAAGATGATGTCGATATGACCGCCGAAGACTGGCAGGCAATTGTCGCTATATACAAAACCCTGGTTGACTTCCCGGAGGATCCTTTCGCCCAACTCAAACTGGCGGTTGAAGCGGTCTTCATGTCCTGGAATACCCCGCGCGCCATCGTTTACCGCGAGATGAGCAATATTCCCGATAATATTGGCACCGCGGTGTGTGTGCAGTCGATGGTATTCGGCAACTTCGGTGACGATTCCGGCTCTGGCGTTGCCTTTACCCGCAACCCTGCGACGGGTGAACACCAGTTTTTTGGCGAGTATCTTTTTAACGCCGCAGGTGAGGACGTTGTGGCAGGGACTCGCACACCCTTGCCGGTGTCGGCGCTGCAAGACCGCATGCCAGCGATCTACGACCAGCTATTCAATACCCAGGCAATGCTCGAAAAGCACTACCGCGATATGCAGGACATCGAGTTCACGGTGCAGGAAGGCACCTTCTATATGCTGCAAACCCGCAGCGGGAAACGTACCGGGCGGGCGTCGGTAAAGATTGCCGTCGATATGGTAAATGAAGGCTTGATCACCGAGAGTGAAGCCCTGATGCGGGTTTCCACAGACCACGTTGAAGCCTTCTTGCACCCCATGGTCGACCCAAGTGCAAAAAAAGACATTGTTGCCAAGGGCCTTCCGGCCAGCCCGGGTGGCGCGACCGGCCAGGTGGTTTTTTCTGCTGAGGAAGCAGAGTCCGAAGTCGCCAAAGGTAACAGCGTCATTCTCGTCAGGCGTGAAACCACACCTGAGGATATTCATGGTATGCGCGTAGCAGCCGGCATCCTTACCGAGCTGGGCGGTATGACCTCCCATGCCGCGGTGGTAGCAAGAGGCATCGGCGTTTGCGCTATCACCGGCTGCGATACGCTCAATGTCGACACCAGCGCCGGTACTGCCACCACCACCGACGGGATTGTGATCAACCGCGGCGACGTCATCACCCTCGATGGCACCTCCGGTGAAATCATGCTCGGCGATATTCCTAAAACGGAGGCCAGCTCCAGCGATGACTTCCAGACTCTGCTTTCCTGGGCAGATAAATACCGCAAGCTACGGGTGCGCGCGAATGCCGAAACCCCGGAGGATGCGGCCAAGGCCCGGGAATTGGGCGCCGAGGGCATTGGCCTGTGCCGCACCGAGCACATGTTTTTTGCCGCCGACCGCATCGATGTGATGCGAGCCATGATCCTGTCTGAGACCCGGGAAGAACGCCAGACCCATCTCGATGAACTGCTGCGCTTCCAGCATGACGATATGCTGGAGCTGTTCAAGGTTATGGACGGGCTGCCGGTAACAATTCGCTTACTCGATCCGCCATTACATGAATTCCTGCCCCAGGGTGAAGCCGATATTGAGGCCCTGGCAGAGCGGATTGGCAAACCGGTAGACACTATCCGCGACATCACTGAAAGGCTGCACGAAATCAACCCGATGCTGGGATTCCGCGGTTGTCGCCTGTCGGTGGTCCACCCGGAGATCACCGAAATGCAAGTGAAAGCCATCATCAGTGCCGCTGCCGATGCCACCGAGCAAGGATTCAAACCATTGCCGGAAATCATGATTCCGCTGGTTATCAATGTTCGTGAGATACGCCTGATCACCGAAATTATCGACAAAGGCATTCGCGAGGTGTTGAAGAAAAAGTATATTTCCATCCCCTACAAAGTAGGCACCATGATGGAAACCCCGCGTGCGACCCTGGGTGCGGATCGCCTGGCGGAAGAAGTGGAATTCATGAGCTTCGGCACCAACGATCTGACCCAAATGACCTATGGATTCTCCCGTGACGATGCCGGGAAGTTCATTCCCCGCTACCTTGAGAAAAAGCTGATCGACGCCGACCCCTTCGTTACCCTGGACCAGCGGGGCGTAGGACGGCTGATGGAAATGGCTATCAATGAAAGTCGCGCGGTCAAAAAGGGCATCAAGTACGGTATCTGCGGAGAGCACGGCGGTGACCCGCGCTCGATAAAATTCTGCCACGACCTCGGCCTGGATTACGTTTCATGCAGTCCGTTCCGCGTGCCGATTGCGCGAATCGCGGCGGCCCAGGCGAATGTTGGTGAAGAGACCCATGGCTGATGCGGTGAGCGTTTGCTACTGGGGCATTAGGCCACTCTTTTCGTGGACTCATGCCCCAAGCGCTTCAATCCGCCGCAGCAACGCGGCGAAACTGACGCACCACTCCCCCGGGTAGATTTCTCGAAAAGCAAGCACAGCAAGGGTTTGTTTACGGTAGTGGGATTGTAAATCCAGTATTGTTGACTGAATGCTACTTGCCGTTCCGTCGCAGTATAAGCCGGCCGATCTGAAATGGCGTTTTAGGGCATTATTGTTGCCTGTAATGAATGGCTTGCCAAGGGCGATTGCCTCGTGACCACCGCAGACGACTGCCCCGTATCGCGTGGTAATACTGACCACAGCGTCAACGCGCGACATCAGCGAATAAAAATCCTCTTCACTAAGAAATCCGGTAAAGACAATATTGGATGGTGTCCTTGCGGGAAGCCGGTGTCTGGAGCCAACAGGTTTTCCCGATATATAGAACCGAATATCCGGCAGCTCGACCGCAGCTGCGACAATGGCTGTGATGGGTTCATCCACAGCCCAGGATGCTGATACCAGTAGCGAAAATATAGAATCCTGCGGCTTGGCTCTGACCCTGGCCTTATCGCCAAGTTCTGGCAGTGGGTCCGGCAGGACAAAAGCCTCGCCGCCGTGGCGGACAAAGAAATTCTCCAGATCTGAATTCGTTATCAGGGTTAGCTCAGCTTTCTTTAGAGTGAATGCGGATACTCGGCACAGTAGAGATTCCAAGCAACCGGTGTGGGTTCCCTCTGGCACCAGGTATGGGTCGTTATGGGAGCGGAATGAATTTTGCGCCGGAAGAAGACAACATGGTGCTGAAGTTGCGGGGCGTCTTTGACGAATTCATTTTAGCAGCCAGCGGCAGTTTCCTTGACCTACAGTATCTGGCGACATTTGTCCTGAATGCTTCGGCCCAGGTCCCCGATATTGGCCGGATAGCCAGCCTGTTCGGCGTGGAGCACGTACCGCACGATTTGGAGGAGCTACGCGGGATCGAGGTCCGGCGTAGAGGGGGGACTCACGAAAAGTCAATTACCCTTGTTCCTCGAAATGTTCTGGCCATAACTTAACGCCCCACAAAGTTGGCTTGGCCGGGGCCATTTTTCATCAGCGATTCCAGACCGATCTTCAGGTCTTCGGACTCCCACAGACCCAGCTGCTTCTGTTCCATGACCGCATCCGCAGCAGCAACACCTTCATTTGCCGCGAGATTTGCCAACTCCTTGGTGATGCGGTGCGCTACAGTAGGTCCGTTGGCGAGTTCCATTGCCACCGCCATGGCTGCTTCCTCCAGGTTCTCGTCATCGACCACCTGGTTAATGAGATTCCAACGCTCCAGGGTCTCAGCATCGTAGCGCCGTCCCAGCATCGACATCTCCTTGGCGCGCAATGCACCGGCTCTCTGAACCTGGCGCTGGATAGCGCCCATTAGGGGATTAAGTCCAATGGTGGCTTCAACCGAGCCGATTTTTGCCGACCTAGCAGCAATGATGAAATCGCAGGCAAGGGCGAGTTCAAAGCCACCGCCCACGCAGACGCCATTCACCGCGGCGACCATAGGCAGCGGAAAGGCTTCCAGTTGGCGCAGAAATTCCACAGGCGACAAAGCCAGTTTGCCTGAACCCGAAATCGCGTTCTCAAACAATGCAATGTCGGCACCCGCGGAGAAGTGGCGTAGGGTGCTGTTGAGAAGTACGCAACGAGCGCCGCCTTTCAAAGCCGAGTCGAGGCCTGCCAGTACACCCTGCATGATGTCGGGACCGAGCAGGTTATGGGGCCCATAGTGCATGCTCAAGGTGGCCAGCGGGCCGTTCTGGGAGTAGCTCACTGCAGTGTTATCAGTCATTTTGAAAGACTCCTTTGGTTATCCCGGGCAGGCTATCCATCAGTTCGAGAGTGCCCGCAGTAAGGGGTGCTGCCACATACCGAGCGAGCAGGCCCCGCGGCGCCAGTGCCACAGCAACTTTTCCCCGGAAAAAATAAACGCGGTGGTTTCTTAGCCGGTTATGCAGCGACAGCGTCAACTGCACTGCGCTGCCGGAGCATGCAATCCGGCTTTCACACGGCCTTGTATCCACCATTGACCCAGTCCAGGACCATGGCGGCGAACTCATCGGCACGATCCTGATAAGAGAAGTGTCCGCAATTCTCAAACACCTTCAACTGGCTGCGTTTCATTTTCTGGTGCAACCGTTCCCCATTGTCGACCAGCAGGAATATATCCAGGTCTCCCCAGAAGATTTGTGTAGGCACATCGAGTGCATCAAGGTAGGGGTCGACGGTCGCCAGATTTTCAGGGTAGGTCTTGAACCAATGAGTGATAGGCCCCAGGCGTCCATCATAAGAAGATACGTAGTCGGCGACTTCGTCGTTACTGGGAATGTAATTGACACAGGCCAACCGATAGCCACCCTCAACAAATGCCTGCGACCCGGTGACGCGAAACATCATGCGCCAGAAAGCGGAATCGACCGCCTTGTTGATGATACTGCCGTTGGACGTCGGGACAATTCCCGGGCCGTCACCGACCAGAATACTGGCAGCCTTGTGGTCATGATGTATGACATAGTGCAGCGCCGCCGCCATGCCCACGTCAGGCCCGACGATGTGAATGTCTTCCAGACCGAGCTCATTGACAAACTTTTCGACGAAATCACCCTGCGCCTTGAAGCTCATGTATTCCATGCCTCCTTCGCTGCGCCCGAACCCCGGCAGATCAAGCGCTACCAGCTTGCAATGGCCCTCAAGTAGTTTCCAGATCGGGTCGTAGCAGAGGATGCTCTGAGGCAAAGGACACAGGAGAAGCACGACCGGCCCGCTTTCCTTGCCGCCTATCGCACAGCGAACCCGGGTTCCCCCTATCGTGCGGTACTCCGGTTGCATGGTCAGGTTTGCCGGACGGGTTTCGGCGCGACCCGCGCCGGCGCGCCGTGCGTCCTTAATCCTGGAATATTCCGGTGTCACCATCAACAGGACGCCGGCATTGGTCTTTCCCATAAAACTAATGGGATCTTTGCTGGTGCTCATAGAAGACTCCTCAATTAAATTGGGACTGCTAAAACCGATAACACATAATCAATATGTCTTATTCATCGAGGAAACCGTGCCACGGGCTCCAATTTTCGGCCACCGGCACGATACCCTTATCGGCGGCGTAATCGTCGTAGACGGCGATCATCTTCTTCAGGCGCTCCGGGTCAGAATCTTCGAGGGGTTGGGTCTCACCCGGATCATTGCGGATATTGTAAAGGTGCCACTGGCCATCGCCATACATAGCCTTGCGCACCCGGATGGCTTTGTAGTCTCCGGCAACGACGTAAGCGTTGCCAAAGAGTTCGAAGGCGGTCCAATCGTTCTCGGTACGGGGGCTGGGTTTCTTTCCTTCGAGAAACTCGCGCATGGAGATTCCAGAGGGTGGTGTAATTTTGCGGTCTTGGTATTGCTGACCAGGGTGTGGCACACCAGCGTAGTCGAGGATGGTCATTGGAATGTCCTTAACGCTGGCGAATTCCAGTGTTTTCTTTCCCGCATGGGCGAAGGCCTGGTCGCTTGGGGGCACCAATATCATGGGCACACGGACCCCGCCCTCGCCGATGAACCACTTCCACCAACTCAGCCCCCCGGACACCGCGTACGCATAGTCCGTGCCGATGAAAGCGAAGTAGTCACCATTGCCAATATCCCTGGGATCCTGGCTGAAGTTAGTCTCAATCCAGCGATTCGCCTTTGGGTCGCTCAAATCGCCGCGAACGTCAAGGCCCTCACCGCCATTGTCAGACATATAAATGATCAGCGTGTTGTCCAGTTGACCGGACTCACGCAGGTAGTTCAGCAGGGTACCAATATGATAATCCTGTGATTCGATCATTGCCGAATAGGTCGCCATTGACCGGGCCGCGACATATTTCTCGTCGTCGCTCAGATCTGACCATGACCGTAGCAGCGGATTCTTGCCGGCATCAGGGAAAGGCGCATCTGCAGGAATGATGCCCAGCTTCTTCTGAGCCTCAAACCGACTGCGCTTCAGGCCTTCGTAACCGTGTTTGAGGAAATATTGGAAATATTTTTCGATCAGGAAATCGGGTGCCTGGATCGGGGCGTGGGGAGTTGTGTAGGCGATGTATGCAAAAAACGGTTTACCGCTGCTAGACCCTTCCGCAAGGTATTCCAGCATCTTCGCGGTATAGAGGTCGTCTGAGAAAATCCCGATGGGACGTTTGACCGCTTGGCCGTCTTCGAAAAAGGGTTCTTCGGGAATGATGCCCTGCTTGATTTGCTCAAGGACTTTGGGGTCATGCGCGTCGACGTGAAATACACCCTGGTTCCAGTGGTTGGAACCGCCCGTATAGATACCGAAACTATGGTCGAAACCCCATTGTTGCGGGCCTTCACCGCCGATATCGGTGCCGCCCAAATGCCATTTCCCCACCATGTAGGTGTTATAGCCGGCATCCTGTAAAAGTTCGGCCACCGTTGTGGTGGTCCGCGTAAGGTATGCCTCATATCCCGGTTTACCCTTGGCTGGAGGGTATAAAGCATAATCGAATGCTGCCAGGCCTACCTCAATGGGATTGTTACCGGTCAGCAGCATACTGCGGGTAACAGAACAGACCGGCGAGGCATGAAACCGGGTGAACATCAGGCCCTGCTTTGCCAGGCGATCTATGTTAGGTGTCTGTGTAATAGCGCCGCTGATACCAAGATCGCCAAAGCTGAGATCATCCGCGACGATCAGTAGAATATTGGGCCTTGCGCTATCATCCCCGGCGAGGGCCGACGGATTCAGGGTGGCGACCAGGGCTACAAAAAGCAAAAAGGTGGAAAGCAAGGATCGCACGGTCAATACCTCTATACAATTATTGATTCGATTATCTTTGTTGCAGACCTAGCTATGACGCGATCGATTTTGTCACGACGTTCTTCCGGGCTGGAAAAGGGCGCGTTGGCTTTGCAGTCTTTGTTGCGGTCGCGAAAGTCGCGATGCAATGATTCGTCCGGTCACGATCCCAGTCCAGGCCACCTGACCAAGCCTGTACCGGGTGGGACAGCTTGAGCGCGAAGGTGCTGAAGGACAAGGTTGCCAAGTGCCAAACATGGGGTGAAAATGTGCCTCAGGAGGGAGGCGAACTATGACGCCCATGCGCGAAGCACACCGAACAGAAATGTACGCCAACCGAGGCCGGGTCGAGGGCATGCTTGGACTTAGAGCACTGGTTGATGAAATGGCTGACGAGGGTGTGGCACCCCGGATACTATTCGCTGACACCGGCATTGACCCCGACGCGCTGGCAGAGCCCTCACTGGCATTATTGCCTGATCAAAAGCTACGTATTTTCGAAAATGCGAGATCTGCAGCAAAATATAGCGACTTCGCCCTGCGGGCGGGCGGGCGGCAACGGGTCAGCGATTTTGGCATTTACGGCTATGCCATGGCCAGCAGTGCCACCATCGGGGATGCAATCGAACTGTGTTTCCGTCACCTGCCACTTGCCGGACCGATGCTTGACATCAGCTTTACCATCTCGGGACAGGACGGAATTTTGCGCAGTCACGCGCCAGAGCGCCTGGGAGATCTGCTGCCGGTTGCTGCAGAATTCTGGCGCGCCTCAATGCACACACTATTCAGCAGAATTCTGGAACGGCGTTTTCCCAGCACGCAGATGCTGCTCCCTTATCCGCCACCCAGCCACTGGCGCGAATACGAGCGCTTGTTCCTCTGTCCCGTATTGTTTGGGCAGGATGTGATGGAGTGGCACTTCGATATTGCGGTCATGGACCAACCCTGCCCTGCGGCCAATTCGACTACTGCCCAGACTTGCCGAAATCTCTGTGAGCAGATGATACTGGTCCCCGCAGGGGAAACCAGTCTGGCGCGGGAGATCCACTCCCGCTGCCTCGCGGCTCCTCCCCCGTTTCCGACCGCTGCGAAGATGGCCCAGGATCTGGGTATCTCGCTGCGCGGCCTGCATCGTCGACTAGCTGCTGAGGGGAAGAGCTACAAGACCGTCGTCGACAGCGTAAGAGAGTATCTCGCGAAGGAGTTTCTGGCCAAGACCACCATCACTGTTGAAGAAGTAGCCGAACGGGTAGGATACTCCGATGCTGCTAATTTCAGAAAGGCATTCAAACGCTGGACCGGACAGACGCCCGGCCAGTATAGCCAAATGAGCTCCCCGAGATCACAAGAATCCGGCATTTAGCATCGTGCCGCGGCGGCTGCCACACAATAGCCTCCAACGCGACCTGCCACACTGCCGATGTTGCGCTGCCATCGGCACTTTTCGGGGACACTTCCATTCCAGGGTTGCTTTTGGTGGAGCTACGCCTGCGAGGCCCGGCGGGATCAAACCGCTCCGCGGTGCATTCCATAGCGCACCAAAATAGAAAAGGCCCATGCTTTTCGGCAGGGACCTTTTTTATTTGGTGGAGCTACGCCTGCGAGGCCCGGCGGGATCAAACCGCTCCGCGGTGCATTCCATAGCGCACCAAAATAGAAAAGGCCCATGCTTTTCGGCAGGGACCTTTTTTATTTGGTGGAGCTACGCGGGATCGAACCGCGGACCTCAACACTGCCAGTGTTGCGCTCTCCCAGCTGAGCTATAGCCCCAAAAGAGCCGGTATTTTAGGGATGGGCATTAGCCAAGTCAAGCACTCTGGCCATCCGAATTTTGCGCGGTTTGCTGCCCGAGGCTGGCGTACTCTTTTTCAAGCTTTTTCAGTTTTTTCTTGCCGACACCCCCTAGCACATCAATGGCCTGGCGCAGACGCGCGCGGCTCATATCCGGGCCGAGCAAGACCATGGAATCGATCACCGAAATTGAAGCTGTTGATCCGGCAATTGCAACGAACAGCGGCGCCAATAAAGCCCGTATCTTCAACCCCATGCTATCCGCAAGATCCCTGAGGCTGTCAAAAATCAGGTCTCGTTCCCAGTGTCTAAGGGCCTCAAGTCGCCACAGGGCAAACTGCAGCATAGTCACCTGAGCCTCCACATCGGGATTACTGGCAGTGAAATCAGACTCTGTAAGGGACAACTTACCGGAAGCCAGATAGGCCATTAAAGGAGTGAAATCGCTGAGCACTTCCATACGCTGTTTGGCGTGGGGTAGCGTCGCCATCAGGGTTTCGCGGTTAAACGCCCAGTTCACCATCCGCTCGGCGAGTTGCTCGTCATCGAGCTCCTCGCGAATCCACAGTCCATTGAGCCAACTCAGCTTTTCTGTATCAAAAATCGGCCCACCGAGGGATACCCGCTGAATATCGAAATTCTGAAGCATATCCTGGTAACTGAATTTTTCTCTTTCATCCGGCATCGACCAGCCCATACGCCCCAGGTAATTGAGCAGGGCCTCGGGTAAAAACCCCATGCGCTGATAATACAAAATACTGGTCGGGTTCTTGCGCTTGGAAAGCTTGGATTTGTCGGGATTACGCAATAGCGGCAAATGACATAGCGCCGGCATTTCCCATCCAAAATACTGGTACAACAACTGATGCTTCGGTGCCGAATTAATCCACTCCTCGCCACGAATTACATGGGAAATGGCCATCAGGTGATCGTCAACCACGTTAGCGAGATGGTAGGTTGGCATGCCATCTGCTTTCAGCAGCACCTGCATATCGACCTGCGACCAGTCGATCTCAATTTCGCCGCGCAGCATATCCTGTATCTTGCACACTCCGGAGTCTGGCACTTTCATGCGGATAACATGGGGTTCGCCCTGTTCCAGTCGGCGCGCGATTTCATCCTGGCTCAGTTGCAAACAATGGCCGTCGTAACCGATCGTTTGTTTGTTTTGCAGCTGGGTAATACGAAGATCATTTAATCGCTCAGCGCTACAGAAGCAGCGAAATCCGTGCCCCCCATCAACCAATTGTTGAGCATGCTGCTGATAAATGTCGCCGCGCTCGCTTTGGCGATAGGGGCCGTAAGGTCCGCCAATATCTGGCCCCTCATCCCACTCCAGGCCCAGCCAGTCGAGCGCATCAAGGATAGCCTGCTCAGACTCGGGGGTGCTTCTGGCCTGATCGGTATCTTCTATACGAAGAATAAACTGGCCGCCGTGGCAGCGGGCAAAGCAAAGATTAAAAAGCGCGATGTAGGCAGTGCCGACATGCGGGTCGCCCGTGGGCGATGGAGCGATTCGAGTGCGTACTGTCATACAAATTTAATTCCGAAACATGATTGAAAGTCGCGGCTTGACGCGGCGCAGTGCCAAACTAGACCACCAATTCTGAGGCGGCACCCTGTTTGGGATTGCCGCCCTTGTTCAAACCTGCGCCCGCAAGGGCCTGATCGAGACGATTAAGGGCTTCATTCTCATAGGCTTTCACAATCTGGTCGAGCTTTTCACCAATGCGGGAGCAATTGCGAATCATTTCGACCCTGGGCCAGGTTGCACGCTCTCCCTCACGGATAAGGTTCATCAGCTGCTTTTCGTTCAATTGCGATAGCAGCTTTCTGGGATCAAAAAAGCGATAGCGCGGAATAATATTCACGTCCGCTGTGTATTCCTGGGTAATAACGGATACCAGCATATTGGCTACCAGATTGTAACGTGGCAGGTTCTTGGTGTAACTCTTGGTCATGTTGTGTGCAATGCGCACCCATTCTTTGCTGGTGCGCCCTCCTATCTGGCGCAACATGCCGTACAGGCCTTTATCGTTGTGTGGATCACTGATAAACAGCAACACCGCCGGATTGGTTTGGCTGGCAATATAGTGGTTGACGCCGTAGAGCCGCGACAATCGCTTGGCCGGCAAATCGTCCACCAGCGAGCCGTCCGCCCAGCGCCGTTTCGGCAGGTAATCCTGGCGCTCGCCGTGTACGTTTTTGGCTTCTAGTTTCACCGCCGGAAACACCCCGGGAATAGCGCTGGACGCCATGACCGCAGAACGAATGAAAACATTGGGAGAGGTAGTGGCATTTAACAGACGCGATGTCTGGTGTAACTCGGCTGGCGCTATCGAAATATTGATGTGGCGCCCACTCAGTTTGTATGCCTCTAAAAAGGTCAGGTCGGGGACCATGCGCGCCACGGTTTCTTCAAGATCATGGACATCGATGATCGGCTGCGCGCGCAGTATACGATTGAACCAGGTTGCTTCCTTGCGAGCTTCTACCACCAGATTTTTTGGATCAAAAAATTTGTGCAATTCTTCGTTGGTATGAGTGCCCAGTACCGCCGCCACCAGCGAGCCAGCACTGGCACCAGAGATTACCCGCGGCAAAAGGTTTTCATCCACCAGGGTTTTGACAACGCCCATGTGGAAAAAACCCAACATCGCTCCGCCGCTGAGCATTAGGGCCGAGCGGCCACAGCAATGACTGGCGCGACGAAAAAACTCTATCCTCTCTTCAAAACTGATAGCCTCGCTCTGCAACCCGGCGAGATAATCGAGTGCGCTCACGATTTCTTCAATATATTCGTTAATCAGTCGCTTGGTAGAATATTTGGAGCGGTTGTACATCACCGGCTTGCCCATACCACCCATATTGCCGTGGATACCCTCGTTCAACGCGAACAACAGCCCGTTGTCGTCACGCTGCTGACGCAGTTTACGCAGATTATAAAGACGATGGCGAATCGAAGCGTGGTCATAAAAGCGGGTTTGGTCCGTTTCCCGCCATTTCGCCATGCCCGAGGCTTCGTCGTGCATGATGGCTGCCACTCGCCATTCCGGATAGTTGTCGGCATTATCCATTTGCTTCTGCAACTGCTTTAATTCGCTGGATATGCGTAAACCCATGGGGTTTGCCTCTTCATAGTTTTGAACAAATTATTTACTAACAGGTTGCTTTTACTGACAGACCGCTATTGTACAGGCTTAACCGGGCCCACCCAGACCTTTGCGGTCAAAAAAGCGCCGGATTTTGCCACACTCCTGTTTTTTGGCAACAACAACCGGCTGCGCCAACGCACTTTGTAGATAAAGACCCTGAAATAAGTACCCGTAACCGGCCTTATTTTCTCATTGCTGCCCGACTTACGACCCATTATAGGCCTTCCTTGCAGATCAAATTGCAAGGACATTTTAAAACACTACGCAAGGCGTACAATGCCATCTGAATTTTTAGCCACAGGCAAAACCCAATGACCCAAATCAGCTCCGCCATACAGTGCATGACCATTGATAGCACGGCGTACATCGCGCTCGACAATCCAGGCAAGCACAACGCCCTCGCCCGCGTCGACATGGAAGCTTTTATCCGGCACCTGGATTCACTCGAATCCAATGCCGCTATCCGCGCCCTGGTAATCACTGGCAGCGGCCACAAAACCTTTTGCGCGGGGGCTTCGCTGGAGGAACTCTCCAGCGGCAATATGGACGGTAACTTCTTCACCCGCCTCACCGACAAGTTGGCAGCGTGTTCTATCCCCACTGTCTGTGCGCTCAACGGCAGTGCCTATGGCGGCGGCGCCGAGCTGGCACTTTGTTGTGACTTCAGGATAGGCATACATGGGATGAAGTTAATGGTACCGGCGGCTCGTCTCGGGCTTTGCTACCCGGCCAAAGGTATTGAACGCTACGTTCACCGGCTTGGGCTGAATGCAGCAAAGAACATCTTGTTGACTAGCCGCCAGCTGGAGTCAGAGGAGCTTTTGCGCATCGGTTATTTAACCCAACTGGTGAATGCCAACGAACTCGAGACAACAACCCGTGAACTGTGCAGCCAGCTTGCATCACTCGCGCCGCTGTCCTTGCAAGCCATGAAGCAGATCTGCGACCAGGCCTCAGCCGGCAGCGTTGATGAGGCTGACACCGCAATGCTGGTGGAAAGGTGCCAAAACTCGGCTGACTTGCAGGAAGGGCTGCGAGCAAGTAGCGAGAAACGTTCGCCGGTTTTTCAAGGGCGTTAGGGCACCTCGAATCAATTAGATAGTGCCCGCCCGCAGCTGTCAGACGATATCAATCCTCTGAAGCGTGTAGTGCGTATCCACCCACAATGCCGGTGCTCCCGAACAGCGCTTACTGGTTTGCAAAGACAAGCAGGAAATGCCATGAAACCGTCACCCCCACTCGTTTTCGACAACAGTTACGCGCAACTACCCGATCGCTTTTTCGACCGGCAATCGCCTACCGCAGTGTCCAGCTCCGGGCCTGATCCGGGTGAATCATGCCCTGGCCAAAGAGCTTGGCATAGACCCAGGCTGGCTTGCATCCCCGGAGGGTGTCGAGATGCTGGCGGGCAATCGGCTGCCCCCTGGGGCCGAACCCATCGCGACAGCTTATGCCGGGCATCAGTTCGGCAACTGGAACCCCCAACTCGGAGACGGTCGCGCCATTTTGCTGGGAGAGTTAATCGCCCCCGATGGCGAGCGCTACGACCTGCAATTAAAAGGTGCAGGCCGCTCCCGTTACTCCCGCGGTGGAGATGGTCGTGCCCCCATCGGTCCGGTTATGCGCGAGTATATTGTCAGCGAGGCGATGGCCGTGCTCGGGGTGCCGACCACTCGAGCCCTCGCGGCCGTTACCACCGGTGATCGCGTAATTCGTAATGTTGCCGAGCCCGGCGCTATCATCGCCCGGGTTGCGCGCAGCCACATTCGCATTGGCACTTGCCAATATTTCGCCGCAAAAAACGATATTGAAGGCTTACGCCTGCTGGTCGAGCACGTTATCCAGCGTCACTACCCTGGCGCCGCCGAGGCGGTAAATCCCGCCCTGGCTATGCTGCAGAATGTGGTAAGCCGACAGGCACAACTGATTGCCAAGTGGCAGCAGCTGGGCTTTATCCATGGCGTGATGAATACCGACAATATGCTGCTGTCAGGGGAAACTATCGACTATGGCCCTTGCGCGTTTATTGATAACTACGACCCCGACATGGTGTATAGTTCTATTGACCACGCGGGTCGCTATGCCTTTAGCAATCAACCCGGTATCGGCTTCTGGAACCTTGGCGCATTGGCGCAAGCACTGCTACCCCTTTTAAATAATGACCCTGAACAGGCGGTTGCCATGGCGCAACACGCCGTCGATGCTTACGAGCCGCACTACCGGCAGGCCTATGGTGACGGCATGGCCAGGAAAATCGGCATTGCCCACTACGTCGATGGCGATGAGGCATTGATCGATGAGCTGTTGGCGACCATGGCCGGAACACGGCACCGACTTCACCCTCACCTTTCGTCGCCTGGCTGAACTTGCCCAGCCGGAGCCCGAAGATGCTGCAGGCATCAGCAGTTTCTTCGACCTTGGGCCCGCTTTTCAAGACTGGCTCGCTCGTTGGCAAAGGCGAACTGCGGCAGACCCGATGACCGCCGAGCAACGGCGAGCGACGATGCTAGCCGTCAATCCGGTTTTTATACCCCGCAATCATCTGGTGCAGGAGGTCATTGAGGCCGCCATTGATCATGGAGACCTGAAACCATTCCATCAACTGCTTGAGATTCTCGCCCAGCCGTACACCTACAATACCGAGCACCAACGCTTCGCCATGCCTCCGCGGCAAGAACAAGTCGTCAGGCAGACTTTCTGTGGCACCTGATAATTGCACTGGGCAATCGAGGTCAACTTTGACGAGTCGAGTTTGCGCTACGCTGGAAATAAGCCTGTGGCTTGCGTATCATTCAGCTCTCGATCCGACTCACTCACCTTCGTGATGCAAACTCCCTCACACCGTTTCTGCCTGGCCCCCATGATGGATCTCAGCGACCGTCATTGCCGCTATTTTTGGCGGCAGTTTTCCAATCGGGCCCTGCTCTACACCGAGATGGTAAGCTGTGGCGCTTTAATCCACGGTGACGCCGCGCGCTTTCTGCAATTTGATGAGGCCGAACACCCCCTCGCCCTGCAGGTGGGAGGTTCGGATCCCAGAGCAGCTAGCGAGCTGCGCGCGCCTGGCACAACAGTGGGGCTACGACGAAATAAACCTCAATGCCGGCTGCCCCTCGAATCGCGTCCAGGCCGGTCGCTTCGGCGCCTGCCTGATGGCGGAGCCGGCGCTGGTGCGCGACTGCCTGGCGGCTATGTTAGATGCTGCGGACATAGCCGTGACCATCAAGCATCGGATTGGTATCGACGAGCTTGATTCTGACAAGCACCTGCACCACTTTGTAAAAACGGTAGCCGAGTCGGGATGTCGCACTTTTATCGTGCATGCTCGAAAAGCCTGGCTGAATGGCCTCAGCCCAAAGCAAAACCGTGAAGTCCCGCCACTGCAATACGATCGCGTATTCCAACTTAAGCAAGCCTTTCCTGAATTGGAGTTTGTGATTAACGGCGGCATCAATTCTGTGCAACAAAGCCGCCAGCTGCTGCTGCAGGTAGACGGGGTTATGCTCGGCCGCGCGGCCTACCAAAACCCCGCTTGCCTGGACCAGGTTGACTCTCTCCTGTTCGATAGCGAGGCGCCCTTCTCCAGCCAGCTGGACGTCGTGCAAAAAATGCTTCCGTATATAGAACATCAGCTCACCCTGGGTTGTCGCTTGAATCATATAACGCGGCACATGACCGGTTTGTTCCAGGGCACCCCGGGTGCTCGAAGATACCGGCGCCATCTCAGCGAACATGCCACCCTGCCCGGAGCCGGTCCGGAAGTACTGCTGGCCGCTGTGGCAGAGCTACAAGGACCGCCAACTCGACTGGCCGCAGCGGCTTGTCACTGACAGCAAAGCGGCAGGATTATCCCCGACACGGAGTAACACCATGAGTAACAAGCTGGAACAACTCAAAACCATGACCGCCGTGGTCGCCGATACAGGCGATATTGAGGCCATGCGCCGCTACCAACCACTGGACGCGACGACCAACCCATCATTGCTGCTGAAGGCCGCTTCGCTGCCCCACTACCAGGCCTTGATGCAGGACGCTGTTGGCTGGGCCCGGCAACAAGCTGGCAGCGATGCCGAGAAACTGTCGATGGCCGCCGATCGAGTAGCGGTCGCAATCGGCATGGAGATACTCGACATTATTCCCGGCCGCGTATCGACCGAGGTAGATGCCAGACTGTCATTTGACACCCGCGCCACCATCGAGAAAGCACGCAGCCTGATTCGCGCCTACAACGATCGCGGCATTGGCAATGAACGTATCCTGATCAAGGTAGCTTCGACCTGGGAGGGTATCCGAGCAGCGGAGGTGCTGGAGAAAGAAGGTATTAACTGCAACTTGACCTTGTTGTTCAGCTTTATGCAAGCCGTCGCCTGCGCCGAAGCCGGCGTGACCCTGATTTCGCCGTTCGTCGGACGTATTCTTGACTGGCACAAAAAAGATAGCGGCAAAACCGAATATTCACCGGAGCAGGATCCCGGCGTCATCTCAGTAACTAAAATCTTTAACTATTATAAAAGCCACGGATACAAAACCATTGTGATGGGCGCCAGCTTCCGCAATGCCGGTGAAATCGAACAGCTTGCAGGGTGCGACCGCCTTACTATCAGCCCGCAATTATTGCAGGAATTACAGGAAGACTCGGGCAAACTGAGCCGCAAACTTGACCCGGCCAAAGCTCGTTCCGACAGTGCAAGAATCCAGCCAACACAAAGCCAGTACCAGTGGGCAATGAATGAAGATGCCATGGCAACGGAGAAACTGGCTGAGGGAATTCGTACCTTTGCCAAGGATCAACAGGCTCTTGAACAACTGCTGGCGACTCTCTGATGCTGGCAAAAATCAAACTATTCTTTGATGACCGCCTGGCGCCCCAGCCCGAGCAAGACCCGGAGCAGGCACTGCAACTCGCCGCCTGCGCTCTCCTGTTTGAGATGGTCAAAGCCGATTTCGAGATTAGTGCGAGTGAGCTGCAAACCATGCGCAGCGCGGTGAAAAAAGTGATAGGGATAGACGATAGCACCGCTGACACCCTGATCCAGCTGGCGCAGGAAGAGTCCGAGGCTGCAACGTCGCTGTATCAGTTTACCCGCCTGATCAACGATAACTACGCGCTGGAACAAAAACGGGAATTGGTAAAAGCACTTTGGATGATTGCGTTTGCCGATGGTCAGGTACACCGCTACGAGGAACACTACCTGCGAAATCTGGTGGATCTGCTCTACGTTCCCCACTCGCTGTTTATACAGACCAAGCTGGAAGTTCAACGGCAGTTACAACAAGGGGGATAATGCAGGCCAGGATCGCGATAAGCTCAGAGCTGTGGCCCCACTTTGCATCTCTAGCCGGTAGCGCTTTCCAGGCTGGTAACCAACTCGCTGAATTTGGAGCGATTTTCGTCATTCAAATCCATTAACTGGCGGTGCGCCTCAATGACTTTGTCGCGCACCGTATCCTCTGTACAGTTGACTATTTGCAGGGCACGCAGGCTTTTTTCTATACGCAGGGGTTCCGTACATATATCAAAAACCGCATCAAAGCCCATACTCTCTATCAACCGGGTAATGCTTTCGTTGGTGGAGATAATCATGGGGCGGTAATTGAATTGCCGGGCTGACTGTATCGCCACCTTCGCCAGCAGCCCCAGCGTGGTACTGTCGATGCCGTGAGTTTCGCTGAGATCAATTATCACGCTGTGGAATTTGCCCGGCACCAGCATCTTCGCAAGGTACTCATCGAAGGCCACACACATGGTCACCCTGACATCACCCACCAGCTTGATGACAAAAGTGCCATCATGGTCGGCCACAAGAATTTTCCCCAAGGACGCATTCACGATCGGGTCACCATTAAAATTGCGATATCATCGGGAGTCTCGGTCTCTTCGTCAAGCCCCAGGCTAAGGCCGTCTACCATATCGGCTATAGACTTCGGTTCGCTACGCAGCATATCAAGCAACATCTGCTCTTTCTCAGCCAGCGTCTCCGGCGGAAGCACTTCAAGCATTCCGTCGCTGAACAGTGCGAGGGTAAACTGTTCCGGCAGATCAATTTCGTACTCTTCAAAGTTGGGGGTTTCAAACATCCCCGCCGCCATACCCTTACCCTGCAGAAACTGCGGGGCCCGACCCGGTGAGACCAGAACCGGGAGGGGCAAGTGTCCTGCCACACTGTATCGAAGTCGATTAGAGACCATGTCCAAAACACCAATCACCATCGTCATATGCTTTCCGATGCCCGTTCTGAGCATGTCGTGACTGACTTTTTCCAGAAACTTCTGGGGGCGCAATATATTGTCACGACCGTGGTTCCTGTAATCACTGCGCAGGTGCGCGGTAAAATTCTTTAGTAGTGCCGTCACGAAGGCAGACGAGACGCCATGTCCAGCGATGTCAGCGATAAAAAATGTAACTTTGTCCTCTCCGACCAGGGTGTATTCAACAAAGTCCCCACTCAGGTAAAGTGACGGATAGATACGATGACGGAAGGTATATGGACCAAAACTTACCGGAGATTTGGGAAGCAGGCGTTTTTGGATATGTCGCCCCGCTTGTTGGTCCTGTTCGAGCATCCGAAAATTGGTCTCAAGCTTTCGGTTCGCTTCTTCCAATTGCTCTCGATAACGAATGTTGTCGCGTCGCAGTCGCACTTCCTCCATGCTGCGCTCAATGGCATGCTCCAGTAATCCCATATCAGCCAGGGGTTTAATAAAGTAGTCTCTAGCACCCAATCTTAGCGCCTCAACGACATCCGCCATCTCTCCGGCCCCGGAAATCACAATGACGGGTGTATCCTCTGCCCTGTGAGACAGCTCCTTTAGCAACGACATTCCGTCGATGTGGGGCATTCGGAGATCGCAAAGCACCAGGTCTGGCTGCTGTTGCAGCGTCAGTAGCAATCCCTGGTGGCCATCGGCAGCAGTCATTACCTCATAACCGGCCTGCACAAGGTACACTTCCAGACTATCGCGCACAGCTGCATCATCATCAATGACCAGAATGCGCCCCTGCCTGGAGGCAGACGCTTTGATCGTGGGCACTATTTCTGGATTACTCATTGATGCACTGCGGATTTGCCTGTTCCGCCACCTGTTGAAGGAGACTCTGCACAGTTTGAAATACTTTACACCATTTTGGGATAGGTGTTTGTACGACTTTGGTACAGGACTCAGTTGGGCTAATCACAGCAAATAACAGGTACAATTTCCACCCGAGCACTAGTCAAAGTCATCAGACGCTTCCTGGTCTATCTCTGGCTGCTCAGCTGCCGGGGGCACGGCATCGAGTTCGGCATCAAAATCGTCGTCATAGTCTTCTAAAAAGCCCTCCCCAAAGTCGTCCACAACTTCGCCATCGGCGATCAGATACCGCCGCTGTTGCAGGTAGGCATCGCGCAAAAAGATATAGCGATCACCAGAAATCAATTGCTCCGCGGGAATAAGGTCGGCACGCAGGTCGACCAGGTCGAGGACTATCAGTGAATTGCGCAGGGCGACGTCTTCAATACTGCTGGCCACCGAGAGGGCATAATCTGGCAGCAACCCCAAACCGTCGCGAACTGTGTAGCCGCCGAGGAAGGGTAGCACCACATACGGGCCTGGCTTAACTCCCCAGTAGCCCAGGGTCTGGCCGAAATCCTCCCGTTGCTCCTCCATTCCTACCAGGGTGGCCACGTCGATAAAGCCGAACACGCCTACGGTGGAATTGAGAAAAAAGCGACCGATATCAGAACCCGCCGCACGCAGTTTCAACTGCAGCACGTCGTTCACGATTGTCACCGGCATCAGAATATTTTTAAAGAAATTGGTAATTCCGCGGTCGACGGGGTCGGGAATTATATAGCGGTAGGCCGAGGCTACCGGTAACAGAAGGTATCGGTCGAAACCATCATTAAAGGCATAAACCTTGCGGTTGAAGCCTTCCCACGGATCCTGGTTGGCGCCCAACTCGCTGATATCAACGGTTTGCGCAACAACCGGTGCAACTTGCAATACACCCGAAAGGCATAATACCAAAACATGCACTCTACCCCACACCATGTGCCGCCCGTTTTTGCCTTGTCATTGCCGCTGCCCAGAAAAAATAGGTTATAGTCGAAGCGTGCCATGGGATCAAGCTAAAGCGGCAGAACGCACCCCCAGAACAATCCCATTGGCTTGAAGTTTAGCCAAGACTTCAGATCCTGTATTGATTAAGAGCGTGTCGCATTCCCGGCCCATTTCCTGCGCTAACTGTTCGAGTACTTGTTGCCCAGTGGCTGTTTCATTCGCTACTACCAACTCCAGCAGCCTCGCTGTCACCGGATTCAGTTCCATAAACTTGACAACATCTTCTCGATTGCGATAGACCAGCAAATAGGTTTTGCCATCCGGGAGTTCCGCCTGCTGCCAGCCAGGTCCGATTTTGTGGACCGGATAGTTGTAAGCCAGCGACCATGCATTAGGCGAGACCACTGGACTGCCTGTTAGCAGGTCGCCGTTGACATCGATTTTTCTCCACTCTGGCACTGCCTCGGCCACATCCAATGCGAGTTCCACCCACTCATAGTGAGCAAGTTCCAGTAGATACGGCGGGTCCGGGGAGTCGGATTGCGATTGCTGGAGATAGCCGATGAACTCCTGGCTGATCTCCAGGAAATAAGGGGTGTCGCAGCGATAATTCGCCATAAAGTCGCGGACCATCCCATGCCAGCGGTCGTCAGACAATATTGAACGCAAAACCGGAAAAGCAGATGCAATAAAGCCTTCGATATTTCGATAAAGCAGGTCGCGATAAATACCCATTCGCCGGTCTTCAATCCCGCCAGGCGCTCGATGGTGCTGCGGATCACGAATATGGGCGCCAAACTGCCGCTGCAATTGCGCCAGCGTCATGCTGTCAGGCACGGGCAAAATGCGATCCCTTAGCCCCTGCGGTGGAACGCTGTTGGTGGTGCCGAATGACGGCAAGCTCTTCCAGCAAGCGGGGCAACGGGGGTATATTGAAATCCCGCTCTAGCAGGGTTGGTAAGGCCCCACAACGCTGATAGGCAGCCCGCAGCAAATCCCACACCGGATCAATAACATCGGTACCATGGGTATCGACCCTCAAATCCTCTGCTTCCACATAGTGGCCCGCCACGTGAATGTAGCGCGCTCGCCCTGCCGGCAGGGACTCCAGAAAAGCATCAGCATCGTAGCTATGGTTAATACTGTTCACATAAATATTGTTAACATCCAGCAACAGATCGCAGTCGGCTTCGCCCAGTACCGCGGTGATAAAATCCTCTTCACTCATCTGCTGCGAAGGCACGGCATAATACGACGCGTTCTCCATTGCAATGCGCTCGCCAAGAAAATCCTGCACCTGGGATATGCGACCGGCAACGTAATGTACCGCCTCTTCCGTGAAGGGCAGTGGCAAAAGATCGTAAAGATGGCCGGAGTCGCCGCACCAACTCAAATGCTCTGAATAGAGCGGACAGGAAAATTCCCGCATCAACTGGCGAATATTACCCAGCAGGCCCCAATCCAACTCTCTTTGCCCACCAATATCCAGGGACAAACCGTGCAGCACAACGGGGTAACGCTGAGCGACATCGCGCAACTGCCGACCCAGCCGACCGCCAACGCCTATCCAGTTCTCCGGCGCTATTTCTACAAAATCGATCCCGGAGGGCTTATCCGCTAGCAGCGAATCCAGTGTGCTACGGCGCAAACCCAGCCCTGCCCCTTGCAGGGCAGCACCGGGTACACGAGGCTCACCTCTCAATTAGAGCTCCCGCACTTGCCCTCGCCACATTTGCCTTCTCCGCACTTACCTTCCTTGCTTGTCTTCGCAGCGCCGCAACTACCCTCTTTACCGGCCTTGTCGCCACAACTGCCCTCTTTGCTCGCTTTATCACCACCACACTTGCCCTCCCCACACTTGCCTTCTCCACACTTGCCTTCTTCGTGCTTGTCGTAGTTGGCAAGGTCATAACCGGATTCAAGGGGACTCGCGGAAAACGGGTTGTTGGCAACTTCTGCACTGGCAACAGGCGCCACCGAGCTGGCAAGAAAAGCCGCACCAAGGGCACTTACAACGGGCTTAAGAGATGACTTCGACATAAGATTACTCCTTCAGATAGAAAAATGGATGCCAGGCAAGGTCATCCGATTATTGTCCTGATAACACGGTTGGAGTTCATTGAGCGGCAAACTCCACACAGCAATGCTGCTACTCCTGTGACCGGGAACGCAGCTGTCAGTTTCGCAACTTATAACAGTTTCTCCCCTAGAGGCAAATTATCAACGAACCGGCACTGCCAATTAGCTCAATGCAACCGCTGAAGAACGCTGCGACTGCCATTGTTGCCATGCCCGGTCGAGGCGTTTGCCGGATACGGGAATACGCGCCCCCACCGGCTGGGCAAACAGTGATACTCGATACTCCTCGAGCATCCAGCGATACTCAAGCGGTCCATTCTCAGGCTCGAGGTTCTCAAAATACTTACCCGCAAGCTGTTGCAGACGTTCGACGTGACGGGCGAGGTCTTCGGTACCCCTGCGGTCCTTTTGCTGGTGGCCATCCAGCTTTTCGATGCGGTAGGCCAGCGCCCGAAGATAACGCGGGTATTCGCTAAACTGCTGATGCCTGAGTCGCAACAGGAAATGCTCTCCCAGCAGTGCCTGCAATTGTTGCTGGATGTCCGCTATCGCGTAGCCCCAGATTTTCTTGTCGAGCTTGTCCAGGGCAGTCCGGATATCATGATTGAGCGCAATAACCTCCAGCAACAGCTGCTGATAGCTGTTCGCCAGGCCCAACAGGCGGCTTTGACGCGAAGCCAGAATGGCAGCAAACTCGGTGTCGTTGCGAGGGCACTCCCGCTCGTCGACGAAACAGTGACGAAATACCGCCAGTAGGTAATCATCCAGTAATTGTTCACGCGGCATCAACTGACCCAGTTGTAAACGGGCCTGGTTATCGCGTAAAAACTCTTTCTTCAGATATTTAAGCTGCTGGGCCTGCGCCAGCATGTAGAGCCGCGACAGACCCTGCCGGGTTTTCTCCGCCGCCAGTTCGGGGCGATCACAGTGTTCCAGAACCACACTTTCACCGTTATCCACGACAGCGGGGTAAACCAGCACCGATTGCGAACCATGCTCCAGCACCCGTGACGAAGCCAGCTCACCAAAATCCCACGCCCTGTATACCTCGCCGCTTAGGCCCGGCTCTGCGCGCTCGATTTCCTGTTGCAGCTGCGGCCGCAGGCGCTCTACCAGCAGGCCCAGGTCCCTGCCACTGGCGACCACCCGGGCATGGGTATCGATCACTGAAAAGTTCATCCGGTAATAAGGATCGAGTTTGGCTTCGGACCATGCATCGGCCGGGATATCTATCCCCGTTTGTTGTTGCAGTGCACTCGACAGGCTTTGCACCAGCGAAGTGTCTTTGGCCTGCAGCATCGGCAGCACGCGATCAACGGTGTCGGGGACCGGCACCAGCTGTTTGCGCCATTGGCGTGGCAGGCTCTTGACCAACTCTATACACTTTTCCCGCAACAGGCCCGGCACCAACCAGTCGAACCTGGCTGGGGGCAACCGATTCAAGGCCGCCAGCGGCACCACCGCAGTGACCCCGTCTGCCTCTCCACCGGGGGCGAAGATATAATGCAAGGTCAAATCGACACCAGCTACCTGTAAACTATCGGGAAACTGCTGTTGCATGTCCATCTGGGGGTTGCGTCGCAACAGCTGCTGACGGGACATAAACAGCAGGCGAGGCGATTTTTTCTCGGCGCTTTTTCGCCATTTTTCCAGCGCCGGTGTATTGCATATATTCGCGGGTAACAGTGCATCATAGAATTGATACAAGTCTTCGTCATCGACTAGCATGTCGTGACGTCGCAAGCGGGTTTCCAGCTCACCAATTTCCCGTAAAAGTGTCTGGTTGTGGCGCCAAAAACCCGCCTTGCCCCGATAATTGCCCTCAAGCAATGCTCCCCGGATATATAACTCGCGCCCGACGACCGGATCGATACGGCCGTAGCTTACCAGCTTGGACTCGGACAATATTAATCCATAAAGACTGGTTTTCTGCTTCGCCATCACTGCCTGATGACGACGACTGAAATGAGGCTCGTGATAGCTGTGTTGCAATAGCGGTCCCGCCGCGGCAATAACCCACTCGGGTTCGATAGCGCCATTTACGCGACCATATACTGTACCGGTATCAACCAGTTCCGTTGCCATCACCCATGGCGGCGGCTTTTTCGCCAGCTGCGAACCGGGGAAAAGACTGAATTTGCGATTGCGGGTACCCAGATATTCTCGCCGCTCCTCCCGCTTACCAACGTGGCTGAGCAAGCCCGTTAGCAAAGCGCGATGCACCGACTCCTCGCTGGCAGGTTCACGATTGAGACGCAAACCAAGTTGCTTGCAAATCCTCGCCAGCTGAAAATGCAGATCGCGCCATTCAAACATCCGCGAGACCGACAAAAACTCCTGCTGGCAGAGTTTGCGCAGCTGGCTCTTACTGAGCTCCTGGCGGCTTTGTTCAAAATATTCCCACAACTTGAGCAAGGCAAAAAAATCCGATCGGTGTTCACGAAACCGACTGTGGGCCTGGTCTGCGGCCTGCTGCTTATCTACCGGACGCTCCCTTGGATCCTGAATGCTGAGTGCCGCCGCGATGACCAGTAGCTCAGACAAGCAACTGTGCTGAGGCCCCGCAAGTAACATGCGACCTACCCTTGGATCAGCGGGTATTCTCGCCAGCTGGTCGCCGACCTGGGTAAGTTTGCCACCGGGGTCAATGGCTCCCAACTCTTCAAGTAAGCGGTACCCATCGCGCACCAGCCTGGAATCCGGCATTTCAATAAAGGGAAAGCTCTCCACATCACCAAATTGCAGGCGCGTGAGTTGCAAAATAACGGCGGCAAGGTTGGTGCGATGAATCTCGGATTCGGTAAACTCCGGACGAGCGTTGAAATCCTCTTCGCTGTACAACCTGATACAAGTGCCCGCCGCCTCTCGGCCGCAGCGGCCACTGCGTTGTTCGGCGCTGGCTCGCGATATCGACTCTATAGGGAGGCGCTGGACCCGGCTGCGGTGACTATAGCGGGATATCCTTGCCAGGCCGGAATCTATGACATAGCGAATTCCCGGGACCGTGAGCGACGTTTCGGCCACATTGGTGGCCAATACTACCCGCCGTCCACGGCGCTTACTGGTGTCAAATACCCGATCCTGTTCTGCTCGACCCAGGCGCGCGTACAGTGGCAGGATGTCCCAATGGGGCAACTCAGCCCGTCGCAGCTTCAGGGCGCAGTCACGAATGTCTCGCTCCCCGGGCAAAAATACCAGTACATCACCCTGCCGTTGACCCTGCCCTCTGCGCTCCAAATCCTCAAGATAGTGACAAGCGGCGAGCACCTGATCCGATAGGCTCGACTCGGTAGCGGGATCTGGCTCCAGGTAGCAAAGGTCTACCGGAAAGGCACGCCCTGAAACATCGATTACCGGCGCCCCGTCGAAATGCCGTGAAAAGCTCTCTACGTCAATCGTCGCAGAAGTAATAATTACCTTGAGGTCTGGCCGCTGGGGCAGCAAGTTTTTCAGGTAACCCAGAATAAAATCGATGTTGAGGCTGCGCTCGTGGGCCTCGTCGATAATCAATGCATCGTATTGGTCCAGCCGCCGGTCGTGCTGGATTTCGGCAAGCAGCACACCATCTGTCATCAACTTGACGAGGGTGTTTTCAGAGTAGTGATCGCCAAAGCGCACTTGATAGCCCAGCAGGTCACCGACACTGGTATTGAGCTCCGCCGCAATCCGGGTGGCGACCGCCCGAGCCGCTATCCGCCTGGGCTGGGTATGGCCAATGCGACCACGGATACCACAGCCGAGCTCGAGACAGAGCTTGGGTAACTGGGTGGTTTTACCCGATCCAGTGGCACCGGCAACAATAAGCACCTGGTTCTCGCCGAGTGCCTTCAATAATTGCTGCCGTTGCTTCGATACCGGCAATTCTTCGGGGTAACGCAAAACCGGAATCGATTGACGGCGAGCTTCAACCCGGGCAAGGGAGCTATCAGCCAGCGTGGTGAGTTGCGACTCCAGCTCACCGCTTGAAGCACGCCGCGAGCCGGCACGGACAATGCCGCGTTGCAACTTCTCCAGCCGCCGTCGGTCGCTAGCCATGACCTGCCATTTCAGCTGCGGATGCAGATATCGCCGTTCCAAAAACCCTCCTGCAATAGCATGTATAGTCCGGACTTAATGGCCCCTCCCGGCAGAGTTACACAGAACCAAAAACCAAGTTATCGATGCAGCCGTGGACTGTCAATCGTAAGCGAGAACAGCTCGTAATTTTTTCGGTACAATGCGGCAGGATCGCCACAACGCCAATAAAACCAGGGGGCAGCCAATGAAAACAATCGAAAATGTTCCGTTTGATGACATCTTCGTCGGCCAAACATGTGAACACCAAACCACCGTCAGTGAACAAGACATACTGTTGTTTGCCAAGGTTTCCGGGGATAACAACCCGGTACACCTCGATGAGCAGTTTGCAAAAACCACGCCATTTGGAGAGCGCATTGCCCACGGTATGTATACCGCCGCGCTGGTATCGGCGGCAATGGCTCTGCAGCTACCGGGGCCGGGCAGTATCTACCTAACGCAAACCATGAAATTCAGACAACCGGTGAAAATTGGCGACACCTTGACCGTACACATCGAGGTCACCCGTAAACGGGCCGGCAAGAACTTCGTTACCTTTACCACACTAGTCACCAACCAACACGGCAAAAAAGTGCTCACCGGTGACGCAACGGCACAGGTACCCAGCGAAAAAATTGTGTTGCCTGCGCCGGAACTGCCGCACGTCAGCATCGGCTGACAATCGCAGAGTCTGGTCCCGGTAAGCGGGCGCTGGCAACGACACCCAAAGGGCTATCACCCACTCACAAATACGGCGACATCAACCAGAACACTGCGCTACCGAAGCGCTGCCCCACCGACCGGGAAGCCAGCCATTCGCTGCTGAGCGGACGAGAATTATCGAGCATGCTGCGAAAATAATCTGCCAACGGTGCCGCCACTGCCTCACCGTAAGACTCTACCGCTATCTCAAAATTGAGCTTGAGACTGCGCGGGTCGAGATTGTAAGACCCTACCTGGGCATAGTAGCCATCTGCCACAAATAGCTTGCTGTGTACAAAAACACCATTGTACAAATGTACTTTGACACCGCTATTCAATAATTCGTCCAGCCTGTGAAAAGCGGCCCAGTTCACAAAAGGCATATTGTTTTTGCCGGGGAGAATAATGTTCACATCAACGCCCCTGAGTGCCGCCATTTCCAGCGCTACCTGTAGTTCCTTCTCTGGCAGGAAATAGGGCGTCATAATGGCAACATATTCGCGCGCGGCATCGATCGCTCCTATTAATATACGCAGCAACTTATCCACATCATCGTTGGGGCCGTCATCAATCGCTCGACAGCAGGCACTTCCAGCATAGTGGGATTGCAAGTGCGGCGGATTGATAAACAAATCGCTACTGAAACGCCAGTCTGACACGAACACATCCTGAAGCTGCTCCACCACCGGGCCTTGCAGTCGAAAATGAATATCCTCAGTTCGATTGCGCTTTTTACCTGTTTCCACCATATGGTGCTGGCGGATATTCATTCCTCCGGTGAAAGCAACATCGCAATCCACTACCAGAATTTTGCGGTGGTTGCGCAGGTTAATGGTGATACGGGGCGGAAACAGGCTGGTGGGCAAATAGAGCGCCGTCGGCACACCTTGTTTCCGCAAACGACGATGAGCCCGAGGCCAGGAATATAATCGTCCTACCCCGTCGATTAATACCCGAACCTCGACGCCACGGGCCCGCGCCGCAGCCAGGCTTTCGATAAAACGACGGCCAATTCCACCGCCATCAAAAATATAGCTCGCGAAATAAACACTGTGCCGTGCCGAGTCTATGGCGTCCAGCATTGCCGGAAAAGCCTGTTCGCCGTTTACCAATAATTCAAGCCGATTACCGCCCAACAGAGGCAAAAGACTGGTCGCGGCGGATAAGTTGGCCAGGCCCTGATAGCCGTCGCGCAACTGCTGGCTGCAGTCGTTGCTGTGCGCTTCGAATTTTGCCGCAGGTAACGGCCCCACTGCAGTGCCATGCAACTGTCGAGCCCGGGTTTTGATACGATTCTTGCCAAAAACAAGATAGATCATGGCACCAACCAGCGGCCACATCAGGCAAATGGCCACCCAGGCACCAGCGCTGCGCGGATCACGTTTATTGAATAGAGCATGCATAGCGCCGGCTATCGATGCCATGATGCCCAGCGCAACCGCCACCCAGTTGATGTAGGGCATAGCTTGTTCGAGGCTAATCATTCAGTTGCAACATATCATTCCCGTATCATTGGCAGGAAAATAGCATAACTCAGGGGCCATTATGCCGATTGCTCTCGACGGGTGCTATAAAACCTCACGCGTAAAACAGGGGGCAGGGCCAGTACAGTCCCAACCGGCCTGGCGCAACATAGAGATAACTCGCCGGAAGAATCTATAGTTGTGTGCTAGATTTATTTCAGCGCCAAATACCCCGTCCGTGATGGCCAACAGCGTTCGGCGCACAGGTCTACCCAGGGAATATCCGTTAGTAAAACAAACCGTAGAACGATTATTTCATGATGCCCAGCATAATCCCACGCTTGCTAGCTCTCCTGATTACTTTGATCGCCGGTGCTGCGTATGCACAGAACATCGGGGAAGAACGGCAGAAAATCGAGCAATTCCACCAGCAACTGAGCTCATTGCAGGCGTCAAACGCCGCCATCGAAAAGCAATTGCAGCAGCTCGAGCAAGACATCGCCGGGCAGTCTAAAAGCTATGCGCCCGAGGCAAAAGCGCTGAAGGAAGCGGAGTTTAATTACCAACAGGCGCTGCGCACCTCAGAACGGGTACCAAACGCCAGCAATAAAGAGCGAGCAGAAACCGCACGATTTGCGTTTCTGATGGCCGAGCGCAAATACCAGCGCGCGGCAGAAGGCGTGATCGAGTTGGCAAAACAGCAAACCCTGTTGCGGGAGCAACTTGCAGACAATCAGCAACAAATCAGCAGCACCAGCGTGCAACTCGGCGAGCAACAGGAACTCATTCTGCGACTGGAGAAACAGGCACGCGAACATGCGAGCGCCCTGGCGAAGAAGAAGGAAAGAGAATTGCGAATGAAAAAGGAAAGTGCTCTGCGCGCTAATCGGGAGGCACTGGACCGAGCCCGGAATGAACGAGCCGCCGCCATGGCTGAGCTTGCCGAACTTAAAGCCAAACTGGAAGCGCAGAAGCGCGCCAAAAGGCTTACAGCAAGCACCCTCCCCACAGCCGCTGCGGGCGTTACAGTCGCCAGTAGCCGGCCGACCTCCTCTCCCACCAGAGCCAGGCTGGCACCAATCACGGCCCGAGTTCAGTTGGAAGAAGAAACCGAAGGGCTGCCCTCGCTGCTGGGTGACAAGGCCCAGTACATGGCCTTGCTCGAAACTGCAAAACAGCAGGGTTCAAGGGCACGTTCCAGCAAGATCATGCACATGAATACCCTCGCGGATGACCGTATTATCCGCAAGACTTCGCATTCCCTGAAGCACAGGGGTAATGGTGTTTACGAAGGTAAAACCCCGGCTCGAGCGGGCATGACCACACTAGTGGTCGGCAGCAAGCAGTGGCGCTGGGAAATTCCGGCGAACGACGACAATACCATGTACAGCTTCGTACTTGACACCCGCGACAACTCCAATACCGAGCTGAGAATTTTTCGTGCCAGGGACGTCAAGTAAGGTCGATCGTCCCGCGAGCAGCGACTTTCGCAGATTGCTAAATCCGGTGGCAGGCTACCAGCCAATCGTCTTGTAGGTGCGCTTTAGGCTCGGGTTGTTGCCCGAGACATTGGCTGTCGGCATGGGGACAGCGGGGCGCAAAGCGACACCCGGTCGCCTCACCGATGGGGGCCAATATCTCTCCCTGGATCGGCTGGTGTTGACGCTGGCGCTCCAACACCGGGTCGGGCACAGGATTTGAGGCCAATAGCGCCTGGGTATAGGGATGGGCCGGGTTTTCAAAGACTTGCCTGGCCGGGCCGACTTCTACCAACCTGCCCAGGTACATCACCGCAATACGATCCGAAATATAGCGAACCATCGACAGGTCGTGGGCGATAAACAAGATACTGATACCCATCTCCCGTCGAATGCTCTCCAGCAGATTGACAATCTGCGACTGCACAGAGACATCCAACGCAGACACCGGCTCATCACAAATCAACAATTTGGGTTTCAGTGCCAGCGCCCGGGCGATGCCAAGGCGCTGCCGCTGGCCACCTGAAAATTCGTGTGGATAGCGGTTCATATGCGCCGAGGAAAGACCCACCCGCTCGAGCCAGGACAGCGCCTGCGCCTGCAATACCGCCGCATTACGTTCGCCATTGGCAGCCAGGCGCAAGCCCTCCAGTACGATTTCAGATGCCGTCATCCGGGGACTCAGCGCGCTATACACTTCCTGGAAAATCATCTGCACGGTAGCACTCTGGGCGCGAAAATCCCGGCTTCGGTAATGCCGCGGCAAAACCCTGCCAGCGAGCCGGACCGTTCCCCCGGACTTGTGGTTGAGGCCAATAAGCAATTTGCCGAGGGTACTCTTGCCCGAGCCACTCTCCCCTACCAAGCCAACAATTTCGCCTTCGTGCAGGTTGAGGCTGACATCGTCTACAGCTCGCAACACCTGTCCGCCGCCGATCGGGAAATAGCAGCTCACGCCTTCTATTTGAAGCAGCGGTTCAGTCACTCTCCACTCTCCTGGCATGCGGGTAATCCGGATGCTGCAGCCAGCAACGTGATACCGCCGCGTTTCCCGCCGCCATAATTTCAGGCATACGCTGCTGGCAAATACTCATCGCCTGGCTGCAACGCGGGTAAAAGCCGCAGCCCTGGGGTGGCGCGAACAAATCCGGGGGGCTACCCGGAATTGTCTCCAAAGGTTCGTTTTCAATCATCTCACCGTGGGGTGTGGCCCGCAGCAGCGCGCGGGTATAGGGGTGGGCCGGCGTGGCAAACAATTGGTGCACCGCTGCCTTTTCCACTAGCTGACCGGCATACATGACCGCCACCTCATCAGCCATCCGTGCGACGACCGCCAGATCATGGGTTATCAGTAAAATAGCCATACCCCGGCTTTGCTGTAATTGTTGCAGCAGCCAGAGTATCTGGTCCTGGGTGGTCACATCGAGGGCAGTGGTCGGTTCATCCGCAATCAGCAATTCAGGCCCGCAGGCCAGTGCCATGGCGATCATGGCGCGTTGCAACATGCCTCCTGACAGCTCAAAGGGGTATTGGCTGACCCGCTTTGCCGGCTCTGACAGCCGGCATTCATCAAGCAATCTGCGCGCTTCGGCCAGCCCCGCAGCTTTGCTCATGCCCTTGTGAATACGCAGTGTCTCCGCTATCTGGGAGCCGATGGTACGGGTCGGGTTAAAAGCCGAGAGCGGATCCTGGAAAACCATGCCGATACGAGCACCACGTATCCGATTCAGCTGCGTTTGTTCCAGCGTCAGCATGTCTTGCTGTTGAAACAGCACAGACCCCGCCAAGCGCAAGCCGGGCACCGCGAGCAATCCGACCATGGCCTGCACAGAGACAGATTTTCCGCAACCGGATTCACCGACCAAAGCCATCGTCGTGCCGGCCCGCAGGGTAAAATCGATGCCCCGCACCGCGTGCACGTAGCCGCCATGGGTGGGTATATCAACTCCCAGGCCGACGACCTGTAACAGGCTGTCATCAGGCATTGCCAACACCCTCGCGCATACGTATGTCGAAAGCATCCCGCAGCGCATCACCCAGCAGGTTGAAGGCGAGCACCGTCAGGCTGATCGCGACCGCGGGAAATAGCAGCTCGTGGGGGTGGGATAGCATGGTGCGAATGCCGTCGTTACACATGCTGCCCCAGGATGGAGCCGGCGGAGCGACCCCCAGGCCGATGAAGGACAAAAATGCCTCGGTAAATATCGCCGAAGGAATGGCAAAGGTTAGCGACACCAGCAATACACCTATCACGTTAGGCAACATATGGGTCATGATGATGTACAGCGGCCTGCCACCCAAAATGCGTGCCGCGTTGACGAAAGCCTGTTCTTTTAACTGCAGCACCTGGCCGCGAACCAACCTGGCGGTGGAAGGCCAGCCCAATACAATCATCGCCACCAGCATCGCCGTAATGCCGCTCTCCCCGGGCTGGATGTCGAACAGCACCCGGAACAGGATCATAAACAGCAGGAACGGAAGGGCTACCACAAAATCTGCGATCCGCATCATGACATCGTCAATTCGACCGCCAAAATAAGCAGCTATACCACCGTATAACGCCCCGAACATGACGTAAAATAATGGCGCAGCAACGCCGATAAAAAGTGATATTCGGCCACCGTACATCAGACGGGCGAGGATATCCCGCCCGAGATGATCGGTGCCCAGAGGGTGGGCCGGCAAGCTTACCCGGTAGTCCTGCAACTGTCCCGGCTCTAACTCAGCGGGCACCAAAGCCTGCAGCTGGGCGTCGATCAGCGATATTGCCAGGGAGGGCCGCACCTCTCGCTGGTAGCGCTGCAATTCGTCGCCTCGCCGGTTGTAGGCGATAATACTGTAACGATAGTCAGTCTGCCGCAGATCGAGTCGATCCTCCAACCGCGGCATGGCATCCGCGTTGATATCTTCCAGCGGCAGGCCCGGAGACTCCCGCGCAAGCGAGGGTTGATCGTTGCGATATACCGCATACCGCGACGCCCCCGGCACCGGCCGCCACAGCAGGCGAACGTAATCAGTATTGGCCTCGACCACGGCAATTTCGACACCGGGCTCTGCCAGAGCGGTCTGCCATTGGACCGCATCGGGTCGCCATGGCCGCCACGCCACCACCTCGGCGGAGCGCGACCAGCTGGGACCGAGGGAGCGACTACCAATACTTTGGGACGAGGCGTCGACGCGCCACACCCAGGGGCCGACAACCGCAAATAGAATGAGCGTCAGCGCCACTAACAGGGCCACTAATGCCATCCGGTTTTTCCTGAAGCGCAGCCACACATGCTGCCAATAGCTCAAGCTGGGCCGAGCGATCAATTCGTCGGCCTGCTGCTGAACCAGCGGTTCGAAGTATTCTGGCGGAATCGCGGGACTAAGCATCGGCACGCCCCTGCAAGCGAATACGCGGGTCGACAAGGCCATAGATAATGTCAACCAGCAGCACCATCAACACCAGGAAGGCACCGTAAAATACCGTCGTGCCCATAATAACGGTGTAGTCGAGTTGCTGGACTGCGGTGACAAAATAACGCCCTAGACCAGGAATGGTAAAGATCAGCTCAACCACGAATCCGCCGGTAGTAATGGCTGCAATAGCCGGCCCAAGCACGGTAATTAGCGGCAATACCGCGTTGCGCAGCTCGTGGTGCAGGAATATCTGGAACGACGAAAGCCCCTTGGACCTTGCGGTTTTGATGTAATCGGAACTCCCAACCTCAAGGGTTGAGGCGCGCATCAGCCTGGTCAGGTAGGCCATGGTACCCAGACCCAGCACCAGCGCCGGCACCAGCATGTGGCGCACTCCTCCCCAGCCTGCGACTGGCAGTAGCGACATACCCGTCGCCTGGTTGAGTGTAATAATCAGGTGCTGGCTCAGCGCTGCAAACACAAAGCTCGGTACCGACACCGTGAGGATCACCGCGAACATAATCAACGCGTCCGGCCAGCGGTTGCGAAAGCGCGCCGCAATCGCGCCCCAGACAATGCCACCCAGGGTTGCAAACACAATCGCCAGCGCCCCCAACATTGCCGACACGGGAAAGTGCTCGGCGATAATATCGTTAACGCTGCGGTTTTTCTGGGTGTAGGAGATACCGAAATCGCCCTTGAGCATCGATGTTATGTAAATCCAGTACTGCTGCGGCAGAGGCTTGTCGAGGCCGTAGCGAGCCTCCAGATTCTGGCGGATCTCTTCCGACACCGCTTTTTCGTCGCTCAGTGGGTCGCCCGGCACCCAATGCATGACAAAAAAGGTCGCCGTTGCGATAAACCAGATTGTAAACAAGCCCGACAACAGCCTGCCGCCAATGTAGCGTGCCAATGGCTGCGCCTGGCGAAGGCTAGCGAGAATTTTTTGCATTGGCGCTGTCGACCTCAATCCAGGCAAATTTGTAACTCGGGTCGCCGCCAAAAATAGCTCGCCCCACTCCGCGCAGTGCCGGGTGCTGCAAGTAAACCGAAGCCCCCTCGAACAGCGGCATAATCGCCACATCAGCGTGTAATAGGTTTTGCAACTCGTTCATCGCCTGCATCCGGATTTGCGGGTCACTGTTCTGCTGGGCAACTTGTACCCAGTGGTCATAGCGCTCGCTGCTGTAACGACCGCGATTGTTTTCGTTCCAGGAGGCAAACAAATCACCATAAGTAATGGGGTCGTCGAAGTCTGGTCCCCAGCCCGCCAGCACCATATCGAAATCGCCCGACTGCATCTTGGCAATGCGCTGCTTAAACGTCTGCTTGTCGAGGCGAATATCCAGACCCAGCGCCTGCTTGAACATGTTTTGCAGGTACTCGCCGATAATCACCGACACCGGAGTCTCGCTAACTAATAATGTTAGTGGCGGCAGTTCGCCGCCGAATGCCTCCCGTGCCCGGGCGATGGTCTCTCGTGCCAGCACCAGATTTTGTTGCGGCAGTGGCGGCGGGAATTCATCTTGAAAGACATCGTTTACGCCATGCACCGTCGAGGGAAACAAGCCATTTAGCGCTCTATTTCCCGGCATCGCAATCACTTTATTGACCAGGGTTGCCGAATCAAAGATCAGTTGCATCGCGCGCCGCAAATCATGGTTGCCACTGGCCCTGCCGTCCCGAAAATTAAACTGAATGAAGTAAATAATGCCGTTGCGAAAGCGCCGCACGGGGTAGCCCTGGACCACGGCCTCCTTGAGTGACTCGGCATCAAGACTGGCAAAGGCGATAGCATCATCCTTGAACAGGTTGAGCGTCGCGGCGGCTGACGACGTCATATAGGGAATCTCAATGGCGTTAATTGCCAACCGCTCAACATCCCAATAGGCAGTGTTCACAACCAGTCGCAGACTCGCTCCGTGCACCCATCGCTGCAACACATAGGGCCCGTTGTAAACCATGGTATCCGCCTCTGCGGCATACCGCGCGCCATAGGATTCAACAATGTCCCGACGCAGCGGATAGTAGGTGGCAAAGGCGGTAAGGCCGAGGAAGTAAGGGCACGGCTGCTCAAATGTCACCTGCAAAGTATGCTCATCGATAGCGACGACACCCAGCTCGGATTTGGCCAGTTCACCATTATTGATCGCCCGGGCATTTTTCACCGGAAACAGGATCGACGCGTAGGGGGCGCCATTTTTGGGATCCAGCGCCTCGCGCCAGGCATAGACAAATTGGTCGGCGGTGACTGCCCGGCCATCACTCCAGCGGGCGTTTTTGCGCAGCCAGAAGGTTGCGCCACGGTCGTCAATTTGCCACCGCGTTGCAACCCCCGGCACCAATTTATTGTCGACGTTGTACTGGGTTAGCCCCTCCATCACATGGGTCAACACGAAAAAACTCTCGGAGTCGGTCGCCTGCAAGCTATTGAGACTGGGTGGCTCGGTCGCCATCGCCAGCGTGACAGTGCCGTTGGCGGCATCGACTGCCTGGGCCTGCAGCCCCGCAGACCGCAGGCACAGCAACAATCCAAGCCCAAGGACAAGCAGCCGCAACACGGGATAGAAGCGGATATTTTTTATTGCGCCCGCACTGACGCCATACCGCGCTGTTGATAGAATCCCACTATGACTGAACAATTGGATAGCACCCACTCTTTGCATTGCGCCACGCTCAGCTGGCAAGCCGATGGCACACCTGTTTCTCAACAGTATGGTGATGTGTATTTCTCCAGCAACGATGGCCTTGCCGAGAGCCGCCATGTGTTCCTGGACGGCAACCAGTTGGCCGAACGCTGGCGGCAGCTGCCAAAAGACGCGCACTTTATCATCATTGAATGCGGATTTGGTACCGGACTTAACTTTCTTGCCGCCTGGCAGCTGTGGGACCAGCTTGCACCGTCGGATGCCCGGCTGCATTTTGTCAGCATTGAAAAGCACCCATTGTCGCCAGAAGACCTTGAAACAGCGCTGGCGAGCTGGCCACAGCTGCAGCCGCTGGCTGCCCGCTTGTTACAGCATTACCCCCTGGCACTTCCAGGCATTCACCAGCTACAACTGGACCCACAGGTATCACTGACCCTGGGTTTTGGCGAGATCACCGAGATGCTGGACGGCATTCATGACTGCGACCACCCCGGGCTGCAAGCGGCAATGGGATGTAAAGCTGATGCCCTGATGCTCGATGGCTTTGCACCGGCAAAAAACCCCGAGATGTGGTCGCCAGCCGTAGTGCAGCGACTGGCATCACTCAGCAAGCCAGGTACCAGCTTTGCTACCTTTACCGCCGCCGGACAGGTTAAACGGGGTCTTGCTACGCACGGCTTTCGGGTCAACAAAATCCCGGGCCACGGCCGCAAGCGGGATATGTTGGTCGGTGCCCTCGAGCACCGCAGCGTCAACCCTGAAAGCCGCCGGTCCAGGCCGGCCTGGCACTGTGCAAGGCCTATCCGCTTTGATGATAAAACAGCGCTGGTCATTGGCGCCGGGCTGGCTGGCTGTCACACCGCCCGCGCCCTGGCAAATAGCGGCTGGCGCGTGACGGTGCTGGATCACGCCGCCGGGTACGCCAGTGGTGCTTCAGGAAACCCTGCCGGCATTCTCTACACCCGTCTGGCGGCTGGTGACTCTGATGCCGCCGCCTTTTCGCTGGAGGCCTATCTCTACGCCTGTCGACACTACCGCGCGGACTTTGCTGAGGGGCGGCTAACTGAAGGTGCGGACGGCTGCCTCAACGGCATGCTGCAGCTTGGTTTCAATCCCGCCGAGCGCAGCACTATCAAGCGCATCAGTGATCGTTACCGGGGATTTGGGCAACTGGTCAGCCACCTCGACGCCGCAGAAGCCTCGACACTAGCCGGTATCCCCAT
Source organism: uncultured Gammaproteobacteria bacterium (assembly GCA_963722805.1). GTDB lineage: Bacteria > Pseudomonadota > Gammaproteobacteria > Pseudomonadales > JAHEGP01 > JAHEGP01. The sequence continues at coordinate 72,507 of CAVROQ010000007.1, forward strand.
CGATTACCCGGCCCTGTATTTTCCGGGCAGTGGCTGGCTTGCACCCCGGCGAATATGTGGCCAGCTGCTTGAACATCCCGCTATAGAGCTGGTCGATAAGCAGCGCGCTTTAGAACTAAACCCCGAGGGCTCGGGCTGGCGGGTGCAATGTGCAGGTGGCATGTCATTTGCGGCGGCGGTGGGTGTTATTTGCAGCGGAATCGACACCACCCTTTTCCGGCAACTGGCGGAGTTGCCGATCAAGGGCGTGGGTGGTCAAATCAGCTACCTGGCAGCACCGGCGACACTGCCCAGCGTGTCACTTTGCCATAGCGGATACGCAGCCCCCACAGACACGGGCGGCCTCTGCTTTGGCGCAAGTTTTCGAGTCAACGATGCCACTGCCGACCTGCGCGTTGCGGACCATCGCCACAACCTGCAGCAATTACAACAATATCTGGCGGCACTAGTGCCAGGCGACATCGCCGAGGAGACACTCATACAACAGTTACAGGGCCGAGCCGCAGTGCGCTGCACCACGCCAGACTACCTCCCTGTTATTGGCCCGGTGCCACGGTTCGACGAACTGCGCCGGGTATTCCAGCCGCTGGCGGCAAATGCCAAAGCCGCTATCGACCAGCCGGGCGAGTTTTGGCCGGGACTCTATGTCAATACCGGCCACGGTTCCAAGGGACTTGCGACGGCGCCTATTGCCGGAGCCTGCATTGCGGCACTGGTCAATCAGTCGCCACGTCCGCTGCACTGGAAACTCATGCGAGCGGTGAGCCCGGCGCGCTTCGCCATCAGGTCGCTGATCAGGAGTGCAGCTTAATGCGCCGCTTCAGCCTACTGCTGTTGGTCCTGTTGTGGCTCCTATTGCTCCGTGGCGAGTTGGCCGCTGCCCCGAGCCTGGAGATTATCAACACTCTGCCCCACGACGCCGCTATCTTTACCCAGGGACTGGCGCTGGACCAGCAGCGCCTCTACCAGAGCAGCGGCCTGCGGGGCCAGAGTGCAGTGGTGGTCGGCAAACCCGGCGCTAGCCGGGCCGATGCGCGTTTTGATTTTGAGGCCCGCTATTTTGCCGAGGGTCTAACCCTGGTCGGCGATGAAGCCTATGTACTCACCTGGGAAGCCGGCGAGCTGTTTGTACTGGACAAAGAACATCTCAAGCTGCGGCGCAAGATGTCGTATCCCGGCGAAGGCTGGGGTCTGGCCTACGACGGCACCCAGCTTTGGCTCAGCGACGGCTCCGATCGCATCCGCCGCTATGATCCGCAGTCGATGGCATTGCTCGGTACAATCAAGGTCTATGATGACTACGGTGCAGTGCGGCGTATCAACGAGCTGGAGTGGGCCGAGGGGCTGCTGTTCGCCAACATCTGGAGGTCTGATACCTTGTTGGCGATCGACCCCGCCAGCGGTGAAGTAGTTGCCGAATGGGATATCAGCCCGCTCCAACCCGAACACCGAAATTACGGCGAGAATAGTGTTGCCAACGGTGTTGCCTACGATCCAGTAACGGGCTATTTCTGGCTCACCGGTAAGGGCTGGCCAGTGCTGTACGTGGTCGACTTGCAGGGCTTCGAAAGGCAATAGCATCGCATTGTGGCCCTATCGCTGGATAAGCCGCAGCGGCATCAGTAGAATAATGATCCCTATTCTCCTTTCATGTCGAGCCCTATGAACCAAGCACTTACAACACCCCCCGAGCAGATCCACGATGCCTTTGAACTGTTGCGCGTCGTACCTATCGAGTCGCTCAATATTGTGATTGAGGAGTATCGCCACAAAGTCACCGCGGCGCTCCACTTCCACCTGCGTAGTGACAGTGCCGAAAATGTTTTCCTGGTGGCGCTAAAGACCATTCCCTCCGACTCAAGCGGCGTCGCCCATATTCTTGAGCACACGGTTCTGTGTGGCAGCGAGCAGTATCCTGTAAGAGACCCGTTTTTCATGATGTTGCGGCGCTCACTCAATACCTTTATGAACGCCATGACTTCCAGCGACTGGACCGCCTACCCCTTTGCCAGCCAGATTCGCCAGGACTATGACAACCTGCTGAAGATCTACCTCGATGCCGTATTTTTTGCCCGCCTCGATCCACTGGATGTTGCCCAGGAAGGTCACCGGCTGGAATTTGAAGAGCCCGACAACAGCGACAGCCCGCTGCTCTACAAGGGCGTGGTGTTCAATGAAATGAAGGGTGCCATGAGTTCGGTCACTTCGACCTTGTGGCACACCCTGTGCACTTATTTGTTTCCCACCAGCACCTACCACTACAACAGCGGCGGTGACCCGGCTGCCATTCCGGACCTCAGCTATGAGCAGTTGCTCAATTTTTATCGGCGCCACTACCACCCCTCCAACGCCATCTTTATGACCTTTGGCAATATCCCTGCCCGTGAACACCATGGGCAGTTCCAGCAATTGTGTCTGCAGCGTTTTGAAGCGCAACCGGATTGCCCGGTGGTGCAGGATGAAAAGCGCTATCTCGCACCATTGCGGGTGAGCGAAGCCTATGCCCTTGAGGGCGAGACCGATTGCAGTGGCAAGACCCATATCGTCATGGGCTGGCTGTGGGGCAAGAATACCCGGCTGATGGATATTCTGGAGGGCCATTTGCTGTCGGGGGTGCTGCTCGACAACAGTGCCTCGCCGCTGCGCCGCATGCTGGAGACCACCGAATTGGGCAATGCCCCATCACCGCTGTGCGGGATGGACGATTCAAGCCTGGAGTTGACCTTTGTCTGCGGCCTTGAGGGTTCGGAAGCCGCACATACCGAACAACTCGAACAACAGGTCCTGGCGGTATTCGAGGAGATCGCCAATAACGGTGTGGCACAATCGGAGCTTGAAGCGATCCTGCACCAGTTGGAAATCCACCAACGTGAGGTGGGCGGCGACGGTTACCCCTATGGTCTGCAACTGCTGATGCAGGGACTGGGCACCGCGATCCACCAGGGCGACCCGGTCGACCTGCTCGACCTCGATCCAGTATTGGAAAAACTACAGCAGTCGATTCGCGATCCCGAATACATCAAGGGCCTGGCACGTCGCCTGCTGCTTGACAATATGCACCGGGTTACCCTCACCCTGCGGCCAGATCCCGAGTTAGCGTCACGCAGGCAACAGGACGAGGCCAATCGGCTGGCGGCGATCAAGGCCAGTTTGAGCAGCGCACAGATCGACTCGATTAAGGGGCGCGCCCACGCCCTGGCCCAGCGCCAGGCGACGGTGGACGACGATTCGATACTGCCGCGCTTGACCCTGGCCGACGTACCGGCCCAGATGCCGCATCCCGAGCGCAGCGTCGAGCAGATTGACGGCAAGCTCAGCAGCTGGTACGAAACCGGCACCAACGGCCTTGTCTACCAGCAATATGTCATGCAACTGCCCAATCTTTCCGCCGCCGAGAGCTCGCTGCTGTCACATTACAGCAGCCTGTGGACCGAACTGGGGCTCGGCGCCAACGACTACTTACAGGTACAGCAAAGACAGGCCGCGACCTGCGGCAGCATCAGCGCCTTTACCAGCTTGCGCGGTGAAACCCATGACAGCCAGCTGACCCGGGGCTTCATCGCACTGTCAGCCAAAGCCCTCAACCGTCACTATGGTGCCATGAACTCGTTGATGCTCGACACCCTGCAGCAGGTGCGCTTCGACGAGCATAACCGCATCCGCGAATTGATCGGCCAGCACCGTGCCCACCGCGAGCACTCTGTGACCGGCAGTGGCCACCAGCTGGCGGTGATGGCGGCAGCGGCCAGCATCAGCCCGCTGGCGGCCTACAATCACTTCAATAGAGGTATCGCCGGCATTCAATCCTTGAAGCAACTCGATCAAGGTCTGGACCAGTCCAAGGAGCTCGCCAGACTCGCCGAACAGTTAGAGGCCCTGCACCAGGTATTGCTCAAAGCGCCGCTGCAGTTGCTGACTGTTTGTGAATCCAACCAGCGCGCTGAAATCAGCCGCACGCTGGCTGCGGCCCTGCCATCGGCGCCGGCAGGTGACGACCGGGCGTTTACCCTGGAGGCCCCCGAGGCCAGTCGCCACCAGCTCTGGCAGACCAATACCCAGGTCAATTTCTGCGCCAAAGCATGGCCCACCATACCTATGGCGCACCCGGATGCACCGGTGCTCAGCGTGCTCGGCGGATTCCTGCGCAACGGCTACTTACACAGTGCTATTCGTGAGAAAGGAGGTGCCTATGGCGCGGGCGCAAGCCAGGATTCAAATATTGGCGCCTTCGTCATGTACTCCTACCGCGACCCTCGCCTGCTGGAAACCATGGAAGATTTCGACGCCTCGATCCAGTGGCTGATGCTACAGGATCACAAACGTGAAACGGTGGAAGAGGCGATACTGGGTGTGATCGGCAGCCTCGACAAACCCGCCTCTCCCGCCGGCGAAGCGAAACAGCATTTCCACTCCCAACTACTGGGACGCAGCGATGAACTGCGGGCACAGTTTCGCCAACGGGTGCTGGCAGTCACCGCGAGCGACTTACAGCGGGTGGCCGACACCTGGTTGCGCCCCGAGGCTGCCAACAGCGCGATTGTCACCTCGCCCTCAAGCGCGGCGGCATTGGCAGGCTGGGTAGAGCAAAACCACGTCGATGTGCAGAAGCTCTAATCCCCGGCTTGCGCCGTTTACGATGCGGCGCCCAGCTTCCAGAAGTGTTTACCGCCGCTAACAATTTTGTTCCCCAGCGCGCATCTTCCGAGGTATTAGCAACATGAAAAACAAAAATAAGCATGTAGGAGCAACTACCCACGACACCGAGGTGGTGCAGGCCATTAATCGATTCAGCCGCAAGCAGGGCCACGAGTATGCGCTGAAAAAGCTGATCAAGCGCGCCCGCAAAGAGCAGAAGCACGAGCAGAGCCTGGAACAATATGACAGGTTAATGCGGCGCCGCTTAGCCAATGCAATATTTGTTGGCCACGTCAACGCCGACCTCGACTCGGTGGCGGGAGCGATCGGCGCCGCGGCATTATTCGGAGGCAAAGCAGCCATCAGTCAAGCCGGCGACACCCTGAACGGGGAAATTGAATATTGCCTGAAGTACTGTGGTATTGAGACTCCTCCGCAGTTCGATACTATCGAAAATTCAGCGACCAGCGACGTGGTATTGGTTGACCACACCGAAGAAAAGCAAATGGTACCGAGCATCAGGGACTCGCCCAACCGGGCGGCGCGAATTATCGGGGTGCTGGACCACCATGCGCTGGCGAAAACGTTTTACACCAGTAAACCCATCATCATGGATTTGAGACCCTGGGGTTCGGTGAGTACGATTATCGCCGTATTGTTTATCCGCCATGAGCGGTTACTACCCGGTCGCCTGGCAACGCTATTATTGCAGGCCATATTGAGTGACACACTCAATCTCAGATCTGTCACGACCACTGAAGCGGATCGGGGCATGGTCGCGCTGCTGTCCAGCTACGGTGGTATCAGCAAAGTCAAAAAGGCCAGTGGAGCCGACGGTAAATGGCAGTCCGCCGCTTACGAGGACACTGAAATCGACTTGCTTGCCAAGACCCAATTCCAGGCCAAGACAGATTGGGTAGTGGCTCTCGGAGCCTACGAGATGGTGCGAGGTGATCAAAAGGATTTCTCCTGCGGGCCCTGGAACTTCGGCATTTCGGTGCTGGAGGTAACCGACTCATCCAAAGTGCTGGCAATGGCGGATGAAATATTGCTGGAGTTACGGCTGCTCAAGAAAGAGAAAGGTCTGGTTGTGGCTGAACAACTTGACGACTCACCGGATGATGAAAGTACTGAGCTCAACCCAGAGGATGAAGACCCAGCCTTACAAATGGAGTTGCAACGCAGCAAGGAACTGGATTTTGCCTTTATGTTTGTGGTGAATATCGTCGAGCAGAGCAGCATTTTGCTGATACCCGGAGGCAGGGAATTGGCGCTGGCCAGGGCTGCCTTTCTTGGACTCGACGATTCAACATCCGGCGCAGTGTATTTACGCGAAGCGAAACCCGGAATCGCAGCACCAGGGTCCACCATTAAAGCGGAAGAAACCGCGATGCAACTGGCCCCGGGTTATGTGTCGCGCAAAGCGCAGTTCGTGCCCGCCTTTTTTCAGGCGATAGAAAAAGGCTTTAGCTATGACGCCAAAGGACCGGTGAGCCTGGACAGTGAATCCGAATCGAGATACACGGATGCTGATTTTCAAAATATCCTGCAGAAATTAGCCCTCAGCAAACAGGGGCGCAATGCAGTCACTGAGGATGAAGCTGCGTCGGCAGAAGATTCGATAGCTCGAAAGGAAGATGACGAAGATCTGGAGTATCTCGCCCGGGAGGAAGCACATGCCTCCCGTATGGATGGCAATTTATACGATGAAAAGGGCAGAATTCGCAGAGCCTACATAGCTGACTAGCTGCGCCCCCAATGCCCGTGCGATAAAGTATCGGCAGGCAGAACAGGGCAGGCCAATGCAGGTTTCACCCCGCAATCAGTTGCCCTGTCCATCAGTCGTCGAGAATATCCAGCAGGGTAACTTCGAATACCAGGGTAGCGTGGGCCGGAATTTCGGCGCCAGCTCCCTTCTCGCCATAGGCCAGCTGGGAAGGAATATAGAGCTTCCACCGCGAACCCTGGGGCATCAGTTGCAATGCCTCCGACCAGCCCACGATTAGCTGGTTGACCGCAAATTCGGCGGGTTCCCCTCGAGCCAGCGAGCTATCGAAAATCGTGCCGTCTAACAGGGCCCCCTGATAATGCGCACGCACCCGGGACCGGGGTCCTGGAAGCGGGCCGGTGCCCTTCTCGAGGATTTCATACTGTAGCCCCGAAGCAAGGGTCACAACGTTGTTCTTGCGGCTATTGCGTGCCAGAAATTCTTCGCCCTGCTCAAGCGCCCGGGCGGCGCGATCTTTGGCCGCCGCTTTGAGTTTGGTTTCAATCGACTGGTAGGCAGACTCCAGAGCTTCGACAGACAGGACACTGTCTTGCCCCAGGTAAGCCTGCTCAAGGCCCGCGATCACCACTTCCAGGTCAATGCCCTTGATCCGGGTCTGCTGTAAGTGGTCTCCAAATTGTCGCCCTAACCCGTAACTGACTTTTTGCTCATCCGAGCACAACGAAAGCTGATTTTCTGTTGCCATGCAAAACCCTGTGGCCGAGCCACCGCAAAAAAGTGGCGCACTATAACAGGATGTTCGCAGCTTTTGTAGCATCTGCCAGGTTAAGATAGCCAGCGCCCGGTTGGCCGCTGGCTATCTCGTGTCACCCCACAGTCTATTTCGCTATACTGCCCGCCAGCTTCCAGGAAATCGCCGTGCCCCAGGCCACCCGTCAATGAAGAAGGTAGACCACGATCAGCGCCGTCTCGAGGTTGCCATGGCAGCGGCGAAGATCATTGCCGAGCGCGGCCTGGAAGCCCTGACCACACGCAACCTTGCCAGTGCTATGGGCTACTCCATTGGCGTGCTGTCGCACTACTTTGTCAACAAAGACGAAATTGTGCTTGCCGCCATGAACTGGGCCGACGCACGGATCGAACAGCGCTTCAGTCGGCTGCTGGAGCAAAGCCCCATGAAGCTGGAGCAATACCAGGTGTTTATCATGGACAGTTTTCCACTGGATAACCAGAGTGAACTTGAATGGCGAGTGCGGCTCAACCTTGCGGCTTATTCACTCACCCACCCGGTGTTGAAACAGTCCCAGGACCAGCTGCGGGAGGTTCGCGAGCAGCGCCTGCTGGCGATGATAAAAGACCTGCAGCAATCGGGCATTGTTCGCAGCGATATCAAACCCGAAATTATCGTCCAGAACGCAATCGACCTGGTCACCGGCACTGCCTACAACCTGCTGATGATTCCAATGCGCGAACGCGCCCAAAAACTAGAATTCGTGCTGAGCTACATGGCCGCCTTAGGCCAGGGCCAGGTTTACGGTAATCCAGATGAGTAACCACTAACATGCGTATCCAGCTCCTGCTCACCGGCAACGAACTGATGTCTGGCGACACGGTTGACAGCAACTCCGCCACCATCGCCCAACTGCTCGGCCGCTGCGGACTGCCCATCTACCGCAAGATCACCATCGGCGATGATCTGGACCTGCTGTGCCACGAGATCGACAAGATGAGCGCAGACAGCGACCTGCTGATTATCAACGGCGGGCTCGGCCCCACCATCGACGACCTGACGGCCCAGGCACTGGGCAAGGTGATAGGCCGCGAATTGGTCGAACACCCCGAGGCCATGGCACATCTTCAAGCCTGGTGCGGCAGGCGCAACTACCCTATCAATGAGGCCAACCGCAAACAGGCGGTCCTGCCACAAGGCGTGAATGTGGTTGCCAATGCCCGCGGCAGTGCGGTCGGCTTTCATATTCGCTACAACAACTGCGAAATTTATTGCACCCCGGGGGTGCCCAGCGAAATGCTGAGCATGCTCGAGCAGGAAATCCTGCCGCAGGTTTTACGCCAATTCCCGGATGTTGAGCCGCTCGCGATTACCCGCATCAAGCTATTTGGGATGGGCGAGTCGGGTTTGCAGCAGCTGATCAGCGACCAATTTCCCGACTGGCCGAGCGACCTTGAATTGGGTTTTCGCGCTGGTTTGCCCTTACTCGAGATCAAACTGGCCATCCGTTCGCGACAGCACGAGGCACTGAAGCAGCACTGGCTGGAACGACTGCGACTCATCATTGGCGACTATATTATCGGTGCTGACGACACCAACCTTGCGCAATGCCTGATCGATGTGCTGGCCAGCAAAGGCCTGAAGATCTGCACCGCAGAATCCTGCACCGGTGGTTTGATCGCCTCGCAATTGGTGGAAATCGCCGGCGCATCCAAGGTATTCGAAGCGGGCTACGTCACCTATTCCGACAGCATCAAGCAATCTTCCCTTGGGGTAAAGCCCGACACCCTGCTGCAACACGGTGCGGTGAGCGAAGCGGTGGTTCGTGAAATGGCAGCTGGCGCCTGTGACCGCAGCGCGGCCGAGCTGGCGATTGCAGTGTCGGGCATTGCCGGCCCCGACGGTGGCAGCCCCGAAAAACCGGTCGGCAGCGTGTGGATTGCCTGGGGGTATCGCGCCGATATCCGGGCGCAATCCTTTGTTATTCCCGGCGATCGCAAATTTTTCCAAACCCTGGTTGCCGCCATCGCTTTAGACCTGGTGCGCCGAACCCTGCAGGGCATCGAGGCTGAACCACGCTATTTCCGCGAACGAGGAGCGAAGGGGAAATAGTCACCAGTGGAACAGCGAGAATACGGCAGCCGGGTTTAATACCGATGTATTAGAGACTTATGGCGAATCGGGAAAATGCATGATGTAACGCCGTTAAGATAATGTTTTATATTACTTTTATCAGAGATCAGCCATCCGCTCGCGGTAATCCCAGCTAAACAGCCGGGTGGGATCAATACGAATCAGGATTTCTTCGTCGCTACGCGACAACAACCACCTCGCCAGCCCCGACTCCAGCCCCCCGAGGTAACGCCCAAGCAATACCGCCAGGGTATCTGCTTCGCCAAGGGGCTGCAGCGTCACCTTACCCTGCCCCCGCACCCCGTGATAAGGCGGATCATTCGGTGATATTTCAAAACCGATGCGCTGGTCACGCCGCAGCAGCGCGACCAATTTAGAGTCTTGGTGGGTCACGCAGTATATAACACCCTCCTGGTACTGGAACCAAAGCGATACCACCCGAGGAAAGCCATCTGGCCCCGCACAGGCAAGCCGGATCGGAACCGTAATCGTCACCAGGAATTCGTCCACCTGCTGGCGCGACCATGATCCACTGCACACTGCCGCCATAACAATCCCCAGTTTTTCGCTTTCGGAAACGGCGTTCACCGCGCCAGCCCCACTGAACCTGCTCTACTGCAGGAAACTCTCAGGCAGCAGGCCCCGGTCGCCCCGCACGATAACCAGCAGAATGCTTCCCACCCGAACGCCGAATTTGGACATCACAGATTCGTTGATCAGCACTTCCGGTGCCACCAGGTACATGCGGTCGTCGACCGCCACATCAACGGTACTGTCCGAATAGGGAATCCGCAACACATACTTCAGGAAAATGCTGTTGCCGGCTAACCGCAGTTCACCCGGCCCTACGACATCGGCCGCGGTGCCAATAAATCCTCCCTCAGAATCAGGCGTCAGCGTCCAGATCCGCTGCTGTAATTCACCATCATCAAATACGAAGTCTTCCACCAGGGTGCCGACACCCCCATCCCAGCTCGCTTCAATGTCGGCATTAAAACTGCGGATAACCCGGCCGGATCGATCTTTAACGACCCCATGGGCAGTAAGGGGGCCGTCGAAAAAGGTTTGGGGATCCAGCTTGGGCTCAAACTCGGCGTAATCACTGACCTGCACCGGCGAACAACCCAGTACCGCTCCCAGCACTAACACCAGAACTCCAGTTCGCCACTTCATCTTTGCCCCCAAAGCTTTTGCTATTGTCGCTGCAGTTGGTGGGCGCATGCCGCTCGCGCCCGCATCCATTCAAGCCCTAGTACGGCGCGTTGCACCGTGCGGACCACCCTGGTACCTGTAACAGCGCTTGTAGCTATCCTGCAGCGATCATTACACCTTGCCTTGGACATCTTCCTGAAAACCTTGCTGATAGGTTTTGACACCCTCGGGGATGATCTCCCAGGCGGCTTTAGAACCCACATAGATATGATACCCAACTTCGACGTCTGGGTTGCCGTTAAGACACCCCAGGGTAACCCCATGAACCGAGCCACGATATATGCCACAGAGTGTGGCGCCGCAGACACTACAAAACTGCAAGCCAAAGCCTTCCCGGGATTCATACGTGGTAAGCAATTCTGCACCGTCTACCCACTCAAAATCGCCAGGCTCCACTAAGGCATAAGACGATGCTTGCGAGCTAAAGGCTTTGCGACACCGTGAACAATGGCAAGACCGTGCATCTTTCAGGGAACCTCTAATGAGGTATGTAACACCGCCACAAAAGCACTCACCGGTTATGGGCATTACGACTTCTGATGCGCCACTCCTTTGCCCGGGACCAATCATTCAGACACCACCACACCCCGCCAGAAGGCAACCATCCCGGTTATTTCCCTGGCAGCCTCCCTGGGGTTCGGGTAGTACCAGGCAGCGTCTGCATTTTTCGCATCGCCTACCGTGACGGACAGATAGCTCGCCTCACCCTTCCACGGACAATGGGACCTTGCCTCACTCTCCTCGAAAAATTCTTCGCGAATGGAATCCCTGGGGAAGTAATGGTTTGACTCCACAACCACGGTGTTGTCACTTTCGGCGATAACAGTACCTTGCCAAACAGCTTTCATCGATATCTCCTGCTGCAGACGACATAATCACAAAGGGCGACACCTCGCGCCAGGCTTCCCCGAATTACCGGCACACGGAATACGGGTCCAGAGGCAGCAAAGAGCAATGCATTCCCTCACCGCTCAGTAAGGTGAAATGGGCATCAGCGAGAAAGCTCCGGAAACAGCACCGGCCAGGCATCTTGAGCACCCGCCAACATACTCAGGTCGGCGGGTGATGGCCTTTCGCACGGTTGCGCATTGAGCTGCTTCGCCACTGTAACCGACATCGGTGAAAGGTAAATTTTGACCTCACAGTGGAGACAGCCTTCCGATTCATGCCGCGTAAATGCAGCCATTTCATTGGGGCTACCCGCGTCGGCATACGCTGACAATACAAGCTGTTTGATGCGGTCTTGCTGTTCGTAGGCCAGCATTGCATCACCAAGGTTAATAATGAACCAGTTTCTCACAAGAACTCCGACGCCTGAACGCTGTCATTATTTACCGAATGGTTCCCAGCGTGCGGCGGTCAAATGGACGGTTCAAAATTCTGCACGCCATATATCCAGGGCACCTCTGATCAATTCGGTGTCACCTCAGGCTCCGTTGAGATAGTACCGTGTGATCAGAGTTGCCCTAGCAGTTTAAAGCTTAAAAAAAGCGCCATTATTGACAGGGCAACAAGTATCAGGCCTATTACATAATACATGCCACGCTGAAATCGAATTTTGACCCGGGTAAAAAATTTCACTTCCACCCCTGGTCTTGGCGGAACCGAGAGAAATAAATTCAGGAAAAGATAATAAGTGGCCGACCAAATGACACCCAGGAGGCCTGGAATGAGCAAGGCCTCAGAATCGAAACCTCCCAGGTCGAGGATCGAAGTCACAAATACGCCAACAAACACCGTGCCCAGCAACAGTGCGATCGGCTTGGTCCAATATAGCCTCATAGATATGGCTGACAACGCTTCAAGCATTACTGGCTCTCTATTTACAGGGGCCATAGAGCAGGACTATATATTCACCTCCATTCCGGCACAAGGAGAGAAGCTGGTTGAATCGGCCTTACTGCTGGCAGGCCAGCATGACTAGAAGGCCCGGCGCATCGGACGCCGTAAAACAGCGATGCTGACCGCGGGCAGGCTGTGTAGCGCAATGCCTTATGCATACTTTACTTGCAGGGCTTTGCTTGATCCAAAGTGGCTTTAATGCGTGTTTGCATGATGCAGTTGACGTACTTGTCACGGTTCACCTTTCTATAATTAAATCGATTGGTATTTGCAAACCGGTGAACATTAACAAGAAATTCTTCCTTGTAACTAGCCTCGCTCGCTAATGAAAGCTGTGAGTGAATGGCTATCAAACACGAGAAAATAAAAATTTTACGCATAGATTGTTGGCTCCCAGTGCATAACGCTCGCAGTAGGCGCGACGCTTCTCTGTAATGCTTAGGACATCAGCCAAGACAACCAAGCCAACATAGGAAACACCCCTTGAATAGACGCAGCACGAAGCATCTTTTTGCCTGCTGAAAAGAACAACACAACTGCGGCAGCTAACATACTGGCACAGCTGGACAGAATTAAGGTATGTGCAACGACAAGATTACCGTCGAAGTGAATCAAACCAAGTCCAACCAAAACAGTAACAGCAAGAAATAGGTTGTAGAACCCCTGGTTGAATGCAAACAGGCGAATAGTTTCGGCTTCAGCAACGCTCTTGGCACCAAACCGGGAATGCACACCAGGCCGCATAAACCATAGGCTCTCCATGAAAAAGATAAGCGCGTGTAATACCGCGGCCAATAGAGCAAATACCTGGACAACTGAATTCATGTAATCTCCATATACTTGGCTATTCAATTAAGGCTAAATGAGGTCACTCGCCTTCGTTTTCAAAACAGTCGCCCGAGTATCCGCATATAACTATTGGGTAACAGCCTCGACAGCAGGGCAATGGCTTTAGCATCGTTACCGATATAGATACGCCGACGTTTTTTTGCAATCCCCTCCAGGATTACCGCGGCGGCCTGCTCTGGAGAAGTGCGTGCGAACTCGTCGAAACGATTCACTCCCTGGCTATGCTCAGCGGCGCTGACACCTGCTGACACCCGGCTATTGCGCGCAATATCCGTCTTGATGCCGCCTGGATGCACCAGGCAAATCGCAAGGTTGGAATCCTGGTATTCATGCCACAGGGCCTCGGTATAGCCTCGCACGGCGAACTTGGAGGCATTGTAAGCCGCCTGCCCCGGGACGCCGATAATGCCGAAAATACTCGAGATATTGACCAACCAGGCCTGGGGGCGGGTCGATAAATACGGCAGAAACGCCCGACTGCTGTCGACCACGCCCCAAAAATTGATACCCATCAACCAATCCAGGTCGGCGTCACTGACCTCCACTGCGCCGCCGGCCACGCCTACTCCGGCATTGTTAATAACAATATCGACATGGCCGAAGTGCTCAACGATCGACGCCGCGTAGGCTTTTACAGCGCTTCTGTCGGCAACATCCAGCAGCCTGGCATCTACCGTTTCCGGGGCCTGGGTCAACTGCGCCACGGTTTCGTCCAGCCCGGCTCGATTGATATCCGACAGCGCCAACTGACATCCGCTTGCCGCCAGGGCCTGCGCCAGGGCTCGGCCAATGCCGGAACCCGCTCCGGTAACCACTGCCACCAAACCTTTGAACTCTGTCACCGGCTACTTTCCTCGTCGTTGGTTCAGGCTTAATTCAGGCCCACTCTTCTTTCTCCACCCAGGGATCAAGAACATTAACGTACCATATTAACCTTGCAAGGAAGGGCTTAAAAGAGCGTTGCAACTCAGCAGCAACGCCCGTGACTAAGGGTGGAGGGTTGTTCAGGCGGGGGCAATGCGCAGACTTGAATTGACAACGCGGCCAAGCCAACCGGTTAAGCGAATCGGTGCGTCCTGGGACGCGAGACAGATGCAATCTTCGTTCTGGTGCGCAACGGGTTGGTGGACATCACCGGCGGCCAGCGCAACAAAATCTCCCGGCCCGTAAACCCCATGGTGATCGGAAAATCCACCCTGCAAAACAACGGTCCACTCGCTGCCGCTGTGATCATGACGCCCCGGGGACCGCCCGGCACGCATCCGCAGCAGTGACAGTTGGTTGGTATCATCGCCGATGGCAAGTAGAGCGCTTTTCAAGCTTGCAGTGTGCTTCTTCCATTGGATACCCGCGGTGCCATTTGGCAACAGCCTGGAGAGCGCACGTGGCACCATTTCGCCTGTTGACGTGCGGGTGGACGTTGCCGTTGTTTCTGTCGGGGCTGCACCTAGTTTTCGCAGCAGGGAGGGCAATGCCAGGGGGTCGACGGCAGAAGCCGGCAGATCTGCCAGCGCCTCACCACCAAACATGTCGAAACGCTCAACACTGCTATGGCATTCGGCACAGTACTCGAGATGAACTGCGACACAACATGCGGGACTCATGCCCAGGTTGCCGGCACTGAAGTCTGCCAATATACCTGCGTCTGGATGATGCGTTACCATTCTGCCCTACCTCTATCAATACGCTTACGCGTTCAAAGCCAGGCGCACCGAAACTTGCAGGCAGCGCCGCCCTTCGTTAATCCCACTGCTCAGTGCGAGTGTGCACTGGCACCCCTGGAGAGCCGACAAGCAAACCGCAGCCCTCAATTCAGTTGCGTCAATACGCGCAGGCCGCGGAAAATGGATCACCCGCGGCATGAGTAGTGTCACGATTGGCTGGAGCACGACCCGATGATCCGGCGGCCCCTAAAGCCCGTACAAAACGCCAGCAAATTATTGGACCAGAGTCGAGCGGCTGTTTAAGCTTCACTTCACTTTGATTGCGCCCACCGCTACTCTCACACGGCAAGGAAACAGTAATGACTGATCACGCCCACACCCTGACCGTTGGCATCGTCGCTATGTACTCCCAGCTCGGCCAGGTGACAGAGCAGCAGCTGGCCGAGGTGTACGACGAGCACCTGGTATTTCGCGATCCGGTGCACCAGCTAAGGGGAATCCCGGCGCTATGTAAGTACCTTAATGCCTCGTCAAAGGACCTCAACAGTTGTCGCTTCGAATTTCTCGATATCACCTCCAGTGCCGACTCCAGCTGGATGCGTTGGAACATGCATTACTCTCACCCCAGGCTCAAGCGCGGGGCCGAGTTGGTCCTAGAGGGCACCAGCCTGCTGCAACACCGGGAAAAAATTGTGTTGCAGCAGGATTACTACGATATGGGCGCCATGCTGTATGAGCATCTGCCCCTGTTGGGCGGCGCTATCAGCGTCTTGAAAAAGCGCATGGCGCGCTAAATAGACTCACTGATACGGCTTGGCATTCGAAAGCGGGTGCACACCCTAATTACTTCGACCTCCCGACCAGGAAGCAGACGGCAAACCATGAAAATAGCAATTATCGGCAGCGGCATCTCCGGCCTCACCGCAGCGTACGTACTCAATCGCCAGCACGACGTCACCGTGTTCGAGGCAGAGTCGCGGATCGGCGGTCATACCGCGACCATCGACGTCAGGCTGCAAGGGCAGCAGTACGCGGTAGATACGGGGTTTATTGTGTTCAACGACCGCAGTTACCCCAACTTTATCAAGCTGATGGAGCAACTCGGGGTGCCCTCGCAGCCCAGTGAAATGAGCTTCAGTGTCAGCTGTGCCCAAACCGGGCTCGAATATAGCGGCAGCAACCTCAACACGCTGTTTGCCCAGCGCGGAAATATTGTGTCTCCGTATTTTCTGCGTCTGGTGAAAGATATCCTGCGCTTTAATAAACAGGCCCAGCGCGATCTCGACAGTGGTGCGTTGGCGGACGATATGACCCTGGGAGAATACCTGCAACGCAATCATTACAGCGAGGGCTTCAAGCGACATTACCTGATACCGATGACTGCGGCGATCTGGTCGGCATCGACCGATGTAGTGATGGGCTTCCCGCTGGTGTTTTTTGTGCGCTTCTTTAAAAACCACGGACTGCTCAGCGTCAATGACCGCCCCCAATGGCGAACGATTGTCGGTGGCTCCAGCCAGTATCTGGAGCCGCTTACCCGGGATTTCGCCCAACGCATTCGGCTAAACTGCCCGGTAGTATCGGTATCGCGTAACGAAAGTGGTGTGCGGGTAGTGAGCCCGTCATACGGAGAAGAACAGTTCGACCAGGTGCTGTTTGCAACTCACAGCGACCAGGCCCTGGCCCTGCTGGAAAACCCCACCGGCCCCGAGCGTGACGTGCTGGAGGCAGTACCCTATCAGCTCAACGATGTAATACTGCATACTGACGAAGCCATGCTGCCCCGGCTCAAAAGCACCTGGTCCAGCTGGAACTACCTGCTCGACGGCTACCAGCAGGAGCGTGCGGTACTGAGCTACAACATGAATATCTTGCAGCATATTGAAGCACCCGTTACCTTCTGTGTCACCCTCAACAAAACCGAGGCTATTGACCCGGACAAAATACTCGGTCGCTATCAATACAGTCACCCGGTATTCAGCATCGAGAGTTTTGCAGCACAGCAACGCTTGCAGGAAATCAATGGTTCAGGCGGGGTGTGGTTTTGCGGTGCATGGTGTCGCAATGGCTTTCATGAAGATGGTGTGGCGAGCGCTCTTGCGATAACCGAAAAACTTGGTTTAGAGCTTTAGCCAGCCCAGGATAGACGAATGGATAGCGCGATCTACACCGGCTCGGTGCGTCACCGCAGACATTGCGACGGCGGCAATACTTTCACCTACCGCGTGTTTATGATGTATCTCGACCTGGCAGAGCTGGACAGCGTGTTTGGTAATAGCCTGTTGTGGTCTTGCAGACGGTTCGCACTGGCGCGATTCCGGCGTGAAGACTTTCTACCGGGCAAACCCAGTCTCGACGAAACCGTCCGCGACCGGGTGGAGCAGGACACCGGACGCCGGCCCGAAGGCCCTATCAGGCTGCTGGCCAATCTGCGTTATTTCGGGCACCTGATCAACCCGATAAGCTGTTACTACTGCTTTAGCAAGGACGGCAGTGCAGTAGAAGCTATTGTCGCCGAAGTCACCAATACCCCCTGGGGTGAAAGCACCAGCTATGTGCTGCCCTGTGATCCCGCCAAGAGGAAGCAGCGTATTGTTTTCGACAAAACGATGCATGTATCTCCGTTCCTGCCCATGGACCTAAATTACCATTGGTTCAGTAATGTGCCGGGGCAGAAACTGATGGTACATCTGGAGAACCACAGAGGCGGCGAGCGCGTATTCGATGCAACACTCACGCTGGAGCGACAGGAGATCAACCAGCATTCGTTACGAATGACCCTGCTGCGCTTCCCCTGGATGACGCTGAAAGTACAAGCGGGTATTTACTGGCAGGCCGCACGCCTGTTTTTCATCAAAAGGGTGCCCTTTTATGGCCATCCGCCGCACTCGACCTAGACAATGGATACACAGGAGATGACCTATGAGTAGCCGAAGCCTTGCCAAGAACGAATTTGCACTGCCGCAGCAGATTGCAGTCGCTGATCGGATGGCGAAAAAAGTCGTTCACAAGCTGCTGGACAGCATTACCATTGGTCGATTGATTATCCAGGAAGACGGCGAGGTACTGGAGTTCGGTGAGGCAAAAGAGCACGCCACCGTAACCGCCAATATTCATGTCAAGCATCCGATGATGTATCGGCAGGTACTGGCCAGTGGCTCTATCGGCGGCGCTGAAGCTTACATGGCAGGGGCGTGGGATTCTCCCGACCTGCTTCAGGTTATCCGCATATTCGTGCTCAACATGGCGACCCTCGATGACATGGAACGACAGGCATCCTGGCTCAGCCGACAGGCCAGTCGAATCACCCAGAACCTGCTGCGTCGCAACAGCCGCACCGGTTCAAAAGAAAACATCCGCGAGCACTACGACCTGAGCAATGAATTCTTCGAGTTGTTCCTGGATCCTTCGATGATGTACAGCTCGGCTATTTTCCCGAGTGACAACGCCACGCTAGAGGAAGCATCGCAATACAAATTGCAGCACATTTGCGAGCGCTTGCAGTTGAGCCCCGATGATCACTTACTGGAGATAGGCACGGGCTGGGGCGGGTTGGCCATTTACGCCGCCAGCCACTTTGGCTGCAAAGTAACCACCACCACCATATCCGATGCCCAGTTTGAGCTCGCCCGAGAGCGAGTTGCCGCCGCCGGTTTGCAAGATCGTATCACGCTGCTGAAGCAGGACTATCGCGAGCTGGCGGGACAATACGACAAGCTGGTGTCGGTTGAGATGATCGAGGCAGTCGGCCACCGCTATTACAAAACCTACTTCCAGCAGTGTAGCGCTCTGCTCAAGCCCGACGGTCTTATGCTAATCCAGGCAATTACCATTGCCGACCAGCGCTATGAAGCGGCCTGCGACACCATGGATTTTATCCAAAAATATATTTTCCCCGGCGGTGCCCTGCCCTCGGTTGCGGTGGTTGCCCAGCACGTCGCTGACGACACCGACATGCAAATTGTGGGGCTTGAAGACATAACGTTCCATTATGCGAGAACCCTCGAAGCCTGGCGCGACCGCTTCTTGCATCGGATTGACGAGGTCAAGGCGCTGGGCTTTGACGATGTGTTTATCCGCATGTGGGAGTTTTACCTGGCCTACTGTGAGGGCGGCTTCATGGAAAGGGTTATCGGCACCTCCCAGGTAGTCATGGCAAAACCCCGTTGCCGCTCACTTCCCGCCATCGCCTGAGCCTCTGGCTGGCGGGGGCTGCAGCGCCGTGACCATAGTGCATGGTATAGGGGTAAGCCCGCACCATGGCGTCCCTGCTCCACGGCCTCTGCCAACGCTGTCGTTAGCATCTAAGGGCGGCCACGCTCTTCCGGGGCCGGAAGATCCCCAAAAATTACCCTCCCCGCGACAATCCGAATGCGTCGCCACCCCGTAGAATGACCTAACCAATCGCGATCAACCTGCACAGCCCTGGACTGCGAAGCCATGAATCTGAATATCGTCAACGCCGTGCTCTTCCAGTTGGGCTGGTTTGCCTGTGTACTGGGCGGCAATCTCATCGCACTGATCTGGACTGTCCCCTACCTGGCTTTACACTTCAGCTGCATCAGTCGTTTCCGTAATGAATGGGTGTTCGTTTCTGTCTTTGCTGCGCTCGGTATTACGCTGGATAGCCTGGCCATGGCGGGCGGCATTTTCTCGATACCGGGCAACCTGCCCTTCCCTATCTGGCTGGCTTGTCTGTGGCTGATGATGGGCACTTTTATTCCCCACGGACTGAGCTGGCTGCTTGGACGGCCACTGCTGGCCACCGCTTTCGGTGCCATTGGCGGCTGCCTGAGTTACTACGCCGGCATTCGACTGGGCGTCGCCCAGACCGACAAGCTGCCCCTGGCACTGGCATTCTGGGCTGTGCAATGGGGTCTACTCGTGCCCATGGCGCTGGCCGCAGCACAACGCTGGCTGATCGAGCCTGCCCAGCCGAGTCTGCAAAGCTCTGCGACTTAATCAGAGGATATCATTGTGAAAGCTTCTAATGTCGACAAACTTCTCCGCAACCGGTCCTTGCCGTGCCCGCGATTACTGCTTGCAGGACTGTCCATGATGGTTGCAAGCACGACTTTTGCTGCTGTTCCCACAGTGGGCACCAGCGCCATTAATTCTGCTGCCGGGTCGGCCCTAACCGCCATCGGCGAAGCCCGGGACGCCAAATCCGGGCAATTACTTTACCGGGAATATCACTACAGGCAGCCGGGCTCCGGTCTGGGTTCGGTCGAATACCGCAACCCGGAGCAACAACTTCTTAGCACCAAGACTCTCGATTTTAATCACGCCCCCTGGGCACCAGCGTTCCAGCAGGTGGATCTGCGCACCGGGGAGCTGATTTTTGCACGCTGGCAGGGACAAACCCTGACCATGGGCTATCGAGAAAGCCAGCGGGACACTCTCCGGCAGGAGCAGGTGGATACGCAACAACTGGTTGCCGATGCCGGCTTCGACGGCTTCATTCGCGCGCGCTGGAATGCACTAGTCGACGACCAGGCCCAGCGCTTCGAGTTTGCAATACCGGCTCGGCTAGATACCCTGACTCTGGTGGCACAACGCCGGGATTGTGAAGAGTCCAGTGCCGTGCAGGAGGCAGTATGTTTCCGGGTTGTGCCGGAAAACTGGCTTTTCGCCATGCTAGCTGATCCGATCGACTTGAAATACGCTGTGCAGGACCGGCAGCTGCTCAGCTTTCGTGGCCTGAGCAACATTACCGATGCCCGTGGCAAACCCCAGGTCGTGACTATCCGTTACCGCCACGCGGAACCCGGCGGTTATCTGGCTGAAGACCAGGCCATCGATTGGCCGCAGGCCGGCGCTTCTTCCTGATAGCGGCGACACCGGGGCCGCTGGCGATGCAAACAGTCATCGCCTGCAGCCGGCTCGTCTCGCAGGCCAGCTGTACGATCGTCTCAAAAAACAGGAAAATACCGATCAGGTCAATATATCGACTCCTGTTCCCCTGCTATGATGCTTGCTCGGTTGCCAGAGCACTCAATTCCACGCCCCTTGTTGCAGCAATCGACAACCCAAAGCATTACACTCGCCGGTGACAGGCGCACAGCCACCGTAAACCAGAGGAGTACAAACTTGGATACATCGTTTTCTGCTGAAGATATTGCCTTTCGCGATGAGGTGCGGAGCTTTTTCGCCGAGGCCTACGACGACGACCTGCGTGCTCGTATGGCCGGGCCCGACACGTTCAAGGATGCCTTGATCGATTGGCAAAAGCGGCTTTACAAGAAGGGCTGGATTGCTCCAGGTTGGCCTCCTGAATATGGCGGCACCGGCTGGAACGCTACCCAGAAGTTTATCTACGAGACCGAGCGCTCGGTGGCAGGCATCTCCGACATACTTCCCTTTGGCCTGCAAATGGTCGGTCCGGTGATTTACACCTTTGGCACTGATGAACAGAAACAACGCTTTTTGCCCCGAATTCTCGCCAGTGAGGACTGGTGGTGCCAGGGTTACTCGGAACCGGATTCCGGCTCTGACCTGGCGTCGCTTAAAACCAGGGCGGTACTCGACGGTGATGACTATGTGGTCAACGGCGCCAAGATATGGACGACCTACGCCCAGTACGCAGACTGGATTTTTTGTCTGGTGCGCACCAACAACGAAGGCAAGAAGCAACAGGGTATTTCCTTCCTGCTGATTGACATGAAAACACCGGGCATCAAGATCAATCCCATTGTTTCCATCGACGGCAAACACAGCCTCAACGAAGTTGAATTCAATGATGTACGCGTGCCCGTGAGCAATCGGATTGGCGAACAGGACCAGGGTTGGACCTATGCCAAGGCCTTGCTGGCCCATGAGAGAACAGCTATCGCCGGTGTCGCAGATTCCCAACGCAAGCTGCGCGAGGTCAAGCAGTTGGCGTGCGAGGAAGTTAACGCCGGCCTGCGCCTGATCGACGACCCACTGTTTCAAAAGCGCCTGTCGGATATTGAAATAGAACTTATGGCGCTGGAATACACCGAATTGCGGGTGCTTGCTTCGGTTGCCGCCGGCGGGGCGCCGGGTGCCGAGTCTTCGCTACTCAAGATCAAGGGCACCGAATTGCAACAAGCGATACAAGAGCTGCGCATGGATATTGCGGCGGTCTACCAGGGCCTGTTACCCAGCGAACTCAGCGCTGAACAAGTTGGCCACAGCTTTGGCAACGACGCGCGCCTGGCCTACATGTATGGCCGCGCTGCCACTATTTATGGCGGGTCCAATGAAGTCCAGAAAAACATTATCGCCAAGGCCGTGCTCGGCCTTTAGCAGACCACCGGGGATAGGCATTCGAGGAATGAGAAGCGATGAATTTTGAGTTTAGCGAAGAGCAAATGATGTTGCGCGACAGTGTGGCGCGTTTTATCCAGGACAACTATGACTTTGACACCCGGCGCCTGATCGCCGACTCCTCCGAGGCGATGAACCGTAATTACTGGCAGACTTTTGCCGAGCTAGGCTGGCTGTCTGTGCCATTTGACGAGGCCCACGGCGGCTTTGGTGGCAACGCGGTCGACACCATGTTGGTGATGCAGGAATTCGGCAAGGGCCTGGTGCTGGAGCCCTTCCTTGCCACCGTGGTGTTATTCGGCGGCCTGGTGCAAAAGGCCGGCGACGCAGCACAGCAAGAAAAATGGATTCCCAAAATCATTGACGGCAGTTGCCTGGGTGCCCTGGCCACCACCGAACGACAGAGCCGCTACGAACTTGCCGATATCAAGACCACCGCAACCGCAAACGGCGAGAGCTATCTGCTGAATGGTGAAAAAGTCGTGGTGCTCAACGGCATCAATGCCGACCAGTTGATTGTCTCTGCTCGAACTTCGGGTGAACAAGCCGATAGCGACGGCATCAGCCTGTTTTTGCTGGCCGCAAACACCGCTGGTGTTGAGCGCCTCGGATACCGGATGATGGATGGCCAATTGGTGGCTAACATCGAGTTCAACAATGTCAGCGTGCCCGCCGCGCAGTTGCTGGGCGAACTCCATGGCGGCTATGCGCCGTTACACGCTGTGGTGCTGGATGCCGTGCTTGCCCTGTCTGCAGAAGCGGTTGGCATCATGGAGGTGCTTAACGCCAAGACCCTTGAATACACCAAGACCCGCAAACAGTTTGGCGTGCCGATTGGCAGTTTCCAGGCCCTGCAGCATCGCATGGTCGATACCTTTATGGCCTGCGAGCAAACCCGGTCGCTGCTGTATCGTGCGGTATGCGCGGTCACTGACCAGCCCGACCAGGCTGAGGCAGAGATTCACGCGTTGGCGGTAATGGTGGACCGCGCCGGCAAGCTGATCGGCGGCGAAGCCACGCAGCTCCATGGCGGCATGGGTATTACCGACGAGCTTGATGTCACCCATTACGCCAAGCGCCTGATGATGATCAATGCCACCTTCGGTAATGGTGATTACCACCAGGCCAGGTTTAACTCGCTACGCTACAGCGCCTAGCACCGCGCCCGACTGCCAGTATTGCTGCGCGATACTGGCAGGCCGCCCCTTGCAACTCAATCATTCTATTCGCAGTTCTCCCCCGCCCGACATAAACCCTAGCCTCAGCAATTGAAATGCCGGCCCGCCAACGACCGCCGCATTGCCGTTATTGATAGATTGTCATCCAGGTGACAGTTTGTTGCGACAAGACGCGGTATGTTAGGCTTTCACGTCAATGGTGGTAGGCAGCAGGAGACACAAGCATGAGTCAGCAAAAGCAGGCAAATTTTACAGCTATGACCGAGGCCAAGGCAGAGGACTGGGGCATCATCGCCGAGCATATGCGCGGCTTTACCCAGGAGCTGCCGGCGCGGGTTATCACCCATCTTGAATTGTTGCGCGGTGACTATGGCGGTTACCCGGTGGACCGGCTGGAACACTGCCTGCAAACCGCAAGCCGTGCCCATCGCGACGGCCGCGATGAAGAATATGTGGTTTGTGCCCTGCTGCACGATATTGGTGACACCCTTGGGCCAAGCAATCACGCCGATATCGCGGCCACCATCCTCCAGCCCTATATCTCGGAAGAAAACCACTGGATCATCAAACACCACGGCATTTTCCAGGGCTATTACTTTTTCCACCATGTGGGGCTGGACCGAAACTTGCGCGACAATTTCAAGGATCATCCTTATTTTGAGGCCTGCGCCGAATTCTGCCATCAGTACGACCAGAACAGCTTTGACCCGGCTTACGAAAGCGAGCCGCTCGAGTTTTTCGTGCCCATGGTGGAGCGCCTTATGGCTATGCCCAAGAAGTCACTGTACAAGGCGGCGATGGCGGCCGAGTGAAAACCTGTTCCTAACGGAGCCACAGCATCTTGAATCAGCAAACGCCCCCATGGCTCGATCAACTGCCGGATGCCTTTACTCACTATTGCGCCGGGCGCGATGTCGATGAAGTGGAGTGCATCGTACCTGACCTCGCCGGCATGTCCCGGGGCAAGGCCATGCCGGCGAATAAGTTTGACCCCGCCCAGTCGATCTATTTACCTATTTCCATCTTCTACCAGACTATCACTGGCCAGGACGTGGAAATGGATATCGCCAATCAATGGGCCGAAGGTGATGTGATGTTAGTGCCGGACATGTCCACTGCCATGGCAGCGCCCTGGGCCCAGGAACCTCGACTGCAAATCATCCACGACATGTTCGACCAAAAGGGTAAGCCGCTGCGACTTGCACCACGCAATGTGCTGCGCCATATGGTCAAGCTCTACGCCAAACAGGGTTGGCGACCGGTGGTGGCACCTGAACTGGAGTTTTACCTGGTCAAGCCCAACCTCGACCCCAACGAGCCCATCCAACCCCCGGTGAGTCGCACCGGGCGCCAGGGTACCGCCAACCAATCCTACTCCATGAGTGCGGTGGATGATTACGGCCAGGTGATTGATACCATTTACGAATACGCCCGCGATGCCGGCCTGGCGATCGATACCGTGATCCAGGAAGATGGCGCCGGCCAGGTTGAAATCAATCTTAGCCACGGCGACCCGGTATGGCTGGCCGACCAGGTTTTTTATTTCAAACGCATTATTCGCGAAGCCGCTTTCCAGCATGGTATTTTCGCAACCTTTATGGCCAAGCCGATGCGCGACCAGCCCGGCTCGGCCATGCATGTCCACCACAGTGTGGTCGACATCAAAACCGGGGAAAATATCTTCAGCACCAAAAAGCGGGAAGCCAGCAAGCACTTCTTACATTTTGTCGGTGGTTGCCAGAAATACCTGTTGCAAGCCATGCCACTGATGGCCCCCTATGTGAACAGTTATCGCCGTTTTGAACTGGCCAGCAATTCCAGCGCTCCCACCAATTTTTCCTGGGGATTCGATAATCGCGCCACCGGATTGCGGGTGCCGAATTCAGGTGCCGCCGATCGGCGCCTGGAAAATCGGGTCGTCGGGGTAGACTCCAACCCCTACCTCGCAATTGCCGCGGGCCTGGCCTGCGGTTATCTGGGCTTGATGAAAAAAATCAAACCGGGTGAACCTGCCGCCGGCGAATCCGATGACGACCGCTACAACATCCCCACCACACTCGAACAGGCGCTTGACCTTTTCGACCATGCCTCAGATTTACGCGAGGTTCTGGGTGTGGACTTTTGTCGGGTTTACGCGGCAGTTAAGCGCGAGGAAGCGCGGCTGTTTCGCCGTGAAATCAGTCCCTGGGAACGGGAGCACTTGTTGTTGAACGTATAGGCTGCATCCGCCGGAGTCCGCCCCATGCTCAATCAAAAAAAGCTTCTGCAAGCGGAGACACTGTTCCTGGCGAGTTACCCGGACGGCTTTGCCGATCGCGAGATGGTGGCAATCGCCAGGAAACATCGCATGGAGCAAATGGTGGCGCTGGCGACGGAGTGCTTTTCGAGAGAAGCTTGCCAGGATATCGAGGCAACCGCCGACAATATGGTGAAAGTGATCAGTCGTTCTTCGATGGTGTCGATGTTCGAAAAACCCAAGTTTCGCGACTTCGTCAAACGCTTGCAGGCCAACGACAGAGAGTTTCTGGTCAACGCCCTGAGCCAATTGTTGCACGGGCAGCAACGCCAGGGCTTTGATGCGCTGGTGGATATTCTGCTCACCGAAAAACTGGCCAAATGGAGTCTTGTCAGTATTATTCCCGCCTACTATGCGCCCTCCACCGAAGTCTTTGTTAAACCCACCACGGCCAAGGGCATTATAAAATTTTTCGATGTCCCCGACCTGGAATACAAGCCCCGGCCAAGCTGGGATTTCTATTGCGCCTACCGCAAGCTCATCAACGATGCCAAACTGTGCGTTGCACCCTCCCTGTCCCCTTCCAATGCGGCCTTTTCAGGCTTCCTGATGATGGCCATGAAATAAGGCCGGATGAAGGCCATGCAATAAAGTTTTGAGGCAGAGTATTGGACGACTCTAGCAACAATACCGACACCCCTCGCGCATTGCCATTGCGAACCAGACTCGCCTTTGGTTGCGGAGGAGTCGCCTACGGCGTCAAAAAAACGGGCCTGAAGTATTTCCTGTTGTTGTTCAACTCGCAGCTCTGAGGGACTGTTTTTTGCCGCCCACACCTTTGTGCGTAAACGGGGTGAAGGTTTCGACATCATGCTTGCCGGCTTCGTGCTTGCGTCGGTAAGACTGGCGGCCGGCGGCGGTTAAAATCCTGCCAGCGCCATGACCACCAACGTTGCAAACACCGGGATCACCACCGTGACCACACCGACATCACGGTAGGCCTCCCTGTGTTTGAGTCCGGTAATCGTCAGCATCGCCACAATCGCGCCACAATGGGGTAGCGAATCAAAGCCGCCACTGGCCATGGTGGCAACGCGATGCAAGGTGCCCGGCGCAATCCCCATCTCCAGGTAGGCCGGCGCCATGGTCTGCATAAAAATTTGCAAACCTCCGGAAGCGGAACCGGTGATGGCCGATACCAGGCTCACCGAGGCAAACATTGATGGCAGTGGCGGCAGCCCGGAATTCAACATCAGCTGGGTGAAGCCCTCGAAGCCGGCGGTATGGGTAACGACCCCGCCAAAACCGATGACGGCGGCGGTATTGATTAATGGCAGGATGGCATCATTGACACCCATTCCCATGGTGGATAATGCCTTATGGCGCACCGCAGGAAACAGGGCCACGGCCAACAGCGTTCCCAACACTAATGCAATACTCGGCCAGACAATCGGCTGGCTGGTGGCAAAGCGCAGTAGTTCACCCGGGACTGTGGCCGCTGCCAGCGCTGCCTCATCAAGCATTGCGCTGAACAGCCGGGGCAGCATGATAGTCGCCAATACCAGTGCCAGGGGCAACATAGCCCGTTGCCAGGACGGATGATTGCTATCACCGCTGTGCTGGTCAGGAATATGGTCTTTGGGGCCCGGAACAAAATGCTCCCCGTTAGCCGCCGCCTTCACGCGCTGCCGCTCAAGGTACCAGATGCCGGTAAAAAACATGATGGCTGCCCCGACCAGGCCAAGCCAGCCCCCCGCGAACAGATCGGTACCCAGGGCCACGGCGGAAATCACATTCTGGATAGATGGCGTACCGGGTAACGCAGTGAGCGTGAAAGTACCCGAGCCCAGGGCCAGCGCCGCGCAAAACAAGCGCTTGGGGATATCCGCCTCCTGCAGCAGACGTAAACCCAGCGGATACATTGCGAAGATGACCACGAACACCACCACCCCGCCGTAGGTTAGCAGGGCGCAGGCCAGGGTAGTGATCAGGAGAGCGCGGTGCGCACCCAGGCGGTCAACCAATGCCAGGGCGATACTTGAGGCGGCATGACTGTCTCCCATAACCCGCCCAAACATGGCACCGGTAATAAACAGCAGGAAGAACTTGCCGGCAAAGGTAAATGCACCCAGCGGGCCAAAAGAAAAATATTCCGTCATGCCTGCCGCAATGGGCAGGCCGTTGGTCAGGATAACCAACAACGAGCACAACACCGCAGAATACACGATGTCGATACCTCGCATTGCCAGCCATATCAGCAGCGCGACACTCGCAAGCAGCCCAATATATTCCACTGTTGTTTCACCTTTATTGTTATCTATTGCTATTGCGGTTTTTCAAATACAGCCGGGCGAATGCCTGGCAAGGCTGCCTGCTTCAACACGCTGCTATTGATCGAGCCCGGCTTGACCACCCGGCCCCAAGGTCTGCCGCGCCACTATGTCGGGAGCAAGACTGCGCGGTTCGCGCCCTATCAGTTGCGCCGCCAGTTCGCGAATGCGCGCCATAGTCAGTGGCTCAGGAGATGCCATCATGAGGCGCGTTAGCTCCATCATATCAGCCTGGCCGTCACTCGCAGCGAGTAGTTCCTGGTCCAGATCGTCCAGCATGGCAACGGCCCTGGCTGTCACATCGCCCTTTGAGTCGGCACTGTACAAGCTGCCGGCCCGCTCTCCGCGTTTGCGGAAATGACGAATTGAGCCCTGGTAACGTTGTTCAGATAAAGTACCACTCTCCCGCAGCGCCCTCAAGGAGAGGTACTCGGCCAGCCCCTCATCAATCCAGTCTTCGTCATCTGCCGCATCAACCGGGAATAGCACGTGGGCCACCTCGTGCATCAGTGGACTGCTGCCGTCCTCGCTGATTAACGCCAGGTCAGCGTGGATAAACAGTGAGTTGGGTGCTGACAGGCCGCCCCGCCAAAGTGGGTCCGGCCCGGACACGATAAGCAGGTGACTGGGCACCGCGGGCGCCTGCTCGACAAACCATGGCAGGTTCCAGCGCAGCAGGGCCAACATCGAAACGCGTTGGGCGCGCGCGCCGATCGGCGCCGCGATGGTAATCGCCACATCAGCGATGGTTTCGCGCTTTACCCCAAGGCGACCGGCCAGAATCCAGCCGGTCGGCCGATCGAAACGGTAGTCCGGTTTGTCGACCCGCCAACCATCTTCAGCGGAGCCGCGATAAGGTGCCACCGCAGTCCAGCCCTCGGGCAGCACCAGCCGCAGGCTGCTGCGTGACCGGGCCGTCACTGCATCGTCAACCTTGGTGGTGGGAAACATATCATCGCCGCGAAAGATCGCCCAATCGTCAGTCACCAGGCCGTCGAAGCCCTTGCCGCGGGGCTGGGTCAAAACCACTTCGTAACGTAGCTCCGAGCGCCCCTCTGGCAACTCCCAGTAAAGCCGGCCGTCCTCGGTACGGGTGTCACCATCGGCACTGATCAGGCGGTAGCGGTCGTCTTGCATACGCAGCCCCATCTCGGGCAGCAGCGGGCTCGCCTGTTCAATCGTCAAACTGCCTGCCGCCTTGTCGTTGCCGGCTTCCAGCCGCAGTTGAAAGATGGCATCGTATTGTTGCCTGGAATCGGCCTGTAGCGTACCACTGGCAACCGTGCCAACAAACAACAGGAAAACCAGGCTACTCATACGCCCTGTACTCAAAAAATCCAACATAGGTCCCCCGGTCGCCCGCAAAAAAGCCTTTAACACCGCAGTTTATCTGTATCAATAGCCGACTGTCGACAGGCTCCCTGACCTCAGCCTGCCGGATCCAACTGCCCCAGGCGGACAAGTCCCGACGCGGTCACCTGCACCACAACCGCAGTGCCGGAGCGGGGCACAATATCGGTCAAGGCGCTGATATTCACCTGGTGGCTGACCATAACAATAACACCTGGATGATCAAGCTGAGACAGCAGATATTGCTTGATTTCAGCCGTCTGGGACGCTGCCGTGCTGCGATCCCGGAAGAAGGAGTTCAGCGCTTCAAACGCGGTAACCTGGCCCACCGACATCAGCTCTGCGGTTTCCAGACAGCGACACCACTGGCTGGATAACAGTTGCCGAACCTCTACCCCACGAACCTGAAACGCCTGGCCAATTTGCCTGGCCTGGGTGCGTCCCTCAGCAGATAAATTGCGTTGGGTGCTGCAATCTTGCAAGCTGAAGTTGGCTGGATCGCCAACCCCTGGCGCCAGCGCATGGCGCAGCAAAACCACGTATAGCGCTTGACCTGGCTGTTGCAAACGCTGCCACAAGGCTGCTGCAGATGACTCGGCAGAGGCCATCGGACTGGCTGTGGCAACCAGGATTGCCAGCCAAATGGTGACGACCGGTCCGCGACCGGAGCGACCTGAAAAATCGTGTAATACAGTCAGCATTATCATGGACCCCGGTTGCAGGATTGAGCCAAATGGCAGGTGGCAAGTCCACTGGCGTTTAAGCACTCACGGTGGCATGCTCAAATGCCATTGGAAGACTGCCTACGAACAATACGCTGAAACAGCGCGGTGGATATCAATCCCAACAGAGCAAAACCGGTGACAAGCCAAAACACATAGTGATGCCCGGTAGGTCCAGGGAAGCGGTCGAGCAAATAGCCCATCAGCGGCCCCATGAACACATCCGGCGTGTAACCAACCAGCGAAACCAGGCCCACCGCACTGCCGGTTAGCGCCAGCGGTATTTTACCCTCCTTCATGATGGCAAAATACAAACCCCGCAGTGCAAATATGCCCATACTCGTGCACACCACAACCAGAACGAACAGCGTGTACAAACCGTGGGTAATCATGCCCGACGCCAGGCCACCGGCAGCGGTGGTCAGCAGTGCGGTGGTGAGCATAGCGCGTGGGCCGAAGCGGTCTGCCAGGGGTCCACCCAAAAAATAGGCAGCCATTGCGACGATACCGTACACGCTGTAGGCCGTGCCCAGCTCCAGGTTGCTAAGCCCGAATACCTCCAGAAACGTCGGCCGAAACAAGCGGACGACCAGAAACGGCAAGAAAAAGACGGCTTCACCGGCGGCGATCAAAGCCAGCAGATTCACGGCACGACGGATGCGGTTTGATCTCAGCTGGCTGTTGTCGTGCGCAGTATTCAAAAAAGCCCCGTTAGCTGATTTTTTAATACTTTGTTTTATTACCCGCCGCGCTATTCACCGGTGAATACCGGTTTACGCTTTTCAAAGAACGCCGTGGTGCCCTCGGTAAAGTCCTTGCTGGAAATGCAAAAATTCTGCAATTCGGCTTCGTGGTCGATGGCCTGCTCCAGGGTATTGTGTGGCGCTTGTCTGAGCAACTGCTTGGCGTAACGCTGCGGCAATGGCGCACCGGCCGCGAGCTTTTCTGCCCAGGCCTGGGTTGCACTATCGAGCTCATCGGCGGCGACAAGCTTGTTGGCAAGACCCAGTTCAACACAGGTTTGTGCCGCCAACTTCTCACCTTCGACAATCACTTGAAATGCCCGCTTGGCTCCCAATTGCCGCATCAGGTGCCAACTGGCGCCGCAGTCTGGCACCAGGGCAATGGCGGCGAAAGCCTGGTAGATAAAGGCATCATCGGCCATGATGCTAAGGTCGCAGACCATGGCAAAAGCACTACCTGCCCCGGCGGCGGCTCCTCGAACCGACGCCAGGGTTATTTTTTCTGAATGATACAGCGCCATCAATATCGGTTTGTAGGACTCCTTGATCTGTTGATCAACCGAGTCGTAAAGTGGCCGATAGTCTTCGGTCAGGTCAGCACCGGCGCAAAAGCCCCGGCCCTCGCCTCCCAGCACAATGACTCGCACCTCATTATCGGCGTTAGCCAAATCAACCGCAGCCAGAAGATCCTTACGCATTTGATCATTGAACGCATTCAAGGCTTTAGGGCGGTTCATGCGGATGGTTGCCACCCGCTTGCCAACGCTGTAATTGACGGTTTCAAAGTTACTCATCACAGAATCCTCGGTGATCTAAGTGAGGGCGCCGGCATGGCGCAGCTCACTGATGTCATCGTTGCTGAACCCCCACTCGGCTAACACCTTTTCTGTGTCGGACCCCTCCGCCACCGGGGGCGTAGGCAGATCGCATTCGCTGCGGCTGAAACGGGGCGCCGGGGCCGGCTGCTCAAGCCCCTCGATCTCGACATAGGTAGAGCGTGCGATATTGTGCGGATGCTGAGGCGCTTCTTTAAAATCCAGCACCGGCGCAAAACAAATATCGGTGCCTTCCATTAACTCGCACCATTCATCCCGGGTGCGGGTTTTAAAGATTTCCACCAGGCGTTGTTTCAGTAAGGGCCATGCGGCCATATCGCCCTGGTCCTTGAAAATCTCCGGATCGAGACAGGCCTTTTCGAGCAGTAGCGCATAGAACTGCGGCTCGATCGAACCGATCGAGACAAACTTGCCGTCCCTGGTCTCATAGGCATCGTAAAAGTGAGCAGCGCCATCGAGCATATTGGCCCCACGCCGGGTTGACCAAAGCCCGAGATTGTTGAGGGTGTAGAAAATGCTCATCAAACTTGCCGAGCCGTCGACAATCGCCGCATCGACCACCTGGCCCTTGCCTGATTTTTGCTTCTCGAACAACGCAGCCAGGATACCCATCACCAGGAACAAGCTGCCACCCGCATAGTCACCCACAAGGTTGAGCGGCGGTACCGGCTTGTCGGCGCCACCAATTGCCGCCAGCGAGCCGGTCAACGATATATAGTTGATGTCGTGCCCGGCCGCTTTTGCCAACGGCCCGGTCTGCCCCCAGCCCGTCATACGACCGTAGATCAAGCCGGGGTTTCGTTTCTGGCAAACCTCCGGCCCGAAGCCCAGCCGTTCAGCGACGCCCGGACGATAGCCCTCAAACAGTATATCGGCCTGCTCGACCAGCTTGAGCAGTGCTTCAAGACCTGCGGCTTGCTTGAGGTCCAGGGCTATCGATTTTTTGCCACGGGAATTGACATCGTAGCGCGAGGGCATCGAGATACCCTGAGCCGCCGACGAGCGATCCACCACGATAACTTCAGCGCCCATATCGGCCAACAGCATACCGGCATAGGGGCCCGGCCCGATGCCTCTCATTTCAATCACTTTGACACCAGCCAAGGGTCCCATGGCTAACTCCCTGTTCGAGTAAATCTACTAGTTTTTGAGTGCGAGACTGGCGCGCATGCTACTCCAGCACGACATCCCAGCACGAGCCCGGCGGGATCTCTAGCGCGGCTGCATCCGGATACCGCCGTCCATGCGAATACATTCCCCGTTGGTGTAGTCGTTCTCGACGATATATTGCGACAAATGCGCGATCTCTTCCGGTCGTCCCAGACGCTGCGGGTACAACACACTCACCGACAGGCTTTTCACCGCTTCCGGCGGCAGGGCGTCAAACAGTGGCGTATGGATTAAGCCCGGCACGATGGTGTTAACCCGGATACCCAGGGCCGAAAGATCCCGGGCGATGGGCAGGGTCATACCGACAATGCCGCCCTTGGAAGCACTATAGGCCGCCTGGCCGATCTGGCCTTCATAGGCGGCGATTGAGGCGGTGTTGATAATGACCCCACGGCCACCGTCATCATTAATGGTGTCCTGCTTTGACATCTGCAACGCCACCAGCCGCAGCACGTTGAAACTGCCGATCAGGTTAATGTCGATGACCCGCCTGAAAGTGTCGAGGGGAAAGGCTTCACCCTTGCTAACCGTTTTGCGGGCATCGCCAATACCGGCATAGTTGTTGCAGATATGTATTGCACCAAACGCAGCCACGGTGGCATCGATGGCGGCCTGCACCGCCGCCTCATCCACTACATTGACGTTCTGGTAGATCACGGCATCGCCAAGCTCATTGGCTATGGCCTGCCCCCGGGTATCGTTCATATCGAATATCGACACCTTGGCGCCATTGGCCACATAGCGGCGCACGGTGGCTTCACCCAGGCCCGATGCTCCGCCGGTCACAACGGCTACTTTACCTTGAATATCCATTAGTCCTTCTCCTCAATCAAACAGGCTGGTGTATTTATCTGAAAACACATCACGGCCAATAATCAGCTTCATGATTTCGCTGCTGCCGGCCAGGATGCGATTAATCCGCGCATCGGTAAACATGGTGCAAATCGGGTACTCCTTCATATAGCCGGCGCCACCGTGTAACTGCACCCCGAGGTCGAGCATCCGCCATTCAATCTCGCTGGCCTGGAGCTTGGCCTTGGCCGCCCGGTTTACCGTCAATTGTCCGGCGTTATGCTGCTCGACACAGGTGTCGACAAAGGTTTGCAGGATTTCAATTTCCGCATCCATTTCGGCCATTTTGAACTGCGTGTTCTGCATATGCGCCAGCGGTTTACCGAACACCTTGCGCTCCATCACGAACTGCCGGGTAATATCGAAAGCCTTACGGGCATTGGCGATCATCTGTACCGCGGCTATCAGGCGCTCTTCCGCCAAACCTTCCATCAGGTAGATAAAGCCCTTGCCCGGTTCGCCGAGAATATTGTTCTTCGGTATTTTCACATTATTGAAAAACAACTCGGCGGTATCCTGGGCTTTCATGCCCATCTTGTCGAGGTTGCGCCCGCGCTCAAAGCCTTCCATGCCGCGCTCTACGATACACAGGGCCATGGCGTGGGGATTATTGTCGGGGTCCGTTTTTGCCGCCACTATCACCAGATCGGCATTGATGCCGTTGGAGATATAGGTTTTGGAGCCGTTGAGGATATGGTGATCACCCGCATCCTTGAGCGTAGAGCGCATGCCCGACAGGTCGCTGCCGGCATCCGGCTCAGTCATGGCTACCGCAAGAATCTTCTCGCCACTGACACACCCCGGAAGCAGGCGTTGCTTCTGTTCCTCGGTGCCGAAGGTG
This sequence comes from uncultured Gammaproteobacteria bacterium, assembly GCA_963722805.1. Classification (GTDB taxonomy): domain Bacteria; phylum Pseudomonadota; class Gammaproteobacteria; order Pseudomonadales; family JAHEGP01; genus JAHEGP01. The sequence goes on from CAVROQ010000007.1 coordinate 106,849, forward strand.
TCGATATACGGCCCCACCAGGCGACTGTGGAGAGTGTTAAAAAACGCCGCGCAGTTCGCCCGGCAGGTTTCTTCCATAATAATTTGTTCGTAGCGAAAATCCCGATCACCCAGGCCACCGTATTGCTCGGCGGGCCAAATCATCAGGAAACCATGATCGCCGGCCTTTTTATAAGCTTCGCGATCCACAATCCCCTGCTCTTCCCATTTCGCTACATCGGGTGCCAACTCCTGTTCCAGGAAACGCCTGTAGGCCTCCCGGAACATGCTCTGCTCTTCAGTAAACTGGCGCATAATTCACTCCTGGTAGTTTAAACAAATAGTTCGCCTGCCTTGATTTTTGAGGCGACGATGGCCGGCGCAGCAAAACGCTCGCCGTATCGATCCGCCAATTCAGCGCAACGGTCGGCAAATTTCTGCAGGCCGTAAGTATTGACGAACTGCAACAATCCACCGGTGTGAATGGGCGCACCAATGCCCATAATGGAACCGATATTACCGTCTGCGACGTTGCGCAAAACCCCTGACTCAAGGCACTTCAAGGCCTCAATAACCTGGCGAAACAATAGCCGGTCCTTGATATCCTGGTCGGCCACTTCGACTTCTGGTTGGTAGTAAAGATCCAGCAGACCGGGCCAGATCTGTTTGGAGCCGTCGTCGTTGTATTGATAAAAACCACCGCCGTGATAACGACCACCGCGCTGGTGATCACCGATCATGGTGGCCACCACCGTGCGCATAGCCTCCTGCTCGCCCCACTTGTCAGCCACACCCATTGAGGCAAAGGTTTCACCGACTTTACGGGTTAATTCCAGGCTGACTTCATCGTGCACTGCCAGCGGACCCACGGGCATACCCATGGCCTTGCCAAGATTATCAATCTTCACCGGGTGCACCCCCTCAAGCAGCAAGCGTACGCCTTCATCGAGGTAGGTCCCAAAGGTGCGCGAGGTAAAGAAGCCCAGTGAATCGTTGACCACAATCGGGGTTTTGTTGATTTGACGGGTATAGTCAAAAGCTTTGGCCAGGGTTTCGTCGCTGGTTTTTTCGCCACAGATAATTTCGACCAGCGGCATTTTGTCGACCGGTGAGAAGAAGTGAATACCAATAAAATTGTCCGGTTTGGCGCTGGCCTGGGCCAACTGGGTAATCGGCAGCGTTGAGGTGTTAGATCCCCAGACACCATCAGTAGTGAGGTACTTCTCAGTGGCTTGGGTAATCTTGTGTTTGAGCTCGATATTCTCGAACACCGCCTCGATAATCAGGTCACAGCCCTGCAAATCGTCATCGCTGGCTGTTGGCTTGATCAGCGCCAGTACTGCGGCCTTTTTCGCCTCGTCCATGCGCCCTTTCTCAACCCGCTTGGCCAGCAGGCCCTCGGAGTAGGCTTTGCCCTTTGCTGCGGCTTCCACTGAGATGTCCTTGAGGATAACCTCGATGCCTGCCATCGCAGACACATAAGCAATACCCTGCCCCATCATACCGGCACCCAGTACTCCCAATTTCTTCACCGTCGTTGCAGCCACACCCTTGGGCCGACTGGCACCACCGTTAACCTGGTTCATCTGGAAGAAGAACGTGTTGATCATATTCTTCGCTTCGGGTGTTACTACCAACTTTGCCAGACCCCGGCTTTCAATCCGCAGGGCGGTATCAAAATCCAGTCGCGCGGCTTCGATGGCGCAATCGAGGATTTCCGCCGGAGCCGGCAACAGGCCGCGGGTCTTTTGCATCAACATGGCTGGCGCCATCGCCAGCAACTGCGCCAACTTGGGTGAACCGGCTTTGCCACCGGGCAGTTTGAAGTCCTTCTGGTCCCAGGGCTGGACTGCCGCATCAGGATTGTCCCGATTGGCGAGAATATAAGCCCTGGCACGGGGTATCAGCTCGTCGAGACTGTCGACAGTCTCGTGAATCATGCCCTGCTTCAGCGCTCGTTCGGGGTCTACCTTGCGGCCTTCAACCAGGTACGGCAGTGCCGCCTCAAGGCCCAGCAGGTTGACCATGCGCACAATACCGCCGCCACCGGGTAGCAAACCAAGTCCCACCTCGGGCAAACCGAGCTGTACCGACTTGTGGTTATAGGCAATACGATGGTTACAGGCGAGGCAAATCTCGAAGCCGCCACCCAGGGCCGCGCCGTTGATTGCCGCAACTACCGGCACCGGCAATTTTTCCAGCTCACGCAGCTGACCCTTGATCTGGTTCAGCATTGCCATAATGCTGGCTTCATCGCCCGGCTCTGCCTTGACCATTTGCGTCAGGTCGCCACCGGCAAAAAACACCTTTTTAGCCGAGGCGATAATGACCCCGCTAAGCCCCTCTTCCTTTTTCAGCTGCTCTATCGCTGCCGCCATCGCATCCTGGTATTCCTGGTTCATCGCGTTGACTGAACCCTTCATATCCATGGTTATGGTTACAATACCGTCGGCGTCTTTGTCGTAGTTAAATCCACTCATAATTTTTTCCCTGCATTTCATCCGCTCGTCATGCATCGCCATTGGCGGTGCAACCGTGGGTTGGGCTGGCCCGGCGCTACACCCGCTCGATAATGGTCGAAATTCCCATCCCGCCGCCGACACATAGCGACAGCATGCCGCGCTTCAAATTACGTCGCTCCAGCTCATCCAGCATGGTGCTGACTAACACCGCACCGGTGGCGCCCAGCGGGTGACCCATCGCAATAGCACCGCCGTTGACATTGGTAACGGCGTGGTCGATATCCAGGTCTTTCATATAGCGCAATGCCACCGAGGCAAACGCTTCGTTGATTTCCCACAGGTCGATATCGTCCGCGGTCAGGCCAGCCACTTTCAGACACTTCTTCGCAGCCGGGCCGGGGCCGATTAACATAATGACCGGGTCGGTAGCCAGGACCGCCGTGGCGACAATCCGCGCTCGCGGCGTAAGTCCAAGATCCACACCGGCTTTTTCGCTGCCGATCAGAACCGCACTGGCACCATCGACAATGCCCGAGGAGTTGCCCGGGGTGTGCACATGGTTGATCTTCTCGAGGGTGTTGTACTTGCGCAGGATAATATCGTCGAAACCGAACTGGCCCATCATTTCGAATGAGGCCTTGAGACCACCCAGTGTTTCGACCGTTGTGCCCGGTTTGATAAAGTCGTCACGCTGCAGAATCATCATGCCGTTCTTGTCGAGCACCGGTACCACCGACTTGTCAAAATAGCCGTTGTCACGGGCGTGGGCAGCCCGGCGCTGGGACTCAGCGGCATAGGTGTCGACATCTTCGCGGCTAAAGCCTTCGAGGGTGGCGATAGTATCGGCGCCAATACCCTGGGGCACGAAGCCGGTTTTGATCGAGAATGCAGCGTCGCCACCCAGGGCGCCACCGTTGGAGCCCATGGGCACCCGGGACATGCACTCAATTCCCCCTGCCACCACCAGTTGCTCCCAACCCGAGGCAATTTTCTGGGCTGCAATATTCACCGCCTCAAGACCCGAAGCGCAAAAGCGGTCGAGCTGTACCCCGGGCACCGACTCATCCCAATCGGCATTTTGTACGATCATCTTGGCAACATCACTGCCCTGCTCCCCCACGGGGGTGACACAGCCCATGACCACATCGTCAACATAGGAGGTGTCAAGCTGGTGGCGGGCCTGCAGCTCTTTTAACAATCCTGCGCCCAGGTCGATAGGCTTGACCTCGTGTAGAGAGCCATCCTTTTTACCTTTGCTGCGCGGAGTCCGAACTGCGTCGAATATATATGCGTGGTTGGTCATCAAATACCTCGTCTGCTACCCGATTGAATCAGGGCCACAGTGTGCTGCTGTGGTGGCAGCTGAACAATGACATCAGCTTTCATATAAATAGACATTTGGTTACACTTTAATTCGTCTATTTCAGCAAAAATTCTGCACTATGAAGTCATCGACCATCGCTTCACCCATGGTTCACAATATGCTTGAGGGGGCCCGGGCACAGGGCTTCAACGTAAAGCAGATACTGCTGGAAGCCGGAATTTCACCCAATATCCTGCTGCAAGCCCGGGCCCGCATCACTTTTGAGCAACTGTCGCGCTTGAGCCGCTCACTGATGACATTGCTGGGCGACGAGAACCTGGGTTTGGCAGATCGGCCCCAACGCCTGAACACCTATAAGCTGGCCTGCTACGCCGCCATGAATGCCGCGACCATCGGCGAGGCCCTCGGTTTACTGGTGGAATTTATGAATGTGATGGAGGGCAGCCTGGTGAACGAACTGGTGTTCGACGCCGGCGGCGTCAGCTACCAGTTGCGGCGCCGGCCCAAAAGCCGGATCAAGAATGTGTATGCGATTGAACACATGTTGGTGACTGTTCACCGCACTTTATGCTGGATGGCCAACATTCGCATTCCGATTATCCATGCCAGTCTCGACTACCCGGCACCAAGTTACGCCAGCGAATACCGTTATATATTCATGGGCGCGCCCATCGCCTTCGACCAGCCGGAATGCGCCATCAGCTTTGCCCGAAGCTCACTCAGCCTGCAAAATGTTCGTGATATTGTGCAATTAAAGGAGTTTCTCAAACAGGCCCCGCTCACTCTGCTGTCGCAGACCATGACCGAAGACAATTTGTCATTTCGGCTGCGCGGCTGGCTGGAACGACAATTGACCATGCACCATACCGCACCCGATATCGTCCTGGCCGCCGCAACATTCAAGCTGCACCCCCAGGCATTGCGACGACAGTTAAAAAAGGAGGGCAGCAGTTACCAGGATATCAAGACTGAAACCCGCCGCGACCTCGCCATTAATATGCTGCAAAGTCGCGTTCTGAGTATCGAGGCGATTGCAGCCCAGCTCGACTTCTCCGAACCCAGTGCTTTTATCCGGGCCTTCAAACAATGGACCGGCTTAACACCCCTCGCCTATCGGCGCATGAGTCGCTGAACCCGAAAACCAGACGCTCACTGACCGGCGACAATAGCCATCATTTTTTGTGCCGTCTCTTTGCCGGAGTTTTGATTTTGCCCGGTCACAAAGCGCTGTTCATCGTCAACCACCACATGGGTGGCAAAAAAATCGCGAAACGCGGTATCGCTTTCGTAGTTTGCGCCGGCCTTTTTGAGTTCGGCTTCAGGGTGCTGGGGGGTGTTCTCAATGCCCAGTTCCCGGATTTGCTTGTCCGAGACACCGGTCATGCGGCGACCGGCAATCAACAACGTGCCATCGTACGCCCTGGCCTTGATCAAACCGAGCACGCCGTGACAAACACCACCGATCACGGGCGTCTGTGCATAGTAGGCCTGGCTGATTTTGTCACCCAGCACTTCGGAGTAACCCAGGTCGTAGGCCGCGCCCCAACCCCCGGCCAGAAAAATAATATCGTATTGAGTAAAATCGACGTCAGCAATGGGCAGCGAGTTCTGCACCCTGGCCTGGAAGGCCGGGTCGCCCAGAAAGCGCTCATCTTCAGGCGTTCTTATCATATACAGCAGGGTCTGGGGGTCGACGGGTATCTGGCCACCTTTCACACTGGCAACATCCACCCTCATGCCGGCATCGAGAAAACTGTAGTAGGGATGGGTCATCTCTGAGGCCATGACACCGGTAGCTTTGCCGCCGGCCTCGCCTGGAGTGCTCATAAGGGCCTGACTGGTGGTAACGATAAGCGCGCGTTTGCCCGGCGGCAGTTCAAGCTTGGGGCCAACATAGTCGGGATGTAAGCCAGCCCGATGCAATAGAGTGGGCAGCGCCAGCAGGATGACAGCAACACTCACCAGCACCGCACCCAGGAATATCATCAGCTTCTTTTTCATTTCGCGGATTCCAGCTCGTTTATCGGTAGCAATCGAATCGGGCAGCAAGGCATAGGCCCAGGGTAATTCCGGCACGGGCAGCGACTCGAGCCCGATTAGTATAAAGGTAAGGATCACAAAACGTGAAGGCCCGTTTAAAGGCGGTCGAAAACCTGCGTGTTGCGCCACCCCCACCCCGGGACATTGGCAAACCGCGCGGCTGGGCAAGGCCCTTGGCAATAGTGGTTAGGGCCTGGTACTTCAGTTAATATCCAGCCTGCTTTGGCTTGTGGTGACACCATGAATATCAAACCGGTCTCCGATATTGTTCGGCATTTTTCCCGGGCATTGTTCGATACCCTGCGCGGGCCGCGCAGCCTGCCCGAGCGCAGCTGGATAACAGACTTGATGTTCCGCTTTATGAAGGGCCTGCTCGACGCCTCCAGGGGCAAGTCCATTCCCTGGCTGCGACAGCGCCAGAATCTGCTAGTGCTCTATAGCCCGGCCTACTCCAAGGTGGTCTTCGAAAGCACCACGCTGGCGGGTGTTCCGGTGCAGTGGTGCCGGCCCAGGAAGCCATCGCAACGACGCGCCATCGTGATTTACTTTCACGGTGGCGGCTATGTGGTGGGGTCGGTAAATGGCTATCACAACACCCTCGCCGCGCTCAGCGTTGCCAGTGACTGCGCTGTGTTAGGGGTCGACTACCGCCTGGGGCCGGAGCATCCATTTCCCGCTGCCCATGATGACTGCCTGGCCGTATGCCGGCAGGTATTACAAAACAATCCTGATGCCCGTGTGCTTCTTGCCGGCGACTCGGCCGGCGGTGCACTGGCACTTGCGAGTTACCTGACACTGGCCAAAAGCGGCGAGTCACCCCTGCCCTGCGCCCTGGCGCTGATTTCGCCCTGGGTAGACCCGGGCGCGAAACACGGCAGCATGCTTGCCAATGCCGGCACAGACATACTGGACCTGGAAATAACCACGAACTGGCTGACGCAATACCTGGCAGGAGCAAGCCCCGACAACCCTCGTGTGAACGTCAGCCAGCAAGATTTATCGCCACTGCCGCCGACCTATATCCAGGCAGCGGCAGCGGAAATACTGATCGACCAAATCCAGGCCTTCAGCGAACGTGCACAGCAGTCCGGGGTAGACCTTACGCTGGATATTTATGCTGGCCAGTTCCACGTGTTCCAGACGTTTTCTCCATTGGCGGGAGAATCCAGCGCAGCCATTGCGAAGCTGGGTGAATTTATCATGCGACGGACAAGCTGAGACCTTAGACTCGTAAACACGCGTAAAACAGGCGTTTACGGGCGAGCGGGTGCAGCATGCAGAGCATGCCCTATGTTGCAGCGGGGTAATAGCGCGGGCCCGCCTTACTCTGCCCCTAGCGCACCACATGCAGGAAGTGCAGGTGCTTTTCATACTGGTCGAGGATGTCTGCCAATAGCTGTTCGCGGCTCCAACCCATCACATCGTAGTCTTGCCCGCCTTCGCGCAGGTACACCTCAGCCCGAAAATATTTACTGTCTTCGTCTTCCGCAATTTCGCCCAAATTAAACGCGGGGCGCAGGTAGGCCCGCGGGCGCACTTCGTATTCAAAGTCCATCTCGTTGCCCAGCGTCACTTCCAGCCGGGCGCGGCGGGTTTGCGCCTCTTTCGTAACCGCGACGGCCATCGCCTGTTGCTGCAACTCATTGGCCATGTCCTGCATGGCAGGCTCGACAGTGTCGTCTATGTAACTGTTGACTTCAGCACGGTGGGGAAGATGCATGGCGTTGTGCAAGCGCTGCTGCCAGGGAACCGGGTTGCGGGCGACGCGCGGCGCCAGGTTCGCGGCCTGCTGGCTATCCTTCTTCCGCATATCCAGCAGCAAGGCATCGAACAAACCGTAGCAGGCGAATATCAGGACAATGGAAAAGGGCAGCGCGCTGGCGATAGCCATGGTCTGCAGCGCTGACAAGCCGCCGGCCAGCAGCAACACCACGGCGACCAGGCCCATCAGCCCCGCCCAGTAAATCCGCTGCCAGATCGGCGTCTGGTCTACCCCTCCGGAGGACAACATATTCACCACCATGGAGCCGGAATCAGCCGATGTCACGAAGAATACGACGACCATCAGGATGGCAATAGCCGACAATAAACCGGTCATGGGAAACTGCTCGAGGAACACGAACAACGCCAGGGAGGAATCAGTGGCAATGGCATCACTGATCTGGGTTACGCCCTGATGAAGAATCATGTCGATAGCACTGTTACCGAAAACCGTCATCCAGGCCAGGGTAAAGCCGGCGGGGACAAACAACACACCCAACACAAACTGACGTATGGTTCTACCTCGCGAGATACGGGCAATAAACATACCCACAAAGGGCGACCAGGATATCCACCAACCCCAGTAAAACAGGGTCCAACCGCCAAGCCATTCCTTCGGCTCGTAGGCGTACAGATTAAAGGTCTTGCTCACCAGCTCCGACAGGTAGCCGCCGGTGTTCTGGACAAAGGTCTGCAGTAACAACACGGTTGGACCGAGGAATACCACCAACAGCATCAAACCCACCGCCAACGCCAGATTGAGCTCAGACAGCAGGCGAATACCCCGCTCCAGACCAGACACCACCGACACCGTGGCCAGAGCCGTGATGGCGACAATCAGGACAACCTGAATATTTGGACTGATGGGAACGTCAAACAGGTAGTTTAGCCCAGCATTAACCTGGGCCACGCCGAAGCCCAGCGATGTCGCCACACCGAACACCGTGCCCATAATGGCGAACACATCGACAGCGGCGCCGATAGGCCCGTAAATACGTTCACCAATGATCGGGTAGAGCGCGCTGCGCAAGGTAAGGGGCAAACCGTGGCGGTAGGCAAAATAGGCGAGGATCAAGGCCACTATCGCATAGATGGCCCAGGCGTGCAGGCCCCAGTGAAAGAACGTTAGCTGCATCGCCTCCCTGGCGGCTTCGACCGTGCCGGGTTCACCTACCGGGGGGTCCATAAAGTGCATCACCGGCTCGGCAACGCCAAAAAACATCAAACCGATACCCATACCGGCGGAGAACAGCATTGCAAACCATGACTTGTTGTTGAAGTCTGGCAGGGAGTGGTCTGGCCCAAGTTTGATATCGCCAAACCGGGACACACAGAGGAAGGCAACGAACAACAACACCAGCGCCACGACCAGCACATAAAACCAGCCGGCATTAGTGATAATAGCGTCCTGCACCGCGGCAAACTGGGTGGCGGCCTGCTCGGGAACAATCGCCGCATAGCCCACCAGTGCCAGAATCAGCCCGGTAGACCATGCGAATACCGGCAGATCTAATTGCGCCCTGGGAGCAGTATTGCCAGAGTCATCAGACATGATTTCTCTCTCTATGTTTTGTTTCGAACAAATAACCGCTACCCACTTTCACTCGCGGCGGCCAGGTAAAGTCCAGCATCAAAAATGGGCGGATCAGAAATAGTAGCCGAGGTTCAGGTTGAAGCGGTAGTTCCAGCGATCGTTGCCGTTGGCGCCCCAATCGCCGACGCCGTCGGCAAGACTATAATCGTCACCGTCGTTGCCCACGAAGAGGTTGCCATCAGACCAGGCCAGATCAGAATAGATGTACCAGCCACCGGCGGCCCAGGCTGCACCGACAACCAGCATGCTGCTGTCGTTCTGTGTGGACCCGTCCTTAATAATGCTGCTGTATTCGACGTAAGGTAACACATAGTCCAGCCACGCAAGGCTCGGCACTTCGATACTGTAGCTGACTGACACCGCCGGTAACCAGGCGCGGCTGGCGCTCAGCCAGGCGAAATCGTAGGCACCCGAGGGAAACAGTTCATCAGTCCCCCAGGGATTATCGTCGTCGATTCGAATCTCATAACGGGTAATCTGGCTCGACACCGTCAGCGCGCCAATGGTATTGACCATGTGTACTGACAGCGCCCAATGGTCGCCGTCATCCAGCCCTTCGCCGTCGAGTTGGCCATACTGGGCCGAAATACCAATATCGGCCGGAAACGGCAGCAAGTCGCAGCAAATGGTCGTGAAATTAAACTGATCTCGCTCTCGATAGCCGTTGGTAGGCGCTGCAACCACGTTTCCAGAACTATCGATAGCCGAACGTCAGACCACCGCATCGTAACTATAGCGGGCGCTGTAGGCACTATTGCTATTGCCGTTGGGCTCACTGCGCGGAAACTAGGCGGCATTCAGCAGCTAATCACCGACCTCAACCGCTATACCTGGCCTCTAAATATATGTCGTAAGATAAGCACACATAATAATGCTGTTAGAAGAACTACGACTGCGATACGCCATAGTCTCCCGGTCCAAAGGGTACCCGCGTCACGCCTACCTGCACCTGGCTGGTCTGGTTGATTTCATATCCCAACCAGGCACTTTGTAAAAAGTTATAGCCGTCGTACCAACGGTATTCGAGCGCTCCGATAAACGCACCGTAGGATAATTCCAGGTTTATCCGAAAGACATCAAAGGCTTGAAGTTGCCGGTACCCCGGGAGGGTCCATTGCTCTGGGACTCGTAGCTGCCCTGGATGTAATTGACACGCATCGCACCACCCACGCGCACTGGGCCCAACCATAATCCGTCCTTCTTACCCACCAACCCAGCCTCAGCCTCGAGCTGGGTTAAGCGCTCCTGAGCCGCATCGCGCTCACGTCGCGCGCTATCCAGCTCCCGCTGTTGAGCATCTTGCTGTTCATTGGCAGGGGCTGCACTAGCCAGCGATGGCAGCAGCAGCGTAAAGCCCAGAACAAGCACACGGCAGCAGCGCGCTATGTCAGTGGCAGTCCCGCGCTGACGATCGCAGCGGGTTGGGCGGCCGTTCATTGGCATTGCTTGTTGTTGTGATCGCAGGCTGTTTTCGAGAACTGCCGCGGGCAGTCGTTGCTTCCTTGAATCGAGCATATCTTGTTATGTTTATTGATTTTTTGTTGGGAGCCAGCAGTGGCATCAATCACTAATTGCGGTAACACCATGCCACGCTCACCGTGATATATCGACCTTTTTTCACAAGCGCGCACCCATATTCGCCCATAAAACGCACTCGCCTCCCACTGTTTCAGTAGACTGACCACTCCAGACTTTCGCGGTATGGGCGCAACAGCACGCGGCAAAACCTTGCCCGGGATACTCTCCGACCAGCCCTGGGTATTCCTGCTTTTTAATCTTTGGGGGTGTAATTCTGGGCGAGCTGGCCGTAATGCAAAACTGCCGGCTAGACTTCCAGGCTGACATTGACAATGGACTCATCATTGCGGCTGGGGGCCTGGCTAAAGCCAAGGCTCTTGCACAATCCCAGCATGGCAGTGTTGTCGTGTAACACATCACCGGTAATGACTTTAATCCCGGTCTGTCGAGCGTAATCGATAATCTGCAGCATCATGACTTTACCCAAACCTTTGCCGGTCATAATGTTGCCAACAATAATGGCAAACTCGGCACGTTCACGGTCCGGGTCGGCCGCCAGCCTAACGACTCCATATATGGGCGTCTTGCCGGCAATACCCGGTTCTGTAAGCACCAGCGCCATGTCTCGATCGTAGTCAAGCTGGGTAAATCTTGCAGCCATCGAGTGGCTCATGCTTTTCAGGGGCGTAAAAAAGCGCTGGTAAATCTCCCTGGGTGTCAGGTGAGTAAACGATTCATGCAGCGACGGTTCGTCTTCTGGCATTATCGGCCGGGTCAGTAACGCGGTGCCATCATCCAGAAAAATGGGCTTTTCCAGTTCCTTGGGATAAGGCTTGATCGCCAGCCGCTCGGACGCCGCCATCTCGGTTGGCTCAAGCATAACGCGAGCATCAAGCGCCATGACGCCATTGCCATCGCAGATTAACGGGTTGATATCCAGCTCGATAATCTCGGGATGATCGGTGATCATTTGGCCAACTTTAATCAGGCTCAAGGCGATAGCGTCAATATCAACCGCGGGTCGATCACGAAACCCGGCCAGTAATTTATAAATACGCGTGTGGGAAATCAACTCCCGTGCCAATCGCATATTCAGTGGCGGCAGGCCCAGCGCCTTGTCGTTAACCACCTCAACACCCGTTCCGCCCTGCCCAAACATAATGATGGGACCAAACTGCGGATCACTCATCATACCAATGATGAGTTCATAGGCATTTGGTCGCCGCACCATCGGCTGCACGCTGTAACCCATCACGGTGGCATCGGGGTTTGCCGCCAGCAGCCGCTCGGTCATAGCCATGGCCGCCTCGGTCACCATGGCGCCACCAAAAAGATCAAGCGCAACGCCACTAACATCCGACTTGTGGGACACATCAGGAGATATAATCTTCAACACCACCTGACTGCCTAACTCATCGGCGAAAGTACCGGCCTCTTCGACCGTTAGCGCCGTTCGGGTAGTGACCACAGGAATACCATAAGCTTCCAGCAAACGCTTCGATTCAGGCTCGCTCAGCCAATTGCGCTCCTCAGCCAGAGCGTCCTCTATCAGGGCCCTGGCTGCCGGGATGTCGGGCGTAAATTGCTGCGGAATTGACGCCGGGGTTTGCATCAATAATTCCCGGCCACGGTAATAGTCAACCACGTGCATAAAAGCGCGTATCGCTTGCTCGGGGGTTAAATACGTGGGTATTTTGTTGGCGCTAAAATGCGCGCGAGCCTCTTTGGCTGAACCACTTCCAACCCAGCTGGTAAACAGGGGCAACTTGGGCATGGACGCCATACAGTCAATCACAGCGCATGCCGTTTCGGTAGCGGAGGTAATGGCGGTGGGGTAGTTGATCACCAACAGAGCATCAACCTCATCATCCTTTGCCACGGTTTCAATCGTCGCAGCATAGCGCTGGCCGTCAGCATCGCCGACCAGGTCTACGGGGTTGCCACCCGACCAGATTTCTGGTAGCAGATCGTCGAGGGCCTCACAGGTTTCCTCAGACAACTCAGCGAGCTGCCCTCCCCGCTCAGCCAGCGAGTCTGCCGCCAACACCCCCAGTGCACCGCCGTTAGTGATCACCGCCAGCCGGTTACTCTTCGGCTGCCTTAACTTCGACAGGGTCTGCGCGGCGTCAAACACTTCTTCAACACTGTATACCCGCAGCATACCGGTGCGCCGAAACACAGCATCGTAAACAGCATCGGATCCCACCAGTGCACCGGTGTGGGAAGCGGCTGCCTTCGCGCCAGCCGCAAAGCGTCCGGCCTTTAACACAATCACCGGCTTAGCCCGTGCCGCTGCCCTGGCCGCCGACATAAATTTACGGGTATTGGTCACGCCCTCCATGTAAATCAGGATCGCGTCGGTATTCATGTCCATCGACAGGTAATTCAGCATATCGCCAAAATCGATGTCGCACATTGAGCCCAGTGTGACCACATTGGAAAAGCCCATATCCTTGGATTGGGCCCAGTCCAGCACGGAGCTGACAATCGCACCGGACTGGGTGAGCAACGCCAGCTTGCCGGGCCGGGGACCGACATGACTGAAACTCGCATTAATTCCGAGCCGTGGCAACATCACGCCGACGGTGCCCGGCCCCAGGATCCTCACCAAATGAGGCTGGGCGGCATCCAGTAATTGCTGCTGCAATTTGGCGCTGCGCCAGGCCGCAGACTCCTTGGGGTCTGAATTGATAATGACAACGCCGCGAGTGCCAGCCTTGCCGAGTCGGGCAACCAGCCTGGGGACGCTGGCGGCCCGGGCGGTGATCACCGCCATGGTGGGTACTTCCGGCAGCTTATTCAGGTCGGCATAGGTCTCAGTGCCACAAACACGACCGCGTTTGGGCGCAACCAACATTACCTTTCCTTCAAACTCACCTTCGAGCAAATTCTTGACCACCATCGCTCCCACGGTACCCGCCTCGTCAGTGGCACCGAACACGGCGATTGAGGCAGGCTTAAACAGTGCGTCCAGGTTACGGATGGTCATTGGTCTGAAACTCCATTTTTCTTCTCGTAAACCATATACGATTTAGCACGCCGAGGGAATGACGGAAGTGCGCTCGGCGGGGCCTGAAGGTTTTGCATTTGGATCGAGTTTGGCACAGTATAAGGGCCTGTTTAGCAGACGGCTATTGAGCACCATGGCACAATTAAAAAAATTACTTAGAGCCATCGAAGAAAGTCCAAAAGGCCCCGGTATTGCTGCCATTTTTGATTACGATGGCACCCTGATTGCGGGTTTCTCAGCACCGGCATTTATACGGGAACAGCTCAGGCGTGGCGACCTCAAGACTGGGGAATTCCTCGAGCTGATGAACGCCATGGCCAGCTTCGGGCTGGGCAAAACGGGCTTTTCCGCCATGATGCTGGTAAATGCGCAATTCATGCGCGGCAGCAGTGAAGCGTCTTACATAGAGATGGGTGAAAAGCTCTACCGTGAAAAGACGGCGCGGCTTATTTACCCCGAATCGCGGGCCCTGGTTGAAGCACACCAGGCGCGGGGTCATACCGTGGCAATCATTTCATCCGCCACGCCCTACCAGATCGGCCCAGCTGGAAGAGATCTCGGCATTAAGCATTTGCTTTGCAGCCATCTTGAAGTGGTAGACGGTGAATTTACCGGTGGGGTGATACGGCCCACCTGTTTCGGTGAAGGCAAAGTCACAGCCGCCGAGGCCCTTGCTGAAGAGACTGGCGCCGACCTCGACCAGAGCTTCTTTTATAGCGACAGCACCGATGACCTGCAGCTCCTCGAACGGGTGGGACACCCCTGTGCGCTCAACCCCAGCCGTAAACTGTTGCGGGTGGCACAACAGAACCATTGGCGCAGCGCCCACTTTGGTAGCCGTGGCCGACCTTCTGTCAATCAATTGTTGCGCTCTATAGCGGCCACTAGCAGCGTGGTTGGCAGCTTTGCCGCGGGGCTTCCGATCTGGGCCCTTACCGGCAATCGACGCGACGCGCAGAATTTTTCTTTTTCATTATTTGCCGACGCCGCCAGCGCACTTATCGGGATGAAGCTGGAAGTTGAAGGTGAGGAACATCTCTGGTCCCATCGACCTGCAGTGTTTGTGTTCAATCACCAGAGCAAAGCTGACGTCATTGTCATCGCCAGACTGCTGCGACGGGATTTCGCGGGTATTGGCAAGCAAGAAATCAAAAAAATACCGCTCATAGGCAAGGTACTGCAATTTAGCGGGGTGGTGTTTATTGATCGCGCAAATACCGGCAGTGCCATCGAGGCCATGGGCCCGCTGGTAGTGGCCATACAGGATGAGCGCAAGTCGGTGGTGATAGCGCCCGAAGGCACGCGCACCGTATCCCCCCGGCTCGCGCCCTTTAAAAAGGGAGCGTTTCATCTTGCCATTCAAGCCGGCGTACCCATCGTCCCGATTGTGATTCACAATTCATTGGATGTTGCTCCCAAGGGAGATTTTGTATTCCGCGCGGCGACGGTTCATGTCGACGTGCTGCCACCGGTTGATACATCTCTCTGGTCGAGCAAGAGCATTGATAAGCATGTTGGGGAGGTACGCGCTATGTTTGAGCAGGCGCTGGGCCAGGCCTCTGCGCCAGCTGCCACAGTAAAGAGAAAAAAATCACGTACCAGAACTCAAGCCAACCCGAAGGCCAAAACTGCGACCCCACGGGCAAGCAACAAAAAGGTGGTATCAACGGCGCAGCCTGGCACACGCGGCGGCAGCAAGGCTAAGGTGACAGCCCAGCCCGCAAGCAAACCTAAGGCCGCTCCAGAATGACCGCAGTATCGACTCCCTACGCTGACAACCCCTGGCCCCAGCCGCCGGGTCGAGCGGTGTTATTTCTTCTCGATGCCCGTAATCAGCTGGAAGAAAAAATGCTGCGCAACTGGGTGCAGCGATCCAACACCGACAGTGCCAGCGCGCCGCAAATGGTCTGTCTGGCGCTTCGCGACAAAGCCCTGCCCAATACCCAAGCCCTTAAAAACACCCTGAACACTGCGGATGACACCCGGGTGGCACCCTTGCGGGTGGCCTGGTTACCCTCAGAAGAATTCCTCAACTCCGGCCCTCGGCTGCGCGATTTGCTGCTGGGTGACCCGCGACGACCCAATGCAAAGCAGGGCCAGCGCATTCTCGACGAGCACCCCAAGCGTGTGCGCTGCATCGCGGCCGAGCCGGCAAGTATCGGTGAATTGAAACAGCGCTTTCACCGCCAGTTTGATCACGATCCACAAGATGCTGGCGAATTTACCGACTTTGTTGCTCGCCAGGGAGGACTGGCGCTGGAAATAGCCGAGCGGCGCTTGCAAGGCGGGCGCTACAAGGTGCCTCGGTTCGTGGCCCAGAGCCTGAGCGCTAACCCCGGCTATCGCGAGGCCATTGCAGAAATGGCACAGCAGCAACAGAAACCGGTTACCGAGGTCTGGGAGGAAGCCCGGGGCTATATGAAAGAAATGATCTCCATACCGCGGCGCTTCTACCTCGACCTCAACGCCCGCTTCAATGGCTTCGTGTTGGGGCAAGGCTACGAAGACAAATTTGTTTACGACGTAGCCGACGTCGAAAAAATGCGCGAGTGGGTGCGAGATTACCCCTCAATGCTGCTTTGGACTCACAAAACTTACCTCGACGGTATGGTGGTACCGAAACTTCTCTACGACAAAGATTTTCCCATGCCGCATATTTTCGGCGGCGCCAACATGAGTTTTGCCGGGCTCGGCTTTTTGCTACGCCGCTCCGGTGGCATTTTTATTCGCCGCAGCTTCCAGGATAACGAACTCTATAAGTTGACGCTGAAGCATTACATCGGCTACCTGATGGAAAAGCGCTTCCCGATGCATTGGGCATTCGAGGGCACTCGTTCACGCATCGGCAAGCTGATGCCGCCGCGCTATGGCTTGCTTAAATACGTCCTGGAAGCCTGCCACGCGACCGGCAACGAAAACATTCATATTATTCCCGTATCCATCAGCTATGACTTGTTGCGGGATGCCGAAGAATACGCCAGTGAACAGACCGGCAAGATCAAGCAACCCGAGTCCCTGAAATGGTTTATAGGCTATATCCGCAGTCTCCGCCGCCCCATGGGCCGGGTCTATATCGACATTGGCGACCCGGTGATACTGCCGCAAGCCCCGCCACCGGACGATCGCCTGGCACTGTCAAAAATTGCCTTCAAGGTTGCCGTTGAAGCCAACCGCATTACCCCCATCACCCTGCCCTCGCTGGTGACCATGGGTTTACTCGGCTCCTCGCCCCAGGCCCTCACCGAGGCGGAGCTCGGGGTTGAGGTCGACGCTTTGCTGCACTGGGCGCGGCAGCGGGACATCCGTATTTCCGATGATTTCGACCCATCCCATGCCCGCCATATGCGCGAGCTATTGGACATTATGATTGGGGAACGCCTGATCACCCGCTACGATGAGGGGCCGGATGTGGTGTATGGCATTGCACCGGACCAGCAGCCCCTGGCCAGCTACTACCGCAACACCGTCATCCACTTCTTTGTAAACAAGGCAATCATTGAGCTAGCGGTGGTCAAGGTTAACGAGAGCCCGGGCGACAATCTGCAGAGGGAATTCTGGACCGAGGTCGATCGCCTGCGGGACTTGTTCAAGTTCGAGTTTTTCTACTCCCCCAGCGAGATGTTTCACGCCGAAATACGGGCCGAGCTGGATCGCAGCGTGCCTCAATGGGAGTCATTACTCGGTGCCGGTCCCGTGGCCTTGGTGCAACTGCTGGAGGGGCTATCGCCGCTGGTTGCCCACAATGCACTGCTTATTTACGTAGAAGCCTATCGCATCGTGGCCGACCTGCTGGCCAGGCTTGAGCCGGACCAGGGTCTCGACGAAAAAGACTGTATTAACCAGGCATTGAAGTATGGACGCCAGGCCTGGTTGCAGCGGCGCATCAGTAGTGAAGCCTCTATCGGCAAGCTGCTGTTCCAGAATGGCTACAAGGTGTTCCAACACCGGGGCCTTACCGAGCCTGGTGTTAATGCGCTTGCCCATGAGCGCCGCTCAGCGGCTCGCCAGCTGCGGGAGCTGGCATTGCGGCTGGGCCAGATCAAGGGCATTGCCACGGCGCAGCGAGCGACCCAACTAGAACGGCAGGAAGCAGAGCCGGAGATGAATCATGAAATCGAAGATTAAGGTCGGGCTGCTCGGTGGCGGCTCCTGGGGAACCACCGTAGCCTCGCTGCTGGCCCGCAATGCCCCGACCACCCTGTGGGCAAGAGACGAAGCCACCGTTGCCGAAATTAATCAGCATCACAGCAACGAAAAGTATCTGCCAGGAGCGCGTATTTGTCGTCGACTGCACGCTACGACAGACATTGAAGAAGCGGTGGCTAATGTCGATTTGTTGGTGATGGGAGTTCCGTCCCAGGGTTATCGCGGCGTACTGGAGCAGCTTGAACCCTTCCTGCGGGCCTGGGTTCCTGTGATCAGCCTGACCAAGGGACTGGAGCTGAGCACCCGAATGCGCATGACCGAGATCGTTAAAGAGGTATTGCCGGGCCACCCCGTGGGCGTCTTGACAGGCCCCAACCTGGCCCGGGAAATTATGGCCGGACAAGCTGCCGCCGGCGTGCTGGCAATGGAAGACGATATTATTGTGAAGGAGTTGCAGGCGGTATTTCGCAGCGGTCTGTTCCGGGTATATACCAACAACGACGTCATCGGATGCGAGCTCGGTGGGGTGCTGAAAAACATCATCGCCATTGCCGTGGGAATGGGTGACGGCCAGGGGGCGGGAGACAACACGCGCTCTGCCCTGATTACCCGTGGACTGGCAGAGGCGACCCGGCTGGGCGTTGCCATGGGAGGGCAGGCCGAGACCTTTGCCGGCCTCGCCGGCATGGGTGACATGATCGCCACCTGCACCAGCCCCCAGAGTCGCAATCGGCATGTGGGGGTCGAACTCGGCAAGGGCCGCAACATGGAAGACATCATCGCCGATATGGTGATGGTTGCAGAGGGGGTCAAGAGCGCACCGGCGGTAATGGCGCTGGCGGAACAGTACAATGTTGAAATGCCCATCGCCAGTGACGTTTATCGCGTGATTACCGGCGCTCAATCCGCCAGCAATGCTTTTCGCGGATTACTGGGTGTCACTGCCGGTGCCGAATCGGAACCAGGTTAGGAATATCAGCATGCAACAGCAGCAGAGCAGCTTTACCAATCGAGCCGGATTACAAATACACCAGCAGAGCTGGGCCCCTGACGGAGACATCAAGGCCTGGCTGCTGGTGGTGCACGGCATGGCGGAGCACAGCGGTCGCTACCAGCCGCTGGCGGAATACCTGGGCGAATCGGGCTACGCACTGTGCACCCTCGATCTGCCGGGCCATGGCAAATCTGAAGGAGATCCCGGCCATATCGATTCCTTTGCCGACTTCCTGGATACCCTGGATCAAACCCTTGAGCAGTTAAAAGCATTACAGCCGGACAAGCCGATATTCTTGCTCGGCCACAGCATGGGTGGCTTGATAAGTGCCAGTTTCCTGCTGGATCACCAACAGGATTTTCGCGGCGCGATTCTCTCCGGTGCAGCGATTCAGGCACCGGGGGGCAAACCGCCATGGATCCAGGTGTTCATTGTGCGCCTGTTATCGCGATTTGCTCCCGCTGTGGGTGTGATGCAGCTCGACGCCAACGGCGTCAGCCGCGACCCGGAGGTCGTCGCCGAATACCGTGCCGACCCACTTAACTACCCCGGGAAAATCAGCGCGCGGGGGGTCTTTGAGTTGTTCTCAGCGATGGACACCATCCAGGCCCGGGCCTCAGAGATCACCCTACCGCTATTGGTCATGCACGGCGAGGCCGACAGCATGACCCCGGTTGAAGGGTCGCGATTATTCCACCAGCGCGCGGGATCAGCAGACAAGACCCTGCGCACCTACCCCGGCCTGTACCACGAAATTTTCAACGAGCCGGAACGCATGGAGATATTTGCCGAGCTGCGTGACTGGCTCAACCTTCATTGCTGAGTGCCCAACATCCTCTGACACACCATAAAAAGATCGATTTATGACAACAAAAACATCACGCAGAATCGTCGGCACGCTCGTCGTCATGGCTACACTGGCAATCGTCATCTACCTGCTGCGCAGCATACTGGTGGTGTCGGTAATGGAGCGCGCCGCCGGTAACATGTTAGTGGCGGATGTACGTAATAATCTGGCGCCAGGTTTGGCGGTAGGCGTTTGCGGTGCCGGCGGCCCGATGCCTGACCCTAAAAGATCCGGCCCTTGCCTGGTCATCATAGCCGGTGAAAACCTGTTGCTGGTAGACGCCGGCAGCAATGGCGCGCGCAACCTGAACCGCATGCATATACCTATCGGCGAGGTCGATGCAGTTTTACTCACCCACTTTCACTCCGATCATATCGATGGCTTGGGAGAAACCGCCACCCTGCGCTGGGTCAGCCAGGCCAACACCTCGCCGCTGCCGGTTATCGCACCGCAGGGCGTAGAGCCCGTGGTCGACGGCTTTAACCTTGCCTACGCCAAGGACGCAAAATACCGTGCGGCACACCACGGAGTTAGCGTGGCACCGCTGTCTGGCAAAGGCCTTAGCGCCCGCCCCTACGCCCTGCCCGAAGATGGCGCGTCGACCCTGGTATGGGACCAGGGGGGTCTTAAGGTCATTGCATTCAAGGTGAATCACGATCCGGTCAAACCGGCGGTTGGCTATCGATTTGACTATGGCGGGCGCAGCGTGGTGGTCAGCGGCGACACCCTGCAATCGGCAAACCTTGAACTATTTGCCCAGGATGCCGATCTGCTGATTCACGAAGCACTCAGTCGCAAACTGGTCGGCATTCTGCACGATGCCGCCAGAGACGCGGGCAATGCCGTTGTCGAAAAAATCACCCTGGATATCCAGAACTACCACGCCAGCCCGACAGAAGCTGCGGCCAGTGCCAGTGCCGCAAACGTTGACCAGCTGGTGTTTTATCATATTGTGCCTCCGCTGCTGATGCCGGGCATGGATCAGGTGTTTCTCGAGGGCGTTGAGGACATCTATGCCGGCAAGGTAAGCCTGTCGCAGGATGGTATGCTGCTTTCACTGCCATCCGACAGTGACGAGATTATTGAAGTGAAAGCCGAACTGTAAAACTGCGGTCAGTATCCACCGGCGCCTTGCGGCGGGACCTAAACGGCTACAGTCAAAGGATGGCCCAGGGCGGGAGTGGCCATCGCAGCCCAAGGAGCGTCCCAACGCAGTCCAGCGATCACCCAAGGCTCCGCTGAGGTAGCACCTAATTGACCAGAGTTGCCTTAATAGAACCCGTTCAGTCGCTGGTGAATAATTGCATCCGCCTCGGCCATAATGCGATCGACCAGTTGCTTGACCGTGGGGATATCGTTGATCAGGCCCGCCACCATGCCACAGGACCACGCGCCGGCATCCATGTCACCGTTTTGCATTATTTTTGGATAAACCCCTGCAACTTCTTCAATGATATCCTCGAACTTCAGCTCGGCACCCAGCCTTGCCTCTTTTTCCAGCAGGCGTTCTACCGCCGGGTTATTCATCACCCGTTCGGTATTGCGCAATGGTCTCATCACCAGGCGGGTGTCGAGCTCGCTGGCCGCAACAATCGCCTGTTTTACATTCTCGTGCACCGGTGCTTCCTGGGTCGCAATAAAGCGAGTCCCCATATTCATGCCGTCGGCGCCCATTGCCAGCGATGCCACCAGGCTGCGGCCATCCGCCATGCCTCCCGACGACACAAAGGGAATCGTCAACTCCTCCGCTGCGCGAGGCAGCAAAATAAAGTTGGGCACATCATCTTCACCGGGATGACCACCGCATTCAAAACCGTCAACCGATACCGCGTGGCAACCAATCGCCTCTGCTTTGATTGCGTGGCGCACTGAGGTGCATTTGTGAATCACTTTAATACCTGCCTCGTTGAGCATCGGCATCCACTTGGCGGGGTTGTTGCCGGCGGTTTCGACCACTTTAACGCCACCGTCGATCACCGCCTGGATCAGGCCGGGGTAGTCCGGGGCCGCAAGGGTTGGCAAAAAGGTCAGGTTGACGCCAAAAGGCTTGTCGGTCATCGCGTTACAGCGGGCGATTTCGTTGGCGAGTTTTTCAGGTGTGCCCTGGGTCAGGCCGGTGATGATGCCGAGGCCACCGGCGTTGGCTACAGCAGCGGCCAGTTCTGCCAGGCCGACAAAATGCATGCCACCCTGAATAATGGGATGTTCAATTCCAAACAGCTCGGTAATCCGAGTTTTCATACCCTATCCTCTTTTTGATTGTCACTTGTGTAGCTCCGGGCGGCAGGAAAAACGACTTTAGACGCGCCTCCGGAGGCCGGATCTACGCTACCCTGAGTCTGTTCCAGGCGTTAAGGGGCGGTATGATATCACCTGCCTGAAAGCTTGCGTAGCGCCAGCAGCGAGAGCAGCGGCGCAGAATCTTTCTGATAGCCCTCGACACTAAATTGGCATAGGCTATCGCAGTCGGGCTCTCGCCCTGGCGTCCTGCGATACCCTGCCAGGCGACAATCCGTGTCACACCTTGATCGAGAGGAGAGCAACTGATGAGTCAGCAACGAGCAGTCCTGGCCGGTGGATGCTTCTGGGGAATGCAGGATTTGATCCGCAAACTACCGGGAATAGAGGCAACGCGTGTCGGATATACCGGTGGTGATGTAGCCAATGCCACCTATCAAAACCATGGCAGCCATGCCGAGGCAATCGAGATTCTGTTTGATCCCGACACAATCAGCTATCGCCAACTGCTGGAATTTTTTTTCCAGATTCACGATCCGACAACGCCCATGCGCCAGGGCAACGATCGCGGGCCATCGTACCGCTCGGCAATTTACTATGTGGACGAGGCGCAAAAGGCCGCAGCGGTCAACACCATCGCAGATGTCGATGCATCGGGAATATGGCCCGGCAAGGTCGTTACCGAAGTTGAGCCGGTCGGCGATTTTTGGCAGGCTGAGCCGGAACACCAGGATTATCTGGAACGTATCCCCCACGGCTACACCTGCCATTTCGTGCGCCCTGACTGGGTTTTGCCTAAAACATCATGAGCTTCGGCCTGGTCCACCATGTCGCACCCCCGCTTCGCGTCAAGCAATGGATCGACGCCGGGGGGCAGGATATAGCACCGTTGTGTTTGAGTGACCTGGGTACGGCTTACAGAATTCTGTATTGTTTTCAGGATTGGTGCGCGGGGTGTCATTCAACGGGCTTTCCGACCCTGCAATACCTGCATTCAAAATTAACCGGCAGGGGCTTCGGGTTTGCTGTCATACAAACGGTCTTCGAAGGTAAAGACGTCAATACCTTTGACAAACTTCGGGTGAATCAACAACGCTATCAACTTGATATTCCGTTCGGTCATGACACCCCGCCGGAGGGCAAGTGGTATCCGACGTTTATGGAGGATTATCGCACTCAGGGTACGCCATGGTTTACGATCATCGATCCCGAGGACAACG
This sequence comes from uncultured Gammaproteobacteria bacterium, assembly GCA_963722805.1. Taxonomy (GTDB): domain Bacteria; phylum Pseudomonadota; class Gammaproteobacteria; order Pseudomonadales; family JAHEGP01; genus JAHEGP01. The sequence goes on from CAVROQ010000007.1 coordinate 129,981, forward strand.
TTGTTTATGCCGATTTTCTGCTTAACCCACAGCGCTTTCTAGAATTGTTCAGGGTTAGCGAGCGATAAGCCTGAATAGGCTGCTCTGGCCAATACGAGGCCGCTATTAGTTTGCGCTGGCGGGAAATCGTCAAAAATCATCGTCCCGGAAACCGTGATATAGAATCCGAGGCGCAGCCCTAACAATAATGCAGTGATTCGGCACGAGGACTCCATGGAAATAGAACTCATCGTATTTGCCCTGCTCCTGTGTGTCATTGCCTTTTCACTTCTCACAAGTTTACTTGCGCGCACCTTCCTGACCCTGCCGATCATCTTTGTTGCCCTGGGATACGCGGTTTCTGAACCCGCCGCAATGCTGGACACCCACGAGGCGTATCGCGAATACGCACGATATATTGCCGAAATTACGCTTATCCTGGTGCTGTTTTCCGATGCCAGTCGGGTGCGCTTCAGTCAACTCAAGGCGACCTTCCAGATACCGCTGCGCATGCTGATTATTGGCATGCCCCTGACCATTGCCACTGGCACCCTGGTTGTTTACCTGATTTCACCGCAAAGCGGGTTTGCGATGGCGCTGTTAACCGCGGCAGTGTTAACACCCACCGATGCCGCTCTCGGGCAGAGTGTTGTTTCCAATCCCAATGTGCCCCTGCGTTTAAGCCAAAGCGTCAATGTAGAAAGCGGTCTCAACGACGGCCTGGCACTACCCTTTGTGCTATTGGGCGCCATTCTAGCAGCCGGCAGTATGGGCGAGCAGTCGACCGACGGCCTCGGCTTGATGGCCATGACCCAGGTGATCGTGGGGCCGATGTTCGGCATCGGCTTCGGCTGGCTTGCCGCCCGCTGCCTCGACCTAGCACAGGATCGCAAGTGGGTATTGGAAAGCGCCCAGGGCGTGGTATTCGTATCCTCGGCATTCGCCACCTACCTGGGTGCCGAGTTGATCGGTGGCAACGGCTTAATCGCAGCCTTCGTCGGCGGCGCGGTGTTCGGCAACACCTATCGCCACAAACTGCACTTTATTTCTGAATTTATGGAAGGGACAGGGCAAATGCTGACCATGGCAGCCTTTCTGGTGTTTGGCGCCATCATGCTCCCCGACGGCCTGGCGCATGCAAACCCAAGGGCTCTCCTGATCGCAGTGTTGTTTCTTACCGCGGTGCGGATGCTTCCTATCTGGCTATCGCTGGCTGCAACCGGGCTGGATTATCGCGAAAAACTTTTTCTTGGCTGGTTTGGCCCCCGTGGACTGGCATCCATCCTATTTACCCTTATTATGATGACTGAATTCGATTTCCCTAACGAGGAAGAGTTCCTGGCTTGCGTCTCGATGACAGCATTTCTGTCCGTGGTTTTCCATGGCATTTCGGCAACGCCGCTTGCCAATCGTATCGGTCGCATCGCGCAAGCGAACCCGGCCCATACTAACAACGGGCAGTAAAGGCGGCATAAAATCGCTCTACCAAATTGTTACCGACAAACAGAGACATCCGTCGGACTCCAGTTCTCCGGCATCAATAATGGAACCCATCATGCTTAATCGTTCTCGACAGATCAAACAAACTAAAAAGTCAATGGCCAACGCCTTTTCCTACCAGGAGTGGCTTGCACTGGCCGAGAAACTCGACCAACTCGAGGGTCACAATCAATGGCGTGAACAGGAAGAATCACCTTTGTACCACTACGAGCTGGTTCGTGATCATTGCCGTAACCTGCGCAAATATCGATTTGAAGCCAAGCTCCCTGAGCTGCTGAAAACCTTAGAGGAAAGCACCTACCGTCACCTGGCCGAAATCAGCGCGCCGGGACTGTACCGCCGCGCTCACGCTGGCACCAAGTACCTGATTGTCGAATTTCTTGATGAGGTGGAAGCCTCGATGCATTACCTCTGTGACAATGATTTTCCCGGCCTGAGCAAGGCCGACAAGCTGGCAAATTTTGAGCTCGCAGAGAAAGTTTACGGACGCACCGCCCTGTTTATGAGCGGTGGAGGCGCTTTTGGAATCTACAACCTGGGGGTCATCAAGGCGCTACTTGAAGAAGATATATTGCCACGCGTTATCTCCGGTTCAAGCATGGGTTCTTTCGTCGCGGTGGTGATCGGCAGCCGCAGCCGCAAGGAACTTATTGAGATGTTTGATAATCTCGACGCCATTCACACCACAGCCCTGCAACTGACGAGCCCGGCACGAATGTTGAAAGACAGGGTGTTTCTGGATCCCGATCAACTGTTCGAATGCATAGAAGCCAATGTTGGTGCCATGACATTTGAACAAGCCTACGAAAGGTCGGGACTGGCTATTAATATTTCAGTGTCACCCACCCGTTCCAGGCAAAAACCCCGGCTGCTTAATCACTTGACGAGCCCCAACGTGCTGCTGGCCCAAGCCTCGCTGGCTTCCTGCGCCATTCCCGGCATGTTCCCACCGGTGACACTGAAGTGTGTTGATGAAAACGGCGATACCGTAGCTTATATGCAAAGCGAACTTTGGGCCGATGGCTCAGTTTATGGCGACATACCGCTGCTACGGATGACGCGATTACACAACATAAACAAGACCATCGTCAGCCAATCGAACCCCCATGTCATACCCTTTATGGCGATGCAAAAGACTTCGAATCTGCCCGCCAGTGCCGGTAAAGCCATTTTCCGTTCAATCAAGGCACAATCGGCCATTGCACTGGATTTTGCCCGGGATAATATCGATTTCGGACCTGCGCGATCGATACTGGATAAAGCCCATGCCGTCACTGCCCAGGACTATCACGGCGACATTAATATTCACCTCTCGCCCAGCCCATCCATTTACAGCAAGGTTCTCAGCAATCCCGATCTTGCGGGGCTGGACGAATATATTCTACTGGGTAAGCGTGCTACCTGGCCCCAGATCGCGTGTATTCGAGACCAAACCCGAATCAGCCGTGCCTTCGAACAATGCATTAGAAAACTCAAGGGCAAGGTCGGGTCTGATGATACGCCTGCTCAAAACAAAGCCGCCGCAGACCTGCGATGAAACTATTGATAGTTACCAATCGAAAGGTTCGAAACGGGTCGGCGACTGACAACACATTGTTTGGCGAAACCGTCAACGATAAAGGCGCGAGTGAGCTGCGGCTCGCCTGGGCCGAAAAGATTGGCGGCGGACGGTGGAAGCTTGCGCTGATTGATGAGCCTGCAACACTAACCCTGGATAACAGTCCAAGCCAGGACGCATTCCAGAACTATGTCAGCGCCTTACACAACCGTAAAAAGAATTGTGTGTTCTACGTTCATGGCTTCAATAAAACATTTACCGAAAGCCTGGAGCAGGCCCATAGCATTCATAAGCGATACGCCGTGGGCGTGGTCGCCTTTTCATGGCCATCCAATCCTGGAGGCTTTATCGTCAACGAGTACAAGCGCGCCCAGGCTATCGCGTCAAACTCGGTGGTCGCCCTGGACAGAACCTTTGAAAAACTTGGCGCCTACATGTGTCAAAACCCCGACGAGCTATGCGAGATTTCTTTCAACCTGATGTTGCACAGTCTGGGGAACTTTATGTTCGAACAGTTTATCAGGAACCCGATCTTTTCGAATGAAACGCGGCTTTTTGACAACATCATTCTGAACGCAGCCGATGTCGATCTTGCATCGCACGAGCAGTGGACCAACAGGCTGAAGTATGCGCGCAGGGTTTACGCAATCATCAATGAACGCGACAATATTCTGGATTATTCTGACGTTATAAACCCCGAACGACTTGGCAACACGGCCAAATATCTGGACTCCCATCGCGTCACCTATTTCAATTTAACGGATGGCAAAAACGTCAATAAGAAGCATCAGCATTTTGAAAGTACTGCCGAGGCTAATGCAACCGTGGAACTTTTTTTCAGGAAAGCACTTCACGGCGATGCCGGCCTCCCCCTTCCCGGAACGCGTTTTGATGCCCTGAAGAACGCACACGAACTGGGCTGACAAGCTGCCCGGGACCAAACCCGCCAGGCCAGTGCTGCACCAGCAAAGCAGTGGCGGCCCTGCCCCGGGCAAGATTACCGCCGCTTGTCGTGCCGCAACAACAAGGGAAAATGCGCCCACCACATTGGCATTGTCTGGGCCCTTGATCAACCTGGCTTCCCGGTCGGACACAAAGCTTGCAAGACAGATAAGCAACGGACCGAATTGATAATTTGTGCTTTTCATTACGCCAAGAATATGGCAATCTCACCGGCATATTAGAAAAATAAATGGTCGAGTAAACGAAGATCAGGGTCTCAAGTTTTGCTCAGAAAGTCAGCCAAGGTTGTATGCTCTGGCGGCAACTTTGCGTTTACTGCTTTGATTGAGCCGAAACAAACACAGCCTTCCCGGGATTGGCACTGGTTTACTCACCTCTATAAACCTCATTATAGAGAGGGTATATGACGAGTCACTGGTCTGCGCAAAGCAAAAAAAGCGCCGTTTTATTACTGGCGACCGTGGGTCTGTCGAGCAGCGTCTGTGCCGGCATTTTCCGCACCAAAGACCTTTTTGGTAGTGAGACCCATCTGCAGGGAATCTATAATTTTGATGTGTCTTATGGCGCTCGCTACCGCCTCGACGATCGGAACAAGCCTCTGATTGCAATCGCCAGCGGTGGCAGTAACCCGCAGAACTCGCTGATGGATGACGGTAACCTCAACTATGATCAACATCATTTCGTCTCCAACATGGTGCGTGCCAATGGCGAGCTAACATTGCGGCTTGGCGCCTTCGGTGCCTATGTGCGCGGTTATGCGTTCTACGACTATGAGAATGATCGCGGGGAGCGGGCCCGGACAGAGCTCACCAGTCTGGCGGATGAGCAGGTCTCCCGTGATGCCCAGTTCCTGGACGCCTACCTTAGCGCCCACTTCACCGTCGGCGGTCTTCCCATCCAGTTACGGGTAGGGGATCAAATCGTCGCCTGGGGGCAGTCGACGTTTTTCAGTACTTCGGGCGTCAATGTGGTCAACCCCCTGAATGTTCCCCTGGCACAGCAGCCGACAGCCACTCCAGAAGACTTGCGATTGCCGGTGGGGCTTATCTGGGGCGCCATACATCTTACGCCGATGATTTCCCTCGAAGCGTTTTACCAATACTCGTGGGAGAGCACTGTTATACCGGCAAAGGGTACCTACCTTGCTGGCAACGACCTGGTTCCCGGCGTTGATACCGCCCAGTTTACCGGCACCGCCTCTGATCTGGGCACCGATGTGTGCGCTAGATTCGACCTCGACCCCGATGTCTACAATTTTCAGGACTCCAGCGGTGACGACCCCACCAAGATCAAGGCGCTTGAGCCACCTCCCAGCACTGCACAGGGTGGTGACGGCTGCTTCGATTTCATGTATCTAAAAGCGCGCGCCAGCGGAAATATTGAACCGAAGAATGGCGGCCAGTATGGCTTTACCCTGCAAAGCATTATTCCCAGGTGGAACGACACCAAGATTGCCTTGCACTACGCCAACTACCATAGCCGCTTGCCTTATCTTTCCGGCTACACGGTAAGCCAGGAAGTGCTCGAAACCAGCTTAAACAATGCGTTATTCAACTCCAACAACGGCCTGCTCAGCCGGGCCGCTGCGCTTGAATATTCGTTTGCGAACCTCACCAAGGATATCGAGCTGCTCTTTGATTATCCGGAAGACATCCAAATGTTTGGTTTGAGCTTCAATACCACGACGATTCGCACCGGCACCGCTTTCCTGGGTGAAATTGCTCACTTCCGGAATCATCCGTTCCAGCTGCATGTTGGTCAGGTTGTCCCCGGCCTGATAAACATTACACCCCCTGATCATCCCGGTTTTCCCGGTGGCGACTACTCCCCTACCTATGTATCAGACGCCTTTATCAAGAGCTGGATAGAGCTGGACAAAACACAGGCAACGTTGGGTGTGACGCAACTCTTCGGCCCGCAACTGGGGGCGTCTCAGGTGGCGGTAAGCCTTGAGGGTGCTTACTTGCACATCCACGATATGCCGGACAAGGACAATGTGCGGCTGCAAACGCCCGGTGTTGCGCTGCTGCAATTTGGTCCCCAGGATTTGTTCGCGGATGCCGGGTCGTGGGGCTATCGCGTTGCGGGTGTCATGAACTATAGCAATGTCTTAGGTGCGTTTGAAGTATCTCCCCGAGTGGTTTTCAGCCACGACGTGGCGGGCAATAGCCCGGCTGGCCAGCCTTTCCAGGAAGGGCGAAAGGCGTTTACTCTGGGGGTAACCACCACCTATATCGACCGCTTTTCGGCAGGTCTGAGCTACACGAATTTTTTTGGTGCGGGTGATTATAATGTGCTGAGTGATCGCGACTTCCTCAATTTCAACCTGCGATATTCCTTCTAGGAGCGGAAGTTGACCATGCCTACCCTATTCACTGCCCCGTGTATCGCTGCCCTGTTGTGGTTTGCATCCCCATCATTTGCCGCCGTTGATGCTAATGAGGCAGCCAGGCTGGGGGGCGACGAACTCACACCCGTGGGCGCCGAGCGCGCCGGTAACAGCGAAGGGACCATACCTGCCTGGACGGGGGGGCTGGACGGCTCAAAATTGCCGGCTCCAGCGGGGACGTTTCTTGCTGACCCTTATCCCGACGACACTATATTATTCACTGTAACGGCCGCCAATATCGATCAGTACGCCGACCAGCTGAGCGAGGGCCAAAAGGCCCTGCTGCGGAACAACCCTGACAGTTGGAAAATGAACGTGTATCCCTCACGACGATCGGCGTCATACCCTGAATTTGTCTATGAGGCGATACAGCACAATGCCACCCGATCTACTGTCGACACCAGTAATCTTGGTGGTGTTGAGGATGCCGATATCAGCTCACCTTTTCCTATACCGTCGCAGGGAGTGGAGGTGATATGGAACCACAATCTGCGCTGGCGCGGGATAGCTGTTGATCGTTATGACGGGCAGGCGGCACCCACCCGAAACAACGGCCATTTCAGCCTGATCGTATTGGAAGACCAGATCGCTTTTCCCTTTGGCGCTCCGCCAAAGGCTTTCGGTGACAAAAGGAAGTTCCCACAGGTTTCGTTGGCATATAAAAGTAAAGTGATTGCGCCGGGGTTCTCAACGGGCACTGCACAATTGGTACTCGAGTCGAACAATTACAACCGGGACGCCCGCAAAACCTGGGTTTACAGCCAGCAGTTGCGGCGCGTTTTCCGCACACCTTTTTCAGGTTTTGATAACCCTGTGCCTTTATCAGACGGCCTGCGATTTAACGATGAAACCGATATGTTCAACGGCTCACCGGCCCTGTTCGACTGGAAGCTCCTGGGCAAGCGGGAAATGTTGATTCCTTACAATGCCTACCGCTTGCACGACGGTGAACTGACCGCCGCAGACATTGTTAAGCCGGGGCATATCTCGCCCGATCTCGCGCGCTATGAGTTGCACCGTGTGTGGGTAGTCGAAGGTACCGTAAAAGAAAAGAACCGCGGCCCGTTACGCGGAGTCGCCAAACGCGGCCACTCCTATTCAAAGCGCGTCTTTTATGTCGATGAAGACAGTTGGTCGATTGTATTGGCCGACAACTACGATAACGAAGGAAATCTATGGCGTTTTTCCGAGGGGCATATGATCAATTTTTATCGTGTTCCCACGCCATGGTATACGCTGCAGACTTCTTACGATTTCAAGGAAAAGCGTTACCTGGTGACCGGTCTGGATAACGAGCTTGAGCCCTACAATTTCAAGACCACGATCAATCCCAACGAATTCAGCCCGAATGCGCTGGACTATTATGTGCGTTGAACAAACACGTATTGGTAGCGGGAAATTGTTCGCCGCAGGAGCAACTCCCAGCCCGTCTTTGCTTTGACGTCGAATGGTCTGCCGCCACACCCGTAACACCCATTTTGCGCTTGCATAAAAAGCTACCGGATGCGGGCAATGTCGCTTAGACCCCCGCGCTGGAATATCACACGATATAAATTCTAGCCTTTGGTTTGTTTGCAAATCCAAGACTCTTACCTGCAACGTAATACCTGATGATCATCGCGTTTATTGATAAAAAGAGGAGAATTCGATGAAAGTTCAAGTGACACACGACTATGTGAAAGACACCGAACACACATTTAAATTGCTCACTGACCCCACTAGCCATATTAAAAAGTATGAGGCCGCGGGCTGTAAAAACATTACTATCGATAGCTGTGAAGAGGTCAACGGCGCCATTGTCATTAAAGCAACCCGGGACGCGCCCTCCACAGCGCCGAAGTTTGCCAAAAAGATTCTGGGTGACTACAACACATTAGTGTCAGAAGACATTTGGGAGATATCCGATACGCCTGTAAAAAAGGGCTCTTTTACGGTCGAAATCAATGGCGCCCCCGTCACCATGTCAGGACTCATGGAACTGCGACCCCAGGGGGACGGCGCTGAAGTCGTAATCGACCTGGACTTGAAGGTCAACGTCCCCTTTATCGGCAAGAAAATCGAGCCCTTTTTAAAGGACGACACGGTGGCTGCGCTGGATTCAGATCAGGAGTTTTTTCGTGTTTATGAGCAAACCTATAGCTAAGCCGGATGCTGCAGCAACTGTGTGAGCGGCTCGCGCCTGGCTCGTGATGAGTTGGCGTACCGGCGAGCCCCAATGTAGCCATAGCGCCGCCGCTTAAGGAGAATAATGTGAACAAAATAAGTATCGTAGACAATGGGTTCTTAATGGCGGAGACACGCGAGACGCCGCTGCATGTCGCCGCACTACAGATTTTCAAATTGCCTGAAGGTCTGGAAGAGGACGAGAAAGAAGAGTTTTTCGCCGCAACCCTGGCGACAATGGGCAAGCTGACCGCCATCACACCACTGTTCAATCAACGGCTTGAGACATCTCTATTCGGCCTCGGTAGCGCGGCTTGGCTGCCCGACGACGACTACGACCTGGACTATCACATTAGGCATTCCTCCTTGCCCCGGCCGGGTACCAAGGACCAATTGATGACCCTGGTCGGCCGACTGCATGCCCTGCTTCTCGACCGCACCCGTCCCTTGTGGGAACTGCACCTGATCGACGGCATTGAAAATGATCAATTTGCCATTTATTTTAAAATCCACCACTCCTTGATCGATGGTGTCGGCGGCATGAAGCTGATGCAGAATATGCTGAGCGAGTCAGCGTCAGCCAACACCGTGCGCCCACTGGGCGAGAAAGAAGCCAAAAAGAAAAAGCCCAAACCGGTTGCGTCGAGCGCCGTTAAAACGCTCACCAACACCTTTAAGCTGCTTACCAATGTGGCACCAGAAATGGGTAAAGAGCTGCTGGGATACACCCGCCAGCGCATCATTCCGGACCCTGAGGCCGCCCGACAATGGTATGAAGCACCCGACTCGCCTATCAATGTGCCCGTATCCGCAGCAAGACGGTTTGCTGTGACTTCATTTAGCCTCCAGGAGTTCAAGCGCGTCAGCAAAGCCAACAATGTGACGATCAACGATATCGTCATCGCTATTTGTGGCGGGGCCCTGAGGCGCTACATGCTGGAGCACGACAACTTGCCCGACAAGACTCTCAATGCCGGGGTTCCGGTTTCTGTCCGCGCCAAAGGCAAAGATGCCGGCAATGCGTTTTCTATGATGATGTGTGATATGGGCACACATATCGAAGACGCCGCCGAGCGGCTGAAATTTGTCAACGACGCAACAAAAAAATCCAAGTCACATCTCGGCAGTTTATCTCGGGAGTCCATTAAGGCTTTAACGGTTGTCATGGGCGTTCCTCTGATGGGGAGTCAAATGCTGAGGATCGCCGAAAAAGCTCCCCTTCCCTACAATGTGGTGGTCTCGAATGTCCCCGGCTCAAGAAACAAACTCTATTTGAACGGCGCTGAAATGGTCGGCTTCTACGCGCTAAACCTGCTTTATGATATGCAAGCCCTGGCCATCACCATCACCAGCTATGTAGATTCACTGGATTTCGGCTTGATCGCCTGCCGCAAGACCATCCCGGAGCTCAATCAACTGGCCTCATATCTCACTGCAGAGTTTGAGGAGCTCAACAAGGCAAGCTGATGTACGAGCTCTTGGGGCTGTCGCTAGAGTCCCGGATACATACCAACAGCTGTATGCTCTGTAGCGCTTAACTCGGCAATTCATGGCTTTCCCGAATTGATCACAGAGCCTTGATCCGCATTAGCCAGGGGGTGTGTTTGCAGTCGAACAGAAGCGCCAAAAACGGAAAAGACTAGCGTGGACTTCAGGGATCAGCTGTTTTACTCTTAACAGGCAGCGGGCATAAAAAATAGGTTGCACCTATCACTTAACTTCCGCACTTCAAAGCAAGCTTGTCACTGCGCTAGTGTGTCGCGAATCTGGAGTTACGCAGCGCCGGGTACAGCCACACTTGCAAGCCATTTTGCCTGTCCACCCTAGAGGAGCGAGAGTATGAGCCATAAAACCAAACATGCTTATTCCGCCAGTTTTGACGAGATCTACGCCAAACTCATCGATGAGTCTTTCCTGCAAGCCAAATACGAAGGTATTGGCTCACGCAATGTAAGCTTTAGCGAATGCAGTCAGGAGGGAGACGTGGTCATGATCAAGTGGACCAGGGAGGTTCCCGCCAACCCACCGGCTTTTGCACGCAAATTCTTAAAAGAATGGAACAGCCTGGACGAAACCATGGAGTGGACCCTCAATAGCGACGGCACCGCCCATGGCGACTATTCGTGCAAAACCCACGGGGTGCCAGGCACGCTGACGGGCAATTTTGACCTGCGCCCCGATGGCACAGGATGCGTGGAAGATATCGTTATGACCTCCGTCGTTAAAATCCCCCTGGTCGGCAAGAAAATTGCGGCGATCATTGAAGATGAATCCGCACAGTCATTGGCTAAAGAGTATACGTTTACTCGCGGCGAACTGGGGGAAGCTTGAAGGGTGGATTCAGAGACTCTCCGCTGATCTTCAAGTTGCCGCAGGCAGCTTGCGTATTTTTTAGAGTGTGATTGAGGCTGTAGGACGCGCCCAAACAACAGCGCCATGGCAGCACTGTGCAAATGCTGAACTACGAATCAAAGCCAGCGCCCAGGAACACCGTAGCACCCGCCTTGAATCGCGCGCTATAAATGTTCAAAACCAGTGTTTTCGTCGGAAATAAACCAGCATTCCTGAAATCATTACAGCGATAATAAGCCACACCAGCAAATAGCCATAAGGCCACGCCAATTCAGGCATGCTCAACGGCCCGGAGTGTCGATCAAAATTCATTCCGTATACCCCAACGACAAAGGTAGGCGGTATAAACAAGGTAGCGATCACGGTTAACACTCGCATCACTTCATTCATTTTATTACTTAAACTCGACAAATAGACTTCCAGCATTCCAGCTGTCATTTCCCGGTATGTTTCGAGTAGCTCAAGAATGCAAATAGTATGATCATAGCAATCTCGAAGATAGATCTGTGTTTCATCCTCGATGTTGGCATCGTCAGCATCGCGCAGGAGTTCATTGACCACTTCACGGTGAGGCCACACCCGCCTTCGCAGCAATAACAGCTCACGACGTAATTGATGCACCTGCTGTAAGGTCGACTGCGTTGGGTTGTCGAGCAAAATCTCCTCCATAGATTCAATACGTTCGGCGTAGATTTCCAAAACTGGAAAGCCATGGTCAATGATTGTGTCTATTAGCGAATAAAAGAGATAGTCCTCACCTCGCTTCCGCAGCTTTCCAACTGCTTTATGTAAACGCTCAAAAATAGGAGCAAAGGGATCATTCTCGCCCGTACAAAAGGTAATTACTGTTTTTGAGCTCAGGAACAAGGACACTTGCTCAACGACGACTTGATCAAATTCATAGCGAGGGAGGCTTAAGATGATAAATGTCTGGTTGTCGACAATGTCGATTTTCGGACGCTGCCCGGTGTTGAGAATATCTTCCAGATGCAAAGAATGGACGCCAAAGGCCTGGCCCAGGCTGGTAAGTGCATCCGGAGTCGGATTACCTTGAATGTGAATCCAGGTAATATTGGCATCAGTCAAATAGCCCTGGCATTGCTCTGGTTCCAGATCCAGTTTTTCAACCAGTTCCCTTGCGTTGTAGTCAATTAATGTCAGTTTGAATTTACCGGGCTGCTCTTGCGATAATTGACCCGGCACAGTTCCCGGCGCGCTGTATTGCTTGCTGAATAAATCCATCGTCACCCCTTGATTATCACTAAAAATACAGTGTCATTGTAAAATTTCTCAGGTCAGGCAGGGATTTACTGTTCACTCGCAACACGTCAACTTGATCTTGAACAATAAAAAGGAGCAAACTGCTGGGGCGTCAAGATACGCAAATTCACTGCAATCAATCCGCTGAAAATCTTTCGTTACCAGTTTACCCGATTTTTTATCCAGTTCGCCGCTGAAAGAACCTGCAACCGGGCAATAGTGTCAATCTGTGCGCGCACTGCCCCTGATACGGTAGAAGTGCCCAAGTCAACATGCTTACTCTGCCAAAAAAACTTCTCTAAGCGACTGGGTTTCACAGGCAATCGAGTTGCAAACTGATGGCGATTGCGAACTTGCGTGCACATACCATTGGGATACACTGCGAGCTAGAGGGCTATATGACCGCTGTTCTATGGTCTGCGGCCACCTTCCGCATCTCGCGCTCGCTCCTTTTTTTTGCCTGGCGAAGGTGACAACTTGGGGTATTTGTATTGTGGTTCGTCGACCAGCAGGCGAAGTATTACCTTAGGCAACTCTGATTAATTCGGTGACGCTTCAGGCTTCACCTAGAGTGCCTACAGTTGGTGCGTCGGGTTTGGCCACTAGGCGCAGTCGTGCAGGAAGGCTGGTCGCCTAAAAGATGGGATGGATTTCACTATCATTTCGGCGTCGATGCGCAGAATGGCAGGTGGAAACACAACATTCAGAGGATGAGGAGAAGCTCACGATGAACATTACACGAGTAGGTGTTGATATCGCAAAATCTGTTTTCTATGTGCATGCTGTTGATGTCACGAAAGCACTCAGTGGCAAGCTAAGCTCAAGCGCAGTCAATGGCTTGAATTGTTGTGTGAGCGCGTAGAGCTGGTGGGAAGTCGCTATGGACGTCAGTGCGTCGGCGCACCATGGGGGTGAGAGCTGCAGAAACGAGGGTATGTGTAAAATTGATGCGCTCAGTTCGTCAAACCTACGTAAAAAGCAACAAAAATGACGTGTTGATGCTGAGGCTATTTGCGAAGCGATGAGTTGGCCGGAATGCGGTTTGTCGCGTCAAGAGCATCGAACAGCAGGATACGCAGGCAGCGCACGGATACGGGAGGAGCTCGTCGGTCAACGCACGGCAAAGGCGAATCAGATACGAGGCTTGTTGGTGAATACGGTATTGTCGCGCCAGTCGGTATCCAGCAACTTCGGTGTGCATTGCCACAATGGCTCGAAGACGCAGAGAACGGCCTGACTGACGAATTTCGATTTTTACTCACCGACCTGGCAGAAGATTTGCCATACCTGGAGAACGGGATAAGCAGCATTGATGAGCGCAAGGCGCGGTTTGTAAGGACGACGGTCGCGCGACGGTTGTTAGAACTGCGCGGTGTTGGACGACTCACAGCCAGTGCACTGGCCGGCGCTCTGGGTGATGGCAAGGGATTCAGGAAGGGACGTGAATTTGCAGCCTCTCTGGGGCTCACGCCGCGCCAACATAGCACTGGAGGGAAAGACCGATTGCTGGGCATCAGTAAGCGCGGTGACGGCTACCTGAGGAAATTGCTGGTGCATGGCGCCAGAGCCGTGCTCCGGCATGCAAGGGATAGAGACGATGGGCTGAGTCGATGGCTAAATGAGCTAACAGAGCGGAAGCATGTGAATGTTGCGACGGTAGCATTGGCGAACAAGACGGCGCGAATAGCCTGGGCGATTGTGCACAATGAGGTGGCCTACGACTCGATGCTTGCAGCGGAAAAGCAGGCTGCATAATCGCAGAGTTGTAATTTGGCAGGAGGACATATCACCACGGTTGCAGAGCATTATGCTTGATGGTGAACAGGTTGAATCGACGTCAGAAAACCTCACAGTAGGCGCAGAGCCGAAGAGCTCGTTAAAGCGTTTGGGAGCTGACGTGCGAATAGCCCATCAGGGTCCGATGCCCGACGAGACGGCATCATCAAAGAGACCGGATACACGTAGGCAGTCGTACCTTGACGCAATCGAACAAAGTGCTTGCAAAAGAGGAGGAGTCCATACACGCCTACTGTTGGTGCCTTTCAAACGGCTGTAACGCAGTAGACAAACGCGACGCAAAGCCCCGCAGGGCGGGCCTCTGGCGCACATTGGACAAGGGGGCGGCCATCCGCTTGCACCACTCGTCAAGGACAACCAGCCTTGACCTTCGCGGCGCGCCTTGCCAATGTACGCCAGAGGCTCCGCTGAAGCATTACCGAATTGATCAGAGGTGCCCTTATTCATTTCGAACAAAACCTTGCCTGAACTTGTGTGCTGCTGAATTTGGGGAGTACTGGCCACATGGACTACCGAAAAAAATTCATAGCCGATCCCGGCAAGAAAATCCGTTTGCACAAGATTGATCCAGGATATCGTTGCAAAGGCCTTTCAAGGCGGGAAGCCGAATCACAGACGCGCAAGCATATCGAGCGCATGGATGCGCTGCAATATCTGCTATTCGCCAACGCCAGACAATCGTTACTCATCGTGCTGCAAGGCCTCGACGCCGCGGGCAAAGACGGCGTCATTCGCCATCTGTTTACGGGCATGAATCCGCAGGGAACAGCGGTAGCTTCATTCAAGCAGCCGACACCGGTTGAGAGCAAGCATGACTTTCTATGGCGTGCGCATTCGCGAGCGCCCGGTCAGGGGGAAGTAGTGATTTTCAATCGCTCGCACTACGAGGATGTGTTGGTGGTGCGGGTGCATAAGCTGGTACCCGAGTCTGTTTGGTCGCGTCGTTACGACGCTATTAATGCATTTGAGGAAATGTTGACCAGTAACCACACTCGCATCTTGAAGTTTTATCTGCATATTAGTGCCGATGAACAGTTGCAGCGTTTCAAGCAGCGCCTGGATGATCCTTCACGCCAATGGAAAATCAGCGCAGCCGATTATGCAGAGCGCGAACTGTGGGACAAATATGTAGCAGCGTTTGAGGATGCTATAGAGAAGACCAGCACTCCCCATGCACCCTGGTTTGTAATTCCATCAAACCACAAGTGGTTTCGCAACCTCGCCATTTCACAGATCGTCGCCGATACCATGGACGCAATGGGACTTAAGTTGCCGCCAACCCAGGTAGACCTCGATGATATTCGACAGAAGTTTCACGCGGCAGAAAAGAAGGCAAAAAAATAGCGAGTCTGTGGCGCTAGTGCAATGGGTAGTGAGGGAGGTCAGCGTATCAATAAGGAATCCAACCACCGCAGGCCGTTCCGCTGGTTGTTTGCCTCGCTGAAAGGATACAAAACTGCATGGCTGAGCGGTGATGCCATGGCGGCGCTAACGCTTGCAGCGATAGCCATTCCGGAACAACTTGCCACAGCGCATCTGGTGGGACTGCCGCCGAGTGCAGGCTTGATCGCATTCCTGGCCGGCGGTATCGCCTTCGCGGCGTTTGGCGCTCACCGCGTGCTGTCCGTTGGAGCCGATTCAACCATTGCGCCGATCCTGGCGGGTAGTGTTGCCGCTGCGGCGGCGGCAGGTACTGGGCACTACTTCGCAATGGTGGCCAGCCTTTCAGTGATGGTCGGTGTGATTCTACTGCTAACTAAACCTCTGCGTCTGGGCTGGGTTGCAGATATGCTGTCTATCCCGGTCACCACGGGATTCCTTGCCGGGATATCCGCCCACATTATTGTCGGGCAGTTGCCCGCTATTCTGGACTTTAACCCGACATCCGAGCATCTGCTGACGCGCTTCGGGGAAATTCTCGAGCATGCTGCCGAAGCCAATCCCCTCACGCTGAGTATTGGCCTGGGTGTTTTTCTGATCAGCCAGTTTGCCGAGCGCGCCAGCAAATTTATCCCCGGCCCCTTTGTTGCTATCGTTTTAAGTGCTGTTGCTGTCTGGTTCTGGCAGTTGGAGAAAGCCGGCGTTCCGGTTATGGAGCCGCTGGCTGTGAGCATGCCGAGCGTCGATTTTGCTGTGCCAAGCCTGTCTCATTTTACTTCGCTGATACCCGCTGCACTTGTTATTGCGCTTGTCTGCATGATGCAAACGGCTGCTGTTGAACAAAGCTCGTCGGGTGTTGGTGACAAGCGTACGGATTCGGCCAGGGATTTCGCAGCGATTGGAGCAGGTAGTCTGCTGGCCGGCCTGTTTGGCGGATTTGCGGTTAACTCAAGCCCACCTCGAACCGCGATAGTGGTGGATGCGGGAGGGCACAGCCAGTTGGCTACGCTAATGGCGATAGTACTTGTCTTGGTTATCGTATTACTGTTTGCGCCGGCTTTCGCTCTGGTGCCCGAGGCGGCATTGGCTGGCGTGTTGATTTATATCGGCCTGCGTCTCTTGCATATAGCAGCGATGCGCAAAATCTACCGCGCTAGCAGGGAGGAATTTGGGTTAGTCCTCGCCAGCGCAGCCATGGTCATAGTATTGCCGGTCGGCATCGGGGTTGGCATGAGCATTGTACTCTCGTTGCTGCACAGTATCTTTATTATTGCCAGACCCAAATGTGAGGAATTGCAGCGGGTACCGAATACAACCATATGGTGGGCGCTGCAAGAGTCGAGCCCCGGCGAGAGGGAACCCGGTGTGCTGGTCTTTGCGCCCGGTGTGCCCATCAACTTCACCAATGCCAATTACATCGTAGAAGCGCTGCACCGGATGATCGACGCCCAGCATTCTCCCTGTCGACTGGTTGTACTTGAGGCCAACGGCATCATTGCAATCGACTTCACGGGCGCGCAGATTTTTTCCCAGGCAGTCGATGAACTACGAACACGTAATATTGATATCGCCGTGGCGCGGATGGAGTCAGGGCGGGCCACCAAAGCCGCCGCAATGACGGGGTTGCTTACACACATTGGTTCGGACCATGTTTTCAAATCGGTCGCGGAGGCCATTTCTACATTAACGGGTACACGCCCGCAAAGCCATAGCGGATTTAATCGACCCAGCTAGCCTCTGCAAAACACCCAATATGGAGGTTTCTAAAAGCGCATAAAAGCGCCGGCGAGGTGCCGGCATCGGTGTGGGGTTGAGACGAGTGCATATTCTGGCTATTTTTGTGCCCTCACACGACCACAATGGTGTGACGTCGTACTCAGCACTATCTGTCAAACTGGAAGGGTCCGAGCCGTCACTCGACACAACATAAATTTCGTACTACCAGAGCCAGGGCTTCACCTTATATCGACGCTGATGATCTCGGAAAGCGCACTCCTGACCCGCTGACCGTCAATCGCTACCATGGATATGTGGTAGATATCAGGGGGCAGGTTCTTAAATGTATAGCTGTCCACCTGACCGCCGTCGAGAGCTATAGCCTCAGAGGCACCACCCAGTTCGGAAGTGTAGTAAATCTCAAATCCGGTAAGTTCAGACGCTGACATCACACTACCATCTGCCCGGTTCGTCGGTATTTGCCATGAAAGCCTAAGGGTTTTCAGCGATGGAGGCGGCTCTGGCACCAAGGTCCCGGTAGAAGTCGAACTGGAAACCGATGTAGAAGTCGGAGTCGAGGTCGAGGTCGAGGTCGAGGTCGAGGTCGAGGTCGAGGTCGAGGTCGAGGTTGAGGTTGAGGTCGAGGTCGAAGTCGAAGTCGAAGTCGAGGTCGACGTCGGTGTCGGTGTCGATGTCGAGGTCGAGGTCGAGGTCGGTGTCGAGGTCGAACTGGAAGAAGAAGCGAGCGCCTGGCCCGAACTTGAGGTTTGCTTACCTGCGGCGAGCGCTTGCAACTCTTGTGAGCTCAATGCTCGCTCCAGGATCTGCACGTTATCAATCTTGCCATCAAACAAACGGGTCTTGCCGCCTGGCTGGCTGCCCACGGCTACCCGCAAAGCCGGATCAACATCAACTTTTCCCGACAGCGACCTGGCACCGACCTCGACACCATTCAGATATAAGCGCAGCTGTTTTCCATCATAGGTTGCTGACGCGTGCTGCCAGACACCGGTCTCCAATTTTCCACGATCGGCAACGAGTGTTGTCGTTAGGCCATTCACCCTCACCCGGGCACGCAGAACGGTGTCGTTACCGCTCTTGATGGTGCCGAGCATAAAGATATGGTCGTTGGACGCCGTACCCGACGCCTTGGAGATAATGCGGGGATCACGGTAAGTGCCAGGGTAGCGGTCCGCCTTGAACCAGGCTGCCAGCGTCAACCCGGTGCCCTTCACGTCCAGGGCGCCCAGGTCAATGTAGTCGTTGCTACCGTCAAAGCGCAACGCATAGGGGCTTCCATCGGCCGTATCCGTGACGTAAGCGGGGCCGCCGATCAACTTGCCGTTATTGCCAAAGCTGCCACTGTCCAAAGCAAGCTGACCGTTGCCTTCGTTGAAATATAGATTGACCAAACCGGGAGAATACGCGGGACTCTGTGCCGTCCCCTGTACCAGATTCTGCAGTTCTACCGGACCCAGCGCCCGATCCATAATCCGAACGTCATCGATTTTGCCATCGAACAAACGGGTCTTGCCGCCAGGCTGGCTGCCCACGGCTACCCGCAAAGCCGGATCAACATCAACTTTTCCCGACAGCGACCTGGCACCGACCTCGACTCCATCAAGATATAGGCGCAGCCGCTTTCCGTCATAGGTTGCTGACGCGTGGTGCCATACACCGGTCTCCAATTTTCCACGATCGGCAACGAGTGTTGTCGTTATGCCATTCACCCTCACCCGGGCGCGCAGAACGGTGTCGTTACCGCTCTTGATGGTGCCCAGCATGAAGACATGGTCGTTGGACGCCGTACCCGACGCCTTGGAGATAATACGGGGATCACGGTAAGTGCCAGGGTAGCGGTCCGCCTTGAACCAGGCTGCCAGCGTCAACCCGGTGCCCTTCACGTCCAGGGAGCCCAGGTCAATGTAGTCGTTGCTACCGTCAAAGCGCAACGCATAGGGGCTTCCATCTCCCGTATCAGTGACGTAAGCGGGGCCACCGAGCAACTTGCCGTTATGGCCATCACCGCTACTATCCAGCGCCGTTTGCCCACTTCCCTCATCCATGGAAAGCTTTAGATTTCCCTGATAGGATGCCTGCGCATTTTGTACAGCAGCACCCATCAACACTATGGATACAAGTATTCCAAGCCTACCCAGCACAATGAACTCCTGAATTGTTACCACAGCTCTATAGACGAATAACACCGCCTACTCGCTGTAGGTTTACATAATAAGTACCTCTAAACATATACCAAAGGCCCGAATGCCGGTGCTAAACCACTGGCAATAAGCGGTGATTTTGGGAAGAGTTTCGACAACTGTGACGAGTCTCGCGATTTGGCTCTTGTTCGCTTGATGATTCAAGCCAAAATCTTGTGCCACGAATGCCCTTTGCAGCGGCCGCAGAAGCTTCGTCAGCCCCAGAGCTGAAGCCGGTCAGCGACAGCCTGGCGCAGTTGCTCAAGCGCTCCGCATTGAAAATACACCAACGCTAAATCTAGCGTGCCACGTATTTGCCACGTTAATGGCTCGATACCGGGGATGATGATGGTGACGCTGGGAAATGAAATGGTGTGTTAGCTGTTATCGCGCCGGGATAGTTTTTGCCCGTGTGGTCAAAAAACTCATGCGGCCTCCAGATGATAATATTTCAGCAGGCCACCCAATCGTTCTCGACTATGAATTGTCGGGTTATTGCACCGATTCGACTTCGTGGCTGAGCTGGGAAACAGCAGGATGTTTCCCCTGCCCTGATGATTCCGTTCCGCATTGTAATGCGCCAAATATTCTCGCAAGGTGTATCGCAGCGACGACTCGCCGAAGAGTATCAGCATTGAGAGACATTCCTCTTTCACGGATTTCACCCAACGTTCTGAAAACGCATTCAAATTCGGACTGCGTGCGGGGAGTCGCAACGCTTTAACATCGCCAGATTCGATGATATCCCGAAATGATCGACAATACTTGGTATCACGATCATGGATGAGATACCTACAATTACCGAGGAAGCCCCACTCGTGCATCGTTACATTTCTAGCAATCTGCGCCATCCAGGCTTCATTCGGGTGCGGTGTCATTCCTGCAATCTCAACCTTGCGGCTATCGAGATGGATAAAGAACAGGACATAATAAGTGACCAACCCACGCAGCGTCAGTACCTCTACCGAGAAAAAGTCGGTACCCGCCAGAACAGACATATGCGCGCGGATGAAGTCTGCCCAGGTAGTCATGCGCTCCCGTTTCGGTGCAGCTGGGATACCGTGGCGCTGGAGAATATTGCCAACCGTTTGATCGGAAAGCGTGTAACCGAGATTTGCCATAGCGCCCACTATCCGGTCATAACCCCAGGTCGAATTCTCTCTGGCCATGCGCACGACCAGCGCCTCAATTTCACCATCAATTCTGGGGCGGCCCGGATAGCGGCGCGATCTCGACCCGTCAAACTTACGTGCTACAAGTTTCCGGTACCAACCCAGGATGGTATCGGGTCTCGCGGCATGGGCGACATCTTCGAGCGCTGAATTTCGGCCAATGTGGCCTTCTCGGCATCGGTGAGAAGTAATCGGCCCCTTATTTGAGCCTTGAGTATCCGGTTCTCAGCTGCGAGATACTCATTACGCAGCAGAAGCTCTTGGTCCACAGTCCCTGTGATGTAGGCCAATAGGCGCGCCCAGTCCATTGGATATCCATCCCGACTCGGAAGTAGTCACCAAATTGTAAGCCTGATTTGAGATAGTTCAAAATGGCTTTGCTGCAGGTGTGTAGACGGCCAAGGCATTGATATCTATAAACAGATGAGTTGTTTGACCACACGCGGATCAGGCGGGGTTGGATCTGCATAGGTATCGGCCCACCCGGGTTTCGAAGCTGCCTTCGTGACTGTATTTGCATAACAATTTCAGTTGGTAGTTCAGGTCTCGCATAGTGTTGCATCCGTAGGTGAGTGTTTCTGATCACCTGGCAACATTGCTGCGCAGGTCCGCCAAAGCGGTACGATCACGGGACACCAATCCCGGTTGACCTGAATGTGTCTGGCCATAGACAACACGGTGTGTTTTCGCAAGAAAACTGGCCCGTGCAAACCAACGGTTTTCCAGCCTTGGGCTGGGATGGAATTTCCTCCTTTTTGGATTGAGCAGAACGCACTGACCGCCAGTGTGCTTGCGTGGTTGAAGAGACTGTCGTTCAAACAGGGCGTGAGTGCCCGACTATCAACAGCGGTTTTAAAACAGATCCGCATAACGAGCGGGAGAGGCTTGAATGAGCGCTACCCAGATGATGCGGCACCGCGATAGTTCGAAGATGGACCCGGTCATTACTGACCGCTGCGCCTAAACAAGCCCTGAGAGACGCGTTCAGCAGATTCCAAAACAACGAGACTCTGCCTACCCCTTTCGCTTGCGCAAGGTGGGGTCATCCTTGCCACTTTTCCGCAGTGGCCGCGTCTAGTGGGTCTACTATTCGAACGCGTAATACGGGTGGCACAGGGAATTCGATCCGCATCCGGCGTGGTTTTTATCGGGCGTCGGGTACCTTGATTGTCAGGACGCGGTAGAAAAATGACACTTCAGCGGCATTGAGCGCGGTTTCGCACAAGGATACCCACACATTTCGCTACTTCCTGCAGTGGTTCCAGTGGAACCACGCCTGAAACCCATTGAGCAGATGAGGTGCTGAGACTATTGCCGTAGAGCGGAGGCGCCCACGTCACTACCCGCTGCGCTCGGCAGTGACTTGAGCGCGTGCTTACCGGCGCAGCACCTGTTCCAGTGTCGAGAGCGCCTGCGCACGCCGGGCCGGGCTCATTTTTCTGATGTTTCGCAGCTTCCACTGTACTGCGGGCAGCTCGCTGGCGACGGCGTGCTCCAGCAAATCCCATTGCGGGTCGCCCGACTTAAAGGACAGCAGGAACGCTTTTTGGTTGTCCGTTAATTGCTGGCTGATCGACCGAATCATGCGGTCCCGCGTTTGACTCAGCTCCTCTACGCTGACCTCGCGCAGGGTCATCCCCTTGAACTGTTGATCGAACACCGGTTGCAGCGGAAGCGGATTGGGGTCCAGCAATTCGGCTATCGGCCGGTTGCTGCTCACCAGATACACCAGGAAGCAATCCATCAGCGCTGGCGTTATTCCTCCGCTTCGACAAAAGCTGCATCACGTCAAACAGGTCGCGAGGGTGCTGCCGGTCGAGCGCGGCGACCAGTTTACCGGCGTACACCTCATCCGCAGCGAGCACCTGTGTTTCGACATACCCGAACTGGTCTGCCACGGATTCGCTTACCGCCATTTGTACTGCAGGCATTATGCTGCCGCGGAGCACCGGCGAGACCTCCACCTTGATGCTGACACCGCCCGCCGCGATCTGCAGCCGCTGGACTCGACCAGCCTCGCCCGCCGCAGCCGTTACCTTTGCACCCTGAATCACCCGACGGATCTTGTCCGCAATCCGGCTAAGGCCGTAATCAATTGCCCTGAGCGCATCATCGCGATCGTCCAGCGGCAGGTAGGTGAGATCGATATCCACGGACAGGCGCGGGAAATCACAGATAAAGAGGTTGATTGCCGTGCCACCTTTCAGCGCAAAGCAAGGTTCGGAGGCAACCAGTGGTAACACTCGAACCACAAGCTCCACCTGGCGAAAGTAGGGATTGCTCCTATCCAGCATGAAAAGCCTCTGGCACCGTTATCTGGTAGCGCTTGTCCATTTTTCCACCACGGGTCACCAGGCGCTTGCCCCGCCCCAGGTCTACCGCATCAACTTCAACGCGCTTCAGCCACGGATAGTCATAGCGAGTGGCAAAGAACAGGAACAGGCGCTTTGCCTCATTGTGGAGACAAGACTGTAAAAGGGTGTTCACCACAGCGGGCCGCAGTGAGGTCAACCCCTCGAACAGCTCGGCGGCAAATGTAAAGGAGGTAGGTGTTTCGTCCACCTGGCTCAGCACTTCGAGGATCGCGCGCTCGGGTGCCGAGCCCTGCATTGTCCAATCGCGCACCTGCGTAGACAACTGAACCCAACCTGCCTCTGCGTCGCCTTCGAATAGTTTCCTCCGGTGGAAATTCCAGCGCACGTCCAGCGGGACCTGCTCCACCCAGCCTGGCAAGCGATCCTGCGTCCATACATGAACAGCTGCATCGCCACCGAGCGAGAGGTAATGCGCCAGCCCCTGTCGATTCAGCGCGCTTACCCCCCCCAGGTGTAGTTGAAATCCCCCAAGCCGTTGCAATCCGAGGATGACGCCTTCCCAGGTAACCGGGTGACCCGGGCGGGCGTAGACGCGACTGCCCAGGCGTGTCAGCCAGTCACTCTGTAGGTACTTTCGGACCAGTTGGGGCGAATAGCCATTTGCCGTCAGCCAGGTGCTGGGAACGGCGACACCTTCCGGGATCACTCGCATGAGTTCGTTCAGTTTATTGTCTTTTCGTATACCCATAGTTTATTTATATATCTATTAGTAAACAATTTCAACCCAAGTGGTTTAGTTATTTTAATTTAGATATACCACTGGTATACATTTTGTGCCTTTGGCAAACCTTGCAAATCCTTCACTTTCTCTCAAGCCACTTGTCCCTACCAAAAACTCTATCCATGACCATATTTCTACTCTGGGCACATTGTCGTCATGACAAATGCTGGGGATGACTGGCTAAGTTGGGATGTAATTTAGCCCATTAGAAAACCGCTGACCAGCGCCCGCGCAAGCCCCTACGATTGTGGCTGTTGTCCTGAAGCAGGGCGGAATCCAGCTGGTCTATCAAGCAGCGCGTCGGTACTCATGATGAAGGCCACCGACATGAGGAATGGCCACGACCTTTCCCTGCTCTGGCGATTCAATTGATCGTGGTACCGGACTCTGTTTATCGAGAGACAAGTGCGTTCTCGCCTCATGATAATACCTGGCGTAGGATTTCAACACCTGTCGCAAATGCCGTTCATTGAAAATGATAACGTGATTCAGGCACTCTCGCCGGATTGAGCCGATGATTCGTTCTACATAAGGGTTTTGCCAGGGCGAGCGAGGCGCCGAGATCACCTCTTCAATACCCAGGCTCTTCACCCGAGTCCGAAACCGCTTACCATAGATACTATCGCGATCATCGCATTACGTAACGAGGAGCTGTGTCGAACGGAAAAGCTTCCGACTATTTGCTGAGCAGTCCACTCCGCAGTCGGATGGTACGTCGCGTTGAAGTGAACGATCTCTCTCCGTTCATGACGCAGAACGACAAAGACATACAGGACTCGGAAGGTCAGCCGTGGGGACAGTGAAGAAGTCTACCGATACCAGATCGGCTGCATGATTATCCAAGGAAAGTTCGCCAGGTCTGCGAAGGCGGCTTCCGATGGCGGATCATGTATTTGGCGACCGTGGATTCTGACACACCGATGCCAAGCATTTTCAATTCACCATGGATGCGGGGCGCGCGGTAGCAGGAGCACCCCAACCAATGTTGCTCCGGACATGGTCCGAATCAGTTCGCGCACATCGGGATCGATAGCTGGTCGACCACCCCAACGCCGGCGAGATTTCCAGGTCCAATACAGCCGAAATCCTTTTCGATGCCATCGGACCAGAGTGTCTGGCTTGAAGATTGCCAACGTCTCAAGGCAGGAGGGCCATAGCCGATAAAGCCAAACCCAGAATATACGCTCGCTGGGGCGAAAGTGGTGCCGTTTGTTATCGCGGCTGGCCACCATTGCCAGTTGCTGACGCAAGGCAAGCATCTCGAGATGGAGCGAGGCCCGGCTCCGCAGGAGGTCGACCAAGGTGGTGAGCAGAGGAACAAGTATCGTTTTCATACCGGCAACGCTACTTGGGCGCCGACGGAAAAGTCAACAAAATCAATGAGTACAGAGTTTTTGGTAGGGACAACATTTTATTCTTTAAGTCATATAGTTATAGGAATAGCGCTCTACACGCCAGGAGAGCGCATTTCTTCTATCGTTGATCAAAGTCGTCACTATCAAGCAGGGTGTAGGTAAAGTCGTTTCCAAACTTCTGCGCCCCTCATCGCAGAGCGTCATAAAGAAGTCAAAGTGATCGGGGTCTTGAACCACCTGGCAACCCGCACTCCATTTGTCTACCCTGGTGGATGCTCTTTGGCGGCTGGCTCTGTGGACATTAATGGCGTGCAAGCCTGAATCCTCTTCAACGCCATCCACATCCAACTCATCGTCCATATTGTCATCACGATAGACTGTCATCGGGCCTCCTGCTGCAAAGCCTTGTAGCCCGAGGCCTTCCAGTTGGTAGGCATGCCGATACTGGCCGGGTTTCAGGATGGCCGTGCCACGCACGTTTAATGGGTTTTGCCGATAGTAGGTGCCAGGGTCGGTGGTGGCCGGAAACGCGAACAGGTTCCATACCTCGTCATACCAGTAGAACACAGCCAACCAATCATCAAATCGATTTGCCCGCGAGTCCCTGTTTCGAATACCCACAATATTCAAATCATGGCCATTGGGGTTCTGAAAAACCCGATAACCTTTGCCATGCATCGCGTCTACGATATCCGTTACATCCGGGCAATACAGGTCAGACATGGCCGGTGCCTCCGCTGCTGATGGCTGCTGATGGCTGCTAGAAGCTTAGACCAGGTGGATTATTCTGCCTAGGCGAATTAGCGAGGGTACACAGCAGTGTCCCTACTCCCCATAAATCTCCAGCCCCTCCCCATAAGGGTTGTTCGGGCTATCGACTCGATAAGGGCTACCGGCCCCATAGGGATTGTTGATCGACTCGCTTGAATACGGACTTCCGTAACGCCCATACGGGTTGGATGTGGAGTCCGCATCATACGGGTTACTGCTAAGGCGCCCGCGGTAGTTGCCCTCGCTATCGCGCAGCTTGGGGGCGTCGGTTGCGTATGGGTTGGTAGCCGACTTTGAGCTGTAAGGGCTGCCGTATGCACCGTTGGGGTTGTTGATGCTGTTGGCGTTATAGGGGCTTCCGGCGCCATTCGGATTGGACGAGGAATTCGCGTTATTCGGGTTGGCGCTGTAGTTGCCCAGATATTCATCGCTCCATGAGCATGGGGACAATCAGCATCAAAAATGCCGCCAGTGTTGATAATACGTATCATGGTCTTCTCCGATGTTTATCTGTCCGCGTTATATTCACGGGGGAGGATGGAGTTATGCATGATAGAGGCTATCCAACTTCTGTATACGATGTATGCACGTACACGTAACATTTTCCAGGCAGGACATCGGCCATGCAATTGACTGATCTTTGCTGACTGCACAAGCACGATACTGCGCCTATACTCACTGGCTAGCCGTCATCGCAATGCTTACCAACCACCGGAGCTCGACTATGTTCAGAATTGGTTTTCTTGTTCTTTCGATTCTAGGCTTAACGTTAGTGCCTGCACGAGCTCTTTTCGCTCTGGAGGATATGGCCGGCGCCCAGGATCATCCGGAGATCCCCAGAATCGATGGCGCCGTTATCGTGGGCTATTCCCAGGAATCATATGGAGAAGGGGAATTCATTTCCGCGATCAAGAATAAAAAGGTGGTCACCGACTCGGCAGAAGGCGAGTTGACGCGGATTGTGTATGTTGGCCCGGCAGCGCTCGGCTCGCTGGCCATACTGAGAAACTATCAAAAAGCATTTGAAGATCTGGGTGAAGTCACCGAAATATTCTCATGCCGTAAAGACTGTCCGAGCAACCTTGGAAAGGCGTTTGTCTGGGCTGAGGCGAAGCAGTTCAACTCGACAATGGACAACCCGGGATACAAATACGGTAACCCCGCTTTCTACGTTGATCAAAGCTACTGGTACGCAACCGTATCGACCAAGGACGCACAATACACGGTCTCGCTCTATTCCGCTGTGAGAACAGACCGGGATCTTTACACGGGCGATCAGTACGTAGCCGGGCAGGCCCTGATACACCTGGACGTGGTCAAAAGCCAGGAATTTGAAGCCAATTTGGTTGTGGTCGAACCTGAAGCAATCACCAAGGCGCTGGCTGAGACCGGGCATATCGCGCTGTACGGTATTTACTTCGACTTTGACAGCGCGGCAATAAAGCCTGGATCCACACCCGCCCTGGGCGCTATTACCACGGCCATGAACAACGACCCCGCCCTGAATATTTACGTGGTGGGCCACACGGATAACAAGGGCGCCCTGGACTACAATCTCGACCTCACACAACGACGAGCCGAGTCCGTTGTTGAGGCACTGACCGACAAACACGGCATTGCCGCGAACCCTTAACGGCCGGTGGTGTTGGCCCGATGGCGCCGGTGGCAAGCAATTCAACGGAAGAAGGTCAGGCGCTCAACCGGCGGGTTGAACTGGTGGGCAATTAGCGAACAGCCTGGCTAAAGAGTATTGACCGACTCTCCTTTAACCTTTCTGACTTGTGGCCCATGGAGGCGTCTGAGTTACGACATTATTGGCGATAT
>CAVROQ010000008.1:0-90540 GCA_963722805.1 uncultured Gammaproteobacteria bacterium
TGACAATTGGCCGATTTCATCTTTTTTTGGCCCTTTTTCAAGATATTTTCCTTATAAATCAATGGCCGAAATCCAAAAAACGTTTTGTAGTGCCATAATATTCAGTATCGCTATTGATTTCCTGAAATAACTGCGGCAGGCTGTCTGCCATGTTTATTCGCCGCACCACCATCAAGAGCCGCCATAATGGGGAGCCTTACTACACGCATCGCCTGGTGGAGTCGGAGCGAGTCGGTGGCCGCATGAAACAACACACCCTGTTGAACCTCGGTCGTCATTTCGAGGTGCCCAAAGGGCAGTGGCGCGACCTCTCCTCACGGATTGAACAACTGCTCGGTGGTCAACCTTCACTGTTATCGCTGGAATTAACGGCAGAACTGGAAGCGCTGGCGCAGCGCTACGCCGCACAGATTCTGGCCGGCCGCGGCGAGGATGCCACCCAGTCTGATCCTTGTGAATCGGTTGATCTTGCCACCCTGGAACTGGTTCGCCCCCGCCGGGTTGGCATAGAGCACCTCGCCCTGCACGCGATGGAGCAACTGGCCTTGCGCGACAAGCTGGCGGCACTGGGTTTTAACCGCCACCAACTGGCCGCCGCCGTCGGGAATATCCTGGCGCGCATGGCGTTTCCCGCCAGCGAGTTGGCCAGTCACCAGTGGCTGCAGCAACGCAGTGGCCTCGGCGAATTACTGGGTTACGATTTTGAGGCCATGGGCCTGGACCGACTTTACCAAGCCTCCGATCAGCTCTGGAAGCACAAGGCCGAGTTGGAAGCGCATTTGTTTGGCCGGGAACGCGAGCTGTTTGCCGTCGAAGAAACCATCACACTGTACGATTTGACTAACACCTTCTTTGAGGGTGAAGCGAAGGGTGCTGCCAAGGCAAGGCGGGGGCGCTCCAAGGAGAAGCGTACCGATTGTCCCTTGATCACCCTCGGGCTGGTACTGGATGGCAGCGGCTTTCCCCGCGCCAGCGAGTTTTTTGCGGGTAACGCCAGTGAGCCGGATACCCTGCAAGCCATGTTGACGGGACTCAACAGCAGCGTGGGCAGTACCGTGGTGATGGATGCCGGTATTGCCAGTGACGCCAATATCACCTGGCTGCGCGAGCAGGGCTACCGTTATCTGGTGGTAAGTCGCAAACGACAACGCGAGTTTGATCCCGAGCAGGCCGTGACGGTGAAAGAAGAACCGGGGCAGAGCGTTCGCATCCAGCGAGTCGTCAATACCGGGACCGGCGAGGTGGAGCTCTACTGTCACTCGCAGGCCCGCGAATTAAAAGAACAGGCCATGCAGGATCAATCTGGCAAACGTTTTGAAGCTGCCCTGCAGGGCCTCCATGAAGGGCTATCCAAAAAGGGTACCACCAAGCGCTATGACAAAATCCTGGAGCGCATCGGGCGATTGAAAGAAAAGTACCGCCGTGTGGCTCAACACTACACCATCCGGGTTGAGCACGATGATGCCAACAATAAAGCCACCGCGATCCACTGGGAACGTTCAGAAAAACCCCACTCCCAGGCGACGCACCCCGGCGTCTATTGCCTGCGCACTAACCTCGTCGACTGGGATGAAACCGCGTTATGGAACACCTACACCATGCTGACCGATCTGGAGGCCGTTTTCCGTAGCCTCAAGAGCGAACTGGGGATGCGCCCCAACTTCCACCAGAAGGAAGCCCGTATCGAAGGACATCTGTTCATTACCTTGCTGGCCTATCACCTGGTGCATACGATCCGCACCCAACTGAAGTCTCAAGGCATTCACGATAGCTGGGAGACGATACGCCGCAAGCTGGAAAACCAGCAGCGGATCACGGTAAGCCTCAAGCGAGAGGATGGTAAAACCGTTCACGTCCGCAAAACGACCCGCGCGGAACCCCACCAGAAAGCGATATACGATGCCCTGGGCATTTCTGCCAGACCGGGGAATGTCGAAAAAACCATCATCTGATGCCAAGCCACAAAAAAACAAATATGTAATGCCATAACGGACTTGATCCGAAAGCTATCTATTTGTTTTTTATCATATTGTTGTCAGTGAAATCGAAAGATGGGTTAGTGCCAGCGTACGCAGTGCCTCGAGATCAACCTTGGTATAAATCATTGTGGTCTGCGGATGGCGATGACCCAAAACATCACCGATTTCTCCCAGCGAGGCGCCTTGGCGCAACATCTCGGTGGCCAGTCCATGCCGAAACTGATGTGCTCCGTACGTCGGCGCCTTGATGCCAGCGCGCTTGAGCGAATGACGGACGATTGATCCAACGCCACTGGCACCTCGAAAGCCGCGGATAGGGGCCTTGGCGCGCAGAAAGACGCGTCGATTGGTGCTGGGTGGTCGTCCATCCGCAATACGCGACTATCGCCTTACCAACCTCAAGAGGTAGGGAAACTCGTTGCGCAGGCCGCTCTTACCGCGCACCTCAACGTGCCGGCATTCCAGTCGATGTCCTCGAGTAAGAAATGCCACTTCACTCGAACGTAAGCCCAGTCGTGCAAGCAGCAGTAAAATGGCATAGTCGCGACGTCCTATCGCAGTTTGTGGATTGATGCTCACCAACAGCTGATGGACTTGATCCGTCGGAATTGCCCGGGGGATCGATGACATCGACCAGTTGGCTACCGTAGGAACGGCAGCGGCCAGATCCAGCGTCACCTCACCGCGATAACGGGCGTACTTCAGGAAAGAGCGCAATGCAGTGGTCATGACGCTCGCTGCCTGTGTAAACGCGGCGCCTGGCGCTGTACAAATCGCCACGACATCACGGGCACACAAGCGTGAGAGCGTCACGGGTCCGTCTCCCAAACGATTGTTAAGAAAACTACGGATGAACGGTACATAGTTGACAATCGTGGCTTTGGTCAATTGCGTACCTCGCGCAGGTGTTGCTCATACGCCTGCGTACAGCACTCCGCCGGGGTTACTCGTCCTACTGATAGCTTCTCGGTGGGAACCAAGCCCTCAGCGCGTAAGAAGTCAATGAGATACCTGAGTGCGGCAGCATCTCCCAGGCAAGGATGTACCCGCCTGCGCGATATCGTAAATACTGTCTCGAATGATCGGAGGTAATGCGGTGTAGTTCGACTCCCTCTTGCTTAAGCCACCGACTAAAGCTCGCGGCGAGACGAACCTGCGGAGAATTGAATTCGGCGCATATCCCTGGGCGCTGACGAATCCTGTAGACGAGCGATATGAGCCACGAGAGGACCTTCTGGTACTTGCGACAGAACTACTTGGCTATTGATAACATACTTCATGATGGACTCCTCCCCGTAAGCGGGGCTGATGGAGGGATTCCGGACTATATCGTTATAGCTACGCTCTTTTACCGAGAAAATCAGGGTGACGTGGCGTTACAAGACATAGTCAAGAAGGGTACATGGACCAATATCCCGAGCCGGAATTTATCTTGAGCAGCCGGTCGGTATGTTCTCCAACTCCATAGGACCGCCTGTAATTCATGGATAAATGTTGATCTGATCTAGGTTTCTGGCTTTGGTTTAATCCAGATAAATCCGGCTTACTATAGGGATTCTAAGAACGCCAACAAGTTCGGTTTGGGCTCCCAGCTTGAACCACGCCGGGGAGTCAGACCGGATCGTTCCCAGAAGGCCTCCAGTGCATCGCGCTTCATTTGGAGATTCGTCGTAATATAACGGCTGGTGGTGGCGATGCTCGCATGGCCGAGATAATCCCGGATTACGGTGACGTCAACACCTGCTTGCAAAAGCGCAACGGCACAACTATGCCGCAAACAATGCGGCGTGATATGCCGACGATGCAAGGCGGGTGCCTGGCGAGCTGCCGCGGCCACGTGCTTGTTCAAAATATAGGCAATACCATCGCGCGTGATCGGTTGGCCGTTCCGGTTGTGGAAGATTGGATCATTTCGACCTCCATCACGCACGCTGGGCAGCCGCTGCAAGGCATCGACAGTCTCACGCCACAAGGGACAGTGGCGGACTTTATTGCCCTTTCCCTGAAGACGGACGTGAGTTGGCTTGATCAGGCACAGATCTTGAACACGAACGGCAATTGCTTCACTGACCCGTGCGCCGGTGTTATATAGAAAGAGCAGTAATACGTGGTCTCGACGCCCGAAAATAGTGCGGCAATCGGGTTGTCGCAGGATCAACCGGATATCTTCGGGTTCAAGGTAGTGCGCGGGGGATGTGCGTGTCCGCTTTGAAGGAATCGCCAGTACACGGTGATACTGATTTGCACGCGAGAGATCTTGGCGAATCAGGTGCCTGAAGAAGCTGCGAACTGCGGTGAGTCGATAATTGCGGGTGGCGGCGGAGTTGACTCGCTCATTCTCGAGGTACACTAAGAATGCTTTGATAGCTTCGACGTTCAGATCATCTGGCTGAAGGTCACTGATGGCACATCCCAATCGATCGGCTAGGAAGCGGAAGAGAAGTTTCAAGGTATCACGATAGGCCCGAACGGTGTGGTGACTGGCACCGCAGTGGCGCTCCATATGGTCCTCGAAGAATGACTGTACCAGAGGCAGCAGCTCTGGTGATTTAGAACGAGCCATCAACTCGAGCCCCTTTGATAGACCCGATGTGCGAACCGGTCACTTGCCAGCTGCAGCAACTCGGGTGTGGCGTGCAGGTAAACTTCCGTACCGAGTACGTTGACATGCCCCATGTAGGCCGATAGCCAGGGCAGCTGCGAGTGAACATCAACACCACCGTGATACCAGTCGGTGAGGCGGTGAACGGCATACGCATGTCGAAAGTCATATGGCCGCGGTCCCCTTCGGCCCCGTGCGGGCTTTAACCCCAGCTTGCGCAGGAGTAGTCTGACCGCTTCGGATGCCGATTTGACTGTCAATGGCGTTCCATCCCGACGGATGAAAAATGCGTCGCTCTCGGAGCAATCCGTCGCACTCTCTATGTGGGCTCGTTCCTCCATATAGGCCTCCATTTGTTCTGCAAGGTCGGCACCAAACGGTACGAACCGAGTCCTGCCCTTGCTCGCGCGGATCAGAAACAGGGCCTGACTAAGATCCACATCTGCAATGCGCAGTCGTACCGCCTCGCCGAAGCGGAGCCCGGTGCAGTACAGAATCAGAATCAGCGTGTGGAGCATTCTTGACCAGATATTGCGTCCTTGATGTGCCCTGGCTGCTGTCAGAAGTTGATGAACCTCCTCTTGCGAGAAGATATATGGAAAATAGCTGGACTCTGACTGTGGTGCCAAAGCATGATCCGGAACAAAGGAGTCGGGGTCACGGCGTTGCCGATAAAGGCAAAGCTGGCGCACGACCCCCAAGTAGAGCGAGGCAGTGACTGCTTTGCGACCATCGACGCAGGAAAGCCAGGCGTTGATAGTCGGTTCGAGCTCGATCACCGCGCATTTTGATCCGTCGTTACCAACGTAACGCTCGGCAAACCGTTGAAAATTACATAATGTGGCCTCGCTACGTTGATACGTATAACCCAAGGCGCGTTTGAACTCGAGGAATTCCGCAATATCACGTGACAGTTCTTCCGGCGTAATCCTGGTCATGCCGGCGGTACCGGTAATGCCAGATGCCGCAGGCTCTCTGTTGCTACGCGCAGGTAGGCCGAGGTCGATTCCGGGTTCCGATGGCCCAGGATATCGCCAATGAGTTTCGGTTGGATGCCGAGTTCCATCTGCCGGCAGGCTTGAGTATGGCGCAACACATGAGTACCGAGGTAGGTAGCAGTCACGCCGGCACGTTGTGCATGGGTGTGGAGGATGTGCCTGATTGTGACCGAGCAAGCTAACTGCTTATGTGGAGCTCTCATGGTGATGAACAAATGCCGGCTCTGGGCATGCGGTGGCCGGCCATGCTGCAAATAATCGGCTAAGGCCCGTGCGATAGCGGGCAATAGAGGAAGGATGAAATCGGAACCTGTCTTTGGGCGCACCACGTGGAGAGTGCCAGCCTTCCAGTCAATGTCATCGAGCGTCAGTTGAATCGCTTCACCAGATCCCAATCCATAAGTGCTCATCATCAGCAGCAATGCGTAATCGCGTTTTCCACACGGGGTACGGCGATTGACAGCCCGCAATATACGTTGCACGTCCTCCCAGGCAATCGTTCTATGTGGGCGTTCATGAGGGCGCGTTTTGGGTGCCATGATCGACGATGAAAAATCAGCTGGCAGGCGCTCGGTCATATACAGAAACCGGACAAATACGCGCAAGGTCGAGCAAATATCAGCGACAGTGGCACGAGCATAGCGCCTACGGAGAACAATCACGAACTCATCGATATCCGGCAAGCGAGGTTGATGCAGCTTGTGGCCTCGTTCATTAACAAACTTCTTGAACCGAATAACGTGTTGGATCTTCTTATGAATCGTGATTTCCGGGTTGCCGCGCTCGAGGCGCAGATGCTCTGAAAACTCGCATATCAAAGGTGATGGCGATGGCAATGCTTTCTTTGCGGGAGCCCAGAGAGGCAACGACTCATTCAGCGTTTGCAGTGCCGTTGCCCAAGCATAGAGCGCGCTGCGTGCACTCTCGAATACCGTGTTGAAATCGATGTGACGCGACCGGGCGTACCACTTGGAGAATTTGTGAACCCCAACCAGGGAAAGCTGTTCTCTCTCGTCAAGCTGCTTCTCGCAACAGTACGTCGCGAATCGTAGTATCCACAGCCGATAAACGTTGATCGAACTACGCTTAAGACATCGATTCTGACGCCATACCTCGGTTACTTCCGCGAATCGATGATTGAATTGTCGGTGTGCAGGCATCACTCGGTCGCCCCCGCCAGAGATTACAAGCTCCTATGCAACTACTTCGTCTCTGAGGGTGAAAAAGTTACAACATATATGCAAGGCAGTATTTGACGACCAGTTTTATCTGGACAATCCATTACGGTAAATCACGCTTTTGGCAGTTCCTAATTGCCTTTGCTCAAGATAAATTCCGGCTCGGGATATTGCAGAGCTTTTTAGCGGAGCGATCGCAGGCCCAGCGGTGGTGGAGGCGAGATACTTTGACTGCGATCGGTTAGTTAAATTGATTGGACTGACGCGGGTGGTTGGCCTGCTATGGGGTTGATCACACAGGTAGGGCTAGCGGTCTGAGGTGTCGGGTGCGAGACGACGTATCGGGGATTTTGAGTCGCTGCCAGTGATGAACTGGACATTTTTTGATCGACAAGCGCCGTGCCTGGTCCGGGCTAAGCCAGTGGGGAGTGGAGAAAGGCCTCTGGGGAAATGGGGGGCGAGGTGAATCGACGCACCGGTCGGGGGGCGGGGTAGCACTTACCTGTAATGCCTGCGCTGCACTGCTATGAGGTATCGATAAAAGCTGGACGCATGGGGCGCAGAAAGGTAGCGACAACGTGCATCTGGCCATTTTCCAAGTGTGGACACTGACGCAACGAATGGCCGGTGAGCTTTTCGAACAGATCCCGGTAATCGAGAGACTGTGCGGTTTCTGTTGGTACCGGCTTGCTATTGAGAAGCGTGCGGCACAGGGCGAGTTTTCGAGCGCGGACGCGGTTACCGAGAAATCCGTAATGGCGAATCCGCTGGAGCCTGCTGGGCAGCACATGCAGCAGGAAACGGCGGATGAACTCATCGGCACTGAGTGTCATGGTCTTGGGCTGGTTGTGATGCCGGTAATCCTTCCAGCGAAAGGCGACTTGACCGTCATCGGCGCTGACCAAGCGATGATTGGCAATAGCCACGCGATGAGTATAACGGCCCAGGTACTCCAGGACCTGCTCGGGGCCACCGAAGGGAGGCTTGGCATAGACGACCCAGTCGGCGTTGCGCAGCGGCGCGAGGTACTTGGCAAAGGCCTGCGACTCGCGCAGTGCCTCGAGCGTCGAGAAGAACTGGAGTTCGTTCGCCTCGTAGGTTCGCTGCAGGGCGTTTAGAAAAATTCGCCGAAAGAGTCTTGACAGTACGCGCACGGGGAGAAAGAAGCCAGGCCGACAGGAGACCCAACGCTGCTGATCCGGCGACGGGCCACCACCAGGGACAATACAGTGTAGATGCGGATGATGGGTGAGATTCTGCCCCCAGGTATGCAATACGGCAATGAGGCCAATATCGGCGCCGAGGTGCTTTGGATCGGCCGCGATCGTACGCAAGGTCTCCGCTGTCGCGCGAAACAACAGATTGTAGACCACACGCTTATTCTGCAATGCGATGGCAGCGATGAGCTTGGGTAGTGTGAACACCACGTGGAAATATTCAGCCTCCAACAATTCCGCACGGCGATCATCAAGCCACTGCGCCCGAGCGAGCGATTGACATTTTGGACAGTGTCTATTGCGACACGAGTTGTACGCATTGCGCTGATGGGCACAGTGATCGCACTGCTCCAAGTGGCCGCCAAGTGCGCTCGTTCGACACTTTTCGATGGCACTCATGACCCGAAATTGCTCGCGATGCAAGTTTGGGCCATGGGCATGGCGAAAGTCGCTGCCGTGGCGGTGGAAAATGTCGGCGACCTCCAGGGCCGGCCTGAGCATCGCAGGAGACTCAAAAGTACTGAGGTGGAGTGTCCTTGGGTGTCGGGGACGGTGGGCAACACAGCAGATCAAAAGGGCTCGTTGTTGCGCAGACCTGCGTGGTGGCCAGTTTCAGGTACCGGGCCGTAGTCGAGAGGCTTCGATGGCCCAGCAGAAGCTGAATGGTGCGCAGTTCCGTACCGCTCTCCAGAAGGTGTGTGGCAAAAGCGTGGCGCAGACTATGTGGGGTTACGGGCTTTTTGAGGCCGGAGCGCGCGTGCGCTTTACGACAGGCCAACCCCACCGCATCTCGACTGATTGGCTGATCAAGATGAGGGCTGGAAAACAGCCAAACGGTGGAAGGGCGTGCTTCTTTCCAATACTGGCGCAAGATCTCCAACAACCGGGGAGAAAGCAGGCTGTAACGGTCCTTTCTCCCCTTACCCTGGTCCACGCGCACTGTCATCCGGTCGCTGTCAATATCGGTGACTTTCAGCTGGCAGGCCTCGGAGATGCGCAGCCCCGTTGCGTATAAAGTACTCATAATAGCGCGGTGCTTGAGGTTGGGTGCGCCTCAAGAAAGCACTTGACTTCATCGCGACTGAGGATCACCGGCAAGGTTTGGGGCTTTCTTGGCGCCGGAATTTCATCAATCGACCAAGGCTGCTTGAGTGTCACTTTGTAGAGAAATCGTAGCGCCGACACAGTGATACAAAGGCTGCTCGGCGCCAATTTTTTCACCTTGATCAAATGGAGTTGATAGGTGCGAATCTGCTCGGGACCAAGCTCTTCAGGGGATTCCGAAAGAATCGGGCGAAGCAGAAACTGCAAAGATAAGGCTGGGTACGAAGAGCGAAGCAGAAGGGTGAGAGAGGTGAGGGAGAGGGAGGGAGAGGAGGAGAAGATTGGTCGAAGCAGCCAATCCGGGTGATACCCGCTGCCTGGCACACCTGGCTGTAGCCGGAATAGCCATCGGCCTGCAATACACCACCAAATCCATCCAGCAGGCGTTCTGCCACCGCGCCGGCACGTGAAGGGTCGTATTCAAACAGGACTGCCGGCTTATCCGGGGGGCCACCGCGTATCACCCACATCCATTTATCGGATTGGGCTGTTTTACCGGTTTCCTTCAGCACTTGCAGGCGTGTCTCATCGGCCTGCAGGTAATTCCCCTCCAGCTGAACTTCCCGCATCAAATTGATCAGGGGCTGGAATACACCCTGGAGCCGTATGATCCAGTGGGCCATATTGGCACGGCTGATATCACCACCGTAACGCTTGAGCATGCCCTCAAGACGATACAGCGGCAGTCCATCGGCGTATTTGGAGGCAATGATGTAGGCCAGTAATGTGGTGCTGGCGAAGCACTTCCCCAGGGGGTGGGCCGGGCGCCGTGCGGCAACAATGATTTCTTCGCCATCGGTATTGAAGATCGCTTTCTCCTGCCAGTATTCCAGCACCTTGAGCTGGGCGGGAATAAACTCCAGCTCTTCCTTGACCTTGGTAAAGAAGGTCTTGGTCGCGCCCTCTTTTTCCTCATCGCTCAGGGTGATCTGTATCTGCACCCGCAGAAGCTTGTCGCTAAACCCGCGCTTTCTTTTCTTCTTTTGCGGCCGAACTCGATCCTCTTCCGGCAGTTGCGCTTCGAGCTCACCCAGGGCGACTTCGATTTCAGCCTCATCGAAAAAATCAGACTGGAACGCCAGCTTCTCACTACTGGCGCCGAATTTCCGTACGGTGGCCAGGCGCAAGTATTCTTCGAGCAGGTTGATTCGTTTCGCCTGCGCAAGAATAACGTCAGCCTTGTCGTCGAGATGTTTTTGGTGGGCCTGAAGAAGTTCGTGTTTTTCCTCAAGAAGTTGGTCTTTCTCGGCGAGAGCAGCAATCAGTTCCGAGGCGTCGAGCCCCTCGTAACGGCCTTGTTTTTGTTGCTTTTTTATCGCTGATTGCATGGCGTCATTGTAACATTCACACTTGGAAAAAGCCTTAAAATACAGACTCATAATGCAATTTCTTATGGCCGTTCATTAGTGAAATATCATACCCTTCGAGCAACCAGTTGATCTGTTGCCCGGTCAGTGAAACCACCTCTTCACCACGGCGTGGCCAGCGGAATTTCTCTTCGGCCAGGGCCTTGTAGTAGAGTACAAAGCCATTATCTTCCCAGTACAGGCACTTGATCTTGTTGCGACGCCGGTTGGTGAAAGCGTACAAGCCGCCGTCGAAAGGATTGTGGCCAATTTCCCGTTCGACAATGGCTGCCAGACCGGTGCTGGCTTTCCTGAAATCTACCGGGTCCCGGTACAGGTAGATCCGCGGCATGTCGTCGGCAGGACGGAAGTAGCGGACAGTCACAGGTGCTCCAGTAACTGGCGCACGACCAGGATGTTGTCGGAGCGAATACCGCGTAGCACCAGTCCATTGGGCAAGGACAGTGTCAGCCCGTTATTGACGTCAGGGCGATAATCGAGAGTGGCGAAACCGCCACTCTCGCGCTCTGCCTGGTCACCACCCGGGCCACGCTCAAACTTACGGCGCCAATACACAAACCGGTGATAGGTCAGATCATTGGCCTGGCAAAACTTTGGCTGCGACAGGCCCGAATCCTTCCACTGGTCAATGTGCTGTTGCCAGTACGCCGCCAAATCTGTCGGGGTTGCTGGATCGCTCATGGCTCTCTCCTGTTTTTTGATCGTCAGGAGTAAAGCAT
Source organism: uncultured Gammaproteobacteria bacterium (assembly GCA_963722805.1). Taxonomy (GTDB): domain Bacteria; phylum Pseudomonadota; class Gammaproteobacteria; order Pseudomonadales; family JAHEGP01; genus JAHEGP01. Next base: position 11,165 of record CAVROQ010000008.1, read on the forward strand.
GATCAGGGTTGGGTTGAAAAAACAGGTGCAGTTTTAAAAGCGCTTACGTTACTTGCGTATTCCGGCCCATCGTGAACACCCATTCTGGTTTAACGTGAACACCCATTCTGGTTTAACGTGAACACCTATTCTGGTCGAACGTGAACACCCATTCCGGGTTGAACGTGAACACTTTTCGGGTATTTTCCGGAATGGGTGTTCACCATCCCGGAATCACTGTTCACGTTAAACCGGAATCCCTCTCAACGCATTGATCTTTAAACGGTTTGGTAAGCTCCCCGGCTTTTTGGGAGCGACCATGTCAGGCAAGAGAATCGCAATGCGCAAAATACGAGACGTACTCAGGCTTCGGTTATCCGCCGGCCTGTCCATCCGCGAGATCAGCCGCAGCACCAAGCTCAGTGTGGGCGGCATCCAGAAGCTGCTCAGCCGGGCCCAAGCCCTGGATCTGGGCTGGCCCCTAGCCGATAACCTGGATGACAATCGACTGGCACAGCTGTTCTATCCCAGTGCCGATACCCGCACCTCCCGCCGCTACCAGATGCCGGATTGGTCAGTCATCCACCAGGAACTCAAGCGGCCCCACATGACCAAGCAGTTGCTGTGGGAGGAGTACACCCAGCAATACCCCAATCGCTGTTACAGCTACTCCCAGTTCTGCGAGCGCTTCCGGCGATGGCAGGGCAAACAGAAGCGCTCCATGCGCCAGCACCACCGGGCCGGCGAGAAGTGCTTTGTGGATTACGGCGGTTCAACCGTGCCGATCATCAATGCCATGACCGGCGAGATCCGCGAGGCACAGATCTTTGTCGCCACCTTGGGCGCTTCCAACTACACCTTCGCTGAGGCGACCTGGTCTCAGTCGCTCCCCGACTGGCTGGGAAGCCATGTGCGGATGCTGGAATTTTATGGCGGCTGTACCGACATGGTCGTCCCCGACAATCTACGCAGCGGTGTCAGCAAGGCCTGTCGCTACGACCCGGACCTCAATCCCAGTTATCAACAATGGGCCGAACACTACCTGGTCGCCGTGGTCCCGGCGCGGCCCTACAAACCCAAAGACAAAGCCAAGGCAGAGAATGCGGTTTTGGTCGTCCAGCGCTGGATTCTGGCCCGCCTGCGCCACCACAGCTTCTTCTCCCTGGCGGAGCTGAACCAGTGTATTCGCGCCTTGCTTGAGGACCTCAACAACCGCCCCTTCAAACAACTGCCCGGCTGCCGCCGCTCGGCGTTTGAGCAGTTGGATAAGCCGGCCCTGAAGCCGCTACCCACCCAGCCCTACCGCTACGTGGCCATCAAGCCGGTCAAGGTCAACATCGACTACCACGTCCAGTACAAGGACCACAGCTACTCGGTGCCCCACCAATACGTCGGGGAACGGCTGGAACTGCACGCCAGTGAAACCCTGGTGGAAGTCTACTTCCGGCGGCAGCTGGTGGCCACGCACCCGCGCAAACACACGCCGGGGTTTACCACCAACCCGGCCCACATGCCCAAACGCCACCAGGCACAGCAGCAATGGACACCCGGGCGACTGAAGCGTTGGGCCGGCGACATCGGTCCGGATACCGGAGCCTGGGTCAGCGACCAGTTCGAGCGCCGGGAACACCCGGAGCAGGCCTACAGGGTCTGTCTGGGCCTGCTGAACCTGAGCAAGCAATACCCGGCCACCCGGCTCAATGCCGCCTGCCGCATCGCCAACCAGGCTTCCCTGATGCGCCTGAAGCAGGTCAGGGCCATCCTGATGAGCAATCGGGACCAGTTGCCCGAACAACTCAGCCTCGCGGCTGAACTTCCCCAAGACCACGAGAATATCCGCGGTCCACACAACTTCCACTGAAGGAGATACCCATGACAACAGCCATCACACTCGCCCGCCTGCGCGACCTTCGCCTCGGCGGTATGGCCGATGCACTGGCGCGGCAACTGGAACAGATCGGCACCTACGATGCCCTTCCATTCCTGGAACGGCTTGGCCTGCTGGTTGAGCAGGAATGCCTGGAGCGTGAGCACCGCAAGCAGGAGCGGCTAGTGCGCCAGGCACGCTTCAAGCTGCGCGCCACGGTGCAGGACATTGACTACCAGCACCCGCGCAACATTCAGAAGGCACAGATCGCCCGGCTGGCACAAGGTGAGTGGATCGACCGTGCCCAGAACCTGCTGATCACTGGCCCCTGTGGGAGTGGCAAGACTTACCTGGCCTGCGCGGTGGGTCACAACGCCTGCTTGCAGGGTTATAGCGCGCGTTACTACCGGTTGTCGCGAATGTTGCTGGAATTGACCCAGGCCAAGGCAGATGGAAGCTATCAAAAGCTGATGGCCCAGATAGCCAAGACGCAAATACTCCTGGTCGACGATTGGGGGCTGGAGAAACTCAACACCGCCCAACGCAATGATCTGATGGAGATCATGGACGACCGTCACGGATCAACATCGACGGTGATGATCAGCCAGTTGCCGACGGACCAATGGTACGCCGCCATCGGGGATAACACCTTGGCGGATGCCATCCTGGACCGACTGATGCACAACGCACACCGGCTCCCGCTGAAGGGTGAATCGATGAGAAAAATACGGGGGGAATTGACTGAAGGTGAACACTTGGAGTAAAACGCACACCACGTGATGCGTTGAGAAATCAGGTGTTCACGTTCGTCCGGAATAGGTGTTCACGTTCACCGGAATACGCAGGTTACTTGAGCCAGTTAAGCGCGGGAGGCCAATTGCTTATGCATCTGCCGGGGCTTTGACTCCCATTAGTAGGTTTGACTCTGCATTTTTCTTCTGTGCCTTGACCTCGGTGAATACTGAATTTCTGAGGCTCAGAGAGAACATGATCATAAAGTAGTTGTATGGATACAGAGCTACCGACATGAAAAAGGCTCCCACTACAAACAGAATCTGCGTGATGTCTAAGCCAATAGAAAATTGGTAAAGCCACGGTTGTTGTTTGTTCAGTTCCGACCCCCGCAATATCCGCCTACTACCTTTGTTGATTTTGAAAACGATAAAGTACATAAGCAGGTAAGCAGCAAGACCCAGATAGCCGGCCTCGCTGGACACTTCGATAAGCGTATTGTGGGCAACTTCTCTTGTTTTACCGAAAGAGGCCTCTTCCGGTATTTCGTCCGCGTAATTGTCATGGAAATAACTGGGGAAAGCCTGAAATCCCACGCCTAACCACGGATAATTTTCCGTCATTTCCAGGCCTTTTTCCCAGTAGAGCAGCCGAGATTGCGAGGTTTGGTCTTCGCCAGCCGAGGTGAATCGTGCTTTTTGTTCGTCCGGTAGCAGCATGTAGCCGCCGTATAAGACGGCACTGGCAATAAGCAGGTACTTGAAGTTTAACTTGCCTTTAATAAGGAAGAAGATAAAGGAGCCTGTTAGCAAAGCAAGTTGGGATGCGCGGGAGCTTGCCGCCAGAACGGTCATCACTGTAGTAATAGGGAAAATATAATAGAATTTTTTGATCCGGTCATTACCGAACATGACGGAAAGGCTCATAATGGTGATCATCGCCATAAGTAGCGACAGCTCGCCGGAATTCTGGAAAAAGCCTGCAGGGCCAGAAATGCCAAAGTCCTGGAAGCCGAAGCCCCGTTGCACCCAGGTTCTCGCCCCAAAAAAAGAAATCTTGAACAGCACCAAAAAGAACAGTATCAATATTAGCTTCAGTTTTTTGGTGGAATTGATACAACTGGTAAAACAAAGAGCTTCCAGCATCCAGATAAAAGGTATATCGATATTCCTGAAGGAAATAGTGGGATAGAGTGAGTTATAAGCTGAGAGCAGACAAACCGAACCATACAAAAGAATGGTGAAGTGTGGCACCTGAAATCTAAGGGTGCTCTTGGCCCCGGCATAGAGTAGGCCGCCAATGACAAAAAGCTGTGTCCAAGGTACTACATCGAGAATGGGCAAAAGTGTATGAGGGCGCAGGTATGAAAATATGATGTAGCCGGCCACCATGTAGAATCCTAAATCCTGGTCGCGGCAATCGAGAAAGTATTGCTTAAAATCCAAGTATAGTTTTTTAATCATAATAGTGACTGGGCGTATTTTTTTTGCATTAATCGCGGCTGTCCGGCGCTGGAATACTCCAGTCGGTAATATTGACTATAATTTGTGCCGAACTTTAACCTTGGTACCAACGGTTCTGGCAGTTCAGATACGGGTACAGTTAGAGCATCGTGGAGGCGGGCAAAAGGCTGCAGTGGCATTAACGTCGATATCAAGGACTTTTCTCTTGGTCTATCTTCACTTTATGGTGTGCTAGACTCAGCAGTTGTTTGACCGTTCGCCTACGAAGGCTGTCTTACTCGCGGATACCTGAAATTATACTCACAGTGTCACAACCCTTGCGGCTCGAGAGGGGCTCAATGGCGAGCGGCCGGGCTACCCTTACTGCTACAAGAATGCCTTGGAGTCTGAATCAGGCGATTTGCGCCAAAAAAAACAAATGTCTGAGGCCTATATTGTAGTTCCAATGGTTTGATAGTGGAAAAGAAATATACCAGAGGCGATAGCATCGCGTGCCAAGAGCCAAAAAATATCGGAAAGCCGCGAAACACAAAATCCAATTTGGCCTACCAGAGGATAGTGAAAACTAGTGAGAAATGTATTAGTAACAGACGGTAACCAGCGGGCAGCATTGGCAGTAACTCGATCACTGGGCAGTCATGGAATAACCGTTATTTCCGCAGATACGGAGGTGCGAACTCTTAGCTCTGCGTCGAAATATGCCCATTCTTCCGACATCTATGTGCCACCTAGTGACGTGCCTGCGTTCATTGCCTCAATACAGGCCCTGATACAGCGTCATCGAATCGACATTATTATACCCATTACAGAAATCACACTTTTCTCTCTGTTGCAGAATAGAGAAGCACTGGGCGACGTGCAGATTCCCTTCGATAGCTACGATAAAGTTTCCCTGCTGTCTGACAAGGCCAAATTGGTGGAGCTTTGCCAAAGCAGCGGGTTTCCCTGCCCTAAATCGAGCTACCATGAGGATGGGGCCGCGGCTCTGTCTGCGCCCTTTGACTTCCAGTTTCCGGTGGTTTTAAAGCCCTATAAATCCAGAATATTTGCAAACGGCCAATGGGTTTCAACGGCTGTTACCTATGCACATTCTGAACAGCAATTGCGAGAATTGTGCGCCGATAACCCGGTGTTTTCTGCCTATCCATTTATTATCCAGGAGTATATCGAGGGCTATGGGCAAGGCGTTTTTTTGCTATGCGATCATGGCAAGCCAATTGCAACATTCTGTCACAAGCGTCTTCGTGAAAAGCCGCCCTCGGGCGGTGTAAGCGTACTATCCGAGAGCGTGGCGCCTTCGCGGCATATGTTGGACGTAGCTGCCAGTCTACTGGAGTCAGTAGCTTGGCATGGGGTGGCAATGGTTGAGTTTAAGGTCCATCCCACCAGGGGGCCTTTTATTATGGAAGTTAATACACGCTTTTGGGGTTCGCTCCAGCTCGCTATTGATGCCGGAGTCGATTTCCCGTATCTGTTGTATCAAATGTGTGTTGGCGAAACTCCTGTCGCGGGCGAAAGTTATCGAACCGGCCAGCGACTGCGTTGGTTAATGGGCGATTTTGACCGACTTTACCTGGTAATGAAGTCTTCCGAATATAGCGCTTCTCAAAAGCTTAAGGAGTGCCTGGCTTTTCTGGCCCTGGCCGGTAAGGGGCTGCACTATGAGGTGAACCGTTTGGGAGACTTGTCTCCATTTCGCGAGGAGTTGCGGCAGTACTTCGGGGCCATCTTTGGTCGGCGCCAGCCATAACAATTTGGCAAATCCTGCTGTGACGCCATGTTGCAACCGAATGTGGGCGTGATGGACTACAAATGATAGACGAAGAAAAACAATAGTGCGGGTAAAACATTTATCGATGTTTTACGTTGGCCTGCTCTATTTCCGCTACTATACGATAGATCGCCTGGTCTATCTTGTTGAAACAACTGTCAAAATAAATATCTGAGCGGCAAATTGGGTCTTGCAGGAAAGGGTCAGGCGAACTAGCCCATATTCCTAGCAGGGTTGTTTGAGCGGGTCCTCTGGTCTTTGTTTGCCCTTGCAATTGCGTTTGCAATCGCTTCAAGGTGATCGGGTTCGACAGCCAAAATCAGGTCTCCTTGCTGCAGCTCAATATTGTTTATTGAGCGACAGTGGTGCGAACTGAGGTCAATGCCTCTCGCTCTGCCATTGCGCAGTGCCTCTTCGCTCGCTCCTTTTGATTCGTCGGCATCAATACCATAGGAGGAACTTGCCATCCCCAGAGATTTTGCTTTAGCCTCGGCATAGGCACTTCGGTTGATATTTCCCATGCAGACAAAAACAAGGCGACGAACCCGCTGCCAATCTGGCTGGGCGTAGTCCACGTAAAAACCCAGTCGATAGAGGGCTTTATGGTAAAGCGATTTTATAGCTGCTTGCTTGCCTCCTGCTTTTTCCAGAATCATTGTTGAAGAAGGGTCCTTGTTAGTTAAAGAGTCAGCACTTTTTGGCTACAATGCGGCAGCGATCGTTGACACAATTTTCTATTAATCATCTGCATTGTCGGCGCGTCGGGTCCATTCTAAAATAGCACAGGACACGGTATCACGCAGCAAGTCAGGCGCTATCAATAGGCCATTGCAGCATGAATTGCTCAGCAGAATGGCCTGAGGCATTGCAGCCTCTTTTTTTACCTAAGCTCCGGAGCCAAGTAAGGGTCAGGCTGTCCAGCGGAAGGATGTTTTACCGGAATCACTCTATACAGAGCCAATCAACTGCAGCTACGACGCCTCTCATTCACACGGTGATACAACCTCAGTGGTGCCATATACGGTGCAGCGAGAGCGCGACTATAGCCAAAATTACAAAGTGGGTAAAGTTATAAGTGCAGTGACTATAGCGTGTCCTCAAGGAGGCAACTAGTTGAATTCAGATTGGAAAAAACGAAGCGCATCTAAGATTGGCCGGATTGTAAGCTTGTCAATATCGACAGGTTGCTAGTGGTTATGTGTGCTATTTTTTTAATACTATATAGCGTAATAATTTCCAATTTTTCTAGGTGGCTTGTGCGAAACAAAAAAATCTTTCATTGCCGTTTGCTAGATCAGGGATTCTAGATGCCTGATTTCTTGATCGCTTTTCACGTACCTGCCAATGCTGGCTATGCCGTGGAGCCTCTGGAAAGGACATTTTTTAGCGTAATTTCCCAGTTCCTTTCTGCTGAACCGTCGGGCGGCCGAATTCACCTGGGCTACACCAACTTCAAGGCCGGGAAGCCAAAGTGGCTGGGTAACCGCGAGGTTCCGTTGCTGGAACTGGATTTCCGTAAAATGTCTGCGGGGGAAAGGCTGGAGTTAGAAAACTATCTCAAGCGAAATCGTATTAAACATGTACTGGCTTTCGATCTGTCGGTGGGTACACCTATCTGTCAGACCTTTCGCAGGGCGGGTGTAGAGGCAATTATAACCTATTGGGGCGCGCCGCTAAGTGCGCTTAATACCGGTCTCAGGTTGTTAGCCAAGCGCATTGAAGTACTTTGTACTCAAAATAAGCCGAGTCACTTTATTTTCGAGTCTTACGGTATGCAACGCACTGCAACGCATGGCCGAGGCGTTTCGAAATGCAAGACCTCTGTGGTAAAGCCAGGTATCGATGTCGGTGCTTTTGCCCGCTACACAGACAAAACTCATATTTACCAGCAGTTTAATATACCGCCTGAACGAAAAGTGCTGTTTTTTGCCGGTCATATGGAAGAGCGAAAAGGAGTGCACGTAATTGTTACGGCCGCGGCTGAGTTGATTAACAATCGGCATCGCAGGGACCTTCACTTCGTTTTTTGTGGCGATAGGCCTGGTGAAAAGATCGCATTTGATAGGCTTTATAAAGGTACGGCTGCTGAGGCTTATATCAGTTTTGGTGGCTATAGGAATGACATTCCGCAGCTGCTGCCGGGGTGCTATGCGGGTATTATTGCTTCCACCGGGTGGGACTCGTTTACATTTAGCTCAATGGAGATGGCTGCGGCGCGGGTGCCGTTACTGGTATCTGATCTTATAGGTTTGAATGAGGCGATTATTGATCAGGAAACAGGCTTGTTGTTTACTCCGGGCGACCATTTACAGCTTGCGGATAAGGTAGAATATCTGGTCGCCAATCCGGTAATAAGAGATGAATTTGGCCAAAACGCCTTTGCCAGAGTCAATCGAGAGTTTACTGTTGAAAAGCAAAAAGCGGCGCTCTTAAAAGTCATTGAATCACAGCTAAAAGAATGACCGTCAGTATCTATTCAAGCGCTGCTTTTTGCTCCTCCTAACTGGTGTGTCTCCGGGCCTTGTTAAGCAATGGCTTAATTAGTCGACCCTGAAAAAGCCTAACTGGTCATCACTACATGACTGTGATGGGTCGGTTTGATAAAAAGTCCCGTTATGCCGCTCCAGAAGGAAGCCATTTTCGGGGGCAATAAAAACAATCTCATCCATTTCCTAAAGTTGAACGCAGCCGCAGCCATCAGTACGTTGATCTGGTCGCCTTCAAATCCTTTAAGATAACTTCTGTTGAGTCGGTGATCTGACTTCAGGTGACCAATCACCGGCTCAATACCGGCTCGCTTTCGAAATCGTTTCCGCATCAGTGCCTTGTAGGCACCGTTGTTATTCCGGGTGGTTGTACTGGGCCTTATGATCCGCGTGTCATTGATCTTACTCTTCCCTTTGTAGCCTCTGTCACATATGCCAACGGCCGGTTTTAGCGCAGTGAGACGCTTTAATTGCAGAAGCACCTCCGGCAAGGTATGCCCATCAAATTTGTTGGTATCAAAGGCCATAGCACCGACAATGATTTTGGAATCCCGTGTTGTCGCGATAGAAACTTTAGTGCCAAATTCATAGCGCTTATGTTCCTTGCCTTTGCTCATGCAGTAAACATGAGGTTCGTGCAGGCTGTACAGCTTGTGCTTATCTCCTCGCTTTTGGTTCAGTCCACGATGGAATAGTGCGAAGTCCTCTGCCAGATTTTCCAGAATGTCGAGTGGCAGTTTACGCTCTAATTCCCGAACTAAACGACCGGCAATGGTCTTTAGCCGTTTAACGGCTTTGCGGGCCTTGGCGCGATTCCTGGGGTGTCCTGCAAAACGACATTCCAGCTTTCTTTGTTTGATTTCCTTCGCGTAACTGCGACGAAGTTTTATGTTTTCCTTCCTGGCCAGTTTCAGGCAATAAACAATAATCTTTCGATACAACTTTGCATCGGTGGGAAAGGTGACATTTTTTTCCTGTACTGTGGTGTCAATACAGACTTCCTCTTCGATGGCCTTCTCGCCGTGAATGGTGATGGAGGATGCCAGTATTTTCTCAAATCCTTTCTCACCCACTCGCTTGCGGAAGTACACCAGATCGGAAGGGTCACAGGGAAATGACCATTGGAATTCGACCTCTCCACAGAACGCCTGGTAATACGGATTCTGTACCCAGTGCCGCACGACAACCTCGTCGCTAACGTTTTCCATGTGCTTGAGAATAGACAAGCCCACCATCAAACGTATAGGTTTGGCGGGCCTTCCAATCGGCGCATACAAGGGCGCAAACTCTGACTCAAAAAAGTCCCAGGGTATGGTTCGTGCAAGCTGTAACAGAGGGTGCTTCGGATTGAGTTGATCCATTAATCCGGCGGCCATAAAACTCATTTGATGGTGATCGGGGGAAGAATCTTTCATCGAATAGCCACCTCTATTTCGACCAGATTTAGTGTGAAATACGCGTGAAACTGGTTGAAATTATCTCACATATTCCTGGATTTACATATAGTATTCAATGGGTTATGAGTTTTTCAGGGTCAACTAATTAATATCAATCAGCCAAATAACTCAGTGGATATAAGCTAATATCAGCTCGGTAGTAATTGCCCAGCGCTATAGGTTCACCCACGGTGACGCCTGGGTTCTCCCTGATGACCTCCAACGACGTTTGGTCATTCCAGATATCGCTGAATAGAAAATAATCCGGGCGGACTTTCTCAATGCTCTCGGCTCGGTTAAATACCCAGCTTACGTATAGTGACGGGATATTCGATTCTGCTGCGAAGAAGGCTGCCCAGTCGCCAGCAATTGATCGCCCATCTTCGACATTCTCCACTAATTTGGTGCGCACAGTTTGTGAGTCGTAGGATGGTGATGCGACATTGAGGCCGGTGATGCCGATACTCATTACAACATAGGCAATCAGTGACAGCTTGATCACCGTTTTCAGGTGAACATCAGAAAGTACTAGTCTATAGCGATACAGCATTGCCAGTGTTGCCGCTGCTACTAAGGGAAAGGTCCACAGCAAGCCAGCTTTGCTAAAGCCCGAGTAGTCGTCTGAGAACGGGGTAACCAGATAACTATTGGCCACATTCATCAGCGACAAAATCGTCATTACTATTAAACCAGCGACAAATATCTGCTCTGTCTTTCGCATTTCATGCCAGGACTTAAGCGGCGGGGAAGCTTGTCCTTGCCGGTAGAGCCAGTCGACAATAATCATGATGGCCGCAGGTACAATCGGAACCGAATAGCGGGGCGGATTGTAGCCAAACAGATTGAGTAAAACAGGTGCCAGCACCACGGTAGCAGCCATAGCCATCCGAAACAGGTTCCGTCGCAACAGCTGGGAGTTCTCTGCGATGGTGTGGATAATACATAAATAGGCTGTAGTGAGCAGGAAAGGGGACAGTTCGGCAATGTTGTTCCAGAATATTACCTGGGGGTGAGCGATGATTTCTGATATTCCCCCAGCGACTCTGCGTATCCATATCTCTCGCGCAAGGAACAGCACCACCAGCAGTGCTAATACCAGCAACGACACAATTATTAAGCTTTTGCGCGTGCGGAACCTGGCGAAGCGCTCATCGAGTACAAATGCCAGCGCAATAATGGCGCTGGCGGGCGCTACATAAACCAGCCCCGACATTTTTACTGTAAGGCCTGCCACCAGGCCAGAGACTGCAAGTATGCTTATAGCGAGCACATGCTGGTGTGGCTTCACCAGCAGGAGCAGAAAAAAGCCGATAAAGGTAAATACAATCAGATCAATTTCAAATAGTGCCACACGCGAAAAGCTGAATAGTGCGGGGTCAACGGCAATCATAAACGTTGCAAGCAGGGCCGCGCTCGGCCCCCAAAAGCGGGCCGTTACTGCTGCCACCATGAGTAAAAACGCCCCAAACATAATGACGCTAACAAGCCTGGCGCTGGCAAGTTCCAGTCCCCAGGCTTTAAAAGCCAGATAGTAACTCTGCTGGGTAAATGGGCTCCCCTTGCTCCATCCCGGGTAATCGTCGTTGGCGTTCCAGTGGGTATCACCAAACACGATGCGATTCCTGGCATCCAGGGTTTTATAGCCTTCGTCGATTTGCAAGCCTACATCATGTGGTATGTACCAGCCCGGTGGGTCGGCATCCAGGTTGAGCAGGCGAACGCCAATAGCGGTTAGTATGATAATTAGTAGCATTAGCCAGCGGCGAGAGCTGCTAAGCGCTGTTGCCGGGTTGGCTTCGGATGGGTAACACTTTTGCAAGCTAGTAGTGTTCATAGTATCTGTGCATTCGGGGTGGGTCCTGTAACGCCTAATTCCCATTATAGAATCTTTTAGCGTAAGTACTTATTTTGTAGATGAAAATTGACCCAGCGATAAAAATGCTGCGAGGCAGGATTAACTCAAGCGGGCGATTATAGCCAAGAGATGCGGCGGTTAATACGTTTTCAGAGCGCTGAGGCAAGTAGCGATAAGTCAGCGCTCAAAGGCAGTAAAAGCCCTGCTCAGGCTCTAAACTATTAGTTGATAATCTCTCGAATCTTGTATTCCTTAACTTCCTTGGAGTGGGTGAAGATGATGGTCTCTCCCACCAACCCAATGGCAACCAATTGAATCCCCAGCACAATAAACAGTGCGCTAATCAATAACAGCGGGCGGTCAGCCGCGCCGACGTCAAAAAATAACCTTTGAACCGTCACTAACAGCAGGCCAAGACTACCAAACAGCGCTGCGCCGGTGCCAATAAGGCCAAAAAAACGTAGTGGTTTCTTATTGAATTTGGTGAGAAAAACAATAGTTAGCAGATCAAGGAAGCGTCGAATATAGATGCCGGGAGAGTATATGCGGCTGTGTGCGTCTGCTTCCGCTTGCGGCAGATCTACCTCTTTAACCCTGAAGCCCTGGCCGCTGGCGATAACCGGTAAAAAGCGATGCTGGTCCCCGTAAATATTGAGTTCGATAAGGACATCTTTACGTACCAGCCTTACGCCGCATCCAAGGTCGCCAAACTCAATGTCAGTCAGCATTCGAATGGTTGAATTGAACAAGCCAGCTTGCATCTGGTTTAGGCCAGAGTCGATTCTTGGATTCCTGTTAGCTACCACCATGTCACACTCGGCAATGTGGTCGAACAGGCTGCCAAGGCAGTCTGAGCGCACTTGCTCGTAGGGCGGTAGTATTAGTATCAGTTCTCCTTTGGCGGTGCTGGTGCCCACTTCAATAGCGGTAGCTTCACCAAAGTCCTTGCTCAGCACCAGCATCGATGTGTTGAGGTCCTCGCTCAACAGTGGCCGTAATTGAGCTGTTATTGGCTCCGAACTGGGTACCAGTACAAAAATATATTCAAAAGTTTTGCCCGTTGATTCAAGCGCACGCCTGTACTTTTGGTAGTTGTTGATTGTCTGGTCGTGACGTTCGCAGATAGGTATCACAACGCTAACATCAATGGCTGAGGTTTCGCTGGTCACGGGGTTAATCCTTATCAGTAGCGGTTTGCGTTAAACGGTCTTTGCCTTGCGCTGCTTTCGGTTCACGTTTGTATAGCACCAGGTTGGATAGGTGCAGATCACCTTTTTGGTAGGCAAATTCACACAAAAAGCCCAGTCCCATCAAGAAAAAGGAAAGTGATACCAGAATGACCGACATGGAGCTATAGACAATGGCAGGCTGGTCCATCGCCAGTGTTCTGGCCGCTGCATAAAGGTAGAACATGGACGCAAGAAAAGGCACCGCTGCCAAACTAGCGAACCACCGCGCCGGGTGTTTCATCAAGGATAAAATGGTCTTGATCATCAGCAGGTCGATCAGCACTTTGTAGATTCTCGACAGTCCATACTTGGATTCGCCAAATTGTCGCGCATGGTGCTTAACTTTGACCTGGGCGATTTTGGCGCCAGACAGAGATAGCAGTGCCGGAATGAAGCGATGCATCTCATTATAAAATGGCGTGCTCTTCATCACGTTGGCCTGGTAGACCTTGAGCGAGCAGCCATTATCCTTGATGGGCACGCCGGTGACTTTGCCGATCAGCCAATTGGCTATTTTCGACGGTACTTTACGCGTAATCAACTTATCCTGCCTGTTGTGACGCCATCCCACCACAATATCGTAGCCCTGTGCCAGGGTGTCGAGCATCATCGGGATATCGCTAGGATCATTTTGCAGGTCGCCATCCATAGTAATAAGGATGTCACCGCGAGCATGGTCGATGCCCGCAGCCATGGCGGGTGTTTGACCGTAATTGCGACGAAAGTCAATAACCCGGAGCCTTGGGTCAGCGTTGGCCAGTTCAGCTGCCCTCTCAAAAGTGCTATCTGAGCTGCCATCGTTGACGAATAGCAGCTCGTAGCGGTAGGGCCGGCTGGTCATGGCAGCAGTGATTGCCTCATACAGTAGTGCCACGCTGTCCTCTTCGTTGTATAGAGGAACTATCACCGAGTGAAGGGCTGGTAGAGTATCCATTGGGGAACCGGTCACGGCTGCGGGTGTATATCTGGCTGTGTTTGCGATGTAGAAAAATCATAGTTCATGGCATTGCCTTCTACAAACCGACAAGTGCGCTGATCACAACGTACTTTACTGCGTTACTGTTCATTGCGGCAAAAGCGGCTGCGTCGATAGTTGGCATCGATCATATGCAGCCCGTCGACAGCATTAAAGGTATGGGTGCCGATAATTCTTGGGTCCCAATGAGGCTCGATACTTGAAACAACGGCCTCGCAGTAGTCGTCGGTACTTAGTCGTGTTATTTCGTTAATCTGAAAGCCATAACCGTAGCGTCGCGAAGAATTTTGGCCCGGACGGTAGAGACCTTCACCATGCTTGAAAATCTTGCCCGCTGGCCGTGCTTTGCGACAGTCTGAGATTATCGGGTTTTTTGGGTGCGGCTGCCATTCATTGCTAAGCAGATTCTCAGAGCTAAAAATGCACAGCTCATCCGCCAGCGACGCGCCTCTGGTTTCGGTAACGTTAGCAAACATCCACCACCGGCCATCCTGGTAGTGCAGGGTGGCATCACCGGCACGAATATCTTCCATCAAGTTCATAGCAAATTCCCAACGGTAAGGGAATTCAACGCATTTATACAGCTCGACGGTGCGGTTGCTCTGGGTCTCTGGAATCATATAGAAATTGTTTTCGTGTTCGAACACGAACGGGTAAGACAAATGGTAAGGCCGCTCCAACACGCGCTTAGGAGCTCCGTATTGGCCGGTCTCGTCCATTTCAATGACGGATATGAATCCTCTATCGGTGCCAAAAATAAACTCTTCGATAAAAATATAGTAGCAACCGTCTTTGTGGATAATATGCGGGTCGGCATAGAAGCGATCTTTAGGGGGCATGATTTTTTTATAGCGCCACAGTGAAGACGAAAAGCTATCCTTTAGGTCGTACATCAAGATCCACTGATTGATGTAAAGGTTGTTGAAGTAAAGGTCAATGATTTTTTCAATAACCTTGCTCGATAGCAATTTGGCCATTTCATAGTTGGTCGGCATGACATAAAGGCGCTCAGAGTAAAGCTCTGGGTGGCGGTTGTCATGCTGGACCTGCCTGAAGAATTCGTCTGGGCCAGCTTCATACAGCTCCTGCATTTTTCGGGTCATAAATGACAAGGTCTTCCATTTGTTGCGGCTGCGGTTATCCTTGACCGACATTGAGCTGGTGCTTGAGTAAGAGCGGTAGAGCACCATGCCATTGTCCAGATCTTCGTTGAGAATTTGCAGGATTGAGCCATTTACCGGCCAGCTCTCCATACTCTCCCAAAAACCTGCCGGGCCACCGCGATTAATCCGGTTGTCGCCATGATGAAACGACCATACGCCATACCTGGCAATGGTTAGTATGTCGCCGCGCAGAATACGAAAACCGCAACGAATCAGAATGTCCAGTTTGTAGGATTCGATATGGCTGATATCAGTGCTCTCGAAGCGATCCGACCACCGGGTTTTGATTGGCTTGCACTTTATGATCGGGATATTTGAAAGCAGAGCCTCGGCGTTGACTTTCTCGCTGGCATCTGGGACCGAGTGTTTGCGTTCAATCAAAAGATAATAAAGGGCATTGAGCAGGCGCCCGATGCCTATGGATGGCAGACGCTTGTAGTTCCGCCTGAGCTTTTGGGAGCAGACTGCTATTTCCCTGCTTCATGGCAGTTTCGTTCAGGATGACAAGCTTTACTTCGGCAAAATCAGATTCCAGGATGTCCTTTATCATCTTATGCTGCCAAGCTGACATCCGCTGGTTATCGTCAAGCAGTAAGCCGATTCGAAGTTTAGCTTTGGTCATTAAGGCAGCGAGTCCGGATTAATTTGATTTCTTCCAGTCCTGTTTCGGAGGGTTTGCGACAATGATTTCGACATTTTAGCTACCGGCGCAGCAAGGCCTGCCCTTTGATTATGGTATTAGCATAAATCGCTAAGTTAGTAGGGAATTATAGACAAGATAGCACTTTGCCGGGAGTAATATAATGGTTTTTCCGCGCGGATATCTTTGTAAGTGTGCGATCATTCAGTGGCCGCAGCGTGTTGGTATACCACTAGATGCTGCTGCGCCATAGCTTGTGAAGAATAGTGATCCAGCAGCTGTTGTCGAGCTATTTCAGTGAGTTGTGCTGCATCGGTGGGCCGTTCAATGATGTTGTTTAGCACCTCGGCAAACCCCTCTACCCGCTGCGTTTCCAGTACATAACCACACCGGCCGTGTCCCAGCAATTCGGGTAGGCCGCCAATACTGTGGGTGACAATAAGGGTGTTATGTTTCATGGCTTCCAGCGCTACCATTGGCAGTCCTTCGTGGTCGGAACATATTACCAGTGCATCGAGTTTACCGATATACGCTTCGGCATTTTCGACGTGACCGACAAAGGTCACTTGTTCATCGACACCAAGGTCTGTTGCTAGCTGTTCAAGCTCTTGGCGCAAAGGGCCATCGCCGATGACGCTGAAAGCTGGCCTGCTTTCAGGAGATTGTGTGGCCAACACTTTTTGCGCAATCTGCAGGAACAAATCTAGGCGTTTTACCGGTACAAGCCTCCCGACAATACCGATTTTAAGTGGTGGCTTGAATTTGTTCTGCAGGCCGAGCGAAGCCTCATCCAACTCTATACCATTGGCAATGACACAGACCTTTTTTTGGCCATAACTGCCCCGCAGTTCTAATGCCAAAGGCTCCGATACCGAGATGACTTTTTTTTGCAACAATCTGCCGGTCAAAAAATCGGCATCGTGAATTAGTCTTTTTCTCAGGTTGAGCTTCCCGAACGCATGTTCGTTGGCGCCATGCTGGGTTCGAACACTGGGTATCCGGTGCCGTGCTGCAACCAGGCCACCAATAATGTTTTCCTTTAAACGGTGGGTATGAATAATGTCGGGTTGAATTTTTTTAACCCACTGGTTCACCGCGTGAGCCAGTTGCACTATATTCTGGCGACTTTCGTCCAGTACCAGCAGTTCTACGCCCGCCGATCGGAGGCGTTCTGCCAGTGTTCCTGGGTTAAGGATGACAGCAGCTACGCGAGTCTGTTGCGTTTTCTGCAATTCTACAGCCAGGGTGTAAAGTGCCTTCTCGGCGCCGGCCCATAGGTCGCCAGAAGCAATATGGAGTACTTTCATAAAAGCCAGAAGAAATCCACCGAGTAAATATAAGCTGCTATGTTACATGCATGTGGTCAAATTAATGCCATAATTAGGGCCGTAGTATAGCCCTATTACGTATCTAAAGCCGGCTTTCTTGTTGAATCGATTACCTTGAGAAACCGTATGAAACTGGTGTTTTGGCTGTTAGCTGCTGCTGCGGCCTACAGCTACTTTATCTACGCTGCCTTGCTGCAAGTGCTGCCTAAGCGCCGCGCCTTTGTGGCGTTGGATAGTGGCGCCGAATTGCCCAAGGTAAGCCTGATTATTACCGCCTATAACGAAGCCCGCCGCCTTGAGGAAAAACTGGAGAACTCGCTGGCCCTGGATTACCCAGAGGAGCTGTTGGAGATTATCGTTGCTTCTGATTGCTCTGAAGACGAAACCGACAGCATTGCCGAGAACTTTGCGCCGGGTCGAGTTCGGCTGGTCCGGGCAGACCAACGCAAAGGTAAGGAATATGCCCAGTACTGTGCGATTCAGCAGGCCAGTGGCGAGATATTGGTTTTCTCGGACGTCGCGACCAGTATTTGCGCGGGCGCAATTCGTAACCTGGTCGACTATTTTCGTGACCCACGCATTGGTGCCATCTCCAGCGAAGATCATTTCGTTAGCCAGGATGGGACGGTTGTAGGAGAGGGTGCCTACGTCAGGTATGAAATGTGGTTGCGGCGGCTAGAGTCCGACTGTGCTGGGCTGGTCGGTCTTAGTGGATCGTTTTTTGCGGCACGAGCTTCGGTTTGCCAGCAATGGGATATCTACTCCCCCAGTGATTTCAATACCGCCCTGAGTTGTGTGCAGCAGGACCTGATCGCCATAACCGCTCCAGACGTGCAGGGGCACTATAAGGATATTGTAGATAGCAAGCGAGAGTACCAGCGTAAGGTGAGAACCGTGCTGCGGGGCATGACGGCTCTTGTGCGCCACCCGGAAGTACTGAGTTATCGGCGCTACGGCCTATTTTCAGTGCAACTGTGGAGCCATAAGATAATGCGTTGGGCGGTACCCTGGTTGCTGCTGGCACTTTTTTTGGTGTCATGTTTCTTATGGAATGAAGGAACGGTATATCGACTCGCATTAATTGCTCAGCTGGTATTCTATGTCGTCGGGCTTGTAGGCTGGTTGTTGCCAGTCAGTCGAGAAATTGGCATGGTGAGGATGGTTTTTTTCTTCCAACTGGTGAACGTTGCCCTGGCGGAAGCTTTTATCAAGCTGGTAAAAGGCGATCGTATTTACGTTTGGAAACCCTCGCAGCGATGAGGGCGTCCAGCTTCCCCGGCGAGCTTTTTCACGGGCGCTTATCGCCCGTCGGTGAGCCGATTGAGCTGCGCACTTTACCGTATGCTAACACCGAGCTGTTTCCCGAGAGCTACCGCGCATTGTTGCTGAACAGCGGCACTGCCGCGCTGTCCTTAGCTATGTCCATAGCCGCTAGCACAGCAAAATCCAGGTCGCCGGAAGTTATTCTGCCTGCCTATGGCTGCCCGGACCTATTGGCTGCAGCCTATGCCGCCGGGCTGCAGCCGGTACTGGTGGATATTCAAGCCGATAGCCCACGCTACCAGGAAGGCGGCCTCGGCGCTGCAATCACTGCGAACACCGTAGCGATTGTTGCCGTAAATTTTCTTGGTATTGCCGAAGACCTGCCGAGCCTGCGTATCCTTTGCGATACCAATGGACTGGTTTTGATAGAGGACAATGCCCAATATTTTCCTCTTGAAAATGCAAATTCCAGTTACAGTGGTGACCTGGTGGTGCATAGTTTTGGCCGGGGCAAGCCGGTAAGCCAGGTAGGCGGTGGGGCGCTTTTACTTCGGCCGTCAATAGCAAGTGCCGCCGGGGATATTATTGATTCTCTGCCGCTGCAGCAGCTGACAGAGCGCAGCTGGCGGCTGAAAGCCCGCCTGTTTAACCTGGTGTTGCAGCCGCATGTTTATCGGTTGCTCTCGCTGCTGCCGTTTCTGCACATTGGCGTCACACGCTACCATGCCTTGCAAGTCATCGAGCGCATGGATTTTTGGCGGGACGACTATATAAAGCGTAACGTCGAACTTTTTCGCAAGCGTTCTCGGCAGTTGCAACAACAAGTAGACGCCAAGCTTGAAGCAATAAATACGGCAGCTTACATCAATTTGCCGCGTCTGCTGCAAAGCCTGCAACAGCCGCTGCTGCGCTATCCAATAGTGTGTCGTAACAAAGCCCATTGCGATGGACTGTTTGCCGAGTTGGAAGGCAACGGACTGGGAGCTTCACGGATGTACCAGTTGCCGCTGCCGTCGATAGACAGCATCCCCCACCCGATTTCAGGGACATTTGCGGGAGCTGAGGTGTTCTCCGGCCGCTTGCTGACGCTGCCGCTCACCAGTTTTGTCGATCGGCCTCGGCTGGAAAAAATGTTTGAAATATTAGAAGCTGGCGCTGGCTAGACTAAAAATCCGTTGCAGCGAGGTGTGATGGCGCTCCTTTGCATCGCAAGTCAGTGGCTTTTCGCTTGTTGTAAATGCTGCTTTATTTCGGCCGAATCCGGCGCCAGCTGCAAGGCTTTTTCAAGCCATCGAATCCCCTGATCGGTCTCACCTTGAGTCAAGAAAACCATGCCAAGGGTATCCAGTACTGCCGGGTCTTCAGGGCGAATTTGCTGTGCCATCTGAGCGTGCTTCAATGCCTCATCTCCGGCATTGGCTTGGCTCAAGTAGAGCCAAGCCAGGTTGTTCAGAGCAGTCACATTTTCAGGGTCAGCTTCCAGCAGTTGTTGGTAGAGCCGTATAGCAGACTCTGGGTTCGGCGATTGTTGCGCCTGGATCGCTTTAACTAATAGCAGCTGGCTATCGCCGGGGAGCTGGGTAGCCCAGTCTTTGGTAAATGCTTCGGCTTGCGCAGGATCGTTTACTCGGAGCAGCCCATAAATTTTACCTGCAATCATCGGGCTGGGTTGTATATTCCAGGCGTCGAGATAGGCAGCTAAAGCCTTTGCGTGATCTTGCTGGCCCTGGATATCGCCCAAAACCTCGTAGCCCTTTGCGGGAGCAAGTTGTAACAGCAGTTCAACCACCTCGTTCGCTGCAACGGGGTTACCGTCACGGACTTCGGTTGTGGCCAGCAGTTCCAGCAGAGGAATCGAATTGGGGAGCTGCGCCAGACCCTGCGACAGTTGCTTGCGTGCGAGTGATAGCTTGCTGTCGGCAAGGGATTTTCTAGCAAGCTGCCGGTAAGCGTCCAGCGCGACACTCTCTATATAAGGACTATTCTCCTGGCGTTGCAAAGCCTGTTCAATCGCAGAGATAGCGGGCTGTAACCGCTGGTTGCGTAAGTGGTACTGTGCAGTAACGGCCAGTGCCAATCCATTTTGGGGGTTGTCGTCGCTAAAGCGATGCAGTATCGCCAATCCGTGGGCCACATTATGTTGCGCTTCGTTAGTGCTGATGATTCCTTTGAGTGCATCGATAGAACTCGGAACAATATTTAACACATTACAAAAGTAAGTTTCGGCGGTGGCGTATTGCTGTTCGCTGTATGCGAGCCGCGCCAGCGCCATCCAGGCTCGAGCGTTATCCGGTGCAATTTCTATTGCACGCTGTAAATGTTTGGTTGCACTGGTAGCGTCATCGGCCATCAAATATGCAATGCCTGCAAGTGTCAGGGCATTGCTGTCATTAGGGCTGCTACTGGCAATATCAGTCGCCAGGGCTATGGTTTCCTCGGTTTTATCACTGCTGATCAGTAGCTGGATCAGCGCCTCCTGGGCAGCGGGGTCGGCCGGGTTCGAGCGATAGGCCTGGCGAGCTTGTTCCAGCGCCTGGGGCAGCAAGCCCTGCCGTCGGTAAAAAGTGAGCATTGCAAGCCGCAGTCGATTGTTGTCTGGATCCAGCACCAACGACTGTTCTATGTAACCGATTCCCGTCAAATCCTGGCGAGCGAGTTTGGCAAGGCCGTAGAGGCCTAAAAGGTTGGCATTGCTACTGCGAGTCTGCAGCTCGGTCTCGAGAATATCCAGCACCTGGTCAATATCATTGAGTTGAAATTTTGCACTTAACAGCAACTCAAGTGCAGCACTATTCGCTGTTTCTGGATCGATATGAGCAGTTAGCATGTCGGCAGCCTGGGATAGGTTACCCTGCAAATAACTGACAATACCCAGCAAGGTGCCGGCGAAACTGTCGCCGCCATTTTCAAGGGTCTGGGTCAGGATTTCGCTGGCCTCTTGCAGCTGATTGTCTCTAATTAGGTCAATGCTTTTCTCGATCAGTCTCTTGTTGGCAGAGTAGTCGGGTAACTGCTCGTTCAGCACGCGATCGTAGACCATGGCTTCATCAATGCGTCCATGCAAAGTCAGGGTCCGACTCATCAGTTGCAAAGCGTTAATTCGCTCGGGCAACATGATGTCGGTTACCGGTAGCTGGCCCAGCACGTCAGTCAAATAGTCTTCAGCGCGCGAGTATTTACCGCGCTGGATAGCGATTTCTGCTGCCAAAAGGCGTGCAGCACTATTTGGCTTTTTCGAATCAAGTAGCGGTTCCAGCGCAGCAAGAGCGGAATTGGACTTTCCCTCCAGAAGATCAATACGCGCCAATTCGACGATTGCATTATCGCGGCTTGGTTCTTGAACAGCTTTTTGCAAAGCTAAGCGGGCGCTCTCCATCTCACCCAGGCCTGCCAGTGCCTGGCCGAGGTACAAGTGGCAGTAAAATTGCTGCTCGTTGCCCAGCGCGCAATTACTGTCCAGCAACAAATTCTTTGCCGAGCGATACTTTTTAAGGCCATTCAGGGCCCTGGCCTTTTCCAATATAAGGGCCGGATCGCTCTGGTCTGGCGCGATTGCTGCTGCATCGATGGCACTGCGAAAATAGCCCAGTTCGTTATAGAGGGAAACGATCTGCAGGTGAGGCGCCATTTGTCCTGGGGCGAGGCGCACGGCGTTCTGCGCTTCAATCAATGCTGCCTTGAATTGGCCCTGTTGCTGGTAAGTTTGCGCACTTTTGACTTGAGGTGGCGCTTGGTCGAGTGGGCCGGATTTGTCGGATGGGCCGCATGCTGCCAGTAGGACAGCAATGGTAGCCCCAAGCATTGTTCTAATGCACGATGGCAGGTTGTATCGCGGAATACTGGGCCGGTAAAAGCGCATCGTTTTCCTTGCTTGGCTTTTGGAAGATGTCACATAACTCGCTGCAAACGGCTGTTTACTCGGTGTCGAGTTGGATGTCGTATTTTTTCACCAGGTCGTACAGGGTTGGCCGGGTGATGCCGAGCAATTTTGCGGCAACAGTGATGTTGCCATCAGAAAAAGCCAGGGCTTTGTTGATTGCTGATTTTTCTGCGTCGAAGCGCACTTGTCGAAGGTTTATAGAAAGACCATCAGATTCTGCAAGACCAAGATCCGCTGCCGTTACCATTTTGTCATTGCACATGATCACAGCGCGACGAATTTTGTTCTCCATTTCCCGTATATTGCCCGGCCATGAATAGGCCTCAATAGCCGTCGCGGCTTCCGGGGTAAATCCGGTCAAGGCCTTCGCATGCTCGGTACAGAATTTCTGTAATAAGTGGCGTGACAATAAAGTGCGATCGCCCTCACGCTCTCGCAGCGGGGGGATGTTGATAACGATTTCGCTGATACGATAGAAAAGGTCCTCACGAAAGGTTCCCTCTGCGACCATCTCCTCAAGATTCTTGTTGGTGGCGCAGATAACCCTGACGTCGACCGAGATTAATTCCCGGCCACCCAGTCGTTCAATTTCTCTCTCTTGTAAGAACCGCAGCAACTTAGCCTGCAGTGTCAGCGGCATGTCGCCAATTTCATCAAGGAGTAGGGTGCCTCCGTCAGCGGACTCGATTTTGCCTATGGTGCGCTTGTTGGCGCCGGTAAACGCGCCGCGTTCATAGCCAAACAATTCGCTTTCCATGAGGTTTTCCGGCACCGCGGCACAGTTGATGGCGACAAACCTCTTGTCGACCCGCGGGCTCAGGCGATGGATTGCCTTTGACAACACTTCTTTACCGGTTCCGCTGTCTCCCAGCAGCAGGCAGGTCACACTGGTAGGAGCAATTTTCTCAAGAGTGGCACAGATGCGTATCATCGCGCCATCCGACGCAATAATCCCCTCTAACGGAGACTTTTGTTCTGACTGCATCCGCCGGTTTTGTTGTTCGAGCTGGTAGATGCGAAAGGCGCGCTGTACCAGCAAATCCAGAGTCGCGGTGTTGACAGGCTTTTCGTAAAAATCGTAGGCGCCCATGGCGATGGCACGAATCGCATTTTCGGTCTCATGGTGCCCGGTCACGACCACTATTTTGGTGTTAGGAGCCAGTTCAAGAATCTCGCGGACGGTGGCAAAACCTTCCTCAACGCCTTCCTCATCGGGCGGCAACCCGAGATCCTGCAATACCACACAGGGCTCCTCGCGCCTCACTGCCGCGATGGCGGTGATCCGATCCTCTGCCAGTGCAACATCGTACTGCTCGAAGTGCCAGCGCAATTGGCTTTGCAGACCGGTGTCGTCTTCAACGATTAGCAATTTCGGTTTGTTGTTGGTATTCGATGGGTTCGTCATATGAACTAGGCTGCTTCCTGCTTTGATGCGACCAGTGGGATGGTGATGCAAATTGTTGTACCAATATCCGGTTCGCTAGTGACCTTAATGTCTCCGCCGATGGCTTGTACGTATTCCCTTGCTTGGTAGACACCTATGCCCATACCCTTGCCGGATTTGGTGGTATCAAAAGGTTTGAAGAGCCGCCCCTTGACGAACTCCGCACTCATGCCCTCCCCATTGTCTTCGACCTCAATAATGGCCAGCTCTCCGCGCTGTTCCAGTCGCACATCGATAAACCCACTGTCTGCGGTTGCATCCTGCGCGTTTTTAATCAGGTGGGAAAGTATCATCACCAGATTGTCACGGTCGGCCTTGGCTTTCAAGCCCCTGGCCTCGAGTCGCAGGGTGGGAGCTGGCTTAAGATCGCTGCATTTTTTGATGACTTCGATCAGCGCCTGCTCCAGATCCATAGATTTTGCTTGCAAAGGCTCCTTGCGTTGCATCTTGCTGAGCAGGTTGTTCATCCTATTGACTGAATTATCAATGGTGTTGATCATGTCTTCAATAAATGCCGGGTTTTCCTTGTGCTTGGCGGCATTTTCAACCACCAGTGCCTGCTGTGCGATCAGATTTTTCAAGTCATGCATGATGAAGGCGGTCAACTTATTATAGGCTTCAAACTGGCGGGATTGTGCGAGCAATTCACCGGCTTGGTGTCGAGCCAAATAGCTTGCCAATTGTCGGCCAACCGTTTTTAGCAGGTCGAGATCCTCCCACGTCAGCTCGCCTGCATCGCTGCCCCTGACTAAGCCGATAAATCCGAGCAGGTGGTCCTCGTTAAACAGTGGCACGATAATCCATAGATTGTCTATCTGGCCGGCCCATTCAGGTAAATGCTGATCTTCTGGAAAGCGGCCATCCGATTCAAATATCCACTCCTGCTCGATCATAGTAGCGATAAATGCGGAGTCTGCGGGCTCTGTGGCATCCTCTGGCAGGGCCATTGGATACGATGCCTCGGCCTCAAAACGGTTGTCATGGCGTACCCATAGTATGCCGCCCGGGCTATTAAAAACTGCGCACATCGCTTTGATGGCTTGTTGCTGTGTATCGCTGTCACCATAGGGTTGTGACAACATGTCGATTAAGTTCAGCCACTCCGCACGGTAGTCGTACTTATGGCTGAAAAAATTCTTGTTAATATAAACCAATGCTGAAGATCGCAAGCGGGGAACGGTGCTGATGATCACCAGCCCTGCGATACCCGTGAAGGTAAGCACCTGCTGGAATGCCGCTCCCCAGTGTTCACCGTAAACCTTGATGTAGTAGCCGATAGTTGACATCAAAAACAGCAAAACTCCGGCACCGAGCAAGCCGGTGGTATAAAACACCATATTGCGAGACAAACTGACCTGGGGAGCACTATCAGTTTTCGCCAGTGTAACGATCAAAAATACTCCCGCTATGCTGTAGATTGCGCCACGCGCATTCCAGCTGTCATAAGGGATACTCTGGAATACCAGAATCTGGGAAAACAGGTATAGCTCATAGATGAACAGTGCTCCCAGCCCGAGCGAGAAGAACTTTATGGCGTGGCGGGTCTTAACGCTGACATTGCGGTATAGCTGCTCCAGCAGAACGACTCCGAGTACCGCCAGCAGCAGGTTGGACCAAGTGATCATCATACTGGCATAGATGACGGTCATCGGCTTGTGCATGGCACTTCCCAGCGCCGACAGCGTGCCGATAATCAGAATAAGGCCCGTACAGGTAATCGCCATCCACTTGGGCAAATGGGTGCCGGTGAATTTATAGACCATGCCAAAAATCGCCCAGTACCAAAAGGTGTAGAACAGCAAGTCAAAGCAGAACAGCAGGAGGGGCGATGAGTCAAAGCGTGCCTGAAGCACAACCACAAGCATGCGCAGCGCTGTGACCAACGCGGCAATAGCCAGGGTAAGGGGGTAGTGGCGCCGGTAGCGGGGTGATGCGAGCAGCCAGAACAAGATAAAAAACGCGATGGCACCAGCCAACGAGTTGAGAAAATTAACGTCGTAGTCCCACATAGATTAACCGGTGATTTTTGCGAAAGCCATTGCAGCGTTAGCTGGCGGCGGGCCCCAGTTCTTTGAGGCTGCCAGCGATCTTGTTAAGTGCCCGGTCAAATAATGGACCATTGTCCAAAACATACGCTCGTTTGTGTTGCAGATCCAGAGCGACATCCTTGCGCTTCTTCGCCAGGCACTTAAAGCCGAAGCGATTGACGAAAACATAGGTATCCGTTTCTTGCAGTTTAGTCGCCAGCTTGCAGCGCAGGCTTTTTCCCGCGGTGTCATCGGTAAACACCAGCCAGTGCCCGGGCTGCAGGGCATCGGCCTTACGGATACAGTCGTATGTGATGCGTTTAAGCTTGGCCTGCTGGCGTTCAAGCGCAGACATTTCCTTCCAGCTCTTTTGTTCTTCGGCTTCGGCCAGCGCGGCTTGCTGTTCTGGCTTAAGAGAGTCGTATTGCACATCTTCGACCCTTCCGCGCGTTAGCGCGTCGTGAATCTGATCCACCGCCGCAATGATAGCTTCCATATCGGCGTCATCGGCCACGGTTTTAGCCAGCCCTTTACGCAGCTTGGTCCGCAGGGTCGGCAGCAGCTTGATGCGCCTGTTTTTCGACTTTTCATCCGTGTGATTGCGCACACTCCAGATCAGGTCATCTATCAGTTGCAGCGACTCCAGCCATTCAGCACTATTTTCGCCATGATTCAGGTAGGTTAGCAACATAACCTTCTGCCACTCTTTCACCAGGAATCGACTGATGGGTTCTGGCAGCAGCGCATCTTTCAGGCGTTTACGTAATTCGAGCTGTACCTTGGAACGCGCTGCCTGGGTTCTTGCCTGGCCTGAGGCCATTTCTTTTGCTCGCTTCTCGACCCGCTGGGCTTTCTGCTGTTGCTTGCTGGCAATTTCCTGCAGTTTGACTCGCATTGACTCGAACAAAGCCTTGTCCGCATGCGGTTGGTCATGAACGATCTGGATGATTTCTTCAATGGTCGCAACAATCGAATCTTTATGATCGGGATGGTTTTCGTCAAAACCCACCCCCAGGCGGGCAATTTCGTTGATTAGCATCCTCGCTGGGTGGCGCTGCGTATTAAAAAATTCGGCATCGCGCAATGCTAACTTCAATATGGGCAGCTGGAGTTTGGCGATTAATGCCTGGAACGACACCGGCATCGTAGGATCGCTGAGTGCGAAGTCAAAAAACATGGCCACCAGGTTGATGATATCTTCATCAGGCGTTTCCAGTGCATGATCCGGCGTGCCTGACGCATCCATAGAGGCCATGATGCTATCGATTGAACTACGTATATCCAGAGTCTGTTGATGTAAAATCTCTTCGTAACTGATTGATGCTTGCAGCTCTGCCAACAAGCGCACCAATTCATCCTGGCTGACTACCGGCCCTGAGCGAGCGCTGTAGCGGGGGATAAAGCCCGGGGGCCTTATGTTCATGCGCCGGAGGCCGCTGAGTAGCGAACTGAACTCCGGCAGGCCATACCCATAAGCGGCGTTTCCGGCACCGTGGTCAGTGAAACCCACGCCGCTTTCCGGTTCGGGCTGGTCTGGCTCGCGGTAATCTGCCTGTGGCTTTTGAGTTGGCTGCTTGCGTTCGGCAGAAGCTTGCTTCTTGATGGTGCTTCTAATCTCAGGCAGCACCCCGTTTTTGATCAGCAGTTCATTGACGCCTGCGTAAGTGTTGGACAGCTGGTTGACCACTTCGCGATCGAAAGCTTTCAACAACACGATGCGTGCTTTGATATTCAATTCAAGTTGCGCCGTTGCGAGCTTAAACGCATTGCAGATGGCATCCGGGCCCAACGGGTTGTTCTGGTCGGTAATGTCGCGACCCGGCAACAGTTTGTCGAAACGGCACTTGAGGTGGTACAGCGCCTCCTGGTTGTGTGCTCGCGACTTGGTCACCATCGACGACAGGGCGACATCCTGCTCGACTTCATCAGTTTCAACCAAGCTAAAATTTTCGCGGCTCAGGTTTTCTGTTGTCGGTGCACGTGAAAGGCGCGACAGCAGCTGGTTGAACATATCAATGATGTTTTCACGAAAACGGTCAACGATAAGCTGCTTAGCGCTGCGGATTTCCCGCATCGAGTCAAAATAGAGGGTTTGCTCACTATTCGAGTTGGCGCTGATTGAGAGGTCATAGAGGGCGTCGTCGCAATGAGTAAGCGCCCTGTCTATCTGGGATTCGAACTCGGCCAGGGCATAATCCCGCGCTTGTTGCATCAGCGTGGGCATAACTCGTCGCGCTGTTTTCAGCGTCGATGGTTGATTGGCTTTGAACTCGCGACTCATCGCACCAGCCCTATATTGGGTTTGGGTTCAGAATTGATATGTAGCTTATTGATTTATAATAGAATATTAGCCACGATGCCGGAGCTGAACCAGTGCGCGACATTCTAGCAAGTTTAACCGATTAGTAAAATGTGAATTGTGGCGCAGTCTGTTGGGGCCGACGGCTGCCGGCCCCGGGGGGAGGATGGATCAGGACAGGGTAACGCCTACCCAATTCGAGGGGTTGCTGGTAAGCCCCTGGGTATCTACTGCAATAACACGAAAACTATAGTAACCGGGTGGTAGCTCCAAAGAGTGATTGTCTATCTGGCCGCCTTCCACATATTGTTGTTCAACTCACGCCCGGTGCCCTCTTCCGGGTGTACTCGATAATGTAACCATCCAGCTCATTGGCCCCGAGTAGCTGGCCGTTTTCGCGTTGCATCGGGATGGTCCACTCGAGAGTGACCGACTGGTAGCGTACCGGATCTGCTGGTTCAGGGCGCGACTCCGGTTGGGCCGAATACATGGTTTCCTTCGCGGGCGGCTGTTTGACCGGCTGGGTCGGAGCGGGCTGTTGTACTACCCGCTGTTCTGTCGGTTGCTTGGCAATCTCCTTTTTGGCTGGCTCGATAGGCGCGGGCTCTGGCAAAGCTTGCAAGCTTTCCGTTGGCTGGGTCCACCCGGCGAGTAAATTGCTGTTGCTGCTGGTTGTGGTGCTCGCGGCGTCGCTATTGGTGCGACAGGCCGACAGTGAAAAGGCGATCGATAAAATGATTAAGGTTCTTAGCATGATTGCGCTTCCTGGCATGAAATAGTGCGGCTTTGACCAAGAGTCTAGATAAGCGCGAATCGCCTTACACGGAGTTATCGGTATGGGGTTTTGATACTGTGATCAAATTCTCGGCGTCTATGCAATGCTGTGATCAATGTCACAGGTGCGGGCTGAGTTCAGGCGTTGCGATCAATCGCCATTTCAAGCAGACGTCGTAGTTCATTTTGCAGGCCAGTGCGGGGCAGTTGCTGTAGTGTTTCTAACGCTGCGCTACGATGGCGCAGGGCGGCGGCCCGGGTGTAATCCAGCGCGTCGCACTGCTTGATCAGCGCCGAGATTTTATCGATATTAGCCGCGCTTTTCTGGCTGATAGCCTGGCGTACCAGCGCGCCATCGCTGTCGCTAGCCACTTGCATAACCCGTATTAATGGCAATGTGGGTTTACCCTCTGCCAGGTCATCGCCAATATGTTTGCCCATTTGCTCTGGCTGGCCGCTGTAATCGAGCATATCGTCGATCAGTTGGAAGGCCATGCCCAGGTGATAGCCATAGTTTTTACAGGCGGCGACGCCTTCGGGATTTAGTCCGGAGAGCAGTGCCGCCCCTTCGGTGGCAGCCTGGAATAGGGCCGCGGTTTTGCGTTTGATCACTTCGAAATAGGCATTCTCAGTGGTGCCAGGGTTGCCAGCATTTTCCAGTTGCAGTACTTCGCCCTCTGCCACCAGGTTTGTGGTGTCTGCCATTAGCCGCATGATATCCATGTTGCCCATACGCACCATTAGCTGGAACGCGCGTGAGTAGATGAAATCGCCGACCAGCACGCTCGGCGCATTGCCCCACTTGGCATTGGCGGTTTCCCGGCCCCGGCGCAGTGTCGAGACATCGACGACGTCGTCGTGCAGCAGGGTAGCGGTGTGTATAAACTCGACCACTGCCGAGAATTGCCGGTGGCTATTATTGATTTTGCCAATCGCACCAGCCATCAGGAGCACCAGCAGTGGGCGAATGCGTTTGCCGCCGGCATCAACGATGTAGTGGCCGATGCTTTCAACCAACCCGACATCGGAGTGCAACTCCCGAATGATGAGTGCGTTGACAGCCTCGAAGTCGTCGGCGACAGATTGGCGGATAGCTTGCATGGGTAAATGCCGGGTCCTGGATTGCAGCGGGCATCCTAGGTGGGGTGTCGCGGAGTGTCAAGGTTGTGACGCCGCTTTGGTGCACCTAAAATGTGTGGCGTTGCAGGCTTGCTCCGCTGAGAGTATTTCATTATAATTCGCGCCCCTGGTAAAGGGTAGTGCTTTCCCCCCGGGCGCGGCTTGCGGGCTGGATAGACAGAAAGTAGAAAAGCGAGCCGGGTAAGGCAATTGGAGAAATGTATGTACGCTGTAATCGAAAGTGGTGGTAAGCAACACCGGGTTCAGGAAGGCGAAATCCTGAAATTGGAAAAGATTGAACTGGGCGCCGGTGAGAAAGTAGAATTTGATAAGGTGATGATGCTGGGGGAGGGCGACAGCGTGAAAGTCGGCCAACCGCTGGTTGAAGGCGCTGTTGTGACAGGCGAAGTGGTTTCTCAGGGTCGCCACGACAAGATAAGCATCATCAAGTTTCGGCGTCGCAAGCACCATATGAAGCGCGCCGGGCATCGTCAGTGGTATACCGAAGTAAAAATCACCGGTATTAGTGGTTAACAGGCGGGAGATTAAACAATGGCTCACAAGAAAGCAGGCGGTAGTACCCGCAATGGACGCGATTCAGAATCCAAACGATTGGGAGTGAAGCGCTACGGCGGCCAGCAAGTGGCAGCGGGCTCTATCATCGTGCGTCAGCGCGGTACCCATTTCCACCCCGGTGACAATGTGGGTTGTGGCAAAGACCATACCCTTTTCGCCAAATCTGATGGCGTGGTTGAGTTTACGGTCAAGGGTCCCAAAAAGCGCAAGTTTGTCAATATTGTTGCGGCCTGAAACCCGTTCGGGTAGTGCCCAGGCGCTGAGGCTATACCCGTAAGATCGAAAAGCCCCGTCATATGACGGGGCTTTTTTAATTCGGTAGTATTAATGTGGTTTCGAGTCATTTGCTGCTGACCGTGGCGCGCATTTCAAGCCCTGTCTCTTCGTTGCTATGCGGGTGTTAAGTGCATTAGATCTTCATTCTCGGTGTAGGAGTGTCCAGTAAGTGCTTGTAATATAAGCACCTATTCATGGTTGGAAATGACGGCCCGGGGAGATGTGGGGCGAACGTGCACCCAGCGGACGCCGCCAGTTTCGCCAGTAGTACAGGCAAAGGCAAGCAAATGAAATTTGTAGATGAAGCTTTAATTAAAGTTGAAGCCGGCAAGGGCGGTAACGGTTGCCTCGGTTTTCGGCGAGAAAAATACATTCCCAGGGGTGGCCCCGACGGAGGCGACGGCGGCGATGGCGGTTCGGTTTGGCTGCTGGCAGACAACGCTCTCAACACCATGGTCGACTATCGCTATCAGCGCAATTTTCGGGCGGAGTCGGGCCAGGCTGGCAGTGGTGGCAATTGCACCGGGCGCAGTGGTAATGACCTGGAACTGCGGGTGCCGGTCGGCACTACGGTGATTGACGATGACACCGGCGAAATCATTGGTGATCTTACCCATGAAGATGATCGCTTACTGGTGGCCCAGGGCGGTTTTCACGGTCTGGGTAATACCCGGTTTAAGTCGAGTACCAATCGCGCGCCGCGCCAGACTACCAATGGCACACCTGGCGAAGCTCGTAGCTTGCGCTTGGAGCTGAAAGTATTGGCCGATGCCGGGCTCCTCGGCCTGCCCAACGCCGGTAAGTCGACTTTAATTCGTGCAATATCTGCCGCCAAGCCGCGGGTTGCCGACTACCCCTTTACCACTCTCACTCCCAATTTGGGCGTGGTGACCGTGGGTAAATACCGTAGTTTTGTGGTGGCGGATGTTCCCGGGTTGATTGAAGGTGCCTCTGAAGGCGCGGGACTGGGTATTCGTTTTTTGAAGCACCTGACGCGGACTCGCCTGTTATTGCATCTGGTAGATGTTGAGCCCCTAGACGGGAGCGATGCGGTGGATAACGCACAGTCGATTATTCGTGAACTGGAGCGTTTTAGCCCAACACTGGCCGGACGGGAACGTTGGTTGGTGATCAACAAGATTGATTTGTTGGAGCCGGAAGAGCGCGAGGCTGAAATTGCCCGCATTGTTGCCGGCCTCGATTGGAGGGGTAGGGTGTTTGCGGTCTCGGCTGTCGATGGTGATGGCACCGCCGAGCTGTGCGAGGCCATTATGGAGCAGTTAGAGCAGGTGCGGGAGGCTGAGTCGAACGATCCCGAGCTGGTGGTGCGAGAACATGCCGAGCAGCAGCAAATGCAAAGCGAGGCACGCGAGCGCATTTCCGCCCTGCGCGAACAAAAGCGCACAGCGATGGACGATGTTGAAGGCGGCGAGGAAGACGATGACGATGACGACGGGGTCGAAGTCGTCTATGTGAGAGAGGACTAGGCAATGCAGGCTGGCCGCGACTATTTGCAGAAAACCCGTCGCTGGGTCATCAAAATTGGTAGTGCCCTGCTCACTGCCGATGGCCAGGGTTTAGATAAGCACGCCATTGCTACCTGGGTGGCGCAAATTGCCAACTTGCGGCAGCAGGGCATAGAAGTGGTGCTAGTGTCATCGGGGGCAGTGGCTGCTGGCCTGTCGCGCCTCGGTTGGTCAAAGCGGCCGCAAGCGATTCACGACCTGCAGGCCGCCGCCGCGGTTGGGCAAATGGGGTTGATCCAAACCTGGGAAGCGGCTTTTGCCCAGCACCAGTTGCATACTGCGCAGATATTGCTGGTGCACGACGATCTGTCTAATCGCCAGCGTTACCTGAATGCCCGGCGCACCTTGCAAACGCTATTGGCGCTGGGCGTGATTCCAGTCGTCAATGAGAACGACACCGTCGCCACCGACGAGATTCGCTTTGGCGACAACGATACCCTCGGGGGCGTGGTCGCCAACCTGATTGACGCTGATCTGCTGACGATTCTAACCGACCAGTCTGGCTTATATGAGCAAGATCCCCGTCAATTTCCCGCTGCGAAGCTGATTGTGCAGACAGAGGCCAGTGATTCCCGGCTGGATGAATACGCGCGCGGTCCAGCGGGTTCGTTAGGGCGGGGCGGTATGTTGACCAAGTTGAAAGCCGCAAGATTGGCAGCCCGCTCGGGGGCGCATACCGTTATTGCCGGCGGTCGCGAGGCGAATGTGCTACTGGATATTGCTGCGGGCGCCAAGGTGGGCAGCTGGTTGCAGGCCGAACAGCGTCCGATTGCGGCGCGCAAACGCTGGTTAGAAAGCCATCTCAAGATACGCGGTGTATTACACCTCGATGTTGGCGCGGCGAAAGTTGTGCAACAGTCAGGCCGCAGCCTGTTACCGGTTGGGGTGGTAAAAGTCGAGGGCAAGTTTGGCCGCGGCGAGATGGTGTCTTGCGTCGACCCCTCGGGTGTCGAAATTGCCCGTGGCCTGGTAAACTACGACGCCGATGAGGCGCGGCGGATTACAGGTGTAAGCAGTGAGCGCATCGCTGCGGTGTTAGGCTATCACGACGACGACGAGCTGATACACCGCGACAACCTGGTGGTGTTGTAGTTGTAGGCCGCCATAGAAAAAGCCGCGTTTGAGATCGCGGCTTTTTCTATGCGGGGTAGGGCGAAAGCAGTGGGCAGGCATCTCGGGTGCCGGCAGTTGCAGTACTCGCGACTACCGTGACCGAAGCAGGCTGTAAATCAGGCCATTGCCTTAACTTGCGCGTTCAGGCGGCTCTTGTGCCGCGATGCTTTATTCTTGTGCAGTATGCCCTTGTCGGCCATGCGATCAATGACTGGCACGGCTTCTGCGTAAGCTTTTTGCGCTGCTGCCTTGTCGCCGCTGGCGGTAGCCGCATTCACTTTTTTGATGTAGGTACGCACCATGGAGCTCAAGCTCGCATTATGGCGGCGACGAACTTCTGTCTGGCGTGCGCGCTTTTTTGCCTGGGGTGAGTTTGCCACGGGTATTCCTCGGTCAATAAATTGGAGGGCGGATTATTCCGATTTGGCCCCTACTTGTCAATATTTCTGGGCTATTCCTTGAAAATAGAGCGGCTGAGCCTGTTCTCAAGAGCAGATGCGCTTTAAAGGTGGCTCTTTAGCTACCCGCACCAGCGCTGCCAGGCGATCATGCCCCAAACCAGCAACACAGTCATGTTGCTGACAAATACCAGCGCAGAACCAAGGTCTTTGGCCTGCCCTGAAAGCGGGTGATGTTCGGCCCCAATCCTGTCGACGATGGATTCGATGGCGGTATTGGTCAGCTCGGCAAAGATGACCATGATGCAACTGAGCAGTAGCAGTAGGGTCTCCACCGTAGTCTGACCCAACCAGAAGGCGGCAGGAAATAGTACCAGCGCCAGCAGCATCTCCTGGCGAAAGGCCTCTTCCTGCTGCCAGGCTGCGCGAAAGCCCTTGAAGGAGAAGGCTGTGGCGGCTGCCAGGCGCTTTATGCCGCGGTTGCCGGGTTTGCTCATGTTGGCTTTATTGGGATCGTGGTTCTGATCAGGGCCGTTATCGCTGTTAGTTTGATGGTGGCTAAGGTCCATGGGGGTGTGCGGCTCCGGTATGCTCAGGGCTTGTGCGTGACGGCGATGATTGTATCAGGCTTCAAGCGGGCGCAGGGTGACGTTTGCCCCTCTGCCGTGACATAGAGCTTGAATATCAGGGTTGCAGCTTGGTGTCGGCAAGCAATAAATGCTGGTTCAGTTCGCCCACGAGCTCGGTGGTCATATGACGCTCGCTAAACCACCATTGGCCGTCGATTTTTTGCAATTTGTCGTGATAGCGACCGCAAATGATGGCTTGTAATGTCAGTCCGGGCACCGCTTGCAGTACCGTAAAGCGGCTGCGACACTGGGCGCTCGTGCCGTCCGGGTCGAGCTCGATAATCGGGTTGGCCACCAGATGCTGGGTATGGGGTGTGCCGTTGTCCGGGTAGATGCGGGTAGCGGCGCGGTACATCGCCAGCACCGCGGCCTCGCCTGCGGCGGCGTCGGGCATGCCTGCAGCGCTGATGCGGCCGTGGGTAAATAGCAAAGCCAGCTGCTCCAGATTGCCGTCATCAATGCACTCGGCGTAGCGGTAGAGCAATTGCTCGATGGCGCGATAGTCGTATTCCACAGGGTCTAATCCCGCACTGTTACGACAACCATTTGCCCAGCGGCGTGCCCCACAGCAAGCGCATAAATTTCTTCATGCCTTCAATCTTCTTGGCGGTGTAGGGGTAGCCCGAGGGCAGGTTTTTACCGCCGAAGCGTTCGATCAGAACCGGCACCGCATGACAGTAGCCGCGTATACCTACCTCGCCGTTGACCCGGCCGACGCCGCTTTCCTTAACCCCACCAAAAGGCGCCGCGGGTATGCCGTAGGTCATCGCCATATCGTTAACGCTGATGCCGCCAGTTTCAACCTGCTCGGCTAGTTCAACGGCATGGCGGGTATTTTTACTCCAGACATTACCATTGAGACCATAGCGGGAGTCGTTGGCCAGCCGCAGCGCCTCGTGCTCGTCCTTGACTCGCTGAACGCAAACAATGGGGCCGAAAGTTTCATCGGTCATGATTTTCATGCCGTGATCGACCTCAGTCATTACCGTGGGCTGGTAGTAGAGGCCGGCAAGGTCCGGGTTGCGTGCTCCTCCGACCAGAATGCGGGCGCCTTTGGCCACGGCGTCTTGCACGTGATCTTCAATAATACTCATCTGGCGATCCCAGAATACCGCACCCACATCCTCCTCGTAGCCCAGGTCACTACCCTGACGCAGTGTTTTCACCAGCGCCACAACCTTGGCGAGAAATTCGTCGTAGACGTGCTCGACCACGTAAATGCGCTCGGTGCCACAGCAATAATGGCCAGTATTCATGCATGAACCGATCACGGCTCCGGCGGCCGCGCGGTCGAGGTCGGCGTCATCACAGACAATCATTGCGTCTTTGCCACCCAGTTCCAGGGTGCAGGGAATCAGCTGGCGGCCGCAGGCCTCGGCTACTTTCCGGCCGGTATTGACGCTGCCGGTAAAGGCAATTTTATCGACCCTCGCCTCGCATAGCCGGGCACCGGTCTCACCGTCGCCAAGCAGCACTTGCAGCACGCCCTCGGGTAGGCCCGCCTCGGTAAAAATTTCTTCAACCAACTTGGTGGAGTAGGGCGTCACTTCCGAGGCCTTAATAAGCACGGTGTTGCCGGCCATCAGCGCCTGTACCGCCGGGTTCATTCCCAGCACCACGGGTCCATTCCACGGCACGATAATGCCGGCGACGCCCAGCGGCTTGTAGTTAATCTTCACCTTCTTGGTAATGCCAAGTACGCCGTGTACCCGTTTAAACTGCGGTTTGAGAAATTTTTTCGCATTTTTGGCGTAGTAGCACAGCGAGTCGCAGCAGGACCAGACTTCCATGCTGAAGGCGTCGGCCCGGGCCTTGCCGGTTTCTGCTACGACGCGTTCAACGATGTCGTCGGCTCGGTCCATCATGACCTGCAGCGCTGCATCCATGTAGGCAGCACGTTGTGCAAACGACAGCGCGGCCCAGGCCGGCTGGGCCTGGCGGGCCCTGCTGACGGCAGTGGCTACATCTTCCCGGTTGGCGCATACCAGGGTGCCGGTTGGCTCGAGAGTGATGGGGCTGCGAAGCTGCAACACCCGTCTACCGTGCTCGGTTTCCAGTAGTTCATAAATTGACATTTTTTGACTCCCGGGCAAGGTGCTGTCGTTGTCACGGATGCAAGTAAGCTGGCTTGCGCGCCACCCCTGCAGCGTCTGCTGCCCCATTGTTATTATTGATCGCCACACGCCTGCCTGGCGGCTGCCAGTTGCCAGCGGTGACAAGCATCGCGGGATTGATGACTAACACACCAATCCCTGCGGTTGTCCCAAGCCGTAATCATGTGAGCCTCGCCGTTCGAGCATTGCACTGTATATAGAGCGTATTTTTTGCC
The DNA here is from genome assembly GCA_963722805.1 of uncultured Gammaproteobacteria bacterium. Taxonomy (GTDB): domain Bacteria; phylum Pseudomonadota; class Gammaproteobacteria; order Pseudomonadales; family JAHEGP01; genus JAHEGP01. Next base: position 47,743 of record CAVROQ010000008.1, read on the forward strand.
TTCCTCGGTACTGGCATAGCGTTCAAAGTTGATTTTGGTTGGCGTTGCTCCCTGCGCCACGCCGGTGCAAAGCGTGCCCAGCATAATGCCAAGGTAGGTCAGCCTTGCTGTCAGAGACCGGTATCTTGTGTGCCGTGCCGGGGTTGCACTCGTCAGGCTCGACACCTGTACTTGGGTCTGGATAATATGTGGTGGCATTGGGTTGTGCGGTCTCGATGCAATGAAATCTGAGAGTGCGGCCATAGCGTCATCTCTCGAGGAGTCTACTGCCTGCAGGGAATCGATTCGCTTAATTATTGGTCATGGATGCGAAGCCCGGGCTGAACGCACAACAGTAGGGTGCAGCGCCGGGCTATAGGGTTTTACCGGGGTGGAGCTATCGGCGGGAAATTTTCAAACATTTTGGACAAGGCCTGGCGCAGTTCCTGCTCTTTCTGGGTGGGGCTTGCCGATTGGTCCAGTATACTGTCGGCGGTCCCCCGCCACACCAGTTGGTTGCTGGCGGCGTCGACAATATCGATCACAATCGCTCCCTCGGTATAATAACTCACCGAGGTTTGCGAGCCGCCCACGCCCCAGGCTCCGTAGCCATAACCGTAGTAGCCCCAGCCCGGGCCGTAGCCACCGTAGGTGTTATAAGTGTTGATCGACACGCGCTCTTCCGTAATCACCGAATAATTGACGTAGAAGTCGGGGTCGGGACCCGGGAGCATGCCCCTGGAGGCAAGGGTTTCCTCGGTGACCCGTTTAATCCGTGCGGCGAAAATGTCGCCCCCCATGGCATCCAGCGCCGCATTTTTCTGGACCCCGTCGGGGTGCCACTGATAGCTGCGATACTGGCTAAAATCCTGTTCCAGCGCGTAGTCGGTGCTGACATCAATAGTGGTGCAGCCTGTAATCGTCACTACCATACACAGTAGTGTTGACAGCGACATTAATGGCAAACCTTTCATCCTATCTATCCCCGATCTTGCATTGAGTTACTGTGGTTTGGGCGGAAAATTGGCCAGGATTTTCGCGATCAGCTCCTGGGTGCCCTTTTCCCGCTGTTCAGGCTTGGCGTTCTTCGGTATTCGTCCCTCGGCGGTCCCGCGCCACACCAGGGTGTCATTCTCGGGAAGTACGATGTCGACAATTAATTGGCCCTGTTTGTAGTTGACGACCTGGGTAGTGGTGGTGCCCATACCCATACCCATACCGCCATAGCCATAGTGACCATAGTAGCCGAAGCCCGGAGCCATTCCGCCATAGGTATTGTAGGTATTGATGTCTTGCCGATCCTGTGTCAGCACATCGTAGTTGACCTTGAAATCTACCGGCCCTTCGCTCTTCAGGACAAAGCCCTTGGCCTGTAACTGGGCATCGATATTGTAGCGCACGCGCTTGTCAAAAATGTCGCCGCCCAGGTAATCGAGTGATCTCGGGTCGCGCAGCGCGATATCATACCAGCTGTAGGTTTTAAAGGCGCTGAAGTCGGTTTCCGGGGTGTAGTCCGACTCTACCTTGACGGGATTGGAGCATCCGGCCAAAAACAGTAGTGCAAGCAGCGCTGGTAGTGTTCGAGCGGTTAACATTGACATCTCCATCGGGTTACTAAGCATATGATTTGACAATCATACCTGCTAAAAAGTTGCGGCGGAAATAGTTTGCGTTGACCGGTGTGCGGTAATTTTCGCTATTCAGTGGTCCGGATGACCGTCGCTGCGGGTGCTAAATGGATGACGCGAGAGCCGCTATCGGTTAAGGTTCGCGTCCTTGATCTCATTTCATAATCGACGTTCACAGCATGGATACCTATAGCGATATTCGTCCCTATAACGACAGCGAAGTAAGGCCGGTCCTCGAGCGCTTGCTGTCACATCCCGAATTTCCGGGGGCGATATGTCGCCTCAAGTTTCCGCAATTGGCAGGTCCGCTGGGCTGGCTGCTGGAACCGATCGTGGTGCGAGTATTGCGCTGGCAATTGCGCCAGGTAATCGACGTCCAATCTATGCAGCTCGTGGTCAAGCGCTACATGGATGCGATGATCGAGCAGACCACGGCCGGCTTCACCGTCTCCGGTATCGAAAGCTTGCAAGCGGGAAAGGCCTACTTGTTTATGAGCAATCACCGGGACATCGCACTCGACCCGGCATTTATCAATTATTCGCTGTATCGCAACGGGCACGACACAGTGCGCATTGCGATTGGTGACAACCTGTTGACCAAAGATTACGCCTCTGACCTGATGCGTTTGAACAAGAGCTTTATTGTGCGGCGCTCAGCCAAGGGTGCACGACAGGTGCTGGCCGCCTACCGCCAGCTGTCCAGCTACGTGCGCATGTCGCTGACCGAAGAGCAAAAGCCGGTGTGGATTGCCCAGCGGGAGGGCAGGGCCAAAGATGGTTTCGATGAGACTGACCCGACCATTATCAAAATGTTGGCGATGAGCCAGGTGAAAAATGAAGAGAGTTTCGCAGACTTTGTTCGTCTGTTGCATATTGTGCCGGTGTCGATATCTTATCAATACGATCCGCTGGATGAGGCTAAAGCCGTCGAGCTTTATACCCGCGACAAGCAGGGCAAATATGAAAAAGGCGAGCAGGAGGACGTCCAGAATATTGCGCGGGGTATCACCGGTCACAAAGGCGCGGTGCATGTGGCCTACGGCACGCCCATTGATCATGACTGCAATGACCCCAACCAAGTCGCCGCTGCCATCGACCATCAGGTGATTGCCAACTACGTATTGCACCCAAGCAACTATTTTGCCTACCAGCGCTTGTACGGTCACTATCCTGAAGGGTTTTGCGGCGGCGCACAGCGGCCCTTTGTCGCCAGCCAATACCCTGAGGACGAGGAGAAGTTCAGTGCCCGCCTGGCCGCCATGCCCGAGTATTTGCGTCCTTATGTGCTCAAGATGTACGCCAACTGTATCCTGCGCAAGCAGGAACTGGGCATGATGTAAGGCCGCTAATCTTTTAATTTCTCTCGCAGGATCACTTCCATTGAACGACGACGATGATTGGCAGGAACAGGCAATGACAGATCCCTCCAGCGAGGGTTCGCACACAGCGGTACAGCTGGTGTGTTTTTTCGACAGCACCCCGGAACTACGTGGCAGGATTGAAGAATGCTGGCAGGATTTTCACGCGGGGTTTGAAGACTCTAAAGCGGTGGTCGAGCCCCAGTCACTGGCCTTTTGCAGGCAGAACATCGGGCTTCGGATCGACATTGATAACGGCCTGGAAATTACCCTCCAGCTGTTCCCGGTAATTGCCGGCGAACCCCGGGAGGATTTACCTGGGAGCGTATCCGAAGTGTTATTGCAATTACACGATGATGGCGCAGGTAGTCCCGATCCGGTGCAGCTGAATGAGCTGCTGGAATGGCTGCTTGAAGATTTACTGCCCGGCGCGGGTCACGTCGATCTGGAGTGTGTCGCCGAGCGTTTTGACGGCGGCGAGCGCCCAGTGCTGTTGACCGATACTACCGGGCAATTGTTGGAAATGCCCCCGGGTATGGCGGAATTCGGCTAGTGCTGGCTGAGAGCGAAAAGGACCAGATCCAGCAAAGCTACCGTGACTGGCTGGCGTCGAAACAACTCAACCCGCGCCATGGCCAGCGCCACATGATTGCCGAGGTGGCCAGGGTGTTGGCCAATGCACGTTTTGGCAACGCCGATCGCGATAAGCTGATCGCTGCCATTGAAGCTGGTACCGGTACCGGTAAAACCGTAGCTTACTTGTTGCCGGCCCTGGTGCTAACCCGGGCCATGGAGCGGCAGCTGGTCATAGCAACGGCAACGGTAGCGCTGCAAGAACAATTGATTCACAAAGACTTGCCAGACCTGCTGAATAACGCCGGTCTGGACTTCGACTTTGCACTGGTCAAAGGGCGTGGGCGCTACGTCTGCCATGCCAAGCTGGTGTCCTTTGCCGAAGATTTTGTCGACCCCTCCCTGAGCCTGGGCCTCTATCCCGACGAACAAATGCCGCTGCTTAGCGGCGATGCCCAGCGCCTGTATGACGAGATGATGCGGGCGTTGGAAAGCCGCAGCTGGGATGGTGACCGAGATAATTGGGATTCCATTATCGATAACCGGCTATGGGCACCACTCACCTCAGACCATATGCAGTGCACCGGGCGCAAGTGTGCCTACGTCAAACAATGTGCGTATTTCTCGGCTCGTGATCGCCTGGAGGGGGTCGACGTTATTGTCGCCAACCACGACCTCGTGTTATCAGATCTCAGCCTTGGGGGCGGTGTGATTCTGCCGCCGCCTGAAGAAACGGTGTATATATTCGACGAGGCCCACCAGCTGGCGGACAAAGCCCAGCAACATTTCGGCCATCGTCTGCGCCTCGGCGCCACCCTGCGCTGGTTGGAACAGATAGAAAAAGGCTTGCCTGCTCTGGCGAGGGTAGTAGCCCAGGACAGCCTCTGCACCACGACCCTAGGACGTCTTGCGCCGTTACTGGCGCAATTGCAGGAACACATGCGCGACGCCCAGGAGATAAGCCGGGGATTGGTTGGTACAATCAGGCCGGGCGAAAACGAAGCCATGTTGCGTTTTCCCATTGCTGAGGCGCCGGAGTCGCTGGCAGAGCAGGCTCAGGCTATGGGCTTTTGCGCTGACCGTATGGGTCAGTTAATCGCTACCCTGACAGGCCGTCTCGACGATGCCATGAACGGTGAAGTGGCCGCGATCCCGAGGGATGATGCCGAGCAATGGTACGCGGCACTGGGCCAGATGAAGGGTCGGCTGCGGCCCGTTTGTGGCATTGCGGAAGCCTATGGGCCTGCCAATGCTGATCCCGAGCTGCCCTATGCTCGCTGGCTCAGTGGCAGGGAGTTTAGCAGCGGCTTTGAACTCGAGATGGCTGCGTTGCCGGTATTGCCGCGGCGCTTGCTGCAGGAGCTGCTGTGGCAACGCTGCGCGGCTGCGATCCTGACATCGGCCAGCATGACGGCGCTGGGAAGTTTTGATCGGCTGCTGGAGCAAACCGGCATACCTCAGGACAGTCGCTGTTTGCAATTGCCGAGCCCGTTTAATCACCACGAGGCGGCGGACTTACGGGTGCCCACCCAGGCACTTGATCCCTCCGACAAGGAACGCTATACCGCGATGCTGATTGAGCAGGTCGCCGCCACCGTCACCCCGGGCGAGGGCACCCTGGTATTGTTTACCGCGCGCCGGCAGATGCAGGCGGTTTATGCCGGTATTGAGGATGAGCTGCGGCGCCAGGTTCTGAACCAGGATGAGCTGGGTAAACAGGAAATAATGCGACGCCACCGCGCCGCCGTCGATGCCGGCAAAGCCAGCGTCATCTTTGGTCTTGCCAGCTTTGCCGAGGGCATCGATTTGCCCGGCAATTACTGTACCCATGTGGTCATCACCCGGCTACCCTTCGCGGTGCCGGACGACCCGGTGGAAGCGACCCTGGCCGAATGGGTCCGCTCCCGAGGAGGCCAACCGTTTCGGGATATTGCACTGCCGGATGCCGCGCGCCGCCTGATGCAGGCGACCGGTCGACTGTTACGTACCGAGCAGGATCACGGCAGGATCACGGTCCTCGATCGACGTTTGTTGAGCAAACAATACGGCCGCGCACTTTTGCAATCGTTACCGGATTATCGTTTGCTCACCGAATAGCTTGCGTGCGACAGAATAGCGATTTTAGATGGGCGGCAACAAAAACCCGGGAGCAGACGTGCAGGGACTTTATCGGGATGTAAGCGACAGGCTATTGCAACTGGAGCAGGAAATGCAGCGCCTGCAACTGTGGGGCGCGCAGACTCCGGACCCGCAGGCCCTGGCCAGCCAGCAACCCTTTTGTGTCGATACCCTGAGCTTGCCAGAATGGTTGCAACACGTGTTTCTGCCAACTCTTCGCAACAGCATCGAGCGAGGCTACGCCCTGCCGGAAAAATGCCAGGTCGCACCCATGGCCGAGATGTATTGCCAGCAGTTACGACTGCAACAGGATATTGATGGGGCAAATCTTATCGCCATCCTGGAAGGCATTGATCTTGCCCTTAACGCCCCGCGCTAGATCCTGGTTGCGCTTGGGCGTCGGCGTTGTTGCGGTAAAAAATCCGGTCGAATAGGCGATCACACGTTTGGTGCCCGGGATTCGGCCGAGGCTTCATCCTTGTTAGTTCAGCTTTCCCTCGCAGCCAGCACCATCCGAACCAGATGCGCCAGGGAATGGGTGTTCATCTTTTCCATGACCCGCGAGCGGTGTATTTCTACGGTGCGTTGACTGATGCCAAGATCGATGGCGATTACCTTGTTGGCGTTGCCGTCGATCATCATATCCATGACCTCGAACTCACGTGGGGTCAGGGTGTCGATGCGCTTAATGATCTGTTGCTTTTCGCGCAAGCTGGCGCGCTGCTGCTCGTCGAGATTAAGGGCCTGGTTGATTTTGTCGAGCAGGTCCTGTTCACGGTAGGGCTTTTGGATAAAGTCGACGGCGCCATGCTGCATCGCCTCGACCGCCATCGGCACATCGCCGTGACCGGTAACAAATATAATCGGCAGGATTGAGTTGGCTTCGTTGAGTTTTTTTTGTAGTTCCATGCCATTCATGCCGGGCATGCGAATATCCAGCACAATACAGCCGGCCATGTCATCGCTGTAGGCTTCGAGGAACTCGGTACCCGAGGCAAAGCATTTAGAGCCCTGGTCAACCGACTCCAGCAACAGGCCGAGCGACTCGCGTACGGCTTCATCATCGTCAACAATAAATACTGTGGGTGCCTGGTCTGCCATGGATAATCCCTTACTAGGTTGGCCCAAAAAATCAACAGGTACTATACCGTAATTCAGACTAATGTCATTAGTCGCCGGTGCTCTTCCTGTCCACAGGGATAGGGCGGCATGGTAGTATGGCGACAGTCGTTTGGGGAGATGCTGTACGCGTCACTATGGCAGTCAAATCAGGTTATATGCGGTTTCGGCACCAGATCCTGTTGCTGCTATTGTCGATTATTTTAATCATGATGGTAGCGGCGGTGCTGGTGGCTGTGCCGGCTGCCTTTACCGCCCAGCAGCGCATTACCTTCGACCGTCTCAACTCTGTTAGCAATCTCAAAACCCTCTGGGTAATGCGCGAGTTTAACGAATTGCGACGCGGCCTGGTGGCCCTGGCTGACAACGTCTCGGTAGTTGATGAAGTGCGTTTCATCAACAAGTTGCTGCCTCGGCCCGGGGCCGATCAGCGCCTGATTGCCCGGCTCCGGCAAATGGACCAGGATGCCGACTTGCTGGCAGGCGATCGGCTGAGTCTTTATTGGCAGTCGTATCGCCGTCTGTACGCTAACTTTCGCTATATCGAAAACAGCTTTCCCGGCAGTGAAGTATTGTTGGTGCGCCCCGACGATGCGCTGGTCATTTTTAATCTGTTGGGCGGCGAGCGCTTTATGGAGCGTCTTGTGCCTCCCGATCAGGGCAGACTGCCGTTGTACAATTGCTACCTCCGCGCCCTCGAGTTTCCTGACGATGTGGTGTTCGAAGATTTCGAAGTGAGCCCCGACGCAACTGCCCAGCGCGCCTGTGCTGCAAAAGCGCTGCTGGTCGATGAAGAAGTGATCGCGATATTGATACAAGAATTTTCCGGCGACCTGATCAACAATATCATGGCACTGCGGCCGGGGCTGGGCGAGACCGGCGAGACCTACCTGGTAGGCCCGGACAAGCTTATGCGCACCGAGTCGCGGTTTGGCGGTGCGGCCAGTATTCTCAATCAGTTTGTCGACAGCCGCGCTGTGCGTGAAGGGCTTTCGGGCTTTGCCGGCAGCAGCATTACCACCAACTATCGTGGCTCCCAGGTGTTTTCGGTGTGGCAGCCGATCGAGTTGGATGCGATTCGCTGGTCGTTGATTTCAGAAATTGAGGAAGACGAATCCTATCGCGGTATGCGCACTACGATATCGCAATTACTGTTGGTCTGGTGGGTAGGGTTCATGGTGCTGGTGTTTATCGCCTACGCTTTTGCACGCCGCACCGAAAAGCCCTTGCTGGCGCTGGTCCGCAACGCCCGACGCCTGGCTGACGGCAATTTTTCCGGGAGTATTCGCGAGGGTGCAGGGTCCCGCGAGATTCGCGACCTGGTGCGATCCTTTAACAACATGGCGGCGCAGATCAGGGAGCGTGCCGGCGCCCTGGAGTCGGCCCGTAACCGCGCTGAGCAGGCTTCCTGGCAGGCCGATCAGGCCAGTCGCGCCAAGAGTGACTTTCTTTCCAAGATGAGCCACGAGTTGCGCACTCCGCTAAATGGGGTGCTGGGCTATGCGCAGATACTCAAACGCGACCACAACATCAATGAAAGTCAGCGGGATACCCTTGACGCTATTGAAAACTGCGGTCAGCACCTGTTGGAGCTGATCAATGACGTGCTCGACATCGCGCGTATTGAAAGCGGCAAGCTGGACCTCAATATTCGCCCAGCCAATATGCATCAGTTGGTGCAGCGCGTGGTAGATGTGGTGAAGCCCCGGGCTCTGGAAAAGGGCCTGGATTTTGAGGTCGACACTAGCGGCCTGCCCTACGCAATTTTTACCGACGCGATGCGCCTGCGTCAGATACTGATAAATCTGCTCGGTAACGCCATCAAATTTACCGATGAGGGCTATGTCCGGCTGCGGGTCGAAAACGATGTCGATACCAGTATATTGACGATTTATGTTGAAGATAGTGGTGCCGGCATTCCCGAGCATCGGCTTGATGAAATATTCGGTCCCTTTGCCCAGACCATTTCCGGCAAGCGGGCCGGAGGTGCCGGTCTCGGCCTGGCCATTTCCAAGCAATTGGCAGTAGCCCTTGGTGGCGAGCTTCAGGCAGATAGCAAGGCGGGTGAGGGCAGCGTGTTCTCGATCAACTTGCCTTATACCCTGGCGGAAGACCAGATGTCGACCCAGCCTCTGCCGACCCGCGACGTGCCAAGCCTGCCAATGGGTACCAGCTTCCGGGTGCTGGTTGCTGACGACAATGCCACCAACCGCGACATCATGGTGCATTTGTTAAAGGACGCAGGCTTTGAGACTTTCCAGGCTGATGATGGTGAAGAAGTGCTGGAGATTGTTCATTCCCAGCCGCTAGATCTGATTTTGATGGACATTCGGATGCCAGTGATCGATGGCTTGACCGCATCGAGCAAGATCCGCGAAAACTCCGCATACAACAGTATTCGGATTATTGCTGTGTCGGCCACGGTGTTACCGGAAATGCAAGAAGAGATCATGCGTTGTGGGTGCGATGCCTTTATTGCCAAACCGGTAGATGCGCGGGTTCTGTTCGAGGAAATAGAAATCCAACTCGGAGTGCAAATGGTGGCGAGTTTGGGCGATAAGGATCAAGCGGCCAAGCCTGCTCAGGCTGATAGTGTCGACCTGGAGCTAGAGCCGAGCGAGGCATCGCTTGAATTGCTGCGGCAGATCGCCAGGGCTGCTGGTCTTGGCGATATTGCTGCTGTCAGGCGCTCTCTGGGAGAACTCCAGACCTTATTGGGCACAGACCATAAGCTGGTATTAAAGTTGCTGCGCATGAGCGATTCTTTTGAAATGGAGGCGCTTGGTCGGATGGTGCGGCAAACTCTGGAAACAATTGACGAGGGTCAATCTTGAGCCAATCTGAAGACATTGTGTTGCTGGTCGATGACAACCCGACCAATCTCGAGGTTTTATACCAGACCCTGGACGGGGAGGGGTACCGCCTGCTCGCCGCACGAGGGGGTGAAGCGGCGCTGGCCATTATTCATGAAGCCAATCCAACCCTTATTCTGCTGGATATCATGATGCCGGGGATGGACGGTTTTCAGGTGTGCGAGCGACTCAAGTCTAACCCCGCAACGGCTGATATCGCGGTCATTTTTCTCTCGGCACTGGGAGATACCGACACCAAGGTGAAAGGTTTTGAGCTGGGTGCGGTCGACTATATATCCAAACCATTCCAGGCGGCGGAAATCGTAGCGCGGGTAGCGACTCACATTAAGATCCAACGCCTCGAACGACAGCTATCCCATCGCAATATCGAACTTGAGCAGGAGATTACGCGTATTCTTGCGACCATGCAGGAAGGCGTATTTGGTGTCGACCTGAATGCTTATATTACCTACGCCAATCGTGCAGCGGCACATCTCAGCGGCTGGGAACAGAATGAGCTTGTCGGCCAGGCTGCACTCACTGGCCATCTGCGGGCCGCCGATGGTTCACCGAGATCGACTCAGTCTGCACCCTACGATCAGGTGTTTCGAGAAGGCCGCAGGATTGAGCTGGAGTGCGAGACTATCTGGCGCAAGGATCAAACGTATTTTCGCGCGTCACTCAATTGCACACCGGTACTGGAGAACGGGCAGGTACGTGGCGCAGTCATCGTGTTCCGTGATATTACCCAGCGCCTCCAGGCCGAGCTGGAATTGCAGGAAACCCGCATGGAATTGCAAAAGCAACGTCAGCGACTCGCCCATATTGAGCGCTTGAGTACCATGGGTGAAATGGCTGCGGGCTTTGCCCATGAAGTCAACCAGCCTTTAACGGCAATCGCCAACTATGCCAGTGTTAGCCGACGGTTAGCAGAAAAGGAATCTATTGATCGGGAAAAACTCAGTTCGGCACTCGAAAAAATGCAGACTCAGGCTTTGCGCGCGAGCGAGGTTATCCAGCGCCTGCGCAGCTTTGTCAGGAAGCCGAAAACAGGCAGGGATATGCGCGATCCCAACGCGGTGGTCGAAGAGGTGATACAGCTGGCTGAAGTAGACAGTCGCTACAACAAAGTACCGATTCATTTCACCCCGGGCGTTGAGGGAATGAGTGTGTGTATCGACGATGTGCAAATACAACAGGTTCTGTTAAACCTGGTGCGTAATGCGATGGAGGCAATGGGGACTACGGTTTATCGCGACGAAGGGGTAAAAATTTCCACCGGCTCCCCCGTTCCCCAGGTGGTTCGTTTTAGCGTGGTGGATCACGGTGAGGGCTTGGCAGATGATGCCGAGGATCGGCTGTTTCATCCTTTTTATACGACTAAAGATGACGGCATGGGTATTGGTTTATCGGTTTGCGCGTCGATCATGCAAGATCATGGCGGTGAAATTGGCTTCCGGAGAAACGAAAATGGCGGCGCGACCTTTTACATAGATCTCGCCGCCAAACCCTGCCCCGACAGTGGCAACTCACCGGCAGGGCCCTGAAGGTTTAAGGATTCGCCTTATCAAGCCTCGCTGACTTGCTCCTGGCGTATTTTCTCGTGGATTTCCTCACGATGCACGCTGACCTCCCTGGGAGCCTCAATGCCGATCCTAACCTGGCCGCCGCTCACACCCAAAACTGTCAGCTTTATGTTGCCGCCAATAACCAGTGCTTCGCCCATCCGTCTAGAAAGTACTAACATGCTGATAACTCCTGTATCGTCCTCGAAATATTCAGGGTAAAGTCTATGGTTTTAGGCATCCCTAGAGGTATTCGGTTTTGTGCTTAGGGCTTTTTACTTATGAGTATTGCAGGCTGGGCAGCCTCTACATGAGCACTGGATATTGGCGTACACTTGTTACAACGAAGACACGTAAAGGAAAGGCATATGCCTGGGAAAAGCCTTAAACTGCCGCTGCATTTAATCATTCTGATCTGGTTTGGACTGCTTTCCTGCTGGACCGTGGCAGAGACCTTGGTGGTGGGTATGTCTGCCGATTACGAACCTCTGGTATTTCTTAAAGAGGGCAAGCTGGCGGGGATTGAGCCTGACAATGCCGCCGAAGTGGCATCGTCGTTAGGCATGAAGTTACGCTTGGTCGAGCTACCCTTTGCCCAGCTGTTGCCGGCGCTGGAAGCCGGAAAAGTCGATGTCCTTATGTCGGGCTTGAGTATTACTGAACAGCGCAAGACCAAAGTTGACTTTGTTAAACCGTTTATGGATATAGGCCAAATGGCCATTATCCGCAGCAGCGATATCGCGCGCTTTGGCTATCCGCGGGCAATCTACGGGCCCGGGGTAAAGGTGGGAGTGGAGCCACAAACCACCGGGGCAAAGTTTGTGAGTGAGTCCATGCCCGAGGCCATTGTGTTGGACTATGTTCGCCCTGAAGAAGCGTTTGCAGCTCTACGGGCGCGCAAGATCGACGTTTATATTCACGATGCGCCCACCAGTTGGGGCTTGGCCAATTCCGGCGCAGATGACGATTTATTCAGCCTCTATCGACTGCTAACTCGTGAACAACTGGCCTGGGCTGTGGCAAAGAATAACAAGGGCTTGCTTAACAAGCTTGAAAAAGCGCGAGATGAGCTGGAGCAGAGCGGCAAGTTAACGGCGATCCAGGATTTCTGGATACCGGTTAAAGTTGAGGTAAACTAAATTCTGGTGCGGGTGGAGGCAACAAGAACCAGGGTGGATGGTTTACTGCGAATGCTCAGGTAGTTAATGGATTGAATCGCTTTTCAGTGTCTGGCCGTGGTTAGGAGATTTAACTTTTTCGGTAGGAACTCGATCGTTTTTTTCAGTTCGGTCGAGGGATGCATGAATGCGGAGCTTGAGGCGATCTATAACAATGGTCATGACATCTATAGTCTGGCTGACTTGATCTAACGCTATCATAATGGTTTCAGCGTCATTCTGTGAGATGTTGGTTTTCTTCATTGTGATGGCTTGCTCCGGTGAAGATCAGGTGTTGCAAAAAAGTATAGCAATGATAAAAATCGCTTATTCGAATAATTAGGCATCGATTTCCGAAACTGTGAACTCGGCGCTGTGGCACTACCTATCTGGCTGAGGGGAGAAAAAATGTATTTATTAGCGATTGATCAGGGAACCACTTCGTCAAGGGCAATTGTATTCAGTCGCAATGCCGAAATACTCGGGGTAGGGCAACAGGAGTTTCGCCAGTACTATCCCAAGGATGGCTGGGTGGAACATGACCCCGAGGAAATTTGGCAGACGACACTTGAGTCTATTACGGCTGCTATAGCCAAGGCGGCGATCAACCCCGGCGATATCGCGTCGATTGGCATTACCAACCAAAGAGAAACGACCCTGGTGTGGGATCGCGTTACCGGCGAGCCGATTTATCCCGCTATAGTCTGGCAAGACCGGCGCACCTCCGCGTATTGTGCACAATTGCGCGATGCCGGAGCCGAACCCGAGGTGCAGGCTGCAACCGGCTTGCTACTCGATCCGTATTTCTCGGCAACCAAAATCAATTGGATACTTGAAAACGTGAGCGGAGCCAGGCGCCGTGCCGAGCAGGGTGAGTTGGCTTTTGGCACGATTGATAGTTTTTTGTTGTGGCGTTTAACTGACGGTCGTGAACATAGTACCGATGCCAGTAATGCCAGCCGGACATTGCTTTTCGATCTGGAGAAGCAGTGCTGGAGTGAAGAAATGCTGCGTCTTTTCGATATCCCCGCTGCATTGCTGCCGCGGGTCAAAGACAGTAGTGACAGTTTTGGCGTCACTCGCAATTCGTCGATCGGTGCCGACGTGGCTATTGGTGGCGTGGCAGGCGACCAGCATGCTGCGATAGTTGGCGAAGCGTGTTTTTCAGTGGGGCAGGGTAAGAGCACGTATGGTACCGGTTGCTTTATGTTGCTCAATACCGGGGGTGAACTGATTCGCTCTCAAAACCGGCTGCTGACGACAATGGCCTATCGCATAAACGGTGTGCCGACCTACGCTTTGGAAGGATCGATATTTATCGCCGGTGCCGCGATTCAATGGCTGCGAGATGGCCTTGGTATTGTGCAAAGCTCAGCGGACACCGAGGCTATCGCCCGCAAGCGACCACATGCCCGGGGGGTCTACATGGTGCCGGCGTTTACCGGGCTCGGGGCGCCACATTGGGATGCCGATGCGCGCGGTGCATTGCTTGGCTTGACTCGTGACAGTGACGTGACCGACATTGTGATCGCTGCCATTGAAGCGGTCTGTTACCAGTCGCGAGATTTGCTTGAGGCAATGAAAGCGGATAACTGCCATCCGGCGGAGTTGCGGATCGACGGTGGTATGGCGTCGAATGATGTGTTTATTCAGCGGCTCGCGGATATTACCGGTTTGCCTGCCTGCCGCCCGCGGGTTACCGAAACCACGGCACTTGGGGCTGCTTTTCTTGCCGGCCTGCAAGCCGGGGTATACCAGGACCTGGAACAAATCAGTGAGTTATGGCAGGAGGATGGGCGCTTCACCCCGGCGATGCCCGAACCGGAGCGAGAGCAATACTACCAGGGTTGGTTGCGTGCTCTCGAACGGGTAAAAAGCTGATAGACACCCTACTGCACCATGCCCACTGTTAGCGCGCCGCAGATGTGCCTGGGGTGTGTTTTACTTGCTGTGGTTCAACAAAAATTCAATCAGGGCTTTTTGGGCATGCAAGCGGTTTTCAGCTTCGTTCCAGATGACGCTGGTATCACTGTCCATCAGCCCGGCAGAAATTTCTTCACCACGATGGGCGGGTAGGCAGTGCATATAGAGTGCGTCAGTGGCGGCGACCGCGAGCAGGTCTTCATTCAGCTGATAGCCTGCAAGCTCTTCCAGGCGCTGCTTCGATTCGGCTTCCTGGCCCATCGACGCCCACACATCGGTTACCAGTAAATTTGCATCCCGCGCGGCAGCGGCGGGTTTGCGCAGCACGCTAACCCGGTCTGCATTGTCCTTTAACAGCTGGGCATCGGGTTCATAGCCTTCCGGGCAGGCAATTTTCAGCTCAAAATCAAACTGTCGTGCGGCCTTGATGTAGGATTGGCACATGTTGTTGCCGTCGCCAATCCAGGCCACGGTTTTGCCCTTGATAGCGCCGCGATGCTCGACATAGGTCTGGATGTCAGCGAGCAACTGGCAGGGATGATAGCTATCGGTCAGGGCATTGATAACTGGCACCGACGAAAACCGGGCAAAGCGTTCGATCTGCTCGTGGCCAAAGGTTCGTACCATCAGGATATCAACCATTGACGATAACACCCGGGCGCTGTCTTCAACCGGTTCACCGCGACCGAGTTGGGTATCTCTCGAAGACAAGAACAGGGCGTGTCCCCCTAGCTGTGCCATACCGGCCTCGAAAGAGACCCTGGTGCGGGTAGAGGACTTTTCAAACACCATTCCCATTACGTAGCCAACGAAGGGTTGAAAAAGTTCGCGGCGTTTTTGCATCGCCTTCAGTTCTATGGCCCGGTTTATCAGGGATTGCAGTTCCTGCGGACTTAAGTCCGTCAGTGTGAGGAAATGTCTGGGATTCATGTCACTACAACACCTGTCCTTGATAAAAAATGCCAGCGGTTTTGCCGTTCAGCCGGTCCGGGTTTGCATGCTGGAACTATGGTTGATGATGGCAGCGCCCACACGCTCCACCAGGGTGTCGGCCTGCTCGTCGCTGAGTATGAGGGGCGGCAGCAAGCGCACTGTGTTGTTGCCGGCGACGTTAATGATCACGCCCTGGGCTAGGGCGGCTGCTATCAGGCCACTGCAGTCGCAGGTCAGCTCGATGCCTATCATCAGGCCCGCGCCGCGAATTTCTTTCAGTGTCGGCAGATTCGCCAGTACTTGCCGCAGGCCTTTTTTAATGTGTTCGCCCAGCTCGGCAGAGCGCTGTGCCAAACCGCCTTGCTCGATGATGTCCAGCACGGTGAGCGCGGTGCGGCAGGCCAGTGGGTTGCCGCCAAAAGTGGAGCCATGATTGCCCGGCTGCAATACGCTGGCGGCAGCGCCTCTGGCAAGGCAAGCCCCAATCGGCACGCCGTTGCCCAGGCCTTTGGCGGTGGTGACTACATCGGGGAGGATGCCTTCCAGTTGATAGTTGAAGTAGGCCCCGGTGCGCGCATTTCCGGTTTGTACTTCGTCGAGAATCAGCAACCACTGCTGATGGTCGCACAGCTCACGCAGTGACTTCAGGAAGCCTGCGGGAGGCACGATGACACCCGCTTCGCCCTGGATCGGCTCCAGCATTACCGCGACTACCTGACTATTGTTGCGGGCGATCGTTTGCAAGGCTTTGATGTCGCCATAAGGCGCGCGAATGAAACCTTTCAGTAGCGGTTCGAAGCCGGCCTGAATCTTGCGGTTGCCAGACGCAGACAGGGTGGCCATGGTGCGGCCGTGAAAGGCCGCTTCCATGACGATGATGGCGGGTGCAGACACGCCGGCCTTGTGCCCATGCAGGCGTGCCAGTTTTATCGCCGCCTCGTTGGCCTCGGCCCCGGAGTTGCAGAAGAACACCTTATCCATCTCTGCCCGTTGGCAAAGTTTTTTTGCCAGTTCGGTCTGCAGGCTGGACTGAAACAGGTTGGAAACATGCAGCAGCTTGCCGGCCTGGTCTGAGATGGCAGCTGTGACCGCCGGGTGGGCATGGCCGAGACCGCAGACCGCAATCCCCGACAAGGCATCCAGATAAGCGTTGCCCTGGTTATCGAAGAGCCAGGGCCCCTCGCCGTGACTGAACTCGATATCCAACCGAGCGTAGGTATCCATAACTGCGGTGTTCATTGTCTTGCCTGCCGTATAAACGCAAAAAGGCAGCCACTCGCTGCCCAAGAAAAACGGGAAACTATAAAGGCATTGACAGCATTTGGCAAACGATTAATGTAGGGCGCAAATGGCTGCGGTAAGGGAAATCCTCGCAGCCTTGACTTGAACGGGACAAGCAGAGATCGACGCAATAGAGCTAGGAATATTTTCCAGTCGGCTTGGGGCCGTCTGCGATGAGATGGGCGCGGTGCTGCGGCGGGCGGCTTTCTCTCCCAACATCAAGGACCGGCTCGACTATTCCTGCGCTATTTTTGATGCCAGCGGCGAGCTTTGTGCGCAGGCCGCGCACATCCCGGTTCACCTTGGCAGCATGGCCTTTGCCATGGCTGATATTGTGGGTGGCATAGAATGGCAGGCCGGCGACATGGTGGTGCTCAATGATCCCTTCCTGGGCGGCACCCATCTGCCTGATGTAACCATGGTAGCCCCGTTGTTTGCAGCAGGGCAGCTGCAGGGCTTTGTCGCGAACCGCGCGCATCATGCGAATATTGGTGCCGACTCTCCCGGCTCGATGCCGCTGTCCCGGCATATCGATCAGGAAGGCGTGCTGCTTTCTCCGCAGCATTTGCTGCGCGAGGATGTCTATCAACCCGACGTGGTGGCGCGCCTCGCCGCGATCGAGGGGGTTGCCGGTGGTGGATTAAGCGGCGATTTCCAGGCGCAGATTAGTGCTAATCGCACCGGAGTCGAACGTTTGGGGCAGTTGCTCGACGGGTTCGGTGCGACTGCCTTCAGCACCTCGCTGCAAGCTTTGAATGCTTATGCCGAGCGTTTGGCCAGAGCCGAGTATGCGCGGATACCGGATGGAACGTGGTGCTTCAGCGATGTGATGGACGACGATGGCGCCGGCACTCGTGACGTCGTTATTGCACTTGCTGTTATGGTATCCGGCAGTGATATCAGCGTTGATTTCACCGGTACTTCTGCCCAGGTGCCGGGTAATATCAATTGCCCGCTGGCCGTTGCTGCGGCTGCTGTATTTTATGTTTTTCGATGCCTGCTGCCATCCTACACGCCCGGCAGCGCAGGCGTTTTTCGGCCCATTAGCCTCAGGGCCGACAGCGGTAGCCTGGTTAACGCTGTCTATCCTGCGGCGGTGGCGGCCGGCAATGTCGAGACCTCCACTCGCATTGTCGATACCGTGCTCGGTGCCCTGGGTCCGGCATTGCCCGGCCGTATTCCAGCGGCAAGCCACGGTAGCATGAACAATCTTGCGATGGGCAGCAGAGGCCATCAGCCTTGGGATTACTACGAAACTATTGGCGGAGGCATGGGAGCATCCAGTCGGGGCGATGGCCCCAGTGCTGTCCAGACGCATATGACCAATACTTTTAATACGCCGGTCGAGAGTCTGGAAACGCACTATCCAGTGCGGGTTCGTCACTACTGTATAAGGCGTGGTTCGGGGGGTGCGGGGCTGCACAGGGGTGGTGATGGATTGCTGCGCGAACTTGAGTTCCTGGCTGAGGCGGAAGTCAGTTTATTGACCGAGCGCCGCCAACACCCGCCCTGGGGTTTGCAGGGCGGCGCCGATGGCAGTCGGGGTGAGAATCGCCTGAATGGTCGCCTTTTACCGGGAAAATGCTCGTTTGCGGTTGCGGCCGGTGATCGCCTTGCGATTGCCAGTGCCGGTGGTGGTGGCTGGGGAAGTGAATCACCGGAGGCTAAAGACCAAGTTAAATAGTGGGGAATTCGTTCAACGTTTCTGGTAACCTTGGCAGCCAACGTAAACTGATAGGAATAGGGTAAACAGGACCTATGGAAATTGTCGAAGTTATCAAAGAGCAGATCGAAAGCAACCCGATTATTCTCTACATGAAAGGGTCACCGAATGCTCCCCAGTGCGGCTTCTCTGCACGCACAGTGCAGGCGGTCATGGCTTGCGGAGAGCGTTTCGCCTATGTCGATATTCTCTCTCATCCTGAAATTCGTGCGGCTATGCCAGGCTATGCCAACTGGCCGACGTTTCCCCAGCTGTGGGTCAACGGCGAGTTGGTTGGTGGCTGCGATATCGTCACCGAAATGTACGATGGCGGTGAATTGCAGCCCTTGATCAAGCAGGCTGTTGCGACATCACAATAGGACATTCAGTGTCGGGCTGGCGGCTTCCAGGCCGGCCTGATGCTGTTTGCGCGTGCGCTAGCGGGCAGCCATTGGGTCTTCCGGTGAAAGAAACGTTCGACTGGCTGGCTGATGCACAGCGGCTGGATCCAGGCTGTTATCCCGGCCCATCGGGTTTTGGCTCCTAAACTTCTATAACACTTACAGCCTGGTGTCAGATGCCAGCTTCTTTCCTTGTGCCCAGTGTACCACGATGAATGTCGAGTGACTGCCGCACCAGAGTGCGAGTTTATTCCGGGACTCCAGATGCCAGTACCTCTTTTCGCAAACGGTTGCCTCTGCAGATAACTAGGTTTAGAGTTGCTAAAAGCGGCTGGTGCAGTAGAAAAATAATCAGGATTCGGTCGGTGAAGGGGATTCGAGGCTGCGGCGGGAGGAATTGCCGGCCACCTGTTGCGCCGCTGGTATATCGACAAGCTAAAAAAATCACCAGTGTGATGACTTCACTATGTTTCCTCGATGCTTTCAGATTAGCGATGCACAGGAGCGGCGTCACCCGAACCAATGGATGACAGTGCCAAACGCGCTCCTGCGTGAGAGTTATGATTTCGCAATGGCTTTTGCGAAGTCCTCGCTGCAGCAAGCCGCCAGCACACAATCCGGCCATGGAGAGCGCAATAATGACTGAAATCTATCGTATTCGAGGAATACTCGAAGAGCCTTCCAGCACGCCTGCAACGCTCGATGGTATTGCGATTAGCAACCAGCGGTGTATCAGTCCTGGTGCATCCCGCGACGCCGGAATTGAAGAAATTAGCGCGCTACCCGATGATGTGGTGCGGGTGGAAATGGCGAATGGCTTTGAACAATATATTCGGGTTGACGATTTGCTGCGTGAGCGTGGCCATAAAACCCGAAGCCGCGACGGTGGTGAGGGCTGGGAGATACAGACCTTGCCAAGAATACCGGGCAACTATGCCGGTGACCGGGGCCTATTCTCTATCGGCATCAAGGTGCTGGAGTTTTTTGGCGTCGATTTGAAGGGCAAAACTGCCAGTATGCTGGGTGAGAAGCTCGAGAAAAAGCTGCTCGATCGCGCACCCGGGTTGTACCGCCTGGGCTTTGAAGATGACCTTAAACTCAGTCCGGTAAAATCGGCCGATCGAACCGCTGATGGTGCTCCGGTTCTGGTTTTCCTGCACGGCACCGCATCCAGCTTTCAGGGCAGCTTTGGCAAACTCTGGGACCCACAGGAAAGTCCCGGCGGCAGAGATGCGCGGCAGAAATTGCAGTCGTTGTATGGTGCCAACGTGTATGCATGGGAGCACCGGTCGCTGACAGAAAGCCCGATTAAAAATGCACTCGAACTGCTGGAGCTGTTGCCGGCCGATTCCCGGATTGATCTGGTGAGCCATTCGCGGGGCGGGTTGGTAGGAGAGCTGCTGTGCCTGGGTCAGCGAGAAGCCGATAACGATCCTCTGCGTAGCGAATTTCTGGACGATTTATTCGCCGCCGATCGTACTCTTGATCTTGACCTCGATCCGCTAGCCAACGCCGCGGCGAAAGAGCGCGATGAAGCCTACAGCGCAGACCGGCAGCGGCTGCAGCAGTTTAACCAATTGCTGGGCGAGAAAAACATCACTATTGGACGGTTTGTGCGGGTGGCTTGCCCGGCCAGGGGTACCACCCTGGCGTCAGGCCGGCTCGACCGCTGGCTGTCGATTCTCAACCATCTGAGCGGCAGCAGCCTGGTGGGCGACGGCATTGGCTTTTTGCTAGGCGTGGTAAAGGAGCGCACCGATCCGCGAACCTTGCCGGGACTCGAGGCAATGATGCCTGGTTCGGCGCTTACCTCAATGTTGCAACACCCCAGCCTGGTGACCCGCGCAGACCTCACCGTTATCGCTGGTGATCTCGAAGGCGGGAGTATGTGGGGCAAATTCAAGTTGCTGGTTACCGACTGGTTTTATTCGAGTCAGCACGACCTGGTAGTCAATACCGGATCAATGTTTGGCGGCATACAGCGACCGCCGGGACTCGCACGATTTCGCCAGGACCAGGGGGATAAGGTCAATCACTTCAGCTACTTTATGAACCCCGAGAGCATTGCTTGGCTGGTATACGGCTTAACCAGGGCCGATGGCGAGCAGGCTGGATTTCTTTCCATTGCCGAGGCCGCGCATGCACAACCGGCTCGCAGTGGTGTAGCAGAATCGGCAGAGGATATCGTCGGCAGCCCGGTATCGCCAGAACCGGAATGGGTTGCAGCCGTTGCGCGCAGCCGGGAGGCGCCAGGTGAGCGCCCGCTGGCGGTGGTACTGCCAGGCATCATGGGTAGTGAACTGACTGCCGAAGGTTCCAGGGTATGGCTCAGCTACCTGGCCTTGCTTAAGGGTGGTTTGAAAGACCTGCGCATGGGTGCCAGGGAAGTAGCGGTGGCGGGACTGCTGGATGATTTCTATGGCCCGCTGCTGGAGGCGCTGGCGCGCCAGCACCGGGTTGAAATCTTTCCCTATGACTGGCGAATGTCGGTGCGAGACGCAGCGCGCAAGTTGACGGATCAACTGGAGAAATGGCTGCCATTGGTGGAGCGCAGCGGGCAGCCGGTGTACCTGGTAGCGCATTCCATGGGCGGACTGGTGGTGCGGGCAATGATTGCCGATAAGCAGCGCGGTGCCGCAGTATGGCAGCGCATCACAGCCCTGCCCAACAGCAAACTCCTGATGCTGGGGACCCCCAACCATGGCTCCTTTGAAGCGGTACGCTGGCTGACAGCCAATAACCCGACGCAGAAAAAGCTGGCGCTGCTGGACTTTACCCAGGATGCAAACGACATTACCAATCTTGTGCGTAATTTTCCGGGCTTACTGGAGCTGCTGCCATTTGACGATGAGTCACTCAAGTTTGCCCGCACTGAGCTTTGGAAAAACCTGAAATCGGACCTCGCAGGACCCTGGCTCACGGCGACTGAGTCCAGTTTGCGGCAGGCCGAATCCACCTGGCGATTGCTGAAGGCCAGCGATCCTGATCCCGCGCACATGATATATGTAGCGGGTTGCCAGGACGTAACGGTGTCAGATTATTGGATACAACCGCGCGCTGATGGCGAGACCAGTAAACTTGAGTTCAGTGGTGTCAGGCAGGGTGATGGCACGGTTACCTGGAGGTCGGGGTTCTTACCCAGGGTGCCGGTATGGTATGTTGAGGATACCGCCCACGACGAACTGTGCAGCAAGCGCCGGGCGATACCCGCCTATATTGAGCTACTGAAAACGGGAACTACCACTCGACTGACCGACAAACCACCCTTGCGAAAACGGGCCGGTGATAACAGCCCCGAGGTTTTCCCAATACCGCAAACACCACCTGCCGATGATATTCCCGGCCCCGGGAGTATGAATGATTTTGGTTTTGGTATAACCCGGCCCTTTGTGGCAGACAGCGAGCGCGCACTGCCGACTATAGACGTCGGTATTCGCCACGCCGATTTGGCCTACGCCAGGCACCCAGTGCTGGTGGGTCACTATACCGGCGACGTGATCATCAGTGCTGAGCAGGCTCTGAACCGACAATTGGATGGAGTGCTCGAGCAGCGATTGCGGCTTGGTATTTACCCAGGTCGGAGTGGTACCCACGCCTTGTTTTTTAACCAAAAACCCCACGGCTTCCCGGCTGGCGCAGTGGTCGTTGGCCTGGGCCAGGCCGGTGAACTTTCGCCGGGGACTCTGGAATCGGGGCTGCGTGGGGCAATGACGGAATATGCGTTACAGGTTGCGCGTTGGCCCGACAGCCGCTTTGGTAAACCCGGCGCAACCCGGGCGGCAAATTTGTCCTGCTTGCTCGTCGGCACGGGACCTGGTGGCATCCAGGTACACGAATCGATAGAGGTGATATTGCGCGCCGCTGTAGCGGTAAACGAAAAGTTGCTGGAAACCGAATTCAATGAGCAGGTACTGATCGAAAAAATTGAGTTCCTGGAGCTCTACGAAGATGTTGCCTTACAGGCTGCGGACGCCCTGCAGCAGCTGGTCGAGGACGGTCGCCTGTGGGATGCCGTGCGCTGGTCCCGGCAAGTTGTTGAGCGGGGCCCGGGCGCCCACACTCGGGTTATGGCTGAGGAAGCGCCCGGTTGGTGGCACCGGCTTGAGATTATCCAGGAGAGCCAGGGGCTGCGCTTTCATGCGTCCACCAACCGCGCACGTATTGAAGTGGTGCATGCCACCGGTCAACTGCAGATAGCGGATCGCTTTATCAGCAGGGCCTCGCAGTCGCCCAGCAGTAATTCAGACGTGGCGAAGACTTTGTTTGAAATGCTGCTGCCCAATCGCCTCAAGCAGATAGCGCCGCAACTTCCGGACCGGATATTGCTGCTGGATGAGATATCCGCTCGCTATCCGTGGGAATTGCTCGAAGATCGCTGGAGCCAGAACGGAGAGCCCATTGCCGTAAGTGCTGGTATGGTGCGCCAACTGAAGGCGCCTACGTTTCGGGATAACCCGGCCAGTGCCACCGAATCCACGGCTTTTGTCGTGGGAAATCCGGCGCTGAACGGTTGGGAGGCATTTCCGGACCTGCCGGGCGCCCGGCAGGAAGCGCAGAAGGTATCGCAGCTGCTGGCGGGCCATGGTTACACCGTTACCGAAAGCATCGACCAGCCGGCCGATCAAATACTGGACGGCCTGCATAAGAATGGCTGGCGTATTCTTCATTTGGCCGGCCATGGTGAACATGACTTTCCGCTGCAGGACATGTCGTTCCCATCAGCTCAAGGTAATGTGAGTGAAAGTGAGCGTCGGGTGTCGGGCATGGTGATTGGCGATAATGTCTTTCTCACACCGGGCGATGTGGAGCAAATGCGGTGGGTGCCGGAAATCGTATTTATCAACTGTTGCCACCTCGGCAAAACCACATCAGCGTCCCGCAGCAATTACAATATGTTAGCGGCTAACCTGGGTGTGCAGTTTATTAATATGGGGGTTAAGGCGGTAATCGCGGCGGGCTGGGCAGTGAACGATGCGGCGGCGACACTGTTTGCCGAAACCTTTTATAGTCAACTGTTGCAGGGTGAGCAATTCGGCGATGCGGTGCGAGCGGCGCGCCATGCTACCTGGGTACGCTTTCGTGGTTTTAATACCTGGGGAGCTTACCAGTGCTATGGCGATCCCGGTTATCGACTGCGCAACGTTAAGAATGAATCAAGCGCCACTCGGAAGTACAATTACCATGCGCCGGTACAATTGGTCATCGAATTGACCAACCTGCTGGAGCAGTTCCGGGTGAGGGGAAACAAGCGACGCCAGGGCAAGCCCACCGACCAGCAGGGGTCGGCCCGGGAGATCGAGTTGCGGCTAAGCGGTATCCCCCCACAACAGCGCGAGGTTTGGCTGGCCAGGGCAGACGTTGCGGCGGCACTGGGTTTCGCCTGGGGGGAGCTGGGTTTTTGGGATCGAGCAATAGGGCAGCTTGAGATTGCCCTGCAGGCCAGTGTCGGAGATTGCCCGGTGCGCGCCGCTGAGCAGTGCGCGCACTTTCGGGCGCGACGAGCTACGGAACTGTGGCGCGCATTGCAAGATAGCCAGCGTGGCAGCGGGAAGGCTGTTCGTCTTTCCAAAACCGAGCTTGAAAACAGGCGCAAGGAACTGGTGCTTGAGGTCGAGCAAAGCCTTGAGGATCTGGAGTCCCTGGCACGCTTCGCTCCCACTGGGGAACGGCTCAATCTTTTGGGCTCTACCCACAAGCGACTGGCGAGGATCGCGGTAACGGCGCGGGAGCGGAAAAAGCGACTTCAAGCGATGGCAGATTATTATCGCCAGTCCTTCGAAATGGCGGGCAGGACTAGTCATTATCCCTTTTGCAACTGGGCGCTGGCCAAGTTGTTGGCGCCGAGCACGGGCACTAACAAGGATCACAGTTGGCGAGATGGGCTGCGTGACGAATGCCAGCGGATGATTGATTTGTCGCGGCAGCGCAATAGCGACAACCCGAATTTCAGGGATGGGGCGGCAGAAGCAGACTGTCACCTGCTGCTGTTGCTCATCGATATGGTTCCCGCCGTCGCTGCCGGTTCTGATGAAGCCCTGTTACATAGCAGGGCGGCAGTGATAGCAGAGCACTACCGTGGAGCACGTCAACGGGGTGCCAGCGAACGCGAGTTTGCTTCGGTCACAGAGCATATCGATGTGGTGATAGAGCTGACCCAGTTTGGCCCGCAGTCTATCGAAGGAAAAGTACTAAAGGCTTTACGCGAAGCGCTGGATTGGGGTGAGGCCTGAGGGAACGTTAAAAAATAAGTGCTTACCAAGGCCCTGAATCAAGCGGTGTTTCGCACTGGCCAGGGTTAGGTTCCTTTAAAAACCGCGACATCGAGCCGCGGTTTTTAAAGGCTTGAGGCGAAGGAAGCTACTGGCGGATTGATGCCCGCCCGCGGGACTACTGTCCCATTTTACTCTGTTGGTAGTTTTCCAGCCCAACCTTTTCGATCAGGTCTAATTGGGTTTCCAGCCAATCGACATGCTCTTCTTCAGACTCGAGGATGCTCGCAAACAGGTCGCGGCTGACGTAGTCGCGCACTGACTCACAATATTCAATCGCATCTCTCAGGTCGGGAATTGCAATCATTTCCAGCTTGAGGTCGCACTGCAGCATCTCACGGGTATTTTCGCCAATCAGTAACTTGCCGAGGTCCTGCAGGTTGGGCAAGCCCTGCAGGAACAGGATCCGCTCAATCAACTGGTCAGCATGCTTCATCTCATCGATCGATTCATGGTACTCGTAGTCGGCCAGCTCCTTGAGCCCCCAATCTTTGTACATGCGCGAATGCAGGAAATACTGGTTAATGGCAACCAGTTCGTTGCCCAGTGTCTTATTAAGATGCTCAATAACCTTGATATCGCCTTTCATGTTGGTGCTCCGGCTCAGGAATGGATGGCATTAATGGCCATGATTGTGCCCATTTGTGCGCCTGGAGTCAAATTAACTGTTTGATTTTTAAGGGTAAAACGAGAATGAAAGGTATTCTCATCGGCGGTGACAATGAAGCGGAGAGGTCATCTGGTGGGTGCCAGTCGCGGCTAACAGCTCGCAGCGCAGTGTCTGCGATTGACGGATGGAAATGGCCTGGGTCAAGGCTTGCCGGGTGGTGTGAAGAGTGGATTGGCCTATAGCCGTTATGATGCAGGCCAGCCCGATAAAGCACCTTGCAGGCCGCTTCTAGCCAGCGGCGTAAAATAAATCCTGCGCCGCTGCGCCGACAGACTCAGTAATCACACTGTCGGCAAGGCAGGCGCACTTGCCGCACTTGCTCGCCACGCCCAGCATACTGCGGATGTCCTCAAGGGTAGATGCGCCTTCGCTAACGGCTTCCCGGATCTGGGTGTCAGTAATTCCTTTGCAAACACAAATATACATAGGACAACCTCATGCTGTTTGGCTCAAGTTTATCCAAATGCGAATGATTGTCAATTAGCTTTGAGATTGATTTGCATTTAATAATTACAATTACGTATCCATATAACTAGCGGTGCAATTGTCGGCGGTAGTGGCGAAGCTTACGGCTGCCAGCCTCCCAATTCCTGCCAGCGGTTGATAATTTCACAGAACAGCTCGGCGGTTCTGGCAGCGTCGTAGTCGGCGGCATGAGCCGACTGGGCGTCAAATTCAACGGCGGCCGCAGCGCAGGCCTTGGCCAGTACCGTCTGGCCAAATGCCAGTGCCGATAGTGAAACAGTGTCGAGGGTTGAGAACGGGTGAAAGGGGTTGCGCTTGATGTCGCAACGTTCCGAAGCTCGCATCAGAAAGCTGTGGTCAAAATTGGCATTGTGCCCGACCAGGATAGCCCGGGTGCAGCCTTCGGCCTTTACCGCGCGTCGCACCTGTTTGAACAGATCGTGCAGGGCGGTGTCCTCGGCAACCGAGTTACGCTCTTCCGAGTAGGGGTCAATACCGTTAAATTCCAGGGCCGCGAGCTCCAGGTTAGAGCCTTCAAAGGGCTTAACCTCGTAGAACAGGCTTTTGTAGGGTTGCAAAAAGCCCTGTGAGTCCATGCCGATCAGCACTGCACCAATTTGCAGTACGGCATCGGTATTGGCATTAAAACCGGCTGTTTCAATGTCCATCACCACTGGCAGGAAACCGCGAAATCGCAGTGCCAGCGGCGAACGCAGCGTTGTTTCTTCGGGATCCACAAAAGCGTCCATGTCACCTCGTTTTTTGGTCATGATTTTAGCTCCGCGCGCCACTGCAGCGATTCCCCGGCTCGCAAGGGAACCAATGCTTCGCCGCCCATGGTGAGTTTCTGGGGTGCCGGCCAGTCTGACTGGTATAGGCGCAGCGAGCGTTTGTTGATCGGCAGGTCATAAAACGCAGGGCCATGCAGGCTGGCAAACCCTTCCAGCTTATCCAGTGCGCCGACTGCGGCAAACGCTTCGGCGTACAGTTCGATCGCGGCGTAGGCAGTGTAGCAACCGGCGCAGCCACAGGCTGCTTCCTTGGCGTTGCGCAGGTGGGGGGCGGAATCGGTGCCCAGGAAAAATTTGCGGTTGCCGCTGGTGGCGGCGTTCAACAGTGCCTGTTGGTGGCGACTGCGCTTGAGAATCGGCAGGCAGTAGTAATGCGGCCGAATTCCCCCGGCCAGCAGGTGATTGCGGTTATACAATAGGTGGTGCGCGGTGATGGTTGCCGCAACATTGTCGCCAGCTGCCGCGACGAAACTGGCTGCCTCGGCGGTGGTAATGTGTTCCAGCACCACTTTTAAGGTCGGGTAACGCTGCAGCAGGGGTTTCAGGCAACGCGCAATAAATTCGGCTTCGCGATCAAAAATGTCTATTGCCGGGTCAGTGACCTCGCCATGAATCAACAGTGGCAAGCCCAATTCCTGCATGGTTTCAAACACCGGCGCCAGCCGCTCTAGCTCGGTTACGCCGCTGTCGGAGTTGGTGGTGGCGCCGGCGGGGTAAAGCTTGGCTGCGTATACGTGGTCACAATGATAGGCGTCAACAATATCCTGGCGAGTGGTATTATTGGTGAGGTATAACACCATCAGAGGATTCCACTTGCGCCCGGCGGGCACCTGGTCGAGGATGCGTTGGCGATATTCGAGGGCCTGGGCAGCATTGACCACCGGTGGTGTCAGGTTGGGCATGATAATGGCCCGGGAAAAGTAGCGACTGGCATCGGCCACGGTTTGCTGCAACGCGGCGCCGTCGCGCAGGTGAATATGCCAATCGTCGGGCTGGATAATGGAGATTTCTTGCATCGTTTCGTAAAACCGTCGAATCCGGGGGTGCATCCTACCTGATTATGCCGATAGTCGCAGCTATTGAAACCGACTGTTGGGTTAACATTCAAAGACGGTTTAGAATACGCCTCTTTTGCCGAACGGCAAATCCTGCCCGGCGTCAAGCAGAGGTTGCACATGTCAGAGATCAACAAAGTGGTATTGGCTTATTCGGGCGGTTTGGATACTTCGGTTATCGTCCGCTGGCTGCAGGATACATATCAGGCTGAGGTCGTT
Source organism: uncultured Gammaproteobacteria bacterium (assembly GCA_963722805.1). GTDB lineage: Bacteria > Pseudomonadota > Gammaproteobacteria > Pseudomonadales > JAHEGP01 > JAHEGP01. The sequence goes on from CAVROQ010000008.1 coordinate 75,801, forward strand.
ACGTTTACCGCCGATATCGGCCAGGGCGAGGAAGTTGAACCGGCGCGGGCCAAAGCCGAGGCACTGGGGGTGAAAGAAATCTACATTGAGGATTTGCGCGAGGAATTCGTGCGTGATTACGTCTATCCCATGTTTCGGGCCAATACCGTTTACGAAGGCGAGTACCTGCTCGGTACTTCTATTGCGCGCCCGCTGATCGCGAAGCGCCTGGTTGAATTGGCTGAGCGGACCGGCGCCGACGCGATTTCCCACGGCGCCACCGGCAAGGGCAACGACCAGGTGCGCTTTGAGCTCGGAGCCTATGCACTGCGGCCCGGGGTGAAGGTGATAGCACCCTGGCGGGAATGGGATCTCACCTCCCGCGAGACGTTGATGGCATACTGTGCCGAGCGTGATATCCCGGTTGATTTCAGCAGCGCGAAGAAAAAATCGCCCTATTCTATGGATGCGAATCTACTGCATATTTCCTATGAGGGCGATATCCTCGAGGATCCCTGGGCCGAGCCCGAAGAATCTATGTGGCGTTGGAGCGTATCGCCAGAGAATGCACCGGATCAGCCTACCTATATAGAGCTGAGCTACCTCGGTGGCGATATTGTTGCCATTGACGGCCTTACCATGAACGCGGCTGAAGTGCTTTCCCACCTCAACAAGGTGGCGGGCGACAACGGCATCGGCCGCCTCGACCTGGTAGAAAACCGCTATGTCGGTATGAAATCCCGCGGTTGCTACGAAACCCCGGGCGGCACCATCATGCTCAAGGCTCACCGGGCGATTGAGTCAATTACCCTCGACCGTGAGGTGGCCCACCTGAAAGATGAGTTGATGCCGCGCTACGCGAGTCTGGTTTACAACGGTTACTGGTGGAGCCCCGAGCGCAAGATGCTGCAAACCGCCATCGACGAATCGCAGAAGGTGGTCAATGGTTTGGTGCGCCTCAAATTATACAAGGGCAATGTGATCGTGGTGGGTCGTCAGTCAGCGGATTCGCTGTTTGACGAAAGTATCGCGACCTTCGAGGACGATGCGGGTGCTTACAACCAGAAGGATGCCGAGGGCTTTATCAAGCTTAATGCACTGCGGATGCGGATCGCTGCCAACAAGGGCCGTAACCCGGTCTAATCGGGATGAGATAACAGCGCGGTTTCCAGCTACCGCGTTGCCGCCACGGTGGCCAATGCCAGGCCAAGGAGATTAACAATGCAACTATCGCAAAAACCGGAAACCCATTCCTTGTTGATCGGGTATTTGTTGTGGATATTCGGGTTTATCGGTGCCCATCGATTTTACTACGGCAAGCCGGTTACCGGCACCATCTGGTTTTTTACCCTCGGGCTCTTTTTTATCGGCTGGATCATCGATCTGTTCCTGATTCCGTCAATGGCAGAAAAGGCTGATCTGCGCTTCGATTATGGCCCGGTGAACTACTCGGTGGCATGGCTGCTGCTGACCTTTTTGGGGGTGTTCGGCATCCATCGCCTTTACATGGGCAAGTGGCTTACCGCCATTCTTTACCTCTGCACCGGTGGTTTCCTGATGCTTGGCGTACTCTACGATTTCCTGACGCTCAACGAGCAAATCAGCGAGCGCAATCGGCTTATGTAGCGGTTTGCTGGCCAGTTTATTGGCCGCTGTGGTCGCGTTGTAGCCGCTTGGTTCGATACTGTGCCTATGCTAATATCCGTGCCGCTAGAGGGGTCTTCGGCCCAGGGCTGGACGCTGCCGCTGAATAGTCCCAGTGCAGCACCACAACACAAACTGCACACGGCAAAAAAGACACCCAATTGGGGGGAGCATTCATGAAGTTTCTGGTATTGCTTGTCGGAATTTTTTTGATTAGTGTCTGCATGACCTTTTTTATTTTTCCGACGCTAATCGATGAGCTTATCAAGTGGGTGGGTCAAAAGCGCCACCTGCTGGTTATCGTGGCGATACGCCTGATTTGCGGCTCCATCCTGATTGCAGGAGCAGACACCACGCTATTTCCGACGGCAATATGGTGGTTGGGGATGTTGTTTATAGCGGCGGGTTTGCTGCTGTTGTTTTTCCCTGCGGACACCATCAAGCGTATCACCACGGTATGGCTTGATCGCTCGACCACTGTCATCAGAAGCTGGGTTGCGCTTCCCATGGCTATTGGGATTTTTGTGGTTTATTCGGTGATGTAGACTGGCGTTTTGTTGGCGGTCGGGGAGCGTTGTTATTGCTTGACTGGCCGTTTCTGCAATTTGCGCTGCAGGGTCCTGCGGTGCATTCCCAGGGAACGCGCGGTCGCTGAAATGTTATTGTCGTTTTCCCGCAAGACTCTTTGGATGTGCTCCCATTCAATTCTTTCTACCGACGGCGGATTGTCGGGTATCTCAATGCCCGGATTTGCCGCTTCTGCTTCAAGGGCCGCAACCAGTTCGTCGGACCCGGCGGGCTTGCACAGGTAGTTGAGTGCACCAAGCTTGATCGCCTCAACGGCTGTGGCAATGCTGGAATAACCGGTCAGTATCAGGATGCGCATCCGCGGGCAGAGCGCCAACAGCTGCGGTATCAATTGCAAGCCGGTGGTGGCGCCGAGGTTTAAATCCAGTATCGCGTGGTCGGGCCGCAGCTCGGCGGCATGTTGCAGCGCCTTCGCTGGGGTGGCGGCACAGGTCACACTGTAGCCTCTCCGTGTCAGCGCCCGAGCCAGCACCGAAGAGAACACTTCATCGTCATCGACCAGTAGAATTTGAGTCGCTATCGAGTCATTCATGGGGAATCTTGATCCTGCTTGCGGGTAAGGTTGCGCGGGTCCGGGTACCCCTGGGCTCACGCCGATACAGCGTTACACTGCCCCCAAACCGGGTGAGCGTGGCGTGGGTCAACAGCAGGCCAATACCGAGCCCACTCTCGCTGCTAATGATGATCGGCTTGCCGATCTGGCCAGCAATATCGTTGGCAAGTCCCGGACCGTCATCAAGTATTTCCATCACAATGCAGTCTTCGTCTGTGCTTATATCCACGCTGATCGCGGCAGGGCTTGCGGCACTGGCATTGTCCAGAAGATTGATCAGGGCTTGCTTCAGGGTAGTGTCACCACTCAGTTGCAACTGGTCGAGCTGCGGATTGATGGCAAGTGTCAGAGCCGTTGCAGGGTGTAACAAGCGCCAGTCGCGTGTAAGCTCTCTAAAATACTCACCAGCCTGATACAGAGTATCAACTCCCTGACGATTGCGATCAGCGGTTGCGACTAGTTTTTTCAGGGTTGAACGACAGGTATCCACCTGGCTCGCGAGAATGTCCAGGTCATTCCGCAGTGCCTGATTGTCAGTGCTTTCCTGGTGTAACTCCTCCAACAGAATCTTCATGGTCGACAGCGGCGTGCCTAATTCGTGGGCCGTGCCGGCTGCGAGCGTGGCGACCGCCATAATCTGCTCATCGCGCAAGTCTTCTTCCCGTAATTGGTTAAGCTGCTGCTCACGGTCCCGCAATGCCTGCGCCATGCGCACCACAAAATAGGTAATGAGCAATGCGCTGACGGTAAAATTGGCCCACATCCCGATGACGTGCAGGCTGAGTCGACGGCTGTCGTGATGGTGTGGCGCCAGTGCCTCCAGTGGCTGGTTATACACCAACAACAAGGAATAAATACCGATGCAAAGCAGCGCTACAATCCAGGTGAAGCGCCAGGGCAGGGTAGCCGCCGCAATCGACAATGGCACCAGGAAATATGAGATAAACGGATTGGTGGCGCCGCCGCTAAAGTACAGAATCAGGCTGAGCCCCAGGATATCGGCGAGGATTTGTAGCAGGAATTCGAACTCGGTTACGGGCCATTCACGATGGCTACGTAACCATGAAACGATATTTAGCCCCAATAGCAGCAGTAAGATAAGACCCAGGGCGGTGAAGGGAACGTCCAGTTGGTAGATATAGGCGAAGCCTAGCGCGACCACCATGGTGCCCAGCAAAATCAGCCGCACCAGGCATAGGCGTCGCAGGTTATCGCTCATGGCGGTGCGTTGAAAGCTGGGCAATGTGTTGTCCTGGCCGGTTGTTGAAAAGGCCTCCTGTTGTTGCAGGAGACAAAACGCAAAATTCCCGAAGCGGGGTTGCTGCTTTCCCCGGTGTTAGGCGCCCGGCATGGCTACTCGTCGCCTGGTGCGGGCCTTAACACCAGTTGGATAGCCCGCAACATGGTTTCATAAACCGCAGCCTTGTTAAAGCGCGAATCTGAATTGAGGACGGCGAGGTATTCCAGATGGTTGATTGTGGCCATGATCACCGTGGCATCAGTACTTGAATACGACGATCCTGTAGCAGACAGGCCCTGTTCGATGAGCCGATGAACCTCGACAACATTGTCGGCGATCAATTTCTGTAGCACGTGATTGTGCATCGCATCATTGCGAAATGCGCTCTCCAGCATGCGTGTGTCGGGACAGCTTGCGCGTGTTGCAATGTGCTCGGTCAGTAGGCTGGCCAGCTCTCTCGAAAGCGCCCCGCGGGCTTCGCTGCCAGTCAGGTGCTGTTGGCTGACGTTGCTTATGGTGCGGTAACAGACCTCTCCCAAGCGGCGGTCTTCAGTTCGCATGCGTTCGGCAAACAGCACAAACGCATCGTTGATCAGCTCATCGATATGTTCGAAGTAATAGGTGGTAGCCGCCAGCGGGACATTGGCCTCGATCGCCACTGCGCGATGTCGGATACCACGGGTGCCTTCGCGAGCAATTATCCGTAGCGCCGCTTCAAGCAGACCCAGGCGCCGCTCGTTGCTGCCTTTCCTGTTGGTTTTCCTGCCCTGATAATTGCTGTTTGTTTTCGCCATTGCCTGCCGTTGTCGTCTGAGAATTGTTATTGTGTGAGGAGTCCGGATGTCGGTCTTCTTCCTCTATATTTCGATGGTAACCTATTATCTGCTTGTCTTAACATACTTGGTATCCTTGGTAAGATCCCATAGCGGCGAGGTAAGGTGTTAACATGACCAACTTGTTTATCATTCTGGCGGTTTTGTTTGTTGTCCTGTTTGTGCTGGTCAAAGTACTTGATGGGCGTGCCAGCCCGCTGACAGCCGAGCAGCAGGCGCGGCTGTCAAAATGGCTGATGATCCTGGTATTCATTTCGATTGTGCTGGCGCTGTTTCGCACCTGGATGTAGTTGTGCTGGCTGGGCATTTTGCACAGCGTCTCGCTTTGTAAAAGGCGGGCCTGCGGTGTAGAATCTCTCGCCTCAACAATTCGTTAAAGTCCATCCTTCATAGAGTATGAATCGTGCTGCGGTTCCCCGACGAGAGACACTGATATGGCAGAGCAAAAGGCAACCAATGTGCATTGGCACGAGGGCGATATTACCCGCGAAGACCGCAACAAATTGATCAATCAGAAGGGCGCTACACTCTGGTTCACCGGTTTGTCCGGCAGTGGCAAAAGCACGGTTGCGGTTGCCCTCGAAGGTGCGCTGTTGGAGCGAGGCAACCTGAGCTATCGTCTCGATGGCGACAATGTGCGCCTGGGTATTAACAAAAATCTCGGTTTTAGCGCTGAGGATCGCACTGAAAATATTCGCCGGATTGGAGAAATCGCCAAATTGTTTGTTGATACTGGCGTCATCACACTGTCCAGTTTTATCAGTCCCTACCGTGCCGACCGCGATGCGGTAAGGGCACTGCACGATGCAAGCGACATGGATTTCATCGAAGTCTATGTGGAATGTTCCCTCGCGGAAGCTGAAAAGCGAGACCCCAAGGGCTTGTACAAAAAGGCGCGAGCTGGCGAAATTAAAAACTTTACCGGTATCGACGATCCCTACGAAGAGCCGCTGAACGCGGAAATTGTGCTCCACAGCGACAATATGACGCTGGAGCAGGAAGTTGATCTATTGCTGCAACTGCTGGTCGAGCGCGGCATTATCAACCCCTGAAACCCAGCTTTAACCGGAGAATCACCATGATTAAGCCCCACGGAGCAGACCAGCTCAAGCCCCTGTATGTTGCCGACAGTGTCCGACGCGAGGCCTTGCTCGCAGAGGCCCAGACACTTCCCTCAATTGTGATAAGCTCAGCCGCGGCGGCCAACGCGGTAATGCTGGGGGCCGGGTATTTTACCCCGCTCGCTGGCTACATGAATCTGGCCGACAGCCTGAGTGTTTCCGAAAACCTGCATACTACCGATGGCCTGTTCTGGCCGGTGCCTATTGTCAATGTAGTGGACGATGTCAGTGCCATTGAAGGCGCTAGCCGGATTGCACTGCGCGATCCTAATGTAGAAGGTAATCCGGTGTTGGCTATTATGGATGTCGACGCCATCGAGCCGGTTTCGCCGGAGCAACTCAAGAGCATGGCCGAGCAGGTTTTTGCTACCGCAGACCCAAAGCACCCGGGTGTCGCCACTTTCACAGGTCTCGGCGGCTATATGCTGTCTGGGCCTATAGAAGTTCTCAGCTTCAGCTATTTCCAGGCTGATTTCCCCGACACATTCCGCACTGCGGTAGAAATTCGTAACGAGATAAAGGAGCGTGGCTGGAACAAAGTGGTCGCGTTCCAGACCCGTAACCCCATGCACCGGGCCCACGAAGAACTGTGCCGCATGGCGATGGAAGATCTCGGCACCGACGGTATCCTTGTCCATATGCTGCTGGGCAAGCTCAAGCCTGGTGATATTCCCGCCGATGTGCGCGATGCGGCTATCCGCAAGATGGTAGAGGTGTACTTTGAGCCCAACACCGTGATGGTGACTGGTTACGGTTTCGATATGCTCTATGCCGGCCCCCGCGAAGCTGTGTTGCACGCTCTGTTTCGCCAGAATTGTGGCTGTACCCACCTGATCGTCGGTCGCGACCACGCTGGCGTTGGCGACTATTATGGTGCCTTCGACGCCCAGACGATTTTTGATGAACGCGTACCCAAGGGTGCGCTGGAAATCGAAATTTACAATGCCGACCATACCGCCTATTCGAAGAAGCTCAACAAGGTCGTGATGATGAAAGATGCTCCCGATCACAGTATGGACGACTTCGTGCTGCTCTCGGGCACCAAGGTTCGGGAAATGCTGGGCAAGGGTATCGCGCCGCCGGCGGAATTTTCACGCCCCGAAGTGGCCCAGATCCTTATGGATTACTATCAGATCGTCGATAATCAGTAGCCCGCATAGGCAGGGCATGAATATCGACAAGCCCTCCTCGTGAGGGCTTTTTTGTTAAGGCATAGATGCCTTGAGTCATAAGTCGGGAGACAAGTTCGATGGATTCACAGCAACAGCAAAAAGTTGAAGCCCAGGTGTTGCGTCGTTTGTTGGCGCATCTGGATGAGCGGAAAGATGTACAGAATATAGATTTGATGATTCTGGCGGGTTTCTGTCGTAATTGCCTCGCCAAATGGTATGCCAGCGCTGCCGGCGAAGAGGGTGTGGCGATGGACATTGAGCAGGCTCGTGAGGTGATCTACGGAATGCCCTACAAGGACTGGAAAGACAAATACCAGCTCGAAGCGACGCCAGAGCAGTCCGCGGCCTATGCGGCGGCCTCGAAAGCGGAATAGTGTCGACGCCAAGTGCTCCTGCCTCCGGATGCCGGTGTCAGGGCATGCCGGCAGAGTGCGATTTATCTTAGGGAACAGTGCTGGCAATAAGTCCTAAAGTACCGGCCCATTGGGGATAAAGCGGTTGTCGCTATGCTGCTTTATCCACGCCAATTCATCTCTGCTTAGCTTGCTGCCACGTTGTTTTATTAGTCGATTCAAGGCAATAACCGGCGATTTTGCACCCAGCCTGCAGCCCGGAATTTGCATCTCGGCTATGGTCAGTGCCTTGATCAGGTGCACCAGTTCAGCTGCCTCGCAGTCATCTGCGGCTTGCAACCAGGTATCGTCGCCACCGTGCATGGCAGTACCAAGCCATTGCTGTTGGGCGGGGTCCAGCTGCTGAGCCAGCTCTTGCAACTGCTCCCGCTGGCTAATCGCTATCAGTGTCGCCAGTTGTTGCCGGTCAATAGTGCTTGCGGGCCCTTCGGCCCCGGGTTGCCATTCGCCTACCGCCATCGCCTGTCTCCACTGAAAACCTGGCGCTGATTGTACGCGAAATGCGGTCGCTAACAAATGCGTCGTCGCAGCACTAGCCATGGTGCGCTCATCATTATGGTACTGCAGCACGCCGGTTTCTGGCGTTGTCGAGACATTCGGCCAAGTTTGGCAAAAGGCTTGTACCAAAAACATTGCTTCGGCATCATAACCCGTCAAATTTCGCCATCTGAGTTTCCTCTGGAAAATTAAATAGCAATGTCCTTGATCAAAAAACTGCTAACCGCGCCGTGGCTCATTTTCCTGGTGGTGGGGGGGATAGGGTATAGCCTGTACCCCAATGCCATCGAAAAGCCGTTGATTCATATCAGCCAAAGCGACTTTGAAACCTATCGTGAAGGGTGGGTCAGGCAAAATCGAATGGCAACCACCCCGGAACTGGAGCAGCGCCTGCTCGACCAAATGGTGGCAGAAGAAGCTTTGATGCAGCGAGCCATGGCGATGAATCTGCAGTCGCTGCCGATCGTCCAGGACAGGCTGAAAAAGCTGGGCTCCTTTTTGGAAGAGGACAATCCGGTGCAACCCAGCGACCAGGAATTGATAAACCGGGCGGTCGAACTCGGGCTGCTGCAATCTGATCCGGTGATTCGCCGCTATCTTGTGAGCACAATGGAGCGAGCATTGGTGGCATCTCAGCCGCTGGAAATCACCGATCAGGATATTGACGGCTACTACCAGCAGCACCTGGAGGAATATCTGGTGCCTTCGCGACGGGATATCGTGCACGTGTATTTCAGTGTCGACGCGGGCGCGACTGCCACTACCGCTGCCGCAGCCAGGGAAGGTCTTGCGAGCCCGCGACAGGCCGATGACCTCGATGCGATATTCGCCAGCGGTGACGTATTTTACAGTGGCCACGTATTTGCCAGTAAAAACCAACAGCAGCTGGCGAATGTTTTCGGCTCCGAATTTGCCGCTCAGGTAATGCAGTTGGAGCCCGGAGAGTGGTCGCAACCGGTGCAATCAGCCTATGGCTGGCATTTGGTTTGGCCCGACAATATTGTACCGGCTGTAACACCGCCGCTGGACCAGGTTAAAGAAAAAGTTGTGTCCCGGGTTCGGCAGGACAAGGAGAAGGAACTGTTGCAGCAGCAAGTAGACTTATTGAAAAAGGAATACGACATTGTTGTGGATACCGGCGAACCAGCGGGGGCATCATCATGATGAGTGGCGATTGCCCGGTCGCCGGCGCCGAGCCACGTTCCCCCAAGGCCATTAAGCTTGCATTGTATTTGCTGTTGGCACTGGTGCCGTTGTTTTACGCCGGCTCGTTGCGGGCTCACGCCCTGGCGCCGTCGCTGCTGCAGCTTGAAGCGGCCGGTGATGGCATTTATGCTGTGAAATGGAAAACCCCGCTGAAGCGAGTGGAGGGCAGCCAACTCAGCCCGATGCTGCCGTCTCACTGCCTTGCACTGGATGGTGGCTCCAACAAGCCAGAGGGGACTGCCATGGTATACCGCTGGCAGGTCGACTGCGGTGAGAAAGGCCTGGTGGGCAGCGCCGTTCAGATTAGTGGTATTGCCAGCAGCAGGGCAGACGCGCTGTTGAGAATTAAACTTGACGACGGCAGAACGCTCAACCAGGTTTTGCGGCCCGACCAGGAAACTTTCCTGGTGCCCGAGAGGCAATCCTGGTATCGGGTGTTCGGCAGCTATATGGTTATGGGTTTTGAGCATCTGGTGGGCGGGCCCGACCATGTGCTATTCGTGATAGCCCTGTTTATGCTGGTGGGATTGCAGCGCTCCTTGATTTGGACTGTGACCATGTTTACCCTCGGTCACAGTGTGACCTTGAGTCTCGCAGTGCTGGATAAGATCAGTTTTTCCCAGGGCATGGCGGAAATTTTTATTGCGCTGAGTATTATCGTGGCCTTTACCGAGGTGCTGCGCCACCCTGATCACGACCTTGGTCGCTGGAAGGTGTACCTGATGGCGGCGGGTTTTGGACTCTTGCACGGACTTGGTTTTGCCGGTGCCCTGCGCGAAGTGGGCTTGCCGCAGGATGATATTCCGCTGGCACTGCTGGGTTTTAACGCCGGTATCGAAGTGGGGCAACTGGCCTTGATCGGTGTGCTGTGTCTGCTTAGCCTGGCGTTGTTGCGGCTTGGTTTTAGCTGGCGCGGCCTATGGAAGCAGCTGCCGGTATACGCTGCCGGTTCCGTTGCCGGATTCTGGTTTTGGCAAAGAATCATGCTGTATTTTATTTAGGGCAGCTCTGGTTGAATCGGATCTGCTGGCGCTGAACTGTGACCGATTCGAGTGATCCATCCGCTGTGCTGGCCACCACCCTGGCAGAAGTGCGCGACTGTACGCTGTGTCGTGAATACCTGCCACTTGGGCCGAGGCCCGTGTTGGTTGCGGATTGCCGCGCTCGCTTGCTTATTGTTGGCCAGGCCCCCGGGACCCGGGTGCATGCCAGCGGTATTCCCTGGGATGACCCGAGTGGCGATCGTCTGCGCAATTGGCTGGGGCTGACGCCTGCAGAGTTTTATGACGCTCGTAAAATTGCCATAGTGCCAATGGGTCTGTGTTATCCCGGGCGCGGCACGTCTGGCGATTTGCCGCCGCGACCGGAATGCGCGCCGCACTGGCACCCGCGCATTCTTGCACAACTGCCGAACATTGAAACCACTTTGCTAATAGGCCAGTATGCCCAACGCTATTACCTGGCTGGTCGGCCAGGACCGCGCTATAAAAACCTCACCGAGCGGGTGAAAGCATGGCGCGAGTGCGCCCCGCGCTGGGTGCCGCTGGTGCATCCTTCACCGCGCAACCAATATTGGTTGCAAAAAAATCCCTGGTTCGAAAGTCAACTTGTTCCGCAATTGCGTCAGCGGGTGCGAAGCCTGCTGGATGCATAAATGCGTAAAAGCTTATGGGTAACGGATATCGACGATCACCAGGTAGTGTTCCCCGGCGGGCGTAGTTACCATCACTTCGTCATCAATGCGCTTGCCGAGCAATGCCCGGGCCAATGGAGAGTCCATACTCAGCTTGCCCAGTCGCAAATCAAATTCGTCTGGCCCGACAATGCGGTATTGGCTCTGCTTGCCCTCTTCATCTTCGACGCCGACATAGGCTCCAAAAAAAACCTTGCCGGTGTCAGAGGGACGCTCTTTTACCACGGTAAGTTGTTCCAGCCGCTTGGAGAGAAAGCGTACCCGGCTGTCAATTTCTCGCAGTCTGCGCTTGCCATAGATATAATCGCCGTTCTCCGAACGGTCACCATTTTTGGCGGCCTCATGCACGGTGGCGGTAACCTGTGGGCGTTCTACCTTCCACAGCTGTTGTAATTCTGCCCGCAGCGTCTGCTCGCCTTCGGGGGTGATATAAGCGGAGCCCGCTGGGCGGGGTGTGCGGTAACGGCCCATAAATTATCGCTTTGCTTTATACTGGTTGGTTTTCAGGCGGATAGTTTAGCTCGAAACCGGTCCGCATGACTTGTCTTGAAGCGCAGCTCGCTAAAAACTCCTGGGCGGAAGCCAGCGCAGCGTCGTACCAGAGCCAATACCGAGCATTGACTAATACTCATTTTAGGAAAGGGAGCGCAGTGAAAGCTACAGTCTACGGTAAATCCAGTATGCGAAAGCGAAGCGGTATTATGATGCTGGTTTTGATGATGAGCGCCGCTATGGCCTCCTGGGCAGTTGCACAAGAGGAGGCCAGCGTCATCCAGCTTGAGGGCAATTTTGTCCAGGGAGGCTTGCTGTTTGGCACGGCCCCTGTTGGTAGCAAAGTTTTTTGGGGCGGCCGCGAAGTGCGCCTCACGCCAAAGGGCGAGTATGTGATCGGTTTGGGCCGTGACAATCGCTCGCCGGTGATGCTGCGGGTCGAGACCGCCGATGGCAAGTCGCAGCAACAAGTGTTCGATATCGAACAGCGCGATTACAAAAAGCAGGAAATAACCGGCATTTCAAAGAAAATAATGAGCCCAAGTAAGGAAGACCTGGAGCGTATCCAAAAAGAGAATGCGCTTATCGGCAAGGCGCGCAGAGTCGATTCCGACCTCACCGACTTTATGACCCCGTTTAAGTGGCCGCTGACAGGCCCCATTACGGGTGTTTTTGGTTCTCAGCGTGTCTATAATGGCGTTCCCAGTCGCCCCCATTTCGGGGTTGATATTGCCGCGCCGACTGGCACTCCGGCGCGCGCGCCGGTCGGAGGAGTGGTTACCCTGGCATACGACGATATGTTCTATTCCGGCGGTACCATCATGATCGATCACGGCTATGGTCTTAATTCCAGCTTTCTTCACTTAAGCCGCGTTCTGGTTAAGGTCGGTGATCCGGTGAGCCAGGGGCAGGTAGTGGGGGAGGTTGGCGCCACCGGTCGCGTTACCGGTGCCCATCTCGATTGGCGCATGAATTGGTTTGACCAGCGGGTAGATCCCCAGCTGTTGGTGGGGACGATGCCTGAAGCAGCTAACAGCAAGTAATTCGAACGGCGAGACAACAAAGGTAGCGATAGATGATTGACGAGAAGCTGTTGAGTATATTGGTGTGCCCGGTCAGCAAGGCACCATTAGACTACAACAAGGAAAAGCAGGAATTGGTGTGCAAGGCCAGCGGCCTTGCCTATCCGATACGCGACGGTATTCCGGTCATGCTTGAAACCGAAGCACGGGTGTTGAGCAGCGACGAAAAGCTGGCCAAGTAAGCTCTTTTGGCCCAACATTACCGGGTCGGATAACTATTCCCTTCAAGCTGCAGCGTTGTCATACCAGACGCGCTGCAGCTTGCATTTATAGCCCACGCAACAGCGGGGTGACACCAGATGAGCCATTGGGTTAAACGATGAAAAGTGCCGAAGTACGCGAAGCCTTCCTGAAATATTTTGAACAGCAGGGCCATCAACGGGTTGCCAGCAGTTCGCTTATTCCCGGCAACGATCCCACCTTGTTGTTTACCAATGCCGGTATGGTGCAGTTTAAAGACGTGTTCCTGGGTGATGACCAGCGTCCTTACTCTCGTGCTACAAGTTCCCAGCGCTGCGTGCGTGCTGGCGGCAAGCACAACGACCTGGAGAATGTCGGCTACACGGCGCGCCATCACACTTTCTTTGAGATGCTGGGCAACTTCAGTTTTGGCGACTACTTCAAGCACGACGCGATACGTTACGCCTGGCAGTTTCTGACCGAAGTTCTCGGTCTGCCCGAAGAAAAACTCTGGGTGACCGTGCACGTGTCTGACGACGAGGCGGCTGATATCTGGCTGCAAGACATCGGGGTCAGCGCCGAGCGATTTTCGCGCCTCGACGAAGATAATTTCTGGCAGATGGGCGATACCGGGCCCTGTGGTCCCAGTTCAGAGATTTTCTACGATCACGGTGAGTCGGTTTTTGGCGGCCCGCCCGGCAGTGAGAACGATGACGGCGACCGCTATATCGAAATCTGGAACCTGGTGTTCATGCAGTTCCAGCGCTCCGCCGATGGCACCCTGACGCCTCTGCCCAATCCCTCAATCGACACCGGCATGGGGCTGGAGCGCATTGCCGCTGTGATGCAGGGCGTGCATAGTAATTACCAGATAGACTTGTTCCGGAATCTGCTGGCGGCGGTCGTCTCGGTCACCGGCGCCACTGATACCCGCAGTCAGTCGCTGCGGGTTATCGCCGACCATATCCGTTCCTGCGCATTTTTGATTATCGACGGCGTAATTCCCGGTAACGAAGGTCGCGACTATGTTTTGCGTCGTATCCTGCGGCGGGCGATTCGCCATGGGCATCGTCTTGGGGTCGATGAACCCTTCTTTTATCGTCTGGTTGCTCCACTGGCGGCTGAAATGGGCGATGCCTATCCCGAACTGCGCGAACAGCAGCAAAGGGTAGAGCGGGTGATATTGGGAGAAGAACAACAATTTGCCGCCACCCTGGAACACGGTATGGCGATATTGAATGAGGCCATCGGTGAGCTCGAAGGAAAGGAAATTCCGGGCGACATTGTGTTTAAACTCTACGATACCTACGGCTTCCCGGTGGATCTTACCAACGATATCGCCCGCGAACATCATCTCACTCTGGATCTTGCCGGTTATGAAAAAGCCATGGCGGCACAGCGCGAGCGCTCAAGAGAGGGCGGACATTTCCGGGTCGACTACAGCCATAATCTGAAACTTGATGGTGCCACTGAATTTACCGGTTACCGAGAGCGCGATGGTCAGGCGAAGGTCGTGGCACTGCTGCAGGGCGATGCCCGCGTTGAGTCGCTGGCTGAGGGCGAAGAAGGATCAGTGGTTCTCGATAAAACCCCTTTTTACGCCGAGTCCGGTGGCCAGGCGGGAGACAGTGGTTATCTGCAGGGCGATGAAAACGCCGTGGGCCTGCGGTTTGAAGTCGTGGATACCACCAAGGCGGGCGCTGTGCATGTGCATCATGGCAAGCTGCTGCAGGGCGTGCTGCATGTTGGCGACTCGGTTAATGCGAGCATAGATGCGAATGTCCGCGGCGCTACGGCACTCAATCATTCCGCAACGCATTTGCTGCATGCTGCCCTGCGCCAGGTGTTGGGAACCCATGTCAGCCAGAAAGGTTCACTGGTTGACAGTCAGCGGCTGCGGTTTGATTTCTCCCACAACGAGGCCGTTACGACAGACGAGTTACAGCGGATCGAAGCGCTGGTCAATCAGCAGATCAGGGCTAATACGCCCGTGCAGGTAGAGATTACGGATATGGAATCGGCCAGGAACAGCGGCGCGATGGCACT
>CAVROQ010000009.1:0-128624 GCA_963722805.1 uncultured Gammaproteobacteria bacterium
AAAGCCTCCCCTCGCTCGTGAAAAGGCTTAAGGAAATGAAGTGACCTTCGCAGCGCGTGCCTCTGCCATCAATATCGCGAACAAACTTCGCGGGAGAGATGCCACTCCGGGGAACAGCTAAACTGCAGCGCTGCAACGGGTTTGACAAGTTTGCCCACAACCAGCACAAAGGCTACTCCGCTGGTTCAGCCATGTCAGCGATCAAAAAATTACACAAGGAATACGGCACTACCAGTGATATTATTGGGTCCATATTAGATTCCTGCACAAAAAGCCGACGCCAAATTCGATACCGTTTGTCATCGCAATCACCACGGTTCTACCCAGGTGGATTGCGTGGGTAAATCCATTGCGGCGTTTTATAGCTGACTGTTGACAATGACCACCATCAGGATAATCCCTTGAGTCACCGCCCCAGAAAAAGATTTGGCCAGAATTTTCTGCGCGACAACAGCGTTATCGAAAAAATTCTCGGCGCCATTGCGCCCAGACCCGGGCAGCATATCGTTGAGATAGGTCCAGGTGAGGGCGCCCTCACCCACGACCTGATCGCCAGCGGCGCGCAGATTACGGCAGTGGAGATCGACAAAGACCTGGTACCGCACCTCTTACTGCGCTTTGGCCTAGCCGGTAACTTCAAGGTTATCCAGGCCGACGCCCTGACCCACGACTTCAGTAACATGGGCGGTGACATGGAAAAATTGCGCATAGTCGGCAACCTTCCCTATAACATTTCGACACCCCTGTTGTTTCACTTGTTGGGCTACGCCCAGACGATCACCGATATGCACTTTATGCTGCAAAAGGAAGTGGTGCAGCGGATGGCGGCTAGCCCCGGGAGCAATCACTACGGTCGGTTGAGCGTGATGGTGCAGTACGCCTGCCGGGTCACACCATTGTTTAATGTGCCGCCGGGCGCATTCTATCCTGCCCCCAGGGTTGATTCTGCGGTATTGCGGCTGCAGCCGTGGGAACAATTACCCCATCCGGCGGTCGATCAAAAGATGCTGGGCCATGTTGTCAATACGGCCTTTCAACAGCGCCGCAAGACCCTGCGCAACGCGCTCAGGGGAATAATCAGCGAAGATGCGCTCACTTCACTGGAAATTGATAGTAAAATGCGGCCAGAGAATTTGTCACTGGCGGACTATGTAGCCATTAGCAACGCAATACCAGGCCGTAACATGGAGTCTCATGCCTCAAAGTTCCCGAAATGAAAATATCGATATTAGTGTCAGCACCCGTTTTTTGCCGGAACAATCCGACCCCGAACATGGCCGCTTCGCCTTTGCCTATACCATCGCCATAACCAACAGCGGTACCGAGCCGGTGCGCCTGCTCAGCCGTTACTGGTTGATTACCGATGGTAACAACGAGAAAAAGGAAGTTCACGGCGAAGGTGTGGTCGGCGAGAAGCCCTATATTCCTGCCGGGGACACCTTTGAATACACCAGTGGAGCAATGCTCAACACGGCCGTTGGCACGATGGAGGGCAGCTATCAGATGGTGACCGACTCCGGCGATTATTTTGACGCTGTTATCCCGCGCTTCAGCCTGAAAGATCCCAAGGCGCTGCATTGAATCCAGATATCAATAAGCCCAAACCGCAAGGCCGGCAGGCAGTGATTGTTCGGGCCCACAGCCAGGGCTCAGGATAGCGCCGTGGCAACTTACGCAGTAGGTGACGTCCAGGGTTGCTATAAACCTTTGACGAACCTGATGAAACGAGTCAATTTCGACCTGCAGAAGGACGAATTGTGGCTTGCCGGAGACCTGGTCAATCGCGGCCCACAGTCGCTCGAGGTTTTACAATTGGCCCGCTCTCTGGGCGACCAGGCCAAAATTGTGCTCGGCAATCACGATCTGCATTTTCTTGCCGTTGCCACCGGGATCCGACCGCCCCGCTCCAAAGATACTTTCGATGCGTTGCTGCAGTCCCCGGAGCTGGACTCACTGGTTGACTGGCTTCGCCAAAGCCCGCTTTTTTACACCGACGTTAAACTTGGCTATTCGATGGTACATGCCGGCATACCTCCCGGCTGGAGCATTGCCAAAACCGAAAGGCGTGCTATCGAAGTAGAGCAGATGTTGCGCTCATCGCGCTACCTGGATTTCCTGGACGACATGTACGGCAATGAGCCCTTGCGCTGGGACAGTAATCTGCGAGGTATGGAGCGACTGCGGGTGGTGACAAACTGCCTGACACGGATGCGCTTTTGCACCGCCGACGGCACTCTGGACCTGATCGATAAAACCCACAAGGAATCGGTTCGCATGGGGTTCCTTCCCTGGTTTCGCCATCCCAATCCGAGCTTTCAGAACCACAAACTGGTGTTTGGACATTGGGCCGCGCTGGACGGCCAGATCGAAGTAAAAAACATTTTTCCACTCGACACTGGCTGTGCCTGGGGCGGCCGACTCACTATGATGCGGCTCGATGACGGCAAGTTTTTTCGGTGTAAATGCCGCTAGCCGGGCTCGCGACCGGATACACTTACCAACCCACAAACTTTAACAAGCGGTTATCAGCATGGAAGTCTACCTGGTCGGCGGCGCCGTCAGAGATCAACTACTCGGGCTTGAGGTCGGTGAGCGCGACTGGGTGGTTACCGGCGCAACCCCGGCGCAGATGAGCGACGCGGGTTATCGGCCAGTGGGCAAAGACTTCCCGGTATTCCTGCACCCCCAGAGTAAAGAAGAATACGCCCTCGCCCGTACCGAGCGTAAAAGCGGCCATGGCTATGCAGGCTTCGAGTTTTTCACTTCTCCCGACACCACCCTGGAACAGGACCTGGAGCGGCGCGACCTGACCATCAACGCCATCGCCAAAGCTGGCGACGGCAGGCTAATCGACCCATTTAACGGCCAACAAGACCTGCAACAGCGGCTTCTGCGCCATGTCAGCGACGCCTTTGTCGAGGACCCGCTGCGGGTACTGCGAGTCGCGCGCTTTGCTGCCCGTTTTGCCGCATATGGCTTTCGCGTTGCCCCGGAGACGATGGCCTTGATGCAGCACATTGCCGCCAGCGGCGAACTCGACTACCTGGTGCCGGAGCGGGTTTGGCAGGAAACCAGCAAGGCTCTCGCATCAGACCGCCCCGAGGTGTACTTCCAGGTTCTGCGCGAATGCAACGCGCTGGCCAGCATTATGCCGGAGCTGGACCGGTTATTCGGCGTAGCGCAGCCGCCGCAGCACCATCCGGAAATTGACACCGGGATACACTCCCTGATGGTATTGCAACAGGCAGCCTTGCTCAGCGGCCATACCCGGGTAAGATTTGCCGCTTTAGTGCACGACCTCGGCAAGGGCGTCACCCCGGCGGCACAGCTACCGCAACATATCGCCCACGAGCACCGGGGAATCAGCATTATCAAAGGCCTCTGCCAGCGCTTGCGAGTACCCAACGATCATCGCGACCTGGGCCTGCTGTGCTGCCGCCACCACGGCCAGGTTCACCGCATTCTCGAAGCCAGGGACAGCACCGTGCTGAAGTTACTCGGCGCCACCGACGCCATCCGCCGCCCCGGGCGCTTCGCCGAATTACTCCAGTGCTGCGAGGCCGATAGCCGCGGACGCAGTGGCTTTGAGCAACGGCCCTACCCCCAGGCTGGATTTTTGCTGGCGGCGCTCGCGGCGGCCAGTGCGGTTGATCACCGGGCGTTAATGGCACAGGGTTTGAGCGGCAAACAATTAGGCGAACGCATTGCCAGCAAGCGTATAGAGGCCATCCACCAATTACCCAGACCGGGGCTGCGAAGCCTGTGAGCAACGAGGAATCCGCCATGCCTATCGAGTCGCCGAGGGTTGCGCTGGTTACGGGTGCCGCCCACCGTCTGGGAGCCGCCACTGCGCGCCATTTCCACCAGCGCGGCTTTAGGGTGGCCATTCACTATCGCAGCTCCGGGGAGGCCGCCCGGGTCCTCGCCGCCGAGCTGTGCCAGCAACGCGCAGACAGTGCCCTGGCGCTGGGCGCAGCACTGGGAGATGTGGTCGCGCTCGAGTCAATGACACAGGGTTTGCTGGACCACTGGGGTCGTCTTGATGTGCTGGTCAACAATGCGTCGGGGTTCTATCCGACCCCGGTGGGCACGGTGGACGAATCCCAGTGGAACGACTTGATGGACAGCAACCTGAAGGGGCCCTTTTTTCTGAGCCAGGCCTGTCTACCGGCATTGCGCGAAAATAGTGGCTGCATTATCAATATGGTAGACATTCATGGCCAACGGCCGCTAGCCGGTCACAGCGTCTACTGCATCGCCAAGGCCGGGCTGGCCATGCTAACAGAATCACTGGCACGCGAGGCAGCGCCTGAGGTAAGGGTCAACGGCATTGCTCCGGGAGCCATACTCTGGCCCGACCCAAACGCGGCAACCGGAGCGACTGACCAACAGGAGATCCTTGCGAAAGTTCCGTTGGGCCGCTGCGGAGAGCCATCTGATATCGCTCGCACCGCATGGTTCCTCGCCACCGAAGCACCCTATATAAGCGGCCAGATTATTGCGGTTGACGGCGGGCGATCGGTCGTCAGCTGAGCCAGCGCTGGATTCTGCTAGCGGGACGGAGTTTCCAGGTCGATATTCACTCGCCACAGTGAATTATCGTTAGCGGTCAACTGCTCACACAGCTCACCGTAACTGACGCCCGTGACCGGGTATATCTGCTCGGCCGCGATATCCGCCAGTGGCTTAATCACAAAACTGTAACGTTCAATCTCATCCCGCGGCAGTGCCACACCGTCGATCACTCCCACCGCTTCGCCATAGGTCAGGATATCGATATCGAGCGTCCGCGAAGCGAATTTTTCGGTGTCCCGGCGACGACCGTTGCTGGCCTCGATGCCCCGCAACAGACTGCTCAGCTCACCGACTGGCAGCTCGGTATCCAAAGCCACGACAAGGTTAAGAAAATTGTCGCCGGTAAAGCCCACCGCCACACTTTCGTAGACCGGTGACACCACCAAAACACCAAAACTGGTCCGCAGCGCCGCCACTGCCCGGCGCAAATGGTGCACCGGCTCGATATTGCTGCCAAGCGACAAAAATACCTGGGGCATATCAGGTTTGCTCGCCGCGTTCGATAATGATGCCAACATCACGCGAGCCACGCACCGCGCCCGGCTTGCTGAGTCGCAGGCGCAACCAGGGAACGTCGAACTCATCCAGCACCAACGCGGCACAGCGTTCGGCGAGGGTTTCAACCAACTGGAAATCGCTGTCACCGACATACTGAATCAGACGCTTGGCAACAGCCTTGTAATTAAGGGTATCCTCAATACTATCCGAGTGGGCCGCGCGCCGGATATCGGTTGCCATCTCCAGGTCAAGACTCACGGTCTGGCGCACCTCGCGCTCCCAATCGTAAATGCCTATCACCGTATCAATGCGCAAATCCCGTATATATACCTTATCCATTTAGACTCCAAACCTTGCCTTTGTAAGACGCAAGCGGTTCATCCATTGCGCGCCGGTAGCGCACTCAACTCTTCCAGCGGCCAGCGTGCCCTGACCGCAATAGCCAGATCCTGCTGCTGGCCCGCCATCAGTCGTTGGCAACCTGCATAGGCAATCATGGCACCATTGTCGGTGCAGAATTCCGGACGAGCATAAAACACCCGGCCACCCAATGTAGTACACATCGCCTCCAGGCTTTGGCGCAGGCGAACGTTGGCACTGACACCTCCGGCAATCAACAATTGACGCAAACCGGTTTCCTTCAAAGCACGGCGACACTTCAAGGTCAGCGTATCTACCACCGCCTCTTCAAAAGCTGCCGCGATATCCGCACGGGTTTGCTCATCCAGCGGGTCAGCATGCTGCTTTTCATTGGCAATCGTATTCAGGGTGAACGTTTTCAGACCGCTAAAGCTGAAGTCGAGGCCGGGTCGCCTGGTCATCGGTCGGGGAAAGCTGTATCGGTTTGGATTACCCTGGCTAGCCAAGCGGGCTACTTGAGGACCGCCCGGATACGGCAAGTCGAGCATTTTGGCGGTTTTATCGAAGGCCTCGCCGGCGGCGTCGTCAAGCGACTCACCCAGCATCTGGTAGCGACCGATGCCGTCGACCCTCACTAACTGCGTGTGTCCACCGGATACCAGCAGGGCTATCAGCGGAAATTGCGGCGGCTCCGACTCCAGCATGGGCGCCAACAAATGGCCCTCCATGTGGTGCACCGCCACGGCGGGCACCGACCAGGCATAGGCCAGCGAACGCGCGATTGCGGCCCCTACCATCAAAGCTCCCACCAGGCCCGGCCCGGCGGTATAGGCTACGCCGTCAATATCCGCGGCGCTGAGCCCGGCCATAGCCAGGGTCGAGCGGATAATAGGCAGGGTTTTTCGAATATGGTCACGCGAGGCGAGCTCTGGCACTACACCGCCGTACTCAGCATGCAGGGCTACCTGGCTGTACAGTTGATCTGCGAGCAAACCGCATTCGCTATCGTAAATAGCAACGCCTGTTTCATCGCAGGATGTTTCTATGCCCAAAACTCGCATTTGCCCGCACTGCCTATCCTGCTGAACGCGCATTCTAAAGCATGGTGTCAGCAGCGAAAAGAGCGCTTTGCATTTTGTTGTCCGGGAGTATATCATTCCGCCCCCTCAAACCAGCACATACGCTGCTGGTGTTGTCATGTCAGCAAACGCGGATAGAGAACTACATGCCAGAAGTTAGAGTAAGAGAAAACGAGCCCTTTGATATTGCCCTGCGTCGCTTCAAGCGCTCCTGTGAAAAAGCGGGCATTATGGCCGAAGTACGTCGCCGTGAGTTTTACGAGAAGCCCACCACCGTGCGCAAGCGCAATAAGGCTGCGGCGGTCAAGCGCCACCTTAAGAAACTGCAGCGCGAAAATCGCCGGATGCAGCGTCTCTACTAGAACACTGATCACCAGCAATGCTGATTCGAGCTCTGGCGGTTACCTCCAGGGCTTTTTGTGCTACAGGCAGACCGGTATATGACCCAGGAAAATTTGCAAGCCACCATAAAAGCCGCGATGAAAACGGCACTCAAAGCCGGCGACAAGCCTCGCCTGGGTGCTGTTCGCCTGATGATGGCAGAAATGAAGCGAGTGGAAGTTGACGAGCGGATTGAGCTCAACGATGAGCGGGTACTTGCGATACTCGACAAAATGCTGAAGCAACGGCGCGACTCCTTTAGCCAATATCAGGCTGCCGGAAGAGAAGACCTCGCCGACCAGGAGGCTTTCGAGATCAGCGTCATCGAAGAGTTTATGCCAGCCAAGCTGGGCGAAGCAGAACTGGACGCCATGGTTCGCGCCGCAATCTCAGACAGCGGCGCCAGTTCGATGCAGGACATGGGCAAAGTCATGGCCCTGGTTAAACCCCAGGCCCAGGGCCGCGCCGACATGGGCGCTGTCAGCAAAATGGTCAAAGCCCTGCTGCAATAAGCCAAACCCGTGCAGCATTCTAATGCCGCACTCCGGCTAAAGATGCCCTGCAACCAATCACTCCAGCATCGGCGTTGTAACCCTCGCCCAGGGCTTGGGTTGCGCCGCCTGCCCTTGGTACTATTGAGCCCATGAGCGGCAAAATCCCACAATCTTTTATCGATGAACTCCTCAACCGGACTGACATTGTCGAAGTCGTCGATACTCGGGTTGAGCTAAAGCGAACCGGCCACAATCACAAGGGCCTTTGCCCGTTCCACAAAGAAAAAACTCCCTCGTTCACGGTTAACGCCGACAAACAATTCTATTACTGCTTTGGCTGTGGCGCCGGGGGCAATGCCATCGGCTTTTTGATGGAGCATGACCGGCTCGATTTTCCAGCTGCCGTGGAGCAACTGGCCCGCAGCGCCGGGCTTGAAGTGCCGCGGGAAGACGCCGCGCGCAACCAGCAACAGCGCGAGCGCACAGAACCGCTCTACGTTGTATTACAGCAGTGCAGCCAGTGGTACCAGCGGCAACTACGCACCCATAGCCAGGCACGCCGCGCGGTGGACTACCTTAAAAATCGGGGACTCACCGGGCAGATCGCGAAACACTTCGGCATTGGCTATGCCCCACCGGGCTGGGACAATTTGCTCAAGGCCCTGGCCCAAAGCGATGCGCAAAAAAAGCTCTTAAATGAAGCCGGGATGTTGGTAGAGCGCGACGACAAAGGCTATTACGATCGCTTTCGCGACCGCATCATATTTCCAATCCGGGATATACGGGGCCGCTTTATTGCCTTCGGTGGACGAGTGCTGGGCGACGATACCCCCAAGTACCTCAACTCGCCGGAAACACCGGTATTTAACAAAGGCCGAGAGTTATATGGCCTCTATGAAGCCCGCCAGGCCAACCGCCAACTCGCCAGGCTGGTCATTGTGGAGGGCTATATGGATGTCGTGGCGCTGGCTCAGCACGGTATCAACTATGCATCTGCAACTCTCGGCACCGCGGTCGGCAAGGCGCACCTGGAGCGCGTGTTTCGCCATACCTCCTGGGTTATTTTTTGCTTCGACGGTGACAGGGCCGGACGGGATGCCGCCAGCCGAGCCCTCGAAGCAACCATGGCACTGATGAGCGATGGCCGCCAGGCCAGCTTTTTGTTCCTTGATGAAGGCGAAGACCCCGACAGCCTGGTGCGAAAAATTGGCAACAAAGCCTTCGAAAAGCAACTCGACGCCAGCCAACCCATTGCCGATTTCCTGTTTGAAAGCCTCGCTGCCGGGATCGACCTTGGCAGCTTCGATGGTCGCGCCAGACTCAGCACCCGTTGCCTGCCACTGATCAAGCAGGCACCCGACGGCGTGTTCAAAGCGCTGATGATGCAGGAACTGGCGCGTCTTACAGGTCTCGATAGCCAAACCATGGCTGGCATTGTCAAGCGCAGTGAGCCCCGGGCCACGCAACCCGCTGACCCCGACATTCCGGCGGCCGCGGCAACGACAGCAGGGGCGGCGCCACCAGAACTCGGCCCGGTGCTGCGCAAACCGCAGCGTCAGTTGGTTGAAAAGACACCCCTTCGCGCCGCATTAGCCACCCTGTTGTTATACCCCGGACTGGCGACATTGGCTCCCGACCCCGGCGAATTCCGCGGCCTCGACTCGACAGAAGCACGTTTGCTGGTCGAAATGCTGGAATTGCTGCAACGTGAGCCCGCTACCCGCACCCACACCCTGGTCGGCTCCTGGCTCAATACCGACAAGCACCATTTCGCCACTCAACTGCTGGGTTTCGAGGATTTGCTGGAAGATGAGAACAAGGCCCGCGAAGAGTTCACCGGCGCTATCAAACGCATTCGTCGTGACATCGAGCGCGAGGCGCTGGAGCACGAATGGCGAGAACTGAGCCAGCTGGCGTCGATGTCGGCGGAACAAAAACTCCGCTACAAGGAGGTATTGGCAGCGTTACAGGCAAATAGTCGCTATATCTGAGGCACCGCACCCTTTAAACTCCAGCATCTGGCAGCATATACCCTAAGTGGGTTATACTACCCGGCTGATTTTTTACCTACCGCACTGATTAAGGGCCAACATGACAGACACCTCACCCCAGTCGCGAATTAAAGACCTCATCGCGAAAGGCAAGGAGCAGGGCTACCTGACCTACGCCGAGGTCAACGACCACCTGCCCGATGATATATCCGATCCGGACCAGGTCGAAGACATCATCCAAATGATCAACGATTTGGGTATCCAGGTATTCGAATCCGCGCCCGATGCCGACACGCTGATGCTGTCAGACAACCAATCTGCAGATGAAGTGGCAGCCGAAGAAGCTGCGGCGGCACTGGCGGCGGTAGAAACCGAAGCCGGCCGCACCACCGACCCGGTACGCATGTACATGCGGGAGATGGGCACGGTCGAGCTACTGACCCGCGAAGGCGAGATCATTATCGCCAAGCGCATCGAGGAAGGCACCCGCGAAATGATGGCGGCGTTGTCCAGTTTCCCGGGGCCGGTGGAAAAAATACTCAGTGAATATGATCTTGTGGCCACCGAGGAGCGCCGTTTGGCCGACATCCTCACCGGCTACCTCAACCCGCTCGATACTGCCACCCCGATAGCGCCACCGATCGCCGCGGTCAAGAGCGGTGACGACAGTGATGACGACGAAAGCGAAGACTCCGGGCCCGATCCGGTAGAAGCCAAGGAGCGGTTCGACGCACTGCGCAAGCAGTATGTAAAAACCGAGCGCACCCTGAAGAAGCATGGTCGGCAACACAAAAGTTCTGAAAAAGAGCTGGAAGCACTGGGTGAAATATTCAAGTTCTTCAAGCTCACTCCCCGCACCCTCGACCCGCTGATCGATATGCCGCGCAAGGCACAGGCTCATATTCGTGGCCAGGAGCGGGCCATTATGCGAATTTGCGTGCGCGAATGCCGCATGAGCCGCCAGGATTTTCTTGAGTCGTGGCTGGGCCAGGAGGCCAACCCCCGCTGGCTTAGCAATATGCTCAAGCGCAAGCAGCCCTACGCCGAAAAAATGCTCGACCACAAGGAAGACCTCCAGCGGGCGTTGCGCAAAATAAACGAAATGGAACAGGAAACCGGCCTCAGCTTCGCCGAGATTCGCGACATCAACCGTCGCATGTCTCTGGGCGAGGCTCGTATGCGACGCGCAAAAAAGGAAATGGTCGAAGCAAACCTGCGTCTGGTCATCTCGATCGCAAAGAAATATACCAACCGTGGCCTGCAATTTCTCGACCTGATCCAGGAGGGCAATATCGGCCTGATGAAAGCGGTCGACAAGTTCGAGTATCGCCGCGGCTACAAATTCTCGACTTACGCCACCTGGTGGATACGTCAGGCCATCACCCGCTCTATCGCCGACCAGGCCCGCACCATCCGGATTCCGGTGCACATGATAGAAACTATCAACAAGCTCAACCGTATTTCGCGCCAGATGCTGCAGGAAATGGGCCGTGAGCCGACCCCGGAAGAGCTGGGCGATCGCATGGACATTCCGGAAGATAAGGTTCGCAAGGTACTCAAAATTGCGAAAGAGCCTATTTCGATGGAAACGCCCATCGGCGATGACGACGACTCGCACCTGGGTGACTTTATTGAAGACGGCGCGGTAGATTCGCCTATCGATTCAGCCACCAATACCGGCTTGTCCGAGGCGACCAAGGAAGTGCTGGCAGGGCTCACCGCGAGGGAAGCCAAGGTATTGCGGATGCGTTTTGGTATCGATATGAATACCGACCATACCCTGGAAGAAGTCGGCAAGCAGTTTGATGTCACCCGCGAGCGTATTCGCCAGATTGAAGCCAAGGCATTGCGCAAGTTACGGCATCCCAGCCGCTCTGATCACCTGCGTACCTTTCTCGACGAATAGATCCTGTGCAGCTTGCCAACGCCGACCTCGTGTCGGCGTTTTAGGTTCTGGACATGGGCAAATTTTGCGCTTAGGCTAGCCGCCTCACTAACAATAATTACGGAGATGTACGTATATGCCACTTTACGAAGACAACAGTGAATCCATCGGCAACACACCACTGGTCAAGCTCAAGCGCATCAGTGACGGTAATATCTACGCCAAGATCGAAGGTCGCAACCCGGCTTATTCGGTGAAGTGCAGGATTGGCGCCAATATGATCTGGCAGGCTGAAAAGAGCGGTGAACTCAAGCCCGGCATGGAAATACTGGAAGCTACAAGTGGCAATACCGGTATCGCACTGGCCTTTGTTGCCGCTGCGCGCGGCTATCCGCTTACCCTCACCATGCCCAGCACCATGAGCCTGGAGCGGCGCAAGCTGCTAAAAGCCCTGGGCGCCAAGCTGGTATTGACAGAAGGCCCTAAAGGGATGCCCGGTGCGCTCGCAAAAGTGGCTGAAATCGCCGCTACCGCTCCGGATAAATACTACCTGCCCCAGCAATTCACCAATCCCGCTAACCCGCAAATTCACGAACAAACCACCGGACCCGAAATCTGGCGTGACACCGACGGCAAAATTGATGTGCTGGTTAGTGGCGTTGGCACCGGTGGCACCCTGACGGGGATCTGCCGCTACATCAAGGGCACCCAGGGCAAGGCCATTACGGCGGTTGCGGTCGAACCGGATTCAACGACTGTGATTACTGCCGCCAAGGCCGGGGAAGAGCCCACCCATGGTCCCCATAAAATCCAGGGTATTGGTGCCGGCTTCGTGCCGGAAAACCTGGATTTGAGCATGGTTGACCAGGTTGAACGGGTAAGCAACGAGGATGCCATGGAGTGGACCCATCGACTGATGCGCGAAGAAGGTATTCTCGCCGGCATCTCCTGCGGGGCAGCTATGGCTGCGGCCCATCGTGTGTCGCAGCAGGAACAGCACGCCGGTAAGACTATTGTGGTGATTCTGCCCGACCTGACCGAACGCTATTTGTCTTCTGCTCTGTTCGAGGGCATGTGGGACGAAGCCGAAACCGTGCAATAGCTGCGCCCAGCCCGCCAGCTCCTTTCAAAAACTAGAAGAAGAGGCTCGAACCATGGCAGATAGTTTATTGATACTCAACGCTGGATCTTCCAGTATCAAGTACGCCGTGTATCGGGTCGAAAATACCGAACTGTCCCTCAAAACCAAGGGCCAGATCGAAAATATTGGTGGCCTGGGGCGCTTTCACGCCGGGGATTTCTCGCTGGATATACCCGCCGCCAACCATGCCGAGGCCCTCGGCTATCTTAAAAACTGGTTGCTGGAGCAAAACGACCTGGGCACTCTACTGGGAGTCGGCCACCGGGTTACCCATGGCGGCGCCAGTTTCAGCAAACCAGTACTGATAGACGACGAGGTGCTGGCACAACTGCGCGCACTCAATCCACTGGCGCCATTACACCAACCCCATAATCTCAGCGGTATAGACGCCGTTCGCGGCGCCGGTGACCTGCCCTCGGTAGCCTGTTTCGACACCGCCTTTCACACCACCCAGCCGGAAATGGTAAAGCGCTTTGCCCTTCCCGAGGGGCTCTATCAGCAGGGCGTAAGACGCTACGGCTTTCATGGCCTGTCTTACGACTATATCTCCCACTATATGGCGCGGGACCTGCCCGAGCGCTATAAAGGCAAGGTACTGGTGGCGCATTTGGGCAATGGTGCCAGTCTGTGTGCCATGGTAAACGGCCGCTCGCTGGAAACGTCGATGGGCTTTTCCGCCCTGGATGGCCTCTGTATGGGCACCCGCTGCGGACGCATCGACCCCGGTGTACTGTTGTACCTGATGCAATCTGAAGGCATGAATGCACAAGACCTGGAAGACTTGTTGTATCGGCAAAGTGGGCTGCTGGGTTTGTCTGGCATTAGCGCGGATATGCGCCAGTTGCTCGAATCAGCGGAGCCCAGTGCCGCACTTGCGGTCGACTATTTTGTGCATCAACTGAATCGAGAGGTCGGCGCTCTTGCCGCCACGATGGGTGGCATAGATACCTTGGTGTTTACCGGCGGCATAGGCGAAAACTCCCGCCAGGTACGTGCCCGGTTTGCAGAACAAGCACAGTGGTTAGGCATTGTATTCGATGCAAAAGCCAACGAAAAAAGCGCCAGTGTAATATCAACACCAGACTCCAGGGTCGAGCTACGGGTTATTCCAACCAATGAGGAACACGTGATTGCGCGTCAAACCCTCGCCGTACTGCAAGGTCACGAGCCCGGCTGATCCCCGGTCTGACTCCAAAGCACCGTGATAAACCCACTCTTTACAGGTAACACACTATGACCCGAGTCCTGATGCTGATTCCCCTCGAGCCGGGTGCCGGCGTCACCTGTGTCAGCCTCGGTATTTGCCTCGCGGTCCAGCGCACCGGTGTCGCCGTCAACTTTTTTAAACCCATAGCCCAACCCGACCCAGGCTATGACGGTCCGGAGCGCTCCACCGAGATCATTCGCCACGCAACCACGCTGGTGCCACCCGCCACATTCAGCCAGGAAGTAGTAGAAGATTTTATCGCGCGCCAGCGCCTTCCAGACCTGCTGGAGCAAATCGTCGCGCGCTGCAAACGCGGTACCGCCGGAGCCGAACTGGTGGTGATCGAGGGCATGGCGCCACGGCCAGAGCAGCCATTCGCCACACGGGTTAACTACCAGATTGCCAGGGCTCTCGGGGCGGATATCGTATTCGTGTCACATCCCGACCCGAAGGCAAAGCACCAGATTCGTGACCGGGTGGAGTTGGCCTTGAGCGAATACGGCGGCGCCGCGGGCGAGAATATCAAGGGCTACATCGTTAACAAGGTGGACGCACCCGTGTACCGGAGAAGTTCCCGGCCTAGGGCATTAAAGGAACTGGAAGCCGCACCCTCGCCCCATAAAAGCGCGCTTGAAATGGAAAACATGGGCGACAGCCCCTTGCCCCAACTGGGGGCCATACCCTGGAATCCTGCGCTGGTTGCCCCCCGCGTCGCAGACCTGCGCGATTACCTGAACGCAACCGTCTTATTCGAGGGCGACATCAACACCAGACGCATAAGGAACGTGGCATTTTGCGCGCGCTCGGTTCCCACCATGATCCATTTGATGCAACCGGAATCCTTACTGGTCACCTCTGGCGATCGGCCAGACGTGTTAACAGCGATCTGCCTGGCGGCCCTGAGTGGCACTGCCATTGGCTGCGTGCTGCTCACCGGCGACATTGCCATCGAGCCCACGGTCGCCGAATTGTGCAGAAACGCCATGATCACCAGCCGCGTACCCATCCTGCTCACCTCAACCGATACCTGGGAGACCGCCCAACTGTTGCAAGATTTCAACAGCGATATTCCCCCGGACGACCCTGAGCGCATCGGTCTTGTCGGTGATTTCTTCGCCAACCATATGGAGCCGAGCTGGATCGAAAGCCTGACCAAAGGCTCTGCCAAAACCCTGAAGCTGTCACCCCCTGCGTTTCGCTACCAGTTGGTCGAGTTAGCCAGCGCGGTAGAGCGCCGGGTCGTGCTACCCGAGGGGCTGGAGCCCCGCACCGTGAAAGCCGCGGCAATCTGCGCCGAACGCGGCATCGCGGTGCCGGTGCTACTGGGTAACCCGGAAGAAGTGCACCGGGTTGCCCAGCAGCAGGGGGTGACGCTGGGCGAGCGAGTCGAGATTATCGATCCCAAAGCCGTGCGTGAGCGCTATGTTGAGCCCATGGTCGGACTGCGCAAGCACAAGGGCCTGGAGGCAGTCATGGCGCGGGAACAACTGCGCGATAACGTCGTACTGGGCACCATGATGCTGGCACTGGACGAAGTTGACGGCCTGGTATCCGGTGCCGTGCACACCACGGCCAATACCATTCGCCCCGCTCTGCAGCTGATAAAAACAGCGCCCGATGCAAGCTTGGTGTCGTCCATCTTTTTCATGCTGTTGCCAGATCAGGTGCTGGTATATGGCGACTGCGCCATCAATCCCGACCCCGATGCCAAGCAGCTGGCCGACATCGCCATTCAGTCCGCCAATTCTGCGGCGGCTTTCGGCATCGAGCCCAAGGTGGCCATGATCAGCTATTCGACCGGCTCGTCCGGCACCGGTACCGACGTAGAGAAGGTGCGCGAGGCCACCCGCATTGCCCAACAGCGTCGCCCCGACCTTAGTATTGACGGGCCGCTGCAATACGACGCCGCGTTAATCGAGAGCGTGGCCCAGAGCAAAGCTCCCGACAGCCCTGTTGCCGGCCAGGCCACGGTATTTATTTTTCCCGACCTCAACACCGGTAACACCACCTACAAAGCCGTGCAACGCAGCGCCAACCTGATCAGCATCGGCCCCATGCTGCAAGGCATGCGCAAGCCGGTGAACGATCTTTCAAGGGGCGCCCTGGTCGATGATATTGTCTATACCATCGCCCTCACCGCGATTCAGGCCAACCAGATTGCCGAAGCCGCGAAGTCAAAGTGACGGCTGGTTCGCCGCCAGGGCCGATGCAAGGCTTTGCTTGGCACTCGACGCCGCGCCCGCTATAATGCGCCCCGCTTGACCCGGGTGGAACTGCAATACCCCTGTCCCACCCGCCCCCTGACAACACTCGCACCCGCGGCTGTAACAAGGGCCCATAGCTCAGTTGGTTAGAGCATCCGACTCATAATCGGCAGGTCGCAAGTTCGAGTCTTGCTGGGCCCACCATTTATTCTCAACGTCACCCTGAACACATTCCAATTTTGGGTGCTTGCGACCGCTTTTTATCGGCAGGACGCAACCGGGAGGCCGGCCCGATCGAGTCTTGCTGGGCCCACCATTTTTCTAAGCGTCACCCTGAACACATTCCAATTTTGGGTGCTTGCGACCGCTTTTTATCGGCAGGACACAACCGGGAGGCCGGCCCGATCGAGTCTTGCTGGGCCCACCATTTTTCTAAGCATCACCCTGAACACATTCCAATTTTGGGTGCTTGCGACCGCTTTTTATCGGCAGGACACAACCGGGAGGCCGGCCCGATCGAGTCTTGCTGGGCCCACCATTTATTCTCAACGTCACCCTGAACACATTCCAATTTTGGGTGCTTGCGACCGCTTTTTATCGGCAGGACACAACCGGGAGGCCGGCCCCCAGAGCGCCGGCCGGTTGAGTCTTGCTGCACCCCTAGGACATAAAAGCCCACCATTTCAACAAAATAAATACCACCTCGGGTAATCTGACTTTTTGGATAGATGGTGGTTGATTTATCAAAAATCTCTATAAAATCAGAGTGATAAACGACTCAGGTGGCTAGCCGGGCAATCTGGTCGCCTTGCCTATGTTGAACAGTTAGGACCAACTTTTCCTGTGGAAAAAAGATCAGGACCGAAGACCACAGTCTGTGCGGGGGAGCGCCCTCGTAACGATTCTCGTACGGGAATGATACGTGATGGAGATATTGTGGACCGGGATTTGGGACGGTACGTTAAAATATAGCCTCTAACACGAGAGGCAGTAATGAAGCGTAAACCGTTTACATCAGAGCTCGGGGCTAAGGCTGCCATCGCGGCCCTGAAAGGCCAACAGACGACCAACGAAATCGCTCTGGGAATTTGGGGTACAGCCCACCCAGGCGAATAGTTGCAAGAAGCAACTGCTCGAGAGTTCCGGCGATGTGTTCGGCAAGGGCAAACAGAAGCGCGAAGCGGATTTTGAGAATGAGCGGGAATCACTTTACAGCCGGACTGGCCCCATCCTCAGCCGAAGCGAAAGAATTTGCAGAAAGGTAACTCCCTGATACGTTGTCCGGTCGCCGCGAAAATGGCGTTGCCCAGGGCCGGGGCGGCAGTTGGGGTGCCGGCTTCACCAACCCCGAAGATGCGTCGCCGCTTTCAAGAATGCGCACGCTGATTGACGGCGATTGAGGCATAGTCAACAGCGGATAGGTATCGAAATTGCCTTGCTCTACCGCGCCATCGGCGACGGTGATTTCTCCAAAAATGGCGGCGCAAAGACCGAAGTTCGCCGCACCCTGGACCTGGGCCTCGATGTTGCGGGGGTCAAGGGCAATACCCACATCAACTGATACATAGGCATTGAGCAGACGGATCTCATTGCCGGTGTGCTGAATTTCGATGACCTGCGCGGTAGCAGCGCCGGAGGCCAGGGCGTAGGCAACGCCCCGGGCATGGCCAGGGGGCAATGGTGAGCCCCAATTCGACATCTCGGCGACATTTTCCAGAACCTGCCGGCTAGGTGCATGTCTCAGCAACGACAGCCGCATCATCAGCGGATCTTCCCCCGCGGCATGGGCTAGTTCATCTATTATGCCCTCCAGGAAGAAGCAGTTCTGGGATTCGCCCACCGAGCGCCACCACCCGACCGGGAGCATGTGCTCAGGTCGGTAGGCATCGACTCGAAAATGCTCGATCTCATAGGGCGTATCCCTGGCACCCATGGTAATGGACACATCTGATTGAGGCAGATCATTTATCGGCTCGCCGGTTAGTCGGTGCCGTCTCAGGTCGCCGGATACGAACAGGGACGGCGCCGACAAGCGGAGTTCAAGGGCGGCAGGTCGCCGCTCTGACAGCGCGGCGCGAAACCGGGCCGTTGCCATGGGGCGGTAGCTGTCGTGGGTAATATCCTCTTCCCGGGAATAGCTGACCGGACCGGCCGGCCCGGCATTGCCCGGGCGGCCAGTACCGCTGCCGCCACATCGTCCATTTCGAATCGGCGGCCAAAACCACCTCCCATATAAGTGGTGTGCACGCTGACCGCAGCCTTGGGCAGGCCCGCAAGTCGCGCACCCACCAGTACCGCAAGAGTCGGAAACTGGTTTCCGGCCCAGATATCAAGGCGGCCATCCAGCAATCTCGCCGTCGCATTGAGCGGCTCCATCGTGGCGTGTGCCAGGTAGGGCACTCTGTATTCTCCCGCCAGATCCACCCGAGCGCCCAAGGCCGCATCCACATTGCCACGATTCCGCGCCCGGTAGTAGTGCACATCCTCGAACGCATCGGCAAGCTGTTGCCGGTGGTCTGCGCTGCTGGGCGGATAGGGCGCCGATCCCCAGTTGCAGTCGATCGCTGCGGCAGCCTGCATGGCATACCAGGTATTGGAGGCGACCACGATGACACCGGTCTCGATGGGTATGATGCGCATGACCCCGGGCATGGACGATGCCCTGGAGTCGTCAAAATCCAGTAACAGGCCCCCCAGTTGGGGATTGCGCCGCACGGTGGCGAACAACAGCCCGGGCAAGGACACATCGATGCCGTAGACTGCAGTGCCGGTGCACTTGGCCTCCATATCGACCCGGGGCAGAGACTTTCCAAGCAACGCCCATTCGGACGGGGGCTTAAGGGGTGGATCTGGAGGGGGCTCGAATTGGCCGCAGCCGGGCCAACTGTTGGTAGGGAATGCGGCCGCCATCGGCGTTAACCACTGCTCCGTCCCGGGTACTCAGGGATTGCGGATCGACCTCCAATCTTGCGGCAGCGGCTTCAAGTAATACCTGCCTTGCGGCGGCACCGGCCTTGCGCATCTTGACGAAGGCATCGCGAATCGACGTCTGGCCGCCGGTGGCCTGGGTTGGGACCGGGTGGATTCGCCCGGGGTAGGGGGGGGACCGTAAAAAATGGTGTTGGAATAGTGCTCGGAGGCCGGCCCGTGGTGAACGCGAACCGCGCCAAAATCAACATCGAGTTCCTCCGCCACTAACGCAGCCAGGGTGGTGTGAATTCCCTGTCCCATCTCAGCTCGCGGGGTAATGATCGTGATGCCGGCCTGGTGACGATAACATAGGGCGTGAGGGCAGTCTGGCCTGGTTCGACCGGGATGCTATCGGGCAGGCGATCGGGAGCCTGGACCAGTAGCGATGGCGACACCACCGGTGACCACTGCAGAACCCAGCAGGAACCCGCGTCGGGTGGTCACGATGCCGGCCCGGGTTCATCGCCACCGTGCAACTGTGCGGCAGCGCTCTTAACCGCCTGCCTGATCCGCGCATAGGTACCGCATCGGCAGAGATTGCCGGCAAAAGCAGCGTCGATTTCTTTGTCCCCGGGCTCGCGAGCGGGCCAGCAGCGCCACCGCAGCAATGATTGCCCCGACTGACAATAGCCGCACTGGGCCACCTGGTGTTGAATCCACGCCTGCTGCACTACATCCAAATTGTCGGGCGTCCCGATGCCTTCTATGGTGGTGATCTCGGTCGCGATCTGGTCGGCTCGCAGTGTGCAGGAGCGCACCGCCACGCCGTCGATCAGGACACTGCAGGCACCGCAACGGCCGATACCACAACCGTATTTGGTGCCCGTCAGTCCGAGTTCATCCCTCAGGACCCATAGCAGCGGCATCTCGCCGGGAACGTCAACATGGTGTTCCACACGATTGACCGATAATTCAAGCATGTTTTTGACGCCACCCTCCGGTTACTCCAGTAAGCTCCGCAAACCGCTTTCAAATGCTATGTAAAACATGGCGCAAGCCAACTTGACACAGCCTGCTACCGTGCAAGCATACTGATCCATACTAGCAGTTATGATGCGCTGAAGGCAGATAGGTTGAAGTCTTGCTGCACCCCTAGGGCATAAAGGCCCACCATTTCAAAAATCAATACCACCCCGGACAATCCGACTTTTTGGATTGATGGTGGTTGATTTATCAAAAATCTCTATAAAATCAGAGTGATAAACGACTCAGGTGGCTAGCGAGGCAATCTGTTCGCCTTGAGTCGATTTGCAGAGAATAACGATCCAAATTCGCCCGACAATTGCATCTCTGCTTGACCCGCTCATATAGTAGAAAAAGTTTGATCATCAGCGGCGTTAGCCTCTGGATAGGGGGGCAATATTTAATGCAAATCCCGGGTCAATTTTCGCTGCAAAACAACAAATAATCGGGCAGAACAATCACACGAGTGGATCAGGGTGAGGGAGCGAGGGATGAGGAAGTTCAAGTCCATGAAGCAGGCTCACCGATTCGTCACAACCCCGGCCGTTGTCGGTAATCTATTCGATTTGGGCAGACATCTGGTTGGGGCTGAACACTATTGGAATCTCAGGGCAAGTGCGTTTACCGAATGGAGCAGGACGGATGCTTGAGATTGGCAGGCTGGATTTCGCTGGGCTCCTTCACTTAAATTGTCAAAACCCCAACTCTGGCTGCGGCCGCGCACACGGCCTTGTCGAAAC
Organism: uncultured Gammaproteobacteria bacterium; assembly: GCA_963722805.1. Taxonomy (GTDB): domain Bacteria; phylum Pseudomonadota; class Gammaproteobacteria; order Pseudomonadales; family JAHEGP01; genus JAHEGP01. The sequence goes on from CAVROQ010000009.1 coordinate 20,489, forward strand.
TACTTTCCAGCCGCGGCGCGTGCTGCATCCACTGCCTGTTGCTGTAGCAGGATGATTTCCTCAATCACCAGTTTTGCCGGCGGCGCCAAGGGGTCACTAAGTGCATTAAGCAGTGTGTAGGAATAGTCGTCGGTCGCCATGTAGCCACCGATGCCGCGTTCAGTATCCAGCCAGCCGACGGACCCGAACAGCCCGAAATCGACCACGACCCCGGGTAAGCCCTCAGGAATCCACCAGCCCATGCCATAGCGCCAGCCACTGATTAGGGTTTCCATCTCCCCAGTGCGGTCAGCCTGCAACAGCGCTACCGATGCCTCGGATAGCACCGGGTTTTCCCCGCATTTACCGCCGCTCAAATGCATCATCAACAGTTTGGCATAATCTTGCATATTGCTTATGGCACCGCCTTCTATCAAGGGGTTACTCAGGCCTGTCAGACTGTCGGGGTATCCCGTCCACTGGCTGCTATCGATATTCAAGGTACTCCAGTCTATGCCCATGTTGCCAAATTGGAAGACTTCGAGGTCACAGGGCTGGGCGATGTAATTATCAAACGCCTGTCGCCAGGAACTGTTGCTCACCTGCTCCGCTACGGCACCTGCCAGTTGCCACTGGGCACCGCCATAATCAAAACCAACTCCTGGTGGTGAGGTGCCGGGAATCAGGTTGGTATAGATGGCTTCTCCGCAGGTTTCCAGTTGGGTATCCGGTTCAAAAATACACTCATGAGGTTGTCCCAGGTAGGACAACAAGCTAGCCAATCCAGGAATACCGGACGTGTTGCTGAGCAACTGCTGCGTGGTACGATCGCCGTACACGCCATCCCAGCTTAGGTAGTCTGCAATGGGAGCCCCCACTTCGAACGCCAGGGAGTCGTCATCGTGCAGGGCCATCAACAGTGCCGATGCGGGCATTTTGCTCGCCGATGCCAACAGCACCACAATGTCCAGCGTGTGATCCCCAAGGGCGGCTTCATGCACAACGCCCTGCTTGCTGTCCACCAGGGTGTAAGAAATCCCGTCGTACTGTTCGCTGTCATCCAGAAATTTTTGAAAACGAGCATCCACCGCGGCGAAATCGTATTCGGGATCTACTTCAATGCTGGGTGCCTGAGAAGTAGCATTGTCGCATCCACTCGCCAAACCCACGACAAGCAACAAAAACACTCTGGAAACCAAAAGCCGGTAGTTCATACACCTCTCTCCCGGCGTTCCATCGCTGCCACCTGCCTGCCGTCCTGACAAAACCGTTTAGGATAGTTCTATTGGCCTAATTATTTCACGGCTAAAAGCGCGCCATCATGATTCAGGTCAAAGCCAAAGTTATCTCGGCCTCAATCCCCGATTCGTAGTGACCAATTTGCCGCAGGCAGACAAGTACCTGTTCGACAAGGTTTACTGTACTCGGGGGGAAGGTTTTTCCAGCCAAGTTACCACACACAAAGCACAACACGCTGTGCGCTGATTAAGCGACGATTATGGTAACCTCAAGCGCATCTTGCCCAAGTCTATATCGACTGGAGCCGGTCCATGGGCTCAAGGTAGAAAAAATCTCGCATTCATCCCGGTGCCCAACTCCGGGCTTAAAACAGCCCCCGTTTCCCTCTGCAAAGCAGTAATACCCATAACGAAATCTTCGTCGGCTGGTGAGCAACTGCGGAATCGAAATCGGAATGCTCAACACCCACGAGCGAAGCGATTACTGAGAAAGGACATCACCTTGCTTCAAATCTGCGCCGGCGGAAATTACCAAGAGAATGATGCATTACCGAATAACTTTGCAACGCAGTTGGTGTTTGCCTTTATCTATACCGCTTATTTTATGCTTGCATTTTAGACTAGCCCGCCTTACCGTCTTGACACTTGGCACGCGAAAAAGAGGGTTTTTATATGGCTGGCGACGATAATAGAGAAACAGGTATTCATCAACTCTACGCACAAGATCCCATCGAGGCCGACAAGCGACTGTGGGGCAGAGAAGCAGACCCGGTTTCAAGGCGGGGGTTTCTGAAAAATTCCGGTTTGCTTGCGATGACGGCAGTGGTCGGCAACGCGATCCCCTTTGCCCGTTTTATGCCGGCAGGATTGATACCGGTAGCAATCGCCGATGAAACCAAACCGTTTACCATCGAGGGCAAGGATGGCTTGCGGGTGCTGAACGATCGCCCTATCAATGCTGAAACGCCAGCCTACTTGCTGGATGACGACTTCACGCCGGCGAAATATTTCTTTGTACGTAATAACGGCTTACCCCCTGAGCTCGAATCTATTGGCGACCCGGAAAAATGGGCATTGGAAATCGGCGGTGAATCCTGTGAAAACCCGCAGACCTTTACCGTTGCGGAATTGAAGAAGCGCTTCAAGACCCACACCTATGCGCTCACCCTGGAGTGCGGCGGCAATGGCCGCAGCGAATTCAATCCTCCGGCCAAGGGAAACCAGTGGTCTACAGGCGCCGTAGGTTGCGCCAAATGGACAGGCGTCAGGTTGAAGGATGTATTGGAAGCCTGCGGTATCAAGGATGATGCTGTCTACATTGGATACTATGGCGCCGATAGTCACTTGAGCGGCGACCCCGGTAAGGAGGCCATATCCCGCGGTGTGCCCATCTCCAAGGCACTGGAAAATGAGTCATTGATTGCGTGGGCATTTAATGGCGAAGACATCCCTTACCTGAATGGCTACCCGCTACGGCTGGTTACCGCCGGCTGGCCCGCCTCCACATCGGGCAAATGGCTGAAGAAAATCGTTGTCCGCAATAAGGTTCACGACGGGCAAAAGATGACAGGCCAGGCGTATCGCGCACCCTGTGAGCCGGTTGCGCCCGGCACCGAGGTCGCCGATGAGGACATGTGCATTATTGAATCCATGCCGGTCAAATCGCTGGTCACGCATCCCAGGAGCGGTGTGACGCATCCGCTGAAGGAAACATTCAGTTTTCGGGGCAAGGCCTGGGCCGGTGATCTGGCGGTTGAAGCAGTGGACGTATCGATGGATTTTGGCGCAACCTGGCAACCGGCCAAGCTGGAAAAACCTGTCAACCGGCTGGCCTGGCAAAAATGGTCCGCCCAACTCAAGTTTCCGCAAAAGGGTTACTACGAGGTCTGGGCCAGAGCTACTGACAGCAATGGCAAAGCGCAGCCGGTTATTCTGCCCGGGTGGAATCCCAAGGGTTATCTCAACAATGCCTGCCATCGTATCGCGGTACAGGCCGTTTAGACAGGAGAGAATCCCATGCCGAAATTTATCTGTCAAACCGTCAAGGCAGCGCTCTCTGTAATTGCGGCTGTGCTTATGCTTGCGTTGACGGGGGCAACTGTCGCGGCCGAAACTGACCCGGAATCAGGTCTGGTAATTGCTCCCGGTTGGGACACAGTGAAGACAAATTGCACGATTTGCCACTCTGCCCAATTTATTATTTGGCAGCGAGGAGACCGTGACACCTGGCTGTCGATGATTCGCTGGATGCAAAAAACCCAGGGCTTGTGGGAGCTGCCGCCCGCTACGGAAAACACAATTCTGGATTATCTGGCGACGAATTACCCCCCCGGCCAGGCGTCACGGCGAAAAAATCTTCCGCCCAGCGCGATGCCAGTCATTGACTGAAAAGGGTTTTTGGCAACTGCTCGCAGGAGCGATGGGTGTTGGCAGTCAGCCCAGTAAACGAGGCTTGCGGGCAAGATACTGAAGCAAATCTCGCCAGGTCGATGCACACCGGCCACTCGACAAGAATGGCCCGGCATCGAGACTGTTTTAGATCCTCAAGGATACGCTGACCCGAATGGCACTTACTTAAGGAGAAAAGCATAGGGTTTTCAGAGCGCCGCTCCGGGTGTCCACCGTCAGGACGCGCCGTAAACCCGTCCCTGGGGGCTCTGCGCCGACATCCCTGTCGGCGAAGGTCCTGCCGATGGACACCCGAATCAGCTGAGATATTTCAGCAAAGAAGAGGAAGACACCGCAAAAGCGATTGCACAAAGTTCAACGCCGAGCAAATCGATGTGAAGGTCACTTATCTAGGGCACCTCTGATCAATTCGGTAATGCTTCAGCGGAGCCTCTGGCGCACATTGGCAAGGCGCGCCGCGAAGGTCAAGGCTGGTTGTCCTTGACGAGTGGTGCAAGCGGATGGCCGCCCCCTTGTCCAATGTGCGCCAGAGGCCCGCCCTGCGGGGCTTTGCGTCGGGTTTGTCTACTGCGTTACAGCCGTTTGAAAGGCAGCCAGCCTTCCTGCACGACTGCGCCTTGTGGCCAAACCCGACGCAAAGCCTGAAGCGTCACCGAATTAATCAGAGTTGCCCTAGGCGGCTACGAAAATTCTTCCGTCATCAAGCCGCTGCACTTTGAACTCTGGTTTGCCCCTGGGCCGCAGCCATGAAGTCAGTCGTGTTCAGAATTGTGAAGGGCTCCTGAATGGCTGCACTGCATAATTCCGGTCGCTTCGACACTAGTGCTTACCGGCAGCTGTCGACTTCTGAAATAGCACACTTTATGCTGCCTGAACCTGTATTACGATAAGGGCGCCAATACAGCGAAATGGTTACTGGCGACCCGGCAAGCACCGGTGCGCATCTGAACAGAGAACGCGTTATGAAACTACTGATCGCTATAGACCTTTCAGCATCGTCGAAGAAAGTAGTCGAGAGCGCTCTCGACATCGCCAGGTCCTGCAAAGGTAAAGTGTGGCTACTGCATGTAGCGGCGCCTGAGCCGGATTTCGTTGGTTACGATGTTGGCCCCCAGTCAGTACGCGACTCGGTTGCCAAGGATTTCCATCGCGAGCACGCTGAACTGCAGGGCATCGCAAATCGACTGCGCGACCAGGCGATAGAAACCACCGCGCTGTTGGTCCAGGGAGCGACAGCAGAGACCATTCTGCACGAAGCCAATAAACTACAGGTCAATATGATTGTAGTGGGCTCACATGGTCACGGCGCCGTGCACAGACTGCTGGTGGGTAGCGTCAGCGAGCATGTGCTGCGCAATTCAACAACTCCGGTGTTGGTGGTGCCAACGCGCCATTGAAAGACGCCCGTGTCGTTAAACAACACCTCCCGGCAGGCCTTGTGGCATGGCCCGCAGGCGCTCGATTATGTCCTGGGCGGTTGATAAATGTCAGCCCAATACCGAACCGAGCACCACTGAGCCGTGCAAGGTTATCTCGCTTAACCAACTCTAGCTCCACCCTCCAGAACCCCGGGAACCGGGCTTTATCGATCAGGGGAAACTGACCGCGCTGTCCTGATCCGCGGCCACGGTGACCGGGCTGTCCATACTCTCGGTGAACCCGATGCTATTGGCTGGCTCTTCAGGACTGTCATCAGCAGCCTGGCAAGTGAACGCGGCGGTGTATTCCCCTGGCGCCAGGAAACCTGGCGTATAGCGCCATTGATTCGCGTCAGGCTCCCATTTCACGCTCGCGCTTGTCAGCGGAGCGTTTTCTGATCCTTACTCACCCATGCCTGTGCCAGCTCCGCCCTCATAAACGCAGAGGACGAACCCATCGGCGCGATTCCCCCGCGGTTTTATTCTGGATTTTGCATGCTTGATTTCGTTGTGCCTGGCCTTAGAATGGGGCTGGGCGGCAATCCGCCCAGCCCAATAACAACAATGCTTTGCATAACAAGAGGAAACCTCTCATGCGACAACCGATGCGCAGGATATTGTCAGTAATCACGACGACAGCGGTTTGCACCCTGGGCCAACAAGCCTCGGCCTTGAATATCGCCTTAACCAACGACGATGGCTGGTCCACCTACGGTATCCACGCCCTCTACAATGCACTGACTGCAGCCGGGCACAGTGTATCCCTGGCCGGCCCGCTGGGTGGCCAAAGCGGCAGCAGCGCCGCGGTCGATGTGAACGCGGTGTTCGCCCAAGCACTGGTCATTACGAAACGGGCAGAGAACATTTATTCGGTGGGCGCGGGTACAGACAGCGCCGAGCCCGCCACCGCCGGCGCCATTGCTTCCAATATCGCCCTTCAGGCCAATGGCGCTCCGCCCGACCTGCTGATTTCCGGTATCAACGACGGCGCCAATGTCGGGCCGACCACCCAGATTTCCGGCACCGTTGGCGCCGCGGTCGTTTCCATCGGTAGATTGATCGGCGATCCGGTTCCCGCGATCGCCGTGAGTACCGACGAGCGCTGTGAGGAGGGCAGCAGTGCCGAAGACCAGGTCGTGCCGAACCCGGGAGACATCCCGGTCGCATGCAGCCAAGTTGCGGATTTCGTCGTTAAGCTGGTCGACGAACTGGAAATGCGGCCCCAGTACAAAAAAGGGAAGTCGAGCCTGCTTCCCGACGGTGTCGCCTTGAATATCAACTATCCACCCGGCTCACCCCTCGGTGTCAAGGTAGCTAACCAGGGCCAATCGCCCTATGTGGACTTGTTAGGTGGAGCGGCATCGATCGAGGTCGCGTGCTACACCTGCCTGGATATCGCGGTTGGCTCCAGCTCCGAAGGCGGCATCGCCGGGGTCGTACCTGCAACCGGCAAGGATGTAAAAGATTCTGACAGCCAGCTGTTCGCCGAGGGCTATATCACAATCGTTCCGATCGAGGCGGATTACACCGCCAACGCGAAGGCTTTGAAAGGGCTGAATGGAACGCTGAAGAAGTTCAGTAAAAAGCACTAGGCAGGACGATCCTGTTTTTCTGAGGGCGGGCCTCTGAAGCATTACCGAATTGATCAGAGGTACCTTAGGCCAATACAGACCAGAGGATGCCGGCGGCGATAGCGGAGCCGATCACGCCTGCGACGTTGGGGGCCATGGCATGCATGAGGAGGAAATTATCCGGATCCGACTCCCGGCCAATCAGCTGGACCACGCGCGCAGAGTCCGGCACGGCCGAGACCCCGGCAGCACCGACCAGGGGGTTGATTTTCTCCTTCAGGAAGAGATTCATGAACTTGGCAAAGAGCACGCCCCCCATGGTCGCCATGCAGAAGGATAGGGCCCCGAGGCCGAAGATGAGTAATGAATCCCCGGACAGAAAGCCCTGGTTGACCATTACGCCGTCCACCTCGACCATAAGCACGGCTTGGGTGCTGGCACCGACCGAGAAGCCGAGCAGGATCGTAACGATATCGATCATGGCGTTGCGCGCCGAGTTGGCAAGGCGGTCAGTAACCCCGGATTCCTTGAGCAGGTTGCCAAAGAAGAGCATGCCGAGGAGCACCATGGAGCCCGGCGCGATCATGGCGCAGATGAGGAAGGCGGCGATCGGGAAAATGATGCGCACCCGCTGCGGCACCGGCTTGGGCGCCTTCATGTGAATCCTGCGCTCGGACTCGGTTGTGAGTAGCCTCATTATCGGCGGCTGGATGACGGGAACCAGGGCCATGTAAGAATAGGCTGCTATAGCGATCGACCCGAGCAAATGTGGCGCAAGCTTGGCGGAGAGAAAAATCGCGGTGGGCCCGTCGGCGCCACCGATAATACCGATCGCCCCGGCCTCCTGTGCGCTGAAGCCGAGGGCCAATGCTCCGAGAAAAGTCAGAAAGATGCCCACTTGTGCGGCCGCACCCAGCAACACCAGCTTCGGGTTGGACAGCATGGTGGAAAAGTCGGTCATTGCGCCGATCCCGAGGAATATAAGCGGCGGAAAGATGCCTTCCTTCACCCCGAAATAGAGATAGCTTAGGACACTGCCCTCATCGTAGACGCCGAGGGGCATTCCGCTCAGGTGGGGGATGTTGCCGACGATAATGCCGAATCCGATCGGCAGCAGCAGCAGGGGCTCGTACTCTTTAATGATGGCGAGGGTCACGAACACCAGTCCGATCAGGATCATCAACGCATGGCTCCAGGTTAAGCCTGCGAGCCCGGTCGATTCAAGAAACTGGAGGAACTGGCTCATCATTCCAGTTCGACGAGCACTTGCCCTTGCCTCACGGGATCACCGGTTTTGGCATAGAGCTTGGCGACTTTTCCCGCACGCGGCGCAGTGATTCGATTCTCCATTTTCATGGCTTCCATTTTCAAAAGGTCCTGCCCCGCCGTCACGGCGTCACCTTCTTTGACGTAGACTTCCAACACCGCACCGGGGATCGGTGCCGTCACGGAACCGGTGGATGCGCTACCCGCCATGGTAGGTGTCACCGGCGCGTGCGCGACAGGCTCCGTGGTGCCGCGTTGTACACTGGTCGAAGGCCGGCGCTGCTGGCTCACCTTCTGTCGAATACTGTGGATCTCGACCGAGTAGGCCTTGCCGTCAATTTCCACTTCGGCGCGATCGCCGGACAGGGATTTGAGGGTCAGCACGAAATCATGGCCGTCGACGTTGAGGTGGTATTCTTTCATCGGGAACCCTTTCGTATAGGCTGGCGGCTCGACAGCGAGCGCATCTGCCCGGCCTGCCGCCAGATGGATTCCGACCCGCTGCGGCGTATGGTGATGCGCTGCACCGTGCTGCCATCTTCGGGCCGCATCGCGTGTTCCAGCACCATGGCGATCGCAGCAACGCATGCCTTCTCGCGCGTTTTCTCGTCGGCGACGCCGGCCGTGTCCAGCGCTTCGGCCGGCGTCCGGTCGCCGCGTCGAGTCGTATCCAGCCATCCCAGCACTTTCGGCAGCGCGAAGATCATCAGGCTGACCAGCACCAGTCCAAGAAAGACGATGGCCATGCCGGTGATCGAAATCGCCAGTCCCTCGTTGTCCAGAATGTTTTGCAGATCGAACTGAAATTGCATAAGAATAAAAGGTTCTAAAGTGAATGGCACTGACTTAAGCCGATTCGGGTGTCCATCGGCAGGACCTTCGCCGCCAGGGATGTCGGCGCAGAGCCCCCAGGGACGGGTTTACGGCGCGTCCTGACGGTGGACACCCGGAGCGGCGCTCTGAAAATCCTATGCTTTTCTCCTTAAGTAAGTGCCATTCGTTCTAAAGTGGCATATTGGCGTGTTTGCGCACCGGCTCGGGCACTTGCTTGTTTTCCAACATGATCAGCGCCTTGATGATGCGGAAGCGGGTATTGCGCGGACGAATGATGTCGTCGACATAACCACGACGGGCCGCCACGTAGGGGTTGGTGAAATTATCGGCGTACTCGCGCTTGTACTGCTCAAGTTTTTCTCCGGCTTCTTCGGCGGATTGGGCGGCGCGAAGCTCTTGGGAGTAGAGGATCTCAGCCGCGCCGCCGGCACCCATCACCGCAATCTCGGCTGTTGGCCAGGCATAGTTGATGTCACCACCGAGGTGTTTGGAGTTCATCACGCAATAGGCACCGCCGTAGGCTTTTCGGGTGATGATGGTGATCTTCGGCACCGTAGCTTCGGCAAAGGCAAAGAGGAGTTTGGCTCCGTTGCGGATGATGCCACCATATTCCTGCACCGTGCCGGGCAGGAAGCCGGGCACGTCCTCAAACACTACCAGTGGGATGTTGAAGGCATCGCAAAAACGCACGAAGCGCGCGCCCTTGACCGATGAATCATTGTCGAGAGTGCCGGCGAGGTGCACGGGATTGTTCGCCACTATGCCGACCGAACGGCCGCCATAGCGGGCAAAGCCGACAACAATGTTAGGCGCGTAAGCGGGCTGAATTTCGAAGAAAATTGTATCGTCGACGGTTTCGCGGATGACCTCTTTGATATCGTAGGCTTCGCTCGCGTTTTCCGGGATCAGCTGATCCAGAGAGTCCGACATCCGCTCCGACGGATCGCCGGTTGCGACGGGATCCGGCGGCTGCATATTGTTTTGCGGCAGGAAGCTGATCAGCTCGCGGATGCTACTCAGGGCGGCCTCTTCAGACTCGCAGGCCAAGTGGGCCACGCCGCTTCGCGTGGCATGGATTTGCGCGCCACCGAGCGAGTCGGTATCGACGTCCTCGTGAGTCACGGCCTTCACCACCTTCGGCCCTGTCAGGAACATGTAGCTGGAGTTTTCCACCATGAAGACGAAGTCCGTCAGCGCAGGCGAATAGACCGCCCCTCCGGCGCAGGGTCCCATGATGCAGGAGATCTGCGGAATCACACCGGAGGCGTCGACATTGCGCTGAAAGATTTCGGTATAACCGGCCAGGCTCTCGATCCCTTCCTGAATGCGCGCTCCGCCCGAATCATTGAGGCCGATGACTGGAGCCCCGTTGCGCAGCGCCATATCCATGACCTTGCAGATCTTCTCGGCAAAGGTCTCCGAGAGCGATCCACCCAACACAGTAAAGTCCTGGGAAAAGACAAACACCAGCCGCCCGTCGATCGTGCCGTAGCCGGTGACCACACCGTCACCGGGAAAGACCTTTTCCTGCATTCCGAAATCGGTGCAACGGTGCGTTTTGAACATGTCGAACTCCTCAAAGCTATCCGCATCGAGAAGGTATTCGAGGCGCTCGCGCGCGGTCATCCGCCCCGCCGCATGATGCTTATCGATGCGAGCCTGCCCGCCGCCCATACGCGCTTGTTCACGCAAGTCCGCCAAGTGGCGGTTGCGATCGAGACGCGAGGCGTCAGACGTTGAAGTGGGTTCCTGACCGCTCATGGGAGCACCTAGCTTTGATAGTAAACTTGATAGAGGGTTTCTTCTCCGAGGCAGTCATCCACCCGTGCCTGGATTTCGGCTCGCGCAGGGTTCTGGAGCCATTGGTTCCACTGCTCCAGCGAATCCCAGGTGCTGATGACGAGATGCTCACTGGGTTCATCGACCCGGATGAGTGTTTCGCCCGATATGTATCCGGGCTGTGTTAAGGCGCAGCTGCGTAGCTCAATCAGGAGCGGCGTCAGTTGCTCGATTAATTCAACCGGGACATGGCGGAGTATGATCACTTTGACAGACATGAGCCCCTCTGGTGGGGTGAGTAAACAGCGGCTTTCCCTGCGAGCCTAGTGTAACCAACTTCCCCGCAATGATTCAAAGCAAAAGTCATTGGTAGTGTAAATAGTTTTTCGCGCTTTTATCTCGAGGAATCCCAGGTCCATGGTTATGCAATCGAGTAAATGGCCTCCTGATCCATCTCGTTGATAAGATTCATGTTCCTGTATTTACATGTGCCCCAGGTGGGCCGCCTCGCGACTTTCCCGGGCATGGATCGCTTTCAGCATGGCGGCTACTACTTCACGCATCTTTCCGCGAGGCACGTGGGAGAACACATTGCGCTAGAAGCGGACCACACACCGTTGCCAGTGAGCATCCGGAAAGACCTCGGAAATCGATTCGACCAGTCCGATGCAAGCATCTGAGATCATCAGGCTGACCCCCGCAAGGCCGCCTGCTTCAGCTCTTTGAGGAAGCCCAGACCCAATACGCGGTAGGGATAGAACCAACAGCGATTCGCCTCCGATTAACCACTTCACCAACATCTTCCGATTGAGTCGTGCCATCTGCAAAAGAGGGTATCGCAACGATAATTCTTTAGCGCGCTTCAAAATTGATCCAGATCAACTGAATACGCATAAAATATTTCCGGGTATTTTGCCGGGCTGACTTTCCCATCGTGCTCGCCATATCGTAACCGCCTAAAAAATATAGGAATATTTTAGGGAAGTAAAAACATATGCCTGGCGACTTTAGCTTGTGACTGCTGGAGGCCCGTAGAGCAGTCAGTGAGCTTGACGCTAGTCAATGACTGGGAGCTCACATAAGACTAGGTTGCTATTAACCCATGAGTGTGTGGGTAAAAAATTTTTGTAGGGGAGACTTACTGTGATGAAGAGTTCAATCGGTTATTCGTCGCCAGCAGCGGCCGTTTCGGGGCCACTGTTTAGGCGATTGCTAATAGTGTTTGTCGCTACCACTTGTATTTTTTTGGCTGGGGCAAGCAACCTTTCATATGCGGCAAAAGGGGGTGTCCCGGGACCGCCTGACGGCGGCGGAAATGGTGGTGGTGGTGCGGCTCCTGATTTCGGGGATCTCATCATCCTCTACCGCGACGACAACGGAGTCCCCGTTCCCTCCCCTGCGGTTCAGGTGGAGGACCCCGAGACCGGTGAACTGGTTAACGGCGGATTGTGTTGGCAGCCCATCGCGTTCAATACTGACAACGCGACTCTATGTCCGGCGGAATGCGTGGTAGACAGCGCACCCTCTGGCGTAGACGCTGTTAAAGTCGACCAGTACAACTGCGGCGTCGCCACTGGCTGCTCGGGCTGCACGCAAGAGGTCGAGTTTGGCCGCATCAACGCGGCGCGCTCGCCGGATGAGGTGTTTGACAGGCAGTTGGAGGACGTGGTCATCAACCTGTCCACCGCTGACTGCATCACCCTGGATCCCGCCGGACGGCTGGTCGCCAACAAAGTCGACGACATCACCCTGGACAATTTGGCCAAGACGATCGACTCGCCGTTGCAAAACCTGGCCATCTACCGGGAACTCATGCTGACGGGCTACATAGGGACTGCCCCGGGACTTTCCCTGCCGGATAATAATATCTTCAACACCGCCGCCAGGGGACTTGGCGCCGGCTCCGACAAAAGCGGTGGGGTCAACGTGGATCTGGTGGCCTATCTCAACCAGATCATGGGCCTGAGCGACCCGGCCACTCCGACTGTCGTTGGCAAGCTATGCGAGACCTACCGGGAAGAGGTGCAGGGTGTCATCCAGCTGGTGGAGAAGTGCTACCTGAATTACGGGACCGATCAAAGCGATATCGCACCGCTGGCCGGCGCCGACTATGCCTATAACAGGGAAGATAACTTCCTGGCACTGCCAAATCCGCCGTACATACCCGATACCGTACCTGTCGCAGGCTGGTTCGAGTACCTGGCGGTCGTCGACCCGGTTGTGCCGGTGCCGCAATTCCAGATCGATCAGGGCCTCATCCAGAGCGCCGTGTTCTGTGTTGACGGCGAAGGCAATCCTATTGATCCGGTATATGACACGGTATGTCCAGCACTCTCCGTGGCCGGCTACGAAGGTGCAAACATCGGCGCTTTTGCCCAGGCAGCCGACGACGCCCGTGCGGTCATCAGCTTTATGCACTCCTGGCAGGTGCCCGTTGGCTATGAGACCCCGCTGACCTGCGAAGCCTCGGGTCAAATCTTCTATGATCTCTCGATCAGCGAGGAATCCGGTTTGCAGGTGCCCGCGCGATATGTCAACAACAAGGAAAGGGAGTTCTTCGTGAACGTCACAAACCTGGGACCGGACACAGCCAATGGCGTCGTCACGGTGGTTGCCGCCAATGGCGGGAAACTCGGGGAGTGGAGCTTTCCGTTTGTCGATCTGCCTGCCGGCCAGACCGCTTCCAATACCCAGCAATTCATCATCAACACGGCCAGTGACAGTATCAACTGGACGGCAACGGTAGCGGCCGGCGGACCGGGAACAGACCCGAACCCGGGCAACAACAGCGTTACCGCGATTTCCATCGTCAGCAACCCCGGTGGCGGGGGAGGTGGTAATGGCGGCCAGGGAGGCAGGCCGAATTAACCGCCGCCAACGTTATCGGCAATACCAATGCAGCATGCCCCGGGCCGCGAAGACCCAGGGCATGCTGGGATCATAGGGCTTCAAGGGAGCGGGCGATCGCCCCCTCTTTCTATGCGGCTTGATCCTGCGTAATCCTGGGCAGCTGGAGTAAAACCATGAAAATCAAACACCAATATCTGCATTCATTCGTTATAACACTGGGCGTCGCTGCAATCGCATCGACTTCACTTGCAGCACCAGGGGGCAGGGCGGAGGACAAGTTGAAAGCCAAGGGCAAGCCCGCTCCCAACTTCGACTGGACCACCGTGGTCAACAACAATGACCTGATGCCTCCGCTCAAGGAGCGAAATTTCAATAGCTACAACCAGCCCTCGGTGAACCTGAAAGGGCTTGTTGTTATTCGTGCCCGCAGCCGGGGCGGACCGCCGCAAGGCCAGCCGACTCACGGCATCTACACCCGTGACATGGCGGTTGACGATAGTGAGATCATCCGCATCCTCGATCGCAGCATCGAGGTTCCGCAACCCAATAACCTCGGGACTACGTTCGTGGAAACCCCGTCCTTCCCCCGCATCGACATGGATTCGGACACGATCGCCACCCGTGGTAACCATCAGCCGGTGTGGCGCTATACCCCGCAGGGTTCCGATGAAACCCGGGCCGGTACCACGGGCATCTATACCAACCCATTCGGTGACCTCATCACAGGTGCAAGCAAGCTGGGCGCGGTGCCGGAATTTTCCTTTTTCGGGGTGCCGGAATTGCCTGGGACGCTCTTTGAAGTTTTTCCTGGCGCACCCTCGGTGACGGGCGGCACGACCATTGTCTTCAAGGGCAACTACACCGAAGTAGATATGCCCCGGACCGGAGTTTACTATCGGGTATTGCAAAACCAGCCGGTGGGGGAAGATGAACTGTCCCCGGCCGGTGGCGATGCACCCGCAGTGCTTATCGCCAACAGCGCGAGTACGCTGATTCCGGGCACCAGTACCGTGTTTGGCTCCACCGCACCACCCAGCGCGGCGAATGGTCAGGTGGTATTCGCCGGCTTCGACGATGAGGAAAACCCCACATTGGGCGGTGTTTATCTTGCGCCCCTGCAACCCACACCTGAACTCACGCCTCTGGTCAGCATTGGCGGTGAGGTGCCCGACGAGCCTCCCGGCGCCACTTTCAGTAGCCTGGGCGAGGGGGGTGCTTTTGATGGGCGCTTTGTCGGCTTGTGGGGGTCATGGGGTAAAGAGACACGCACCGTGCGACTTTATTGCCAGACCGAGGGCAACCGGGATCGTATCGACTTTTGCAACCAGGCGCTGGTCTGTGAAGGCACTGAAGAAACTGTAGGCGATCCCAACAGCATCTGCGATGACTTGGAAGACCCCTTCTACGGTGAGCGCTGTTACCAGGAGCGGTCAGTCCCGGTGAATCAGGGCTTCTTTGTCCATGACTCCCAGACACGCAAGACCTGGACAGTCGCGAAGACCGGCGGGCAGTTCGATGAATTCCTCTACTGGAACTACTCGGGCAAGGTCCCCTGTACAGGTGGTGGTCACAGTGAGGAAGGAGCGGAAGACGATGGCGAACCCGCGCGCTGGCGCTCTTCGGCTTTTATCGCCGTCGCGGGCCGGGGGGCAACCTTCAAGGCCGCGTTCAAGGCCCGGGCGGGCGATTTTGCTAACGGGGTCTATGTCGATCCGGTGGATGGCATCTACCTGATGAGCCGGCCTGCGGCCGGGCAATCCCCCATCGCAACGGTGCTGGATACCACCATGGACGGGCAGTCGCTCGATCCCGAGGCGCCGGAGGGCTCGAAGGTTAGCGAACTTGGGATCGAGCGCGAGGGCTTGCGAGGCAATCTGCTGGTGATCAACGCCAAGATGGCGGCTCCGGTTGAAGACGACGCGGAGGAAGCGGACGATATGGCAGGCGTCTACCTGACCACAGTCAAGTAGACGTTTAGTCAAGGCGCCGGGCGTGGCTGATGAAAGCTGCCTCGCCCCCTCTTGATGCCAGTGAAATACCGATGCCTGCCGCTACAAGTTTGAGTCGGGCTGGCCCTCCGCTTTGAGCAGGGGTGACATGGCGTGGATGAAATTGGCGATTGGCAGCGAGGCGAGGAAACCGGGGTCAATCCTGGGGGACTCGCTGATGGTCAATTCCCCAAACAGTTCCCGCGCCTCGGTGAAATAGCAATGGCGAGCATTGGGGTTGCTTTGGATTTCGCCAAGGGGGCCTGAGCGCCTCGGCCTTTCTTCCTCCAGCACACGCAGATGGTCGGTCAGGACAGCGCCGTTACAGTGCCCGTGTCAATTTCATCCTGCTCTGATTTTCTATTGTTATATCTCCTGAATATGTGAACGGCTTATCCTGGTGCAGCTCTGATTCACTTGATGTCACCTCACGCTTTACGCTGTGTTGTTGCGCAATCCCCTAATACAACTCGCCCAGCGATATACTGCTATCAAGGGTTATTCTTCTGCGACGCAAGTAAATTCAAAATTTCGGCGACCACCGCGTCCACTGCCTGCACCAGTGCAGGCGAGAGCTCTTCACCGGCTTCAAAACATGCCCCCTCGACGCCGATAAACGCTATCTGCGGTGGCAGCTTTTGTAGCACCCGTGCCAACTCTATTGCCTGGGGCACGCCAAATGCGTGGGTAGAGAAAACTTTGAATGCTTCGGGCAAGGCATGTTGCGCAAGGTTGAAGCGAAAGATTGTTCCCGGCTTTGCCCCCGAAGAAACCGCATCGATCAGCACCACCCTCTCGGCCCCCTGCCAGCAGTCCATCAGCGCTGCGGGCTCGCCGTCATGTTCGATAAAGCTAACTCCGGGCAGCGTCCTGCCGGGCAGCGACCTGCCGGGCAGCGTCCTGCAAGCCAGCTCGGCCGCAACGCTGCAGCCGAAGCCATCGTCACCGCGATAGCGGTTACCGATGCCGATGACAAGAGTGCGCGCCGGCGTCATCCGCGGTCGACTTCCAGTTTTAAAAAATGGGTGGCGCAGGAAATACACGGGTCGTAATTGCGGATCGCCTGTTCCGCCAGGTACTGGATTTCATCATCGGTTTTATCTATGCAGGTCGGCACGAAACGCCGTAAATCCTGTTCGATCATCTTCTGGTTCTGCGAGGTCGGCGGCACGATATTCGCATCCTCAATGATGCCGTTGCCGTCGATGGTGTAACGATGATACAGCAGCCCGCGTGGCGCCTCGGTCGCGGCATAGCCCGTGCCTGCCCGCGGCTCGACGACAATCGCCGCTGCTTGCTGCGGGTCAAAGGCGTCAATAATGCGCAGCGCCTCAGTGACAGCGTACAGCACCTCGACGGCACGAACGACAATACTTTGAAAGGGATTATTGCAGACCGGCCCAAGCCCGGCTGCTTTGGCCGCAGCCTGAATGTCGAGCGGCAGATGATCGAAATTGAGCGCATAGCGCGCCATCGGCCCGACGTGATAACAACTGCCATGGGGCTTCATCACACCGTGCAGCGCGTTGCTGTATTCCACGTGCTGCTCCTCGAAATGATCGTCGTATTGCGACACCGCAATATTGAGGCCGGTGCTGGCAACGATGCGGCCCTCGTTCATCGGGTATTCGTGCCCATGGCGCAGCGCGACGAAATTATAGTCTTGTGTAAATGCAGGGAACTCCAGGGTCCCCGTCCATTTCACGGTTTCCAGGGCGCGCTCGCGGGTATGCAGCAGCTGTTCCCGCAGCTCCAGCATCTGGGCGCGTGTCGGCAGTCGGTAAAATCCGCCGACGCGGACATTGACCGGATGGATTTCACGCCCGCCGATGATATTCATAATATGGTTGCCGGATTGCTTGAGCTTGAGTCCGCGCTCGACAACACCCGGGTGGTCCTTGGCCATTTCGATCGCATTGGAGTATCCGAGAAAGTCCGGCGCATGCAGCATGTATATATGTAGCGTGTGACTCGAAATCCACTCACCACAGTACAGCAACCTGCGCAGCTCGCGCAGCTGGCCGCCGACGCTAACGCCACAGGCATCTTCCATCGCGTGCACCGCACTCATCTGGTAGGCGACGGGGCAGATACCACAGATGCGTGCGGTAATGTCAGACGCTTCTCGGAAGTCGCGTTTGCGCAGCAGGGCTTCGAAAAAACGTGGCGGTTCGAAGATTTTCAGTTTTACATCGTCCACTTCGCCGTTGCGGATTTTGATATACAGCGCGCCCTCGCCCTCTACCCGGGCGAGATAGTCGACTTTTACGGTGCGAGTGTGGTCGCCGGGCCGGTCACTCATGGTGGTCCCCTTGTTCCCGGAAGCCGGGCGCGGCGGCGTTATAAGTCCTGAACATGCGATGCAACTCGGGCTCCGTCGCGCCCAGCTCGCGCAAAGTTGTAGCAAGCGAAGCGGCGTTCGGGGTTTCCATTGGCCCGTAGCAACCGTAACAACCACGGTTGTAGGCCGGGCAGATCGCGCCGCACCCTGCCTGGGTCACCGGCCCCAGGCAGGGAATGCCCTGGCTGACCGTAATACAGGGCGTGCCGCGTTTCTTGCATTCGATGCAGACGCTGTTAGCGGCAACGTTCGGCTTGCGATCATTTAAAAACGCGTTGATGACTTCCAGCAGCTGATGCTTGTTAATCGGGCAACCGCGCAGTTCAAAGTCTACCTGCACATGTGCCGATATCGGCGTCGATGTTGCCAGTGTGCTGATGTATTCCGGGCGGGCATAGACCACATCTACAAACTGCTGGACATCGGCAGTGTTGCGCAATGCCTGTATACCGCCCGCCGTTGCGCAAGCACCTATCGTGACAAGGTATTTTGACTGCCTGCGAACCTCCTGTATGCGCTCGCGGTCATGGGCGGTGGTTACCGAGCCTTCAACCAGCGACAATTCATACGGGCCTGCGAGCACGGTGCGGCTTGCCTCCGGAAAGTTGGCGATAGTGATATGATCGGCAACGGCCAGCAATTCATCTTCGCAATCCAGCAGGCTGAGCTGGCAGCCATCACAGGACGCAAACTTCCACACTGCGAGCTTTGGGTTTTCAGACATTAAATTTCTCGTATTTTGAACAATCGCGCAACGCGATCGAAGGCAAACACCGGTCCGTCTTCGCAAATAAAAAACGGCCCGTACTGACAGCGACCGCACATTTTTACTGCGCATTTCATGTTGCGTTCCATCGACACGTAAATGTTTTCTGCCGCGATGCCGAGGTCGAGCAAGGCATGGGCGGAGAAGCGCATCATGATCTCCGGGCCGCAGATCAGCACAGAGGTTCTGGCATGGTCTATGTTACGCCCTTGCAGCAAGTCGGTGACAACGCCGACCTTACCCATCCACTCGTGCCCGTCACTATCAACCGTAACGTCGACCTCAAGCGGCCCTTGCTCGCGCCAGGCTGCCAATTGCTCCGCAAAGAGGACGCTTTCCGGCTGGCGCGTGCCATACAAAACCGCGAGTTCACCGTAACTGCCCCTGTTGTGCAACATGCGGTAAAGCGCCGGCCGCAGTGGCGCGAGCCCGAGCCCGCCCGCCATCACGATTACGTCCCTGCCCTGCATTGCCTCGACCGGCCAGGCACTGCCGAAAGGTCCGCGCAGGCCGATGGTGTCGCCAGGTCTTGCGGCACAAAGTGCCCGCGACACCGAGCCGACGGCCATCACCGTGAAGCTTAGCTCTCCTGGCTTTGCAGGGTCTCCGCTAACGGATATCGGCACCTCGCCGTGACCGAAGACATAGATCATATAGAACTGCCCGGGGGCGAACCCGCAGTCACCCGCAGCATTTGCCGGTTCGACACACAGGGTGACACAGCCGCGGATTTCTTCCCGCGCGGTGATCACGCGGAAGGGCGTCGGGCACATGGGCGACGCGGTGTCAGCTTGCGCCCGCATCTGTCGCCCTCACGTTTGCATAGACATCGAGCACCTGCCGCCGGGTCGCCCTGAGACGATCCAGCATAAGCTGGGCAAAGCGTTTCATCAATTGATAACCCAACTCATGGTCGGCCTCCGCTTTGCCGCGCAGGCATTCGCCGTCAAGGGCCAGAGCAGACACCTTCGTCAGAGCCACTGAATCGAAACTGTTGCTGTGCGGCGGAAACAGCCACGAGAACCCGGTGACCCCGCCCGCTGCAACCCGTGCGACTGAGATTGGCCCAACCGCGGGGTCGTAAGTTTCAATCACGACTTCGCCCTCGCGAACCAGAAAGAAGGTGTCAGCCTTTTCACCCTCGTGCAGGAGGAATTCGCCGGCCTTGAAGTGGACCAGTTTTCCGCACCCCGCCATGGTTTCCAGGTGCGCATCCGACATGCCTTCAAAAAACGGATTCTCAGCCAACAGCATACGGATATTCTTGATTTCACCCATTGGCGACCTCCCCTGCTTTTTCACTATCGCGGATCGTGCGAACTTCTTCCGTCAGATCAATGCCTACCGGACACCAGGTAATGCAGCGTCCGCAACCGACGCAGCCTGAGGTGCCAAACTGGTCAAACCACGTAGCAAGCTTGTGGACCAGCCATTGGCGGTAGCGCGAACGCGTGGTCGGGCGCACGCTGCCACCATGAATATAAGAAAAGTCCAGGGTGAAGCAGGAATCCCATTCACGCCAGCGTTCCGCGTGATCGCCCGTCAGGTCGGTCACGTCCTCGACCTTCGAACAGAAACAGGTGGGGCAAGCCATAGTGCAGTTGGCACAGGCAAGACAGCGTTGTTCCAGGGCCTGCCAGCGCGGGTTGTCGTAGTTGCGGTATAGCAACTCCACGATATCGGTCATATCGACCCTGCGTCCCATCTGCTTCGCCGCGCGTTCGGTGCATGCTTGCGCGGCGGCGACTTGCTCCTCTTCGGCTGTGGTATGGGGAATATCTGCCAAAATGGCCAATCCGTCACGGCTACCCGGCTCGGCGAGAAAATAATGCTGATCGCCTTGCAGTATCTCGGTCAGGGCGATATCAAAGCCGCTGTCGGCCCGCGGGCCGGTGTTCATAGATGTACAAAAACAGGTTTTTGCTGCCTGTTGGCAGTTGACGACGACGATCAGCGCCTTGTTCCTCCGGCTGCTATAGAGCGGATCGGGATGCTTTTCGTTCATAAAAACGCGATCCTGAACCTGTATCGCGTGCAGGTCGCAGGGTCGCACGCCGATGAAGGCGTAGGGCTTTTCCGTGTCCCTGGTCTCGTGCACGGTGAAGCCGAGGTTTGCAGATCTCCTCCCCTCCCACAGTTTTTCCCGCGGCGGAAACAGATACTTCTTCCATGAATGCGGGCCGTTGTTAAAACCAAATAACGCCCTATCATCGCGACGCTTCAGGCGATAGCTTCCGGCATCCTGCTCCTCGGTCCAGCCACCGGGGAGGTCTTCTACTCCAGCGAGTTGATCGTAAACGATGGCACCGTCGCGTACCGTGGGCCCCAGCGGCAGATAACCGCGCTCGACCAGCACGTCAAACAGTGCTTGCAGATGCTTGCGTTGTATCACCAGTGCCCTGTCAGGCTCGCGCATGATTACCTCCCACGATCCTCTATATGCCACTATCAAACAAGACACGACAGCTCTAGGCAATGACCAGGATCACCTATTGCGTCGATTTATATTGAGTTAATCCACAGTAAGGGTGAGACAATCAATATCGACTTCAGCAATGATGCGGTTTATCCTGACTTTCCTGGCATATGTCCCGGGTTCTGGAAAGCTGGCCGCATCTGAAATCAGCAGGTCTCTTTAATGGATATCAAAAAAATAATCAGTGCAAACACAATAGGTCGGCTGAACAAGGCCGTTACCCACGTACCCTTTGTGAAATCGGTGCCAATACCCGAGGATCTGGATACCGTTAGAGACGTCGGCGACGAAGTCGATCCTGCCGCAGCCGGGATTACGCAACAAGCCATTGCCGATATAGAGTTTTCATTAGAGGGCCTGTATAAAACCCAACTTCACAATATGGTGGGGCTTTGCGTTCGTCGCTCTGGCAAGGTCATTTTTAATCGCGCACTGGGCATGGCCGTTGGCGACTACAGGGACAAAAACGGCATTTTGGCGAAGGCACATACCCCGGTATGCCTGTTCTCGGCATCCAAGCCGATCTCCGCCCTGCTGCTGTGGAAGTTACACGAGCTGGGCGAGCTGAATATGGAAGATACTATCCACAAGTACATTCCTGACTTCCACAGCCATGGTAAACACGAGATCAGTCTTAGTGATTTGGTGTCTCATCGCGCCAAAGTACCCTCAGTAAAACTCGAGCACGCTTACCAGCTCTCTGACCACGATCTTGTTCTTGACCGCCTTTGCAAAGCGACGCCGCATGATGCCAAGCAGGCCTATCACGCCATAACCGGTGGTTTCATTATTTCAGAGGTGGTTGAAAAGGTTACCGGCGAGCCCATTTCGGCGTCACTCGACCGCTACTTTCGCAAGCCCATGAAGATGAAATATTTCACCTATGGCATTGCCCGAGACGCCGAGGATACACCCGCCCAAAACCATGTATCAGGCCTGCCGCTGGTTTATCCGTTAAACGTCTATGCCAGGGCCGTGTTCGGTCTGGACTATGCTGAGGTTGTCGAGGCATCCAACACAGCGACTTTCCGCGTGGCCGTTCTGCCCGCCGGCAACATGTACGCAACGGCAGAAGAGTGCACCCGTTTCTATCAGATGCTGTTGGATGGAGGCGTCTACCAGGACCAGGAAATACTGCATCCGGATACGGTCAAACAGGCATCCACGGGCGGCATGTTGCCCGTCTGGGACAGCACCCTTAAACTCCCGATCAGATTTTCCAAAACCGGCATGATGTTGAACGGCCCTGCTTTGCATCTATTTGGCCTGAGAGCACCAAAAGCATTCGGGCATCTCGGTTTTATCAATATTCTCTGTTGGGCTGATCCACAGCGACAGACCAGTGTCGCCCTGTTGACAACCGGCAAGCCCTTCATCGGTCCTCACGCACTGAACTTCATTGATGTTGTCAACACTATCGGTAACAGTCTCCCCCGTATCTGATGCGGGCTAAAGCAGGCTGTTTGCCTGGGTCGCTACCACCCTGAGCAAATCGCCCAGCGCATAATTGACGTCGGCAACATGTAAGCTACTGCCACCGAGAATCGCTTGTACCCCCTGGGGCGTCAGCGGCGGCTTGCGATCTTCGGCCACAGTATCGATAACCAAAAAACCATCGGCCGCGCATTTTGCTTTGTGCATAGCGGGATAGGCTGCCCAGGGTGTGTCAATGGTCTCCGGGAAGGGCATACCATTAGCGGTACCCCAGATGGTATTTTCAAGAATACCCGGATTGCCGCCGAGGCGGGTAGGGTCAACACAAGGAAGCGGATCGTCAACGGCTTCGCGTTCCCCGTCAGTCGCCGCAATGCTATCGTAGGCGATGATGCAGCCGGTATCGGTGGCCCTGGTACAAAGGGGAATATTGTCGAAGCTACCGCCAGATATCTCTCCTGCGGGAACTTTCAATTCACCGACCGGCCCAATCAACAGGGCCGATATGAGTCGCTCGCGCAAAGCTGCATTGTTCTCGAAGCGCTGCCGCAGTAATTCCAGCAGCATGTGAGAACCCTGGGAATGCCCTATCAAGACAAAGGGTCGATTACCGCTTTCCAGCAGATATTGGCTGAACGCCTCACTGACGTCTGAGTAAGCGATATCAAAAAACTCGCTATTACGATATCCCCCGGCGAGACCATAGGTCGCTATGGTCATCTGCCGATACAAGGGGGCATACATGTTGCACAGCTCGGTAAAGCGCGCCGCCTGATTATAGAGCGGGCGCAACACAAGGCTGTCATCGCTCAGGTCGCTGGTATTGCCCGGCTCTGCGCCATAATCAACCGTGGGGTAGACATAGAAGCAGTCAAACTCAGGGTCTGGGGCAGGCGTATGCTCAAATACTGCGAGGCTCGTGTCGGAATAGACGTGGGTGGTGGTTTGGTCCAGTTCCAGACACCGGTTGGATGCGGCGCCGGGCTTGCAAACCCATAGATCTTGCCCGGCATAGGGACCGGGCATGGGAGCAGAAGCATCGATGTCGCCACCGCATCCCCCGAGGATGAAAGTGACCCCCAAAGCCAGCGCTACTCTGCGAACATTAATCATGTCAGTTTTGCCCCCATTGTGTGGGGCACAAATCTATCAACTTTCTAACGCTATTGCCATACCGCAAAGCCAGGGCGTAGCCACCCATCTGGTTCAGTCAACTTATGGGGGAAGAGATAGCGATTTCACGGCCAAGCTCCAGCGCCTGGTTCCCCGGTGAAAGCAGCACCAGAGACCTGCCACCGTGTTCTATCTCCAAGGAAGGGTTCGTGATTACCCCAATGTTACTCGCCCGAGTCTGCGTTGCGCTTGTCCCGGATACTTCCAGGTCGCTGGCATCAACAGGGTATATGATCCAGTCAGGCCTCATAGTTGCCGCCTCTGTCATTGTCCGTTGGGCCGGCATCAACGCCAGCCAGTTGGTCACACAGGTTTGCGTCAATTCTTGCCGGTATGGCACGTATCTTTTCTGCCGCCGCGGCTCCCGCCACGCAGTCGATACTGGCGTTATATTTTTTAAGGAATTCGACCTGGGCCAGCCCCCCGGTCACAACCGCTGCCAGGGTGGACCAATCGGTGGGATACAGGTAAATACCCGAGGTTAATACGGTGCAATAGCGATTGCGAATCTGGGCGATACCCAATAGCTTACGTCCATCCATGGTCAGCAATTCGCCATGTGATACAGAGCTGTAGCAAGCCCAGTCGGCACCCGCATCACGCGCCTGCTGCTGCGACTGGCGAGCCTCGCCGACAGCGCAGATGCGGCTCTCAATATGATGCTCCGCCAGCACTTCACGCCATACATCACCCAGCCAGTTGTAGGCCACCACGGCGCTGGCGCGGGATATCGGGTGCTGATGCGGCAAAAATACACTCAGGCTGAGCATCTCGGGCCCTGCCATTACCGCGCCACCTCCGGATTTGCGACGCACCATGGGTAGCTGTTGACTGGCCGCCCTTGCCAGCTGATCGGGGTCCAGCGGTTGTGACCTGCCCACTATGATGGCAGGCGCCGCGTAACGACAGATCAGCCACTGGGGCGTTGTGACTGCGGCGCCAGAGAGCTCTCCAATGCGCTGTTGCTCTGCCTCTACGGCAGTAGTTGCCGACATAATTTACCCCCGACGTTGTTGGACGAGAATCCGCACCGGGCAGATTATCCTAGAGTCCGCAG
Source organism: uncultured Gammaproteobacteria bacterium (assembly GCA_963722805.1). Classification (GTDB taxonomy): domain Bacteria; phylum Pseudomonadota; class Gammaproteobacteria; order Pseudomonadales; family JAHEGP01; genus JAHEGP01. Next base: position 45,068 of record CAVROQ010000009.1, read on the forward strand.
TTGGGCATGGAATTATCGGGAAATCTCAGCTTGTCAGGCGAGGCATCGCTCGCAGGTAATGGCCTACACCCTTGCCAAGAGCGATAACGAAGACCTGGCATGCTGGGATTTTTCGAGAAACCATCCAGCGCTTTTCCATTCACCCAATAAGTGAGTAAGTGGAATTGAATATTTTTAGTAATATCAAAACTTTGAAGCGAAATTGAGCGGCCAGCTGCGGAATCCAGGATTATAGTCATGTTGGTAGGCCGGGCTTTTTTCAAGTAATTGTTCGCTCACTATAAACGCTTTTGCTCTGAATGTTATCTGCCTGACCAGAGAGGGGGCAAGCAGGCTATTAATTGGGGGTTAATTAAATTGCCTCATAGCAGAATGGCACTTACTGAAGCGGATGTACCCCAGTGTGTTCGATCCGCGGTACGCCGTGAATCCCTCCCTGGAGGCTCGACTGCGGCATCCCTGCCGCAGACGCCCGCGGATCGAACACACCGGGGCTCCGCAAATCACTGTAGTGGCGTTAAGTAAGTGCCATTGGCCTCATAGCAAACATTTACTAGCGATCAGTAAACAGGGCAGTACCTTGGTTTAGGGCCCGATTGTCGTTTACTTTCCCCGCAAGTTGGCAAATAATCCTGCTATACCAACCTGATTTGAGGCGCGCACGGTTGCCTGCACTTCAAGAACTCCCGCAGATTATATTACCTTGGCAAGCGCGGCGCCCCGGTGCTACCGGCTCGACACCAGGCATTTATTGAACAACACCCACTAAGGTTTCCCATGAAATCCCCGGCCTACTTGATGACGCTGAGTAGCGTGGCATTGCTGTTAACCGCCTGCGGTGGAGGCGGAGGCGGAGGCAGTTCTGCGTCCGCGCCGCTGCGTCCCGCAAACACCAGCTGCATTGCCCCGGCGATGTCGATGGCGGGGGGCAGCGAAATTGCACTGGAGGCAGCGTTTCCCTCGCTACCGGCCATTGAGCGTCTGGTGGGGATTTACCAGGCACCCGGCAACAACGAAACCTGGTATGGAGTCAGCCAGAACGGCGTGATTTATCAATTTGCCAACCGCCGGGATGCAAGCCAGTACCGTATTTTCCTCAATCTCGAAGGGCAAACTTACTCCCAGAGCAATGAGGCCGGCATGCTGGGTATGGCTTTCCATCCGCAGTACGCCAGCAATGGCTGGGTTTATCTGTACTATATGCCGTCGGCCGACAGCGCGCGGCTATCTCGCTTCACCGTTGATAGCGCTAGCAACACCCTGCTCAAAAGCAGCGAAAAAGTCGTACTCCAGTTAGACCAGCCCGCGCTTAACCACAATGGCGGCGGTCTCGGTTTTGGCCCCGACGGCTATCTCTATTTGTCGCTGGGCGACGGCGGCGGCGCCAATGACAGCTTTGATAACGGCCAGAACCCCGATACCCTGCTGGGGACACTGTTGCGGCTGGATGTCGACGTGGCCGGCGATGCCGCAGCCTATGAAATCCCGCCGGACAATCCCTTTGCGCGCGGCGGCGGGGCACCAGAAGTCTATGCCTACGGCCTGCGCAACCCGTGGCGCTGGAGTTTCGACCGCCTCACCGGCGAACTGTGGCTGGGCGACGTCGGCCAAAACGCAAGGGAGGAAATTGATGTCATCCGCGCGGGAGGCAATTACGGTTGGCCGATTATGGAGGGTAAAAGCTGTCTTGGCGGCAATGCCTGCGACCAAACCGGCCTAAGCCTGCCAGTGGCAGACTATAGCCACAGTACTACCGGCGGCTGCTCGGTGACCGGCGGTTACGTCTATCGCGCCGATAATACCAGTCCACTCCATGGTCACTACCTGTTTGGCGATTTTTGCAACGGTATTATCTATGGCCTGAATCCAGCTTCTCCCGGCGAAGTCACCACCCTGATCGACAGCTCGCTGACTATCAGCTCCTTTGCCGAGGACCAGGATGGCATGCTCTATGTTGTCAGTCTCAACGAAACCCAGGGGGGCAATATCTTTCGTATTGAAGACAGCGGCAGCGGCGCTAGCGTCACCGTTGCCGACAAGTTGTCTGACACCGGCTGCTTTAGCAAGACCAGCACCCAAAGCGTGGCGCCGGGAGTGGTCAGCTATGGGGTGAACAGCAAGCTGTGGAGTGACGGGGCAAGCAAACAACGCTACTTCGGCATCCCGGACGGCAGCCAGATAAGCTTCAACAGCGCGGGAGAATTTATCTTTCCCGACCGCAGCGTCGTGATCAAGAATTTTTCCCACCAGGGAGACATTATCGAAACCCGCCTGTTGATGAAACATCTGGATGGCTGGGCCGGGTACAGCTACCAGTGGAATGACGAAAAAACCGACGCCGACTTGCTCGATAGCGGCCGCGAAGCGGTTATCGATGCAGGCTATACCCACATCTTCCCCAGCCGTGGGGAATGCATGCAATGCCATACCGCAGCTGCTGGCTGGACCCTGGGGCCGGAGACATTACAACTGAATGCCGACCGCACTGACAACCAGAGCAACACCGTCAACGCCCTGAGCGCCCTGCACCAGCAAGGCTACCTCGACCGACCGGTGCCGCAGGATCTTTTGCAATCAAAGGTGTACGCCCTGGACGATAACGCGGCCACCATCGCACAACGCGCGCGCAGTTACCTGCACAGTAATTGCTCCAACTGCCACCGCCCGGGCGGACCCATCGCTGGCATCGACCTGCGCTATCAAACAGCGCTTGCCGATACCGGACTGTGCAATAGCGTTCCGCTTTATGGCAACCTTGGCCAACCCGGGGCCCGGCTGGTGCTGCCCGGTGATGCCTCTCGCTCAGTGTTGTCGCTGCGGATGCAGAATCTCGGCAGCCAGCGCATGCCACCCCTGGCCAGCCAACAGGTGGATTATGCGGCGCTTGAAATTGTTAACGCCTGGATTAACACCTTGCCTGCTTGCGATTGAGGGCGCCATTACTGGCGCGCGTACTGGCATGACAGATCAGGCCCTAAAGCCGATTTTGCTATGACTGCCATCACAGTAGGGCTTTTTGGCCGAGGCGCCACAGCGACACAGGTACGCGTCTTTCTTCTTGTCTATGGTACGCCCGCTACCGGCGATAAACTCCATATTGCCGGACAAGTGCAAAGGGCCGTCCGGGCGCGGGTCGACAGTAATCGGGCCAGCTCGCTCCTCAAGCGCCTCGAACTCCAGCGTTGCGGGCTCGCCGCTGGCAACAAAGTTTGCCGCATGATGGCTGCCGTCGCAAAATGGCTTGTTGGTCGAGGCCCCGCAACGGCAGAGTGTCGCCCGCATCGTTGCATCACCAGAGCCAAAGTCCAAGGCCGCATTAATGGCATAGGGGCCGTTTTCTAGAACCCTCACCGTATTCACCAGTGGCGCCGGTTCACCCGCCTCTCCCTCAACCCGATAAGACAAAGCGCCCGACGGACAGTTGCGAATCACGCGCTGTAACTCGGCAACGTCAGTGTTATCCGGCTGTATCCAGGGTCCGTCTGCATTGGCAATAAATACCTGGGGTAAATTAAGCACACAGTGCCGCGAATGGATGCATTTGGGGCCGTCAAAAACGACGCTGATCTTTGTGCCTTTATAGGTATCCGACATAGCTCACCTCCGTGAAAAGCGTGGGGATTCATTCGATCATAAACACATTATTCGCTTGCGCAAGCGATAGCCCGACTTCGCTGCATGCCATCACCCATGCTTTTTGCATCGACCCGGATGCTGAGGGCGCCTGACCCGCGGGCTGCCGCGCAGTTGACGCCGCAATGCTTTGTGTTAATGATGGCGATCGACAAAAGGCCAAGGGGAGCGAGCCATGCAATACACGATTCTTATCACCGGTTGTTCAAGCGGTATCGGCGCCGCGCTGGCCAGGGAGCTAAACCAGCGCGGCCGCCGGGTTTATGCCACCGCCAGACGTCCGGAAACCCTCGCGGGATTGGCGCAACTTGGCTGTCACACACTGGGCCTGGACGTTAACGACGAGGACAGCATCAGCGCGGCGATGAGCGCTATAAAAGACGATGTTGGCCAGCTCGACATGTTGATTAACAACGCCGGCTTCTCCCAGGTCGGCGCAGTACTCGATCTCAGCCGCGAGGATCTGCGGCGGCAATACGAAACCAATGTCATTGCCCCGGTCGCTGTCAGCCGCGCAGCCGTGCCCCTGCTGCGAGCGGCGGTAGCCCAGCGCGGCGCGGCCAGCATCGTCAATATCGGCAGTATTGTTGGCGTGTTCACCACCCCCTTTGCCGGCGCCTACTGCTCCAGTAAGGCCGCGCTGCACTCGCTGAGCGACGCGCTGCGGATGGAATTGAAACCTTTTGGTATCAAGCTGATCATGGTCCAGCCCGGCGGCGTGCAGTCTGCCTTCGGCGATCATGCTGAAGAGGCCATGCGGCTGCCGCCAGACTCCATTTATACGGGCATGGAGCAACACATTCAGGCACGAGCCCAGGCCGGCCAGCAAGGGGCCATGGCGACCGATGAATTTGTTTCTGATGTCGTAGACCGACTGTTTCGCGCTGCGCCGCCGGCGATTATCCGCGGCGGCAAGAACAGCTTTCGCTTGCCACTGTTCAAGCGTTGGTTGCCGACCGCGGTGTTCGACAAGTTGCTGTCAAAAACCTTCGGCCTGGATCGCTTCAAGCCGGATTAGCTGGCACCGGGCCCAATAACGCCACGCCCGCTAAATCACCAGTGTCTTTTGATAGGACATTTCGCGGATCGCATACTTGACCCCTTCCCGGCCAATACCGCTTTGCTTAACACCGCCAAACGGAAAGTGTTCGGCGCGAAATCCCGGTCCGTCATTACTCACCAGGGTGCCGACCTCGAGTTGTTCGAATAGCCTGCGAATCGTCTGGATATCGCGGGTAAAAACGCCAGCCTGTAAGCCAAAACCTGAACTGTTTACCGCCACAACAAGCTCTGCCAGATTAGAAAAACGCTGCAGCGGCAGCACCGGACCAAAGGTTTCGCTGGTAATCAATAGCGCGTCTGGGGCAACATTCTCGAGAATACAGGGGTAGATAGTATTGCCCTCGCGCCGATTGCCGAGCAGCACCCGGGCTCCACCCTGCACTGCGGCGGCAATCCGCGACTCGACCTCGTCCGCCGCCGCGCGGCTGATCACCGGACCGACGAAAGTCGCCTCATCAGTCGGGTCGCCTACCACCAGCGTTTTGCTGGCGGCCACCAGGCTGGCGCAAAAATCGCGGTAAACCGCATCGTGAACATACAGTCGCTTGGCGGCCGTGCAACGCTGCCCGGCGGTGGCAAAGCGCTGGTTGATCGCCGCGCTGACGGCGGCGTCGAGGTCGGCATCCGGCATCACAATGAGCGCATCATTGCCGCCCAGCTCCAGTAGCAGCTTCTTGTAGCCGGAGGCGGCGGCGATGCTGTTGGCGGCAACATTACCGCCGGTAAAATTAATGCAGTTGATATCAGGGTGCGCCAGTAACGCCGGCATGTCGCCTACCTCGGGTACACACATCTGCAGGACATCATCGCTGATACCGGCTGCATGGCACAGCCTCGTCAGCTCGATAGCAGAGGCGGCGTTCTGCGGGTTGGGTTTAAACAGAATACAATTGCCGGCAGCAAAGGCGGGGCCGATTTTGTGCATCGCGATGTTAAAAGGAAAGTTAAACGGCGTGATACACAAGACGGTGCCCAGCGGCCTGAAGCACACCACGCCGATCCTGGACCGGGCCGGGGGATAGGCATCCGAATCCAGTGACTCGCCACTAATCTGTCGCGCTTCTTCGCTACTGGCTACGGTGGTATTGACCGCTCGCTCCAGCTCAATCCGACTATCGGATATGGTCTTTCCAGTTTCGGCGGTAATCAGCTGCGCCAGGTGCTCACTATGCTGTTGTAACAACTGTGCCAGTTTGCCCAGCACCTCGGCTCGCTGGTATGCGGCGGTTGCCTGCTGGGTCGCCCTGCCGGCTTTCAGGCGCTCGACAATATCCTTAAGTTCACGGACCGGCGTATAGTGATACTCTCCCAGCAGCTCGCCACTGTATGGGTTAATAACCCGATAGGATGTCGCCATAGCTCCCTCTCACCGCATCAAACAAAGACTGCGTAATTGAAATTATTCCAGGATTCGATTTATGCTGTATTTATTCGGCAGACTTAGCGCACCGTGCCGCCATCCTTCAATCGCCGCACCATCGCCCGTGTGTACCAGGCTGGCGCCAGCCGAGACAAGTAGTAAGAAAGCACGCCCAGCCTGCTGAGCACCAGTAGCTTTTTGCCCTTGTTGGCAGCACCCACAACTGCAGCGGCGACATCTTCCGGCTCGGCAATAGTGCCGGTCATAGAGCGCTTGGTACCCGCCACTTTGCCGTCTGGCCCCATCGCTCGATGCTCAAATGGACTGCGGGTAAAATTGGGACACACCATCAAGACATCGACGCCGTCATCGGCAAGCTCACAGCGGGCCGATTCAAAAAAGCCGTGCAAGGCATGCTTGCTCGCTGCATACCCGGTTCGTCCATACAGCGGCGCGACACCGGCAATGCTGCTGATAACGACGATCATTCCCCGGGTTTGCAGTAACTCTGGCAACGCCGCCCGGGCGCAATGCACACTGCCAAAAAAATTCACCTCCATCACCTTGCGGTAGACCTCGATGTCGGTATCTTTGAAGGCGCTGCGATGCACTGTGCCAGCGTTGTTGACCAGGATATCAACACGGCCAAATCTCTCTACCACCGATGCGATCGCGCCCTGGCATGCAGGGTAGTCGGTCACATCGACGTTCAGCGCAATCAGCTCCGCACCCATTGCCGCCAGTTCTGCCTCGGCCTCGTCCAAAGGGCCCTGTTCGACATCGAGTAAGGCGACATAGGCACCCGCGATGGCCCAGCGCCGGGCCATGGCACTGCCGATACCGCCGGCGGCGCCGGTGATCACAACCACCGGGCGATAATCCACATTACCCGGCGCCGACGGATCGGCCGGGGTGGCGACATCGTCTCGCCAAATCTCGAAGGCGGCGGCTGATGATATCGGCTGGTAGCCAAACTCATTTTTAAGTTTGCGGTTGGACAGTACCGGCCGGTAACGCAAAAAATCAACAGTTTCCGGCCCGTGTGCACTCTTACCGAGGCGCTTCAGCAATCCCAGGCCTGTCGCCAATATAGCCGCCGGTATTGGCAGGTAGGGCTTGCCCAAACGCCGCGCAATTTCCCTCGCGGTGAGAGCGCCGTCGCCGGCAAGGTTATAGATACCCTGTCGCTTTTCCAGCGCTCCCTGCAACAGGATTGCGACCAGATCCTGATCCCAGATAAAGACGAACGGTGCGTCACTGCCACGCACGCCGATCATCAGCGGACCTTCAAAGATCTCGATCACCGGACTATAGGCACCCTTGCCGATAACCGTACCCGGGCGCAGCAACAACTGTCGCAACTGTGGATGGCTCTGGCGGTAGCTGGCCAGCAGCTCCTCGACCTGGCGCTTGTTGCGACTGTAATCAAACGCGTCGTGGCCTCGAATGGGGGCACTTTCACCCAGCCACATCGGATTGTCGGGGTGATAACCGTAAGCGGCGCCGCTGGTGGTCACCACCAGCTGCTGCACGCCGGTGGCGACGCAGGCCTCAAGCAGGCGCCGGGTGCCCTCAACATCTACCCGCCAGGCCAGGTCGGGTGGCGCGTCGACAGGTGGCTTGAGGATACTCGCCAGATGCACCACGGTATCGATGGTGTATCGCTGCAACAGTGCCACCAGGTCATCGCAGGTGATATCGCCGCTGACCACAATGACCGGCGCGGTGGCCGGGGATTCGCGCAGGTCGTATGCCACCAGGTTTGCCACCCGGGCATCCTTGGCCAAGGCGGTAACCGCGAGGCTACCGATATAACCGGCGGCGCCCGTCACCAGGATATTTCTGCCCATAAAACCCCCTGTTAGCCCCGAATTCAATCAATCGGGGATTCGTCCGGCCGCCCGGTGCGCACATGGGACCACAGCATCGCCGCTGTGAAACCGCCCACCAGATGCCAGGTCCCCCACCACGCAGCGACAATAGCGACGCCACCCAGCCCAGCGAAAAAATTGAACACCAGCGCCAGCCCCAGGCCACTGTTCTGCACCCCGACTTCAATGCTTATCGCGCGCCGGTCAGGCGCTGAAAGTTGCATCAATCGCGCCACCGTATATCCCAGCCCGAGAGCCATGGCATTGTGAACGATCACAATACCCAGCACCGGCAGAATAGCGATGGTTAGGTAAGCCCGTGCCTTGTAAAAGGCGAGCACAATAAAGCCCATGAAAACCAGCCCCCCCGCCAATCGCAAAGGCCGCTGTATGCGGGCACTCAAATGTGGCAAGCGCGAGCGCACCAGCATACCGCTGGCCAGCGGCAGAGCCAGAATCAGGAAGATGGTGCTAAACATCTGCCATGGGTCGATCGCAATAGCAGACAGTAAGGCACGAGTGTCCGGGTCGTGCGACGCCCAAAAGGTCAGGTTGAAGGGCGTCATGAACACCGCAGCCGAACTGGTGATGGCTGTCATACCCACCGACAAGGCCGTATTGCCATGGGCAAGCCATACCAGGAAGTTGGACACATTGCCGCCCGGACATGCCGCCACCAGCATCATGCCCAGTTTGACACTGGGAATCGGGTCGATGATTTGAACCAGCACAAAAGTGGCAGCGGGCAGCAGCAACAACTGGGTGGCAATACCCACCAGCGGACCTTTCGGGGTGCGCGCCACAGCGCGGAAATCTTCGGGGCGCAAATCGAGTGAGACGGCAAACATCAACAGCGCGAGAATGCTATTCAAGACCAGCAGATTACCGGGCTGGAAGTCCAGCTGGATGGCATCGATGGCATACTCCATGACCGGCCCCGGCTCAGCCTACCGGTTCGCCGTGCATCTCCTTGAACTCGAGCAAGTTCGGCGCCCACAAGTGTGCTGCCGGGTCGACATCAACGTGCACCACCGCCGGCTGGCCGGATGCCAGGGCCTGCTCCAGCACCGACTGCAATTGTGCCGGATCGGCAACCCTTGCCCCGTGAGCGCCCATCGCCTGGGCCACACGATCGAACCGTATTTCTTCAAAATCAGTATTGATAGTGCCCTCAGCTTCTATGCCCATGGCTGAGCGCAGCTCGCCAATGCCAAACTGTTGGGTGAGCTTGACCATACCCCACTGGCGGTCGCACAACACCAGGTATACCACCGGCAGTTTTTCCCGCACCGCGGTTTCGATTTCCTGCAGGTGCATGCCCATGGCGCCATCGCCGATAATGCACAACACCGGTCGCTCGGGATGCGCCACCTTGAGTCCCAGCGCCTGGCCGACGCCTGCTCCCAACATGCCAAACTTGAAGGTCGAGTAAATGGCATCGGGCCGCGCATTGCGGTAATAATGGGCGCACCAAACGGCGGTGTTGCCGCCATCTATCACCAACATCGCGTCGTCGCCAAACACCCGCCGTGCTGTGCTCGGCACATGAGCGGGGTGCATCGGCGCAGTATCCACAGCAAGGGCCGCATCAAGTTCGGAGCGGATTTTTGCCTTCTCCTCGACCAGTTGGGCAACCACCTTTTTGCGGGATTCAAGCCTGGACGCAGCCACCCCATCGCCCTGCAGTTGCTCCAGCAACAGGCCCAGAAAAACCTTAACATCTCCTACAATAGCGAGATCGACGGGGCGATTGTGGCCAATGATTTCGCCGTCGATATCAACCTGGATACTGCGTTTGGCGATGTCAGGTGCTGAGCCTCCCCAGTGATGGCCCCTGCCCCACCAATCGGTTTCGCCCACCCGGGAGCCGAGGATCAGGAACAGGTCACTGCGGCGCCGGGCGCTCTCGGCGGTACTCAAGGTGCTGTTGGGTATGGTTAGCGGGTTGTCCTCATCGAGCACCCCGCGCGCTCCCCAACTACAGGTGACCGGCGCCGCAAGGGCATCGGCAACGGCATGCAATTCGCGCGCGGCCTGTGCATGCACAATGCCACTGCCAGCATGAATCACCGGGAACTCGGCCTCGCGCAACAATGCTGCCGCCGCCACCACTTGCGCCGGATCGACCGCCAGCGGTGCCGTCGCACGGTAACTGGCAGGCAGGGCCTCGGGGCCAGCGGGATAGGCAAAGCCGCCATTGACTATATTTTCAGGAACATCCAGGTGCACTAGCCCGGGACGACCACTCCATGACATCCGAAACGCCTGCCTCGCAAGTTCGGGCAAGCGCTCGGCGCTACTCACGGTGGCACTCCATTTACTCATGGGCGCGGTAACACCCACCTGGTCAAAGTACTGGAAAGTACCGCCACGGTCGGGGTAGGCAATGCCGGTACGCCGGCAACTGCTTATCAGCAACACCCGATTGCCTTCCCCGTTCTCCACTGCCACACCCGGCAGGATATTGGCGACACCAGGACCGTTGCTGGCCATGCAAATACCGAGCTTACCGGTGGAGCGAGCATAGGCGCCCGCCATGTGGGCGGCGCTGCTTTCATGGCGCGGCGATACCAGCGTTATGCCGTATTTGGCGAAAGCTGCGTAAAAGCCGAGATAGGTGCCGTCGACAATCCCGAATACTTTACTGACACCCTCTGCGGCCAGCATTGCAGCCAGTATTTCGCCACCGATGCGGGTGCTGCTTGCAGCCTCTTCAATTGTTGTCATAGTGCACCTCAATCATAAAAGTGGTCACGCTTTTATAATCTAAGGCCGGGCATAAAATGTTGCCTTGATCCAATCGAGGTTTAGCTGCAAACGGCAGCAAGCGGGGAAAGCCGGATCAGGACGCTTGCGAACGAAATAACGCCCGTTGTGCGCTAAGGCAGGTTTTCCGCCAGCTGTGCCAGGTCATCGTGAACCATGGCGGGGGAATCAGGCAATTGCTGCTCGTCGCCGGGCCGATACTTTCCGGTTCGCACCAGGCAAGCCTGCAATCCGGCTTCCAGGGCGCCCAGCACATCGGCGTTGACGTCATCGCCAACCATCAGGGTTTGTTCGGGCTGGCAACCCATGTCGGCCGCCGCCGCGCAGAAAAAGCCTGCCGCCGGTTTACCCAGGATTTCGGCTTTGCAGCCTGCAGCGTATTCAAGCGCTCGTACAAAGGGACCGGCATCCAGCATAAACTGCGCGTTGGCGCGGTAATATCGATTGTCGCCAACTGCCAGTAGCTCAGCGCCCTCCAACAAGGCCTGGAACGCCCGGTTCAACGCGGCGTAGGTAAAACCGTCGGCAGCATCGCACAGCACGACGGCGACGCCCCGGGAACCCGTCAGTCCGGCAAAATCCGCAGTGAGCGCCGGGTCGATCAACAGCAGGGGTTCAAGTTGCTGTTGCTCAAGGCGGCGCCGAATGGCCATCGGCGCCGTGAACACATCGGACTCTTTCACAACGTAGCCGAGGCGCCGCAGGTCCTCGCAGAGAACCGCGCGACAACGACGCGATGTATTGGTGATCAAACGCAGCGGGTAACCCCTGGCCTTGAGTTGCGCTACCGCCTCGAGGGAACCCGGCACCGCCGCGCCGTCTTGTTCCAGCACCCCGGCAATATCGAGTAGTACACCCTTGATCATGAGTGCCCCCTGAAATCAATATCAGCTTGCAACAGCCACTCTGGATTCTCAAAATTCTATTCCCTGGGGCTCTGCATATCAAACTCTAAAGCTTTTTCAGCGAGCCGACTCGATGCGAACCCGGGTGGGCTGGGTGCCGTACTCTGCTGGCGGCCCGCAATATTGACCGGCTAGCGAGGTGCCGCAGGCAGCGCAGTTTCCCGCCGCGTCCAATCCCCAGTGGCCCAGGCGATACCAGTCACGCTCCACTAACAATGCGTCGCAATTGTAACAGCGGGTACTGGAGCCGGCGGGGTCATGCACATTGCCGACATAGGCGTAGCGCACGCCATTAGCCCGGGCGATCTTGCGGGCCCGGGTTAAGGTGGCGCCGGGAGTGGCCGCATGCTCGCGCATTTTCCAGTCCGGATGAAAAGCGGTGAAGTGCATGGGCACGTCGGGCCCTAAATGATCCACAACCCAGCGGGTCATCTGTTCCAATTCGGCATCGGAATCGTTTTCCCCCGGAATCAACAGCGTGGTCAACTCCAGCCAGGTATCGGTTTCGTGTGCGATGTACTGCAGGGTATCCAGTACCGGCGCCAGGCGACCCCCGCAGATCTTATGGTAGAAGCGGTCGGTAAATGCCTTGAGGTCAACGTTGGCCGCATCCATCGCCCGGAAGAATTCTACCCGCGGCTCGGGATCGATATAAGCCGCGGTGACGGCAACCGCTTTGATATCCCGCGCGCGACAGGCGGCGGCAACATCTACCGCGTATTCCAGGAAGATGACCGGGTCGTTATAGGTGAAAGCAATACTCTGGCAATTCAAGTCAATGGCAGCCTGTACCAATTGCTCGGGGCGGGCGGCATCGGCCAGGGTGTCCATCTCCCGTGATTTACTCATATCCCAGTTCTGGCAGAATTTGCAGGCCAGGTTGCAGCCGGCGGTGCCGAAGGACAGCACCCGGCTACCGGGGAAAAAATGATTGAGCGGCTTTTTTTCGATGGGGTCGACACAAAAGCCACTGGAGCGGCCGTAGCTTACCAGCTTGACTTCATCATCCAGGCGCTGGCGCACATAGCATAGCCCCCGCTGCCCCTCTTGCAGGTGACAGTGGCGGGGACACAGGTCGCATTGCAGCTGGCCATTGGCCATCCGATGCCAGTAACGGGTCGATACGATAGTCTGATTCATGTATTGTATTTGCAAGCCTCAGTAACCATAATTAATAAAGGGTTAAGTGTGTAGACCAAGAGTAAAAGCATGAGTTCAATGAGAATACGAAAGCCGGCGGTGGCAGGTCTCTTTTACGAGGCCGATGCCGGTCGTTTGCAACAACATATTGCTGCATTGATCGACAGCACTGAAGCTCGCAGTACAGAGTTGCCGCGAGCCCTTATTGTGCCGCATGCCGGCTATGTTTATTCGGGCCATACCGCGGCACAGGCCTACCGCTGCCTGCAATCAGTCAAGCACCGGATTCATCGTGTTGCACTGTTTGGGCCGGCTCACAGGGTGTACCTGCAAGGCATGGCAGTGCCTTCAGTCGATGCCTTCGAAACACCCCTCGGCCAGTTGCCGCTGGATCGGAAAGCGATCTCCCAGCTCGCTCAAATGCCCGCCGTAGTGGTAGCGGATGAAGCCCACCGTGAGGAACACAGCCTGGAAGTGCAATTGCCGTTTCTGCAATCGATACTCGATGAATTCACTCTGGTACCTGTAGTGGTGGGTAGCTGCGACCCGCAAAGCGTCGCCGACGCGATGGATGCGCTGTGTATTGACCCACAGACCTTACTGGTCGTCAGCAGCGACCTGTCACATTTCCATCACTACGAGCAGGCCAACATCATTGACCGACGCAGCTGTGAGCGCTTGCTCGCCAAGGACGATTCGCTGCTTGGCGCAGAGGCCTGCGGCGCCAACGCCCTCAATGGCCTGATGAGAAGCCGCACCGCCAGCGCGCTGCAGGTGGAATTGCTGGAGCGCTGCAATTCGGGTGATACCGGGGGTGATCGCGACAGGGTGGTAGGTTATGGCTCGTTCATCCTGCATTGAATTGACAGCGGGCGAGCGCCGGCAACTGCTGGCGATTGCCCGCCAATCGATCGCCTGCGGGCTGCAGGGTGGCGCTGCATTGAAACCGGTGGTGGCGCAACTGCCCCCAGCCCTGAGTACAATAGCGGCGGTGTTTGTCACCCTCAACCGCAACCACCAACTACGTGGCTGTATCGGTTCACTGCAGGCGAGTGAGGCACTGGCCTGTGCGGTGGCAGACGCCGCGTTTAGCGCCGCTTTTCGCGACCCGCGCTTTGTGCCGCTGCAAAGCGATGAGCTCGCCAGTACCCTGATAGAAATTTCAGTATTGTCACCCCTGCAACCGCTGGCCGTGGCAAGTCGCGATGAACTGCTGGCAAAATTGCGACCGGGCGTTGATGGCTTGCTGCTGGAGCAAGGCGCGCACCGCTCAACTTTTCTGCCACTGGTATGGCAGCAACTGGCCACACCCGGGCTGTTCCTGGAACAATTGCTGGTAAAAGCTGGTCTACCCGCCGATTACTGGTCCGCTGGCCTCCGGTTCGAGCGCTACCAGGCCCTCTGCTTCAGTGAGCCGGAGGGCACCGTGGTGAACAACTGATACGACCTGACTGCGCCGGTCACAGATCGAGAAAAGGCTGTTTTTTATTGGCAAAACCAGCCAGAATCGATGTCGGTACTGACTTTGATTGCAGCCAGTAATGGCACTGAACAGGAGTTTGTTATGAGCGCACTAAGCAAGAAATTTGAAGCTACGGTTGATTATGTACAGACCGCCGAAGGTGATTTCAAACCGTCCAACGATCTGCAATTAACGATGTATGGCTTGTACAAACAAGCAACCGAGGGCGATGTCTCCGGCCGCAAACCGGGCTTTACCAATTTTGTCGGTCGCGCCAAGTATTCGGCGTGGGAAGCGGTCAAAGGTATGTCAGCCGATGAGGCCATGCAAACTTACATCGACGAGGTGGAAAAACTCAAGACAAAGCACAGCTGACCCCAACCTGTTACGTCAGGACACAGGCTTGCCGCTCAGCATTTCCTCGACCCGATCCATGACCCAATTGAGCGCCACCGCAAGCGAGGTGGCAATCACCGCAGCCTCAAGCCTGAATACCGCGGAGTCAATGGTTGGGGTAATCACAAAGATGACCCCCGCCGATATCAGCATGGCGGTCAGCGGCGTTCCCGAGGGCAACAAGCGCAAGCCCATCAGCATGCAGCCAACCCCGATCAGCTGGAAGCTCAATTCCGGCACCGGCAGGCCCAGGAAAGCACCGGCCAGGGTTGCTCCCAGCACCGTTCCGACAGCGAAGCGCAAGGCGCCGTCGACATGGAGGCCCGGCGCTGCAAAAAAGCGCATGGCAAACATCAGCGCCATCCAATAGGCGTAGGCGTCGGGAAATAAGGTACTGACCAACATGATCACCACCAGCCCGAACCAGAGCGAGATGAATACCGCCAGGCCGTAGAAATCGCCACCGGGCGTCGGCGGCCGGATTGACTCCTTGCCGCTTAAAACGGCAACGCTGATACCAAAAATCGCCGACAGCAAAAACCCCAGGGCGACGGAGCCGTCACCCGCGGGTTGCGCACGCGCATCCAGCATAATCCAGGCAAACAGGGCAAACACAAAGCAGCGCGAACCAATCTTGCCGGCCTCCCAGCCGACCAGGGCCGACATCGCCGGCACGACCAGCACCAGGGTTACCCAGGAAGGCGATGCAAAATCCACGTAGGTAGCGAAGCCAACGGCAACGACGGCACCGGCAGCCAGGCGACGACTGCCCATCATAGAGCCAAAAAAACCTATGATAACGCCAGCGACAGCACTGGGCACCGCAAGCGGCCCATACATCCACATCACCGCCAGCACTGCCAATCCCATTGTGGCGCAAATCGTGGCTACCAGATGCCAGGGTAGTACTTTGCCCGCTGCTTGATTCATCGATGGTCCGTTTCCCTGTTGCAACTGGCGCACTTGTTCAAAATCATTGCTGCCCCATCAGAATAAATTTTCGTCGTTGCGACTTCTATAGCGCCCTGCCCCCGGTCGCAGCGCTAGCGTGATGAACCCATCACGTGTTGGCGGCGTCGCTATCGGGCTCGGCCTTTTTCCGGGCCAGCTTCACCCCTACCTTCACCAGCCCGACCGTTTGCTGCAGCGCTTTTTTGATCACCGTCCCGGCGGTGTCACTATCCAGCCGCTGGCGATTGAGCTGAGCGGCACGGGCTTCGGCACTGGCAGACAGTAATAACTGCTGCAGGACATCGAGGTTCCAGGCATCCGCGGCCGACACCAGGGCTACCGGCACGGCCAGGCTTTGTTCTGACAGGCCAATCGACTCATGGCTATAACGCAAAGCAGCCATCATCGACTGCGCTTTCTTATTGCCGGCATCTTCCAGGTCGTAGGGTGGACTCCAGTTGCCCGCGGGCGGCAGCCGGTCGTTATGGGTAGTCACCAGCACTATCGGCGGTTTCTTGCGCGCGAGGTGCTCGGCAAAATACCCGTTCCACTGCGCCAGGAATTGTTGATCGAGCGCCTTTGCCGGTTGGTTAGCCTGGCTAACCCACAGTAGGAGATCGGCCTTCACTGCCTCTTGCAACAGCGCTTTTGAAGTTTCCTTGTCACCATCCAGCCCGGGTGAATCGATCAGGTAGAGGTCGAGATCATTGGCCAGCGTCATGGCGTAGTAGTGAAATCCCGCGGTGGCGGGCAGCGGGTCGACACCGGCGACACATTGTTGCTTCAGGGCGTTCACCAGCGATGACTTGCCGGCATTGACCTGACCGACCACCATCACCGCAAGCGGCTTGATATCTGCCGCACGCGGTTCTTGCTCAGTCCTGCGGCGGGCTGCCAGTTCATCCTCAGAAAACTTCAGGCGACCGCTGTATAAATCGATACCGACCTGGGTCACTTCCTCAAACAGCACCACTTTCATATTGCTCTGCATGTGCTGGCCGAGGTCGCCGATATACCGGTTGCCAAGCATCGAGCTGATCTCACTGGCAACACCGGTAACCGGGTTCACCCCTATTTTCACCGCCCTGATCAGGGGCGACAAATAGCTATAGATTTTCAGCGCCGTACCGGTATTGCGCGACAAGCTGCGCATGGTGGAAATCTTCAGGCTATGTGCCAGTGGCATATGTTCGACCACCTGTGCGCGGTACTGGCGGCTCCAGGTTTCGAGCATCAGGAGTAACTCAGGTACGCTGAAGGCGTACTCGGCATCCTTGTCATCGTCATGATAAACCCGCGCCACATAAGTGAGTTGGTCGAGCATGGCCCGGGGAATAGCGTCCCAGGGCGTGGCAGCCAAATCGGCCGCAGCAATACGGGCAACACCCGCGCGCCAGACCGCATTATCGTGATCCGACCACTCTGGCTGGGGCTCAAGGTGCTGAATCCGCTCCCCGTCCTGCAGCGTGGTGGGTGGCGCCATCAGGCGACGCACGCCCCACGAAAGCAGAGCCAGCAACAGCAAACCGCCGCTAAACCACCAGAACCACCCCGCTTGCCAGAGATAGAGCAGTCCCAGTACTGTCAGCACCAGACCGGGCACCAGCCACAACAGCATCCCGGCCAGGTAAAACTCGGTAGAGCGCTCTCGCAACAGTTTGCGCAGCAGCTGGCGCAACGATGCGATCACGCCTGCTCTCCGGAAGGAGGTGCACTGCCCTTGTCATTGTCCCGGGCATTGACCACCTCTTTGCCAGCTTCGCGACCTTGCTCCATCGCCTCGCGGTAAACCGTCTGCAATGCCCCCTCACCCAATGGCGTCTCGGTTTTTTTATGGTAAAGGTAATTGCAGGCAGCACGCCCCAGGGCATAGGTCGTGGCATAACTCACGGTCACGGCAAACGCTCCGCCCACAAGCTGGCCAAACCCCGGTACCATCTTGGCAAGCTGGCGAGCACCGAGGCTGGTAGCATAACGCAGCGCGAAACTGGTACCCATGGCGGCGGTGAATTCAGAGAAATTGCGACGGCTCCACTCAATATCATACTTCTGCGCCAGGCTATGCAGCATTTTTCCCTGGATCGCCGGCACGCTCACCAGGCCCACCAGGGGGATGGCATCACTCGCCGCAGCGCTACCCGCATACCACAGCACCTCGGTTTTAAGATGTTCAAAGTTACTCTGCTCGGCATCCTGGTGAGCGCTCTTCTGGAGCCAGAGACTGAGCTCGGGGACCTTGCTACCGATCAGCTCCCGCAGGGGCTCGGCACCCACATCTCGCAGACCATAGCCATCATCACGCTCGCCGAAGTCAACCACACAGTGGTCGACCGGGTCGCCCCAGACCTTTTCTATCGCTGCCTGCTGGGTTTGCACAGCGCGCAGGCGATCATGCTCATCGCTGATCTCATCGGCACCGGTGTGAACCACCACAATGGCGTTGCTGCCGATATGCCGCGAAGATTTGCGAATCTTTTTCAGGGCGCTATGCACCGCGCTCTGCTCAGCATCGCGCAGCCGCACCACCACCAGCAAGGCGTGGCTACCGCGACTGAGGCCATCGAGATCCTCGTCTGCGTTATAGTCGACCTCCCCCAAACCCCGGGTATCCAGAAACCGTAAAATCGGGTACTGGGCCGGATAATCAAAGTAACTGGAATCGCGGGTGCAGGGCATAAAGCCATTGCCGACCTCAGCCCGGGACTGCCCCGTCAACTGCTGCACGATAGACGATTTACCGGCGCCGGTTTTACCCAGCAGCCAAATAACCGGCAGCTGCAGTTCAGATTGCTGCCACGCGCGCTTCAACTCCTCGTCCGACGGGGGATTGATCACATAGTTGTAAAACCTGGAGGCGATTTTTTTCATTCCGGTATTGTAACCCAGGCCGCCAAGTGGATCGGAGGGTTTATTTATGCATCGGATCATCCCTGTCATCAGCCACAGGCCTGACAAAAAATCGCTCCGAAACTGCACCGGGGAGCAATTAACTATACCGTGCCGTGTTTGCTGGCGGCTGGGAGAAGCCTTCATCCAAGCAGGGCATGGCATCTTTGTAGGCTTTGCCGATAAGTTTGGGGCTGGCATTGATTCGCACCCGCTATTCGCTCTTCCCGCCCTCTGTTACTCTTTGCGATAAAACCTGCGTCAAGACCTTAAGGAGTAGATCCATGGGCGACAGCCCCCTGCACTATGACTCGCTTGCACAAACCACAGCCAACATCGCCAGCGGCGCGCTGTCGTCTGTTCAGGTTGTCCGCCATACCCTGGAGCGTATTGAGGCCCAGGAGCCGGTTTTACATGCCTTCGCCGCAGTGCGCAGCAAGGCCGCGCTGGAGGAGGCCCTGGCCGCCGACCACAAACAGGCTGCCGGCGAGCCACTGGGGCTGTTGCACGGGGTGCCGCTGGCGGTTAAGGATCTCTGTTCTATGGCGGGCACCGGGACTCGCGCCGGCGGCAGATTTGATACTGGCTTTGGTCCCACGGATACTGCCACCGTGGTGGCCCGTTTACAGGCAGCCGGGGCCATTATCATCGGCAAAACCCAGCTAACCGAAGGCGCATGGGGCGCCCATCACCCCGATAATACTGCGCCCGTCAACCCCTGGTCACCCGAGCACTGGACCGGGGTTTCATCAAGTGGTTCGGGTGTCAGCGTTGCCGCCGGTATGGCCTATGGCGCAATCGGCACTGATACTGCCGGGTCGATTCGCTTTCCGTCGGCATGCTGTCACCTGGTCGGATTAAAGCCAGGCTGGGGAAGAGTCAGCCGCCACGGGGTTTTCCCCCTTGCCGATACCTTTGACCATATTGGCCCCATGACTCGAACCGTACTCGACGCCGCACTGATGTTCAGCGCCATCGCCGGGCCCGATGAGCTCGACCCCACGGCTCTCGACATTGCGGCAGACGATTGGGTTCTGGCCGTAAAAACCGGGACGCTGCAGGGCGTGAGGATTGGTATTGACCCGGACTACAGCCTGGCTAATCTCGACGCCGCGACTCTTGACGCATTACAAAAGGCTATCGCAACCATGGAAGCCGCCGGCGCTGTTATGGTAAAGGTGAGATTGCCTCCGGTTCACCCTATTCTCGAGACCGCTATGCTGGCACTATTTGCCGAGGCCGCAATTGCCCACACGGCCAATTACCCGGCCAACAAATCCTGCTACAGCGAGGCCTTTGCCGAGATTCTTGATCTTGGCCACCGTGCCAGCGCCATAGACTGTGCCCGGGTAGCTATCTGGAGGCGCGAGTTCAGTGGCCAGCTCCGCGCCCTGTTCCACTCGGTAGACATGTTAGCCGCACCGGTCATCCCGATGCTTCCCCCGACGGCAGCAGACATGGGCGCAATGGAGCTCGGCTCGCCGCTGGCGGCTGCGCCGTTGCTGGGGTTCACACTGCCATTCAATCTGGCCGGAGTTCCCTGCTTGACCCTACCGACAGCGCTGGTGAACGATCGCGTACCATTGGCGATGCAATTGATCGGCCCCGAGCTGTCCGAAGCGACGTTACTGTCGGCAGGAGCGGCATACGAGGCCGCCTCCGGTTTCGCAAACCGGCATCCAGCAATGTGAACCCCAAGCAAAGCATTTGGGTTTTAACCCTTTTTAGGTGACAATCGAGCGCTGGACCGTGGATACAAAAAATGACCATCAATAAACGCCATACCCAAATTTATCTCGCTGCCATTGCGGGCTTCGCGTTGCTGGTCTATCTGTTGTCGCCCATCCTGGCTCCCTTCCTGATAGCCGCTTTTCTATCCTATCTGGGTGACCCGCTGGTTGACCGGCTGCAGTCCCGGGGCATGAGTCGTACCGCGGGTGTGTTGATCGTGTTCCTGGTTATGAACCTGCTCGGCCTGTCATGCCTGCTGCTGGCGGCACCGTTGATCGAAAACCAGATCAGGATCGTGATCACATCGATTCCCCAACTCGGCATCTGGATCAACACCGAATTGGTGCCATTTTTAGAATCGCTGTCCGGGCTGGAGGTTCCCACGCTTAACGTGGGT
The DNA here is from genome assembly GCA_963722805.1 of uncultured Gammaproteobacteria bacterium. Classification (GTDB taxonomy): domain Bacteria; phylum Pseudomonadota; class Gammaproteobacteria; order Pseudomonadales; family JAHEGP01; genus JAHEGP01. Next base: position 65,628 of record CAVROQ010000009.1, read on the forward strand.
ACACTCACCTCCGCCGCCGCCAAACACTGGAACCAGTTGGGTGGGGTCGTCGGTGTGCTGGCGCACTGGCTCGGCAGCTCCACCCAGTTGATGCTGAACTGGATTGCGTTCGCTACTATCGTGCCGGTGGTGACCTTCTATTTGCTGCGCGACTGGGACTTGTTACTGCTAAAAATCAAGCAGCTGATTCCGCGCCAGTTCGAACCCAAAATCACCGCCCTGGCCCGGGAGGTTGACGAGGTACTGGCGCAGTTCCTGCGGGGCCAGCTGCTGGTGATGCTTGCCCAGATGGTGTATTTCAGTCTTGCCCTGACTTTGGTGGGGCTCGATCTGGCCTTACTGATTGGCGTAATGGCCGGCGCGGTCAGCTTTGTGCCCTACCTCGGGGCTATTATCGGCATTGGCTCAGGGGTACTGGCGGCGCTGATGCAATATCACGAATTGATGCCCATTATCTGGGTGCTGCTGGTCTTCGGTATCGGCCAGGCCCTGGAGACTATGCTATTGACACCGCTGCTGGTGGGCGACCGCATTGGCCTGCATCCGGTGGCGGTTATATTTGCCGTGATGGCCGGCGGACAACTGTTTGGGCTGGTCGGAGTGCTTATTGCCCTGCCCGTGGCGGCGGTCATCACCGTGCTGCTGCGCCATGCCCACGAGCTTTATCTTGGCAGTAGTTTGTACAGCCATGACCCCAACGTCGATCTAGCCACCAGCCAATCACCGCCGGACCAGGGGCAGGACAGTACGCCAACGTAACCGGGGCTTAGCGGCCCGCTTGCCGTGCTCCGGGGCTTACATTCAGCGGTGATTCGCGATGTCTTCGGCTACTTCATTTGGCCTTCGCTTTCGCCCTGGAACTGGCTTTGCTTGCAGCCCCTGTGTTTACTACGGGCGCCGCTGCGTCGGGCGCCGTCGCGTCGGGCGCCGCTGCGTCGGGTGTTGTCTTGGCCCCTGGCTTTGGTTTGGTCTTTGATCTCACTCGCGGTTTTGCCTTTGGTCGGGTAGCGGCTTTGGCAGCAGCCCCGGAGCTGGCTGCAGCATCGCCCAAAGTGGCAGCAACCAGGGCGTCGAAACTGTGCTGCAAACACTCCGCATAGAACCCAGGGTCCGGTAACATCTTGCGATCTGCCGTGACAGAAATCGAAATAACGCCCTGCTTGTTTACCACCTGGCTGTATACCACATGGTAAAGACCCATGTTGCGCGATAGCGGACCAAGGTAAAGGGAATCCACCATTTTTGCGCCACAAAAATACAGTTGATCCTGTGGCCCGGGCACATTGGTGAGTATCGTATTTCGGGCCACGCCGCCCGCCGTGAGGTGGATTGCACTGGCAGCCCGAAAAGCAACTTCCAGCATATTACCGGGAATCGCATTGGTCAGGTCCATAATGGCTCGCGGCCCCAGCGCCCTGACGTAAGCCTTGGCGTCAACTGACTCCTGGTGTACCGCCGCCAGGCGCTTGGCGGAATCTGCCACATCGGTGCACAGTGAAACATTCATAAACCCCAGAATATTGCCACCTGCTGCTTTTTCGGCATCGGTGCGCACATCCACCGGGCAACCCGCCACCAGAGATTTCGAGGGCAACTCATTCTTACTGGCGAGATATTCCTGCAGCGCACCCCCGACAATGGTCAGCATCACATCGTTGATGGTAGCACCGGCAGTGGTGTGTTTGATCGCGCGTACCGTTTCAAGGTCGAAGTTGCGCGCCTCGACCACCCGGTAGCGCGACAGCTCCCCCTGGAAACGGGTTCTGGGTTTATCGTCAAGGCCCTTGAACGCATGATCCAACTTATCCGTGATAATGCGCTGCACTGCGGGAACCGCATGACGGACAATATTCAAAGCCTCGGCAGGCTTTTTCAGGGCGTTAAAATAGGCGCGGGACAGCAGCTCGATATTGCTTGAACGCGCTTCTATCTTCTTCATGGGCGGTGGCGGCGCCACCTCGCCGGGTTCTGGCGACAGATCGTGCATCTGGCTGAAAAATTTTGCACCACTGGCGCCGTCCATCGTAGCGTGGTGTATTTTGGCCATCAGGGCAAAGCAGTTGGCGGGTAATCCTTGGATATTGTTAAGACCTTCGATCACATACATTTCCCACAGCGGCTTGCTGCGGGACAAGGGTTGGGCGTGGAGTCGGGCTATCAGAATACAAAACTGGCGCCAGTCACCCGGTGCCGGCAGGGCGATATGCCGGACATGATATTCAAGATCAAAGCTGGGGTCGTCGACCCAGTAGGGACGATCCACCCCCAGCGGCACCGTCAGCAGCTTTCGCCGAAATATCGGTGACAGGTGAAGGCGACTTTGCAGCAGCCCCAGAATATATTTAAAGCGAACTTTCCCACCGGGTGCGGTGGACTGGTCGTATATACCAACGCCCGCAAAATGCTGGGGGAGATTGTCCAGCTCGGCATGCAGGAACATGGCATCTTGCCCACTTAATTGTTCCATCGTGGTACCCTTATTATTATGGCGCTATGCGGCGTCACAGTTAACGACATTCGGGGGCTTTTGACAAGCAAGATGCCCCGCCAGCAGCAGTGTATTGCCCCCGGGTGGCATCTACCCGGCCGCTCCCACACCATGGCCATAATAGCGAGCACCTATGATCCATCCCAAAGCAGAGGCAGCCCTTGCGGCGGCCACTTTCATGACCGCCCGGCGACTTACCAATGCTTACAGCCGACTGTCGCTTCCCATTATTAGCACCGGACGATCATTCCGTTACTACCGCCAGATTTTTTTTGGCAGCCGTTCGGCAGCTTCGGTACTGTCTGCATTGCAGGGGCAGCGCATCCTCGATATTGGCTGTGGTCTGACACCCTTCGTCAGCGACTCCATGTTCCAGGCCTGCTATCGCGCCGGCATCGACTTTTACGGCGTCGATCCCAAGTTGGCCGGGGGCTTTACATTCGGCCTGTTTGACCGGGCAAAAGTTCGCGCCACCGGCGGTGGCACCCTGCAAGCCAACGCCCCGGGACGGGAACACCGGATTGGGACTACGGCGGATGCCCTACCCTTCGACGACGGCTCGGTAGACACCATCCTTTCATGCTACTTACTGTTCGCGTGGATCAGCGACGAGGCGGCATTGGAAGCGATCTTTCGCGAGTTTGACCGGGTTCTCAAGCCTGGCGGAGCCATCATGATATTTCCTGCTCCACACTGCGACTCTGACTCGTTCCGGCGACCCGGCTTGAGGCAACTGCTGGACAGCTTTGAGCTTGAGCAGCGCTTTTTCTCGGGGCTGGTACCGGCAACCCGCTTTCCGCCAGCCTACCGCCTGACCCTGCGCAAAGCTGAGTAGTGCCGAGCACAGCCGCGCCCCAGCCTGCTGCTACAGCGGGTGCACCCTCACCGCCAACGATTTGTCAGCCTGGCGAATCCACTAGCTTTTTTGTTGACGCTTTCAACTCGACTTCTTGATTCAAGGCGTAGACCAGACAGGCGAAGTATAGGCACGTTCCTGAATGCTCAGCGGTGCGCCGTCGGGCAGTTCTACCCCGAATATCTTGCGATCAAAGGTGGTCCAGCGCGGCGTGGGTATTTCCAGAACCCGCACGTAATAAAAAGCCCTTTGCTGCGGGTCGAAGGCGGGGTCAGTCCAGAACGCGCTCAGGTAGGGCTCACCTATCGAGTTGGTCTAAGTGGCCTGCTTCGCATCCACAGTTTCACCGACTGCCGCAAGCTTACCGTTGGCATCCGGCACCCGGTCGCCCGACCAGGCGACATCATATACCGCCTCGGCGGTTGAACCATCGGCATTGGTCCAACCCTTGATAACCTGGAGGCGGTCGAGGTTGGGGCCATCGGGGTCGCGCATCGCACGAATCAGCAATTGTGGCTTCTTACCCTTCGGCGCAGACGCGAGGTCCCCGCCCATCGGTACGCCGTGCGCGTAACCGTAGCTGGCAAAATCATGGCGCGGTAAATCGGCTTCGCTAAAGTCCCAGCCGGCAAACACCCGCACCTGCATCCGGGTACCGGTGGTCGCGTAGACTTCCTTGCGGTTCATCGCATCCCAGATCGACTCGCGGGTGTTATCGTGCGCCCATACGCCGGCAAGCCCCGCCGCCGCACCCATCCAGTGCCTTTGCGGTTCCACGTCGCCAAAGCGCCCGGATATCGCTTCGTTAAAGCGCATGGGGTTGGCCGAAGGTTCAACGGCTGCCACTTTGCCGAAGAAGTTGTCTTCGGTGCCACCGGTCAGACCCGTATGTGCATCGGTTGATGCCTATCATGCCGAATTTAAAAGGGTTGGCACCCGTTTTGGCCTCGTAGGCCAAACCTCGCAGGTATGCACTACGTGCGTATTCCTTGGGCAACATGTCGGGTGACTTGGCGACCGGGCCAAAACTGCCGTTGTCCCAAGTGACGTAATCCGCCAGTTCATCTTCAGGGGAAAGCGCGGGGTGCGCCTCACCATCGCCTTTTATCTGAGTCACTTCGTAGATCGGCTCCCAGCGCATGCGACGCTCGGCATAGGCGGCGTCCAGCGGCCGCTTGTCAGTCAGCGTGACGTCGTCAAACATCAGACCGTTGGACAGATTGCCATTGTGCGCAATAGCCAATACCCGACCACCGGTTTTGCTTTCATAGGCCTCCAACCAATCCCATAATCGCTCCGGGTCGTCACTATCGTAGGCAGAAAACGGCACCATCTGGTCGGCCAGTTTTTTGCCGTCGCGATAGATGACATTGCGATGCATATTGGCGCCGTCCGGCTGCGAGGTCCATTCGTAGCCGATCATCGCGGTGAAGGCTCCGGGGGCATTGTTGCTCTCTGCCGCCGCCGTTGCCTTATGCCACATAGTATTGGCAAATTCGCTACCCGCCAGAGGATCGTCGCCGGCAAACAACTTTTCCATCCACATTTCATAGGTGGCAATCATACTTTCAATCGTGCCGGGCGCCGCCGTCTCAACCATCTCCGCCCCCCAGGGATTAGCCATTAATAGCGGATTTTTGGCACGCATGGCACTCGGCAGACCGAGATTTTCGGCATGGTCTGTCACCACCAGAAAATCGAGTGGCTTGAACAGGCGAGCGCGAACCCCGGTGCTGGAGGTGACCACTTCGCCTTTGGCGTAGCGAAAAGCGTAATCGGGCTCCAGGGTAGCACCCACCAGCCCGGCATCGGCGGAGTAAGCGGTATGCAGGTGAGTATCACCGAACAACAACTGATTGGGGAAATTCTGGTCGACATAGGGCGAATAAGCGGCCTTGGGGGGCTCACCCGTCGGCAGTGAATGCTCGCCAGCAGTGACCGTAAAGCCGACCGCGCTGGCAACAATGCCCAGGCTAATAGCAGATAATTTCATAGACTCTTCTGCTAAAATCTGCATGTATTCATGAATCTACCAATGATACCAGCGCATTAAAAGCTACAAAGCCGAAGCTGTCGGCGTATACCAGATGGGCGAGCTATAGGCGCGTTCCTGTATGCTTGTGGGCGCGCCCTCGGGGATCTCGCGCTTGAACAATTTGGCATCAATGGTGGTCCAACGCGGGGTCGGGATTTCCAATACCCGCACGTAGTAGAAGGCTTGCTGCTGCGGGTCAAAGTCCGGATCTTGCCAATATGCCGCCAGGGTGGCGTCGCCAATGGTGTTCTGGTAGCTGGCTTTTGCTACATCAACGGTATTGCCCACCGCCTTTTTGGCGCGACCGTCACTGCCGATTTTACGGCCATCGGATACCGCAATATCGTAAATGCGCTCATGTGGCTCGCCCTTGTCGTCGAGCCAGCCCTTAATCATCTGCACCCGGTCCAGATTCGCCGCCATCGGGTCTCGCATCGCCTGTACATAAAAGCCGGGCACCTTGCCGCCTTCTGCCATGCCCAAATCGCCGCCCATCGGCACCACTTTGCCCATCACCGCAGCGGGAAAGTCACTGCGCTCCATGGCCGCGGCATCGAGCCCGTATCCGGCATATACCCGCACCTGGATGCGGGTACCGGAAGTGGCAAAAACCTCCTTGCGTTGCATCGCGTCCCACAGAGCGGCGCGGGTGTTCTCTTCGGCCCACACGCCTACCAGCCCGGAGGAACTGGTCTGCCATGTGTATATTTTGAGATCGGAGCCATCTGACGCCGGTCGACGCCCCGCCGCAACTTCCCAGAATCGCTCCTCGGAATTCGAAGGCTCGAACGGCGTCAACTTACCAAAATAGTTATCCTCCTCGGTGCCGGAAATAGAGGTGTGAGTATCGGTTGAACCCACCATACCAAACTTGAAAGGATTCACCCCCAGTGCCGCTTCATAGGCAAGACCACGCTTGAGGGCGCCCCGGGCATACTCCCGGGGCAGCATCTCCGGGGTTTTCGGATCTACCGAGTTGATTCCGCTCTTATCCCAGGTCTCAAAATCGGCAAATTCATCGTTGGGCGACAATAGCGGGTGGGTCTCGGCATCGCCTTTCATTTGGGTCGCTTCGTATAGCGGTTCCCAACGCTGGCGACGTTCAGCGTAACTTTTGTCGATCGGTTTGCGAGTCGTAAAAGTGACGTCATCGAACATCAAGCCGTTGGACAGGTTGCCATTGTGGGGAATGGCCAGTACCCGGTCGCCGGTTTTTTTCTCGTAGTCCGCCATCCACTGCCACAATTGCTCAGCGTCTTCCGATTCGTAACTGGTGTAGGGCAAAATTTGCTCCGCGCCGGCGCGCCCGCCGCGATACACAACATTGCGATGCAGGTTGTTGCCCTTGGGCACCGACGTCCATTCATAACCGATAAAAGCCGTAAAAGTCCCCGGATCGTTGTGCTTTTCAGCGCTATCGACAATGTGTTTCCAGGCTGCGGCTAACGACGCCGTATCACCTTTCATCGGGTCGCCAACTGTCGCCCGCGATTTGCGCCAGGCATCGAACACAGCCGCACCATTGCCGGACTGCATGTTTTCTATGGCAAAGCGGCCAAACTCACTCTCTGCCAGGCTGGGGTCGCCGGCGATGGCCATCGGACCAAGCCCGAGATTGTCCGAATGGTCGGCCACCACGATAAAATCCAGAGGCGTACTCAAGCGGGCTGGAGTCCCCAGGGAAGCCACCACTTCTTCACCTTTGGCAAAGCGATAAGCCGCGTCCGGCCCCAGCACATTGCCAACAAACGCTGCATCTGCCGAGTAGCTGGTGTGAACGTGGGTATCGCCAAAGTAGGCTTGCTTGGGACTGGCGGCGTCACTTCCGAGGTAGGCGTCGCGCCCGATCATTTTCTCTTGCCTGCGCGCACCGCCGGTCGCCCAGGGTGAATAGTGAACTGATTTTCCGGTAATCAGCGCGTCGGGCTCGGCCGGCGAACTCGGGTCAGCGGCATTCACCGGCAGCACATAAAACATGGCCGCGACAACAGTAATTTTGATTGAGCCGTCCATAATTCCACCTATCCAAAATTCTTAGAGTTATTTGTGTCCGTGGCTGCATCCAACCGATAATCATCAGGGCGGGTGGCTTAATGCCGTCACGTGCTGTCAAAGTTATGCCTGTGTTTTATTTCCCTGCAGTTATTTACATTGTCATAAATTTTTTTCAATGTAAATAAACACCACTGTCGGCAACTGAATATGCTTGCCACAGGGCACCGCGGGACCGCAGAGGCGAGGCGGGCTCAATATTTTTAACGATAAAAAAGGGCCACCGCTATGCCGGTAAACATCCATCGAATTTTCGTCTATTCACTGGCGTTGACAGCACTGCTGCTGGTTTCACTGAGCGCCAGCGCAAAGGACCCCGAGAGACCGAATATATTGGTCATCTGGGGAGATGATGTCGGTATGTGGAATATCAGCGCTTACCATCGCGGCATGATGGGTGGCACCACTCCGAATATTGATCGTATTGCCGAAGACGGCATGATCTTTATGCGCAAGCTTCCTGTACCGCCGGGCGCGCCGCCTTTATCACCGGCCAATATCCTATTCGTACCGGCCTCAGCACAGTAGGCTTGCCCGGATCGGCTATCGGCCTCAGTAAAAAAGATCCGACCCTGGCCGAGTTCCTCAAGCCGCTGGGCTATGCCACCGGCCAGTTCGGCAAGAATCACCTGGGCGACCGGGATGAGCACCTTCCCACCGAGCACGGCTTTGACGAGTTCTTTGGCATTCTGTATCACCTCAATGCCGGAGAGTATGTCGAGCAATACGACTTTCCCAAGGACCCCGAAATCGCCAAGAAATTTGCCCAACGTGGGGTAGTGCGCTCTTTCGCCGACAGCGACGTCGAAGATCTGGGCGCCTTTGGCAGCGCCCGCCAGGAGATACTCGTTCAGGAAGTTCTGCGCGAATCCACGCGCTTCATTCGCGAATCCGTTAAAGCCGACAAACCTTTCTTTGTCTGGCACAACACCACCCGCATGCACTATCGCACCAATCTGTCACCCAAGTACGGGGGCAGAACAGGCTACGGGCTCTATGCCGACGGCATGGCCGAGCTCGACGACAGCGTCTGCGCACTGCTCGACCTGATCGACGAACTGGGCATCGAAGACAACACCGTGGTGATGTTTTCCACTGACAACGGGGCCGCAATGAACAGCTGGCCCGACGGTGGCAACCAGCCGTTTCGTGGTGAAAAAGGTGTCGGTGGCTACGATGGCGGCTTCCGCGTACCCATGGTCATCAAATGGCCCGGCAAGATTGCCGCTGGCTCAAGCACCGGCGAATTTATGACCATGGAAGACTGGGTACCCACCTTATATGTTTATGCTGGGACAGCCGGACCTGGGCAAGCAGTTACTCAAGGGTCACAAGGTGGGCAACACGGTGTACAAGGTTCACCTCGACGGTGTTGACCAAACCCCGATCCTGACAGGCACGGGGCCCTCCAATCGCACCCAATTCTTTTACTTTACCGAAACCAAACTGCACGGCCTGAGGCTGGGTGATTACAAGTTTCTGTTTACCCATCAAGACCGCTGGTTTAACGGCGTGCAAGAACGCTTGGTTACGCCTGTCATTACCAACCTCAAACTCGATCCCCTCGAGCGTTTCGAGGAAGCCAGGGGCTTTGATGAGTGGCAGGAAAATCGCTCCTGGCTGCTGGCGCCGGCGGGCGAGCAATTGTTCATGTTGGTACAGTCGCTGAAGGCCTATCCGCCACGGCAAAAAAGCTTCAACATTGACATCGATGATATGATGAATTCCCTGTATACCCAGCCAGCGCCCCTAGCCAAAGTGCTGCAATAACGGTCGACACCACCGATTGATATATGCCGGGGCTTTTGCCGCCGGCTTCAATCCAGCGGCGGTGTCGGGCGCACCAGTATCTCGTTAACATCGACATGGGGTGGTTGTGCCAGGGCGTAGACGACCGCGGCAGCAATGTCGGCGGCCTGCAGCGCGCCCTCGGGCCGCTGGTCAAAAAAGGGCGTATCAACCATGCCCGGCTCGACCAAGGTGACCCGAATACCGCTGCCGCGCAACTCCTCCCGCACGCCATAACCGATTGCGGTTACCGCCCATTTGGTGGCGCTGTACATAGACCCTGCAATAGTGACACGTCCGGCAACTGAACCAGTTAGCAGCAGATGCCCCCTGCTGGCCCTGAGATGGGGAATGCAATGTTGCAGGGTTAGCCCGACGCCATAAATGTTGGTCAGGATCATATCCTTCCACTCGGCCGGATCAGCGCCACTAAAACCGCCGCCGGTGCCACCGCGACCGGCATTGGCAAATACCGCATCAAGTCGACCGAAGCGCTTGATGACAGCTGCGACCATCTCGCGCTGTTGATCGTCACTCTGGACATCGCACGCAATCGCCAGGCAATCGGCTCCCTCCAGCTCGGTTATTAATGCTTCCAACGCCGGCTTTGAGCGCGCGGCAAGCGCTAACCGGTAGCCTGCAGCCACCGCCTGCCTGGCCGTTTCAGCGCCAATGCCGCTGGAAGCGCCAGTAATCAATAGCACTTTGTTCATAAACCATAACCTCTCAATTGCATATATGGAAGTTAAATCACGCCGTCTTGGCGATGCCGAGCCACAGAATATATCGCGCGCCGACCGGCCGGCGTTGCGCCGCGGCAGTGCAGAAGCCTAGCTGTCGGGCGCATCTAAATTTGACAGACGAGCGATACCCCATCACTATCTCCCGACAGCTGATTGTCACAGTCGTTCTCTGGCACTAGTGACAGATGCTAAAAAAATGGGTTAATGTGTGCACCTGACATTACACCGATCCGAGAATACAAACGATCCGTACGAAACGGGCGCAACAAGTCTTTTATCTTGAAGAGACTCTAAGCTAATTATAATTACTTACCAAGGAGCAAAACTATGACTGAGGCAGTCAAATCCCCAATAGAAATGTTTTACCACTGGGAAAAAGAAACCCCCGACCAGGTGTTTCTCCGCCAACCCAGCAACTTAGAGTGGACCGAGTACACCTGGACTGAAGTAGCCGATCAGGTGCGCCGAATCGCCAGCTTTCTTAAAAGCAAGAACTACGAGCCGGGCAGTCGCATAGCCATCTGGTCATCCAACAGCAAGGACTGGCCAATCTGTGACCTCGCCATCAGCTTGGCCGGCCACATCTCGGTACCGATATACCCGGGCCAGGATACTGGCTCAGCCAACTACATTTTCAATCATTCCGAAGTCAAGCTGGTTTTCACCGGCGCTTTTGACAAGGCCGCTCACGTCAAGGAAGCCCTGGTGGATGGCATGGAAACCGTTGCCATATTGGGTTGCACCATCGATGCTGACTACGATATCGAAGACATACTCAAAAACAACGAGCCCTACACCGAATCCCCCATCCCCGACCCTGAGGACGTGTTTACCCTGATCTACACCTCGGGCACAACGGGCAACCCCAAGGGCGTCATGCATATGCACCAGACCCCCGGGCATGTGGTACCGGGTTTGGTGAAAGCATTCAGGCTCGACAGTGGTGACAATCGCCTGTTCTCGTTCCTGCCTATGTCCCATGCCGCCGAGCGGATCATCGTTGAAATGGTCGGCATCTACGGCAACATACCGATATCGTTTTCCGAGGGTCTGGCAACTTTCGCCGCTGAAATCGGCTCGGTGCAACCGACGTTCTTCTTTGCTGTGCCCCGACTGTGGGTCAAATTCAAGGAAGGTATCGACGCCGCCATACCGCCTGCGGCACAGGCTGGCCTGAGCGAAGAGCAGAAATTGGGTATCGCCCAAAAGTTGGGACTGAGTAAAGCGAAGATGATTCTGACCGGCTCTGCCCCCTGCCCGCGCGATGTGCAGGACTGGTTTATGAAGATGGGTATCCCCCTGCGTGACGCCTATGGCATGACCGAGAACTTTGTCCATGGCACGGGCTGGGTCAAAGACGACAAGCCCCTGCCGGGCTGCGTTGGCCAGGCCATGGACGACAGTGTACAGGTGCGCATATCCGATGCCGGGGAAATCCAGTTCAAGAGTAAAGGCCTAATGAAGGGCTATTATCTCAACGATGAAAAAACGGCCGAGGTACATGGTCGACGGCTGGTACTGCACCGGCGATGCCGGCAAGTTCGATGACGATGGCAACCTCTGGATTACCGGACGCATCAGTGAGGTGTTCAAAACCTCCAAGGGCAAGTTTATTGTACCGACGCGGCTGGAAGACATGTTCGGCCGCAGCGACAAGCTGGCCCAGTACTGCGTGGTGGGGCATGGATTCGATCAACCGTTGCTGCTGGCAACCCTGAGCGAAGCCGGCCAGAAAATGGACGAGAATGCACTCAAGGAAGAACTCGGTACTTTGCTCGAGGAAGTCAATGCCGAGGTACCGTCCTACGAAAGAGTCGCCAAGGTTTTTGTGGTGCCGGAATGGACCATAGAAAATGCCTTGCTCACGCCAACGATGAAACTCAAGCGCAATATGATTGAGGAGACCTATCGCGACTTGCTGCACCACGCACTGACTGACGACAAGGTCGTTATCGCCTAGGGGCACGCCCCAATACACGTCCTGCTGCCGCAGCCTGAATGCTGTGGCAGCAGGAGAGTAGTTTTTTAGCCGTTTCTAAAAATAAATCGCAACGTCTTTCATCGATTTTTTATTTCTTGAGAACAACAGCGATGCCTTTTCCAAACCACCGTTAGAGTCTCGCGCTACCGTGTCGATGAAAAGCTGACCCCTTTATCGCTCTGGGGAATTTTCAGGGGACTACCTTATGTTGGTGAAAATAATGGAATACGCACCGCGCCGGGCCTTGCTCTGCTGGCTCTTGTTAGCTGGCGCCGGATGCTGGCTTTTGGCGATGCCCGCGCTGGCGGCAACCGAGGGCGGCCAGGACATCGACTGGCTGCAACTGGGTATGGGGCTGTTTGGTGGCCTCGCGCTGTTCCTGTTCGGCATGGACCAGATGTCTGACGGCCTCAAGGCCGCTGCCGGCGACAGCCTCAAAAACGTGCTCGCGAAACTCACCAGCAACCGCTTCAGCGGCGCTCTCACCGGCGCTTTCGTCACCGCGATATTGAATTCCTCATCGGTCACGACCGTACTGGTGGTCGGCTTTATCACCGCCGGTATCATGAACCTGGCACAATCGATCGGCGTGATTATGGGTGCCAATATCGGCAGCACCTTTACCGCCCAGATCGTCGCCTTCAATATAACCCAGTATGCCCTGCTGCCGGTGGCGATCGGCTTTTTAATGCTGTTCACCGCCAAGCAGGACAAAATTCGCTATTACGGCATGATGGTGATGGGGCTGGGCTTGGTATTCTTTGGCATGGGCGTCATGAGCCAGGCCATGAACCCACTGCGCACTTACCAGCCGTTCCTGGACCTGATGCAGACTATGGAGAACCCGCTGCTCGGGATATTGGTGGGAGCGGTGTTCACGGCACTGGTGCAATCATCAGCGGCGACCACCGGTATTGCGATCGTTATGGCCAGCGAAGGCCTGCTGAGCCTGCCCGCCGGCATTGCACTGGCCCTGGGCTCCAATGTGGGCACCTGTGCCACCGCCATGCTGGCGTCCATAGGCAAACCCACCGAGGCGGTGCGGGCCGCAGTAGCCCACGTGGTGTTCAATGTTGCCGGAGTCGTGCTGTGGGTGGGTCTCATTCACTACCTTGCCGACCTGGTGACCTGGATGTCACCGTCGTATCCGGAACTGGAAGGAGCAGCCCGCTCCGCCAAGGAGGTGCCGCGCCAGATCGCCAACGCCCACACCTCGTTCAATGTCATTAATACCTTTCTGTTCATCGGCTTCACTACCCAGTTGGCAAGACTGGTGGAGTGGTTGGTGCCGGCCAAGGCGCCCAAGGCCGGCGTAATCGTTGCGCCCAAGTACCTCGACCCGGCTGCCACCACAGTGCCGGCGCTGGCGCTGGAACAGGTACGGCTGGAATTTGGCCACATGGGCGCGATCACCCAGACCATGTTCGACGGATTCACACCAGCCATACGGCAGCGCGACACATCGCTTTTGAAAGAAATTATTCTGCGTGATGACCAGGTCGATATACTCCACGACGCAATCATGCAATACATGCAGACCTTGCGCAGCGAAGAGCTTAACGAAGAGCAGAGTCGTGAATTTGCCCAGCTACTGAGTGCCACTGACAACCTGGAAAGCATTGCGGACACGGTAGAAATTGAACTGGGGCAAGTGGCGCAACAATTTATCGACAAGGATGTACACCTCAGTCCACAATCCCAGGAATTGTTCCAGGACTTGCTGGCTGCGGTGAGCACCGCCCTGGCCGATGCGGTGCAGGCAGTGCGCGATAATGACCAGGAAGCCGCACAGCGGGTGATGTCGGTGAAAGGCGATGTGCGCCGGATATCGGACAGCTTCGTCGAGTTCAAGGCCCAGCGACTGGTCCAGGAGTCGCCGGACTACCTGCTGCGCTTGCGTCTTGAAATGACTGCCGCCGACCAGATTCGTCGCGTCTATACCCTGGCGAAACGCATCGCCAAAACGGCATTACCCGCGGAGTTGGCAGACCAGGAATAGCGTCGGGCTGCCTTGCTGCTGCAAGGGACTCACGGGGCTAATCTAGGAACTGGCGAGCGCACTATGTGGGTTGCAGTCATTCGGTAACAAGGTGCACAAGTATGCTGAATCACCAAGATTGGAAAATGTCTCAAACTGAAACAATTTTCGCTGAGAATGCCTCCGATGGGTATGTCCCAAAAAAGATATCAAATTCAGGGAACATGGATGTTTTCTGACTACTACTAATTTTGCGAAGCCGTTCAAAAAAGATGTGCGCTCACACGCTTTTGAACCATCTGCTTACATTTGATCGAGCGCCGACCCCGCAACAGGAGTTGCCCCGCAATTAGAGTCCAATGTTCAAGCTGCCTATTTTTTGGCAAACGCAGCGGCGAAGTTATTCAAACCACGCTTTGCGATCGCGGCATCCAGTTGCAAAAGTGCTGCCAGGAGATCATGGTGCTCAGGATCGTTGAGTATGTTGGTAAACAGCTCATTTAACCCCAAGTGATAAATAATGCCGCCGAGCGGCACTATCTCGAGACTATTGAATGTGCCTTCCAATGCGCCCAAAATATTATCGCTGTCAGCAGCTTCCGTCGGATCCCGTGCAATAAGCTTTCGCTCTGAAGGCCTCTTGACAACGGTAGGGAAAAGGCTCCCCGGTTTGTCAGGATTTTGCAGGTACTTTTCTGGCAGCAAACATCTTGCAGCTGACGCGTATTGCAGCGCCTGATCACTCCACTGAAAACGCGATGCCCCAACAAAATCGTACATAATTAGTGCGCCACCTTGAACCATTGCATCGCGGGACCATTCAACAGCCGCTTTGGTGTCAAGCATATGATGGAGAGAATGGCACCAAAATACCAAGTCATACTTTTCGCTTACCGACTTCGCCAGCGCATCATCTGAATTCAGTTTTACGCGATCGCTGAGCCCTTTCTCTGCTGCCATGCTTTCAATCTGTTTCAAACGTTCAGCACTCATCTCATAAAAATCAAAGCTGTCAACCAGGCCGCGTTCCATCATAGCCAGCTCACGACTGGCGTTGCCACAGCCAATAGAAACCCCGTGATTAAATTTATTTTTCCCATATAGCGCCTCGTAACGTAGAAACAAGGCTATGATCGGAGAACTTGCGGTGCCGCCAGGTAAAATCTTCTTAACAAGGAATTCATGAATCACCTTGGAATGGCCCCAGCTTTTGCGGGTAGCCGTCTTTGCCTCTTTGGTTACTTTTGACCAGTACTCCCCGGATTTTTTCAGAATAAGCTCATCATTTTTCATCGTTCCCTCACCAGTCTGGGATTAAAACCTTGTTTCCACGCCTAACAGGCTGCTGAAAAACGTATTCGAGGCAGCAGATGCACGGGCAAAAAACGCGTCTATGTTAACCTATTTTCTAAAGCCTGGACTAATCCATTTACGGTTGCGATCAATCTTGAACTGCAGGCAAGGCACCAAACTCATTCCACAGTTTGAAAAACTCGGGCTTGCCTCAAATAAACATCAAGTCATCAGTGCCTATGCGGGAATTGGGGTTGTGATTCACCACAGCAATCAGCCCATCGTATAGGGAATATCCCGTGAAACCGTGTCAATCTCGGACAGCACCTTTGGGTCGAGCGTCAGGTCGGCGGCGGCCAGGATATCCGGCATGTGTTCGGGGCGGGTTGCACCGACAATAGTCGAGGCGACAAAATCGTGTTGCTTGCTCCAGGCCACTGCCATAGTCACCACCGACATACCCGCCGCTGCGGCAATCGCCTGGAAGCGCGCAGTGGCGGCCAGGCTTTTTTCATTCACGAAGCGCTTCGCCATTTGCTGTTGCCGACTGGCCGCTTGCAGATAGCCGGTAAATCTCGCACCGGTCGGCATTGCCCCGTCATTATATTTTCCTGTCAATACACCACCTGCCAGCGGTGAATAGGGAATCAGGCTTACCTGTTCCTGGCGACATGCCTGTGCTAGCTCATCTTCAAAGCGGCGATTATTCAGGCTGAAGTTGTTCTGGATGGTCTCATAGCGGGCAAGACTGTGGAGCTGGGAAGTCCACAGGCTTTTGGTCAAGCCCCAGCTGGTCTCATTACTGCAACCGAGAATGCGCACCTTACCCGCTTGAACCAAATCATCGAGCACCCGCAGGGTTTCCTCGTAGGGAAAATCATGGTCGGGCCAGTGGGTCTGGTAGAGGTCGATATAGTCGGTGCCCAGGCGCACAAGACTAGCCTCTACCGCCCGCATAATATGGTGCCGGTCGAGGTTGGTTTTACCACCGCGCAAGGGCGGCGTAATCCAGCCATGACCGGGACCGGCAACTTTGCTGGCCAGGATAATGGCGTCGCGGGATTTGGTTTTTAACCAACGTCCGACGATCTCTTCGGTCAAGCCAACGTATTTTTTGTCCGGCGGCACCGGGTACATCTCGGCGGTGTCGTAAAAATCGACCCCTGCATCATAGGCCATATCCATGATGCGAAAAGCGTCTTTCTCATCGCACTGGTTGCCAAAAGTCATAGTGCCCATACAGATATCTGACACCACAATGCCACTTCTACCCAATCGTTTGCGTTGCATAAACACTTCTCGCTGTCACCGTCCAGCGGACAATACTACAACAGCTGTGGCCACCAGCTAAGTGCCGCGCCCAAAATCCTCGCCTATGGCCAGCCCGAATTGGTGCACCATGCCCCATTATGCAGCAGCCTTAGCCGCTGATTCTTGCCATATACGCCCGGAACACTCTCGAAATCTGGCATAAAATTTGCCTCATAAAATCAAGACTCATGCAAATAGCTGTGTTGAAATACAAATAAGGTGGGGGCGGGTGCCAATTACCCGCAAGACACGTTACGGAGTTGGCGCAAAGGGCTTGTTTGCTGGGAGGTATCCGGGCATATGATGCAGGGGAATGACGAATCCGGCTTGTATCGCCGGGCGTTCGAACACGACAGCTGTGGCTTTGGCATGATCTGCCAAATGGACGGCGAAGCCAGCCATGCGCTGGTCGAGGGTGCGATCAAGGCATTGTCACGACTGAGTCATCGCGGCGCGGTCGCGGCCGATGGCAAGAGCGGTGATGGCTGCGGCTTGCTGATGAAACTGCCCACCGAGTTTTTCCGCGCCATCGCCGCCGAACACCATATCTCACTGGCACCGCTTTTTGCAGTGGGCATGGTATTTATCAGTCGCGCTGCCGAGAGCGCCGACATGGAGCGCCAGCGACTGCAGGCTGAACTGGAAAAACAGGGCCTTGGGGTCGCCGGTTGGCGCGTGGTGCCAGTCAATATTGAAGCGCTGGGTGAGAGCGCCGTCGAGTCGCTGCCACGTGTCGAACAGATCTTCGTCAATATTCCGTTTGACGACGACATTGAGCTTGCCGAGCGCAAACTGTTTCTGGCCAAGCGCAAGGCGCGAAAATTTATCAAAACCTGGGACGCGGCCTTTCATATCGTCAGCCTCTCAACCCGCGTGACCTGCTACAAAGGGCTGGTCATGCCCCACAAGTTGCCACTACTGTACCCGGATCTGGATGATCCGCGGCTACACTCTGCACTGTGCATTTTTCACCAGCGCTTTTCTACTAACACCTGGCCCGAGTGGCGATTGGCACAACCATTTCGCTATCTCGCTCACAACGGCGAAATCAATACCATCCAGGGAAACCGTAACTGGGCCCAGGCTCGCAGTCGCGCGTTCGAATCGCCACTGATTCCAGGCATGAAGGATATCAGGCCGTGGCTTTCCCTGGCGGGCTCAGACTCCTACAGCCTCGACAACATGCTGGAAACCCTGGTCGCCGGCGGCATGGACCTGCTCAAGGCGATGCGCCTGTTAATACCCCGCGCCTGGCAGAACGATACCAACATGGATCCTGAGCTGCGCGCCTTCTACGAATATCATGCCATGCATGCCGAGGCCTGGGATGGGCCGGCGGGAATTGTGCTCACCGACGGTCGCTACGCTGCATGTACCATGGATCGCAACGGCCTGAGGCCGGCCCGCTATGTCATCACCAGGGATCGGCTTCTGATTCTCGCCTCGGAAATTGGTGTTAGCGATATCGATCCGCAACTGGTGTTGCACAAAGGACGGCTCTCCCCGGGCGATCTACTGGCAGTAGATACCAGCAATGGCGAGTTGCTGACGCCACAGATAATAGAGGACCGGCTGAAACGGCAACACCCCTATCGCAAGTGGCTGCAGCGCCGCGCCATATACCTGGCAGCCGGTGACAGCCTTGCGGATGATATCATGACCTTGCCCGCTGCCCGACATAAGCACTACCAAAAAATGTTCCAGCTTAGCCGCGAAGAGCTAGACCAGGTCATCCGGGTAATAGTAGAAAGTGGTCAGGAAACCAGCGCCTCAATGGGCGACGACACGCCTTTGCCGGTTTTTTCGAATCGACTTCGCTCGCTCTACGACTATTTTCGCCAGCAGTTTGCCCAGGTCACCAACCCGCCCATCGATTCACTGCGCGAACAACGGGTCATGTCTTTGCAAACCTGCTTCGGGCCACAACAGAATATTTTCATTGCCGACGAAGCCCACGCCGCGCGGGTGGTTACCCCCAGCCCGGTATTGAGTAGCGACGAATACAGCCAATTACTGGCACAAGAGCAGTACCCCCACCAATGGATTGACCTGAACTACACCGACTCTATGAATCTGGAAACCGCCATTCGAAATATTTGCTACCAGGCGGAGAAAGCAGTGTGGTCGGGTGCAAGCATTCTGGTGTTGTCCGACCGCTCACTGGCGCCGGGCAAGCTTCCCCTGCATGCCGCGCTGGCGACCGGCGCGGTGCATCATCACCTGGTCAATATTGGGCTGCGCTGTTCCGCCAACCTGGTGGTGGAAACCGGGACCGCGCGCAATCCCCATGAATTTGCAGTCTTGATCGGCGTCGGTGCAACGGCGGTATTCCCGTATCTTGCCTACCAATGTGCTCTGCAATTCGCTGGTTCCCCAGCGACCCCGGAGCAAGCTCGCAGCGCGCTGGCGAGTTATCGCCATGGTATTGACAAAGGTCTTTATAAAATTCTTTCGAAAATGGGTATCTCTACCATCAGCAGCTATCGCGGCGCGCAACTGTTTGAGGTGCTGGGACTGGCCAGCGAAGTTGCGGATCTGTGTTTCAAGGGAATCAACTGCCGACTCGAGGGAAGTGGTTTTTCCGAGCTGGAAGCGGCCCAGCGCAAACTTGCAGCCCAGGCCTTCGACCCGTTGCTTGCGATGGAGCATGGTGGCTATGTCAAATATGTTCACAATGGTGAATACCACGCCTTTAACCCCGGGGTAGTGCAGGCGCTGGGCAAGTTTACCCGCAGTCAGAATCCAGCGGACTACAATGACTATGCGGAATTGGTCAACCGCCGCCCCGCCATGGCCCCCCGAGACCTGATGGCGCTGCGACCCGCAGGCAAGGCGCTTGCGCTCGATAAGGTCGAGCCCGCCGCCGCCATTCTTAAGCGGTTTGAAAGCGGCGCCATGTCACTCGGCGCGCTGTCGCCCGAGGCCCACGAGTCACTCGCCGTCGCCATGAACCGGCTCGGCGGCCTCTCCAACTCCGGGGAGGGCGGCGAAGACTCCAAGCGTTTTGGCACCGAAACTGAATCGCGTATCAAGCAAGTGGCCTCAGGCCGCTTTGGCGTCACCCCGCACTACCTGGTCAACGCCCGGGTACTGCAGATAAAAGTAGCTCAAGGGGCCAAACCCGGTGAAGGCGGTCAACTGGCCGGACAGAAAGTCAACGGCATGATCGCCAAACTGCGTTACGCAATACCAGGTACCACCCTGATCTCTCCGCCCCCACATCATGATATCTACTCCATCGAGGATCTCGCCCAATTGATCTTCGACCTCAAGCAGGTAAACCCCGATGCGCTGGTATCGGTGAAGCTGGTGTCTGAAGCCGGCGTCGGCACAGTCGCGGTAGGTGTGGCCAAGGCCTATGCCGACTTGATCACTATTTCCGGGCACGATGGTGGCACCGGCGCCAGCCCCCTGAGCTCCGTAAAATACGCTGGCACTCCCTGGGAACTGGGGCTTCGCGAAACCCAACAAGCATTGCGCGGCAATAACCTGCGCGAACGCATTGGGCTGCAGGTTGACGGCGGATTGAAGACGGGTCTCGATGTGGTCAAGGCCGCCATCCTCGGTGCCGAGAGCTTTGGCTTTGGCACCCTGGCCCTGCTTGCCCTGGGTTGCAAGTACCTGCGTATCTGTCATCTCAATAACTGCGCCACTGGAATCGCCACCCAGGACGAACGCCTGCGCCGCGGGCATTATGCCGGCAACCCGCAAATGGTTATGACGGTATTGACCGCGATTGCCGAGGAGGTGCGACAACTGTTGGCCTATCTCGGTGTGCGCAGCCTGGACGAAATCATCGGCCGTACTGAACTGCTGCGCTTATTACCGGGGACTACACCACAGCAGCGTCGCCTCGACCTGGCACCCCTGTTGTCGAGCGCCGGGGTCGGCGCCGACAAGCCCCAACGCAGACTGCTCGAGCGCAATCCCTCCTTCGACAAGGGTGAACTGGCCGAGCGCATGCTGGCGGATATGCGGCCGTCAATATTAGCGCGCAAATCCTCTCGGCATCACTATAAACTCGCCAATTTTAATCGCTCTGTCGGCGCGCGTATCTCCGGGGAAATTGCGCGCCACTGGGGTAACCACGGTATGGCCTCGACGCCGATCGAAGTCAAACTTACGGGCACTGCCGGCCAAAGCTTTGGCGTATGGAATGCCGACGGCTTGCACATGACGCTCGAGGGCGACGCAAACGACTATGTTGGCAAAGGCATGGCCGGCGGACAACTGGTCATCTTGCCACCCGCTATTAGCGGATTCGAGAGCCAGCACAATGTTATTATGGGCAACACCTGCCTCTATGGCGCCACCGGCGGCACCCTGTTTGCAGCGGGCATTGCCGGCGAGCGTTTTGCCGTACGCAATTCGGGCGCCATTGCCGTGGTCGAAGGAGCGGGCGACCATTGCTGCGAATACATGACCGGAGGAATGGTGACGGTGCTGGGCGAAACCGGGGTAAATTTTGGAGCCGGCATGACCGGCGGCTTTGCTTTTGTGCTTGATCTCAACAACAATCTGGCACAATGCTGCAATACCGAGTTTGTCGAAGTCCAAACCCTTGAAACCGAGGCGGCAGAGGGTCATCGCAGATTACTGCTGGCGACCCTCAATAATTATGTTGCTGCAACCCACAGCAACTGGGCGCAATCGATCATCGACGACTTCCCGGATTATGTCGGCAGATTTCGCCTGGTCAAACCGACCAGGCTAGCCATGGCTGAATTGCTGGAAGCAATCTCCACAGCAGCATAAAGTTGCCGCTCAGCCGTCCGGACCGCGGACAGGCCGGAGGCAGACATCGCCCAGCCATAAGTCCGACAAGCGTTTTTGTTCAGCATCTATTTACCTTATTATCGCGATGCACATTTCCCATAGCCTCCAGCAAACGGCCACCTATCGATGAGTTTTCTGCATCATTCCGCGCTACGCTGCCCGCAGGATCAGCTGCCATTACACCAGGCCAACGCCAGCTCGGACGCCGGCGGCACCAGCCGGTGCGGCACCAGCCGGTGCGGCACCAAACTGCACTGCGCCAACGGACACAGCTTCGATATTGCTCGCCAGGGTTACGCCAACTTGCTTTGCGCCCAGGATAAACGTTCGAAGGACCCGGGCGACAGTAAAGCTATGGTCAAAGCCCGCCATGCCTTCCTCCAGGCCGGTTACTACCAACCACTGGCCAGTAATCTTTACCAGTTGCTGCAGCCTGAACTGCGCCCGGAGTCTGTGCTGGTCGATGCCGGCTGCGGCGAAGCTTATTACATCGAACAACTGTGCCGCCAACTTGACGCCCGCGGAAAACCCCGACCCGCTATCATCGGCTTCGATATTTCGAAGTGGGCGTTGCAGGTAGCGGCTCGCTCGCTGCCTGCCACCTGGCTGGTGGCCAGCAATCGCAAGATTCCCCTGGCAGACCATTGTGCCGACATTGTGTTGAGCGTGTTTGGCTTCCCACACTTTGCAGAATTTGCCCGGGTCCTGAAACCCGGTGGTTTGTTGCTGCTGGCCGATGCCGGCCCCCACCATTTGCTGGAGCTACGGGAAATACTCTACGAAGGGCTGAAACCTTATCGGGAAAATAGTCCAGCTGCAGCAATCGCCGCTGGCTTCAGGTCTGCAGGGCGCACCGAAACCAGCTTCAAAACAGCAACCCTTGGGCAGGACGCCATCGATGCTTTACTCGCCATGACTCCCCACCTGTATCGGGCGAGCGCTGCCGGCAAGCAACGTGCCAGCGCAATTGAATCCCTTGCGCTGACCGTTGACGTTAGACTCGAATTGCTGCGTCAAAAACCCCTCCAAGCAAAAACTCATTCACCCGAATGAGCCCATGTGCGTGATGCCCGGCACGGCGGTGCCCGGCACGGCGGTGCCCGGCACGGCGGTGCCCGAAACAGCAAGCAAGCGGTGAACCCGGGGCTTATTTACCCAACATGCCTTTCTTAAGGGGCCCTTGCACCGGGTCTTCGCCCAGCCAAATCGCAAACACCGCCTGCTTGAATTCCAGGCCACCATCGATGGTCTTTTTCAGGGTGCCGTTCTTGTAGACCTCAATTCCCTTGCCGGGAATGTTGGCAATATCGAAGGTATCCCCTTCCTTGATTTCTTCGCGAAACACATTGATGAAGGCATCGACAGAATCCTGGATAGGCTCCAAGTTGCCGCCGGTGGCTTTCTCCAGGCCCTCAAGAGTTGCGTCTTCCATTTTCTCGCTGGTAATCAACCCGGACACCATCTCCAGACGAATCGCCATAGGCTTGTCGGCGGCAACAATGGCGGGCCCATCCGAGCTCTTCTCCGGCAAGTACAGCGCGCCTTTGTAAATCTTCATCATCATCATTTTGCGTAGGCCCTCACCATTGAGAACCAGCGCATTGCCGTCAATGTCCATGGTCTTGGGAATATCAGCCTGCAGCGGCATAACCAAGCCGGCCGCAATTACAAACCCAGCAAGCAATCGAGTCATTTTTTTCATTATCATTACCTTCCCTTATTTGTTCTTTTATGTTTTGGATTCAGTCGTATCTCCAGACGTTTTCAGCCATTGAACCCGACCATTAAACTCTTTGATACCAAAGGTTACCACAACAAGCTCGGGCTGTGATACGGTTGCCATAATGCCACCGATAGTGGCTTGCGCCAAGAGTACGTATCGAATATATCCAGCGGGTTCGTAATGTAATACGATATTCAATCTATCAAAATTGAGCGCACTGTTTACGGACTTATAAAGCCACACGGAGACTAATCAATGAATTCTGCCTGTAAGCTCTTCACCGCTTTTCTTCTTGCTGCCGTTGCAACCGGTTGCGGTAAGAAAGAGCCGGCGGCTCCCGACGCCTCAGCGGCACCGATAGCCCGGCCGGTTGCGGCCAGCTCGGTAGTCAAAGCCGAATTGCGCACCCTTCGTCCCGGCTTTGAGTTGCCCGCGGTTATCGAGGCGGTGCAGAGTGCCTCCATTCGGCCAGAAATTACAGCAACGCTTCAAGCAATTCATTTTGCGCCGGGAGATATTGTCGAAAAAGGACAATTACTGGTCGAGCTTGATGACGCCAAGTACCGGGCTGCAGTCAATGCTGCCAAAGCCCAGGTGCAATCGGCCAAGGCCAGCGCAGCACAGGCTAACGCTAACTGGGGCCGGGCCCAGAAGCTGCGGCCCGATGGTTATATTTCGGAGTTGGATTACGACAAGGCCAAGGCCGCTATTGGCACCAGTTCCGCCGCCATAGCCTCCGCCGAAGCACAACTGGAACAGGCTGAACTGGATCTTAAACACACCAAAATCTACGCTCCTTATAGTGGCCGGATCAGCAAAAGCCGCTATGCCGTTGGCGACCTGATCGCGCCTTCAAGCCCTGGCACCCCACCGATCTTCGAACTGGTGCAGCTGGATCCGATCTACGCCACCGCCAGCGTCGAACAAAGCACCTATAACAACTTCACCCTGTTTCGCCAGAAGCTGACCGACGAGGGGCTGGAAATCCCCGAGGTTGAGGTAGAGCTCGAGTTGGCCGGTGATAACATGTATCCCTACCCGGGGAAATTTGAAAACTGGTCGCAACGCAGCAGCGGCTCAAGCGGTACGGTGACTGGCCGGGTTCTGTTCCCCAATCCCAACGGCCTGCTGTTACCCGGTTCCAATGTCACCATTATCGGAAAGGCCCAGAAGACGATGGAGCGGATTATGGTGCCCCAGCGAGCCGTGAACCAGGATCAGCAAGGGCATTTCGTGATGGTGATCGACGAGGACAACATCGTTCAGCGTAAAAATATTACTGTGGGCGCCCGCGATGGCAAGGACTGGGCTGCACGCAGCGGCGTTGAAGAGGGCGACATGGTGATTGCGGATGGCGCCGGCACGTTTAAAGCGGGCACCAAGGTTGAAATAAAATAAGCCATCACAGCAGTTATAAGAACAACAAGTGACGGAGGCAACATGAGCCCACAGTTTTTTATTCGGCGCCCACGCTTCGCGTTGGTCGTTTCAATTCTGATCACAATTTTTGGCATTATCGCCGCGCTCGTTATGCCTGTGGATCAATACCCTGATATCTCGGCTCCAAAAATTGTGGTCAGGGCAAATTATCCCGGAGCCAGCGCCGAAACCGTCAAGGAAGCCCTTGCCAGCCCCATCGAAGACCAGGTCAACGGCGCCGAGGGCATGGTTTACATGTCGTCGAAGTCGGCCAGTGACGGTAGCTACACGCTGACGGTAACCTTCGATATCAGTGTCGATGCATCCCTGGCACAGGTAGATGTGCAAAACCGCGTCGCACTCGCCGAACCACAACTGCCGCAGGAAGTCAGGCAACGCGGCGTCAGCGTTAAAAAGCGCTCATCCGACATGCTGATGGTGGTCAGTCTATTTTCCCCCAATGACAGCCTCGACGGTATCTTTCTCTCCAACTATGCCAGCCTCAACGTCGCTTCAGAGCTGGGCCGTGTAGAGGGTGTGGGTGAAGCTACTATCATTGGCGCCCTCGACTACGGGATGCGGGTGTGGCTAGACCCGATAAAACTGGCGTCGAATAACCTCAGCGTGGGGCAGGTACTGGGAGCCATCAAGGAGCAAAATGTACAGGCGGCAGTGGGGCAGTTGGGCGGCCCTCCCAACCCGGATGAAACCCAATTTCAATATGTACTGAAAACCAAGGGGCGCCTGAATTCGGCCGAGGAATTCGGCAACATCATCCTGCGCGCCGACGAGCGGGGCTCGATATTGCGCCTGAAAGACGTCGCCAGGCTGGAACTCGGCTCACAGGTGTACAAGGGCTATGGCGAATACAACAACAAGCCCGGCGTGTTACTCGCGATATACAAACTGTCGGACGCTAACTCGCTGGCCGTCGCCGAAGCAGTCAAAGAGAAAATGCACGAGCTATCCGGCTATTTTCCGCAAGGCGTGGATTACATCATCGGCCACGATACAACCGAATTTATCGAAGCGTCGCTGGACGAAACTGTCGAAACACTGATATTCACTATCATCCTGGTTATATTTGTCACTTACCTGTTCCTCGGCAGCGTGCGCGCAACGCTTATTCCCACTATCGCGGTACCGGTGTCGATTATTGGCACCCTGGCGGCGCTCTATTTCCTCGGTATGACCATCAATACCGTCACCCTGTTTGCACTCATTCTGGCCATAGGCGTGGTTGTTGATGACGCCATCATCGTGGTGGAGAACGTCGAGCGCATAATGCATGACGAGGGACTGGAGGCAAGACCGGCAACCGAGCAGGCGATGCGAGAAGTCGCCGGGCCTATTTTCGCGACATCAATGGTACTGGCGGCAGTATTTGGGCCGACCATGCTACTGCCCGGCATTACCGGGCAGATGTTTGCCCAGTTCGGCGCGACCCTGGTTATCTCTGTGCTGATTTCCATGATCAACGCACTGAGCCTGAGCCCTGCACTGTGTTCGTTGTTATTGAAAGCAGGACACGGCGAACCCAACTTCCTGATTCGTGGTTTCAACAAGGGGTTTGCTGCCGTCACCCGGGCGTATGTAGCCATAGTCCGCTGGATGGCGAACAACGTGGTCGTCAGTCTTGGAGTGATCGGTGCCCTGTTTGGCTTGCTCTTCTACCTGTTCACTCTGGTACCAACGAGCTTCATTCCCAATGAGGACAAGGGCTTTTTCATGGTTGACGTGCAGCTGCCCGCGGCGGCGTCGCTCAATCGAACCGGTGAGTATATGGACCAGATCAGCCAGGCGCTGATGGCCGATCCTTCCGTTGAGACGGTGCTGACGGTGAACGGGTACAGCATTCTCAACACGGCGCTGCAATCGAATGCCGGCATGGTCATTGCCAAACTTAAACCCTGGAGCGAACGCAAAGCCCCCGAAGAGCATCAGTTCGCCCTGCAGAAAAAGTACCAGGCCATGTTTTCGCAGATGGGCGGAGGCCAGGCCCTGGTGTTTGGCGCGCCGGCGATTCCGGGCCTGGGCGCCGTCGCCGGGATTTCCTATGTGGTGCAGGATACCCAGAGCCAGGGTGCCCAGAAGCTATCCGAAACGACCAACGCCCAGGTACTGGAAGCGATGCAGCAGCCGGAAATCGTCCGTGCGTTCACGACTTTCCGGGCCGACTACCCGCAGTTATGGCTGGAAGTGGACCGGGTCAAGGCGAAAACCCTTGGGGTGAACATCACCGATCTCTTCCTGACCCTGCAGACACAAATGGGGGGGTTCTATATCAACGACTTCAACCTGTTTGGTAAAACCTACCGGGTTATGGTTCAGGCGGAAGCCGAGTTCCGACAGGACGAAGCAGACTTTTCCAACATATATGTCAGCAACAACCAAGGCGAGCAGATTTCGGTGGCGACCCTGGTAAAGACTGTGCCTGAGCAAGGTGCGGACGTCTTGTATCGCTACAACACCTACGACTCCGCAACCATCAATGGTGTGCCCAATGCAGCAGGTGGATTCAGCTCCGGCGACGCCATGAATGCCATGACAGAGGTATCCAAAAATCTTCCGCCAGGCTACAAGTACGACTGGACCGACTCGAGCTATGAGGAACGAAAGTCCGGTAACATGGCGCCAATTGCTCTGGGCATGTCGCTACTCTTCACCTTCCTTTTCCTGGCAGCCCTGTACGAGTCGTTCCTGACCCCGGTAGCGATCATCTTCTCGGTACCGATCGCCATGATCGGAGCGCTGGCAGGCTTGCTGCTGTACCAGCAGCCACTCAGCCTCTATGGCCAGATCGGCATGGTGCTGCTGGTGGGGATGGCCTCCAAAACCGCTATATTGATCGTGGAATTCGGTAAGTCACTGCGTGAACGCGAGAAGATGGATCTTATCGAGGCGACCGTGGAGGCCTCTCGTTTACGATTTCGCCCTGTTATGATGACCGGCCTGGCATTCGTTGCCGGGGTCTTCCCGCTTATTATCGCCAGCGGCGCCGGTGCGGCCAGCCGGATATCCCTGGGGCTGTCGGTGTTTGGCGGCACCATCATGGCCGCCATCGGCGGTACCCTGCTGGTTCCCATATTTTTCCGCCTCATACAGGGCCTGCGTGAAAAGGTTCACCGTGGGCCGACCCCGCCGCCCGAGTAGCGCTCATCATTCAGGCACAAAAAAGCCGGGCTCGTACCCGGCTTTTTTGTGCCTCATAGCCAGCGCTTTCTCCTGAACAGCACCAGCAGCGCAATGGCAATAACCGCCATAACCACCAGCACCACGAAATAGCCCACAGTGGAATGCAGCTCGGGCATGTTGTCAAAGTTCATGCCATAAATACCGGCAAGAAATGTCAGCGGAATAAAGATTGCCGCCACGATCGTGAGAACCTTCATAATCTCGTTGAGTCGATGCGCTGACACCGAGAGGTAACCGTCGACCAGGTCGGAGGACAATTCGTAGTAGAGTCCAGCGAGGCTGTTAGCACGCTCCTGCTGCTCGTAAACATCGTTTAATTCGTGGGTGCGTTGCCTGAAAACAGTAAATTCAGCGTCATCTTGCAGCTGGCGAAATATTTGCTGGTGATACAGGAATACCCGGCGCAACTTTTTTAACTCGGTTTTCTTGTTAATCAATTCAGCGAGTATATCGTCATCGGTATCGACCAGAATCTCATCTTCCAATTCTTCCAGTCGCGGCTCAAGCCCCAGCAATAATTTGAGGTAGCGACCACTGAGTATTTTGCACAGGCGCAGGGCAAGACCCTCTACACCCCCCTGCAATGCCACCGGGTTCACGGTCAACTCTTGCTTCAGTGTGGTCACGCTGACCGAAGGTGCCGAGTGACG
This sequence comes from uncultured Gammaproteobacteria bacterium, assembly GCA_963722805.1. Classification (GTDB taxonomy): domain Bacteria; phylum Pseudomonadota; class Gammaproteobacteria; order Pseudomonadales; family JAHEGP01; genus JAHEGP01. The sequence continues at coordinate 93,916 of CAVROQ010000009.1, forward strand.
CGTAAGCAAAAAACGTGGGCCGATGAAAATCGCCAGCTGAATGGTAGAGTATTCCAACTCAGCGACATCTGCCGACAGCCCTTTTAACAAAAGAAAAGTGGTGCCATTAAAAGCCTCCAGCTTGGGCGGGTGACGCTGGCGCAAGGCATCTTGCACCGCCAGCGGATGTAAGCCAAACACCTCAGCAACAGGCTCTATCGCTTGTCGCGAGAGACTCTCATCCAGGTTAACCCAGATCAGACTGTCGTCGGATTTCTGCCATTCGCTTATCAACTCAGCCCCACCGCTGCGGTAACCTTCTGCCGACGGCGTCCAAAGTATCGCTTCAATCATCTCGATCTTCCCCTGGTGGAAAATTTATACAGGACACCACACTAGCTCACTACCCCATTGCCCTGCAATGAGCCAATTTCCTCAGCACTAAAACCCATATTTGCCAATACCTCGCCGGTATCTTCTCCGAGGCCATGGGCACCATGGCGCACCGATGAAGGGGTGCGGCTAAAGCGCGGTGCCGGCGCCGGCTGTACGATGTCATCCACGTCGATATAGGTCTGCCTGGCAATATTGTGGCCATAATGTGGTGCCTCTTCCAGACTCAGCACCGGTGCGAAGCAAACGTCGGTGCCCTCGAGCAGGGCACACCACTGGTCGCGGGTCTTACCCCTGAATAATTCCGTTAGCTTACTTGTCATCGCCGGCCACTGCTGCTGGCCCCACTGCGCACCAAACTCGGCGGGATCCAGTTCGCATAGCTCCAGCAACAGCGAATAGAACTGTGGTTCGATAGCACCGATCGAGACATATTTGCCATCGGCAGTTTCATAAGTGTCATAAAAATGTGCCCCGCCATCAAGGAAGTTGACCCCGCGACGCTCAGCATCCCAGCTCCCCGCCGCCGTGAAGCCATGAAACATCCACATGAGTTGCGCCGCACCATCGACCATTGCCGCGTCGATGACCTGGCCCTCCCCCGACTGGTGACGCTCCAGCAACGCCGCCAATATGCCCTGCACCAACAGCATTCCGCCGCCGCCCATATCGCCCACCAAATTGAGCGGCAGCACCGGTTTGCGCGCCGCATGCCCGGTGGCATACAGCGCCCCGGTCAACGAGATATAGTTGATATCGTGACCCGCCACCGTCGCCAGGGGTCCCTCCTGACCCCAACCGGTCATGCGGCCATAGACCAGCCGTGGATTGCACCCCAGGCATACCTCAGGACCCACCCCAAGCTTCTCGGTCACCCCCGGCCGGTAAGGATCTATCAGCACGTCCGCGTGCTCTGCCATGCGCAACAGCACAGCCACGCCCGCCTCGCTTTTAAGATCGATAACAACCGACTTCTTGCCCCGAAAGCTAACGTCTTTAAGCGACCTGGGATCAGCTGCACCGGCGCGCTCTACCCGAATCACCTCGGCGCCCATATCGGCCAGTAGCATCCCCGCCATTGGCGCCGGGCCAATGCCCGCCAGTTCAAGTACCGTTGTGCCTGTCAGCGTACCCATTGGATTTCTCCTTGCTTACTCATAAGGTGCCGGAATATGCCCTTTTATCTTGCGCTCGTCAAAGCAGACAGGCGCGGTGCCACTCAGCAAACCGAGCTGTTTTTATCTGTCGATATCTATTGACATATATTTTATGTCCACTATTCTAGACATATGGAATTACAACAAGCTCTTGCCATGTTCGATACCCTCTCCCAGGAAACCCGCCTCCGAGCGTTCCGTTTGTTAGTGCAGGCCGGTGCCGAAGGCATGGCCGCCGGCGCGCTCAGCGAGGAGCTTTGTACCCCGCACAACACCCTGTCGTTTCACCTTAATCACCTGTCCAATGCAGGCATGATCCGCTCACGCAAACAGGGACGGTCAGTAATATATTCTGCCAACTTCGATGTTACCCGCGACCTCATTGGCTTTATGGTCAAGGATTGTTGCAGTGTCGAATTTGCCAGTATTCGTGAAGACAGAAAATCCGGGAGCTCAATTATCGAGCTTGCAAACTGTTGTAAACCTGAAGCAAAAGGCAAACGCCAACAGGCTGCTAAAACGAGGTACTGAAAATGAAACGTATGCATATTCATGTGGGTGTAGAAGATCTTGAACAAAGCATCAAATTCTATAGTGCACTTTTTGGTGCAACACCTGATAAGAGCAAGACAGACTATGCCAAGTGGATGCTGGAGGACCCGCGAATCAACTTCGCTATCTCCACCCGCGCCGGCAACACCGGGGTCGACCACCTGGGCTTGCAAGTCGATGAAGATCATGAACTCAGCGAATTACGCGAGCGCCTCGAAACCGCCCAGCTGTCGGTTTTCGATGAAGGTGAAACCTTCTGTTGCTATGCCCGCTCCGACAAGTCATGGGTAGAAGATCCTTCCGGTATTGCCTGGGAAACCTTTAAAACCATGGACGAGATGGAGGTCTTCTCCCAGGCCTCTGCGGCAGAGCAAGCAGCTGGCAGCGCACCTAACATCAACGCTCAGCCCGAATGTTGTGCACCGCCCAAAAATACGAGCAGTTGTTGCAGCTAATGCAGAGGGTGCTGCATTGGTGCACGCCTGTCCCGGCCAATGCCGAGGACACCGACAAGAAACAATCGCGCATTTGATGAAGCCTTTGCGTTGCGCAAGACACGGATAAAGAGCGAATGCTTATGAATACCGAGACAGCCGCATCTCCCATGGGCTTATTCGAGCGCTATTTGTCAGTGTGGGTTGGCCTTTGCATTGTGGCTGGCGTGGGCCTGGGAGTGGCGCTACCGCAACTGTTCCAGTCGATTGCCGGGCTGGAATACGCCAGCGTCAACCTGGTGGTTGCGGTGTTCATCTGGGTTATGATTTATCCGATGATGGTCAATGTGGATTTTGCATCACTGAAAGACGTCGGCAAAAAACCCAAGGGACTGGGCATCACGCTGGCGGTGAATTGGCTGATCAAGCCCTTTACGATGGCGGCGCTGGGCATCCTGTTTTTTGAACATATCTTTGCCCCCCTGGTCGATCCGCAAACCGCCAAGGAATACATCGCCGGCATGATACTGCTGGGAGTTGCCCCGTGTACCGCCATGGTGTTTGTCTGGAGCCAGTTGGTACGCGGCGATGCCAACTACACGCTGGTGCAAGTGTCCATCAACGATATCATCATGATATTTGCGTTCGCGCCGATAGCAGCGTTTCTGCTCGGTGTTACCGATATTGTCGTACCCTGGGAAACCCTGCTGCTCTCGGTTGTGCTCTACGTCGTCATTCCGCTGGCGGCCGGATATCTCACTCGCAAAATACTGGATAGCCGGGGTAACCACGAACGTATCAGTGACTTTACCGCCCGGGTAAAGCCGTTTTCAATCATGGGACTGCTGGCCACTGTAGTACTGCTGTTTGGGTTTCAGGCGCAGACCATTATCGATCAACCGATGGTGATTGTGCTCATCGCCATTCCGCTGCTGATCCAGAGTTACGGGATCTTTGCCATAGCCTACGGCTGGGCATACCTCTGGCGGGTGCCATTCGCCACCGCGGCTCCGGCGGCGTTAATCGGCAGTTCCAATTTTTTCGAATTGGCGGTCGCCGTAGCCATCAGCCTGTTTGGCCTGGACTCCGGCGCTGCACTGGCCACCGTGGTGGGCGTTTTGGTTGAGGTGCCGGTGATGCTGTCACTGGTAGCATTCGCCAATCGCACCCGCTCATATTTCCCCAGACTCCGCTGAGCAAATTTATTTGCCGGTGATTTTGTTTTTCAGCTTGGTAATGCCCATCATATTCATCACGGCTTTTTCATAAAACGGCTCGGAGGTTCCCTTCACCATTTTGCGCAGGAAATACTTTTCAAAACCAATCTTGGCATAGTGCACCCACTTGCCCTCACCAAACCAGCTGACGTTGCGCGGCGGAATCTGCGGCAGGGCGACAAAGGCGGCACCGGTGTCGCCGAAATCTGCCAGACACAGCGTATTCCAGGTGGCCTTGTGGCTTGGCTCCTTGCCATCAATCATCTCGCGAATATTGTGCGCCGTGGCGGTTACCATCGATTCGATCATATAACCGGTCTTGGGGGTACCCACAGGTAATGGAGTGGCCTCGACCGGAGGAATGGCAACACAGACACCAACACTGAAAATATTCTTGTAGGTCGGGTTACGCTGGTATTCATCGATAATGATAAAACCGCGCGGGTTAGTCAGTCCCTCGATACCAAAAACGGCATCGACGCCCTTGAAAGCGGGTAGCATCATACTGTGCTTGAACGGCAGTACATGATCCCGCTTGGGTTCGCCATCGTCGTCGTACTCGGTAACGTACATTTTGCCGTCTTCAATTTTGGTGGTCTTGGCATTGCAGATCCACTTGATGTGGCGGTCGCGCATGACCGACTCCAACATTCCCTTCGAGTCGCCCACGCCACCCAGGCCGAGATGGCCAATATAAGGTTCGGGTGTGACATAGGTCATCGGCACCTGGTCGCGGATCTTGCGCTTGCGCAGGTCGGTGTCCATGATCATCGCGAACTCGTAAGCCGGGCCAAAGCAGGATGCGCCCTGTACCGCACCCACCACCACCGGGCCGGGGTCGGCCACAAACCTGTCCCAATTGATCTTGGCCTGCTCGGCGTGGGAGACGTGGCACACCGATTGCGAATAACCATCGGGACCGAGACCTTCTACTTCGTCAAAGGCCAGCTTGGGACCGGTGGCTATCACCAGAAAATCGTAGTCTACCCGGGTACCATCCAACAACTCCACCTGGTTTTCTTCTACATGCACCCGTCGAGCGGCCTGGGTAATGGCATGCACGCCCTTGCGCGCCAACGGAGCAGTAATGTCAATTTCAATATCCTTGCGCTTGCGCCAGTCAACCGCCACCCAGGGATTAGACGGCACGAAGTGGAAGGTCGGGGAATCACTGATCACCGTCACCTGGTCATTGGGGCGCGCCAGCGCTTTCATCTCGTAGGCCAGGGGCATACCGCCAATACCGGCGCCTAAAATCACTATATGAGCCATGAGCATCTCCTGCTTGTTACTGTTGTGAGTGGCCATCAAGAACGAACGACGCGGCGGACTTTGCCTGGCCCACACCACCCAAGGTCATATATTGTGCATGAATTTCACCGCGATTCATTGGCATATATCAATTATTTCTAATATATAGGTTCAGCGCGGGATAAGGCAATGCGCCCCGGCACCGGCTAGCGCTCGATAGAGGGTATAATGTGGCTGTCTGTGTATTTCTGTTAACCGTTTCGACCTGACCGAGGAGTGCCTTTGTTGCCAGATAGCCAGGATTACATCGTCAGTCGACCTTCGCTATCGCTTGGTATTATCATCCTCGGTTGCTTTACCGCACCGCTGCTGGTGCACTCTTCTACCCTGGCTATCCCGGCTATCGCCAACGACCTGGCACTGGATGCCAGGACCATCAGCTGGTTTACCATGGCTCTGGTCATTGGCAATGTCAGCTTTATGCTGCCAGCTGCGCGCCTTGGCGACCGCTTCGGTCGCAAGCGCCTATTTATGCTGGGACTGCTGCTGGCGGCGGTGGCCTCACTGCTGGGTGCCCTGGCCCAGAGCGGCCTGAGCCTGATGCTCTGTCGCTTTTTGCAAGGCATGGGCAACGCCATTATTTTTGGTAACGGATTGGCCCTGATCAACGGCATTACCCCGATAGAAAAGCGTGGCCGGGTGACCGGTATCTATGCCGCTTTCTGCTACCTTGGTATCGTCAGCGGCCCCCTGATGGGCGGCTATGTTATCGATCACTTTAACTGGCGCATGGTGTTTTTTGTGCCGGTACCTGTTCTGCTGCTGGCGGCGCTGGTGGGCACAGTAGGCATGAAATGGGAACGCTTCGGGAATCGTAACTCACGCTTCGATATCAGCGGCAGTGTGATTTACACCGTGGCCATCCTGTTGCTGGCTCCGGGGGTACAGAACATCAATACGCTGTCTGGACAGGTGACCATAGCCCTGGGGCTTGCGCTACTGGGCGCCTTCTGCTGGCAGCAATTGGTTAAAAAAGACCCCCTGATCGAATTGGGCCTGTTTGCGCGCAACCGCCTGTTCAGCTTCAGTTGCCTTGCCACCCTGTTTATCTATGTCGGCCTGTTTTCACTACCGTTTATCATCACCCTCTACCTGCAATATATTAAGGCGATCGGTGCCCAGACCGCCGGCCTGATCCTGATCTCACAGGCGATTTTTACCGCCCTGGTGGCCCCCTTCAGCGGCCTGTTGTCTGAACGTTACCCCAGTCATCATATCGCCATTACCGGGGTTTTGATTGTCGCCGGGGGGCTGTTATTGCTTTGCCGCATCGACGCTGGCTCGAGCCTGCTGGAGGTGATTGTGGCCCTGTGTTTAATCGGCGTCGGCGCGGGTCTGATCGACACGCCCATTATTCATGCGGCGTTGGCAACGGTGACGCTGGAGCACCTGGGAGGCGCTTCGGCTGCCATCAATACCATGCGCATGATGGGCGGCTTTATCAGTATCGGGATCATATCGGCGCTGCTGAATATCCAGATTGGTGAGGCCCTGATCACCCCGGCGGTTTATGACGAATTGCTGATAGTGGTCCATTGGTATTTTATCCTGTCTATCGGCTTTGCCTTGTGCGCGGCAGCCTGCCTCTACTGGGGTTTCCAGAATCGCCCAACGGCAAATGCCTGACAGCCATGACACTGCACCGGCGAGTCGATATACTCATTGGCCAATTGATAGACTAAGCGACGCGCGCCATGGTCAAAAAAAGCCAGAATCAACAGGGCCCTGAAGACTCCGGTCTGTCCCGTCATATCGAGAAGGCGCTGGCGACATCGCCACCGTCCGGCCTGGAACTTGAAGCGAACTACCGCATCATTCAACAGCTTTTCAAGCCACAGGTATTCGGTGCCACCAACCTGCCCGAGCAACCTTGCCTGTTCGTCGGCAACCATTCTTTATTCGCACTCGATGGCATGGTGCTGACTCCGGTGATGCAAAAGCAATTCGGCCGCTTCCTGCGCCCCATGGGCGATCGCTTTCTGTTCAACCTGCCCCCCGCTGAAAATTTCTTTCTCAAGCGTGGAGCGGTCGTCGGCCATCCCGAAGTCTGCGGGGCTCTGATGGAAGCCGGTGAAGACCTGCTGGTGTTTCCCGGCGGCGCCCACGAAGCCGTCAAACCCAAGCGCGAGCTTTACACCCTGCAATGGAAGCAGCGCTACGGGTTTGTCAAGTTAGCGGCACAATACGGCTACACCATAATACCCTTCGGCATGGTTGGGCCCGATGAATTTTATGACCACCTGATGGAAGGTGAAGATCTGCAGGGCTCCGCATTCGGACAACTGCTGCGCCGATTCGGTTTGCTCACCGATGACACCCGCCCGGACTTGATGCCGCCGATCCCCCTCGGCGCCCTGGGCTCATGGTTTCCCAAGCCCCAGCGTTGCTACATCGGTCTTGGCAAGCCGGTCGATTTGTCGGCATTGAAAGATAAAAAGGTCACCCCCGCCAAACTGCGTTCGATACGCAACAAGGTGGCAAAGGCCATCGAACAGCAATTGCAAGACTTGCTGGCACAACGTGAGCAACAGCGCAGCAAAGACGGACTACTGCGCCGACTACTGACCCGCTAGGCTTGACGCGAGCGTTATGCCTTGCCCGCCAGCAGCATCTTGAGTACGGCGTCGGGAATACGCTCTTCGCATACCGGGTAAGCTGCATCTTTTGGAATTCGCACGTAAACTCCGTCTTCCCGCTCCTCAACCACCGGCTCGATAGTCATTACCGGCGTTGCCGCGCAGCCCTGTTGGGCCAGGGCAACAGTGGGATACTGGGCCAGGCGCTCGAGGTTGCGAATGGTCGGGAAGATCAGCTTGCGCCGACCGGCCTTTGCGTCTGCAACGGCTTGCTGCGGATCAATCCAGATTGAATTGACTGCCTCGTAGCCGTCGTGTCGCAACAGTTCCTGCTGGCTCGGCGGCACCCGCACCAGAAAAAACCGGGTATCGAAGCGACGCGACTCAAACTTCGGGGTGATCCAGCGCGCGAAGTAGGCGAGCTTGTCACAGGCCAGGCGCAAGCGCTGCTGCTGCACAAGTTCGATAAAGCATAACTCGTCGGCCTGCAGGCGGGCGCGATACGCGGCCAGGCCGGCAACGCGCTCCCCGCCCAGCAGCTCTTCTTCACCATCCGCACGGGCCAGCAACACGCCGCACTCTTCAAAAGTTTCACGAATAGCCGCCACCTGGTGGGCCAGCTGTTCGGCGTCGGTGTCATCACTCCCGCTGCAATAGGAGCGCCAGTCAGTATGGCGATCACCTGCATGCACCTTACCCCCGGGAAATACCAGCATGCTGCTGAAGGCCTTGGTGTCGCGATGCCGCTCCTGCATAAACACTTTTAATGCAGTGTCGGTTTCGCGTAACAGTATAATAGTGGCGGCGGGTAGGGCTTCGGGGGTCATGGCAGGCTCAATCCAGTTGCGGGCAGTTTGCAGCGAGAGCCGGGGTAAAACGCGTCAATCCCGGCCAGAAAACTATCAGTCGGCAACATAAGCATTGGTAGTACAGGGCTTGCTAACATCGCAGGTGTCCAGGAATACGCCGATGCCATCAGGCTGCAAAAACGCCGACTTCTGTTGCTGTGCCGCGGGTTCTTTGCGCGGCAAGCTATGGGGGTCTTCGCCATAGTCAGGCTCAAAGGGTGGCCCATAAGGTCTGCGATTCGGGGAGCTGCATGAATATAGTCCTCGTCAAGCCCATCATTATGGCATGGACAAAAACACTTAATGCACTCATTTCCTTAACAGTTTTTAAGAAATCGCCTGGGCAAATTTAGTTTCTTATGCGCAGTGATGGTTGACTCGCCGAGCATGTTGCTTCGAGGCTGAAAAAGCCTGGCACCCGCCCTGCCCCCGTAATTCAGGCTTAGCTTTGCAATCACCACTCGGATGCTTCAGGTCCGCTTTGGCTTGAGTTGCAGCCGCTGCCACACAGCTTGGATTAAAGGCCTCTTTGTGCCACCTTCGGGCGTAAAACGACTAAGACCGTGCACCACCTCAGCCTAGACTTTTCGACTGACTCCTTGAAACCACCATTCACCATCTGCATTGCGGCTCCCCTTGAGGAGGCGGTAGACTTTCTTTTAGCTTGATGCCGAGAATCGGGGTGAATATTCCACCGGCTTTATTCGGTGGAGTATTCACCGCTTCCGGGGCCTGACCAGAAGGCGATAGGTACCAAATTGACGTTTTTACTCTGACCCAAAACTCTTCATTTTGCCGCCTGGGTCTGCGCTAAAGCTCGCGCAAATCTGGGAAAATACGGGCGAGGGAACCAAATTCGTGCCTATCCGTCAGAGCGATGGGCTGCAATAGGAATGCGTTACAATAAGCAGCGCAAGCATTTTATCAACCAGTCAGGAGTCAAGCCTTCTTTGCTTCCAATTATGGGAGAGCAGTGGCAAAGCATATGAAAGAATACGATTTCAATTTTAGAGACATCGTGGAATTAGCTGAGGATGTCGTTCTTGTGACTAAGGCCGACCCAATCGATGCGCCAGGTCCAGAAATTGTTTACGCAAATAGAGCATTCACAGAACTTTCTGGATACTCTCAAACGGAAATTGTTGGTAAAAATCCAAGAATATTACAATCTACCGGAACCGACGAAGAGACAAAACGAATAATCCGGCAAGGCTTGGAGCAGAAAATTCCAGTTAGAGTCACCATCAAGAATTACTCCAAGGCTGGAAAAGAATACTGGCTTGATTTGAGTATCCTGCCACTACCTAACCCTCAAGGTATCGTGACGCATTTTGTAGCCATAGAACGCGATGTCACAGAACATACAAACCTTCAGCACCAACTTGAAATACAATCAAGAACTGACCCATTAACAGGCTTACTCAATAGAAGAGTGCTTGATGAAATTACAGAGCAAGAATTTTCACGCTTCAAGCGAAACCATGAAGTATTTTCACTATTAATGCTGGATATTGATCACTTCAAGCTAATTAACGACAAATACGGTCATCCAACTGGAGATCTTGTACTTCAGTCAACTTCGAAGTTATTTGAATCGCACTTAAGAGCGCACGACAAGGTTGCTAGAATTGGTGGAGAAGAATTTTGTGTGTTTTTATCCGGCACCAACAAGCAATTAGCCTTTGAAGTCGCGGAAAAATTAAGGGCAACTATTGCGAATACTTCAATTCCGTCAGGCAACGGCGATATCTCGATTACCGTCAGCATAGGTGTATCTGAAGTGGAAATTTCAGATTTTGACCATACAGATATATTGAAAAGAGCAGACGAAAACCTATACAGAGCTAAAAAATCAGGGCGTAATCGGGCTCACATGTAATCAGTCGCCCGAATGAAAGGCAAAGCACCATCACCTAGATGTTAGAAGGCGTAGAGGGCGACATTTTCCTGTTTTCACACGGCCTGTGCCAACTACGGACCTAAGGCACCTCTGATCAATTCGGTAATGCTTCAGCGGAGCCTCTGGCGTACATTGGCAAGGCGCGCCGCGAAGGTCAAGGCTGTTTGTCCTTGACGAGTGGTGCAAGCGGATGGCCGCCCCCTTGTCCAATGTGCGCCAGAGGCCCGCCCTGCGGGGCTTTGCGTCGCGTTTGTCTACTGCGTTACAGCCGTTTGAAAGGCAACCAGCCTTCCTGCACGACTGCGCCTTGTGGCCAAACCCGACGCCAAGCCTGAAGTGTCACCGAATTAATCAGAGTTGCCCTAAGGGTTAGATGATTGCCATGCAAGCCAGCACACTCGAAAGTGCTGCTTCAATACGTCGGTCTCGCCGGGTAGGAGGCTAATCGACAGCAGTTCAGTAGATGTTGGTTGCACCGAGGGTGCTTTTAAATCATCCTGTAGCGTCGGTCTTGTTGACGGCCGCCATCGGCATTTGGACGGCGACGCGGCAGCAATCGAATCGGTTTTTTCAGCCGCGCTGACAAGGCGCTGTATGAAGTCAAGCAATCCGGTTGCAACCGGGTTGATGCAAATAGTAGGTGATGGGTATTGCACTTAAGCCACTGCCAGAATTCTTGGATTCATTTTTTCTGGCTTGTAAATCACCGCTTACAGATAGTAAAACAGTCTATTAATTCAGACTGTCTTTGCGGACACTGCCCAGCAATTGCAGTACTATTTTTTTTTCGGCAAAGAGATCATATACAATGAACGATATCATGACATCGCTAAGACTCGAACATAAAGGGTTGGGACAGATACTAGAATTATTAAAAAATAAGCTACGTATGCTCAAGGAGGACAAGCCACCTAATTTCAACTTAATTGATGATGCTATTCATTATGTCGAAAACCATGCCAGCGTTTACCACCATCCCAAAGAGGATGTCATCTATCAATACATCATTGACCAGAAAATGGATGCAAAAGGCGAATTCAGCAAGATCATTCAAGAACACCATACGCTCGCAGAAAACACCCATAATCTAAAAGAAGCACTAGATGCGATTTTACTTGACATCGTTGTTCCAAAGAACAATCTGATAGATCTTCTCGATCGGTTTATCGAAGCAGAGATAAACCATCTTAACAATGAAGAGACAGTCCTATTCCCGTTAATTGAAGAAATGCTGGGTGACGAAGACTGGTTGATCATCTCACCTTTAATTCCTGCACAACAGGATGACCCTATTTTTGGAAGGCAAGTAAAAAAAGAGTACCAAGAATTGTGCAATCGATTGTCAGAAAGTGCATCAGGCTAGAAGTATTTAGGGTCAGAGTAAAATGGCACTGACTTAACCCGATTCGGGTGTCCATCGGCAGGACCTTCGCCGACAGGGATGTCGGCGCAGAGCCCCCAGGGACGGGTTTACGGCGCGTCCTGACGGTGGACACCCGGAGCGGCGCTCTGAAAATCCTATGCTTTTCTCCTTAAGCAAGCGCCATTCGGGTCAGAGTAAAAACCACATTTGGGGCCCCTTGAAATGCTTTCGGGGCCTAACCAGAAGGCGATATATGCCACATTGTATGAGTCGAAGATTCGTCGTGTGGCCTGTTCCGGGTTCCGCCAGCGTTTACGAGTTGCGGTCATTTTCGCACTGACTTCAGCAGGCTTGCGATCAGCGTCGGTTTTGCCACCGTAGGAAGTTTTTACTCTGACCCGAATGGATCCCTCTGACCCGAATGGATCCCGAATGGATCCAACGGCAAGCTCAGAGACAACTGCCTCAACCAGCATTGGTTCAGAAGTCTGACTGAAGCAAGAAGCATCATCGATAACTGGAGAAAACATTACAACGAAGTCAGGCCACACAGTTCGCTGGGTTATCAACCACCGACAGTGTTCGCCCAACAGGCAGCCTGATATGATTAACTTTCCTCGCCAAAACTGGACCGACTATAGGGGAAAGGTCATAGCGCCTAGAATCCGGCGATCAGAACATTTCATTGTCACCGTCGAAGGTAGTCATTTAATGCCAACCATTAGACCTTTCGCCAAGTCCACACTGACGCTCATTATCGCTTTACTGATATCAGGCTGCACCGCTCTCAAACCTGTGCAACTGCCCGATGAAACGACGCCCATGGCATCCAACGAACCTTTCTGGCAGGCATTGGAACCCGAACTGAAAGAGGACTGGTTTGTGCTGCTAAATCGCGGCACCAACGCCCTGGACTGGCGCTTGAAGGCCATCGATAGCGCTACGCAAAGCATTGAAATCCAGACCTTCCTGTGGAGCATGGACACGGTTGGGTCACTGGTGATTGAGCATCTGATTGCAGCAGCCGATCGCGGTGTCCATGTGCGAATACTGGTCGATGACTCTTTTCTTATGGGCGAAGAGCAACCCATGCTCTACGTGCATGAGCATGAGAACATCTCATTCAGGATATTCAATCCATTTAAGCGGCGTAGTGACAACGCCATTGCCAGACAGGCCCTGAACCTGGCCGAGTTTCACCGCCTGGACCACCGCATGCACAATAAATCCATGGTCATTGATAACCGCGTCGCTATCGTGGGTGGAAGAAACCTGGCGGACGAATATTTCGGTTTGCACACCGAAGCCAACTTTCGTGATTTGGAGGTTCTGTTGGGGGGTTCAATGGTATTGACCATCAGCCAGGCCTTTGACGGTTACTGGAATGACGACTGGTCATTTCCCATTGACCAGATCAGCCATGTTGAATCGGTTCCGGCCACACTCAATCAGGCCGCCCTGATTGCCCATCAAAACACAGGTTTACACCAGGAACTGACCCGGGCCGAGTTACAAGCGAATTGGGCCACTGCCCTTGAATCCGCCTATCCCGGTGAATCCAGATTATTGGTTGATACACCACCGGAAGATAACCCGGCGAATACAGATCAGGCACCTGTGCAGGTGGCCAATGCCTTGATGGATGAGTTGGCGCGTGCCGACAATGAGATTATCATCATTTCAGCCTATCTGATACCGACGCCTGAATTGGAATCCGCAGTACAGGAGGCGGTTCAGCGCGGTGTCCGGGTAAAAATCCTCACCAACTCAATTGGGTCCAACAACCACCTGAGCGCCCACAGCGCTTACCGTAATCACATCAACACCCTGCTCGGGCATGGCGCTGATTTGTTTGAAGTAAGGATCGATGCCGATGACCGGTCCTGGTATATGCTGACGCCCGTGGAGCAAAAGGAATTGGCGCTGCATGCCAAAGCGTTGATCATTGATGACAACAAAGTCTTTATCGGCAGTGCGAATCTTGACCCCCGATCCTTGCGCATCAACACAGAGATGGGCCTGGTCATTAACAGCCCTCAACTCAATCAGGCACTGCGGCAAGCGGTTGAGCGGGACTTTGACGGGAAAAATGCCTGGAACCTGAAGCTGACGGATGACGGTAGCGTCAACTGGGCCTCCAGTGACGGTACGCTGACCGCCGCGCCGGCACGCTCATCACTGCAACGCCTGGAAGATTGGTTCCTGTCTCATTTACCCATTGAAAACGAGATGTGATCAATGAAATCGCTGGCAGGGCTTCAATCCTACTGATCTGTTTCGTTGCTGTTCTGCGAAGGTTGAGCCACCAGGCCTTGACGGTATTGCTGTAAAAGGCTGAGCAGATACTGGTCCGTAAATTGCTCCTGCCCATCGGGCATCCAGCGGTGGTTTTCGCTGCACCGCCGATTGGAAGTCAAACAATCATAATCAACGGTACAGAATTTGATGCGGTCTTCCTGGCTGTTAGAAATATGGAGCCCGCTGCTTTTGCCGGACTACCATCATTGAACATTCCCATTGGATTGACCCAGGATGAGGGACTCCCGGTTGGACTGCTTATCGACGGGCCAGCGGGAGAAGACAGACGGATTCTGGCAATTGGAAAAGCGATCGAACAGATCACCCCAGAGGTGCCTGCCCCTAAAACAGACTAGCCTCTGTAACAGAGATTGAGAGGGTTATCTGCCAACGCGTGTTCAAGCCGGGCGAGAATAGAGCGGCAAGCGTGGGCCGGCATTGAAAGGTGATAGCTTCGCCGGTATGCTTATCGAGCGCTGATCCGGAGCAAAGGGTAGCGTCGACATAAAGAACCGCATAGATGACTTTTATGTCAATAACAGTGTTTTCTCCCACTAAAAATAGCTCCGGGATCACAACATCGTGCGCTTGCTGTCCGTGACGCACCGCAGCCGCTGATGCAAAACGTAATCTACGATCTGGCGCACGTACCGAATCTAACTGAATGCTTACGAGTGTAAGCATTCGTTTTCACCCCAATCGAGGACAAAGCCGATGGCGGGAAAAAAAGCTAAATCCACAGAAATCAAGACCGACGCCGAGACTGCGGATTTAATTGCGAGACTGACGGACAGACTGGCAACTTTGGAACAACAACTGGCTGAGATTCAGCTCGAACCCGGACCGATGGGACCGCCTGGACCGGTGGGACCACCCGGACCGGCGGGCGCCGCCGGCGCAAAAGGATCACCTGGTCGCAAAGGCGATGCCGGACCTCCTGGCGCAACGGGTCAAGCTGGCGCGCCAGGACCAAGGGGGCCAGCAGGGCACAAGGGCGACAAGGGTGACCCCGGCGGTCCGGTTGGCCCGCAGGGACCGATCGGGCCGCGCGGAGAGAAGGGCGAGAAAGGCGAGCCCGGACCAAGTGGCATCCCCGGGCCGAAGGGCGATAGAGGCGAATCAGGTCCACAGGGGCCGCACGGACCTCAAGGTGCCCCCGGTCTGGCTGGCCCCATGGGTGCTCAGGGACCCAAAGGGGATAAGGGTGACACCGCCCCCGCCGCAGTAACTGAGGGAAAGGCCCAAACAGCGGCTCCCAACGTGAAAGTGGCGCCTGTTTCTCGAAGACCGGTCAAGAGCCGCTAACCACAGGGCAATTAAAGCCCAGGTATTGCCTTCGGCAACGCTGATGACACGGGACTCCTCAGCGGAGCCCTGGGTTGCCATCCTTGCCCGGTTAAGTCGCCGGTGGTGATTCTGCCGAAGACTCAATATCCGCATCTATGAAATCCAAAACAAATAGGCGAAAATGACACTGCTTGTTGAGCCTCTGGCACACGCGCAGCCAGACACAGGCATTCTTTAAGACAGTTTTGAGCCAACTATGGATAATTCATCCGCAATAGTGGAATTCACCCGGGTTTACCTGGCTGTTTTCTATACATGCGTTGCGGCGTTTTACGCCATAAGAATAACGGCGAAAAAACGCGGGGAATCCTGTGAGGTGGTGTTTCCGGGAGCGCGTTTCAGTTCGACCTGGTGGAATCACAGGCTGTTCGGCGCATTTAGAATCAGCATCTGGATGGTGTGTGTAGCCCGGTGGCTTTTCCCGGGGGTAGACAACTATCTGCTGCTTTTCGATACCCTCAACGTGGGGCCCATAGTGCTTGCGGGCAACATTCTGCTAACGGCAGGCTTCGTGCTAACGCTTGGGGTGCATTTCAGTTTAGGGCGGCAATGGCGATCGGGTATCGACCCCGCCGGCCCCAACAATCTGAGAACTGAGGGTTTTTACAGGTTTTCACGCAACCCCATGTTTCTGGGTGTCGCGACCGCCCAGATCGGCTTCCTGCTTGCGTTGCCCTCGGTATTCTCCGCTGTCTGCCTGCTGGTGGGCCTGTATACCCTGCACAGGCAAACGCTGGCCGAAGAAGGCCATCTCACGAAGGTGTTTCCCAGAGACTACCCACTGTACAAAAATGGCGTTCGACGATGGTTGTAGTTAAGGATTTCTGATTAATTCGGCAATGCTTCAGCGGAGCCTCTGTCGTACATTGGCAAGGCGCGCCGCGAAGGTCACCAAGGCACCACCTGCCTGGAGACATAACTGCACAGCAGCCGGGTTAATCCCGCCGGCAGACTCCTGCAAAACGGAAGCTGCGGCGTTTGCCGGGGATTCGTATTACAGATCAATATACCTTCGGTACAAATGTTTGATTCAGCATCGGGCTGCGCACATAGCCCTTCCCTTCCTTTAACGGAGGAATTTTCGGCACATCGTACTTTGTATCCTCATATGAGATCATGCTCAGTAGGTGTGAAATACAGTTTAGCCGGGCGCGTTTCTTATCATCCGAGGGAACAACATACCATGGCGCCTGTTTAATATCAGTGTGGGCGAACATGGCATCCTTACTCTTGGAATAGTCCATCCATCGCGATCTGGACTCCATATCCATGGGGCTAAGCTTCCAAAATTTGTGGCGTTCCAAACTACGTGCCTGAAAGCGCCTTTCCTGCTCGACATTGCTGACAGAGAACCAGTACTTGATGAGAATAATGCCCGAGCGCACCAACGCACGTTCAAACTCCGGGCAGAAACGTAAAAATTCTTCATACTCTTCCTGAGTACAGAAATCCATTACCTTTTCTACCCCGGCACGGTTGTACCAGCTTCTGTCAAAGAGTGCGATCTCTCCGGCTGCCGGCAGATGGGCAACGTAGCGCTGAAAGTACCACTGTGTTTTTTCCCGTTCAGTGGGGGTCGGCAAAGCGACTATATTGCACTTGCGGGGGTTCAAATGCTGGATAATACGCTTAATGACCCCGCCCTTACCGGCAGCATCTCGACCCTCAAACACAACTACAACTCTAAGACCGTTTTGACTTACCCATTCCTGAAGTTTGACAAGTTCTACCTGCAGCCGAAACAGCTCTTTTTCGTAAAACTTCTTCGGCAGTTTCTCTTCCTTCTCTCCTCTGAGCCTTGGATCATTCTCAGTATACTGATCAGCTGAATTCTTCTTTTCCTTGTTTTTTTTAGTCTTATTTTTAGCCATGATATTAATCCGCCGTTTATTATGGTTTTAGTTTCGACCTATATTACTTGGTGTTTTGCAATTAGCTCAAGCAAAAGCTCAATGAGAAAGCCTTGTGTGAGCAGTACGAAGCATAAATCGCATCGCCACCGTGCGTCTACATTTAGCGTACTGCCCATGATACTTACCGACTGACCGCCATTCTCGAAAGCTGAGGTTTGCCAAGGTCGTATTGTTCAGACGGTAGTCGACCCTCTACGGACTGTTAGATGGTGCTAAATCAAGGATTTTCGAGAACTAAATTTGTGGCGACTTCTGGCAGAGAAGCGTCTTCTCAGGCCGATGGCGCTCATAGCGGCGTGCGCCCTCGTACGCGGCAATCCTTGCCGAACACACGGTGCAATCCTTGGACACTGTTTTTATGAATGTTAAACGAATCGCACGAGCGGAAAGCCAACCCGGAGAGTTCTACACTGTTCTCGTGGCAATTGCGCTCGACCTAAACTATCAATCCTGCTGAGGGTCGGCCCTTGATCGATGGCCATAGCACCAGCGCGCGGCCATCTTCAAAACCCCGCAATGTTGATGTGGCAAAGCTGGCATAGCGCACTCCGCGCCTGTGCAATCGGTTACCGAGCGGCGCATCGAGTTCACTGTCATCAATCAGGAAGGCACCGGCATGCTCAAACAGCGCATCGACTATGCGCGGTTCGGTGAGGCAGGCGATATCGGCTGACCCTAACTGATCGGCCAGTGACTCCATGTTGGCCAGCGTCACAAGGGTGATTCTTCCCACAATCGGTCCGTTTACCAGGCTGGTGACGACAGGTGCAGATTCGGGTTGTGGCGACTTTCCTGACGGTGGTTGACCAAAATTACGAATATACTCTCCACGGCAGCTACGAACTTCGTTCACTAAATCTGCATCGGTTCCCAAACCTGAGTAAGGCTCGAACAATAGCCGCCCAAGTGCCGGAGAAGGAGGAGGCACCAGCGGGAGTTTCAATTTACCGGTCAGCTCAACAAGTTCCTGTGTATAAAAGTCATCCGTGTCCAGCACACCTTCGAACGATATTGCAATCGCCCCGGCCGCTGTCAGATGGGAGGCATTGCCACCCCATTCGACCAGGACATGAAGTAACAGCTCGACCACCGGGTTGCCACGCAGCTTGCCCAGCACCCGGGCCATCATTCTGGCCAGGATCTCGCGCTGCTCGTCGCGTTGTTCGTGTTTGTCAAGGCTCAGCAGCAATGCGGCCAAGGTGGACAGATCCACGCGCGACACATCGATCGCCGCGAGTTTGGATGCCGACCTGGCAACACTAAAAAGGAGGTTGGTCGTGGACGCCACACTGGTTTTTCCCCTCAATGTGCGATTGCGCATAGTCAGGAAGGATGGCGCAGACTCATTGTTCTTGTCATTTGCCACATAAATTCTGGCTACCTGGGCATAAGCCCGATTCTGCAGCATGCACAGGGCCAGAATCTCGCCCATCACCATCCGCATGGAATAGCTTTCGGTAGCATCCAGTTCAGCAATGAATTGGGCTGCGGTCTCAAACCCCGCCAGGGCAAGGCCTTCCTGATCCAGATTGCCGATATCGAAGGAGGTGAGTTGTTCCAACATTTTATGGCTCGCTTCGGTAGGCTGAGGATCGTAAGCCCTGGGAAGCTGGTATATCGCGTTACCCAGCATCCGGCGCGTGGTATGCCGGTGGCGGTAATCAGACTCGTTATCCTCACTCGGCGTGAGAAATGCCAGCACCGGCCTCATCTGCGCTTGCTCGTTCTCCTTCTCTGCCCAGTCTATCAGTTGACAGTCCGCGAGCTGAGCGGGTATCGCACAGGACCGCAGCCGGAGCAACAGGATATCGCTGGAGCTGCGAACGCCGAGGAAAAAGTCAATCTCGTGCCGAACCCAATCCGAGGCCAGGGCTTCGTCCGAAAGCACCAAGATCAGGCGGCGAGAGCGTTCCAGTGCCGACTCCAGCTCGCGGGCAGAGGACAGGTTGCCTGGGTCAAGCACGCGTGCGTCGAGCCAGACCCGCAGCGCTCGACCGAAGTATTCCACTCTAGAAATAGCGTCATGTAACGCACGCGTCCAGTCTTTATCGACATGACTGTGGGAGAGGAAAACATCGTAGCTCATAGGGAATTAATCCAGCTATAGGTGCCTTGAAAATCTTGAATGCCCGCAAAAGAACTACGGGATCGGTCGATGACTGATTACCGCATTCGCCAGATTTAGAGTCGTAACACGCCTAATGCCATTCGGGTCAGAGTAAAAATGCCATTCGGGTCATGCCATTCGGGTCAGAGTAAAAACTCATGCGCCGCAGGCCCAAACCGCAGACCCCTATTTTTACTCTGACCCCAAACTACACATCTTTCCCGGAGTCGACAACTGCCGGGCAGCCGCTGATACAGCTCCTAACCCACCGAAATCACCCACTAAGGAGTGTTATATGGAGCTAAATTGCCAATCTCGTAAGGATGGTGTTGTGTCAGTTGCGGATTTTTTTCAAATCCTGCTGCGCCTTTTCACCACGCTTTTCCAACTTGCGCCATTTCTCTGGTGTTTCTGCGCAGATCTTCTCCGGGCGCGTGTTCAGTTCATTGGAAACAGTCCCTTATACCCTTAGCTGAACATTAATGACATCCTTCATGGTGTCCGCCAATTCCCCGGTGGCCTTTTACGCGGCAGACTTTTCCGGGTATAAGGCGCATAAAGCGCATCATCCTCGAGCCTTACCACCATGGCGGTACCCCACCCCTACCGTTTTCTGACAGGCATTGCTCGTCACCCGAATCAACTCGCCCTGTCTGGTGCCATTCGGGTCAGAGTAAAAACTCATGCCATTCGGGTCAGAGTAAAAACTCATGCGCCGCGGGCCCAAACCGCAGCTCCCTATTTTTACTCTGACCCCAAACACGCATCGCCGGAGCCCCAGGATATTCCGCAGTCGGGTCCTGTTGTAAGGCAGCACATGCAAACTCATCGCCGTACTGACTTTAAAAAGCGTCTTCATCAGGG
The DNA here is from genome assembly GCA_963722805.1 of uncultured Gammaproteobacteria bacterium. Lineage (GTDB taxonomy): Bacteria > Pseudomonadota > Gammaproteobacteria > Pseudomonadales > JAHEGP01 > JAHEGP01. The sequence goes on from CAVROQ010000009.1 coordinate 114,175, forward strand.
AGAGCTGCTCTCAGCATCGCGCTCGAGAAGCCCTTTTGCTTCAGGAATCGGACTACACGGAGGCTGATATCCGCCGTGAAATGGACCAGTCCCGCCGCGATGATGAGGATATCGGCATCAGGAAAGCATCGCTCCTGAGTCGGAATGGATTTTAAGAGGATTGAAGAATCCGGCCCCTGGCCGATTCACTCTGCCAGGCTGGGATCCTGTACGAACAGCATGTCCATCACGATTTCCGGGTTCCATGCCTTCAGGGCGGCTTCGGAGTGTCTGCGTACCCGGTCCAGGTCTGCAATCGACTGCAGGACGAATGTCTCCGGAACCACCACGTGTACCAACAGGTAGGTATTGCGCCCACGCTTGTTAACCCGTAACTCCACCTGCCTGGTGGCAAAGTGTTTCAGACTGTCTTTCAGTCGTTCCTCAATCTCCTCCACCACCGCTTCCGGCGGGGCCATGGATATGACCTCGCGGAAACTATCCAGCAGAATTTTCACCGGCACCGGCAGGGCGGCAAACACCAGGCCGACCAGTATCAGGGGGTCAACCATGGGTGCGTATTGTGGCCAGGCCGAATTGTCCAGCCACCAGGCGACGAGAAAGCCGCCCAGCACGAAACAACTGAAAAGCCCGTCTATAAGCCAGGTTTTGGCTTCAACCCTGACCAGGTCACTGCGATACTCCCGGCTGCTGCGATACATCAGCCAGGCCACGGTCAGCGATCCAATGGTGGCCGCAACCCCATATACCACCGCCAGGCGGTAGTCCGCTGGGCTACCACCGGCAAGCAGGCGCTGGGCCGCCTCCACAGCTGCATAGACACAGCTGACAATAACAATAAGCGCCTTGAACAGATTCAGGGTCGGTTCCAGAGACGTGTAGCCAAAGTGGAATTGTTCGTCATCCGGTCGTTCCGCGAGTTTGGCGACCTTGAGCGTAAGCAGAGCCATACAGAAGGCGATCAGGGAATAGATGCCATCGAAAAGTATGGCGCCGGAATCCGTGAGTAAGGCAAAACCCAGCGCGAGCACCACAAAAAACAGGACGCCATAGAGTGAGTAGCGCAGGGTGCGCCGCTCGTTACGGATCCGTTCCTTTCGTGACATGGATAATCTCTCGCGGCGCGCCGGCGTGTAAGGAGCATAAACCGCATCATCCCCGAAGTCGACATCGACTGAACCTCCGTCGCTGGCGCCCTTCCCCGGCAAAGTCAGCCCGCTCACTCCACTCCACGGCGCCCGGCTTTTCCTTGAACTCAGCCCAGTGCCTGCCCGCCGGGCGATAGTTAGACCACCGCTCCTCAGAGGGCGCTGCAACAGATTTGATGAAAGCTTTTTATGGAATCAGTCGAAAAGCCGCGTCTGTGGTGGTGCAAGCTCCTCAGCTGGAATCGTCTTCCCAGTGGAGGGCGCCTTGTCGTTTGGGTGGGCCCATATTTTCTCAAAAACAGCCGGGGTGCGACAGTCGCTTCATGACACCTAGCCCAAATATAAGCATGGCACTGCGCCGGGATTTTTTATGTCCGCAAATTTTGGTAACGGCCAATCGCTCTCGCTGATCAATTGGCTTTATAACTGGTGCTATCGGTAGAGTAAAGATGTGGCGCGGTGGCCGGGAAGCCAAGCCTGTGAACAGACGCCCTGTTACGAATAACGCTGCTCAAAACAACTCGATTCCCAACTCCGTTTCCACACCCTCCTCATCGAACCGGACTTGCAGATTTACCGCATCCGGCTCTCGGACAAGAACTCACACCTTCGCCCACGAATCATTGCGACCAAGCCGGGTCAGACGAACGAGCCCAAAATGCCCGTACAGATGCTGGAGAGGAAAGCTCCCGCCCCGTCGTCGCCTGACCTTGTACTTATGGCGCAACCACCGACGCAACCGCATTGCCGTGTAGTTGTCGAGTGCGCGATACGCCTGCCGGTATGTGCCTACCCGAAAGTAGTTCGCCCAGCCGCGTAACACGCGGTTCAACCGCCTCACCAACTCTGTGGTATCGAGCCACGTCATAGAGATCTCCGTCATCGCATGAATCTTTTGGACCATGCGCTGGATACTCTTCTTCGACGGCCGCATGCCTAAACGGGCCTTGCCCGTCTTCGCCGAATACAGCCGCCCAAACGTGTAACCCAGAAAGTCGAAAGTCTCTTCCGGAATCTTACAAACGCGCGTCTTTTCCTCGTTGACCGTCAGCTTCAGCTTTCCCATGATTGCCCGCATCGCCTGCGCCGCCTCTTCGGCTTTGCCACGACGACACAGAATCACGAGATCATCAGCATAGGTCACGATACAACTGCCGAGACGTCGATCCAACCCGAACTGCTCCCAAGCCAACACAAACCGGCGCATATAAAGATTGGCCAGTAAGGGCGACACGGGAGAGCCCTGCGGTATTCCACAGCGGCTGTCCTTAGCCTCGGTAGTCCGCGTCTTGCGACCCCTTTTGTCGGTTTCTTCAACGGCACACTCCAGCCACCGCTTCAGCAGTCGCAGCACCCGCCGATCAACGATACGGCGAGCCAGCGACTGGAGCAGTTCAGCATGGGGTATGCTGCCAAAATAGTCCGACAAATCAGCATCCACAATATCGGGATGACCGCGAAACATCCGCTCTTCCACGTCAACCACCGCCTGCTGCGCATTGCGCCGCGGACGATAGGCATACATTTCCTCGGGAAGGTCCGCCTCGAAGATAGGCTCCAGTACCAGCATCGCTGCGGTCATGCAAACACGATCCCGCAGTGTAGAGATGCCCAGCGGCCGGAGCTTGCCGTTGGCTTTCGGAATGAACACACGCCTGATGGCGTCCGGTCGATAAGTCTCCTCTCTGAGCGCAAGCGCCAGTTCCGCCAACCATGCCTCAACCCCGTACGCCTCAACATCCGCAAAATCCTGACCGTCGACGCCCGGCGCGCCCCGATTGGAGCGGCACTGAGCATAGGCATGCGCCAGAATGTCTTCGCGGTACATCTTGTCGTACAGGGCATAGAAGCGAAAGTCAGCTTCACTCTTCGCTTTCGCGTGTAATGCCCTCCGCAGCTTCCGAACACTCTTTGGAGTTACTAGGTTTCCCAATCTCCTGGTCCTTTACTACTTCCTGCATCTGTCTTGAACTGAGGCCCCTTCCCTCCACCGGCATTACCCGGCTTCCCCGGTACTACGAGCCTCTCCGCCACCCCAGGGCGCCCGAACCCTCCCTCACGGGCGTTCGGTTGGTCTTCCCAGACCACGCCAAGGGGCTTCCCGTGTTGCGTGCGCTTTCCTTGTGTACATGCTGTCGCCACTACCCCGGCACAGCGATTTCGCTCAATCCCCTGATCGTATCAGCCTTCCCCGAAAGGGTAACCGGGTCGGCCTGTGCAACGTCCTTTTCGTCTGTCGGCGGCCGGCGCTCCGGCGGCCGGCGCTCCGGCGGCCGGCGCTCCGGCGGCCGGCGCTCCGGGCTTGCTCAGCGTTCACTCACGTTACGGCCTGCACACTCGCGTTGTCGCCAATTCGCGACACACTTCACCGGAGGCTTCAACCATTTCGTTGCCTCCACAGTTGCTCCGGTTGCTTCCGGCTGGAGCGATTGCCGGGTGGGACTTTCACCCACTGGAAAGCGCCGCCTTTGCACGGCGCACACCCTGAACCGACATTGCATCGTTCTTGAATTTTACTAAGACAATAGTTAGGGCATATATGGACCAAGGAGACTTGTCCATTTCTGCTCGGTTACTCTTGTTTAAATATCTCGAGCAAGCCGTTTTATTAATGCGTAATATGGACTTTTTTGCTTCTAAGAGCTAAATCGTCCAAATGCCGGCACGGGGAGCAGAAGCAAGCGGTTAAGGAGGCCATTTATGTATTTCTGGCGCGGGGCTTCAGTAGTTTTTGCGATATTACTAGTCATGGCATGCAGTCACCCACTAGAGATTAAGGGTGAGGGTGACATCCTGTCTGCGAGTGGAACGCGCGATTGCAATCTGGAAAATTTTCAGGCTGGCGCAGAAAGCTGCTCGGAAAACCTTGTTGTCGGTGAGTATCGGGAGACTTACTACGCCGTGCCGCGTGATGGCTGGGAATTTGTCTCGTGGGAGAATTGTTTTGATGATGGTTCAGCGGTTGATCAGTGTCGCCTGGATTTTGACGAAAGTGTGGTAAAGAAATTCTGGGGAGGAACCGCGGCACCGCTAGGAGGAACCGCGGCACCGCTAGTGGCCGTATTTAAGCAATCCGATGATAGCGCTGCGTGCGATTGGCAGCGGGGGTGGGCAAAGGACGTGCGCGGTGGCCTGGGCGGCAAGGTCATCCCGGTGACCACCCTGGAGCCCGACGGACCGGGATCGCTGCAAGCGGCGCTGGACACCGAGGGGCCGCGGGTCATTGTCTTTGAGGTGGGCGGTGTCATCGACCTGGGCGCCAAGCCCATGCTCGTTCGCAATCCCTACGTCACCGTCGCCGGGCAGACCGCGCCGTCTCCGGGGATCACGCTCATCCGCGGCTGGCTCAGCATCGAAACCCACGACGCGGTGGTCCAGCATCTGCGGGTGCGGCCCGGCGAGGCGGGACAGGCGGTGGGCTGGGAGCCCGACGGGATCGCGACTTATTCGGCGCACAATGTGATCATCGACCATTGCTCCCTCTCGTGGGCCGTAGACGAGAACCTGAGCGCTTCGGGGCCGCGGTTCGAGGGTGCCACGCCCGACGAGTGGCGCCTGGGTACCTCACACCGGGTGACCTTCAGCCGCAACATCGTAGCCGAAGGGCTGTCCAACTCCACCCACGCAAACGGGGAGCACTCCAAGGGCTCGCTCATCCACGACAACGCCACCGAGATCCTCATCTGGGGCAACCTGTACGCCAGCAACGTGGATCGGAACCCGCTGTTCAAGGGCGGCGCCCGGGGCGCCGTCGTCAACAACTTCGTGGCCAACCCGAGCCGCTACGCGGTGACCTATGGTCTGGCCCACAGCGAGTGGAATGGGAAACCCTACGAGACCAGTATGCTCGCCGTGGTGGGCAACGTGTTCCACCACGGCCCGGACACCGCGGCGCCGTCGAACTCCGCCTTCATGCACGTTGGCTTTGGCCCGTTGGAATTGTTCCTGGAGGACAACGTGGCCGAGGACCTGCAGGGCGATCCCCTGAAGATGATCAGGGGCAGCGTGAGCGGGCTCGTGGAGCGGAACGAGCCGCCGGTGTGGCCCGATGGCCTGGTGGCACAGCCGAGCGGCCAGGTGCTCAAGACCCTGCCCGACGACGTGGGTGCCCGACCCTGGGATCGCGACGCCATCGACACCCGCATTGTGAACGAGGCGGTGGCGGGCACGGGCAGACACATCGACCACGAGAGCGAGGGCGGCGGCTACCCCCAACACCTTCCCACCTCTGCGACCTTCGACCCGGCCCGGTGGGACGCCTGCTTCGAGCGGATTCCCTAGCGGCGCTCGCCCTCTACTACCCCACTCCCTGATCGAGCAGCGCTCCGGCCACGCGCAGGAACCCGGCGATGTTGGCGCCAGCGGCGCGGTCCCCGGGACGGCCCATCAGACGGCAGGCGAACTCCTTCGGTCATTCGCCAATACCCCTTGATCGATCAGTGCTTTTGGTAATCATAACGATAGCAAGGCTGCATTCGGTGTTCACATCAGGTCGTTCCCGCATGGCGTTTGGCGGAAGTCTTGTCCAGCCAGCTCTCCCCGATCGGTTGACGCCGCTTGAGTCCCCTGCCCCTTTTAGCCGGAGGGACACGCACACGATATTTGCTGTTGGGCGCGAGGCCGCCCCGCACCAAAACCCCGTGAAAGCGCGTCAGACTTTTGCGCGGTTTGGGAACCAGGGCGGCCAGCTTCGCAATGAAGTGCGAACTGCAGTCATTGTTATCGATCGGTCAGTGCGGAAGAAGCAGCGCGCTCATCCGGTATCTCCGTCGGCGGGGCGTGCTCGTTGAGCCTTGTCGATTCAAGGCAGTCGCTTTCATTCGACGCGGAAACGCGAACCGGGTGCTTTCCCTAGACTTCCTGAACCAATGAGCGTACGGCACTGAATCGCCCAATGACTTCCGCTATGTCTTGAGGTCGCTCGGCAGCCCTATTCGCTGTCATTTGATCTATCAGCGATCGCAGCGAATCAATGGCTTCAGCGGCGACACCTTCGAATTCAAGCTCTGTCCCGAAAAACACATTTCGCAGCGTTACACCGAAACAATGTATGTCGGCACGCACGGATAGCACACCCGATTGCCCCTGTTCAGGCGCCATATATCCCGGCGTGCCATTGTAGGACGTGATGCCGCTCCCGGTGGCAAGCACGCCGAAGTCCGGCATCGCTTCTGAATCGAAAACCTCAATCGGATTTAGCATCATGAAATCTGAGAGGTACGATCGCGCGGCTACGACAAGGATGTTGTTCGGTGTGACATCACCATGCAAAACCCCCATTCGTTCTTTACCGGAAACATCGAAAAATCGTGTCCCGTGCGCCGCGTGCAGCGCCTGCGCCAGGCTCTCGGCGACATCCATCAGGCTGCTAAATCCATGCAGATCCCGGTCGACCGAATTTGCCCACTGGTCAAGGTGCTCCCCGTCAATGCGCTGCATTGCTATGTAGTAGGTCATCGCGTCGACAAACCGGACAGCCCCGAATCCGACAATTGGCACGATGTTGGGATGATTCAGCGCCGCAAGACTTCGGGCGCAACTGAAGATAGTGTTGTGCACCGGCCGTAACGCATCTTGCGGCAGGTGCATGATCTTGACACAGACGGGATTCCGGGAAACCGCATCGTCTGCCTCGAAGACATAGCCCTGCCCGCCACGGCCGATCCTGCGCCCCAGTCGATACCCGTCCAACTGGCAGCCGGCGAGTACACTCGGGTCCTGAAGCATTTTCACGTAGCCGATCTCGCCAATTGACCTCTCTGCCGGATGGGGTTCATCCGATTCGGCCGCCCGCGAGCCCTTAGAGTGATTTCCACTTAGATGGGCTGCCAGGCGTTTCGCACTTGCGGCCAAGGATAATTCGAATGCATCGAAGTGCTGGGTAGTGCTCAGGAAGTATTCCAGGCTCGGCGAGGGCTCAATGTTTTCGACGCGAAAAGCGAGCAGTGGGATATCGCGGTTGACGGCACGCTCCACTTCCCTTTTGACATGCTGCGAGGTGTTCGCGTTGCGGGTCAGGATCAGGAGCAGCAGCCGTGATTCCTGGATCGCTTCTATGATCGACGCGCCCCAGTCGGAACCGGGCTGTATATCGCGTGTGGCCAACCAACAGTCAAGCCCCAGTTCCTCCAACAGCCCACAAATCTCCTCCGCGACCTTCCGGTCTCTGTCCGAGACGCTCAAGAAGATGTGGTTCCGCATTGCATCACGCTCGACGTCGACATGGGCGATTATGCCAATACATGAACGATTTCGATCATCGCCTGCTCTTTCCCCGTTCCCGGATATGGTATTTTGGGTCAGAGTAGAATGGCACTTGCTTAAGGCTAAGCCATTGAAATAATGAAGGAAAAGTGATCGACTCGATGGTAGGCTTCAAATCGCCAAACCATCCACCTGACCAAGAATCGATCATCATGCATGCTACCCGCCGTCGTGCCCGCCTTCAACAAAAATGTGTTAAATCGCAGTGCGCCAACAGTGACAGTTTTCGATTTTTTGACTTGCTGACCAGACCACAGGGAACGTTTATAACCGCCGACAGAAACATTATCGATGTTCCTCGCGCAAGCGATGAGTGCAGATCGCTCCTGTCAGAATATCGTAAATCAAACGGCCATCCGTAAAGCGTTGAGCGTTATCGCAACTCACTCTTTACCACGTATGACTATCTTTCCACCAGCTTCGTTGGCATCCATTAACTTGTGCGCTGCTACCAGCTCCTCAAACTCAAATACTGGCCCTGTCTTCACTTCAAGTTCCCCCTTTTCCACTAAGCCAACATAGTCCTGTAGTTGACGAGGCGTTAAATCTGCTGCCTCGCCGCTATAAGATGTGAGCTTAACTGCTGTGGGGATGTCTCCCACTGGATGAAAATCATTGAGTACCCATTTTCCACCCAGAATTCCTGTCATACAAACGATACCGCCACGCCCGACACAACGCAGCGAGTCGAGTAGGGTAGTAGCACCAATTAATTCAAGTACTCGAGCATAAGGTTTTTCGCGTTCTTCGCTTATTTGCTGGTGAATTTCCCCATTATCGATCCACACTTCGTCAGCCCCGGCGGCTTTCAGTTGATCTAATTTCGCAGGCCCACGGGTAGTAGTGCCAACCTTCAACCCCGCGTGTTTGGCCAGGGCAAGAGCAGCCATGCCAATCGAAGAAGTGCCGCCTCGGATCAATAGAGATTCAGCTCGGTCTATCTCGAGTCCGGCATATAAAGACCCGTGAGTGGTCTGAAGCATTTCGGGTAGTGCGGCAAGCTTCTCCCATGGTAATTGAGTACGAATGGCAAACACACACGCATGTGGAACCAGTGTATATTCGGCGTAGGAGCCGTCAAACTCACGACCCATACCGCCCATTCTTGCGGCGACAGTAGCACCGGGTTGCAAATCAAGCCCGCCCGGGTCAATGCTTTAACCAACGCATTCAATACCCAGGACACGAGGAAATCGCACTGTCGGTGAGTCTCCTATCCGCGTAAACCACTCTGATCGGTTTAGTCCGAATGCGCGAATTCGAATTAGCGCCCAGCCTTCACGAGGACCTGGCGTTTCGACATCCTCAAGCTGAAATTGCTCTGGACCACCTGCTGTACTAATAATCCATGTCTTCACAATGCGCGCCCAAGGTTTAGAAAAATCATTTATTGGAATCCATAATTGACTGGTGTCGCATAATAGCGAATGCTGCGCAGGCCTTCGATTTTGTCCAAACCGCAGCAATAATTATCGCGTGCACCCTCGACCGAGGAAAGAACAACTTATTCAATCAATTGGCAATCAGGTCCGGAATTATGTTAACCGGTACTGCTACCGAGTTGGGTTGTTCTCGCCCGTTGCAGCCAGGCAAATACGAATGACCGGTGACGAGAAAAGCGGCCAGTTAAATCAGCTCTGAGCTGGCCGCCGCCAACTGGAACTATTGCCAGCTTCAGACGTAAGATGATGAGAACTCTGCGCCGCCGCAGGCTCGGCTTTTCGACTGACTGCATGACACCCTGATCAACATTATCCGCGTAGGGAAACTGTACCAGCAGCTGTCGCAAATAGGCATAGGGGTCCAATCCATTCGCCTCATGAACGAGTTGATGTTACCTCGGGACCGCGGATCCCTATCTCTGCCCCAACCGCGGCCTAAGTCGGTCGGCGGTTGAGCTTGTGGACCCAACTCAAGAACTCCTGCACCTTCTCAGTACGGTGGAGATCGACATGAGTGACGACCCAGAGCGTGGCCGACCACTCTCCAGAGGGAGGCATCACCGCCACCAAGTCGTTGTTGCCCGTCGCTTCGAATTCGGGAACGAATCCGAGCCCCAGCCCGCTTGCGATGGCCGCCCGTTGGACGGTCTGGTTACGCGTAAAAAGGGCCAGCTGGCCCTGAGACACGTGTTCGTTCATCCAAGGCGCATAGGGCAATGGGCTTGGATGCCCGATCGAACCAACAAACAGATGGCCATCGAAACGGGACGGGTCAGGCATGCCGTTGCGCGCGATGTAGTCTCGGCTTGCATAGAGGCCGTACCGGAGCTGCCCGAAAGTCCCCACGACATAGTCCGGAGTTTCCGGTCTTGGTCCCGGACGAAACGCAACGTGCGCCTCGCCGTGCTCCAAGCGTGCGAGCTGCGCTCCTGCGACAAACTCGAGTTCGATCTCGGGATGGGCGAAGTGGAATTGCCTTATGGCGGGCAGGATCAGTGGCGAGAACGCGGAGAGCGCAGTCACGATGAGCTTCCCCGACAGCTTACCAGCCCGACCGCGACTGCGTCCTGCGAGGTCGTTGAACATCTCCTCGGCGCGTGCAGCGACCTCCAGCATGTGTTGGCCTGTTTCCGTCAGCGCATATCCGCGTGCGTGACGTTGGAAGAGTGGTGCGCCGAAGTTCTGCTCCAGGAGATCAAGGTGTCTGTTGACTGTCGCCCGATGGACCCCAAGCGCCTCGGCTGCGGCACTGACGGTTCCGTGCCGCGCGACCATGAGAGCAGTTCGAAGTTCGTTCCAGTGTTCCATGCTCACTCGCGGTTCGGCGACATGCTACAGCAGAGCGCATAATATGCGCGAATTCGCTCATTGATGTCAACTTCCGCGCATTTTACTATGCATCGCAGATGAAACATGGCGAGTCTAACCACGTGGGAAGCACTATCAATCTTGCTCAATCGACCCGTGAGGTGCAGCGATGAACAACGCGCAAATCAACGCTCTGAGAGCGACCGCGATCCTTTGGGTCATCTGGGGCATCGTCCACTGCTTCTTTGGGGTCGCGATCATAGCGACCGGTGCGTCTGAAGGCTTCGCAGCGATCGCTGCAGGCGTTTCGCCCGAAGCGGTAAGCGCGGACTACCACCCGGCTGTCTCTGCCATTCTGAACCAGCACGGCTGGAACGTGCTGTGGTTCGGCATTGTGACCATCGTTGGCGGCGTCATGGTCTGGCGGCGGAACATGACAGCCATCTGGGTATCCTCGATGGTGGGAGGCCTCGCGGATCTCGGCTACCTCACCTTTGTGGACATTGCAGGCTACGGCACATTCTTCCCCGGCACCCTCATGACTCTCATTGCCGGAGCAGCAATCCTGATTGGCGGATGGGTCTGGCTCGCGCAGCGCAAGACGCCCGCGTAGAGTCGGCTTCGTCTCGAACCGCAGACTGACATGACCTTCAGGGTCCACAGGTACCACGAGGTTTCAAGCTATGTCCGAGCACACGAAGAATGCATTGGTCGTCGGGGTCGGTCCCGGACTGGGAGGCGCCGCAGCCCGGAGACTGGCAGCTGACGGCTATCGGGTTGCCCTCGCGGCTCGCAACGTCGATACGCTGTCAGAGTTCGCAGCGGAGACTGCCGGGCTCGCCGTCGCCATGGATGCAACCGATCCCTCCTCCATCGAGGCGGGAATCACACGGGTTGAAGAAGAACTCGGCGAGATCCATACGGTGGTGTGGAACGTCGGCGGCGGGCGATTCGGTGACTTGGAGACGGTCAGCATCGACGCCCTCGAGCTCGCCTTCAACACAAACACCCGCGGCCTCTTCGTGCTCGCAAAGCGGCTGGTCCCTGCCATGGCAGCCCGCAGCGATGGTGCGCTGATCATCACGGGCGCGACCGCGTCGCTCCGGGGCAAGCCTTTCACCACGGCCTTTGCCGCTGGCAAGGCGGCTCAGCGAAGCCTCGCGCAGTCCCTCGCCCGGCAGTACGGCAAACACGGCGTTCATGTAGCGCTGATCATCATCGATGGCATGGTCGACCTGCCGAGCACCCGCGAGCGCATGCCCGATACGCCGCAGGAATCGTTCGTCTCCCCAGAGGGCTACGCCGACGCCGTTTCGTTCCTCCTGCAGCAACGCCGCGGCGCATGGACCTTCGAGCTCGACATCCGCCCTCACGTTGAAGACTGGTAGGCAAGGTTCTGCGTCCGCCGGGCAACGCCTCAGCGGACCACGACAACCATCTTCCCGTTCGCTCGATTCTCGTCCATGGCTTGATGAGCCACGGGAAGCTTATCGAAGCACCACATCGGTCCGAGGTCAGGCACGGGACCGATGCATTAACCCCTGTCACAGTCGTGGCTTGACCTACGTAGTGTCCATATCCGCAGGTAGATTTCACACTTGTGCCGTAATGAGCACAGGCCGCGTGCAATGTTGGGGGTCCAACTTCAACGGTGAACTGGGTGATGGCAGCGAGACAGATGCATTGACGCCGATGACGGTCAGCGACTTGGACGACGTGGTGTCCGTGTCGGCAGGTGGAAACCACAGCTGTGCCGTTTATGAAGATGGTGCCGTCAGCTGTTGGGGGAACAATGTTTACGGGCAGGCCGGGTGGCCAGCGTGGCAATATGGTTTGGGGAGCGTCGTACTCGAACCCTAAAACCAAGCAGCCTGGTGGGAGCGGCGAAGGGCCGTTGAGGGTCGACTACCGTCTGATGGGCCAGCCCAGGGCGAACGACAGCTTTCGAGAATAGGAGCCTGTCTGGTTTGCCCAGGGCGCGGCACCGGAGATCTCTGCAAGGTGCCAACAGGAGACATTGGCGCCGCGAGCATGAGCGCAGCTTTAGGGCGTGTCCAATGCCTTGCTTTGTTAAGGCTTTTTACGCGGATAAACATTAGCGTCTATTGTTGTTTTATAGACTGTACCAACGAACCCATAAGTCCACGACTCCGTAACTTGAACATCGCTTATTAAACCTTCTCCAGCTTGCGCTTCAAGTGCTGAATAAGCACGCGCGTGCCTACTATTTATAGAAATAGGTATAAATAGTAACAATTGAAATCCGCTGGCAGAGATAGACAACTTCCTTGGGTTTTCCATGTCAAAAGCTGCTCGATCAAACTCATTTGAGACTCCCATACTTACCGGAGTCCCGGCACAACCCTGTAATAAAACAACACTTGAGATAATAACAATCAACAACTTCCTACACGAGTTCATTACTTCACCTCCTTAATAGCAGTTCCCTGAATAGTAACAGTACGAGCAGTACCTATTAGCCACCATGCCCAGCTTTCATGGTAGCTAACATCAATTAGACCTGTTGCTCCTGGGACCTTTTCAATCGCTCTTGAGTAAGCACGTTCAGTCCGACTATTTAAGCCCATAGGAATCACATAATATGCAGTAGATACTATCCCTAGAGAACCTGTTGCACTACCTTCAGTAGGGCCCAAAACTTCATAGTTTTCTGGGGGTGTTGGCGAGACCATTGTGGGGGCTGAGGAGCATGCTGACAGAAGTACAACTATGCTTGCCGCCACTCCTCCAATCGTAATTCTTAGATTTGGGCTTAACATTAATAATTCCTCCAGTTATTAGTTGGTAAAACTCTTGCCTATAACAGTATAGTAGGTTGAATTCCGCCTATGCTCGGATCCACGGAGTTGCCTTGGACAGGTGGTTTCTCTGCCTAATTCTTACAAATCCAATCGGTTATACCCCGGCCATTCCCGTAACTGGCTTCAATTCTCATGTGGAAATAGCAACCGATACAGGCGGTTGCCGTGATCCGGATGGCTAGGAAAGAGTAGGCAGGAATAGGGCGTTTGTTTCGCCTATACTCCAACGCCTTTATCAAGTTCCTGAAAAAATTTCGCACAGCTTCAACTAATTGGATGCCAGCCGCAATGGTGATCTGTCTCCTCCCCATCCATAGCCCACTACCCTGCACGTCTCTGGGCCGCCTGAGGAAGCGCCACACCCAGTCCGTTTTAGCAGTACTCAGTAGTAGGCTCGAAGTTACCTTAAAGCTGATCGAGGATATGCGCCTTCTCTCTATCGTATTCCTCTTTACCGATAAGCCCGTCTTGGTACCACTCCTTGAGTATTTCAAGGCTCTCTCTGTGGTCCGCTGGCGTTTCCTCCGGCGCTGCCACTGGGGCTTCGTCACGATATGAATCTACCAGTTCAGGTGTATAGCCAGCCAACAATTCGTCAATTACGGGGTCCATTTTAGATTCCACACTGGCCCACTTGGCCAGCGAAAGGCCACCACCGCCATTTAGGTGGTATACCGCAGAACCAATTTCTTTTCGACCGTGAAAAAGATGCAGTTCTGCATGATGCATGTACATCCCGATATCCCACATCTTTAGCGCAGTGTATGTCAAACGGTACTGACAATGAGCTGGAGGCTGCTCCGAATATATTTCAGTGGTGATGCCGTGACGGGTAAAGCCATTTTGAAGAACTGGGATGAACTGCCCGACGATTACCTTTGGATTATCCTCAATGCAGACATGGCTGAGTTTTACCGACGGGTCAATATCCTTGACCTTTACGTTGGTGCAGCCAATCAAAGTCAGTGAAATAGCTGTTATGGCGAACATGGTCTTCATGGAGGGCTCCCTGCCATTATGGTGACGATAGTAGATAGTAGTCGATATATTTGCGACAGTCCGTCGCATCTGCGGTTCTGTTCATTTTCTTTAGTTGGCCTGTCCTAGCGAATTCCAATCGGAAATTGTAGCGCTTTGATCTAGATTGAAAAATGCGAACTCGCCACGCACGAGATTTCGGGGTTGAATTTCTAAGCCGGGGCTGTAAGGCTAACTCCTTGATCCCAATTACTAGCTATTACTTCGCAAGATTCAGTTGAAAAGCAGTTATACGAGCTGCCCACTAGATGTAGGCGTTAGTCCCTTAGCTTCGCAGCCATCGTTAAAAATACGGATGTTGCTGTACCCAGCATGCCCGCGCCGAGAAGGGACATGCTAAATGACAAGAATCCACCCGCTGCTTATGGCACTTTACGGAATATACAGCCTGGCATCGCATCGGGCTTTTTTATGTCAGCTAAGGGTCG
>CAVROQ010000010.1:0-290812 GCA_963722805.1 uncultured Gammaproteobacteria bacterium
AGCACCTTCTTGTCGAACAGGTAATCCTGGTTGAGTTTCCAGGGCATGGTGGTGCTGTTTCGAGGCAGTTCGTGCATCGAGCGGGTGATATAGCCGGAGGAAAAATCGAACAGCTCATCCTCCTCCAGCGCCTTGTCGAGTACCGGGTTGACTATGCGGCTGCCGTTCGCCTCCATGTGATTCAACACCCGACAGGCGTATTCGGAGACGATGTCGGCCTTGAGTGTCCAACTGGCATTCAGGTAACTGAATACCATTGCCAGGTTCGGGATATCCGAGAGCATGCAGCCCTTGTAGTAATAATGCTCTGGCCAGTTGACCGGCTTGCCGTCCACCTCAAAGGCTACCTTTCCGGCTACCGCCAGGCGCAATCCGGTCGCCGTGACGATAATGTCGGCGGGTATGGTTTCCCCGGATTCCAGCCGTATACCGTCTTCCGTGACGGTGTCGATGTGACCGGTCTTGATATCCGCTTCTCCAGCACGAATCGCCTTGAACAGGTCGCCGTCCGGCACCAGACACAGGCGCTGTTCCCAGGGCCCATAGGGTGGGGTGTAGTCGGCCTTGCTGTACTTATCGCCCAGCTCTTTCTTCATGGGCTTTTCCAGCTTCCGGATGATTTTCTGCGGGTTGTTGCGCGCCGTGCGGAAAATCAGCTGCTGCATCCAGACGTTTTTCATGCGGATAATCCGATACGCCCACATATCCGGCATGATCCTGCGCAGGAAGTTAGCGAGCCAGTCGCGAGCCGGCTGTATCGCGTACCAGGTCGGCGTCCGCTGCAACATCGTCACGTGTGCAGCCTTTTCCGCCATGACCGGGACGATGGTCACGGCAGTGGCACCGCTGCCAATGACCACGATCTTCTTGCCGGTGTAATCCATGTCCTGCGGCCAGAACTGGGGGTGGACCACCTCGCCGCGGAACCCGGACAGCCCCGGTATCCCGGCATCATACGGTTCGTCATAGTCGTAATAGCCCGCACCCATGTAGACGAATGCGGCATGCATATGACTGATACCGCCGTCTGAGTGCTCAAGCGTCACCGTCCAGCGGGCCTCGTCACTGGACCAACTCGCCGACACCACCTTGCGCCCAAGGCGGATATAGGGCTCAAGGTCATACTTGCGCTTGATCCGATGCAGGTACTCGATGATCGAAGGACCGTCCGCTATCGCTTTTTGCTCTGTCCAGGGTTCAAAGCTGAAACCCAGGGTGTGCATATCGGAGTCGGAGCGGATGCCCGGATATTGGAACAGGCCCCAGGTCCCGCCGATGTCATCCCGGCGGTCCACCAGCAGGAAGCGCCGGTTGGGACAGTTCTTGCGTAAATGCACCGCCATCCCGATACCGGAGATACCGGCACCAACAATCAGTACATCAATCGACTCTATCGGCGCATCGCGGTTTGCGTCGGCCGTCTTCAAACCTTGTCCTGTCATAGCGCTCTCCTCTCGACCGCCATCATTTATGCCACTCACAGAACCCGGTTGCAAATACGATCGGCTACTGCGACCGCCCCGGACCGGGCAGGCTTCAAGCCGCTCGCGCGCTAAACTCGATGCGCGAGTAGGTGAGAGTCAAAAAAACCGCAAAGCAAACACAGCCCCGTTGAGAGAGAGTATAGAAAGCATTAAACATCTCCCCCCTTAGTCAGCATCCAGCGAACTGCCGCCGCTAACCCCTTCCCAACCAAATCCATCACTTTTCGCCATCAACTCACCCTCGACGCACCAGTTTTCAGCCTCTTGAAAACCGATTCTCGAGCTCAACCCAATAGTCAGCCCGCCGCTTCCTCAAAGCTCGCCCTGGCAGGGTAACAACACATTGGTCTGGTTAGCGGGGAGAAGAGCATGGCCTATTTTTTCGCGGCGCTTGTCGTCGGCATATGTGCCGAGATTATTGCCTACACCCTGAAATTCTGGCTTTACCGCAAACCGTTTTTTCCGCTGCTCAATATCGCAGTTATGTTCGGGCTGGTGATGGGCTTACTGCTGGCCTCAAGAATCGATACTTATGGCTGGCTATTAGTGGCCATGGTGGGCTTCGTCATTGGTTATCTCTACCCGATTGCAAACTTTCGTATGCTGAAGTGGTGGGATTTTCCGGGTGACACGTTTCTGTTTTTTCGCGGTGAACAGGCTTGTGCGATAGGAGTCGCACAACTTTGGGCTGCAACGCCGGTGTTGAGCTGGATAATCGTCAAAACCCTGTTTTAGGTCCATCTACGGCCCAGGGCCTTGTCCGCAAACCAAACATGAGGTCGCATAGCGTGGTACAGGATCAAACTCGATTCAAGCCTTCCATCGGCATCACAATACTGCTGTGGGTCACTGCCGCCGGTATCGTCGCGTACTGGGTGTCCTACTTCACTGATGGCTCCGTATATGCCACAGAAGACGTGTGCTGCCACGTTTTCCAACGCGATTTCCCTGCTCCCGACGGCATGATCGCCCTCATGTGCATCGCCACCGCTGTTGGCTTGCGAGGAGCTAAAGAGTGGTCACTGTTTACCGGCATGACAGCCGTTGGAGGCTTGCTCTTTCTGGCCCTGATCGATATATCGTTCAATCTTTGGAACCATCTTTATTTCGATGCGTCCGGCGCCATGGGAACGGAAGTGTTCATCAATATTGTCTGCCTGGCCTCTGCCGCAATCATCTGGTCCTATTTTGTGTAGTCACCGCAGGGCGCTTTGCCACTGGACATCACGGGGCGCCCGGAT
This sequence comes from uncultured Gammaproteobacteria bacterium, assembly GCA_963722805.1. Lineage (GTDB taxonomy): Bacteria > Pseudomonadota > Gammaproteobacteria > Pseudomonadales > JAHEGP01 > JAHEGP01. The sequence goes on from CAVROQ010000010.1 coordinate 2,726, forward strand.
GCCGGCACTTGCAACGCTTCGGTTTCAAAACTCGATCGCGAAGCGCCGGGATCCCTGCTGCGTATCCGATCGTGCCTCGGGTGCATTGGTGAGCCACTCGTTATCATACGTGGTCAGGAGCTTTCGTAGTACTTTGGCGACTCCATCGCTGGTGCCGTCAACCATACGGCGGATCCAGAACGACCCCGCCACGCTGGGATAGTAGGGGTCTAGCTCATCCTTGGACCACTCAAAGACCGATACGTGTCGTTGGGTCTCGGGATCGAAGGCGAAAAACTCGCCAGCATATTCGCCGAAGACCGAATCCTGTAAGTACTCGCCCGGGCCGGTTTTAAAGGCATCCTTGTCGAATGGAGTGTCACGGAAGTCCTCCAGGTACTGCTTAAATTGGGGGATCACCTCCTGTTCCATGCTTGGCAGCGCCGCCTGCAAGTCTAGATAGACGATGTAGTAGTAACGGCTCATCTCGCGCAGAACTGTGTCGTAGAAGGGCTGGGTGACAAGACGCAGGCCTTCGTTGTCGGCTGCCGGAATCGCGTTGTCGTAGGCCCAGCGGATGAACTCAGGGTTGTAATGTCCGAAGTCGTAGGACTCCAAGTTGAAGTCCCGCGCAACAGTCGAATCCCCCGCTTCCGTTATTGCGGCGAAGTGAGGGCCACTCAGGAACACTGGCACCGGTGAGAGCGACTGCAGTTTACCCAGGTCCATGAACAGGCGAAGGTGGTGGTACAGAGCCCTTGTGCCGGAGATCCAGGTTCGCGTATCTGCAAAGGGTGTCTCCGAATCCTCTGAGAAAAAAGTAGCCCCCTTCCAGCTTGCGTCGATTACTTCCTTGACCGTGCGTTGCTGTGCGGCGACTGCCTCCCGTTGCTTCATAAGCGCGAGGATCCCGCCAGCAACGGCCATTACAGTCAATAAAGCCACAGCGACTAACCAGCGTCGCAGGATCTTCGCTCGTCGTTGCGCCAGTTGCAGCTGGTATGCTTTGTCCCTATCTCGCAACTTCTCGAGCGGCACCCCCAGAATTCCGGCGATGATCTTAAGCTTCATAAGCTGGAGCTGGGCTTCGTAATCCTCGACTCGCGCCTCGAGCTGGCGACTCGAGGGAGTGTCGTCGTTCCGCAGAGCGAGCCGATAGCCCTCGACAGACGTGAAGCCTTCGCTGCCATCCTTCAGCCGAAAGTCCGCCGCGATAGGCTCCACGTTGCGTGCCCGATCAAGCTCCCCATCGGGTCCCACTGGGTGCCGGAGTGATTCAGGAAAGCACTCGCGATCCGCAGAGCCGGGTTCTCCATCCAGGATCGCCGCGATGATCCGGTCGTCGTTCCCGGCGCGTTTGAACTCATGAATTTCGTCCGCCACGTACCGACTCTCCACCGCCTTCGGCGAACAGAGGACCACCATAAAGCGCGACCGGTTCAGGGCGTTGACGATGGAACTCGCCAGATCCGAGTCGGCCGGGAGCGATTCCTCATCGCGAAACACCGGATAAATTCGCTCCGGAATTACATCGCCACGGGGGTTTTTTTGACCGACCATCTCCGCCGGAACCTCGTAGCGTTCGATTTCCCGATGGAGCCAGCTGGCCCAGCTGCGATCTTGCTCGCGGTTGTCTGCATGTCGATAAGAAATGAAACACCAGTAAGGCGTTCCCGCAATCGAGGTCAATGTACTCATTTTTTTAAGTGCTCCGGCGCCAGCGTCGCTGCTGGCGAATCAGTAAAAATACAGCGTCTGGGCGTTTTGTGCCAGCTTTGCCCGCAAGCTTGAAGCCGTGCTAGCCCCCTGCCCCGCTCCGCAGACCTTACCCGCACCCGAAATTTGCTGGCGGGCGGAGGGCCGCCCCCCGGGAGCGCCGGCCGGATCAAATATGACGTCGGTAATCCCGTCGCGATACGGTGTTTTCAAGTGGTAGCGGATGTTGCCATTCGAGGTCAGCGCCAAACGCTTCTCCGACTCCGCCGGGCAGGGATGTCCCTGGTACCCCAATAACGTGTGCTTACGCTGCTAGGTATTACACATGAAGTGGATGGCCAATTACTGCGTGAGAAAGTTTACGACGACTAAGGGGTCAGCCATTGCATGCCGTCACCGCTCAGCAAGGCCCGCCGGTGACCTTGCCTGTTCAGTTCCAGCCAATCGATGCTTTGCACGCTGGCGATGATGACGCCAAGGGCGTGAGATTCGGTCAACTTACCGTCATTCGCCTGAAGCGGTGATCCCGGGGCTTGTGTTGAAAGGTAGTCTGCCGCCGCCCCGGTCGACTGAATCTGGTCCCAGGCAGCGTCCACTCTAGTGCCCTCGGTCTCGACCCGAATTTCCGCGGCCAAACGCAATTGCCAGCTCAACTCCTTGCTCCAAAACACCAATACCGACTGAGGTCGAAGCGCAAATTCGGCGACCTTGGGGCTGCGATGGTCGGTGTACATTACCAGGCGCTGTGCCTCGGCATCAGCCTCGCGCAATATGACCGTGCGGGCCTGGGGCAGACCTTGCTCATCGACGCCGGCCAAAACAGGTGTACGCCAGGCGTGGTTGCGGTCGGTTACCGCCCGCTGCAATTGCTCCCAGATAAGCTGCTGCAGTTCCTGCTCAGTGTGCATCGACATTTTCCTTACTTGAGTCCTGGTGTGGCCGGGATGTGAAATGGTGTTGCTGCAGCCTATGATGCACGCTCGGGTTCCTATTTGAAAAAATTACCGTTGTATCTAATGATCTCAGGTAGCTTTTTCATTGCGGCCCCATAACAACCACATAGATCATCCTCTTTTTATGCGTACTACTTTCATCACTTCAAAATTCATACCCGCTACAACTTCCTGCACTGAGTAATAAGTCATATTCACTCTGGCACCTTTTAAGCTTTGGTATTTACCTTTGCGTTTGAATTTAAAAGGCACATCACAGCCCTCGACCATTACTGTGTGCACAATCCACTCCCCCTGCTCTCGTTGAACATGTGATATAACCTTCATCAATTCGGAGTGGGTGAGATTTTTGTTTTTTTCTACCAATTTTTTTGGATCTGATAGCATATTCAATACTTCATAATTTTTAATTTCGCCAGCAGCTGTCAAACGAGTATCGACAAATTAACTTTTTGAGACCAGAGAAGTCTACACTCACGCCTCAAGCAAGCACTTTACCCCATTCTTCAAACGCACTCCCCCTCGGGCCCCGCTTAAACTGATTCGGTATAGCCAGGCACCGGGTTCGGCGGAGGCTCGCTTTCGGGCTCCAGTACTATCCACAACCGGGAACACCTTGGTTTCGTTGGAGACTATAGGAAGCAATAAGCATATCCCCCTTTTAGTCAACAGCCACCGAACCGCCGTCGCTACTCCCCCTTCTGGTTGTGACAAGTTAACTCAGCCGGACGGCACGAAGCCGGGGCCGCTCTTCACGCCATAGCCCTGAGCCATTCGGAGAACGCACTCATCATGAGATTCCGATAGGGGTTGGCAGATACCCAGACGGCGTAGCTGATGATGTCAGTCGGGAATCGGTGGCGGCTATAGGTATTCATGGACCGACTCTATCAATCTCGGCGACTTAACTTGGCGATACCTCGCCGCCCTTCGGTTGCCGAAGCGTTAGTACAGCGATACCCAATTACCAGCCGCTATTTCAGTGCGCCCAAAGGCCCTGACGCCATTGCGCAAGCTTGAAATAGGTCAGTGAAACCAGCTGACGGCGCTGAATTACTCGTAAACCACTATATGAATAGCAGGTACAGCCAAGGACAGGCTAGATAAGCGATTGTTTTGAAGGGGAAATAATGGGGTGGCCGACGGGTTTTGAACCCGCGACCTCAGGAGTCACAATCCTGTGCTCTACCAGCTGAGCTACGGCCACCACGATTTGGAGCAATGCCCGAAGTCAGCATCGACGCTCCGATTCCAAACGTCCCGAACCGAGCGGCCGGAAAGCTGTTGGGAAATTGGTCGGGGTAGAGAGATTCGAACTCCCGACATCCTGCTCCCAAAGCAGGCGCGCTACCAGACTGCGCTATACCCCGTTTCTGTTGCAAAGGCTTTTACGAAGCTTGCACCCCGAAAAGAGCTCGGCATCATACTGATTAGGCAGGTGCAGGTCAATGCCATTTCAACGCCCAGCGGGACAAATCCAGCTATCAACTGAAACCCGCGCCGGAACACCGTTAAGCAAAGCAGATCGCGGTCTTTTTTTGGCGCCCACCCGTGTTGACCGAGATGCAGTCAACCCGCGTTAAACCTGCTTTGCCCGCAGCCCCGGCCATGCGACAATAGGCTCCTCTTTTAGACCAGCCCAGCAGTGAGAATATTCATGGCGCCCACAGTACTTGACGGTAAGCACCTGGCACAGCAGTGCGAAGCTCAATTGGCAGTTCGTGTTGCCGACCTGATGAAGAAAAGTAGTGGCAAGGCCCCTATTCTTGCGACAATCCTGGTCGGTGCCGACCCGGCATCTGCAACCTATGTGAAGATGAAGGGAAATGCCTGTCGCCGTATCGGCATGGAGTCCAAGGCGGTGGAGCTGCCCGCCAGCACGACGACTGCTGAGTTGCTGGCGACCATTGATGAGCTCAATGCCAACGTTGATGTTCATGGCATCCTGTTGCAGCACCCGGTCCCGGCCCATATTGACGAACGGGCCTGCTTCGATGAAATAGCGCTTGCCAAAGATGTCGACGGGGTAACTTGCCTGGGTTTTGGCCGCATGAGCATGGGTGAAGAGGCCTACGGCTGCGCAACACCCATGGGTATCATGCGCTTGTTACGGCACTACGAGATACTCTTTGAAGGCCAGCACGCGGTGGTCATCGGGCGCAGCCCTATACTCGGCAAGCCTATGGCCCTTATGCTGTTGCAGGCGAATGCCACTGTCACCATATGCCATTCGCGGACGCGCGAGCTGGACAAGCTGGTGCGACAGGCAGACATCGTGGTTGGCGCAGTCGGCCGCCCTGAATTTATTAAGGCAGACTGGATTAAAGACGGGGCCGTGGTGGTCGACGCTGGCTATCACCCCGGCAGCGTCGGGGATATCGAGCTCGGCAGCCTGGGCGATCGAATCTCGGCTTACACTCCGGTACCCGGTGGCGTCGGCCCCATGACTATCAATACGCTTATCATGCAAACCGTCGAGTCCGCGGAAAAAACACTGATTTGACAGTGCAGCATAAATCACCGTTAATACGGCCAACTAGCAGTCGAGTTGCCCGACCATAGAACTCGAATCGACGACAAGGAGCAGAACATGGCCATTAAATCACCCATGATATTAGCGGTTTCACTCGCCTTATTCGGATACACCGGCGTTGCAATGGCATCCGAGCACACCGACACCGAATACAACGATTCTGCTTCCCATGGCAGCACCCACGCTGATCACGACATGGGCGTTTATCTTGGTGCCAGCGTCGGCTCCACAATGTATTACGATGACGGCATGCTGGACAACTACGACCTTGATGATACAGACATAAGCTGGAGCGTTTATGGCGGCTATCGCATGAATCGCTACATTGCTATTGAGGGCGGATATGTCAACCTTGGGGAGTACAAGGCCACCAGCAACAGCAACAATACTTCAAACAGCTTCGAGGCCTATTACCTCGCTGCAATCGGTATTCTCCCATTAGGCGACAATTGGCAATTGCGTGCCAAAGGCGGCGGCGGCATTATGAAGCTGAAGCAGTCATTTTCCAACCAGAGCGATGCCCGCGACGAGGGTGGCACCTATCTGCTGGGAGTGAGTGGCCGCTGGGCGCCAGACTTTTTCCATGGAGTAGCGGTGAGTGTCAATTACGACACCTATTTCTTTACCGTGGAACAACTCGACAAAGACTACGATCAAAGGGTCAGCCTGCTATCGCTGGGTGTCGAATACATGTTTTAAACACTGAAGTCATGGGGGCCGCTGGTAACGGCGGCTCCGCTGTTTTTGAAGCAGATATGTGCCGAGTCGCAGCCAGCCCAATTGTTAAATTTTATATATCACTACCTCGCGATATACTCAGCGCAGTGCCCATTCACCAAGCAAACTCCTAGAACAGCTCGAGAATACGCTGCGCGGCCACATAAGGCGTGACCTGACCTTCTTTAACTTTGTTTTCCAGCAGCGGTAACAAAGCCCGAATCTCCGGGTTATTGCGCAACCGGTTTCGCAACTCTTCAACCACCAGCTTGTTCATCCAGTCAATATTCTGATGGGCACGTTTTTGGTGCAGGTAGTTCGCCTCCAGCGCTTTTCGTTGATAGTCCTCAATCATCTCCCACACATCCTGAAGCCCAGTATTTTCAAGCGCCGAGCAGCTTAAAACCTGGGGGGACCAAAAATCGGAATGTTGCACAAGATGCAAGGCGTTCTGGTAGTGACGCTGGGACATTTTGGCCAACTGAATGCTTTCGCGGTCAGCTTTGTTGATCACCAAACCGTCGACCATCTCCATAATGCCTTTCTTGATTCCCTGCAGTTCGTCACCGGCATTAGGGATCATCAACACCAGGAAAAAGTCGACCATCGCCGCCACTTCAAATTCTGATTGCCCCACTCCCACGGTTTCAACAAGGATAACGTCGTAGCCTGCCGCTTCGCAAAGCAACATGGTTTCGCGGGTTTTTTGCGCTACGCCGCCGAGGGCGCCGCCGGATGGCGAGGGGCGGATGAAGGCGTGTTCAGAGCGTGAGAGCTGCTCCATGCGGGTCTTGTCACCGAGAATGCTGCCGCCGTGAATGGGGGAACTCGGGTCAACGGCTAATACCGCTACTTTCTTACCCAGTGAAACCAGCAGCAGGCCGAATGCTTCGATAAAGGTAGACTTGCCTACTCCGGGAACGCCGCTAATACCAACGCGAATACTATTACCGGTTGCGGGTAACAACGCGTCAAGCAAATCCTGGGCCTGCTTACGATGGGAAACCAGGCTGCTTTCGACCAGTGTAATGGCCTTGGCCAGGGCTCGGCGATTTCCCTGGCGCAGTAGTTCGGGGTCAACTGCCACGACTCAAGCTCGCTTAGTCGCTGCGGCTTTTGTTCACTGCCTGCAATACCGCGCGAGCAGAATCCAGGATAGTCGTACCGGGGCCAAACACGCACTTCACCCCAGCCTGGTAGAGAAAATCGTAATCCTGGCGAGGAATGACACCGCCGGCAATGACCACGATATCGTCAGCGCCCTGCTTTTTAAGTTCTTCAACCAGCGCGGGCACCAGGGTCTTGTGACCCGCCGCAAGCGATGATACGCCTACCACATGGACATCGTTCTCTACCGCCTGCTTGGCGACTTCCTCGGGCGTAGAAAACATCGGCGACAAATCAATATCGAAACCGACATCAGCATAGGCCGTGGCAACCACTTTGGCTCCGCGGTCATGTCCATCCTGCCCCATTTTGCAAATCAACATGCGCGGCCGGCGGCCGTGTGCCGTCACAAATTTCTCGATGTCCTGCTGCAATGCCACCCAGTTGGTATCTCCTGAATAAGCCTGGCTATAAATACCCGAAACGGTTTGGGATTGCGCCTTATAGCGACCCCATACATTTTCCATCGCGGTTGAGATTTCGCCGACCGTTGCTCTCAGACGGGTCGCTTTAATGGCGAGATCAAGCAGGTTGCCCTCGCCGCCCGCTGCACATGCCTGAATAGCGGCCAATGCTTCTGTTACCGCCTCCCCGTCGCGCTCCCCTTTGATAAGCTGAAGGCGCCTAATCTGGGCATCGCGTACAGCATGGTTATCGATCTCCAGTATTTCGATATCGTCCTCATGATCGAGTTGGTATTTATTCACTCCCACGATCACGTCTTCGCCACGATCAATTCTCGATTGCTTGCGTGCTGCAGCCTCTTCGATGCGTAGCTTCGGGAGTCCCGACTCTACCGCTTTCGCCATGCCGCCGCGCTCCTCTACCTCGGCGATCAGCTCCCAGGCTTTATCAGCAATCTGCGCGGTCAGGGATTCCATAAAATAAGACCCGCCCCAGGGATCGACCACCTTGGTAATACCAGTCTCTTCCTGAATGACCAATTGTGTATTGCGAGCAATGCGCGAAGAAAAATCTGTAGGAAGCGCTATTGCCTCATCGAAAGAATTTGTATGCAGCGACTGGGTGCCCCCGAAAACCGCCGCCATGGCCTCAATAGTGGTGCGCACCACATTGTTGTAGGGGTCTTGCTCCGTCAGCGACCAACCGGATGTCTGGCAGTGCGTGCGGAGCATTTTCGACCGCTCGTTACCCGGTTTAAACTCCGCTACGATACGAGACCATAGCAACCGCGCGGCGCGCAATTTAGCCACTTCCATATAGAAGTTCATACCGATGCCAAAAAAGAATGACAGGCGGGGAGCAAACTGGTCAATTTCCATACCGGCGGCAATTGCCGTGCGAATATACTCCTTGCCGTCCGCAAGGGTATAAGCCAACTCCAAGGCAGCGTCAGCACCCGCCTCCTGGATGTGATAGCCGGAAATCGAGATCGTGTTGAATCGTGGCATAGAGCCTGAGCAATACGAAATAATGTCACCGATAATGCGCATTGACGGCGCCGGCGGATAAATATACGTGTTGCGCACCATAAATTCTTTGAGGATATCATTCTGGATAGTTCCAGAAAGCTTGTCCTGGCTGACACCCTGCTCTTCGGCAGCCACGATGTAGCCCGCGAGCACCGGCAGCACGGCGCCGTTCATGGTCATCGACACCGAAACCTTGTCCAGTGGTATACCGTCGAACAGGATTTTCATGTCGGCAACGGAATCGATAGCGACTCCAGCCTTGCCTACATCACCCATCACCCGGGGGTGATCTGAGTCATAACCCCGATGTGTGGCCAGATCAAAAGCGACTGAAACACCCTGGCCACCGGCCGCTAACGCCTTGCGATAAAAGCTATTCGACTCTTCGGCTGTTGAGAATCCGGCGTACTGGCGAATTGTCCAAGGGCGCCCGGCGTACATAGTGGCCTGCGGTCCGCGAACAAAAGGTTCGAGGCCCGGCAGACTATCCATGTGCGGCAGGCCCTCGACATCTTCCCGGGTGTAAAGAGGTTTTACATCGATGCCTTCGGCAGTGTGCCACACCAGCTCATCAACGCTGCGGCCCTTTAGCTGCTGCGCCGCCAATTCACGCCATTGCTCAAGATTGGAACTTGCTGACGGCTTATCTTTATCTGCCATAACTGAAACCTCTTTGCTGAACGCTGCAAGTACCCTTGTGTTATCGCTGTGCAGGAAGAGCAGACGCAAACCTGCGGCAACGGCTCCCGCTAGTGGTCTTCGGGCATCTGGTTTAACTCAATCAATACGCCGTCGCAGGACTTGGGATGGATAAAAATTACCTGGCAGTCATGAGCCCCCGGATAGGGGGCGTCAGTCAGGAATTGATAGCCCTTTTCCCGCAGCCTCGCCACATCGGCATCGATATCGTCGCTGCGAAAGCACAGATGGTGGATTCCACCGCCCTTCTTATCCAGATATTTGGCGACCGGTCCTTCACCGCGCAGAGGGTGAACAAGCTCGATGCTGGTTCCCGGGATCTGAAAGAACGCGGTACTTGTCTTAGCCGATTCGACGTCTTCCTTGCCTTCAAATTCGATGCCAAAGTCGTCCATAAAGCGCGTAATTGCGGCTTCCAGGTCTGGTACTGCTATCGCAATATGATCCAATGCGGTAATCATGATTTCCCACCTCCAGCTATGCGTGTCAATCGCTTCACTTCGCCCGCCAACATGCCTTCAAGCGCCTGCCACGCAATCGAATTTAACCCATACAAGACAGGAATTTGTCGGTAGCAGCAGCCCTTCGCGCCAACCGATCCTCTTCTGATTCAATCACAATTTCTTCATCAGGCACTACTTTAAAAAGCGTTTGACCCTTCTTGATAATCAGGCCATCGCCCTCTATCAGTGCGGTTTCAATACGCCCGGCAAAAGGTGCGTAGACTTTGTTGAACATCTTCATGACTTCAACAATATAGAGAGGGTCTCCCTGCTCAAAGTGATCGCCCGGTTTGACAAACACATCCATACCAGGTGCTTCGCGCGAATAGAACATACCACCGGAGGTAGCCACTATTTCATCTGACTTGGCAATCGGCGGTGGTGCCAGCACCTTGGTCATACGCGCCTGCAAGTCCTTATCCGTGAGCCCCTTGGGAATGGTAATGGTCAGGTCGGGATTGGCATATAAATCAAAAAACTTTGTATGGTCGGCAACATAGGGCAGCAGAGCTAACAGTTCGATACCGGCCTGGTATCCTCGATGGGCGGCCTGAACCTTGCTCCAGCTAAGCTTCACCTTGGCGGGGGCTTTCTTGCCTTCGAGAATACTCTGCAGTTCGGGCCAATCGCTAACCCCGGTGCGTTCCTCAAGTGAACGGTAGAACTCCAGTCCATCTTTCAGGATTGTATTGTCGTTAGACCATACCTGGTACAACGCCGGCCTACTCTCCACAAACTCCATATTGAGGAATTTATAAGTTCTATCCAACAGTTTAAACGGATTTTCAAGCCAATGAACCCGACCGGCGTCGACCTTGAAGTATTGCCGATAAGCGCTCAGCCATCCGGAAAATACGTGCGGTCGATCAAACAGTGCATTGACCGGCCGTTGCAATAAGGTTGCCTTGAAATCGAGGATCTCCTTCATTGCGGCCGCGTCGGTCTTGTCCTGACAGGTATCTACCAGCGCCTGTTTGATCTTGCCATAGGTATAGCCCACATCCAGACTATCCGCTTTCTCTTTCAGCTGCCCTACTGCAGTTAGGTAGGGCACAACAAAACCGGTAGTCGGACGCGCATTGATATTCTGGCTAATAAACCAGTGTACCAGACCATAGTGAAATTCAAGGTTAGTGCAAAGATTTACCCCACGCAGTTGGGTAACACGGAGAATTTCCGCCATTTTCTGGTACGTCTCGAGGCGGTCGTTACCCACGGTTAAGAGCAATGCGATATTGGAATCGTAAGCTCCCGCAAGGTGATAATCCATAAACACGTCTGTATCAGGATTATGCAGGCTGATGCCCTGATCGTCGCGTATTTCGCCCTCTACCGCATCGGACCACTTTTTAATAAATCCACCTGCATGGGGCTGAAGCGCAGCGTTAGTAGCGTTCAGGCGCGCCTCCACCGAGGTATTTTCGCGAAGCACGCGCTGGGGACGCGGCAATTTCTTGCCATGCCGGGCCAACAAAACCATGGTTTCGACCAGCGACTCAACCACAAAAAAGTCCGCGGGATTGTCGGGATTGGTAAACTTCAGTGAATAGCACAGTTCAGTAACCCGATGCTCTACCTGAACCCGCGTATTCATCTCCATGAAAAAATGGCTTTGGCCGTCGACAATGCACTCGAAGGTCGCGACTGAATCCAGGCCTACAGCGGCTCCAAAACGACTGCCCTCGCCCTCCATTTTTTCGAGGATTTCGAGATCACGCCGCAATGAACTCACTTCCTTTTTGTTGCCCGCCTCCTCGGCGGCAGCGATCGCAGCTATTAGCTCCTCTACGGTAATCGAGACTTCCAGCAACTTTTGCTCGTGCATCTGCAAGGAGCAGTCGCGACCGCCCATCGTGATGCACCAGTCGCCATTACCCACTACCTGAATTTCCTGGTGCCGGGTAGTTTCGATATTCATTTCGGCGAGTATGTTCTTGTTGTCCCCGACCCCGTTGCACTTCACTTCGGCCAGTATTTCACGGACCAACTCCGGGACCTTTGCCACAGCCTTCTCAATCTGTTGCTTGGGTTTGCCGGGATAGGAACCGGGAGCGGCGAGAATACGCTGACCCTTGCCTCCGCCACCGGATATTGCCTTGAGACGAATTCGATTGCCCGGGTGCGAGCTGAACATTTCGGCTACTTGTGCCTGCAAGACCTCGGCCAGTTCGTCAACCGTATAAAGGTCGATACCGGCATCGTAGGCAGCGGCCAATACGGCATCGGCCTTGCCTTCCAGTGGCAGCGCATCATCTTTCCATACAGCCGCAGCAACGCTCAACTTGTTTGCTTTTAGCAGCTTTTTCAGCGCTGCCTCGTCGGGGTGCTTTTTCAGCAGAGTCAGTGCACTGGCATTATCAACTCCGGGCGTTACCGAAACGCCGACTTTGAGCGCGGTTCGCTTGGCTTCGTCTTTAAGGCCCGCTGCACGTTGGGTTCCTGAACAAGGGCCGATAAAATTAAGACCGGCCTTCTCCATCGATCGCACCATTTCTTCATCTTCAGCCATAAAGCCATAGCCTGCAAAAATGCTGTTGTAGCCATTTTCCTGGGCAATACCGATAATTTGCTGAATCCGTTGCAGGCGCTCTTCTTTAGTGGCTCCGGTATAGTCAGGAACGCGGTGCACCCGCTTTGGATCTGTGAGCATCCGCAATTCCGGTGCCAGGGCATTGCTGTAGATAATAGAGTCCTTTTCAGACAACAATATACCGTAGCTATCAATGCCCATTTCATCGAAAACTTCCATTGCCTCCTTGCGAATGGGTCCACGACAAATGATTAGCGGCTTCATATCTTCGCAGCTGAAGCCAGCTACCCATTGACTCCTGCTCTTGCTCAACTGCCGATCGCGGTGAATCAGTGGGTTATAGAGGTACCAGTTATTACTCACAATTTAATCCTTCTGCAAAGCTGCTCGGTCAAGGGGCTTAATGAAATTCGCGCTGAACGCCAGACAATGGTTCCGGCTTGTAGTGACGCAAATGAAACTCCACATTCTCAGCCAGCAATTTTCGCATCTCACTGGGCATTACAATTTGCGAGATAGAGCCCAGGCTCAGAGCCTCGTTCGGGTTCATCAACTCTTCTTCGTAGCGTTTGACCAGGATCGCTTCCTGCTCTTTGACCCACTGATTAACCGCGTCTGTCGCTTCGCTAATGGCCTGGTTCTCTGCCATACCCTGCTGCACCAGTTTTTGGCTGGCTTCGGCGATGCGATCCTCCACCGAGCTCCGTATCTCTTTCAATTCATCCTTGTACACAAATTCCATCCCGGCAGTACCCATAACTGCAGCCCGGGTCGTTGGCAATGCGACCACCAGGTCAGCCCCTGTTGCGTAGTTGTTATAGGAGGCATAGGCGCCCCCGAAGGCGTTACGAATGATCACCAGGAAGCGAGGTGTTCGCAGATCCACAGTGGAGTCGAGCATGGCCCGACCCGCCTGTACAATTCCGTTAGTCTCCTGTTCACTGCCGGGTTTAAAGCCGGTGGTATCCTCCATAAACACCATCGGGATGTTGTAGATATTGCAGAAGCGAATAAATCGGGCGTTCTTGTAGGCCGCGTCTATATCTATTTGCCCCGAGGCAACCGACGAATTATTCGCAACGAACCCTACCACGTGACCGCCGAGGCGACCAAAAGCGGTGACCGTATTGCGGGCTCGATCGGGCTGCACCTCGAAGTAGTCCCCATGGTCGCAAATTTGCTGAATAATAATGTTGACATCGAACGGCGTGTTAAAACCGGTGGGCGAATTGAAAGCCTGCTTTAGCAAAATGTCGACAGCCCAGGTAAGCCTGTCTACCGGATCTGAAGTTGGCTGGAAGCGCGGACTTACGCTGTTGTGGTCTGGCAGGTAATGCAGTAATTCCTTGACCTTTTGTAGCGCCGCGACCTCATCCTCAACCACAAAATCCGTAACGCCGGACTGCGAATGCACACTTGGGCCACCCAGCTCTTCAGGGGTTACGTCTTCTCCGAGCACCGACTTTACAACGCCGGCACCGGTAAGACCAAAAAACGTCTCCCGCGGCTGGATAACAAAGCTTCCCTGCCGCGGCAGATAGGAGCCCCCACCGGCATTGAAACCAAACATACACATAATTGATGGCACCACGCCACTAATCCTGCGCAGCGCGGTGAAAGCCTCCGAGTAGCCATCCAGACCACCTACCCCGGCGGGCACAAAGGCACCTGCCGAATCGTTCAAACCCACCAGTGGAATTTTGCGTTTGCCCGCCAACTCAAACAAGCGTGCCAGCTTTTTGCCGTTGGTGGCATCCATTGAGCCGGCGCGCAGGGTAAAGTCATGCCCGTAAAGCGCAACGTCACGACCGTCTATATCGACGATGGCGGTTACCAGGGACGCACCGTCGAGATTAGGACCCCAGTTCTGGAACAGGATGGTCGGCTCTTTGTCGGTAAGAACCTTAATCCGCTCCCAGATCGTCATGCGCTTCTTCTGGTGCTGACGCTGGATGTTCTTGACCCCGGCGGCAGTATAAGGACGTTGGCGCAGGTGATGCCCCTTTTCCAGGGTTTCTTCGTAAATACCGGGAGTGTTGGCGATCTGGCCGGGAACCTTAAAATCAACGGTCTCTTCGATCGCGAAGGGGTTGGTGAGAGTCGGTGCGAGCTTACTCATAGTGTTTTCGTTTCCTTCGTGGGCATTGCGCTAACCGATGCCGGAATAATAATTCAACCGGGGCTTGCTTACCTTGCCCCTGTATTGGCAATTGCGATGGCAGCGCCGCAAATCGTTAGCCTAAGCGCTGCGGCTGACTCGGAGCAAGCAGTAATTCCACTGCTATTCAGGGACTTGAAATGGCGATAAACCATAATGTTTTTACCGCAATATGTCAATTAAAAATCAGCTAATTCAATGGCTTGGCAGCACTGGCGGCTTGGATTGCAGGCAGGTAGAATGGTGCTCTTTGATTCAGGTCAACACCGTTGATGCGCGCTACTAATCCCGAGCAGGTGGATGCTGCTGCGAGCATTCAGACTGTAGACTACCACAGCGGGACAGAGCGCTTTGGCAGTATTGCGGCAGACCCGGGCGCGGTCTGGCTCGACAGTGGCAGTAGCTGTTTCAGTCACGCTAACTTCGAAATTATCGCCAGCGAGCCCAGCCAGATTGCCCGGGTCGACTCCCTCGCTGCCGATGGCAGCTATACCATCGGTGGTGTCGCAGCTGAACGATGCGATATCTTTGCGCGGATTCAAAAGCTTCATCGACCAGCGATAGCGCCAGAAATGGGGCACTTGCCATTCTATGGCGGCGTTCTGGGCTACCTTGGCTACGACCTCAATCGCAGCCTGGAACGACTCATACCGCAACCGCCCTGCCCCCTGACATTCCCGGTGGCGTGGCTCGGCTACTACTCTTGGGCGCTGGTGCAGGATATTGCAGCGCAACAAGCCTGGCTGGTTGCTGACAGCGCGACATCGCTGCAGCTGGCAAAAAAATGGCTGGAAAAGATGGATAGGCAGCAGCCTGCCAACATCGGGTTTCAGCTACAGGGTGATTGGCTTGCAAGCAGCAACGCCCGGCAATATAGCCAATCGGTCGCCAGAATCCAGCAGTTCATTCATGCCGGAGACTGCTACCAGGTGAACCTGGCACAACATTTTAAGGCAAGCTATAGTGGCCACCCTTGGCATGCCTACCGACACCTCAGGCAGCAACTGCCGGCGCCATTCTCCGCATTTATCAATACCGGACACGGCTGTTTATTGAGCCACTCTCCGGAGCGATTTTTAAGCATTGCGAATCAACACATCAGCACCAGCCCCATCAAGGGCACCCGACCCAGGGGTCGGACCCGTGAAGCCGACACCCAGTTCGCCAGAGAATTACTGAACTCAGGCAAGGACCGGGCAGAAAACCTGATGATCGTTGATTTGCTGCGCAATGACCTGGGCAGATCCTGCATACCAGGCAGTATCACCGCCGATGCCCTTTTTACGCTGGAGTCTTATGCCAATGTTCACCATCTGGTGAGCACCGTCAGTGGCAAGCTGCGAAGCGATGTTACGCCGCTGGAGGCATTGCGCAGCGCCTTTCCCGGGGGCTCTATAACCGGCGCTCCCAAGATACGTGCTATGGATATTATTAGTGCGCTGGAACCGGTATCTCGATCGGCCTATTGTGGCTCAGTGTTTTACTACAGCAATCACGGGGATTTCGACAGCAATATCGCGATTCGCAGCCTGATCGCGGACGGTAGCGACATTCACTGCTGGGGCGGTGGTGGCATTGTCGCGGATTCGGATCCGCAACAGGAATACGCCGAAAGCCTGAACAAAATCGAGATACTGCTACAGGCACTGTCACGAATGAAGATTTAGGCCCACCGGCGCGACAGCAATATCTAAACGCTTATGGTTCGCTCACTGGCACTGGCAAATGCCAATTTCAAATCCTGGTAGCTGTGCACCGCGGGAAACTGGGGGAATTCTTCAATCACATTTTGCGGCGCCATAAACAGTATGCCCGCATCGGCCTCGGCCAACATAGTTGTATCGTTATACGAATCGCCCGCCGCGATCACCCTATAATAAAGGCTATGCAGGGCGATAACAGACTGTCGTTTGGGGTCTTTCTGGCGCAGTTCGTAGTCGACTACCATACCTTTATCATCAACTTTGAGGCGATGACACAAGAGGGTTGGATAGCCCAGTTGACGCATAAGCGGTAGCGCAAATTCGTAAAAAGTATCGGAGAGAATGATCACCTGGAAACGTTCGCGCAACCAGTCCAGAAACTCGGCGGCGCCCGGCAAGGGGCTCAATTCAGCAATCACTGCCTGAATATCAGTCAGGCCGAGTTTGTGTTCAGCCAACAGGCGCAGACGCTGCTTCATCAAGGTATCGTAAACCGGAATATCACGAGTGGTTGCCCGCAGCTCATCAATACCGGTGCGCTCGGCAAATTCGATCCATATTTCCGGGATAAGAACCCCTTCCAGGTCCAGGCAGGCCAGTTCCACTGTTTAACTCCGTCACGTCGCCAATCAACAAGCCCGGCACTTTACAGATCTGCCGAGTCTGGTGCAAGCACACCAAAGCTCGGCCGCGGCATGCTATAGCATGGGCGACGCCGCGCCAGACCGCACAGTGCGGGCACTACAGCACCGGGAGTTCGATATCCTTGAACAGCTCGTCCATCTCCTGGCGCGTGTGCAGCTGATAGGCTTCCTCAACCACTTCGCGGGTGAGGTGCGGCGCGAATAACTCCATGAAATCGAACATAAAGCCGCGCAGGAAAGTACCCCTGCGAAAGCCGATCTTGGTGATACTTGGCGCAAACAAGTGACTGGCATCAAGGGCGACCAGATCCTGGTCATTGGCATCATCAAACGCCATCCTCGCGACAATGCCAATACCCAGCCCCAGCCGAACATAGGTCTTGATGACATCGGCGTCTGCCGCTGTAAACACCACCTTGGCCGCCAGCCCACGCTTCATAAAGGCTTCATCCAGCCTCGAGCGCCCGGTAAAACCAAATACATAAGTCACGATGGGATACTCGGCCACCGCCTCGAGGGTGAGGCTCGACAACTGCGCCAGCGGATGGTCCCGAGGCACCACAATACAGCGATTCCAGCGATAGCAAGGCATCATCACCAGATCGCTGAACAGTTCCAGCGCCTCGGTGGCGATGGCAAAGTCTACCGTGCCATCTGCCGCCATCTCGCTGATCTGCATGGGTGTACCCTGGTGCATGTGCAGCGACACTTCAGGGTAGCGGGCGATAAAGGTCTGGATCGTCGGTGGCAAGGCATAGCGAGCCTGGGTGTGGGTAGTCGCCAGGCTAAGACTGCCTTTTTGTTCGTTGCTGAACTCCTGCGCTAACTGTTTGATGCTTTCGGCCTTACGCAGGATTTCGCCGGCGGTCTTGAGTATCGCCTCCCCTGCGGGAGTTACCCGCGTCAGATGCTTGCCGCTACGGGCAAAAACCTCAACGCCCAATTCATCCTCCAGCAGCCGAATCTGTTTGCTGATACCCGGCTGGGAGGTATAGAGACTTTGCGCCGTAGCCGACACATTGAGATCGTGATGTGCGACCTCCCAGATATAACGGAGTTGCTGTAATTTCATCTTGGTTCCCCGAAGATCCATCGATTAAGGACGTTTATTGACGGCTTCGTGTTATTGTTAGTTAGAATGTTTCTTATCTGTATTCCCCGAGTTTATAACCATTTAGCATAAAGTAACACCGATTTTATCCCCGGTCGCGCCGCTCTGGCAGCTCAGGTGGTTTCCGGGCCGGGGTTGGATACGCCATGGGGCACATGGCCGGTCGCAACCCGACCACTGGCGGAATCACAATGGCCGAGCTGGTCGTCAAAAAACACATCGGCCCCGAAGGCTTCGAGGAACTCCGCCTTATCGAGCCCACCCAGGAACAATGACTCGTCGATGCGGATATCCCAGGCTCGCAGCGTCCGTATCACGCGTTCGTGGGCCGGCGCCGAGCGCGCGGTTACGAGAGCGGTGCGAATGGGGCAGTCGTTGGCGCCAAACTCCATCTGGATCTGCTGCAACGCAAACAGAAAGCCCTTAAATGGTCCTCCGCTGAGCGGCTGCTTTGCCGCAGTTTGCTCATTGCGGGTAAAAGCCTCCAAGCCCTCCACTCTGGTATATCTGCTCGGCCTCGTCAGAAAAAATAACGGCATCGCCATCGAAGGCGACTCTGAGCTCTTTGGCCCGGCTTACCGCAGCGGGCGACGGCAGTAGCGTTGCCGCGGCAATGCCCTTGTCGAGCGCCTGGCGCACATCATCGGCATGAGTGGATAGAAACAAGTGGCTGCCAAAGGCGTTTGCATATCGGTATGGGCTCTGCCCGCCGCTGAACGCAGCACGGCTGATTGCCAGGCCATAGTGCTGCACCGAGTTGAACACCCGCAGCCCGGTGTCGGCACTGTTGCGTGACAACAAAATGATTTCCACCCGCTGTTCGTTGAGCAGGCTATTGATATGCAGTAGCTTCTCGACGAAATTATAGGCATCGCCCTTGGGGAGGATGGTTTCCTCGCGCTCGATTTGGTATTGGCGGTAGGCTTCCAGCCCCTGATCCTCAAACACCTTGTGACTCTCGTCAAGATTAAACAGTGCTCGCGAGGATATTGCCACCACCAACTTATTACTCAGGGTTACAGGCATTACGCGATCCTATATCAAGCCGGGCCGGATTCGCCGCAGCGATCAAAGTGTAAAGGATTTTTCGCTCCCAGCGCCACTGCCTGCAAGCCATTCTGTCCCGGCGACCTGAAAATCCGGCTGCCGGCGACAACATCAAGAGTATCTGCCCAACAGCCAGGCAGGCTATTCGAACACAGGCTTGATTATTGCCACCCACACTGTTGGCGGTCGGTTATACTTGGGGGCCACACGACCGCAAGCCTTGCCACCCCACGCCAACGTCAATGGAAACTCTATTTTGCCTGAAGCGATTATCAACCTCACGGCCCTGAGTAACAATCTTGCAATCGTTAAGTCACTCGCGCCCCACAGCGGTGTTGTTGCCGTCATCAAGGCCAATGCCTACGGCCACGGGATGTTGCGGATAGCCCAGGCGCTGGCACCTCAGGTCGGGGTGCTAGCGGTAGCTCGAATTGATGAGGCTATGGCGCTGCGCCAGGAGGGTATCAAACAGCGGCTGTTGGTGTTGAGTTCGCGCCCCGATCGGGAGCAACTGCATTTATGTGCCGACCAAGCCATTGAATTGGTAGTGCACGACACAGCGACGGCGCATTTAATCCTGCGTAACGACAGCAGCCCGGCATTGCGTCTGTGGCTGAAGATCGATACCGGCATGCATCGCCTGGGGGTTGCCCCCGCAGACGCGGCAACACTGTATCATCAGTTAAATGCGGCCCCGGGAGTGCACCAGGTGGTATTGATGAGCCATTTTGCCAGCGCCGATAGTCCCGACGACGACACCACGCAGCAACAATTGCAGTGCTTTGACCAGTCGATAGCAGGGATCGAGGCCAATCGCAGTATTGCCAACTCCGCGGCTGTTATCCGCCACCCCGATGCCCACCGGGAATGGGTGCGACCGGGCATTATGCTCTACGGTGCCAACCCATTGGGCGAGGCCTCACTGCCTGTGCTGGAACCGGTCATGACATTGCGTTCCGAACTGCTGGCAGTGCGCGACATTGGGCCGAACCAGGGCGTCGGATACAACCATATCTGGCGCAGCCAGCGGGCGAGTCGAATCGGCACCATTGCCGTGGGCTACGGCGATGGCTACCCCCGCCATGCCCGTAATGGCACGCCGGTGCTGGTCAATGGCCAACGGACACCGCTGGCCGGCCGGGTCTCTATGGATACGATTACCGTAGATCTCACTGAGCAACCCGAAGCACGGCCCGGCGACGAAGTGGTGCTGTGGGGTGAAGGCCTGCCGGTCAACGAAATTGCAGCACACGCCGATACCATTGCCTATGACCTGCTCACCGGGGTGAGCCAGCGGGTGGTCTATCGGTATGTCGAATCGACACCCCGTTGCGCAGTCGAGAAATAACTTCGAGTGAGTCGAAACACCACCGGGCTGAGCAACAATAACGCAATGAGGTTGGGAATCGCCATCAGCCCGTTGAGCATATCTGCCAGGCCCCAAACCAGGCCTAACTTCCACAGGGCGCCGAGGGGAATGACCAGGATCCAGATAACCCTGAATGGTAGAATAATCTTCACCCCAAACAGGAATTCAAGGCAACGCTCACTGTAATAACTCCAGCCAAGGATGGTGGTAAAAGCGAATACCGCCAGCCCGATACTGACCACATGCCGCCCCAGTGGCATTCCCTGCTCGAACGCTGCTGCGGCCAACGGTGCGCCGGTGTCGCCGCTATTCCAAACACCGGTGAGCAAGATTGCCAGGCCGGTCACCGAGCACAGCACCAGGGTATCGATGAAGGTACCGAGCATGGCAATGGTGCCCTGTTGCACCGGATTGCGAGTCTGCGCTGCGGCGTGGGCAATCGGTGCGCTACCGAGTCCCGCTTCGTTGGAAAACACCCCGCGGGCAACCCCCCAGCGAATCGCCATCCATATACTGGCGCCGGCAAATCCTCCGCTGGCTGCATGCCCGGTAAACGCAGACTCAACAACCAATGCAATCGCGCCAGGGACCGCGGGCAGATGTGTTAGCACTATCCACACGCCCGCCGCCAAATAGGCCAGGGCCATGATGGGAACCAGCTTACCCACCACGACAGCTATACGTTTGATGCCGCCGATAATCACCAGCCCCGCCAATATCGCCATGGCAATGCCGGTCGCCATGCGCGGCAGATGATAGCTTTCATAGAGTACGTCGGCGACAGAATTCGCCTGCACCAGGTTACCGATACCAAAACCGGCCAAGCCTCCAAACAGGGCAAAGGCTGTGCCCAACCAAAGCCACTTTTTACCCAGCCCGTTTTTGATATAGTACATCGGGCCGCCCACATAGCGACCCTCTTCGTCGGTCTCACGAAAGCGCACAGCCAGAACCGCCTCAGCGTATTTTGTCGCCATGCCAACCAGCGCAGTGCACCACATCCAGAACAATGCCCCCGGGCCGCCAAGCGCTATCGCGGTGGCAACGCCGGCAATATTGCCGGTACCCACGGTCGCGGACAAGGAGGTCATCAATGCGTTGAACGGCGTGATGTCACCATCGCTTGCATCCGCGCGACGACCACGAAACAGCTGACCAAATGCAAAGCCAATTTTCCGCAAGGTGATAAAGCGCAGGCCAACGGTAAGCCACAGCCCGGTGCCCAGGATCAGCAACAGCATGGGCGGCCCCCAGACAAAGCCGTTAACAAGCGTGATCATGTCGCTAATGAATTGCATATTGCGCCTTATTATGTCGTTGGCACTCTTACTGCGTGAGAGTGTTGTCGCTCAAATCGAACCTCTGGCGCTGGGAATAACTGGCAAAAAAACCGCCCGTATGAATAAAGACGATATCGTCAGCTGCAGCGAAGCGCTGGCCGCTGCGAATTTCTTCAACCATGCCATAGAAAGCCTTGCCAGTGTAGATGGGGTCTAACAGCAGGCCTTCCAGTCGAGCCAGCCGGGCAATGGTCTCGAACACGGCAGGCGTTGCGCGGCCATAGCCCGGGCCAACGTAACCATCAATGGTAGCGATAGAAATATCGTTGACGCTGACGTTACCGTTATACCGAAGGTGCCAGGCTGCAATGTCGTCGCGGATTTTCTGCTTAAAATAAGCCGCATCATCACAGACGGCAATGCCCCATACACGTGCGGGGAGCCCGAACATTTCCACACCCAGGGTCAGGCCACCCTGAGTACCGCCGGAGCCCGTCGCGCAGACAATATGCTGCGGGACAATGCCATGCTCACTAAAGTCGCCAGCCAATTCTTCGCTCGCCGCTATATAGCCCCACAGACCCACCTCGTCACTGGCGCCAACCGGCATGCTATACACTTTTCGCCCGTGGCGGGCATAGTGATCGATGAGGCCCTGGTATATTGGCCCTATGCCGGCAGCGTATTCAGCTTTACTGATGTACGAGATGCTGGCGCCAAGCAATTGATCGATAAATAAATTTCCATCTCGGGAAGGGGTTTCATCGGTGCGCAGTACGAGGTGTACGTCGAGCCCGAGTTGGCGTGCCGCCACGGCGGTAGCACGGCAGTGATTGGATTGTACGCCGCCGCAGGTCAGCAGCGTGTCACAGCCCCGGGAAAGCGCATCGGCAATGCAAAATTCCAGCTTCCGCACTTTGTTGCCACTCAGGCCAAAGCCGGTCAGGTCATCGCGTTTAACCCAAATCCTCGGCCCTCCAAGCTCCTTTGAGAAGCGCTCGAGGCAGTGCAACGGTGTAGGCGTTCGCGCCAGCGCTATACGTGGCGGGTAGTCAGGCGTCATGCCGTGCCACCCGCAACCCTGTCAGGCATAAACCAACTAACCTTTTGAACAGGCAAGGTATTGCCATTAGACCGATTTGATAGAGCCTTTTGGCAGCACCGCATGAACCGCCATTTTCTGGAATTTCAACTCGACATTTTCAGCAACCTTCAAGGCGACATAGTCATCGTCAATACGAACAACCTTACCGAGAATTCCGCTGGTGGTAACCACTTCATCGCCCTTCTGCAATGCGGTTACCATTGCTGCATGTTCTTTTTGTCGCTTGCGCTGTGGCCGGATGGCAATAAAGTAAAAAACCGCAAACATCAGGATCAGGAAACCCATGGAAAACCATTGGTCCTGAGGGTTTGCCGCACCCTGTGCCTGGGCGTGGGCGGAAGCTATAAAAAATGACATGTTCTTTCCTCGTAGTGATAGTGGTAGTTGGCCCTGCTCGGGACGCCAAAATTAAACGCCAAGCGTACTCATTTACAGCATGATTACAAGTCGTAATCCATAATCAGCGGTGCATGGTCGGAAAAGCGCTGTTCTTTGTAAATACTGGCGCTACGCACGCTGGATGCGAGCCCGGGAGTGATAACCTGGTAGTCAAGCCGCCACCCCACATTTTTGGCCCAGGCCTGGCCTCGATTTGACCACCAGGTATACTGTTCCGGTTCGGGATTCACCAGACGGAAAGCATCAACATAACCTACCTGATCGAAGAGCTGATCCAGCCAGGCCCGCTCGGGCGGCAGGAAACCGGAGTTTTTCTGGTTGGCCTTCCAGTTCTTCAGGTCAATCTCCTTGTGACAAATGTTCCAATCCGCGCATATCACAAATTCGCGATCCTGCTTGCGCAACATGGCGAGGTGCGGCAGCAGCTTATCCATAAATTCGAATTTAACCTGTTGCCGCTCAATACTGGAAGAGCCCGAAGGCATATACAGGGAGATGACACTCAGCCCGGGATAGTCCACCTGCAACCAACGCCCCTCGCTGTCGCAGGGGTCCCAACCCAGGCCAAAGTGCACCTCGTCCGGCTCTACCCGGCTATAGATTGCGGTCCCGCTGTATCCCTTTTTCCGGGCATCAAAATAGTAGCTATGGTAACCATCCGGAAAATGCAGGTCGGGCTCCAGCTGGTGCTCCTGGGCTTTGGTTTCCTGAATACAAACCACGTCGGCTTGTTGCTGACCCAGCCAATCAAACATCCCTTTTCTGCCTGCAGCGCGGATGCCATTGGTATTAATGGTAATGATACGCATAGGAAAAAACCCCTGAACGGACAGATATTTTCGGGATTACTGCTGCTGCCGATACGGATAAAACAGCGCCGCATGGTAATGCAACGGCAGCGAAATACAAGGCGGGTTTGCGCCGCTCCGCAACTTGTTGATAATAGGCGCCCCGACGCGGTTTACAGGAATCCATAATGAGTCGAGCTGCACCCAGGGCGCTGGTATTTGACTCTGGCCTGGGCGGTCTCACGGTGGCGCAGGAAATACGCCAACTTACGCCCCAGCTGGAACTGATCTACTACGCAGACAATGCGTTCTTTCCCTACGGCGATCGCACCGAGCAAGAGTTGCTGACTCGCGTCCTCGATGAGGTGATGTCCCTGCATGACCACTATCGGCCCGATATTATTGTTGTGGCCTGCAACAGTGCCAGTACCCTGGTGCTGCCGCAGCTGCGATTGCGTATCCAAACACCGATTGTCGGCGTCGTTCCCGCGGTGAAACCGGCCGCCACTATCAGCCACTCCGGAGTTATCGGTTTGCTGGCCACACCGGGAACAGTTTTACGCCAGTACACCAGTGAACTCATCAAGCAGTTCGCCAACCACTGTGAGGTGGTGTCAGTTGGCAGCACCAAACTCGCCGGGATCGCCGAGGCCAAGCTGCTTGGCAAGCCGGTTGCCCTGCGCCAGATAGAAAACATCCTGGCTCCCTTCCACCAGCATCCAAGGGGAGCCGATATCGATACGGTGGTGCTGGCTTGCACACATTTCCCACTGCTAAAGCCTGAATTGCAGCGCGCCTATGGCAAGCCGATCCACTGGCTCGATTCTGGCCAGGCCATTGCCCGCCGCGTAGAACAACTTCTGCAGTCATCATTCCCGCTGGCCGAGCTTCCCGTTGTGGATCACCATCGCTTGCTTTGCAGTGCTCCCATGGCCCAGTCCAGCGGACTTGAGCAATGGTTGCATGCCATGGGCTTCTCAGGGCCCCAATTTTTTGATTGATGATGCCCACAAGTCGCTGTTGTTTCGCTTCTGCCAGGCATGATGACGGCTTCTGGCAAGAATAACAGGCAGCGAAAGCCGGTTTGCTTAACCGCGCATCGGCTAACCGATCACCTGGCCACCGTCTACCGGTAGAGCGACGCCGGTAATAAAGCTGGACTTTTCATGGGCAAGAAACAGGATCGCGTCAACAATCTGCTGGGGTTCACACAAGTCGCCGGTAAGCGGCATCAACTTCGCCACCAGGCTCATATCGGCACCCTCTGGAAAAGTGAAACTGGCGGTTAAGGGGGTTTTTACACCGCCCGGACAAACCACATTGGCCCTGACCCCACGGTTGGCATACTCCATTGCGATGGCCTTCGTCAGCATGACCACGGCTCCCTTGGTCGCGCAGTAAGCGGCGTTGTACGCTTGCCCAACCAGTCCTGCAGAGGACGCAACGTTGACGATGTTGCCCTTGCTTTGCAGCAGGTGTGGCAGCGCGGCCCGGCTGAGATAAAAAACGCTGTCCATGTTAATGCCCACCATACGCCGCCAAAGCCGATCATCAATGTCAGTAAAGTGGCGGGCGGCGGCTATACCCGCCACGTTGACCAGAATATCCAGGCTGCCGAAACACGCAATCGCCGAATCGATAGCTGCAGCGCAGCTTGCGGCATCCGAGACGTCAAACACCTGGCTGTCCACCGGTCGCTCCAGAGCCACTATCTCCTTGACCGTGGCTGCCAGCAGTGTCGCATTAATATCACACACCACCAGACTCGCGCCCTGCTTTGCCAGTGACACCGCGCAAGCTTTGCCAATACCTGAAGCGGCACCGGTTACGAAAGCAATCTTTCCTTCAAATTCAGACATGGTTTCCTCTGGCTACAGGCATTATTGACAGGCTTGTTACAACAGCATGATAGCAATTGCACAATGAGGTCCAAAGCCTTCAAAACATGCAATGCAGTTCATAGCCAGCCTGGAAAAATACTTGAAAGCGCAACTTATACAGAGTATTTTGACCACCATATTGGCTACCAGCAAAAGGAATCTCTCATGCTATCAAAAGCATTTCTCTCCGGCTTACTACTATTCTTGATCGCCGGCTTCAGCTACGCGAACGACAGCGACGCAAAAATTGAGGACTACTCACCCACTATCAAGAAATTCAAAGATGCACCAGAGGCTGCTGAGTTTTTTACCTCGGCCTATGGCTATGCTGTGTTTCCGACGGTGGGCAAAGGGGGTTTCGGAGTCGGTGGGGCCCATGGCAAAGGCCAGGTGTACCAGGGCGGTAAAGTCACCGGGATTGTAACGCTCAATCAGTTATCATTCGGCTTTCAAGTGGGTGGCCAGGCTTTCAGCCAGATCATATTCTTCCAGGACCGTCGTGCTTACGACGATTTTACCAGTGGCAATTTCGAATTTGATGCCACCGCCTCGGCAGTTGCGATTACCTCGGGCGTTCAGGCAACTGCCAGTACCGGAAGCGGCAGCACCGCGGGTGCTAGTGCAGGCCCCAACAGTGGCACCCAGGCGAAAACTAAGTATTCCAAAGGTATGGCTACATTCATTCAAGCCAAAGGCGGTCTTATGTACCAGGCAGCCATTGGCGGCCAGAAGTTTAAATTTACCGCGCTTTAAACACTGAGCTCCGGTTCCCGGGCAAAAACTTAAAACAGGTCACTTGCGGCCTGGTTCAAACTGCATCCAGTTCGCCGGCTTTAACCTGGCGGACCTGGATGGCATCGGTACCGGTGCCTGCCAATACATCAGAGATCACCACCACATTATCGCCAGGCTCAAACCCTTCTTTTTCCAGCAGCACTGCAAACGCGGTAGCCAGGGTTTTTTCCGGCTCGTGGCTGAAGTGAATACGGTGGGCATACACACCGCGACATAGCGCTAACTGCCGGCGAGTGCGGCTTTCATTGCTAAAACCGTAAATGATTGCATTACGCGGGCGGCAGTTGGCGACATAGTTAGCCATGCGCCCCTTGCGAGTGATAACCACAATTCCACTTGCTTTCATGGTGTCGGCAAGGTGTACGGCACTGGAGGCAATATTCTGCTTCTGGGTATCCTGGCTGAGTTTTTCGGTAAACCGAAAGCCGCCATCTGGCTCGACGCTACGGGCAATTTTATCCAGGTTTTCGACACATTTAATCGGATATTTGCCGATGGTTGTTTCACCAGACAGCATCACCGCATCCACCTCTTCGTTAACGGCATTGGCAACGTCGGTGACTTCGGCCCGGGTCGGCATCGGATTTTCAATCATCGACTCGAGCAAGTGGGTGGCGACAATGACCCGTTTACCCGCTTCGGCGCATTCACGCACCATCCGACGCTGGATATTCGGCAATTCATAGAACGGTACTTCCACCCCGAGGTCACCACGGGCGACCATCACACCGTCGGCCTCGGCAATTATCGCACTGAGGTTGTTCACCCCTTCCTGATCTTCTATCTTGGCGATAATCTTGATTTTCTTCGCCTTTGCACCGAGTAATTCTCGCAACTCGTGAATGTCGTCAACACTGCGGACAAAAGACAGCGCAATGTAATCGACCTCCTGCTCAATACCGAACAGGATGTCGCGTCGATCCTTTTCGGTGATAGCCGGCAGGTTGACCCGGATGCCTGGAAGATTAACATGGCGCTTGCCTTTGAGCAGGCCACCATCGACAACCCTGCAGCGCATAGTAAAGTGCTCTTTAGACAAGACCTGCAAATTGATCAGGCCATTGTCCACGGTAATACGATCGCCAAGCTTGACGGTTTCAATCAAGTCTTCGTAATCGATATGAATTGAACTCTCTTCGACATCATCAGCACCGCGCACCACTACCGATATTTCCTCGCCCTCCTTAAGATTGAGGTCGACAGCGCGGTGGCCCGTCCTGATTTCCGGCCCCTGGGTATCGAGCAACACCGGAACCGTGTACTTCACCTTGCGGTTAAGCGTCTTGATGGCCTTGATGACCTGCCGATGGGAGTCATGATCGCCATGGGACATATTCAGCCGGACTACATTCATTCCAGCGTGATAAAGCTTTTCCAGCATGGCGTAAGAACTACTGACGGGACCGATGGTACAAATAATTTTGGTTTTGCGCCGCAAGGGACGTTTGCTCCTACCAACTATCAACAATACTGACGCGAAAATACTCGCTCCGGTACCGCATGACAACCCCGTCTGGAGTTATTGCGCTCAAGGCCAGCTCGGGATTCACATACTCTCCCTCGCGCATCATGCGGTTGTTGATAATGATACTGCGTTGCTCGATTTGGGTCGAATAGACATGCAGAGAAAAATCGAGCGGCGGGATACCCTTACGCAAAGGTCCTGGCAACTGCCATAACTCGGGTATCGCCTGCGCCAAGTTCCCGGATAGTGGAGAGACTCTGGCTGTCTCTATCAACTCAGTTTGAACACTGACCACACCGGTTTCCTGGCTCGCGGAATGGGTTGCAGCAGGAGTCGACGTCACGGTTTCAGATTTGGCAACATCCGCTATCGGCGTGGCATTGGACTCTGGGTAGACACTTGAACTGGCTCCTGCGGTTGGCAGTTGCAGCTTCAGGTAGCCCACCTGGTAAAGCCATAACGCAGCGCCAAGCAATGCCGCCACCAACCCTCCCAGAACGAAAGCACCTGAAGAGCGAGGTCGTCTTGCCGGCATAAAATGCGGCTGCTGGACACTGGCCATGGTTGGCCCCTGGCGCTGCTGGCGTTCACTATCAGATTTCTTTAAAGCATCAAGAATGTAAGACACGTTGCGCTTATCCTGAATGAACCAGTGTGGGGGCCCTGGCATCGGTAATGTTATCGAGTTTAACCAGGGTTAGCAGGTCTCCCTCTCCGGTGGGAGCCCAGCCTAGCTGTCGTTGAAAATGCACAAGGCCCTCGTGCAAGGTGCTGCCAAAACGATCGTAGCCGTCGCCAGGCTCAAGTCGTGGTGATTGCTGGTAAAGCCAATCAAAGCGATCGCGCACCGGGCCCATGGCCGGCTTTTGTTTATCACTAAGCCATTGATATTTTCGCCCCTGGTACCAGTTCAGACGCTGCTGCAACCATGCCACGCCTTCGTGCTGGTCTCCCTGCTCATAGGGCCAATCGTTAGCCGTTGATGGCGGAGAACGCCATAGCAAGACAAACTGATAGCTGGTATTGGTCCCTCGCTGCAATCGTTTCAGGTCGGCGGCACTTTGAAGCAGGAAAACCTGCGGGTCATTCTTGTCGTTGTGTGCAACCACACCGGGCAGTCCTAGCTGCACCAGTTTGTCACGCTCGAGATCGACCTCCAGGCAGGACAAGCCATGGGGCAGGATAGCCTGACAGACCGACTCTCCTGCCGCTACATCGATGTTCCAGCGCTCAGCTAGCTCGCGCAGCGCATTTTCACGTTGCTCCGGCAAAGATCCCACCTGAGCAAGCTCAACGGCCGAGCCCAATGGGCTCATCCCGGCAGTTGAATCTGCAGGAGTCGCCAGCGATGATTGATTCCTGGGTTGGGCAACGGCCGCTATTTCACGCGAGGCTTGCAGGGTCGATGACTGGTGCGCGGCTGTGCCCAAATAACTACCCAGACCAAGTATCAGTAATGCCAATCCCGGCAACACCAGTTTCCAGGATCTCAGACTACTAAGCTGGCGCCGCAGCCTGCGACCCTTTCGCTCTGGATCTTTGAGCTCTCGATCAGCTCGTTTGACCACAGCCGCATCAATATGTCGAGTTTCGCTGACATATGCACCCAGCATGCAACGCTCACAAAGTACATTGATCAAACGCGGCACGCCTCCGGTATAACGGTAAACACTGCGCAATGCTGCAGAGGAAAATAATGGCCCCTGAAAGCCAGCTACTTTAAGGCGATGCGCGATATAACTCCCGGTCTCGGTGCGGTTAAGGGTTTCGAGATGGTAGCGCGCCGTCACCCTCTGGGATAACTGGCGCAACTCTCTGGAGGCGAGCAGGTCAGCCAATTCGGGCTGGCCAATAAGAACCAACTGCAGCAATTTTTTTTCGTTAGTCTCAAGGTTAGTCAGTAAGCGAATCTGTTCAAGCACATCAATCGAAAGGTTTTGTGCCTCATCGATAATGAGCAAGGTGTGACGACCTCGGCTATGGCTGGCCAATAAAAATTTGGTGAGAATATCCAACATAACCTTGTTGGTTCTCTCCTCCGTATCGTAGAAGAGCCCCAGCTCATCGCAGATACTCTGCAGTAACTCATTGGCATCGAGACGTGGATTGACAATATATGCGACGTCGGTTGCATCGGGCATCTGCTGCAGGATGGTACGGCAAATAGTGGTTTTTCCGGTGCCGACCTCGCCGGTAAGCACTATAAAGCCGCCCTCATTGCCAATGCCGTAAAAAAGGTGCGCCAGAGCTTCCTGATGCTTTTCTCCTAAAAACAGGTAGTGTGGATCAGGTGCTATAGAAAAGGGAGAGCTGTTTATCCCAAAGTAATGATAGAAACGTGTATCTGATCCCGGCCTCATCCCTTGACTTCCAGGCGCGCATTCACCAGGCCATTATCGGCTTCGGGGCTCACCGTAATGCTATCAACATTGAGTTGATGACGACCCGCAATTGCCTGCACCCAACCAACCAACTTGTCGAAGGGAACTTTCTCCAGCCATATGCGCAAATCGCCATCGGCAGTGGGCTCATAGCGCCTGAACTTTATTCCAAACTCCTTTGCAGAGGACACTGAAGTGGACAGCAGACTGTTGGCGTCGACAGGGTTCGCATCCGTATTGGCAACTTTCATGGCGGCCTTCTCATTGGCACGCAACCACTGAATATCGTCCCGCGCCTGCTGGTAATCACTTACTGAACTCAAAGCATAACGAGCTGAGGGCAGCAGCACAGCAACCACAATAACTGCGACCAATGTTAATCCCAGCAGAAGGTTAAATAAAAGTTGATCGCGGTCCGGGAGGCGACGATACCAGGCCAGGCAGCGCTGGCCGATGGTAGACTCAAGCAGGCGAATTTCGAAGCGTTCGATATGATCCTTGATAGTCAGCATTAGCGAATGCCCCCCAGCTTAAGTCGGCCAGTTACCATATCTCCGCGCTGAGCCACCGATTGCAGTGCAGTGGGCAGGCCGCGACTCTGCAATTGTTGTTGCAGCGATGCCATTTGATCAGCTGCCGCAGATTCCAACTGCAGGGTCATACTGCGCGCTGGGCCGTCATACTCTATTGCTTGCAGTTTTAAATGACCGTCGGCCTGTTGCCAGCCGTTAGCAACTGCTCCGATATATGACAAGAGCAGTTCGCTACCGGCGCCATCACTGCTGGCAAGCTTGCTCTGTAATTGGCGTCGTGGGTTGAAAACTCTCTGGGCCTGCGGGAACCATTCGCTATACATCGCGCGACCGTCAGCTTTAAGCTCATCTGCCCGCCAATCAAACCAGATTCCAGCGCTCAAAGTCAGCGCCAGGTGGAGGGCGATGCAAGCGGCAAAAGTGCCAGCCACACGCATAGGGTTAAAGCCGCCAAGAAAACCGGCAGATTTGGATGCGTACCCGCCTTGAAGCAGGTTGAGCGAATCTCCCAGTGCCTTAATCTGGGTTTTTGCCAGCACTTCCAGAATGGGTTCCCGGTAGCTCACCAAATTTATCTCGTGATCGAGATTTTCTTGCAGTTGCTCTCTCAGGTTTTCGGCGGCGGCTTGCGATTCGAGGCTGTTGCTGTAAGTAAGGTCGATCTTCGGCAACAACGCCGGTGCCGCTGCCCGAGCATGCTGCGCCAATAATGTTATCGCCAGTTCGGTATTCTCGACATCACAGCCGAGGCCATGCCATTCGCTATCCCGGACCAGGCTGCAATCATCTTGCAGATAAACCGATATACGGCCCTCTTGCCATGGAATCGCGAGCTGCTCAGGGACAAGCCAGGCCGTGGGCAGGCCCACGCTGTAAAGGGCATCCAGCCAGTTGATGACGTCAAAATGCCGTACTACTGCAACCGGCACTGGTTCTGTTTTTAGCACCGGTCCAATCGCGATATGGACATCTTCGATATCTTCGGCCAGTTTTTCTTCCACCAAAAAGGGCATTGCCTGCTTGGCATACCGATGCTGACCGACCGGCACCTCCGCCGCCGACAACAGCACATCCCGTGCCGGTGCCAGCACCACCACTACCGGCTTCTGAGCCAGAGCTGCATAGCGCTCACCTACTTCCTGCAAACTATCGGTGCGGGCTTCGGCAGACTGACCTTGCAAACTAAGGAACACCCACTCAACAGCCGCCTCTGTTGAGGCTATGCCTCCACGCAATCGGATTACAAGGTACTCGTACATTTAGCCCGCCTTTAAGCTATTGTGCTGTGAGCGGTAAATCACCCGGGTTTTACCGCTACCGCGTTCACGATGAATGACACTGCGAAGTCTCGCGCTACGATTCCGGTACAACGCGATAACCTCGACTTCAAAATAGTCCGAAGCCGTGGTGAGAAAAGGCTCCAGATTGGCGGCCAACAAGCCACTTTCGGCTATAGCCTGGGGCACACTATCGTAGCTCTTTATTGCTTGACGACTGACCAACGCCGAAACCCCACTTTCGTTAATCTGCTCAGCCAGCGAAGATATAACCTCGCTGGCGACCGTATTCACATTCAGTTTAGTCCGTTCCGGTAAAGTCGTCAGATGGGTTGCCAAATCAAGGTATTGTTGCTCGCTCAGCTTTACCAGGGAGCTAATTTCTGCAATGTCGGCAAACGCGACATTAGCCGTTAGCATGGGGGTATTTGCCTTCAGGTAGGCCTCGTCTTCGGCACCGCGGCTGCCAAGCTGTTGATCGGCATCGACCCAGTCGGCAAGACGATATGCGAGGTCCTGTTCAACGCCAATCCGATTTAACAATCGCCTCAGCTGGGCTACTGCCACGGCATCGACAGCACCGGTCTCCAAGCGCAGATTGCCAAGATTGAAACGACTTTGCAGGTCGGTAATACGAATTTGCAGCTGCCCTTCATCCAGAGTAAAGGCCAGCTCGTCACTGAACCATGCATCACTCTTACCGTCGACCTCCCGCTGCTGTTGGATATCGGCATCGCGATCGCGCCACAATATCTCACGGGCATAAGCCTCGCCTCCAAGAGCAAAATAAAAAGCCTGCCGCGAATCGCGCAGCGCCATCCTGTTCTGGGTATCAACAAAGCCGGTAAGGAGCATATCGCGGGCGATGAAAGCGGCCAAACCAAAGACAAGCAAAACAGTTAGCAGGGCCACGCCTTGCTGGTTTTGAAGAGATTTCATCGTAAACTGATAAATCGTTGAATCGTTTGGTCGCTGGACAAACCGATGGATATTTCAATTCCCAGCGGCAGCTCTTCAAGATGGTCTTCGGCGACGTCTTCTTGTTTGGCCGCAGGTGGCCATCGAGAGCTCCATTGACCGTCGTTATTCATAAATCGAAAATCCAGTTCGGCCACACCTCGCAGCAATTCCTGTCGGTAACTGGGAGTTGTCTCAGCTCGATCAAGCGCCGAATACACCTCACGGTATAGCACAGGTATTTGTTGTTCATCCTTTATAAAGTAGCTGACACGGCGAGCTCCCGCGAGGTGAATGGAACGGCGAAGTGGAAAGCCCGCGCGGCTGAACTCCAGGGCACCTGCGCTAGTACCGTCAAGTGCAGGCAACCGACTGACTGAACTTATACTGCGCACACTTCGTGGGATCAGGTGACGCATATCCTGATCGATAACTGTGAGAGCCTTGACTACATTGCCTCGTTGGTCTGAAGCAATTTTCAAACTGCCCTGGCTTTGGGTCATGCTATTGAGAAATTGGTAACAAGCAGAGCCTAGCAGAGCGAAAATGGCCAGTCCGACCATCAATTCAATGAGCGTAAATCCACGCTGACATCTGAGTAATGTTGGAGCGCGCGCATTAGGCCTTGATGCAGAGTGCACTAATGTTGGCCTCGAAAAGCCACAAGCCGGGCAAGCTCTACCTGCGGCTGCTGGGCTTGATCCAGCACTGCCACCTCAATCCTTCGCAGCAGTGGAAAAGCGGTGCTTCGAGTATCAACAATGATTTCAAACTCAGTTGCACCATAAGTGAGTGGATAGCTCATCAGGCCTGGTTCAGTCCATTGCTTGCGCGCCAAAATACGATTGAGTTCATTCTCTGCCAGCACATCACCAAGCAACTGCAGCTGGGCCCGGCTCGCACCGGCCAGCTGCTGGCTGGACTGGCTAAGAAAGGCGGTCGCCAGGATGCCAAATATCGCCAGAGCCACCAGGATTTCCATCAAGGTAAAACCGCGCTGCCTCACTGCAAAGTTACCTTTTGTATACCGTCGCTGACCAGAGTAGTACTGATGCCGCTGCGGTGTATAAGCCGCAACTGGAACGGATCACTGACGCCGGACGCGTCGAACACGATCGACAGCCCCGGCTCACCGGCACTGGCCTCACCAGGCTCAAGCAGAGCCAGTTGCAAGTCGTTCTCCTGCAGTGTGTGCGGAGCCAGTATTTTCAAGTCGCTTCCGCCCCATTCCAGACTTTGCACGTAAAGTATACTGCTACGATAACCATCGGGTGCAATCACCAGCCCGGTCTGAGTGCGTTGCAACATAGCTTCACGTTGCAGGGTATCGAGAACCTTGACCAGGCGAGCCACTTCGTTGGCAAGCCGAGCCTCGTTGCGGTCTGGCAGTACTCCCGCCGCCAGCGACAACATCACACCCAACACCACCATTACCAACATCAGTTCTATCAGGGTAAAACCCCGACTGGGTCGCATCCGACTGGGTCGCATCCGACTGGGTCGCATCCGACTGGGTCGCACCCGACTGGGTCGCACTAGAGATCCCATTGTCCAATATCAGCTTGCACTCCCTCGCCTCCTTCCTGACCATCGGAACCCAGGCTGTAGAGGTCGTAGGGTCCGCTCGCACCCGGACTAATGTAACGATATTCGTTGCTCCAGGGGTCCTGGAGCATTTTTTTGCGCTTTATATAGCCCTGCGCCCGCCAATTTTTCGGCTCCGGTGCCGCCGTTGGCTTTTCTACCAAAGCTTCTAACCCCTGGTCGGTAGTGGGGTAAACACTATTGTCCATGTAGTAACGCTCGAGGGCATCAACCAAGGTACTTATATCTGCTTTCGCCGCTGTCACCCTCGCCTCGTCAACATTGCCAACAATATTAGGGGCAACGAGGCCAATCAAAATACCAATAATGACCACCACCACCATGATCTCTATTAGCGTAAAACCCTTCTGTTTCTTTCGATACTGCCGCATAAAACACACCCTTCCTAGATCAATTGATTAAGGCTCATTATCGGTTGCAGGATCGCAATTACGATCACCAGAACGACCCCACCCATAATAAGCAGCGTGGCTGGCTCAAATAGACTTACCAGGGTCGATACCAGATTATCTAACTCCTGCTGCTGATTGTCTGCAACCCTGGCCAACATTGTATCAAGCTCGCCCGCTGATTCGCCGCTGGCGATCATATGGATCATCAGCGGCGGAAACTGGCCGCTATTCTCCAGTGCCTGGTGCAGGCTACCGCCCTCCTCCACCTGCTGACCAATACTGCGAACCTTATCGCGGACATAGACATTGCCCAGCACATCGCCGGCTATTCTTATGGCCTCTACCAGCGGCACTCCACCGCTGGAGAGAATGCTCAGAGTGCCGGCAAATCTAGCCGCATTGAATCGCTGCACCAGCGAACCCAGCAACGGCATACGCAGCACGCTGCGATGCCAGCGTCGACGCAATGCCGGTTTCATCAACGCGTACTGTGCCGCGCCTATAACTATGACAACACTAATCAGTAAATATGCACCCTGGTTACGCATAAAATCGCTGACATCGATCAAAAAACGCGTCAACACCGGCAGAGACTGCCCCTGAGAGATATAAACTTCGACGATATCTGGCACCACAAACACCATAAGCAGGGCAACAATAGCCATCGACATGACGAACAAAAGTATCGGGTAAATCAATGCCAGCCGAGTGCGCTGGACGTTGGCGTGACTACGCTGCGTATGGTCAGCCAGTTGCTCCATCACGATATCAAGATGGCCAGCTTGTTCTCCCGCCCCCACGGTGGCGCAGTACAAATCGGAAAAGGCGTTGGGCCATGCACTCAGGCTTTGCGCCAGGCTGCGGCCCTCAAGAACCCCTGCTCTCACGCCGAGTATGATCGCGCGCAACCTGGCCTTGGAGGTTTGACGACCCACTGCAGAAAGCGCTTCTTCCAGCGGTATCCCCGCCTTCAGTACGATCGACATCTGGCGCGTGAAGGCGGCCAGGTGGGCAACACTGATGCCGCTACCGAAGCGCTTGCTGCCCATACCAGACTGTGGCTCGCCGGTGGTGTTGTCGTCGACACTGAGCGGCGTTAAGCCTTTGTCCCGCAACTGCTGCCGGGCCTGGCGCTTGCTCTCCGCCTCGATCAACCCTTTGAGAGATTTGCCACGCTGATCCAGCGCAGCATAGCTGAATGCTGCCACCGTTCTAGTCCTCCTGAGTCACCCGAAGCACTTCTTCGATAGTAGTGATTCCCGACTTTACACGGCGGAAACCGTCTTCTCGAATGCCGCTGGTGTGCTCACGAATTTGCAGGATAATTTCGGCCTCGGCACAGCGGTCATGAATCATGCGCCGCATCGAGTCATCAACCATGACCAATTCATAAATGCCTATTCGCCCCCGGTAGCCCTGCTGATTGCACTGATCACAACCCATGGCACGAAATAATTGTGGCTTGTCCAAAGCGGCTGCCAGGCCCAAAAGCTCGGATTCTGCAGTATCTGGCTCATACGCCTGCTTACAATCCGGGCACAGGGTTCGCACCAGGCGTTGGGCAATGACCGCCACCAGGCTGGAGGCCAGCAAGAACGGCTCCACGCCCATATCTTCGAGCCGGGTAATCGCACCAACTGCGGTGTTGGTATGCAGTGTCGACAAAACAAGGTGACCTGTCAGGCTGGCCTGCACCGCTATTTCAGCGGTTTCAAGATCCCGAATTTCGCCCACCATCACGACGTCCGGGTCCTGGCGCAAGATGGCACGCAGCCCTCGCGCAAAAGTCATATCTGTCTTGGTGTTAACCTGTGTTTGGCCGATACCGTCGAGGTTATATTCGATCGGATCTTCAACCGTAAGTATATTGCGAGTCGCGTTGTTGATTTCACTCAATGATGCATACAGGCTGGTGGTCTTGCCCGACCCGGTTGGGCCGGTGACCAATACAATGCCATGGGGACGCGCCAGTACCTGCTCCAGACGCTGCAAATCAGAGGGCGCCATACCCAGGCTGTCGAGCTGTAAGCGACCTGCCTGCTTATCCAGCAAACGCAACACCACCCGCTCTCCCGCGCTGGAGGGCATGGTCGATACTCGAACATCCACTTCACGCCCACCTACGCGCAGGCTGATGCGACCATCCTGAGGTACGCGCTTTTCCGCAATGTCCAGCTTTGCCATGACTTTGATGCGCGATACCAACAGTGGCGCCAACTCCCGCCGCGGGTGCAGGATTTCCTGCAGCATACCGTCTACCCGGGCGCGAACCGCGAGGCGCTTTTCGTAAGTTTCAATATGCACATCCGAAGCATTTTGCTTCACCGCTTCGGCAAGGATAGCGTTAATGAGGCGAATAACCGGAGCGTCATCCTGTTGCTCCAGTAGATCCGCAGTCTCGGGTAAGCTGTTGGCCAGTGCGGTCAGATCTATATCCTCTCCCAGATCTTCTGCCGCTTGCATCGCTTCACCAGACTTGCTTTCGTAGTATTTCCCCATCGCCTGGTCAAATTCGTCAGACTCAAGCAATTGGCAGGCAAATGGCGTACCTATAAACCTGCGAACCTCGCTCAAGGCTTCGGCCAACAAGCCTGCACGATAGAACAGTGTCAAACGCTGTTGATCATCCGCTGCCAAAAAAGCCCCGTAGCGGCGGGCAAAGCCGTAGGGTAGCTGCTCTGAATGCACAGGCTGATATTCGGCCGGCTGCTCCGCAGTTACAGCGACCATAGACTCTGGATTTGCTTGCAATTCAGCACCCTCTTAGACAGTTAAAGCACGGCATTCCGGTGGACCTAATAACGCTCAATTTTTGGTATTTTTTATCAATATATGAACCGTAGCACACTATCGAGAAACTGGAGACCAATCTGCATTCGCGCTCACAGTCGCCAACTATAATGTTGTAAAAATGTGAACTTCACGCACTTCGGGGGAATACAAGATGGGCCAGAGTGGAACCCTGTCAGGTCTGGCCGAACGGTTTGGGCTGACCGGTATATCTCAGGTAACGATCGCTTCTGTGACCGCGCTCAGCCTGGCCGCGCTAGGCTGGTCTATAAGTCAGACACTATTACAGCAGAACGACTACTCCAGCACGGTATCGTCTGCGCAGCAGCAATCCATGCCGGACTTGAACCTGGTCAGCCAGGCAAATTTATTTGGCAAGATCGGTTCGACGCCACCACCAGACAGCAGTGAACTACCTTCGACTCGTTTGCAATGGGTGTTACAGGGAGTCTTTACGGGTACCGCACCAGATAACGGCAGTGCCATCATACTTGCCGGAGAACAGAGCGCGCAGCTATACAAGGCCAAGCAGACAATGCCCGGTGGCGCCCAGCTAACTGAGGTTCACCCCGACCACGTGGTCATCAACCTCAATGGTCGCCTGGAGACCCTGCGCTTCCCTACCATTGGCTCTATGCCGAGAGTTGAAGATGCAATAAAGCCAATAGGCGAACCCATAATGGATATTGCAGAAGAGACCGCGAGCAATCGTCGCGAGATTGTTCGGCAGCGTCTGGAAATGTTGCGCCAACGCGCGCTGAGCCGCCCTTGAAGGAGTCCGGATTGAAACACTTAAAACCAATACTGCTGTGCATCGCACTGGCCGTTGCCAGTCTATCAGCACTGGCGCAGGGCGAGCGCAACATTACCATGAACATGCAGGATGCCGAAATTCGCGCCTTAATCCAGTGGATGGCAGATAAAAGCGGCAAGAACTTTGTAGTGCACCGAGACGTGAAAGGCTCCGCGACAGTTGTCTCCG
Source organism: uncultured Gammaproteobacteria bacterium (assembly GCA_963722805.1). Classification (GTDB taxonomy): domain Bacteria; phylum Pseudomonadota; class Gammaproteobacteria; order Pseudomonadales; family JAHEGP01; genus JAHEGP01. The sequence continues at coordinate 41,617 of CAVROQ010000010.1, forward strand.
CAGAACCGGTCAGCCTTGACGAGGCCTGGCAAATGTTTTTGCAGGTACTCGAACTCAATGGTTATGCTGCAGTAAGCTCCGGCCAGTCAGTGAAGGTTCTGCCGGCCCCCAAGGCTTCACAATCTGCCGGTAACGCCGACGCAAGCCTCGCCGGAGATATTAAAGTCAGCATCATCCGCCTGCAACACGTGCCGGCACAGGAACTTAGCGTACAGCTGAAGCCGCTAATGAGTGAAGCCGGTGTCATCACCGCGTATTCCCAGACCAATGCTCTGATAGTTTCCGACCGGGGAGACAATATCGAGCGCATACGCCGCCTTAGCCGGCAAATTGACCAGAGCGGTGATTCATCATTCGACCTGGTCAAATTGAAACATGCGGATGCTTTTGAGCTCCTCAAGTCGGTCAGCGGTTTGATGAGTGAAGAACTCAAACAATCGGGTTTGGCTGTGTCGATGTCGGTTGACCAGCGCAGCAATGCGATTCTGCTGGCTGGCAATAGTTATCAGCGTACTAAGGTAAAAAAGCTGGTGCAGCAGTTGGATAAACCGATGGAAGCTACTGCTGGAACCCAGGTGATATATCTTCACTATGTGGATGCGGAGGAATTAGTACCCGTACTGCGAGGCACCCTTGATCACATCAACGAAGACTCCATGGAGAGTTCTACCCCTGCCAGTGTCGAGGCAAGTAAAGCCGCCAACGCCCTGGTGATCAATGCACCGCCAGCCATCCAGGCCCGCATCAAGCGAGTCATAAAACAGTTAGACATCCGCCGCGCCCAGGTGTTGGTAGAAGCACTTATTGTCGATGTTATGGAAGACGATGGCCGCGAATTGGGGATTAGCTGGATCACCTCAGACCTGGCCGAGGAAAACCGTACGGGTGGTTTTGCAGCCAACAACACCACCGGCGCTCTGGGCATAGGCAGCACCATCGCCGATAGCGACGGTGAAATTATTGATGTTATTCCCGGCGCCGGACTGAGTTTTGGCTATATAAAGGATGGAGACCTGCGAGCCGTGTTTCGAGCGCTCTCTACCAAGACTCGTTCCAACGTCATATCCACCCCTAGCGTGGTGGCTCTGGACAACGAGGAGGCTTCATTGCTGGTCGGTCAGAATGTGCCCTTTGTCACCGGCCAATCCACCGGTGCCGCTTCGCAAACCGACAACCCTTTTACCACCGTCCAGCGACAGGATATCGGTACTACCCTGAAAATTACGCCTCGCATCAATCGTGGCGACTCGGTAACGCTGAAGATTGAGCAAACCACTGAGCGAATAAACAACGAAGCTTCCTCGTCAGCTGTCGACCTGGTAACTAACAAACGCCAGATTCTCACGAACGCCCTGATCCGGGATGGAGAAATTCTGGTTCTCGGGGGCCTGATCAGCGACGAAGAGTCTGATTTGGTCCAGAAAACACCGCTACTTGGCGACCTGCCGATACTCGGCCACCTGTTTCGCTCCAAGGGCAAGCTGAAACAAAAAACCAATCTGATGGTGTTTATTCACCCGGTGATTTTGAAAGATGAAATGCAAGTTGCCGATGTCACACAGCGCCGCTATGACTTCATGCGCCAAGTACAGAAGTCCTACCGTAATCGAGAGCGTGTTGACTGGAACCAGGAACCACCGCTATTGCCGGACTATGACGAATTTAAGCCCGGTGGTTCAGTTACGCCAGAGGGTATGATCGCACCACAGGGCATTGTAAGCGGGAAGCGCTAGCCCGAATGATGCTCCATCACAACTATAAAAACCCGATCGAGTATCCTCGCTCTGGCGGCGATCTTGACCAGAAAACGACCCTGGATCTTGCCAGCGAGTAAATCTTCCAGGGCCTGGGTTGTCTGCTCCAATGGGATATCCTGTACCAGATAAGCCAGCTTGTCGCTGCGGTTGTGCACGGCGATCCAGACCCAGACAACCGTTTCTTCCTCCAGCACCGCTTCATCCGAATCGCTGCCCAGCAAACCTGCCCCGCGCAAGATACAAGGAATTGGGTTACGAACTGTATTGGCCTAGGAAAAAAAACGTGTCTGCTGCAAGCTCTGCCACAGGCGATCAATAGCGGAACTCATCGCGCCCTCTGCAGCAAGCCCAAGCCGCTCCTGCCACGTTTTCTTGGCAACATATTTGAGCTGGTATATATCTGCGCTGGAGCGCTGATCCATCAAATACTGATCACTGGTACCCAACTGGTCGATAAGCTGCATCTCGAGGGCCTTGGTGCCGAACCAGACTTCACCTGTCGATATTACATCAATATCTATAGCGGGCCGATGTTCAGCGACAAACTCCTTGAACAGGGCGTGAGTCTGTTCAAGCTCTTCAACAAACTTCTCGCGACCCTTTTCAGTGTTTTCGCCAAAAATTGTCAGAGTGCGCTTGTACTCTCCAGCGGTCAACATTTCGAAATCCACATCGTGCTTCTTTAACACTTTATGAAAATTCGGTATCTGGGCCACTACCCCAATCGAGCCAATCATGGCGAAAGGCGCGCCGATAATTTTGTTACCGATACAAGCCATCATATAACCGCCGCTGGCTGCAACCTTATCGACACACACCGTTAACGGTATCTGTTTGTCTCGCAAACGGTCCAGCTGTGATGCAGCCAGCCCGTAGGAATGCACCATACCTCCGCCGCTCTCAAGTTTGACGACGACCTCGTCGCAGCTACGGGCTATGGTCATTACCGCTGAGATTTCCTCTCGTAGCTGGGAAACTGCACTCGCCCTGATGTCGCCGTCAAAATCGATAACGTACAGGCGACGCCTTGCATCGTCAGCAGCTTCAGGCTTATTCCGTATGTTGTGCTTGAGTGCCCTTTTCTTTTCTGCATGTGCCTTTTTCTCAGCTTTCTTTTTTTGCTTCTGCTGTTGCTTCAACTCGGCGGGGTCGAGCATTACCTCTTGCATATTCTGCGCCATGTTGTCGAAGCGATCGTTTAAGTGCTGCACTTCAATATGGCCGGGGTCAGGACGTTGACCACGACTACCCGCCGATGCGGCGATGCCGATAACGATGGCAAAAGCGGCGACTAAAGTTATCGCTTTCAACAAAAAAAGGCCGTACTCGGCCGCAAATTCAACCACTGCGCACTCCAAATCATTGTAATAGATGCCAACGACGGTCCCCGGAGGAAACCGCCAAGAAGGCGTTTTAGAAGGTAGAACCGACGGCCGGCACCGGAGTGCTGGTATCAATGACCCAGGGCGACTGTCGCCGCTTCGTTCAGCGGACGGGCAATTAAACCATGTTGGCCTAGTGAAATGGAATAGATGGCGCCATCGACCATCGGCAGGAACGAAGCACTGGTGCGCAGTGCGTCGATAAATGGGAACAATAATCGGTAGCGACGGACACTGTCCCAGGCATCAACTACACCCGATGTAGTGGCCACTTTGTAGACTGATTTGGGAGCGCTTTGTTGCTCTTCGAGACTCAGGTAGCGGCCACTCAGTTGATCTATACGATATAAGGGCTTGGCGGGAATACCGTCGACCCATTTGAGCATCCGGGCATCCAGCTGCCATTGCTCACCACTGAGAGGGTAGCGCGATTCGTTACCAGCACTATCGACCAGCAGCGCTTCATAACTCCGGCTACCCATCTGTTCAAAACTGATATTCGCGATCAACTGTTCATAGCTAGCCTCTTCGTATGCCAGCAGGTCGTAGCTAAAGAAGCCCATTGCCGCAGCCATGCCGAGCGCACCAAACGCCGCCATTCCCCTTGCCCAGGGTATAAACCATTGCAGGTGACCGACCAAGCGCAGACCAAGGTAAGCGAAGCCCAGCCCAAGGACTATTACAAACAGCGGCAGTAACCAGCTAATCATGACAAATACCCACCCACGCTATGCTGCAAAGCCAAGTTCTGAAATGCTGTCTTCAGCAATCGTCAACAAATCACGGTTCTCGTGCTCCGAGACCGATAATTCGTCCAGGTAGTACTCAAGACTGATCAGTGCATCAGCCAGGGTCTCTACTGCCTGCCGGGTTTGATCGGTCGCTTCGCGCACGCCAAAGTGATCGATATAGTTGATGCAGTTTCTCAGCACTGTAGCTGCCCGTTCATGACCCAGTATCTGGAATGCTCCTTGAACCATGGTTAAACTGGCTCCCACATTGGCCACGTGTACAGCATCGAAACCGGAATCCAGGTAGGCGCTTATCCCTCGTTTCGCCAGGCTTATCGCCGATTTGCTCTCATTGATCACGACCCCTGTCGCTTCATCCAGCATCTCGCGAGCAAGCATCCCACTGCCTTGCTGCCCGCACGCCATTGCACGATCGTTAAAACAGTCGGGATTCCTGAGGGTGTTCTCAACCAACAGTAAGGCCTCGGCAAGAGACTGCATGGCGTCTTTTTCGATAATGCCCGCCGCCATACTCTGGTTAAACGTAAAGGCTTTGTCGAGCAGCACTCCCTTGAGCCGGAGAAATCCGGCATTTCCCAAAGTTTCGCCAATCGCTTGCAGACGATTGGCGGCAGTCGAAGCCAAGCCAACAGTCATGGCATCACGATTTGCCTCAAGCAACTCTTTAAGGGTCTGCAATTGTTCGCGCAGAGCCTGGGCCACCGTATTCAATGCCTCAATAGAAGACTTGCCCAATGATTCCTCAAGCTCCGCCAGCTCTGCATCGTCGAAAGGTGGCGCCGGCAAACTGTACTGGCGACAGATGCCCGCGCGTAGCGGCGAGTCACCACCCGCGAGCAGCAGTAAACAGAGTAAGGCATCGCGGTCCAGAGGCAACAGCTCGGCCGGCTGATTTGTACCGGGCTTAAAACGCTGACGCAGATAGCCGTCAACCAGGGCCAACATACGTTTGCGAGCAGCGCTCATTCGCAGTGAACCTGATCTCAGCTGCTGCAGCACAGCGCCGACCAGCAGCCACCACTCCTCATTGGCCAGGCTGACAAAATTTTGTCGCAGGCGATTTACAGCACGCTCCATCAAACCCATGCTGGACGGAACATTTTTGTCTCGCAACACGGCTAGCAAACCGACTTCATACATATGCAAAAGACGCTTTGCCCGCGACAGTTCTTCCTCAACCAGACTATATTCTTCGCCAGCCGCCAGCTCAGGAATCCTGCCCGGCTGAAAGTTGAGTAATTGAGCTTCCAACAGGCCCGGCTGACGCAGTATTGCGCGCAAGCGATTGATGGTTTCAGCAATAAGTAGGGGGTTTAGCTGCTGCGTGTCTATGCTGCTATCGATATATCGCTCAAGACCAATAAATCCGGCGGTCACCGCAGCCTGGGTGGATTCGCCAGGTTCCAAACCACCAGCCACCATCGCCTCGCAGCACTGCAATAAAGAAGCGGAAAGTTCTACCGCTCCACAAAATTCGACAAGCCGCAAAATGCCACTGACCTGGCGTAATTCGACGATAGCGTTATCAATCAAGGTGGCAGCTGCAGGCTCTCGCAGCCACGCATCAACATATTGCCTCGCGGTAGCCAGGCTCTTTTGCAGCTCTTCTTGCACCAGCATCGCTGATTGCAGGTTAATTGGTATTAAGAAAGGCACTGTCTGTTACTCCCTGTCACCTCTGGACCACTGCCAGGTGAGGCCCGTTGTCTGATTGCCCAAGTATAGTTGGCGCCGCTACACTCACTATTGTTTCGCCCTACCAGTGACTATGGATTCCAGACATAGAGACGTACTTCACAAAATCGGCAGCTATCTGCAACGCCGGAGCGGGATCATTCTTTTATAAATTGCTGCAAAACGGTTTCCTTTGCGCGCCCAACCAAAGAGCATCTATCCGCTGTTATGCCAAGCTTCTGCCTCGAAAGGATAAAAGCGTCGTTACGGCCTGCGACATGCAATAGGACGTAATTGTCCGGGGCAGACACCCATATGGTCCAAGTGGGCAATTGCCGGGGTTCTGATAATCGATTTGCTGTTACTTTAGTTGGTAGGGCCCAAACTAAGCGGCTGGGCATTGATCGGCGAATTTATATTCACCCTAACACTTGCTCGCAGGTACTATCCATTGCAGCCAGGCGGATTGCTGGCCATCGAGGCGACCTTGCTGAGCCTCACCCAAGACGATTTACCGGCAAGCGCACACTGGTTTCGAGGTGCTGATGCTGCAGATTTTTATGGTAGCCGGCATCTACGTTTATAACGTTGGTGAGGGCTTCGATTCCTTGAACCACACAGTCGCCTCTGGCCATACCCTTGACTCACCGTATGACAAAGTAACGATCGCGGTGTCTACGAGTATAACCGCGCAGACCTTGAGAGCTTTCGCGCAATCTGATGATACCCGGCCCGGTAGGAACCGCCCTTGGCGGTGCAGCCGTCGATGTTTTTCATCGCCAATGGGGTACTGTCGATGATCAGCGTTCCCGCCACCTGACTCAAGACCCTTCCAGGAGACTGCGACTCCACACGCAATTGCCACCACTTTTGGCATCAATCAGGGCCAACATGGCTTCATGGGCCACTTCTTCGGCTGCGGTTGCCACGGGTACTGGCAAGGTAGGCCGGTCCGCTGACAGCTGCAGGCGTTCTTCAGCTTCGGGACTCGACCTGTTGGTCATCTCTCCCTGTCCACCCAGCGCCAGATCGGTCTGGCCCGACGTCATCGCAACGTAGACATCCGCCAGGATCTCGGCATCAAGCAAGGCGCCGTGCAAATCGCGTTGAGTATTGTCGACAAAGTATCGGGCGCATAGTGCGTCGAGATTATTCCGCCGCCCCGGGTGTATCTGGCGAGCCATAACCAGGGTATCTATTACCCCACAATAACTCTCTACCCTATCGTAGTCGTTGGCAAACAGCGCCAGCTCGTTATTAATGAAACCAAGATCAAAGGGGGCGTTGTGTATGATCAGCTCAGCCCCTTGGATAAACGCCATAAATTCCGCAGCAATCACCTCAAATTCAGGCTTGTCTGCAAGAAACTCATTGGTGATGCCGTGGACTTCGATGGCACCGGCATCAATTTCGCGGCGGGGGTTGATATATTGATGATAAGTTCGCCCGGTGAGCCGGCGATCGACCATCTCAACACAGCCGATTTCAATGATCCGGTGCCCCTGCTCTGGCTCTAACCCGGTAGTCTCCGTATCGAGAATAATCTGCCTCATGAAATGGTCTGCCCCAATTGTTTAATCCCCTGGTTCGCCAGCTGATCAGCGCGCTCGTTTCCAGGGTGGCCGCTATGGCCTTTTACCCAGTGCCAGTTGATGGTGTGTGATGCAACCACCTTGTCCAGCGCGCGCCACAGGTCTTCATTTTTCACGGGCTTTTTTGCCGCCGTGCGCCAGCCCCGCACTTTCCAGTTAGCCAGCCATTCGGTGATACCTTTACGAAGGTATTGGGAGTCCGTATACAGGTCGACCTGGCTCGGTCCCTTCAGTGCCTCGAGTGCCTTGATCGCCGCCAATAGCTCCATGCGGTTATTGGTTGTTACCGGCTCACCGCCAAATAGAACTTTCTCGTGGGTGCCGGATACCATCAAAGCGCCCCATCCCCCAGGGCCCGGATTGCCTTTGCAGGCACCATCTGTATAAATTTCAATAGACCGCATAGACATCCTAAGGTGTTTTTTTCGAGGGTGGCAAGCCACTGCGAGCAGCGCCAAGGGGCACCAATTCTGGCCTCCAAACCCGCCAACGCGGTTTCAGCGGCGTGAGCCCCACTTTTTGTTTGCGGGCCTCTATGACGTAGACGCCACCAAAAGGCAAAGAATAGCGCTCGGCATAATCCCACAGCCTGGTCATTTTCCCCAACATCCCCGGTGCTTGCAATGGAAGATGGTGAAACGTGTGGTGAATGTCAGTAACCCGCATATCCAGCAGCGAGAGCCAATCCATCGCCCGCCGGGAACTGATCATGTGGCCTCGCCACGGACTGTCACGATAACCAGCTAACACTCGTGTTCGCAATCCAAAAAGGCTCCAGGGGTTGATACATACTAATAACAGAGAGCCACGGGGCATCAACACCCGGTGAGCTTCCCGCAGGATACGGTGGGGATGGCGACTGAATTCGAGTACATGGTGCAGCACGACGACATCCATGCTGTCACTTTCCAGGGGTAGGGCCTCAAAATGCGCCACGGCGCCGCTGCGCCCTGGCTGGCCGGGAGATGCAGCAAGCTGGAAGCGATGGCGGATTTTGCTCCCGCCACTGAGATCCTGGTGCACCAGCGCGCTCATTTGCAGTAAGTAGTAGCCAAACAGACGGTCGAGCCGCTGGTCAAGCAGCGTCATTTCACGCTGCAGTAATATTCTACCCAACTCCGACTCAAACCACTCTTCAAGCGCCGGTCGATATGCGTAGACATCATCATGATCAGGGAATGACATGGGTAGGCTCCTGAGTGGCCATGGGAAGCTGCCCGGCTAGAGTTTGGTTCTCCGGGGGCTGCATTTTTAACCTTTAGCTTTTCATTTATGGTTACAATAGAGCCTTTGCGGCCCCATATTCAAGTGACAGTATGATCAACATAGAACCGATATCAGCCTTCAGTGATAATTATATATGGTTACTCCACGATGCCAATACTGCCTGGGTAGTGGATCCCGGTGATGCTGCGGTTGTCGTCGATGCCATAGCGCGCATCGGCAAGCCCCTTGGTGGAATTCTCTTGACCCATCATCATTTCGACCATACCGGCGGGGTTGAGGAGCTGGTGCAACGCTACCAGCCCAAAGTTTTTGGGCCCACCAACCCTGCCATAAAAGGCGTGAACACAAGCCTCAAACAGGGCGACAGCGTCGACGTGATGGGCGTCCAGTTCGACATACTGGAAGTACCAGGACATACCCTCGATCATATTGCATACTTCGCCCCTGACTATCAGCCGGGGCCCCTGCTGTTTTGCGGTGACACCTTGTTCGCAGGAGGATGTGGACGTATTTTCGAGGGAACTGCGCCGATGATGTATGCGTCGCTGCAACAATTGGCTTCACTTCCCACCCTCACCCAGGTGTTCTGCGCCCATGAATATACCCTGGCAAATCTGGCTTTTGCAGCGGCGGTTGAGCCGGCGGCAGCGGCCATCCGGGATCGCATCAGCCGCGACCAGGGGCGGCGTAAACAAGGTTTGCCCACTGTGCCGTCGCAACTGGGCGAAGAGTTACAAACCAATCCTTTTCTGCGCTGCAGCCAGTCGAGTGTAACGGCAGCAGCGACACGCCGGGCTGGCAGGCCGCTACCGGATGACGAGGCCGTGTTCGCAGAAATCAGAGCCTGGAAAAACGATTTCTGACACCAATGGCACTTACTTAACGCCACTACAGTGATTTGCGGAGCCCCGGTGTGTTCGATCCGCGGGCGTCTGCGGCAGGGATGCCGCAGTCGAGCCTCCAGGGAGGGATTCACGGCGTGCCGCGGATCGAACACACTGGGGTACATCCGCTTAAGTAAGTGCCATTCATTTCTGACACGAAAATTCTGTCATTAGCCGGCAATATTGGTCCACCGGGCAATGCTATTAAAATCGGGACCGTCGCTCTCCCTGGTCGAGACAAGCACTTACGCCAGCTGGCTCGCCCTAAGATAGCCGCACTATCTGGCAAATGCGCGGCGGGCAAAGCATAATGCGGGCTGTAATCATAAACCCAAGGGTGAAACAGTAACCCAGTGCTCATCCTGAAGGCGCCGCCTTGACCGGCAACTTTGACATTTCTAGACTTTACGCTGCCATGCCAGGATAGATATTGCGGGAGAAGGAACGTTGCAAGCAGGCAATAAAAGCAAGAAAAAAACATCTCAGATTATCTGTCAAAACGCTGTGAAGCCAACATTCCTGGCTGTTGTCGTTGCTATGGTAAGCGCCTGTGGCAGCAGTCCCATGCAGCCCGGGGCATCGCAAAGCCAGCTTCCCGGCGAGTCGATGAAAACGGCTTCTACGCTACCGCCAGAGCCCACCCCGCTTGCCCAGACACCAATTGACATCGCGGCGTTCCGGTCTATGACCAGCGGAGCCCCTGCAGTGCCAACCTGAAGATTCGTTGGCATTGAGCTGGAACCAAGCCCAGCACAATGATGTCTGGGCGCGGCTTAGAGCGGGATTCCAGTTGGATCACGACAGTAACCAACCCCGGGTCAAGGCAGAGCTGAAGTGGTTTGCCACTCATCAGTCCTATATCGACCGGGTTGTCGAACGCGCCAACCCCTACCTTTACTACGTTGTCGAGCAACTCGAAAGCAACAATATACCCACGGAATTGGCATTGCTGCCCATTGTAGAGAGTTCCTACAACCCGTTCGCCTATTCCCACGGTCAAGCGGCAGGGATTTGGCAGTTCATTCCTAACACCGGCAAGATGTACGGCCTGAAGCAAAATTGGTGGTATGACGGGCGTCGCGATATTCGCGCCTCAACCCGCGCCGCAATCCAGTATTTGAGCGAATTGAACAAGCGCTATAAAGGTGACTGGGAACTTACCATGGCTGCCTATAATGCGGGCCTGGGGAATGTCGATCGCGCCATCCGACGCAATCGCAAACAGGGCAAGCCGACTGACTTCTGGTCGCTGCAGCTACCCAAGGAAACGCGCGCCTATGTGCCGCGCTTACTGGCGGTGGCCAAAATCGTCGCCAATCCTGCCGAATACAATGTCCACTTAAACCCGGTACCCAACCAACCCTTTTTTCATCCCGTCGCTATCGGCGGCCAACTGGATCTTAGCGACGCCGCGCGCCTGGCCCAGGTTAGCCTGGAAGATATGTATCGGCTAAATCCCGGCTTTAATCGCTCGGCTACTGACCCGAAAGGTCCCTTCGAGCTACTGCTACCCGCTGAGCGGGCCGATGCCTTTTCACTCAAGTTAGAGCAGCTCGCAAAAACAGGCGGCACGGGCTGGGGGCAGTACAAGGTCAAATCAGGGGACAACCTCGGCGCGATAGCAATGCGTCACAGCACCACCGTCAACGCGATCAAACAGGCAAACCAGCTCAGCAGCAATACCATTCGCCCCGGCCAGCAGCTGATGATTCCAAAATCAAGCCATGCGGCAGGCTATTCGGCACCGGGCTCGGCTGCTGCGCGTGTCGCGGCCAACCAGGGCGGACCCGGCGGCAAGTCGGATCGCAAGCGCATTGAATACCGGGTACGCGCCGGGGACTCCATGTGGAAAATTGCGCAACAACACGGCGTGTCGATAACAGATCTGGCGCGCTGGAATAACCTCTCTGCCAAAGCTACGATTCATCCTGGCACGGAACTAGCCTTATGGGCCGACAACATCCCTGAGCCAGGTTCGCAGAGCAGTGCAAAGCTGCCGGAGCAAGTGCGCAAAGTGGGTTACACGGTTCGCAGCGGCGACTCATTGGCGCGCATCGCCTCAAGGTTTAATGTCAATCTCAACGATATTCTTAAATGGAACCCGCTAGACCGGCCAGAGTACCTTCGGCCCGGGCAAAGCCTGACGCTTTATATCGATGTAACCAAGGTAAACTGAGACCTTCTGTGGTAAAGTCTCCGCTTGGTCCCAGCAGGCCGATTGACCATCATTCGGGACCGATTGGGTTAGTGGCTGAATACGCAAACTGCGCGGGAGTAACACCAGCGATTGTGGGTGGCGATTTTCCTCCAGACACTGGCTAGAACAGCAAGATTGTTAATGTGATTGCAACCACGCTTCCAGCTTTTACTACCAAGGCAAGGGTTCTCTGCAATGCTGTAAACAACGCGGTGATTCTGCGGCCCACGCCCCTGCTTTTCCTCGAAGCCACGGGTCCCGCGCCCTGTCGTGGCTTGCCGCGGCATCCTGCGGCAGCTTCTTATACAACCAGCTAGGCCATCATGACTGCTTATTTTATTCGCCGACTGTTGTTGGTCATTCCTACTTTTATCGGCATTACCTTACTGGTTTTCGCGATTACCCGCGTCGTTCCCGGCGGCCCGATAGAAAGAATGATGACGGATGCGATGCTATCCAGCAGCGACGCGGCCAGCGCGCAAACCGACACCCGCAGCGGTAGCACCCTATCCGATGAGCAGCTCGCGGAATTACAAGCCTACTACGGGTTCGACCAACCGACACTGCCTGCCTACTTTACCTGGCTGGGCAAGGTGCTTCGACTCGATCTGGGGACTTCCACCCGCTACCAGGATCCCGTGTGGGACATCATTGCCGAACGTTTCCCGGTATCCAGCTTTTATGGCATTGCCACCCTCATCATCACCTATGCGGTCTGTATACCTCTCGGTATAGCCAAGGCAATACGCCACGGCAGCCGCTTCGATCATATCAGCTCCGGCGTGGTGTTTTTTGGTTATGCGGTACCCAGCTACGTTATCGGCATTGCTCTTATCGTGGTATTTGCCTCATGGCTCGACTGGTTTCCCCTCGGTGGCTTCGTCTCTGATGACTTCGAGGATTACTCATGGTGGGGAAAGGTCCGCGATCTGCTATGGCATGCCGTGCTGCCTCTCGCTGCCTATACGGCAGGTAGTTTTGCGGTAACAACTTTCATGATGAAAAACACATTGATGGATAATCTGTCGGCAGATTATGTGCGCACCGCCATTGCCAAAGGTGAGAGCTTTGACGGGGCTGTTCGCAATCATGCGCTGCGCAACAGCCTGATCCCTATCGCCACTTCTTTCGGTAACAATATCTCACTGCTATTGGGAGGTTCATTCCTGATAGAAACCATTTTTAATATCGACGGTATCGGCCTGCTGGGTTTTGAATCCATCGTAGAGCGAGACTACCCGATCGTTATGGGCATACTTGTTATATCTTCGCTGCTTTTCCTTATCGGTAATATTCTATCTGACATCTGCGTTGCACTTGTTGACCCTCGCATCAGGTTTGGGGAATAGGCTGTGAAGTGGTTACGCCTGAATCCGATTACCGTCAAACGCTGGCAACGCTTTCGCGCGATTCGACGCGGCTACTGGTCGGCTGTAATCCTCGGCGCGCTGATTTTATTCAGCTGCTTCGCCGAACTGTTTATTAATAACCGGGCGCTGTTGGTGATATATGAGGGAGAGTGGTTTTTCCCTACCTATGGTGCGATTATGCCTGGCCGGGAGTTTGGTCTGGATTACGACTACGAAACCGACTACAGGGAACTGCAGCAAAGCTTTGCTGAAAAGCCGGACAGCCGCAACCGGGTGATTATGCCCCTTGTCCCCTACAGTCCGCTGGAAACTGACCTGCGTTACGACGACTTTCCGCCCTATGCTCCCTCAATATCACAACGGCATTATCTGGGGACCGATACCACCGGCAGGGATATCGTTGCTCGACTGGTTTACGGCTTTCGCATCGCCATCTGGTTTTCTCTCATACTTCTGGCCTGCAACTACCTGATCGGCGTTACCCTGGGATGCATGATGGGATTCTGGGGTGGAGCGTTCGACCTGGTTTTTCAGCGACTGATAGAAATCTGGTCGAATATTCCATTTCTCTACGTCATTATGATTGTCGCCTCGATTGTACCGCCAGGCTTTTGGACCCTGCTCGGCATCATGATCATCTTCGGATGGACCAGTATGACGTGGTACATGCGAACGGCCACTTATAAAGAAGGAGCGCGTGATTATGTGATGGCTGCGCGTGCACTGGGAGCGTCCAATTCAAGAATTATCTTTCGCCATATACTGCCCAATACCGTTTCAACAATTGTCACATTCGTGCCCTTTTCGGTGGCATCAGGCATCACCGCACTAACTGCACTCGACTACCTGGGATTTGGCCTGCCGCCCCCGACTCCGAGCTGGGGCGAACTGCTCAAGCAAGGAACCGATAACCTTGAATCGGTGTGGATTGCAGGCGCTGTGGTGCTGGCGATGACCGTGGTACTGATGCTGGTAACCTACATTGGCGAAGCCATCCGCGAAGCCTTTGATCCGAGAAAATTCAGCTACTATGAATAATATTCGCCGCTTGCAAAGCCTTATCGTCGCCCTACTGCTTTCCGTTTGTCTCAACACCCGGGCAGAGCCACACAGTTTGCCCGACAATTTGCAATGGCAAACCAATTCTGAGGACCCCATCTTTGCATCCCCCGAAGCTATTCGCGGCGGGCGTTTTCGTACCTTTATGCTGAGTTTTCCCCTGACTCTGCGCTTGGTCGGCCCTGATTCCAACGGTGGTTTTGCGGGCTACATGCGGGCAAACAATTTGTCACTGGTTAGCATTCACCCGGACACCCTGAATCCAATCCCCGAGCTGGCCACCCATTGGGCCTTCGATCCCGACGGTAAAACCGTATATTACCGACTTGATCCCGATGCCCGCTGGTCCGATGGAAAACCGGTCACCGCCGATGACTATATCTACACCCTTGTCTTTATGCGCTCCAAATATATCGTCGCTCCCTGGTACACCAACCACTTCACTAACGTTATTCAAGAGGTGCGGAAATACGACGACCACACCATTGCCATCAAAGGGGCGACGGTAAAGCCGAGGGAGGAATTACTTTTCGAGTACGGGATAAGCCCCACACCCGCCCACTTCCATAAGCTCGACGAGAACTGGGTGAAAGACTACAACTGGAAGATTGAGCCCAATACCGGGCCCTACCAGATATGCCAGATCCGCAAAGGCAAATACATTGAATTCTGTCGCAAGCAAAACTGGTGGGGTAACGAAAGACGTTACAACCGCCACCGTTTCAATCCGGACGAGGTAAGAGTAAAGGTCATACGCGATATCAATATCGCTTACCAGCATTTCGTCAAAGGTGAATTGGATACCTTCGGCCTGGTAATGCCATCTTTCTGGCATAAAAAGGCCAGGGGCAAAATGTACGACAATGGCTATATTGGCAAGATCGTTTTTTACAACGAAGTGCCACAACCCGCCAACGGCATTTATCTGAATGAAGATGACCCGCTCTTCGCTGACCGGGATGTGCGTTACGGATTTGCCCATGCGATGAATATCGACAAGATATTGCGCACTGTTTTGCGCGGCGACTATGCCCGCCTGCAAACCATGAATGAGGGCTATGGCGACTACTCCAATCGGACCATTCGCGCCCGCGAGTTCGATCTCGACAAAGCTGAGCAATACTTCAGCAAAGCTGGCTGGCAGCAACGCGGCCCGGATGGTATACGCCTTAAGCAAGGGGAGCGTTTCTCGGTCCGCGTCACCTATGTCAACCCTTCGCATACTCCACGATTGGTGGTGCTTAAAGAAGAAGCTCGCAAAGCCGGGATCGAATTGAACCTGCAACTATTGGATGCCTCAGCGGGCTTTAAGCAGATACTCGAGAAAAAGCATCAGGTCGCATGGATGGGCTGGTCCGGCGGCGGTTTAGCACCGCGCTACTGGCAGTTTTTTCATTCAGATAATGCGCATGTGGCCCAAACCAATAACATTACCAACACCGACGACCCACAGATGGACGAGACCATTGCGGCTTATCGCTCAGCCAAAGATAAGCAGTCCAGAGTTGAGCTCGCGCAACAACTGGAACAACAAGTGTATGACATTGGCTCGGTAATCCCCACGTTTAAGGTGCCGTACACTCGGGAGGCATTCTGGCGCTGGATCAAGCTGCCGGATTTTCACGGCACTCGCACGTCGAGTGTTTTATTTTCTCCATTTGGATCTTCCGATGGACTCTTCTGGATCGATCCGGAAGAGAAGCTGCGGATCCAGCAGGCCCGACGCAATGGCGAAAAGCTGGAACCGATTTTCGTTGAAGATACTCGCTGGCGTCTACCATGAGCATTCTAGAGGTTAAGCAACTGCAAACAAGTTTCGCCACCGAACAGGGCAGAGTCCAGGTGCTGGACCGCGTCAACTTGCAGGTCAATAGTGGTGAGACTCTGGGTATTGTGGGCGAATCCGGCTGTGGAAAAAGTATTACCGCATTGTCGATAATGCGTTTGCTGCCCCAACCTTCCGGGCGCATCGACGGCGGCCAGATTCTGTTTCAGGGGCAGGATCTTGTGCGAGCGACACCGGAATCGATGCACTCGATTCGCGGTAGGCAAATAGCGATGATCTTCCAGGAGCCCATGACGGCGCTCAATCCAGTGCAAAAGATTGGCAAACAGCTGCAGGAGCCCTTCTTGTTGCACTGTCCCGAGATGTCGAGCTATGACCGCATCAAACGAGCCACCGGGTTGCTCGCTGAAGTGGGAATCCCCTCGCCGGAAAAACGTCTCAATGAATATCCCCACCAGATGTCTGGCGGCATGCGCCAGCGTGTGATGATAGCCATAGCACTGGCGTTAAAGCCGGCGTTACTGATTGCAGACGAACCAACCACTGCGCTTGACGTGACGATACAGGCTCAGATCCTGGCATTGATCAAGACACTGCGGGAGCGCCATGGTACTGCCGTTATGCTGATTACCCATGACCTCGGAGTCATCGCTGAAACCTGTGACCGTATCGTGGTCATGTATGCGGGACGAGTAGCTGAATCTGCTAGTGTGGTGCAGTTGTTTCGCCAGCCCTCCCACCCTTACAGTGTCGGTTTGCTGGGCTCAATTCCGCGCCTGGATAGCGAATCTCGCACAGTACTGAATACCATTCCCGGTGTCGTTCCATCTATTGATCAGTTGGGTCATGGTTGCCGCTTCGCTGGTCGCTGTAGTTATGCGCGGGAGCAGTGCCGCGCCGAGCAGCCAGCAATGCAGCCAGTTGGCGACGATCACCAGGCCGCCTGCTACTTCTGGCAGGAGGTGGTCTAGATGAGTGAGCCATTGCTGCAAGTCCTGCAGTTGAGCAAACACTTCCCTATTCGTGGCGGTGTATTTCGCCGGACGGTGGCTGAGGTTCACGCTGTCGATAACGTGTCATTCGATATTTATCCCGGTGAGACTCTCGGTCTGGTGGGCGAATCCGGCTGTGGTAAGAGCACCATCGGAAAAACCCTGCTGAAGCTACTTGGGCGCTTCGACGGCGAGATCTGGTTTCAGGGGCAACCACTTCACAGCTTGTCTTCCAGCGCAATCAAAGATCTGCGCAAAGACATCCAGATTGTTTTCCAGGACCCGATGGAGTCCCTCAACCCTCGGCACACGGTAGGCGAGATCATCGAGGAACCGCTTATTATCCACCGCCAGGGAGACAGTGCCAGCCGCAGACAAAAGGTTATCCAACTGGCAGAACGTGTAGGCTTGTCGGCCAGTGCCCTCGACCGGTATCCTCATGAATTTTCTGGTGGCCAACGCCAGCGTATCGGTATTGCCCGAGCCATTGCTCTGGATCCTCGGCTTATTGTCTGCGATGAGCCGGTTTCTGCTTTGGACGTTTCAATCCAATCACAGATCCTGAACCTGCTGCTAGAATTGCAGAGAGATCTCAACATTGCGCTATTGTTTATTTCCCATGACCTGGCCGTTGTAAAACACATCTCTCACCGCATTGCGGTGATGTACCTGGGAAATATCGTTGAAATTGCGGATGCCGGAACCTTATATCTGCAACCCCGGCACCCTTACACTCGCTCCCTCATTGACGCCATACCCAAGCCCTACCCTGGCTTTGACAAAGAGCGTGAACTTCTGCCGGGTGAGCCGCCCTCTCCCATCCACCCGCCTGCCGCTTGTCGCTTTCACCCGCGCTGCCCGATGGCACAAGAAAAATGTCGCGAAGTCGCACCGGAAATTGAAAAGGTGGGTGAAAACCATCAAGTGGCTTGTCACTTTTGGCGAGAAACTCTGTAACGGCTATTGGCAAGTGAAACTTACGTGAGGAAACCTGCTCAGGCCACCTCGCGAGACGGCACCGCAATCCCGAAAAAAAGCTGCGCCCAAATAAAAAAACGTTAGCCGATCGCTGCGGCCCGGGAATCGAATAGTCTAGTTGCGCGAAAGGTGCTCGAGTTGATCAGCACTGCTTAAGTATAACTCCTCGATCTTTTCAACCGGGATAGGCCTGCTTAGATAGTAGCCCTGAGCAATATCGCAGCCCTGCTTCTTCAAGAAGGCTCGCTGCAATTCTGTCTCGACTCCCTCGGCGACGACGCTCACATTAAGCACATGCGCAAGATCAATAATGGTTTTAACGATATCGGCATCAACCTGGTTGGTGACAATATCAACGACAAAAGAACGATCGATCTTGATGACATCAACAGGGAAGCGCTTGAGATAATTTAGTGAAGAGTAACCTGTGCCGAAGTCGTCTATTGCAAGACTGAGCCCCATCGCCCTGAGCTTGGCCAGCGTGGCAATAACCTGATCGGGCTCCTCCATAATAGTGCTTTCGGTGATTTCCAACTCAAGGTACTGGGCCGGCAGGCCGGTTTCCCTGAGTATCAAGGCTATGGTATCGACCAATCCGGGATTGATAATCTGCTTGCCGGACAAATTTACCGAAGCGCACATCATCTTGAAACCGCGCTTGCGCCAACTCTGCAATTGCTCACAGACTTCCCGCAATACCCATTCACCCAGAGGCAAAATATGTCCTGTCTCTTCAGCAAGGTAGATAAACTCGTCTGGACCTACCAGACCTCGCTCCGGATGCTCCCATCGTATCAGGGCTTCCATCGCCGTCACCTTGCCCGTCTTGAGGTCTTCCTGAGGCTGGTAAAAGATCACAAATTCGCCGCGATCGAGGGCACCGCGCAAATCGTTCTCTAGCTGCAGGCGGCGACTCACATCCGCCTCCATTTGACTTTCATAGAACTGGTAGCGATCGCCCAGCTTCTTGGCTCGGTACATCGCCATGTCGGCACTTTTCAGCAAGGTGCCGATATCCTCCCCATGATCGGGAAACATTGCGATACCGATACTGGTGCTGACGTACATTTCCTTGCCCATAAAAACAAACGGACGCGACAGCTGCTGATGGATTTTCTCTGCCACGTTGGCAACTGCTTCGGGCGATTTAACCCGGTCCAGCAATATCGTAAATTCATCGCCACCGAAGCGGGCGACCATATCTTCCTTACGCAGGCAGCCCTGGACCCGTTCAGAGAAATACTTGAGTAGCAGGTCTCCGGTTTCGTGGCCGAGGGTATCATTGACCAACTTAAAGCGATCCAGGTCAAGAAACATCAGGGCCAGCATACTGCTTTCGGGCCTCGGTCGTGCCAGAGCCTCGCCAAAATGCTCGTTGAACATTACCCGGTTCGGCAGCCCGGTAAGGGTATCTTTATAAGCCAACTGATGGACGTGGCGCTCTGCATGATGGGCTTGCACCAGGTGTGTAATTCGTTTGCTCAATACCCAGAAATTTACAGGTTTGGCGATATAGTCAGTTGCTCCCGACGCAAATGCCTTGTTGATCGAAGCCTCGTCATTGAGCGCGGTAATAATCAGCACGGGTACCTTGCGGGTCTGTGACAAATTTTGCAGCAGCGCACAGGCTGTGAAACCGTCCATTTTCGGCATGACGGCATCCATCAGCACCAGGTCCGGGGCCTGCTCTTCGCACTGGCTAAGGGCCTGCTCTCCATCTGCCGCCTCTTCAATCCAGTAACCTTCGTTACGCAATACTTCTGCCATAGCCATGCGGGAGCCGCGATCATCGTCGACGATCAGGATTCTGGGTTGCCCCGAATAACCAGGGTCAAGCTCGGTATTGGCGACATCCTCGGGGGTGGCTGCTGCTAACCTGGCCGCATCCTCTGAAAAATCTCCCTGCTTCAACCACGCCACCAGCGCATGACTCGCGGCACATACTTCACCAACTTTCTTCTCGGCTCCCTCCAATTCGTCCTTGCGGGCCTGCGATTCCAATTGCTGGCTGATTTCAACCAGCCGCACTGCCCCGACGTTGCTTGCACTACCCTTTATCGTATGGGCGATAACCGCCAACTTTATAGAGTCGCGCTGCTCCAGAGCCTGCTCCAGCGCTTCGAGATAAAGCGGCAGATCTTCCACGATTGCCGCAATGACTTTTTCAACCGCCGGCCCAAGCTGGGCCTCAAGGTTTCGTAGCACCTGAATGTCTATGATCTCGGAAGTGTTCTCGATATCCTGGCCGCCGACAACAATCTCTTCCGGTTCAAAACCCTCGATATGCTCCCAGTTTTCGTCATCCGTTGGCCCCGATGCATCCAACCAACGTAACAGCTTTTCTTTCAGGGCATCCCGGCTAAGCGGCTTGGCCAGATAGTCATCCATTCCCACCGAGAGGCAGCGTTCGCTTTCACCCTCAGTGACGTTGGCAGTCATGGCGATGATCGGCACATGGCTGTCTTCTGCCTCATACTCCCGGATAATTGCAGTTGCCTTATATCCGTCCAACTCGGGCATATGACAATCCATCAGCACCAGGTCGTAACTAGCCCGGGCGATCTGGGCGAGGCATTCCTTGCCATTATTGACCACATCAGCCTGACATCCCATACGCTCGAGCATTGCCAACGCCACCTGCTGATTGGCACGATCATCCTCTACCACCAATAGCCGGCTGCCGCGAAACATAATGGCCGAGGGTTCGAGGAGTTTGCGTTGGGTAGATGCGGCATCGCCGGTTTTTTGAATTTCATTGATACAGCTCACAAGGTGATTACGCAACACCGGCTTGGTTAACACCGCGCTGGCATAATTTGCGCAAGTTGAGTCAGCAACAGACCCATACCGCTGGATAAATATGACGCCCGCCTGCCGTAGCACCGGAACACCGCGCATATAACGCAACAGTTCAAAGCCGCGGCCACCATCGAGCATTTCGTCAAGGAGTACAAGCGTAAACGGCTGCTGTGAAGAGGCCTCGACCAGCTTTTCCTGTGCCTCATCAAAACTTGAGGCAACATCCCACTGGACACTGTTGCCATCGAGCATACAGCCAAGACTGCGCTGCATCAGAGGGTTGTTATCGATAATAAGCATGCGACCATGAGTGGACTTGATGCGGAGCAGCTTTGACGGGGTAGCCTCGCCACCTTGTTGCAACAGCGGCAGGGTAAACCAAAACCGGCTGCCCTCACCAGAGTCGCTGTCAACACCCATATCACCGCCCATCAACTGCACCAGTTGGCGAGAGATAGTCAACCCAAGTCCAGTGCCGCCAAACTTGCGTGTGGTAGATTCATCGCCCTGGGAGAATACTTCAAAGATCCGCTCTTGCTGCTCTTCGCTGATACCTATTCCAGTATCCCAGACTTCAAAGCGCAAATCGATGCTGTCAGTATTCATATTGATCACAGAGGCTTCAATGCCCACCGAGCCATGCTCGGTAAACTTGATAGCATTACCCGCGAGGTTTACCAACACCTGACGTATTCTATCGCTGTCTCCAATCAGGTATTCAGGAATTTCGGCTGCCGCAACATAAGCGAAATCAATATTCTTACGCTGGGCCTGTGGCCCCAGTAACACAACAATTTGCTCGAGGCATTCGTTCAGGTCGAACTCACGCAGCGATAACTGCGCTTTGCCTGCTTCATTTTTGGAGAAGTCCAGCAGATCATCAATCAGGCAGAGGAGAGACTCCGCCGAGCTTCGGGCTACTCCCACAAATTCCTTCTGCTTTTCACCAAGGCGCATGTCACTGAGCAGATCAAGCATGCCGAGCACGCCGTTCATAGGGGTTCGCAGCTCATGGCTCACATTGGCAGCGAACTCTCCCTTGGCTTTAGCAGATTCCAGAGCCTGGTCCCGTGCTAACCGCAGCGCCTCTTCCCTGCCGTCCAGCACGTCCATCATGGTATTGAAAGCGCTCTCCATATCGCGAATATCGCTGGTACCTCGCAGCTCTGCCCTGACCGCGTTCTCACCTTGCTCCGCCTTGCGCATGGTGCGGGCCAGATTCTGCAGGGGCCGGGTTAACCTTCCGGTAATGGTGAGCAATGCGAGTAACAAAAAGGAGGCCAGAGCTATTGAGACCAGCAAGTTGTAACGAAAAATACTGCTCTCCATATTGTTGAGTGTTGCCTTGCTCATCATCACCCTGACATGACCAATCAGTTCCGGGCCATCGGCAACATTGGCAAATGGCGAATCTGCCCCACTGCCGCTATAAACCGGGGAATCGAAGTGCCAGGCTTCGGGAGTTTCCTGAAACAAAGCCAGTTCCGTGGAATGGGCACCACGAGAATAACCATCGGGGAGATCGCTAAACAATATGCGCTCTCTGACATCAGTTATTTCAACAGCCTCGATATCGGGGAAGGCTTTGATAACAACAGCGGCCTCCGTCGCGCTATCTTCACTGCTATAAAGGAGGGCCAGGGTGCTTTGCTCGGCAAAGCTTTCTGTCAACTTGAGTCCTTCACCGATTAGCCGCTCGCGCAGCTTTTGGCTGGTCAGCTCAGAGATGACTATGCTCGAAATCAAGGCCAGCAAAAGCATACCAAGACTGAAGATAATGCCTAGCTGGTTTCTGAAGCTGATATTCTTAAGCATCAATTAATCTAACCTTTGGCCTCTGGCCTATTGTCTCGGAAAAACAACGTCTATTTCTCGAATTCTGGCGCGCGAAATATTCAAGCCCAAGTGCTCCGCAGTCCGAATATTCACCGCTCTCAGCAAGTCCCGTGCGTGTTCAATTCCGATATTATTGCCGTCTCGCTTGGCCACAAGCGCCTTGGCTATCGAATTGCCAAGGCCCTGATTGTCTGGATAGAGTGAGAATAGAACACCCTTTGAAACATAGGAAGGGTTACTGGAAAATACCAATAACTTGCGGTTCCATGCCCCCTTTAAGACATGGTACAAAACTGACCGTTCGCGCAGTGCAATATCTCCCTGCAATAGCCAGACACTATCTTGTCCCGGGGCCAGGGTTTTAAACAAAGCCCGGTACCGGCTTGCGGATTCGGACAGTGATTCAATCAAATAGGCTTCCAGTTGAAGACCATGCGCTGCGGCAACGGCTTTGGCTCGCTGCATCAAGCGCCCATGAAGCTTTTGCTGGTAAATGACGTGAACGGTTTTGATTTCTGGCGCCAGAGCAACAAGCTCACGAAACATTTCGTCGGGGTCAGGTGCCAGGGTTATGGCGGTAAAGTCCGGCTCAACTGTCACCGGAGCCGCTAATATCGCGCTGCTGATGGTCAAGTAACTGGGCGGCAGTTGTTGCACAAAGTCCATAGCCTGGTTGCCCAACGCGACCACGGTTTTCAATTGGGTGCTGTCCATGATAGCGACGACATCATCCAGGCTGGCATTACGCGCAAGCACCCGATCTTTCACCTCCCCCGGGTAACCCGCTCGAATGCCCTCGATAATATCAGTAAATACGCGGACATAGGGGTCTGGCACATCGGGATATAGCACTACGATATCATCGGCAACATCGCCCTGTGCGAACACCGGAATTGCAAGCAAAAGCAGCTGAATACCGCAAACCAGCACCGTGGCGGTTTTGAAGCGCAACCATTGGCCCCAGAGCACAGACTTCAACGTAGCGCCTTACCAAGGTTACAGCCGCACAACGGCTTGCTTGACATCGTCCGATCAGTCATGGGTCACCGGGCGCTCCTTGACACCGGTATATTTAATATCGTCACAGCTCAAAGGCAAAAACGATCCTGGCGGATTTTTATGATTCTCCTCATAGCAGGCGTGGATTCCACCATTTACACAAAGACTGAATACAATGTAGCCTTGATACTGATCAAGGCCTTGATCAAGCCAAAAAGCACTCAGGTAACCCGCCAGGTTTAACGATTCACCGTATTTTTTACCGAGATACTCCTGAATACGGTAAGCGGCAGTCAGGTGGGCCCCGTCTGCAAACCCCAGATTTCCGGCGACTCTTTGCATTGCGGCGACTCTTTCATCGCCGGCCGCTATCGGGCGCAAATACCCAGGAACCATAATCTTGCCTTTGCGTTTCGCATGACCTTCAATAAAATCTGCGGCCGATTGCCCGGCGAGCAACGACTTCCTGGCTTGGGCAATAAAACTAAGGGTATCCATTACAGTGCCTGGCCCATACACCCTGGAATCGCTGGCCATGATACCGGCGCATATTGCAGCTGAGGGTAATACCCGCGCATCACCTCCTAACGCCCCGATCTGGTTACACCAGATTCTGGGGTCAGGCCAGCTCAAACATATAAATGCGCTCTCCATCCAATCAGATAGCCGTTTTTCCGGCATTTTACCGGTTACATTCAATAGCAACACCTGGAAGAAGCTCGCCTTCCCAACCAGGTCATCCATCATTGAGTAGCCCTGATTGGAAACGCCTTGCCCAAGCACCCAACCGCCTTTCCGGGAATAAATCTGGCCGCGGCGTTTATGCCAATAATCCTGGGGAGCGACGTCAGTCATCCGATCCACTCCACTGATAGTGATAATGGCTATCGCTAACAAAGGGCATGTCCGTGATCGGTTTACCACTCATTTCAATACCATGCGCCAGCAAGCCGGGGCTGGATGCCAGTTGAAACAGGCCTGCACCAACATTTGGCGAAAACCCCAGCTCGGTAAAGATGGCGGCAGCAATGCCAGGCATTTGCCACCCAAGATTCGAACTGCGCATACCACTCACAAACGCCACACCCCAGGCCAACGCTTCGTTGTCTGGAAAGGATTGATGTAATCGCACTGCCGCGGCATCTGCGAAGGTATCGACACCTGCAAAGCAGCTGCCGAAGCCAGGTGCCACGCAAATGGGTTCTCCCTCAGCACGCGGCTTATCCTGCAGCTCCTGGCTCAGCTCTACAGCCAGGACCAGGGGATCTTTACGGATGTTTTTACGCAGAAACTTAATCGCATTGCGTACTTGTGCAGCGCCAAGATGCTCACCGCCAAGCAACGCAAGCCCGATCGGCAAAAGATGCAGCGGATCGGCCCTGGACACGCTGGCATTCATCACGGCACGAGTACCCGCGTGGCGCGGGCCGGGATTTGCTAGCAAGATCAGTATTTGTTGCAATTGAGACGCTTGCCCGGCACTGGGAAGTTCACCTTTCAATAAGCAAAAAATAACCTCAACCAGGCTTCTGCGCTCCATTAGGTCGAGCACATCGTAGCCATGCCATAACACCCGCTGCGCCACAAAGGGGTTTTCCGGGTCAGGAATTTCCTGGCAGACCTTGGTACTCACCTTGTCGGAAAACACATCGCCACGAGCTTTTACAAGCGCTTCTTCAGGCGAGTTCAGTTTTGTCATTAGAATTGATACCTGATTTTGCCGTAAATAGCCCTGCCGGCCAGCGGGAAGTCACCGGGTACCAGAGATCCTCCGGGGATAGCCGCCTCACCCGGGCTCGGCTCGTAAGCCTCGACATCGAATACGTTGTTCACTATCAGCGAAATATCCATATGATTGATGATATTGGTACGGCGCAGCACCAGCGACGTGAGCGTGTAATCACCTATCGGATCGCGCGGGTCTCCAGCTTCACGCTTGCGATCGGCGACCCATTTTGCCTGGCCATTCAGCTCCCAGTCATATGCGAAATTCCACCGCAGATCGGCGAACAGCTGGTGTTGTGGCGCGTTAGGAACATCTTTATCAGAATCATCGAAATAGGATTTCTGCCAGGCGTAATGTGTCTTCAGGGAAAGGCTTGATGTCATACGCCATTCAGCTTCGATTTCGAAGCCGTAACCCGTCTGTCCGCCCGTATTTTTTGCCCGCCGGGCACCCGATTCCACAAGGTCCCCATTGCCATCTAGTTCTTCCGCTTCAACCGGTACAAACTGAATCAGGTCATCAATCTCGTAATAATAAACATTGAGTCCGGTGCTCAAGTCGAAGGTAGGACGGTAGTCGAAAGCCACCTCCAGGGTATTGATCGTTTCCGGATCAAGGTCGGGATTCCCAAGGCCTACGGGATTGTTTTCAACAAACAGCTCGGCAAACGATGGCGCCCTGAAGGCCCGCCCATAGAGAAATTTGGTGGTGAGATCCTGGCGGGTATTCCAAACCAGCGCGACCCGGGGGTTAACCGTTGAGCCAAAATCCGAGTAGTGATCATAACGAACGCCGAGGGTAAGGTTCCAATCTGAGGCCAGGGCCCATTCGTCCTGCAGCGAAGCGTAATAAACCGTGCGACTCTCGTCGGGGATAAAGTTGTATTCCGTCCCGGTCACAGAGGTCAATGCCCCATCAATAACCTGATAAACCTCCACCGGATTTAATGCCAGACCACCATAATTCTTGGTCTCTTCGCCATGCAGCCTGGCGTAGATCAGGCCGCCAGCGAGACGAATAGTGTGACGATCAAAACCCGTGTAAAAGGCTGAGGTATCCAGGCGCTGGTGCTCTTCATACACTTCAGGATTACCCAGCATACCGTCAGTAAAAAGCCCAAAGCCGGCGATAGAGTCCGGAATAAAAGCGCCATCCTCGTCAAATTGAATCGCTGCGATGTTACCGTCTGCACCCAATGGCAGTAGCGCACCCGCCGGGAATAAATCCTGCTCGGACTTGGTGTTGATATCCATATAACTCAGCTTGGCTTCATACTCCCAATACTTGACGCTATCCCGGTTGACGTAAGCCAGGTCGACAAGATAATTATTCGCCTCAGATGTACCCCCCGGGTCTAATGCCAACGCCAGGCCGGGTCCCACACCCGCCTGCTGTCGCCAATTCCAGGCTGAGAATTTCCAGTGCTGCCAGCTGATCGCAGCCCGAATATCCGCTCGTTTTTCATCCGTCGCCGCTTGAGACGGCGCCAGAGAGGCTGTCGTCTGCAGAAAATTGTCAATCGTGGTCTGTGCATCTGCATCGATTATGCGGCCACTATCCCCATCGGTTTTGAGAAAATTCGCTGAAAACATCAGCTCGACCTCTCCCAGCTGGCTGCCGTTGAGCAGCCACAGCTCCTGGGTATTAAATGAGCCGGCCCGCACACCGAGTTGAGTACCATCAATCTGCTTGCTGGTTTTAGTAATGACATTGATGACACCGGCAAAAGCGTCGGCACCGTATATGGCTGAACCCGGGCCCCGAATCACCTCAACCCTTGCAATATTACTGACAGGAAGTGTGTTTTTCGCGCCACGATCGCCAAAATAGAGTTGGGTAATAGGCGTTCCATCCACCAGCATCAGCACCTGGGGATTTTTGTCCGTATGAATACCTCGCATCGAATAAATCGGCGAGAAGCGGTAGGAGGAAAGCGCGACATGCAATCCCGGCACGGTTTCCAACACCTGGTCCAGGTTTGCTGCACCCATTGCCTCGATTTCACTGGCAGTAATCACCGTAGCAACGGCCGGCGCCTCGGATATGGCCAATTGCTGGCCGGTGGCGATACTGACGAAATCCTCATCACCGAAGGACAGCAACAGGTCTTCGTCAGCGGCGTGGCTGGCGGCGGCAAGCGGCACCAGCAATGCTAACCAATGGCGATGATAACGAACTAAATTAGTCATAAAACGCGGCCTGAAGACAGATGAACTTTTGAAATGCGGCACGCTCCCGGTGCTCTGCTTCTGCCCGGTGTTGGTTTATTAATTATTGGCAGCAACTGCTTTGAACGACTAGCTGGCATCTCTCTCAACGCTTATGCAAGGCTTTATTTGACGATAACTCCAGACTTTACTAAAGACTTGAAAGCTTAAGAGAAAGCCTAGGTTAGGCCAGGGAATCATGCCACCATATATCGCTTTAATTCTAATTGTCAGGTCGGTAACAATTGGGGGCGTTTCAGCCGCTGGAAGACGCACCCTGACTGATATTCAAATCATGCCCCAAGTACCTGGGCCCTGAGGTCCATGGGCGGCACCTCATCTGGATCGACGCAGATATCGAGCAGGGTCGGGCCATGTTCGTGATAAATATCTTCAATGCTTAAATCCAGTAAATCCTGGGGACAGCGAATCCTGAAACTGCGTATGCCCATAGCCTTTGCGATCGCGCTAAAATCAACATCCGGCAAGTCATAGCCAATCGGTTCTGCGCCCGTGAGTTTTTGGCCGTGCTTTACCATGCCCAAGGCTCCGTCATTCAAAACGATAAACACAACCGGCACCCTATGCTGCTGAGCCACAGACATCTCCTGACCACTCATCAGCATGCTGCCGTCACCGGTAATGCATACCGTAATCTGCCTGGGAGCAGCCAATGCAGCGCCTACCGAAGCGCCTATAGCCCATCCCATCGAAGAAAACTCGAGGGCCGCCTGGAATAGCCCGCCTACACTGCTACGCCGGCCTGACTCTGCGTCCTTGCGCGCTATACCCCGGGCCTCATGACGACGCTCCAGAATACGCCTGTCAAAAGGGTTAAGATAATGGATGGCCCAAACTACGCTATTGCCCGCATCCGCGAGATAGCGAGTGCTGGGCGGAAACAAACGTGTCAGGTATGCCATCAACCACTGCGGTTTTACCAGTGCCTGCTCCCAGCCGGGAGTGCCGTCCATATCGAGGGGCTCGTTAGCACCCCTACTTTTACTTTCACCCAGTTGCGAGCGCAAATGCTTGACCTTAGCGTCTTCAGAAAACTCAGAGCCGCACGCATCTTTTTCATCAAAGGACGCCAAAATACTCTCAAAAATTGAGACCAGCCTGCCGCGTACATGGAGTCTCGCCATGGGTGAGCGGGTAAAATTGCTGGCAAGCGGTTCGACATGGATCAGGCGACGATTGAGCAAGGCATGGAGATCCCAACCATTACTGGAAAACTCGCCGAGACAAGTTCCTACCGCGACCACCGTGTCGACATCCACATCCAGCAGCGCCTTACGGGCGCTTTCATGACCACCAAAGCCGATCACCCCGCAGTAAAGGGGATGATATGAACTGATCAGCCCCTTGCCGTCCGGGGTTGTTACAATCCTTGCATTCAGCTTGAACGCCACTCGAAGTATCAGCGCGATGGCCTCGTGGCAGCCCTCACCGAGCACGAACACCGTTCCGGAAGAATCCTCCAATTGGGCGCAAAACTCCTGCACCGCAGTCTCATCTTGCATGTGCGGGGCACGCAGCAGGGCCCGGGCATCGTACCTGGGTTTGTCAATCGACAAGGGGCTACGAAGAATATCCAGGGGAACACTGAGGTGAACCGGGCAGCTGCTACTAATAGCCGTCATAATCGCAGTAATCAGTTTTTGCTCGAATTGCTCTACATGGCTCACCATGGTGTTGTAACCCGTGCAGAACTGGAACATACCAACGGTATTAACGCCAGTGTCCGATGACTCTTGCAGAGCTTTACGACCAAAATTATTAAGCGCAGTCTGCGCCGTAATTACCAGCAACGGGACGTTATTTTCGTAGGCAGACGCGACACCGGTAATAAGGTTAGTTGTGCCCGGGCCAGTGGTGGCGCAGCAGACACCCAGTTTGCCGCTATTGCGGTTATAACCGTGGGCCATAAAAGCAGCACCGGTCTCATGCCTGGCAACAATAGCCCGGGGGCCGCCACAACGCTCGCTTCTTGCCAGGGCATTATAAAGCGGCTCTATGGCACCGCCCGGCACACCAAAAATATAATCCACATCGATCGAAGACAAATAAGCCACTAGCAGGTCACTGGTATTAAAGGGCCTTGGTTCACGCGCCACTTCAGCGCCATGAAAAACCTTTTCGGCGGGCAATTGCGACACCCGAGCTTGCTGCAGTGACAATTGCGCCTGGTCTTTAACAAATTGCCCCATAAACCCTGACTCCTCGAAAGCTCTGTCGGACCACTGAGTGAATCTATCAGTATTCTTTTTCTTCAAACGGGCACTTGCTATCCAGCCTGCCCGCTTGCGATATTGCCCCTACAGAAACGCCAAAATCTTTATTAGTTATGCCTAATGCAAAAACAAACACTCACCCCTCTCTGCCGAGTGGGCGAACCTTGATCATCCATGACTGAGTTACCTTACAATTCCTGCGAGCCTTCCCGACCCCTGAGTCCAATCTTATTATTTTGGCTTATTCAGACCCTGTCTTCCCAATTCTCAAGCTCGCAATAGTTACCAACTTCAGTACCCACGCTAGGCCAGCGCGCCCGTTTTCAAATAAGGAGATCACTGCCACAAGCACCGCCCTGCCTTGCCCACAGAACTCGCTGCATTCGCTTGTTTACTATAGCTACCAACGCGCAACCCGGATAGCTAGAGACGTCCGTACTAAAACGCTTCTCCTTTCTTTATAACTCATTGGCCCGTACACAAACAACCACCAAACAAGCGTTTTCTGCGAAGTAGACCAAATTTTTTTTTATGCAAGCTAATGCTAAAACTATTTGCAGCGCCTACCCATTATTCAGTGCGGCGATGCCCGAAGCCAGCGGTCGTTGCTCGATGCTTAAAACCACAACGGCCGACCAACCGGGATATGCGCAACCGTTCAAGCAGCTATGTATCAAGGGTATTAGAATTTAGCAGCCCTGAAATCGGGGATGACTACCAGCTCTTGCAGAGCAGACAAGCCAAACCGCCATAACACACAACGGCACACAGCTTATCAGCACGGTTTGATTCTGGTAGCAGCGGTAAAAAACATCGCCACCAGACATTTTTTGTTGCAGATCCGACGGGCGATGCACCAAAACTCAAGTCGTCATCAACCGCCGATGACCCTCAAGACTTTGTTGCCTGGCCGACTAGTTCATCAACCAACAGCGGCAACAATGCGCCCGCCGCACCACAACGGTGCTCAACAAAATCGTTTGGCTGCGGCGAAGGCTCAGGATTAAGTTCAATGGTGTGGGCCCCGGCGCGTCTGGCGATCTCGACAAACCCGGCAGCAGGATACACATTGCCAGATGTACCGACCGCAATAAATACGTCGCTCTGTTGAAGCGCCGCCATTATGCGCTGCATAAAATGCGGCATTTCCCCAAACCAAACAACGTCCGGCCGCAATCGCCCCACCGTGTCGCATTGGCCGCAGGTATCTGAGACAAAAAAGTCATCGTGCTGCTTCACTACATCCCCGCAGTGATCGCAACGCATGCGCAGCAGCTCACCATGCATATGCAGGACCCGCCGGCTTCCCGCCTTTTCATGCAGGTTGTCGACATTCTGGGTTACCAGCGTCAACGCATCTCCCACTTCTGACTCGAGTCTTGCCAGCGCCAAATGAGCTGGATTAGGCTGAATTTCCGCCGCCAATAGCTGCCGCCGACGCTCATTATAAAACTCCAACACTAACTCCGGATTAGTGTTGAAGGCTTCGGGCGTGGCGAGCTGCTCGGCTCGAAAATTACGCCATAAGCCACCCTCTCCACGAAAAGTCTGCAAGCCGGATTCCGCCGAAATCCCGGCTCCAGTTAGCACCACAATAGATTTGAACATACCAGGGAACACCTATTCGAATCAGTATGACTTCCAGCAATTTCCGATGCCAGCTTGGCCTTATTGCCCTTGCACCGGTGCCAGCTTACTATAGAGGCCGGTGCCAAACTATCGAGGAATCAGAGCATGGCAGTTGGCGTACTTTTTGTCTGTCTTGGCAATATTTGTCGCTCACCAGTCGCCCAGGGAATGCTCGAAAAAAAGGCGCTGGGGCAAGGACTGGAAAATGCGCTGACGATAGACTCATGTGGCACCGCAGACTTCAATATTGGCAAACCCCCCGACCCCAGGGCAGTAGCTGCTGCAAGCCGAGCCGGCTATAACATTGGAAACCAATTTGCACGTCAGCTAAAGCCCGCAGATTATCAAGTGTTTCGCTATATTGTCGCCATGGACCGGGTCATCCTGGTTAATTTGCAAAGCTGGGCACCTCCGGAATTTGCCGGTGAATTGGCGCTACTCATGTCGTATTACCCCAACGCCATGTCGCAGCTGGTCGCAGACCCCTATTACGAGACCGAAGAAAAATTTGATAGTATGATTGAGACTATGGAGCCCGCACTGGATGCCTTACTTGCCCACATCAAACACAATCACAGTATCTGAGCTACGATGAAGCCTCCTAACGAGCATTGGTTTATCCAAGCTCGAATACCTGGCTGCATGTCGTTGGGGCGCAATAGCGTCAGCTTGTGGCAAGACCATGCTCCGCAACATCGGCCATGGTGCCCAGGCCGGCCAGAAAAAAGCACCCGCTGTCTCGCCTGAACAGGGACGATGCCAGTCGAGCAAAATGCAGTAAATTATGGCTAGCATTCGCCTCGACAAGTACATTTCCGATATAACCGAACTCTCCCGCAAACAAGTCCGGCAAGCGATCCGGGGACGGCGGATATCGGGTGGACGGTGAGGTCGTCACCATGCACCAGCTTCAAGTGGACTGCGACAGCGTAGTCAAGCTCGATGGAACAGCTTTGCGACCGCCAGGTTTACGCTATTTTATGTTGTACAAGCCGTCAGGCGTTATTTGTGCCAACCGTGATTCTCACCATACAACGGCCATTGATCTGCTGCAGGCAGAACAATGCGACAACTTGCAAATAGCCGGCAGGCTCGATATCGATACTACCGGCCTGGTATTGCTGACCGACGATGGGCAATGGAATCATCGACTCACCAGCCCCCGCTATAGTTGCGTCAAGGAGTACCTTGTTGCCACTGCCGAAACCATTTCAAGCGACGCGATAGATCGCTTCAGCAAAGGTGTACTGCTGCAACCGGAAAACAGGCTTACACGTCCCGCTCGACTGGAACTTCTCGACCCCAGCCACGCCAGACTTTTTCTGAGTGAAGGCCGCTATCACCAGGTGAAACGCATGTTCGCAGCGCTAGGCAATGCCGTTATCAGCTTGCACCGCAGCGCAGTGGGCGATATTCGCCTTGATGACAAATTGCAGCCAGGTGAATATCGACCACTCGAAGCCTCCGAAATAGCTGCCATTTAGCGATGACTGCCGATCCCGCCCTAACTCTTCTAATAAACAGCTTGCATTATCACCTGCAACAATCGCATCAACACCAGAGTTCGTTACTAGTGATTGCCGATGAGCATTTGGCTGCCCTGGCCAACCCACCTGTTGACACGAGATTACTCTACCTGAGCAATCGCTATGACGTTGCGGGGAACCTGGCGAAACATGGCGCGCAGGCCAACTTGAGCGATTTCGAGTTCAACGCTTATCCACCCGCTGCCTTTGCCGCAATTGTCTACCGCATTTCCAAGGAAAAAGCGGTTGTACACCACATTGTCAATGCCGCTGGGCGCCTGCTAGATAAGAACGGCCAACTCATATTGATTGGCCACAAGCAGGAAGGCCTCAATAGTTACAGCCGACAAGCAAAGCAATATTTAGGTGGCACTATGAGCCAGATGCGCGATACCAAAGGCTATCGCGCTATTACCATAGGGCGAGGAGCTGAGCTTGGCACACCCTTGGACGACAGTGATTATTCCCAAATTCGCGCCACCCTGGAAACCGAGCAAGGCGGGACTCTTTTCAGCAAGCCCGGCGTGTATGGCTGGAGGAAAATAGACCGCGGCAGCCGCCTGCTGGTAGAGGCGATTCGCGATTTTCTTGCCGGTGATTCTTTGCGGCAGCTCAACAGGGTACTCGATCTAGGCTGCGGCTATGGCTACCTTAGCGTCACGCTGGCGGGCCTGGGGGCCAGCCATGTTGTGGCCACCGACAACAACATTGCGGCGGTTACAGTCTGCCGACGGAACTTTTATGCCCACAACATCGCGGGCCAAGTAATAGCCGATGATTGCGCAGCTCACATCGAACAGCTGTTTGACACGGTGGTCTGTAATCCCCCATTTCACCAGGGCTTTAATACCAGCCGATCAATCACCCTCAAATTCCTGCAGCAGGCAAGGCGCCGGCTTTTGCCGTCGGGACGGGCTTTTTTTGTGGTCAACCAGTTTGTCGGGATAGAAGCGGGAGCCGCCGAGGTGTTTTCATCGGTTGTTGAAATCTATCGCGGCGAGGGATTCAAGGTATTGCTAATGCAGGCCTGAATGCCGCTTGCGACTCAAGCTCCGTACCCGCTTGCCAGGACCGAAAGCCTCGCACCGAAATATCCTCTCGCAGATCAGGGCAAATATCACTACAATGCTGCCCCTTAAATTCTTTCCCTTAAATTACCGCACACTCAAATTGGTCACTGAAGCTTTATGGCACATGAAGTTGTAGAAAACCTGAACGTACAGTCGCAGCAGGTATTAATTACCCCCAGCGAACTGAAAAGCGAGCTACCACTGTGTGATAGATCCCTCGATACGGTCACCTCAAGTCGACAGGTCATTCGGGACATTCTCGACCGCAAAGATCCGCGCCTGTTCGCCGTAGTTGGTCCCTGCTCGATCCACGATGTCGACGCGGCCATGGACTATGCCGAACGGCTGAGCAAGCTGGCTGAAGAGCTCAAGGACACGATTTATATCGTGATGCGGGTCTATTTTGAGAAGCCCCGCACCACTGTCGGCTGGAAGGGCCTGATCAACGATCCCTACATTAACGACTCCTTCAAAATACAGGAAGGTCTGCATATTGGTCGCAAGCTGCTACTGGACATTACTCGTCTGGGTCTACCGACCTCAACCGAAGCGCTGGACCCTATTTCTCCCCAGTACCTGCAAGATTTGATCAGCTGGTCTGCAATCGGTGCCCGGACCACGGAATCGCAGACTCATCGGGAAATGGCCAGTGGCCTTTCCTCTGCGGTGGGATTCAAGAACGGTACTGACGGCGGCCTGGTTGTGGCAATCAATGCGCTTAACTCGGTGTCCAGGCCACACCGTTTCCTTGGAATCAACGGCGAAGGCCAGGTATCGGTCATTCACACCAAGGGCAACCCCTACGCACACGTAGTATTACGCGGCGGCTCAAGTGGCCCGAATTACGATTCCGTGCATATCAAACTGTGCGAACAGGAGCTCCAAAAAGCAGGGCTGCGTGCCAATATCATGGTCGACTGCAGTCATGCTAACTCTAACAAGAATTATGAGCTGCAACCCCTGGTCATGGAAAACGTAAGCAACCAGATTATTGAAGGCAATCAGTCGATTGTCGGGGTTATGATTGAAAGCAATATCGGCGCCGGCAACCAATCCATCCCCGAAAATCTTTCCGACCTCAAATACGGGGTCTCGATTACCGATGCTTGCATAGACTGGGACACCACTGTCGAGACCCTGCGAGAATCGGCTAGACGAATGGCTCCGGTTCTGCGTGGTCGCCTGCAAACTTAAGACACGATTACAACAGTCCTTTTACTACAGGAAGCAGCGGTGAAGCAGGCTACGCTACTGGTACTGCCTACGCGGGCTATTTGAAATAAGCATTCTCGCGCACTGAATGGTCGGTAATATCGCGCACCCCGGCAAGCTCCGGTAGCTGCTGCAACAGGGTTTTCTCAACACCCTGCTTTAAAGTTGCATCCACCATGCCGCAGCCTTGACAGCCGCCGCCAAACTGGAGAATGGCATAGCCGTCTTCAGTGATTTCCGTCAGGCTTACCTCACCACCGTGAGCGGCCAGCGACGGGTTTATCTCGTTATAGAGAATGTAATTCACCCGGTCGTCCAGCGGACTATCGTCCCCCACCCGTGGCATTTTCGAGTTGGGTGCCTTGATGGTTAGCTGCCCGCCAAACTTGTCTGCCGCGTAATCAACCATTGCTTCATCGAGGAACGGCACGCTGCGCTTCTCGAAAAAGGCGTTGAAAGATGGGTACGCCACCTGTTCGTCGTCTGCCGTAGCGTCACCATCGCGACAGTAGGCTATGCACGTTTCCGCCCCCGGCGTACCTGGCGCATTAACAAACATTCGCACGCCGAGCACACCGCCCTCTTGCTTGCTCAATAGCTCCGCCAGATATTGCTGTGCGGATTCTGTGATCGTAATGTTGACCATAAACACCCACTTCCTCTGCTTTGGATGCATCATAAAATATTTCCGAGTCTTTTGGTAGGTTATTACGTCATCACCTGACGTGACACTGCGGTTTCTGCTAGAATATTGGGTGTTTTATCGTTTGACACATCTTCTTTCTACCTTACATCCACACATCCACGGGATCAGCATGAACCAGGCAAAGCAGGCTACCGCAGCATTTGAGCAACAGTTAAAGAAGCGCATACTTTTGCTGGACGGGGCCATGGGGAGCATGATCCAGAACTACGAACTGAGCGAGGCCGACTACCGCGGAGACCGCTTCAGTGATTTTCATAGAGATCTGAAGGGGAACAACGACCTGTTAACCCTGACCCAACCGCAGATCATTGCCGATATTCACCGCGCATACCTGGAAGCCGGCGCGGATATTATTGAAACCAACACCTTTAATTCGACGCGCTCCTCGCAGGAAGATTATGAACTCAGTGAGCTGGCCCACGAACTCAATCTGGCAGCGGCGCAGATTGCCCGCCGGGTTGCTGATGAAGTTACCGCCAGCACCCCGGAGCAACCCCGGTTTGTAGCGGGGGTTATCGGCCCCACCGGCAAGAGCGCCAGTATCTCCAGGCGAGTCGAAGACCCCGGGCACCGCGATATTACGTTTGATCAACTTGTCGAAGACTACAGCAATTCACTTGATGGCCTGATAC
Organism: uncultured Gammaproteobacteria bacterium; assembly: GCA_963722805.1. Classification (GTDB taxonomy): domain Bacteria; phylum Pseudomonadota; class Gammaproteobacteria; order Pseudomonadales; family JAHEGP01; genus JAHEGP01. The sequence goes on from CAVROQ010000010.1 coordinate 77,843, forward strand.
AGGGCGGAATCGATCTGGTGCTAATCGAAACGGCGTTCGATACGCTCAACGCCAAAGCTGCAGTGTTTGCGACCCGGCGCTATTTTTCGGAACATGCCATTGAACTTCCACTGTTGATATCTGGCACCCTGCCCGATGAGTCAGGCCGCACTCTCTCGGGACAAACACCAGAGGCATTCTGGAACTCGTTACGTCACTCGCGACCCACCAGCATTGGCCTCAACTGCGCCCTTGGAGCGGACAAGCTGCGCCCATACATTGAAGAGTTATCTCGCTGCGCTGACACCCTGGTTTCTGCGCACCCGAACGCGGGGCTGCCAAACGAATTCGGTGAATACGATGAAACCCCGGAACAGATGGCTGCGGTGCTAGGTGGATTCGCCGACGACGGGTTGGTCAATATCATCGGCGGCTGTTGTGGTAGCACGCCCGCCCATATCGAAGCCATCGCCAGGCGTATTGAGGGTTGCGCCCCAAGGGCCATACCCAAGCTGCCCAGCGCCTGTCGTCTGAGTGGCCTGGAACCTTTTAACATCACCAGCGACTCTCTTTTTGTCAATGTCGGCGAACGCTGCAACATCACCGGCTCAGCGCGTTTTAAGCGGCTCATACTTGACGATGACTACGATACTGCGCTGCAGGTAGCCTTGGAGCAGGTCGAAAATGGCGCGCAGATCATCGACATCAACATGGATGAAGGCATGCTCGACTCGACTCGGGCAATGGTCACTTTCCTAAACCTTGTCGCATCGGAGCCGGATATCTCCCGGGTGCCGATTATGGTCGATTCCTCCAAATGGGAAGTCATAGAGGCTGGCCTTAAATGCATCCAGGGCAAATCTATTGTCAACTCTATCAGCCTCAAGGAAGGTGAAGCCGAGTTTATCGACCGAGCCGAAAAATGTCTGGCTTATGGTGCGGCGGTCGTGGTCATGGCGTTTGATGAGCAGGGCCAGGCAGACACACTCGAGCGTCGTGAGCAAATTCTCCAGCGCGCCTATCGTATTCTGGTAGAACAGGTCGGCATGCGATCCGAGGATATTATATTTGACCCTAACGTGTTTGCGGTGGCGACCGGCATTGAAGAGCATAATAACTATGGCGTCGATTTCATTGAAAGCTGCCGCTACATCCGCAACAACCTCCCCGGGGCACTCATCTCGGGGGGCATCAGCAATGTGTCGTTCTCTTTTCGTGGCAACAATGCAGTGCGCGAGGCAATTCACGCCGTTTTTCTCTACCACGCCATCAAGGCCGGTCTTAGCATGGGTATTGTCAATGCCGGGCAATTGGCAATCTATGAAGACATAGATCCGGAATTAAAGGAGGCGGTAGAAGACATTATTCTCAATCGGCGACCCGATGCCACCGAGCGCATGCTCGACCTTGCCACCCGCTTCGAGGGTGAACAAAAAGACGAGAAAAAGCAGCTTGAATGGCGCAGCTGGCCGGTGATCAAGCGTCTGGAATACGCACTTGTCAAAGGCATCACCGGCTTTATTGAAGAAGACACTGAGCTGGCCCGGCAACAGGCCGACCAGCCCATAGAAGTTATCGAAGGTCCTCTGATGGACGGCATGAACGTGGTGGGCGACCTGTTCGGCCAGGGCAAAATGTTTTTACCCCAGGTGGTCAAATCAGCTCGAGTAATGAAGCAGGCAGTAGCCTACCTGACACCCTTTATCGAAGACGCCAAACAGGCCAGTGGCGCCACTTCCGCCAATGGCAAAGTACTGATGGCCACGGTAAAAGGCGATGTGCACGATATTGGCAAAAACATTGTTGGAGTTGTACTGCAGTGCAATAATTTCGAGGTTATCGATCTGGGCGTGATGGTGTCCAGTGAGACTATTCTGCAGCAAGCCCGGGAACACAATGTCGATATAATCGGCCTGAGTGGGCTGATCACCCCTTCTCTCGATGAGATGGTCAATGTAGCCAAGGAAATGCAGCGCCAGGGGCTGAGCATCCCACTGATGATCGGCGGGGCAACGACGTCCAAGGCCCACACCGCGGTAAAAATTGACCCCATGTACCAGGCTAACCAGGCAGTGTATGTGCCCGACGCATCCCGCAGCGTTTCTGTAGCAACTACCCTGATCAGCGAGGATCATCGCGACGCATTCATCCAGGCCCGACGTGAGGAATACCAGCAGGTACGGGAACGTAACGCGAAGCGCAGGGCGAAAAACCGGCTGCTCAAGCTCGAAGCGGCCAGAAATAATGCACCCGACTTCGACTGGGCAAACTACAGCCCTCCTCGTCCCTCCTTCCTCGGTGTCAAGGTCATTGACAACATCCCGCTGCAGGACCTGATAGACACCATCGACTGGACGCCGTTTTTTATCTCCTGGGAACTGGCGGGGAAGTTTCCCGCTATCCTCGAAGACAAGAAGGTGGGGGAAGCGGCGCGCAACCTATACCAGGATGCCCAGGCCATGCTTAAACGCATGATTGACGAAGACCTGGTGCAGGCCAAAGCAGTGCTGGGTTTCTGGCCTGCAGCCCAGGATGGCGACGACGTGATCGTCTATCGTGACGAAGAGCGCCAACAAGAATTGGCACGCCTCTATCATCTGCGCCAACAAACCGACAAGCCCATTGCGGGCCCCAACTTCTGCTTGTCAGACTACATCGCCCCGGTCGATACCGTCCCTGACTATATCGGTGGTTTCATAGTGACCGCCGGGCACGGTGTTGAAGCACTGGCGGCGCGCTGGCAAGAGGAACACAATGATTACGATAGTATTCTCCTGAAAGCCCTCGCCGATCGACTGGTTGAATCATTGGCCGAGCAACTTCACCGTCAGGTCCGCAAGCAACTGTGGGGCTATGCAAGGACAGAAAACTGGAGTAACGAAGAGCTGATTCGGGAGAAATACCAGGGCATTCGCCCAGCGCCCGGCTACCCGTCGTGCCCGGATCACAGCGAAAAAACCACGCTGTTCAGTATGCTGGAGGCAAGCACCAACATCGGCGTCGAGTTAACCGAGCATTTTGCAATGACCCCCGCCTCCTCGGTCAGCGGCTTTTATTACTCACATCCCGAGGCACGCTATTTTGCGGTAGGGAAAATCAGTCGCGACCAGGTCGAAGACATGGCCAAGCGGCGCAATCTCACAGTGCAGCAGCTGGAGAACTGGCTCATGCCAAATCTGGATTACGACCCGGTTTAAGCCTGTGATAAGCCGAGCATATGTGTTGACGGCTGGCCAACGTGACTGTTAATGGCGAGCTGAGATTAAGCGCATTTCCCGGAGCGCCGGAGAAACTGTGTAGTATAATGGTCCCCTGGCCAGAGATGGCAAGCACGGCCTGTAAAGCACCGACTCACCATTGCGCTAATGCGCGCCGGCCCGCGACAGACCCGCTCAACTTCGAGGAGAATTGGCTTGGTAGACAATGAGGCTGGCAACAATCCGCCCGACACCACGGGAAAAAAGCGCCCCGGCTGGCACCATGCGGTCGGCAGCGTGCTTGCGGCTGGTTTTGGTGTGCAAAGCAAGAAGAACCGGGAGCGTGACTTTCAGCATGGTAAGCCGATCGTGTTTATCATTACCGGCCTGGTTTTCACCATACTGTTTATTGCCACCGTCATTATGGTGGTAAACGCTGTTCTGGAAAACGCTGGTTAACATGCCTATTTTGGCTTGTGCCCGACCGGGCTCAAACCGCGGAAGTTTTCCGAAGCCAGATGCTTACTGGCCGGCCACCCAGAATACCGCGGCCGCTATGACAATCGTCAATATTGCCAGTGCGGCGAAGGCGTCGGCGGAAGAGTCATTGTAGTCGGTTGCTGGGGTAGTCATTTCGGGCTCGTTGGCTCCAGTGTTCATGATAAAATCCGCTAGGTTGTTTCGTTGGGCGCGCATTATGCCCCAACTAACAATAGTGTAACAAGCACCATGGATCAGCAAAACCGTCGCTAATCGTTATATCTATATAAGCAATCAATAATTTGATTGTCTGGTGGTTTCTGGTATTTTGCGCTCCGCGATAGCGGAGCAAATATACCGAGGTCCACTTTTAAACCGATCCAGGCCATGGACAGCCTGTCACTGCCATCTTCAGGGGTTGCATCAAGCATGTATGTCTATGACGCGATTGACCAGAAAATGCTCGACCAGCGTGTTGCGCAGTTTCGAGGCCAAACCGAACGCTACTTAAACGGCGAGCTCAGCGAAGCAGAGTTCCTGCCGTTGCGGCTGCAAAACGGTCTTTACGTGCAAAGGCTGGCTCCTATGCTGCGGGTCAGCATACCCTACGGCCTGCTATCTTCCCGCCAGTTGCGCCAGCTTGCTTATATTTCGCGACATTACGACAAAGGTTTTGCGCATATCAGCACTCGCCAAAACATCCAGTACAACTGGCCTCGCCTGGAAGAAGTACCGGACATTCTCGCTGATCTTGCCAAGGTGCAGATGCACGCGATACAAACCAGTGGTAACTGCATTCGCAACGTAACTACCGATGAATATGCAGGCGTGGCACCGGACGAGCTTGAAGACCCCCGCCCCTGGTGTGAAATAGTCCGGCAGTGGGCAACATTTCACCCTGAGTTTGCCTATCTACCGCGCAAGTTCAAAATTGCGGTTTGCGGCAGCGAAAGTGACCGGGCTGCTACCTACCTCCACGATATCGGAGTGGAACTGGTTTCGACTGCGGATGGCGAGACTGCATTCAAGGTGCTGGTAGGAGGTGGCCTCGGTCGTACCCCGGTCATTGGCTCAGTGATACATGAAAATCTTCCTCAACAGCACTTGCTTAGCTACCTTGAGGCCATCCTCAGGGTCTACAACCAGCACGGCAGGCGTGACAACAAATATAAGGCGCGCATCAAGATTCTGGTGCGAGCGATGGGCGTTGAACAATTTCGCGAAAGGGTCAACACCGAGTGGGCAGACTTAAAGGACGGGCCGACCACACTGACCCCGGAGGCGATTGCCAGGGCCAAAGCCAGCTTTACACGGCCCGACTACGACAAGCTTGATCCGCTTGCCGATGAATCAGAACTGCAGCGCCAGGCTGCCGGCAACCCGGCTTTCGGCAACTGGCTCAAGCGCAACGTCGTCGGTCATCGGGTAGCGGGCTACGCCATCGTCAACATCTCACTGAAGGCAACCGGGATTGCACCTGGAGACATCAACGACGCTCAAATGGATGCGATAGCCGACATGGCAGATGCCTGGTCGATGGGCGAAATTCGCACCACACACCAGCAAAACATAGTTCTGGCCGATGTCCGTAAAAGTGATCTGTTTGAGCTTTGGAGCAAGGCTGAACCGCTGGGCCTGGCAACCGCCAACATAGGCTACCTCACCGACATTATATGCTGTCCCGGCGGCGACTATTGCGCTCTGGCCAATGCCAAGTCCATTCCCATTGCGGAGGCAATTCAACGCCGCTTTGACGATATGGATTTCATCTACGACCTGGGTAAGCTCGACCTCAACATATCGGGCTGCATGAATGCCTGCAGCCATCATCACGTGGGCCATATCGGCATACTCGGGGTCGACAAAAAGGGCCGTGAGTATTACCAGGTTTCGCTCGGCGGCCATGCCGGCAAAGACGCTTCACTGGGTAAAATACTGGGGCCAGCGTTTGAGCCAGAACAAATTCCCGATGTAATCGACACGATACTGCAAACCTTCATTGAACTGCGGGTTGCTGACGAATCATTCCTGGCCACCTTCCGCCGGGCGGGCATTGAGCCTTTCAAGGAGCGCGTTTATGCCACGGCTGATTAGGGACAACCAGGTTGTCGAAGACGAATGGACCCAGCTGGCAGCCGGAGCCGACCTGCCTGCTGACACGGACAAGCTGCTGATAGCGGCCAGCGACTGGCCGCAGCAACGCCAGCAGATACCGCAGGGTAGCAAGATCGGTGTATGGATCGATGGTGACGGTGATATCGAAAACATTAGCGCCGATCTCAAGACTTTCGAGGTGTTGGCCATCAACTTCCCGGTTTTTAGCGATGGACGGGGCTACTCGCTGGCCCGACTGCTGCGACAGCGCCATCGCTTCCAGGGTGAGCTGCGCGCCATTGGCGATGTGTTGCCCGATCAACTGTATTACATGAGGCGCTGCGGCTTCGATAGCTTTGCATTGCGTGCCGATCGCGACCCTGAAGCCGCCCTCGACGCCCTCAGCCCTTTCTCAGAGAGCTATCAGGCCGCTACTGACCAGCCTGTACCACTATTCCGCCGTCGTTAACGGGACTGTTGTCGGAACGCCGAATCACCTATGCTAGCGTGAGCAACGCAAGGTCTCGCGGCCAGGCCGGCTAACCATAGCGACCGGCACTGGCTTGTCATCCCGTCAGGATCCGGTACTGCAATGGAAGTCTCACTTACGTTTTCGTTTTTTATCATTTTTAGCGGGGCCGCCCTACTAGCTTCTATGTCCCTGTACGCCAGGCAGCCGCTGCTGATTGCGTATATCTGCCTCGGCGCCATTGTCGGGCCGTTTGGACTGGGCTGGGTGAGCGACATGCGACTGCTGTCGGATATCGCTCACGTTGGCATTCTCTTCTTACTGTTCCTGCTGGGGCTCGATATGCATCCCCAGTCCCTCTTGGCAGTGATGCGCAAAGCCTCGCTGGTGACCCTCATCAGCTCGGCACTGTTCAACCTTACAGGCTTCGGCGTGGCAATGCTGTTTGGCTTCAGCCTGACCGAATCCCTGATCATCGGCGCCGCCATGATGTTCTCAAGTACCATCATTGGGATCAAATTACTGCCAACTACCATACTTCACCATCGCCACATCGGTGAACTCATGATCGGGATCTTGCTGGTGCAGGACGTACTGGCTATTTTCGTGCTACTGGCGCTGCTGAGTGGCGGTGAGGGCCATTTCGATATCCTGGCATTTGCCAAAGTGATCGCCGCCCTGCCGTTGCTGATTGGCGCTGCGTACCTGATGGTTCGCTACATACTGCTACCATTGATTACCCGTTTCGACCGCTTTCAGGAATATATTTTCCTGCTTGCGATAGGCTGGTGCCTGGGATTGGCAGAATTAAGCCACTGGCTTGGCTTGTCTTCAGAAATTGGAGCTTTTATCGCCGGGGTAACCATTGCAACAAGCCCGATATCGCAGTTTATTGCAACCAGCTTGCGGCCGCTGCGTGACTTTTTTCTCATCATGTTCTTTTTCTCAGTTGGCGCCAGTTTCGACCTGTCGATGCTGGCGTCAATCTGGTTACCGGCGGCCCTGCTTGCAACCCTGATGTTGGCCGGCAAGCCGGTAGTTTTTCGTTTTTTGTTGCGCGGGATGAGTGAGAAAAGGGTGTTGGCCTGGGACCTCGGCTTACGCCTGGGCCAAATCAGCGAATTCTCGCTCCTCATCGCTTATCTCGCCGTGGCCCAGGGCTTACTGAGCAAAGAGGGTTCACACTTGATTCAGGCGGCCGCAATCATGACTTTTATTGTGTCCAGCTATGTGGTGGTATTGAATCTCCCCTCACCCATTGCTATTTCTGATAAGTTGCGGCGCGACTAACGCCAGGCGATTCTCGGTTGCACCCCCGGCAGCTGCAACATTGCCCACTTGGCCCGGGTCCCCGGATTTTTTACTCCTTGAATACCAGAGTGAAATACACCGGTACAACAGTATCAATACTGGCCAACGACGCCAGTGACCGCAGCTTTTCGACACCGCCCTCAAGACCAAAATCTGCAACGCTTATCAGTATCGGCTTTTCGGTGGTTGCTCGCAGTGTGCCGTCGGCCAGTCGTGTCACCCGCACCAAAGTTGCCAGCGGGTGCTCAAAGCCATGAAGGTTGAGGCGTGCACTGATCTCAAGCAAGGCTTCTTCACCAACCTTGAGGGGTAAAACCGCTCCCATGGGCACCTGGGCTGTGACCACTGCTGTGGGGAAGTCCACCACATTGAACAGGTACTCGCGCATTCGCTGGTCTCGCTGCGAGATCAGCGAATCGACCGAACTCAGGTCGATATCCAGAGTGAGTGCTCCAGCCGGACTCAGAGCCCCCGAGATTTGTGCAAAGCTGCCCACCTCCGCCACACTGCCGTTCTTGATGCTAAGGTAATTGAGCGAAGATCGCTCCGAATCCAGCACCTGAGCGACCGCACCAGAGCTCAAGAAAAAACCCAACAAAAGCGTGATTATCTTCATATCTTACTCCCGGGTGGAAAATTCGCTGCAATACCAAAAGACATAAAAAAGCCGACCCTGGGGCCGGCATAATTCAGTCGACTGACGCCGCTACAATTGCTCGTTGAGTTGCGGCACCGCTTCAAACAAATCGGCAACAAGACCGTAGTCGGCAACCTGGAAGATAGGCGCATCTTCATCCTTGTTAATTGCCACGATAACCTTGCTGTCTTTCATCCCCGCCAGATGCTGGATTGCGCCGGATATACCGACCGCAATATACAAATCTGGCGCAACAATTTTACCGGTTTGACCTACTTGCATATCGTTGGGTACAAAACCAGCATCAACGGCCGCGCGTGATGCACCAACAGCAGCACCCAATTTGTCCGCTACCTGGTAAAGCATTTCAAAGTTGTCGCCGTTCTGCATGCCACGACCACCAGAGACCACAACGCTGGCAGCGGTGAGATCTGGACGATCAGACTTCGCCAGTTCCTCGCCAACAAAGGAGGAAACCCCTGCGTCATGTACCGCAGCGACTGCCTCAATAGCAGCGCTTCCGCCTTCGGCGGCGGCGGCATCGAATGCGGTACCACGAACCGTTATCACCTTGATGGGATCGCTTGATTGCACTGTGGCTATAACGTTACCGGCGTAGATCGGACGTTTGAAAGTATCTGCCGACTCAACCGCGACGATTTCCGATATTTGGTCAACGTCAAGCAAAGCAGCCGCGCGCGGCAGGTAGTTTTTGCCGCTGGTAGTGGCAGGCGCCAATACGTGGCTGTAATCCTTGCCTAACTCAGCTACCAGCAGGCCAATATTCTCGGCTAGTTGGTGCCCATAGACCGCATTGTCTGCGACCAAAACCTTGCTGACCCCGGCTACCGCAGCTGCCTCTTCGGCCACCGCACCACAGTCGTGCCCGGCTACCAGAACCACTACATCACCGCCAATCTGGCTGGCGGCGGTAACAGTGTTGCGAGTTGCCGCATTCAAAGTTTGATTATCGTGCTCCGCTACAACGAGAATGCTCATCAAATCACCTTCGCTTCATTTTTGAGTTTGTCTACCAATTGCTCAACCGACTCGACCTTGATGCCGGCTTTGCGCTCAGCCGGCGGCTCAACTTTCAAGGTTTTGATATTGCCAGAGACTTCAACGCCGAGATCGGCGGGTGAATAAACGTCGAGCTGCTTTTTCTTGGCTTTCATGATATTCGGCAGTGACGCATAACGCGGCTCGTTCAAACGCAGGTCTGCGGTAACTACCGCCGGCATGGTGATAGCAAGAGTCTGCAAACCAGCGTCTACCTCACGGGTAACCTTAAGTTTGCCTTCTTCAACGACTATCTCCGAGGCAAAAGTCCCCTGCCCCATCGACGCCAGCGCCGCCAACATTTGTCCGGTTTGGTTGTTATCGCCATCGATCGACTGCTTCCCGAGAATCACGAGATCGGGCTGCTCCTTGGCCACTACACCATTGAGCAGTTTGGAGATGGCTAGCGGCTGCAAGTCACCTTCGACTTCTACCTGGATACCTCGGTCCGCACCCAGCGCCAACGCAGTTCGAATCTGCTCCTGACAGGCTTTAGGACCAATTGAAACCGCTACTACCTCCGTTGCGACGCCTTTTTCCTTCAAGCGCACAGCTTCCTCCACAGCAATTTCACAAAACGGGTTGATCGCCATTTTTACATTGGCAAGATCAACCGCGGATCCGTCTGATTTGGGGCGTACTTTGACGTTGTAATCGACAACTCTCTTAACCGCAACGAGTACTTTCATATGGCATTCACTCTTGACTGAAAAAAGACATATAGCCGCTCCCTGTTAGCACCGATAGCCTTGGCCGAAAAGTAAGCTTATTACGCTTCTAAACCACTGTAACCGACACGAATGGAGCGATTAAAAAGGGCGACCATGGTGACTGGAAATGGCTTTTAGGTCAAGAGTCCACAACTATTTTACGCGTCAAGGCGAGTGGGCTGCATTCACGCGCACTGTACTTGTGCACTATTAGATAGACGTGCTGCCTGGAAAAATCGGGCCATGCGTAAACCTTGACATCAAGATGCAGGCACTCATTGGCTACCGAGCTCAGCTATCGGTATAATCACTCCACCAACGGATTAACTGGATGGGTGCAACGCCGGAGTAACCGGTGACACCCAGTTTGTTTGTTTAGCATGAGGAGAGCCCCCTTGGAACGCGAAGCCATGGAATTCGATGTCGTGATCGTAGGAGCAGGCCCTGCCGGCTTGTCTGCAGCCTGTCGCATCATGCAGCTAGCGGCCGAAAAGCAGCTGGAAATTAGCGTGTGTGTGGTAGAAAAAGGCTCTGAAGTAGGAGCGCACATCCTCTCCGGCGCGGTACTCGAGCCGCGCGCCTTGAATGAGTTGTTCCCAAACTGGAAAGAAATGGGGGCACCGCTCAATACAGCAGTTAATGAGGATCAGTTTTTTTATTACACCAGCGCGACAGGAGCCAAGCAACTACCGCACTTCCTGATACCCAAGCCTACCCACAACGATGGCAACTACATTGTCTCAATGGGGAACGTCTGTCGCTGGCTGGCGGAGCAGGCTGAAGGCCTTGGGGTCGAAATTTATCCGGGCTTTGCAGCGGCAGAGGTGCTGTATCATGACGATGGGCGGGTTAAGGGCGTCGCGACTGGCGATATGGGTGTGTCTGCGACAGGCGAACACAAAGACAGCTACATGCCCGGCATGGAACTACACGCAAAGTACACGCTTTTTACCGAGGGCTGCCGCGGCAACCTGGGCAAACAGCTGATAGCCAAATTCAACCTTGATGAAGGTGTCGACCCCCAGCACTACGGACTGGGCATTAAGGAAATTTGGAAAATACCTGCAAAAAAGCATTCACCGGGCTTGGTTGTTCATGGCCTCGGATGGCCTCTAACTGAAAGTGGTGCCAGCGGTGGAGCCTTTCTTTATCATGCAGAAGACTGCCAGGTTTATCTTGGGTTTATCACTGACCTGAATTATTCGAACCCTTTCCTCAGCCCGTTCGAAGAGTTTCAGCGCTGGAAAAAACATCCCGAAACGCTCAAGTATCTCGAAGGGGGCGAGCGCATTTCCTATGGCGCAAGAGCAATCGCCAAAGGCGGCCTGAACTCCCTGATCAAAATGCAATTTCCTGGTGGCCTGATATTAGGCTGTGACGCTGGCACCCTGAATAGCGTGAAAATCAAGGGCAACCACACCGCTATGAAGAGCGGAATGCTGGGGGCAGAAGCCGTGGTAGAAGCCATGGCGCTCGGCGAAAATGCGCCTGCTACCCTGGACAGCTATGCTGAGAAATTTGAGCAGTCGTGGCTTCACGAGGAGCTATATAGCACTCGCAATTTTTCCGGCTATATGCACAAATTTGGCGGGCTGTTGGGTGCCGGCATGGTATGGCTGGATCAGAACATCTTTCGCGGCCATATGCCGTTCACCCTGCGCGACACAGTCCCCGACTATGCCACGCTCAAGCTCGCTTCCGCAAGCAAGCCCATCAGCTACCCCAAGCCTGACAATAAAATCACCTTTGACCGTCTGTCTTCGGTATTCCTGTCCAACACCAATCACGAGGAAGATCAGCTCTGTCACCTGACCCTGAAAGACCCTTCCATTCCCATCGAGAAAAACCTGCCGATGTACGATGAACCGGCCCAGCGCTACTGCCCTGCCGGAGTCTATGAGATAGTAGACACCCCCGAGGGCGGCAAGCGTTTCCAGATTAATGGCCAGAACTGCGTGCATTGTAAAACCTGCGACATAAAAGATCCGGCGCAAAATATTGTATGGGTAACTCCGGAAGGGATGGGGGGACCTACCTACCCCAATATGTAGCGGGCTAACTATGTCGATGCGCCAGTCCAGGATCCGCCGGCTGCTGGCGCGTTTCTTTGCGGGATAAAGGCAACAGGAAGTACGCTTTTCGTGATGTGCTATGGTGCTTTAGAGTAGCAGGCAAGGGACTTTTTCAGCACGCGTTCAGCAGGCAAAATCAAGCTCAAATCGGCTGCCGCCATTTAATCAATCGCAAAGAAAGTCCCACAACTCCAGACCCCTGTACGCCCCTTATGCTTCACAGCCAAATCGACCAACTGGTAATAAACTGGCCGGCTTAGTTTGGCTGTTAGTCCGGGGCGAACCTGAATGTATGGCTTGGGGCTTGCTGCGGTATTGTCTAACACCAGCCGATGCTCTGCATCGACAGAAACCTCTTCACCAACATTAGTGACAAACCGAAGTACTTGCACATCACCTTGTAAGCTGGAGGCCATTGCAACAGCCATGAATGGCGCGTCTTCCACCCTAATCTGCCACTTTTCTACCGGTGTAACCAGCACGAAACCACATTCGTCTTCATAACGCAGGATAGAGGCGAACAATTTTACCAGTTCAAAGCGCTCAATAGCCGTGCCGTCGTGAAACCAGTTGCCATTGCCATCAATAAGAATATCGATACTCCCACTCAACGCCGGGTTCCAGGCGTCTAGCGGCGGCCTTTTGCCGGTTCCGATCTGCGCTAGCATACGCTCTACAGAATCCATTACCCTTTACCTCTACAGCAGCCGCACATTAATTACACCTTCTACTGCTTTAAGTTTTGCAAGCACATCGGGCGAGGGAGCGGTGGCAAGGTCGAGCAGATTATAGGCAATGTCGTTGCGACTTTTGTTAAGCAAATCGATTACGTTAATGTCAGCATCCGCCAACACCGATGTCACATGACCAAGCATTTTTGGCACATTGTAGTTGGTGATAGCCAATCGCGAACCACCCGTGCGCTCCAGTTCAAGACTTGGAAAATTCACCGAATTAGCAATGTTGCCGTTTTCAAGAAAATCTCGTAGCTGTTTGGCGACCATTATCGCGCAATTATCTTCCGCTTCATCGGTGCTGGCACCGATATGAGGCATACAAATATTGCCGGGCAGAGATAGTAACTCCGGATGCGGAAAGTCAGAAATATATTTCCGCAACTTGCCGCTCTCCAAGGCCTGCTTCACGGCGCTGACATCGACAATTTCATCGCGGGCAAAGTTGAGCAGGACAGCCTGGTCACGAAACGATTTTAGCGCTTCGGCATTTACCAGCTTACGAGTTGCATCAAGGGCTGGCAAATGCAGAGACACAAAGTTAGAGCGTGAGAACAGCGCAGTAAGATTCTCCATTTTTTTCACATCACTGGGCAGGCGCCAGGCTGCATCGACCGAAAGCGCCGGATCGAAGCCGATCACCTCCATACCCAACAACAGTGCCGTTTGCGCGACCCGTGAGCCAATGGCCCCCAAGCCAACCACACCCAGCACTTGACCGGCCAGCTCATTGCCTTTGAACTGCTTCTTCTCTTTCTCCAGCAATGCACTCATCGCTTTGTAGTCGCCCATATTGGACAAGCTTCGGGCGTAGTCAATTCCCTCAACAATACCCCTGGACCCCAGCAACAACCCGGCAATTACCAGTTCCTTAACCGCATTGGCGTTGGCACCCGGTGCATTGAAAACCGGGATGCCACGCTCAGTGCACGCAGGGAGCGGAATATTATTGACCCCTGCGCCGGCGCGGGCAATGGCTTTAACTGTACTGCCAACCTCTTCGATAGACAGCTTGTAACTACGCAACATGATGGCGTCGGGATTGGCAATCTCGCTCGCGACTTCGTAACTCTCACGGGGCAGTTGCTCTAGCCCCTTTACCGAAATCTGGTTGTAGGTTCGCACCTTGTACACGTTTCACAGTTCCTCTATCAACACACTGTTTCATCATGCCGCTTCAAAACGCGCAGTTCGCACACGGCAACGGGAAGCGCTGCTGACAAGCAGTTGTCAGCAGCGACGAATCGGACTTACAGGCGCTCTATATCGGCAGTATCCTGTAGCGACAAACGATAGCTTTGGAGAACCCGCTCTGAGCGATAGCGCGACAACAGTCGCTTCATCCCTTGCTGACTATCAACATCAAGGTCTGCCAGAGAACCAGGAACCACTTTATTTACGGCAATCAGGGCCACCCGTCCATCAGTGAGTGGGCGGATGACGAAATTGGATTTCCCACCCTCGGGTGGGCTCAACTGAAAAGCAGCCTCAGCAATTTCGAGGGGCAGTTGGGTAGCGTTTTCGCGACTGATGTCGGTAAACTGCTGAAAATCAAGTCCTGCCTCATCGGCCAGAGCGGCAAGCGGCTGCCCTTCCCGGACAGCACCGAGCATATCTTCTGCCTGCTGCACCATATACTCTGTCGCCTTTTCACGATGCAAACGCTCACTCAACTGCTGCTCGACCTCTGCAAAAGGAATAGGCGTTGCCGGCTCGCGCTCGGCGATACGCAGCACTACAGCCTCGGACGGCGACAATTCAACCACCTCGCTATTAGCACCCTGCTCCAGCACAATGCTGCTGAAAGCTTCAGCGACCAGACGGTTATCTGCAAACAGCCCCTCGTTTGCGCCAGCACGAGTAAACTGCGAAGAGGTTTGGGTCTGCAATGATAGCTGTTCGGCTACTGAGTCAAGATCTGCGGCATTAAAACTGATGTCCTTCAACTCTTCGAGTCCAATAGCGTACAGTGGCTCAGCCTGTTCTACTTGCAACGCTTGCTTGATCTCGTCACGCCGAGATGCATAATCGGCGACCTCAGCCTCCTCTACTTCCACCAGCTTCACCAGATGCCAGCCTGAATCCGTTTGTATAGGAGCCGAGACTCCCCCAACCTCAAGTTCTGCAAGAGCCTTTTCGAAGGCCTCAGGAAAGGCTGTGCCATCGGAATAGCCCAGGTCTCCCCCCGTTTCCCGCGAGCCTATGTCGTCAGAAAGCTCTCGTGCCAGGTCGTTGAAGGACTCGCCTGAGGCAATCCGCGCGGCAATTTCCTCAAGTTGCTGACGGCTATCGTCGTCAGATCTTACTTCGTCTGTCTCAAGCAGAATATGCGCAGCGCGACGACGTAAGACAGAGCCGTTATCAGCAAGACTGGCATCATAGACCTCACGCATCTCGTCTTCTTCAATTTCGGGATAGAAATCCTCCAGACGCAATTGAATATATTGAACGGAAACCTTTTCTTCAGTGGTAAATTCCTGGGGGTGATCATCGAAATATGCTTTGACCTCGGCCGGGTCAACCGACACTTTCTGTTCCGCCTGCTCCATTGTCATTAACGCGTAGGCGATATCACGCTTCTGGGCCGAAATACGCGCTGCCAACTCGAGGTCAGTGCTGGTTACAAACTCAGTAGCAGCAAGTCCACTAAGGAGTTGGTTCACGAGCAATTGCTTTTTCATCGCGTCTTTATACTGGGTAGGAGTCATACCACTACCGCGCACCAGCGCATCAAATCGCTGGGGCGAAAAACTACCGTCCACCTGGAACTCGGGCTGCTGCAATATCATCTGGTCAACAACTTGATCAGGAATCAGCAAGTCGCTGTCCTCGGCAGCTGATTCAAGCATTCGTTGCTGCACCAATTGATCCAGAACCGGGCCGCGCAATGCCGCCTCGTCTATCTGTGAAGGGTCGACATCCTGCCCCATGCGCGCCAGCATTTGCTGGCGTTGACGATAGACTTGCTGATTAAGCTCAAGCTCAGATATCGCCTTGCCATTAACTTTTGCTACATCCGGGTTGCCGGAGTCAAGAAAAAAAGCATCCACTCCCCACAGCACGAAGGGAACAGTAATAAGACCAATGATAACCTTAGCGACAATGCCCTGAAGGTTAGACCGAATTTGTTGCAGCATCGAAAACTCCCGATTGCTGATGGTTCAAAAAAAAAGCGCACCTTATGGGATGCGCTTCTTGCCCTGTACGGACTTTATCAATCCTCGATAAAACGTCTCAGTCCGAAATTAATTAACCGCGTCTTTCAATGCCTTGCCGGCTTTAAAACCGGGAATCTTCGCCGCGGCAATTTCAATCGGCGCGCCAGTTTGTGGATTGCGACCCGTGCGCGCAGCACGATCTTTAACCGAGAAAGTTCCAAAACCAACCAGAACAACCTGGTCGCCGGCTTTCAGCGTTTCAATGATATTCTCGACCACTGCATCAAGAGCTCGGGTAGCCGATGCCTTTGAAAGATCAGCCGATTCTGCGATGGCATCGATAAGTTCAGATTTGTTCACAATTAGTCCCCTTATTTGGATATATGTTCAAGCGACCCATGCAATTACTGGTGATAAGTAACAAGCGGGTTTGACGACGGATTTACAAGAATGAGATTCTGGCGCCTTTATACCAAGCGCCTTGTAACGGGTCAAGAACGTTGAGCCTGCCAACGGCGTAATTAGTGTGTATTTATGCGCGACGCACCATCAGAGGGCGTATCAATGTTGCTATCCATGCCCGCCAGGTATTCCTCATCGGGAATGGGCTCAGGCATATGCTCCAGCGCGATTTTCAGCACCTCCTCAATCCATTTTACGGGTTTGATCTCCAGATCCTTTTTAATATCATCGGGAATCTCTCGAAGATCCCGCACATTTTCCTCGGGTATGATGACCGTGCGTATGTTCCCGCGATGCGCAGCCAGCAACTTTTCCTTGAGCCCACCGATTGGCAGCACTTGGCCACGCAGGGTTATTTCTCCGGTCATAGCTACATTACCCTTGACCGCAATACCGGTAAGCACAGACACCATCGCTGTGCACATTGCAATGCCAGCACTCGGTCCATCCTTTGGTGTCGCTCCCTCAGGCACGTGAATATGAATGTCAGTTTTCTCGTGAAAATTAGCCGGGATGCCCAGCGATTGCGACCGACTTCTAACCACTGTCGTCGCTGCCTGGATGGACTCTTGCATGACATCACCCAGAGAGCCGGTTTTTACCTGACGGCCTTTACCTACTACGGCAGACGCTTCGATTGTCAGCAAATCACCGCCTACCTGGGTCCACGCCAAACCGATAACCTGCCCCACCTGGTTTTCTTCTTCAGCGAGCCCGAATTTGAACTTTCTGACACCGAGATAATGCTCTATTTCTTCTGCACCAATTTGCGCCGGAGCAATGACGGTCTCCTGGATAACTTCCTTGACGAGCTTGCGGCAAATTTTAGCAATCTCGCGCTCCAGCCCGCGCACTCCGGCTTCCCGGGTATAGTAACGAATTATCTCTTCAATCGACGTATCAGTTAGCTCCAGCTCATCGGGCTTAAGTCCATTGCGTTCGATTTGCTTGGGCAACAGATACTTCTGGGCAATGCGGAGCTTTTCAGCTTCTGTATAACCGGGTATGCGAATAATCTCCAGGCGATCCAGCAACGCCGGTGGAATATTCATAGAATTGGCAGTGCAAAGAAACATAACTTCTGAGAGATCGTAGTCCACTTCAAGGTAGTGGTCGTTAAAACTTTTGTTTTGCTCCGGATCCAAGACTTCCAGCATCGCACTGGCGGGATCGCCGCGGTGATCCATCCCCATCTTGTCGATCTCATCGAGCAAAAACAGCGGGTTCTTGACGCCCACCTTTGTCATTTTTTGTACTACCTTACCCGGCAAGGAACCGATATAGGTGCGGCGGTGACCACGAATTTCAGCCTCGTCACGCACGCCGCCAAGTGCCATACGAATAAACTTTCGGTTAGTCGCCCTTGCAATCGACTCTCCCAACGAGGTCTTACCCACTCCGGGTGGGCCAACCAGGCACAATACCGGGCCGTTGAGTGTTCGTACGCGCTGTTGTACTGCAAGGTATTCAAGAATGCGATCTTTCACTTCCTCGAGACCGTAGTGATCCCGATCAAGCACATCCTGGGCTTTCCTCAGGTCGATACGAGTTTTGCTGCGTTTCTTCCAGGGCACGCCCACCATCCAGTCGATATAGCTTCTTACCACAGAAGCTTCAGCCGACATCGGAGACATCATTTTTAACTTGCCTAACTCCGCACGAGTCTTGTCCCTGGCCTCCTTGGGCATACCCGCCTGCTCGATTTTCTTCTCGAGCAATTCGAGCTCATTAGGTGTTTCTTCCATGTCACCCAGTTCACTCTGGATAGCTTTCATCTGCTCATTGAGATAATACTCGCGCTGACTTTTTTCCATCTGGCTCTTAACCCGCCCACGGATTTTTTTCTCTACCTGGTGCAGATCAATCTCTCCGCCGAGCAGCGCCATTAACATGTCGACGCGTTCAGCAATATCGGGCAACTCGAGGATTTCTTGCTTTTTATCGATATTCAGCGACATGTGCGCAGCAATTGTATCCGCCAGCCTTCCTATTTCCTCGATACCACTCAAGGATGTCAATACTTCAGGAGGCACTTTCTTGCTTAAATTGACATAGCGCTCGAACTGCTCCAACAGCGACCCGACCAGCGCCTCTTCCTCCTTATCCTCCAGACTACTAGAGTAAAGACGCCGCGCAACTGCATTAAAGAAACCCTGCTCTTCATTGACGCTTTCGATACCGGCACGAAAACTGCCTTCTACCAGTACCTTTACCGTACCGTCGGGTAGCTTCAACAGTTGCAGAATAGTGGAAACCGTGCCCAGGCGATAAAAGCCATCGACGTCGGGGTCATCATCAGCGGCGCTTTTTTGAGCGACCAACAATACCTGCTTATCACCACCCATGGCCTTTTCGAGGGCCTGAATAGATTTCTCGCGGCCAACAAACAGGGGGATCACCATATGCGGATAAACAACGACATCTCGTAACGGCAAGAGCGGCAACTCAAGGCTTTCAATCGAACTGTTCAGAGGGGCTTTATCCACGAATAACTCCGTTTTTCAATACAGGACACCACGCCACTGTATTGTTGAGTGTGCTAGATTACTTGAGTGAATGGGGTCTGCAAGACGTATTTCAAGGTCGCTCGCGCGATCTTTACGAAGATCTCGTGGGGACGCCGGGCCCACCTCAACGGGCGGGCAGTGCATCAATCCTCTGGTGCAGCTCTAGCGGCCGTTTCCTGGGTTTCGTATACCACAAAAGGTTCCGAGTCGCCCTTGATGACCGACTCATCTATTACGACTTTGCTGACGTTCTCTTCCGAGGGAATCCGATACATGGAGTCAAGCAATACCGATTCAAGGATGGAGCGCAATCCTCGAGCACCGGTTTTTCGCTCCATTGCCTTTACCGCGATAGCACGCAACCCATCTTCGCGAAAATCTACTTCGACGTCTTCCATGTCAAACAATTTGGCATATTGCTTGGTCAGGGCATTGCGCGGCTCGGTCAAGATACGCACCAGGGCCTCCTCGTCGAGTTCTTCGAGAGTTGCAATCACTGGCAGGCGGCCAACAAATTCCGGTATCAAACCGTAGCGTACGAGATCTTCGGGCTCAAGGTCGTGCAAGACCTCGCCGATGTTCTTACTGTTTTCCTTGCTTTTCACCTCGGCGCTAAAGCCAATTCCGCCCTTCTCAGAGCGATCGCGTATAACTTTCTCCAGCCCGGCAAACGCCCCACCGCATATAAACAGAATATTGGACGTATCAACCTGGAGGAATTCCTGTTGTGGGTGCTTGCGCCCGCCCTGTGGCGGTACGGATGCCACAGTTCCCTCAATAAGCTTGAGTAGCGCCTGTTGGACGCCTTCACCCGACACATCACGGGTAATTGACGGATTGTCGGACTTGCGCGATATCTTGTCGATTTCATCTATGTAAACGATGCCCATTTGGGCCCGTTCAACATCGTAGTCGCATTTCTGCAACAATTTCTGGATGATGTTTTCGACGTCCTCCCCCACATAACCGGCCTCGGTCAGGGTGGTGGCATCTGCGATAGTGAACGGCACATCGAGCAAACGCGCCAGGGTTTCCGCCAGCAGGGTCTTGCCGCTACCGGTGGGACCGACCAGCAGTATGTTGCTCTTGCCCAGTTCAACCAGGCTGTCGCCCTTAGCTTTTCCCTTCGACTTTTCCTCATAGCGCAGGCGCTTGTAATGATTGTAAACCGCAACCGCCAGCACTTTTTTGGCGCGGGTCTGGCCGATCACGTAATCGTCGAGAATGTTGCTGATCTCCTGGGGAGTCGGCAGGGTCTCGCGTGAGCCATCAGAACCGCTCTCCTGCACCTCTTCCCGGATAATGTCGTTGCACAGGTCGACGCATTCATCACAGATAAACACAGACGGTCCGGCGATCAACTTTCTCACCTCATGCTGGCTTTTACCGCAAAATGAGCAGTACAAGAGCTTGCCCTTGTCTTCGCTGCCTCGCGTGTCGTCAACCATGCAGTCTGCACCTCTGGATTTTTAATCGAAACTTAAAGATGGAGATTTTTAAAGCATTTTGCAAGCCCCTTTTTCCCAGCTTGCAAATTAATCGCCAAAAACCTCAGCTTTCCCGATGCTCCAAAACTTCATCAATGAGCCCGTATTCTTTGGACCGCTGGGCGTCCATAAAGTTGTCCCGCTCGGTATCTCGGCGAATCGACTCTATGTCTTGCCCGGTATGCTCGGCCATCAACTGGTTGAGTTTTTCCCGGATGATCAGGATCTCGCGCGCTGCTATGTCGATATCAGTCGCCTGACCCTGGGCACCGCCACTAGGCTGGTGAATCATGGTGCGCGCGTTAGGTAGCGCATAGCGCTTGCCCTTGGTGCCACCCCCCAGCAGAAAAGCGCCCATGCTGGCCGCCTGGCCGATACACATGGTGCTGATATCCGGCTTGATGAATTTCATCGTATCGTAAATTGCAAGCCCGGCAGTCACCGAACCTCCCGGGGAATTAATATATAGATGAATATCCTTGTCGGGATTCTCTGACTCCAGGAAAAGCAGCTGGGCTACTACCAGATTGGCCATGTGGTCTTCAATCGGGCCGACGATAAACACCACGCGCTCTTTCAGCAGGCGCGAATAGATGTCATAGGATCGCTCCCCGCGGGCAGACTGCTCCACCACCATTGGAACCAATCCAATGCCCCTTTCTTCTAGTGCTGTGTAACCACCGGGTTTAATCACCTGTTTCTCCAATGTAGGAACCAGTCAAAATACTCACTTGAACATAATTAACGGCTCGGTATAAAGCAAGCCTGAGACCTCAGTACAAGCAGGTTGAGATCTATCCAACTTAGCGGTTTCGCCTTATCCCTTATCGGGACTCTGCTCTCCTGCGGCATCATCACCATCGGTGACGGATTCGGCAGCAGGTGCCGGCGCAACCGCCTGCTCATAGCTTTGGGGCTGCTCAGTGATGGTGGCCGTTGACATGATCTTGTCGACAGCTTCATCTTCCAGAACCGCCGACTCAACTGAGCGCAGCAGTTCCTCGTTGCCATAGTAATAGTTCACAACTTCGGCGGGGTCCTGGTAAGTCGCAGCAATTTCTTCCACCATCGCCCGGACTTTGGCAGGGTCCGCCTTCAACGCCTCGGTCTTGATCAACTCTCCAAGAATCAAGCCCAATGACACTCTCCGCTGTGCTTGCTCTTTGAACATATCGTCTGGCAGGATTGATGCGTCGAACTGCGCTGCGGCTTCACCAAACTGCTGCAACATCTGCTTCCGCAGCACTTCAATTTCACCACCCACCAGGGCTGCCGGCAGCTGCACATCATGCATGTCGATCAGTTGATCCATCACCTGCTGCTTTACCTTGTTAGATACCGCTTTTTTCAATTCGCGGCGCATGTTGTCGGCTACCTGCTGACGAAACTCCTCTTCGCCCCCCTCCGAGACACCATATCGGGCAAAGAATTCCGCATTCAGCTGCGCAGGCTTATGTTCCTTGACTTCGTTGACACGAATGGCAAATTCCACCGCCGCGCCTTTAAGATCTTCGTTGTGGTAATCCTCCGGGAAACTCAGCGCAAGGGTCTTTTCGTCGCCTGCAACCAGACCGACAATACCGTCCTCGAATCCTGGAATCATACGCCCCGAGCCAAGCACCAGATCAGTGCCTTCTGCGCTGCCGCCATCAAATGGCTCGCCATCCCGGGTGCCGCGGTAGTCAATATTGACCTCGTCGTCTTTGGCTGCAGCGCGCTGCACCGCCTCGAATACGCCTTGCTGCTTTCGAAACACCTCGATCATGCGATCGATATCTGCATCTTCAACTTCGGCGACCGCCTTGTTCACGTTAATAGTCGCCAGGTCTCCCAGGCTTATCTCGGGATAGATCTCGAAGGTAGCAACGTATTTCAGATCCTTGCCGGGGGTCATTTCCTTGGGTTCAATTTTGGGTTGACCAGCCGGCTGCAATTCTTCCTTCATCACCGCCTCGTAGAAAGTTTGGCTCATCACTTCACCGACAACTTCCTGACGCACACCATTGCCATAGCGCTGGCGAATGACCTTCATCGGCACTTTGCCGGGCCTAAAGCCATCGATGCGCACCGTACCTGCGGCTTTTTGCAGGCGTTTGTCGATTTCCTGCTCGATCCGTTCGGCGGGCACTCCAATCGTCAGTCTACGTTCCAGACCGGTGGTTGTTTCAATGGAAACCTGCATGTAAATACCTCGAATTCAATACCCTGACCCAGCCGACCCTGCCTGCTGGTTGCGATGATGACAAGTCAATGAATGGTGCGGGTGGGGAGACTCGAACTCCCACGCCTTGCGGCACCAGAACCTAAATCTGGCGTGTATACCAATTTCACCACACCCGCGCACGCTGACGTAAACTTTCAAACAGAAGCAGACCACATTCTAATGTAATTTCTTAGAATGTGTTGGTATCTCGTTGAAATAAAATGCTCTTATAGACAATTCTGATCATGAACGAGCGTCGACAAGCGCTGCATTTTGCCACAATGTACAGGCCCGTTCAACAGCAGATACCAGCCATTCAGCCGGGTCTTGCTACAAGCACGGTCGCAGGCCCATCCCCACTCTGACCGACGCATATCGACACCATCGCCGCCGGCACCAGGCAGGCTTGCTCTGGCGACAACAGACAATCGCCGACCATCACCTCTCCCTCGACCGCCATCACCAGCACATAACTGCCATCCAGCTCAATGCAATGCCTACTTTCATGCTGCAATATCCAACGTTGCACCTCAAAGTCGGCAAAATCGACAATTCTCTCTACCAGAACACCGTCGCCCTGGTAACACACCGTAAAGGGCTCCTGAGCTTCAGGTTCCAGGGTCATCAAAGCAACCCCTTCGTCGGTATCCCAGTGCTGCTGAGTCAGTACTTTCTGAGCAAATGATAGAATTTTACGCTCGTAAACCGGAGTCTGAAATTCCACCGTCCTCACCCCATGCTGCAAGGCGTGAGGCGTGTAACATGGCACCTTGACGACGTCCCCGACCCGCAGCGGCATAAGCTGCGTGAAAGCTTCCATCTCTCCTCTCAATCTGCGCTCCTCGCTTAGCAGCGCTATATCCAGGGACTGCTGCCAGGCCATTATCTGGTCCGGCGACAGCGGTGCATTCAGCGCGATACCCTGCTCTTCTCGCCTGAGGTCAAGTGCTGCGTCGATTTTGCGACGCACAAGCTCGTAAGCGCCAACGCTTGCGCGGTAAGCGGCCTTGAAATCGGTTTCATCGGGGTAATTCGAACGCACTCGGGGGTCGAAGCCAAACCGGATAGCACCGGTGCCGTCCGGCCAGGCAGCCTCGTCAACATGGGTCACCACATAAACTTCGCGCTTTTCTTCATGCAGTTCGAAGTAGAGATCTCCCCACACCACCGCGGGTAGCGGATCAAGAATCTTCAGCAACACCAACTCCCGCGGCCCGCCGGTTAGCCAGGGTGCCAGGGTTTCCAGCACCCAGGGTAAAGGCACTGATTCGCCAGCCGAGGCCGCAACGCCGCAAACGCCTCGCTGCTCCACACCGGTGTACCAAATTTCCTGGCCCCAGGGTTTGGGAATATGGACTCGGTCCAGCCGCAGCGGACTAAGCAGGGAGAAACTGCCAATGGCTTGGCTATCCGGGCCGGCACCTCGAAAGGATAATGCTGCGGGCGCCAGACCGGTGGGTAGTCGCTGCAGGGTAACCAAGAGCTCGAAATACGTTATCGGCTTATCCGGCAGCCAGTAGCAATCAAGCTCAACCAGGCAGCTGATACGGTGTGTTTCGCCTACTGTCGTCGCGCCAAGCCTGTTTGCCTGTTGCTCAATCCAGCCCCCCACCTTTGCCGCAGCAAGCGTTTCCATTGCCATCCTCACTAATCTGTCCAGGAGATCGCCCTGACTAATCCGTCAGGCATGCCGGGTCAAAGCTGTAGTCGCCCTGCAGCCAGCCAAGTATTTCATCCGCAAAGGGATGGTCAAACACGCCATATTCCTTGACCAGACGCTGCTGCCGAGCGGAGTCGATTGCATCCAGACCTTCATCATTAAAAAGAATCAGGTCGCGCTGCAATAAGCTGCCCAGGGCTCGGGGAACGGTGCGGCCCAGTGCCTGCTCAAAATCAGGGGCAGGCGAGAGACATGTCGGCATGGTACACAATGCCACGCGTGATAGGCAGGCCTGGTTCATCGGGTTTGCCAAATGGCCACGTGACCATTGCCGGATATCCGCGGGGCGCCCACAAAATGGCCGCAGGTTCAAGCGGCGACTCATCTTGGCGCCATCGTTGACCGGGTAATTGTCCCATAACACCGGTGCTCGCTGCATCGCCTCAGTAATAGCCGAGACACTTTCCCGGCTGAAACGCTCAGAGCAGACTCGCTCACCCGTCCAGAAAAAGTCTATTGCAGAATCCAACTCACGGCCCAATTGATGCCAATAGCGCTGCGGCATGGCACCAAAAACCCGCTCCAACACCGGATCATCGCTATAAAAAGTCGGACACATAATAATCCGCGATGCGCTGCTGCGGCTGGCAATATCTTCTACCATTCTCACCTGCAATCGGGCCAGGTTGGGCACATCACCACGCATATCATCAAACAGAACACACAGAATATCGGGACGCAGCTGGTCGATGGCAGCGAGTTTGGGCTCCAGGCGCTCCAGGGTGCGGGAACTATAATCGATATACGCATCCAGCGGCGAGAGGCCAAGCCCCCATTGGACCTTGCAGTCACGACAGTGCTGAGCAAGGGTATTGAGCTCATCATAGTGTTGATCAGACCACGGTTTATGCCATTCTCGCCGCAGGCGGGAATCAGCTTTTGGGGCGTAGACATAGCTGTTGAGACCGTTGTCGCGCAGAAAATCGATACTGGACTGGCGCTCCTGCCAAGACCAGCTCCGACCATAAAAGCCTTCGATCAAGCCCGTCAGGTAGCTTTCCACCCTATCCTCCAGCACCGGCTGTTTCTAACCCAAAAATCACAGGTGCAACAGGACGACAGCGCAATCAGCCAACGCTGTCGGCACCGCAAAAGAGGCGATCGTAGTTGCTTGTCGTAGCTTCGACAACTTGCTGCAATGACAGGCTCTTTATATCTGCCACCGCCTGCGCCACCCGGCTCACATAGGCAGGCTGGTTCGACTGGCCTCGATACGGCACCGGCGCAAGATAAGGCGAATCAGTCTCCACCAGTATTTTATCCAGGGGCAACTTACGCACGACCTCACGCAGTGCACTGGCATTGCCAAATGTAACGATACCGGAAATTGAAATTGAGAAATTGAGATCCATCGCCTGGCGCGCCATTTCCCAGCTCTCAGTAAAGCAATGCAGCACACCACCATGTTCGAGCGACCCATGCTGTTTGATCAGCGCCAGAGTATCCTCCCGCGCATCCCGGGTGTGCACCACCACCGGCAGGCCGACTTCGGCTGCCACCTGCAAGTGCATCGCAAAGCTGTCTCGCTGGGCGGGACCCGTGGCCGGCGCATAGAAATAGTCGAGCCCGGTTTCGCCAATAGCGACCACTTGTTGATCCTGGGCCCACCTCCGAAGCTCAGCAGCACTGAGGCTGCAATCGGGTATATGCAGTGGGTGGACACCCGCTGTGGCAGCGACCTCTGGAAAGTCCCGAGCCAGCTGCAATACCGCGGGAATATTATCCGGGCCCAGGGCGATACAGAGAACCCGACCTACCCCGGCCTCACGGGCCATTGCCAAAGCGGCCGCAACACTGCCGCCGCACGTCGAGAGATCGAGACGGTCCAAATGACAGTGTGAGTCCACCAGCAGAGGATGCATAACAGCTTAATAATTTTGCTTGCGGTAACAGCGGTTTCCGGGAGGCCAGCAGGCGACCAGCTTACATGGTGTGGGTAGGCTTGTCCGAGTCGAGTGATCCAGCGAGATAAGTTTCAATTTTGCGGGTTGCGGTATCATCGTGCTCACTAAACTCCACACCAATACCGGCTGTACGATTGCCCTGGGCACCCTGAGGCGTTATCCAGACCACTTTGCCCGCCACCGGAATTTTCTCGGCTTCATCCATCAGGCTCAGTAGCATAAAGACTTCGTCGCCTAATTTATAGAGTTTATTAGTGGGGATAAACAAGCCGCCAAACTTGAGAAAAGGCATGTAGGCCGCGTAGAGAACCGCTTTGTCCTTAATAGTCAGTGACAGTATTCCGCTCTTCGCACTACCTTGTTTTAAACCCGGGTTATTCATGCCTGCTTCCAGCTGATACCTGATTGAACTCCCGACTACTCACCCTGGACCAACAGGGTTAAGCAACAGGCTGTGCCATTTGCTGCCTTGCGGCGGCCTGTTACCGATAACCGGCTGTTTGGGCAAAATCGAAAGATGTAAAATCTTTGTTTTTTGCGATAAGTCGTATGACTTGCCCTGCTTTTTGTATGGCGGTTCCGGCTACGCAAAACCGGATACCATCCCTATCGACGACCTGCAAGGAATAATGGTAGCTTCAGATTCTTCGATTAGCCAACTATTACCATCACATTTTAATCATTCGCGTAGCACGTAGGTCAGGTCGAACTCTTCCCTGAGGATAGTTGAAAGGCTAGATTCTCCAAAACCAATTGGCGGTTGGGGTTGCCACCGGAAGCCAGCACTCGACGCAGCGCTACCACCTCCTCAACCAGATCAAGTAGCTCTGCAATAGGTCCACGCGACTGCCACGCCTGGTGTATCCGCACCGCGACCGAATCTGTACTCACCTGTCCAGACTCCACCAGGCAAGCCGCACTCAGCCATTGGTATAACCAGCGCAGCAGTTGGCCCATTTCAATTGCGGCCCATTTATTGGCGGTGGCCAAAACATCTGCCGAACCATCCACCAACGCCGGGATACTGTCGGCAACCACCTGCATTTCACTCACCAGCGGCTCCAACCTTTGGCCATACAGCGGCTGGCGAGGCGCAAACAGATGTAACAGGTCCAGATGCGTTACATCGGACAAGTGCTGCTGCAACCACTCCCTGCCCGCAACCGCCTCCGGCACTGTCATGGCCATTTGCTGGCACCGTGAGCGCACAGTTGGCAACACCGTCGCTGCGGCATAGGTCACTAACAAAAGCAAAGTTTTTGCTCCCGGCTCCTCAAGGGTTTTTAACAAGGAGTTAGCGGCATTGGTATTCATTGCCTCGGCCGGACAGACAATCACCACCCGATAGCCGCCTTGCTGCGCCGACGCCTGACCGAAAGCGACGACGTCCCTAACCTGGTCTACCTTGATCGGCCCACCTTCTTTTTCAGGCACAAGCAGCATCAGGTCGGGATGATTACCCGCAGCATTCAACTGGCAAGTGTGACACTTGCCACAGGGAGCCGCTGCCGCTGCGCCGCACATGATGGTGTGAGCCATAGCCTCCGCGAACTGTCGAATTCCGGTACCCGGCAGGCCATGCAGCATTAGCGCATGGGGCAACTGATCGCGCTGCTGCAAACCCAGCAAGTGGTCGCGATTAGAATGCTGCCATGGCAGGACTGATTCGGTCAAAACTGCAAGCCCGCCTGATGCAAAGTCTGCTGGAGAATCTGCGCGATGTTTGCCTGCACCTCGGCCAAAGAACCTGAGGCATCCACCACTCGATACTGCCGGGGAAAATGTCGCGCTCGCTCCAGATATACATTCCGCACCCGCTCAAAAAAATCCAGTTGCTCCTGTTCGAAACGATCCAGCTCACCCCTGGCACCGGCCCGCGCCAAACCCTCGGCCACCGGCAAATCCAGTAGCAGCGTCACATCCGGCCGAAAAGTGCCTTGCACCAGCTGCTCGAGCTCAGCGATGACGGCCCGGTCAAGCTGCCGCCCGCCCCCCTGGTAGGCGTAGGTAGCATCCGTAAAACGATCACAGAGCACCCATTTCCCCGCTTCCAGCGCGGGAAGCACCACTTGCTGTATATGCTGGGCTCGAGCGGCAAACACCAACAGTAACTCCGCCATTGGCGCAACCGGCTCGGTTCTTGCGTCGAGTAGCAAGCCCCGAATCTGCTCGGCGAGCGGCGTACCGCCGGGCTCCCGAGTCTGTAGTAACTCTATTCCGACAGCTCGCAATTGATCTGCGATAAAGGCGAGATTAGTAGTTTTTCCGACGCCTTCACCGCCCTCAACGGTAATAAACCGGCCTTTGCGCTTAGCCATCCCCGCTCGCCTCCGGGCTAACCGGTTTAGCCGGCACCGAGCGATAGTTTTTTGCCCGATTGCGAACCTGATATTCCTGAACCGCCTGATTATGTTGCTCCAGTGTGGCCGAGAACTTGTGGCTGCCATCGCCGCGGGCGACAAAATAAAGCTTGTCAGTAGTCGCTGGATGTAACACCGCATCAATTGAGCGGCGCGAAGGCAACGCTATCGGGGTTGGCGGCAGACCCATGATACGATAGGTATTAAAGGGTGAATCGACCTGTAAATCCTTGCGAGTGATATTGCCTCGATAGCTATCGCCAAGCGCATAGATTACCGTGGGGTCAGTCTGCAGGCGCATGCGCTTGTTAAGCCGGTTGATAAAAACCCCGGCAATTTCCTCCCGTTCACTGTCAACGGCTGTTTCTCTTTCAACGATCGAAGCAAGAATCAAGGCTTCATAAGGATTCGCCAGAGGCAATCCCGGCGCCCGCTTCGGCCAGGCCTCGGCCAGGGTTTGTTGCATAATATCGTAAGCCTGGGTCAGCAGACTCGCGTCACTCATGCCTCGGGTATAACGGTAAGTATCAGGGAAAAACAGCCCCTCCGGCGAGCTACTCAGCGGCTCTGAATCCAGTTGCTCCAGAAATTTTCCCAGACCGTCAATGTCGACCTGCTTAAGCAATGCTTCTTGCCGGTGCAAATGCTCCAGCGCCTGCGCGATAGTCCAACCCTCCACCAGGGTGACCTGATAGTATTTGACATCGCCCGCAGCAAGCTTCTGGAGCAATTGACGCGGGGTGATTCCGGGGGCAATTTCGTATTCGCCAGTCTGTATGCCAAGCTGCTCGGTGGCGCGCAAATAGTACACCAGTAACCGGGGTTGCTTGAGCAAACCCTGGTTGGCGAGCTCATAGATAACCCGGGTAACGGAACTTCCCGGGGCCACCTGGATATCCGTGGGCTGCTCCAGAGCGGCAATCGGCTGATCTAGATAGTCTTGAAAGCGCTGCCACCCTATGCCCAGGGCAACCCCTGCGACCAGCAGCAAAAGCACACAGATAAAGAAGAGTTTTTTAAACATTAAACAGCGTCACTGCCTCTGTCTGGATTGCCGTGGTAACGCTACCCCGGTGCCATTGGCGCTCCTGGACCCGAGATACCGGGATCACACCACGAACACTGTTACAAATAAACATTTCATCGGCCTGCTTAAAGCTATCCAGCGGTAAATCTCGCTCGGCGACATCTAGCCCCAATTCAAGCGCAGCGACCTCAATGACCCAGCGGCGCATAGTACCTGCAACACCACAGCGATGTAAGCTCGGTGTCAGCAACTCCCCCCTGGACACAAGAAATAAATTGGCCGATATTGCCTCGATCAGCAATCCGTCCTCATCTAATAGCAAGCCCTCGCAGTTGGACTGACCCTGAAGCTCCAAACTGGCCATTACATAATCGAGGCAATTCAAGTGTTTCAGGCCCGCTAACTGCATTCGATGGGGGAGCTTTGTTTGACACACTCTGAGCTCGATACCGTCATGGTAGCCGGTTTGCGGAAAGTCGGGCAGAGCAAACCAGCTGGAAACAACATTGGCGCTTATGTCATTGCCGGGGCTAAACCCGCGACCAGAGCAGCCGCGAGTGACAATCAGTTTGATAACACCATTATATAAACCCTGTTTTGCGGCCAGCTCGAGCAACTGCTGCAGTTGCCGACGCACAGCCGCCGGGCTAACGTTTATACTGAGTCGTTGTACACCATCTTGCAAACGCTGCAAGTGAAATTCCAGAAGCACGGGACAACCATCAGTCACCCTGATGGTCTCGAACAGGCCATCACCATAGGCTAAACCACGATCCACCACTGATATCTGGTGCCCTAACTCTTCGTTCACCACAGACAGTATGGGCTTGTAGACTGGGGCGCTGGACAAGACCCGCTATACCCGTTTGAAAAGCAGCGAGCCGTTGGTTCCGCCAAACCCGAAGGAGTTGGATAACACCACATCGATCTTGCGTTGTTGCGCGGTATGCGGGACCAGATTCAGGTCACATTCGGCATCGGGCGCGTCAAGATTAATGGTTGGAGGCGCAACTTGATCTCGTATTGCCAACACGCTGACGATAGCCTCTACCGCCCCGGCGGCCCCCAGCATATGACCAATCATTGATTTGGTCGAACTGACGGCGACGCTGTGGGCGGCATCTCCAAGTGCACGTTTGACGGCGCGAAGCTCGGCGACATCGCCCGCCACCGTGCTGGTGCCGTGGGCATTAATGTAGTCAATGTCGGCGGCGTCGATAGCCGCATCACGCATTGCATTTTCCATCGCCAGTGCCGCGCCCCGTCCATCTTCAGGCGGCGAGGTCATGTGGTACGCATCTCCACTCATACCAAAGCCGACCAGCTCAGCGTAAATGGTTGCGCCACGCTGGCGGGCAAACTCGTACTCCTCGAGCACCAGCATACCCGCCCCGTCACTCAATACAAACCCGTCGCGGTCCTTGTCCCAGGGCCGACTGGCGGCCTGGGGATCATCATTGCGGGTAGACAATGCGCGCGCTGCAGTAAACCCACCAAGACCCACCGGCGTGGTCGCCATTTCAGCCCCGCCAGCAACCATCGCATCGGCATCGCCACAGGCAATAAGTCGTGCGGCCAGCCCGATACAATGAGTACCGGTGGTACAGGCAGTGGCGATGGCAAGATTGGGACCGCTAAATCCGTATTTGATCGACAAGTTACCGGAAATCATGTTGATAATGGACCCGGGGACAAAAAACGGCGATACCTTACGCGGGCCTCGCTCGAGGATAATATCGCGGCAATGCTCGATCGAACTAATGCCGCCAATTCCCGAGCCAATTGCCGCACCAATCCGATGGGCGTTTTCCTCGGTTCCCTGCAATCCTGAGGACTCAATCGCCTGGATACCTGCCGCCACCCCGTACTGAATAAACAAGTCCATTTTGCGGGCGTCTTTGGGCTGCATGTAAGCGATCATATCTAAATCGCGCACCGCTCCACCAAACCGGGTGGTGTACGCCGTAACATCAAAATTCTCGATCGGGCCTATACCGCTCTTCCCGGCAATTATCCCCTGCCAAGTGGTTTCAACTGCATTACCCAGCGGTGACACCACCCCAAGGCCAGTCACCACTACCCTGCGTTTACTCACACTTACTCCCCTTAACGATCTCTCACAGTAACGTGCCGGGTATTGTAACCCGGGGCACAAAAAAAAGCCGTTCTACAGGCAGTATAGAAACGGCTTCCTTGGTCGACCCAGACTAACTAGCTTGACTAGGCCTGCTGGTGAGACTCAATGTAATCAATAGCCAACTGCACAGTGGTGATCGCTTCGGCTTCTTCATCGGGGATTTCAGTTTCGAATTCTTCTTCCAGAGCCATGACCAATTCAACGGTATCCAGAGAATCAGCGCCCAGGTCTTCTACGAAAGAAGCAGAGTTCTGAATATCACCTTCTTTCACGCCCAATTGTTCTGCAACGATTTTTTTTACGCGCTCTTCTATGCTGCTCATGATACTTAGTGACTCCCATTAAAGTTCTAATAATTGATGTAGCTACTATTGCCACACCTTGTGTTGCTCGTAAGTGTTGCTCGTAAGTAATGCTCTAAGGTACTGCCGTGCTGGAACGCTCGACATATTACCGCGAAAACCCCCAACATTTAATACCGAATAGATCATCGAAGTTGCAAATTTATCGCCTGCCGCCCCATTTTGCAATGCACGATTGGCTCACCCCATGTACATCCCCCCATTTACGTGAATGGTTTCACCGGTAATGTACGCTGCGGCATCGCTCGCCAGAAAGCCAACTACTGCTGCGATCTCCTCTGGTTGACCCAATCGCCCGACCGCAATCTGAGTCAACAGGGCCTCCCGTTGCGCGGCGGGCAATTCCCGCGTCATATCGGTATCAATAAAGCCCGGAGCCACTGCATTCACTGTGACACCCCGGCTGCCAATCTCCCTTGCCAGCGCTCTGGAAAAGCCTTCAACGCCCGCCTTGGTGGCAGAATAATTCGCCTGCCCCGCATTACCCATCGATCCCACGACCGACGATATATTGATGATTCGTCCCCACCGCGCTTTTGCCATACCCCGCAGGCAGGCCTTGCTCAACCTGAATATAGCATTGAGGTTGGTGTTGATAACATCCTCCCACTCATCATCCTTCATTCTCAGCAGCAAGTTATCGCGGGTAATACCTGCATTGTTCACCAGGATATTGACGGTGCCATGATCATTGGTAATGGCCTTGAGCACACCTGCTAAAGCCTCGACATCAGTGACATTAAGCGCCACACCCTGGCCAGCTATACCCTGCTGCTTAAACGTTTCACTAATACGCTGGGCGCCTTGCTCAGTGGTAGCGGTGCCGACAACCGTAGCGCCCTCACCACCCAGGTGCTGGGCAATGGCAGCGCCTATTCCCCTGCTGGCACCGGTAACCAGAGCTACTTTCCCCTGTAAACCCATAGCAATCTCCTGTTTTTATGTATCAAGTGCCGCCGCCGCAGCCAGCGCCTTGTCGAGCCCTGCGGGATCTTCCAAACCAGCCACTGTGAGTGTCTTGTCAACACGACGATTGAGGCCACTCAATACATTGCCCGGCCCACACTCTACAGCCAGCTCTACGCCCCCCGCTCGCAGTGCGCGCACACAATTTACCCACTGTACCGGACTGTAAATCTGCTCCACCAGTAGCGCCTTGATCCGCTCCGGGGAGTCTTCTGTCGCGGCGTTGACATTGTGCACCACCGGGATGCGCGGCGCCCTTACCTCTATCGACTCAATGGCCAGGGCCAATTGCTCACCTGCTGGGCGCATCAAGTCGGTATGGAAAGGTGCGCTTACCGGCAAGGGAAGTGCGCGCTTGGCACCGGCCGCCTTGCAACGGTCAATTGCGCGCTCAACCGCGCCAGCGTGACCAGCAATCACCACCTGCCCCGGCGAATTGTAGTTGACTGCAGCCACCACTTCGTCCGCTGCAGCTTCCGCGCAAGCGCGATTAATCGAGTCGTCATCCAGGCCGATAATTGCCGCCATGGCACCCACCCCAACCGGCACCGCTGACTGCATAAAAGCACCGCGCTGCTGAACCAGTTTTACCGCATCGGCAAAGCCGATGCTGTCGGCACAAACCAGCGCGGTAAATTCACCCAGGCTGTGTCCTGCCATTAGCCCCGGCTGCAAACCTCCATTCTCCTGCCACACGCGCCATAGCGCCACTCCAGCAGCCAGCAACATAGGTTGGGTTCGCTCAGTAAGGTTCAACTCTTGCTGTGGCCCCTGCTGCACTAACTGCCAAAGGTCGTAGCCAAGCTGCTCTGAGGCTTCGGCAAAGGTCTGCTCGACCAGGGGTTGCCCCGCAGCCATGGCTGCCAACATCCCTACTTTCTGGGAGCCCTGCCCGGGAAATACAAAAGCCAGTTTTGATTGGGTCATCGCACTATCTTTCCTGTATATCCGATTTATCATTATGGTTTGTTAGCAATGCGTTGTTGCTTGAACTATTCCGCAAGTGTCTCTAACGCATGGTCAAGATGCTCTACCATACGGTTTTCAATCTGCAATATGGCGCACTCTATCGCGTGCTGAAAGCCTGCGGCTGAAGCCGCCCCGTGGCTCTTGACCAGCACCCCCTGTAAACCCAGGAAATAGGCGCCATTATAAGTCTCCGGATTGATCTGTTGTTGCACCCTCTGCAATAGCGGCTTAACCAGCCAGCCTAGCGCACGAGTATACAAGTTGCTATTAAAAACATGGCGGGCTTTAAAAGCAATCAAGCGGGCGGTGCCCTCGGAAGCTTTAAGTGCAACATTGCCGACAAATCCATCGCAAACAATAACGTCGGCATCGCCATCAAGCAGACGATCGGCCTCGATATATCCTGCGTAATTGAGACGCGGATCCTGGCCGATAAGCTGGGCTGCAAACTTCACCTGCTCGTTGCCCTTAATTTCTTCATGACCGATGTTGAGCAACGCGACCCGGGGCTCAGCTACACCATCGAGCACCTCAGACAGAACCGAGCCCATCAGGGCGAATTGGTGCAGATGCTCTGAGCAATTGTCTACGTTGGCGCCAAGATCGAGCAGGTAGGTATGACCGCTGCCGGTAGGCATGGACACGCAGATGGCAGGGCGATCGATTCCGGGCGAGGTTTTCAGCACGTAACAGCCAATAGCCATAAGCGCACCGGTATTACCGGCACTGACACAGGCGTCCACAGCGTGCGCTTTCAAGCTATCAATGGCGAGACGCATTGAAGACGATTTCTTGCCGCGAAGAGCCTGGGTGGGTTTGTCACCCATGCTCACGACCTGGTCGCAGTTGCAGATTGTCAGACGCTGGCGCACCTGGCCTGTCCATTCTGCCACTATCGGGGTCAATTCCGGCTCGCGACCGAATAACAGGATTTCAAGATGGGGGTATTTTTCAAGCGCCGCAAAAGCTGCGGGGACCGTCACCGAGGGGCCAAAATCCCCCCCCATTGCATCAATGGCGATGCGCAACGGCTGTGCCAAAGGACTTTACTCGTCGCTGTCTGTATTAACGACCTTGCGCCCACGGTAAAAGCCATCCTTACTCACGTGATGACGCAAGTGCACTTCACCGCTGGTTTCGTCCACCGACAGCGCAGCCGACGTCAGCGCATCGTGGGAGCGACGCATGCCGCGCCTGGATCGGGTCTTTTTACTCTTCTGTACCGCCATAACGGCCTACCTCCAATTCATTAATCCGGTTTTTTCAGCGCCGCAAGGGCCTCAAACGGGTTTTTCCTTTGTTCCTCTGCCACTTCGGCATGAACTGCCGAAGTATGGTAGCCCACTTTCCGACTGCACACCTCTGGCGGGTGATAAGCAACAAAAGGTAGACACAAAAGCAACTCATCTTCAATGACCGCCTGCGTGTCCACCCATTCTTCTTCTAGCAACAGCGGCTCCATGCGCTTCGGCAACAACCGAGCCTGCTCATCATCCAGCACCACCCCCAGCACAAACGTTGAGGAAAATGAGTAATCCATGGACTCCAGGCAACGCTGGCATTGCAATCGCGCAGTGGCCCGCAAACTCCCCTCGATAATAGAGATTCCCTCTTCGGATACACCAAATTCGAGGCGATAAAACGCTTCTCCGCTATCTTCTGCCAGCACCTTTCCTACCCGGTCGAGACTAGCAAGTGTGACCGAGCCTTCAAGCACTGCGCCCGAGGACACGAATTTGCGAATATCTGCGTGCCGAGGAAGTGGACCTGTTGACATGGCGCGCAATCATAGTGACAGTTGCCATCACTGTCAAAACAATATGAGCGGAAATGGCCGATTCTCTTGTTAGTAAGCGCGTGTTTGGCTATCAAGGCCCGGCGCCTGCTCAAACAACAGCCTGATTTTCCATTTTCGGCAATCAAACCATGGGATTTTATGCGACGAACAATTGTGCTCGCGTCTTCATCACCTTACCGGCGGCAACTATTGACGAAGTTACTGCCGTCGTTCCTTAGCGAGGACCCTGCAGTTGACGAAAGCCGCCTCGCTGGAGAGACTGCTGCGGCTCTTGTGCAGCGCCTGGCGTGGACCAAGGCACAGCGGCTGGTACCCCGCTTTAATGATGCCCTGCTCATCGGCTCAGACCAGGTCGCCTGCCTACAGGACAGAATTCTTGGAAAGCCCGGGAATTTCAACACTGCCCGGGACCAACTGTGCCGATGCAGCGGGGAACGCGTTACCTTTTATACCGGACTTTGCCTGCTCGACACCAAAAACAGTGAGTATGATCTAGCCTGCGAGACTTACAGCGTCCAGTTCAGAGATTTGTCAAGCCAGGAAATCGCTGCCTATTTGCGGGCGGAACAGCCTTATGACTGCGCCGGGTCATTCAAGTCAGAAGGCCTGGGGATTAACCTGTTTGAGGCGCTGGAAGGCAAGGATCCGAATACCCTGGTAGGCCTTCCACTGATTCTGCTAGCGCGATGGTTGCGCCAGCGTGGAGTAAATCCGCTGCTTTTGGCGACAGCACCCGGGGCTTAAAAGCAGCGCTAATGAAAAGCGCTGCCCGAGAGCACCGGAAACTTACTAACGCAGTGAGGTAGTTTGCTGACTCATTGCATCGAACAGGGTCTGCGACATTGCACCGCCAAAGGTCGACAACAACCGCTCCAGGGGCGGCCGTAGCGGTGTATAGTCAATAATCTCCTCGGTGTCATACCGATCCCGGGCCAATTCCCGTACGCTGCTAAAGCCGTCGATCAGACCCAACTCCAGGGCCTGCTCACCTGACCAGATCAAGCCACTAAATACCTGTTCATTCTGAACCAGCCGGTCACCGCGGCCCTGCTTCACTCGATCTACAAACTGCTGATGGGTTTGTTGCAACACACCCTGCCAAAATTCAGTCTCGTCAGTTTTGAGTGGCGAAAAAGCGTCCAACATGGCCTTGTGACTGCCGGCGGTAAACACGCGGCGCTCCAAACCCAGGGTTTCCATGGCCTCGACAAAGCCAAAACCGGCACTGATAACCCCGATGGAGCCCACCAGACTGGCCTTATCGGCGTAAATCTCATCTGCGGCGGCTGCGATGTAGTATGCCCCAGACGCCCCAATGTCATTGATCACCGCGAAAATAGGCTTATCGGAGTCAGCGCGAAGACGCTTGATTTCACGAAACACCTGATCTGCCTGTACGGGAGAGCCGCCAGGGCTGTTGATGGCCAACACCACGGCTAGCGCATCACTTTCAAAAGCCTGCTTGATACCCTTGATCAATGCTCCGGCACTGGCTTTTTCCCGCTCAGAGATCACGCCAGATACCTGCACCACCGCCACATGCTCTTTGGCACCCCAGTGCCAGGACGACCAGAAAGGCTTCAATAAAAACATTGCGCCGGCAATATAGAGTAGAAAAAGCCCCCTGAAAAACAGGTTCCAGCGCCGCGCTAAACGTTGCTCTCGCAAGGACTCAAGGACGACCTTCTCCACCAAATGCCATTGCTTGTCATCGCCTGCTTGCTGCTTATCGCTGAGCGTGGAATCATCCACTGTAAGACCTCCAGAATAAAAATTGACTATCAAAAATGGGGACCGGGGAATGACGCCGGTGAGCGGTGTGTAGACTCAAGGGCATTTTTCTTGTAACGCCTCGATCGGAGCAATATAAACAGCTCTCTCAGGGGTTCAGGGCGGGTTAACAATCCACTCAAGGATGGTAGAGAAATCATCAACTAGCAAGTCGGGGCTGGCGGCGATCAGTGCCGATTCCGGGTGCGCACCGTAGCTCACGGCAATTTTCCTCATCCCGGCCTGCTGTGCCATATCCATATCGAAAACCGTATCACCGACCATAACGGCCTGCTCAGGTGTTTTGCCGACTTGCTGGAGGATCTGGCGCAGCATCAGGGGGTCGGGCTTTGAGCGCGATTCATCGGCACAGCGGGTCGCATGAAACAGGTCATCGAGTTGGCGCACTTGCAACTCGCGATCCAGACCACGTCGACTCTTGCCGGTGGCTACCGCCAGTTGCAGACCATGCCCGAGCAACGCTTGTAAAGTGCTCATGACACCAGGAAAAAACGGCGCAGGAGCCATTGCGGCATCGCGATAACACTTTGAATAAGCTTGTTGCAGGCGCCGCGCCTGACCCTGGTCTTGCTCAGGATAAAGAGTCTTGATCGCCTCGGGAAGCCCGAGACCGATAATATGCCGAATCTCACTGTCTGAGCAGGCCGGTAGGGAGCATAAGCTGGCCGCGGCTTGCATCGTTGCAACTATTTGCCCCGCTGAGTCAACCAGGGTGCCATCCCAGTCCAATATGACAATCATCGATAACATCTCGCTAATCTGTAGCCAGCAACTCGAGCTGAGCTGAAATCAGGCAATCAACATGACCTCCCGGGACGGGTCAACCCAATGCGCTTGGTCGAATGGGCAATACTGTAATGCAAAACACGAAGCGTCCGATCAGCTAGCCCGCAAGCTTGCCCAGCAGGTCTTTGAGGTCAGGTGGCAGCTCCGCCGCTACCTCTACATGGCTTGCAGTGGCGGGTGACACAAATCCCAGACGGCTGGCATGCAAAAACAGCCTCCGCAGACCCATGGCCCTGAACCCCTTATTGCTGTCATCTTCACCGTATTTGGTATCACCCGCCAACGGGCAGCCGGCAAAGCGCGCATGGACGCGTATTTGGTGGGTGCGCCCGGTCACCGGGGTTGCCTCAAGCAGGGTCGCCTGTGCAAAACGCTCTGATACCGTAAAGCGGGTATGGCAGACCTTACCCTCTTTAGATACAACTACCATTCGCTCACCCGAACTGAGATGGTTTTTTAACAGCGGGGCACGAATGTCGGCAAACCGGGCCGGCCACTTACCCAATGCCAAAGCCGTGTAAATCTTTTCGATACGACCCTCGCGCAGATCACTGTGCAACTGGCGCAGCGCGCCGCGCTTTTTCGTCACCAACAGGCAGCCTGACGTTTCTCGATCCAGCCGGTGCATTAACTCCAGAGCGGGGTCATCGCGCACAACCCGCAGCGCTTCAATCAAGCCAAGATCGAGCCCGCTGCCGCCATGCACCGCCAGCCCGGAAGGTTTGTTGATCACCAGCAAGGCATCATCTTCATAGAGAATTGCCTGTAAAAGGCTCTCCTTCAAACCACCGCTGACGATTAATTCGGCGCTATCGCTATCTGCCACCCGAATCGGCGGCACCCGGATAATGTCCCCTGCCTGCAGTTTGTACTGCGCCTGCACCCGTTTACGATTGATGCGAACTTCGCCCTTGCGGATAATCCGATAAACCCGGGACCGAGGAACCCCCTTAAGGAGGGCCATCAGGTAATTGTCTACCCGCTGACCAGCGAAGTCTTCCTCCACCGTGATCGAGGACACCCGACTAAAATCAAGATCTTGCTGTTTGCTCATGGCGAGCATCATACCAGCTTGGTAAGTATTTGAATCCTTTAATGTTTGCTGTTATATTAACGGATGTTGTCGGGTTTCATATTTCTCGGGCAGAAAACTTAGAAACCCAACGACAGAAAGCACTGGACAGAAAGCACTGCCGCCAACACAAGCGGCACATTGAAAAAGCGCAGACACCACAGCAAACCAGGCTCTGGTGTAGAGAATTTAGGATGGCCCCTGTAAATGCGGGGTCGTGTATACAACAGCGACGCAGATTCAGTTGCGGTTGGTCGTGAAAATTCTGGTTTCTTGTCGTCCCGCGAGCCTCCCAAGCATGTTGAGCAGGCTCGCCGTTACGATTCATGACATTTAGCCAGCGGGTAAGACACCCTTTTTGCTTGATGATTTCCCCGCAGCGGCGGCACGCCAAACCGGGGGGTCAATACCAACAAGGTCAGACAATAGGCAGAGTTAGCGTGCACATTACACGCTAATCCCTGCAGATTAGCCGGTGTACCGGCTTTTCGTTATTGGGTCAACGGCACCGCCGATTGAAACTGCATTCGCATTATTAAAGTGAATGTAGGACAACATGAAAAGAATGCTTATTAATGCAACTCAGCCAGAAGAGTTGCGCGTAGCCATGGTAGATGGCCAGCGCCTTTATGATCTGGACATCGAAAACCGCACCCGCGCGTCAAAAAAAGCAAATGTCTACAAGGCAAAAATAACCCGGGTCGAACCCAGCCTTGAGGCAGCTTTTGTAGATTTCGGCGCCGATCGCCACGGCTTCCTGCCCCTCAAAGAAATATCCCGGGAATACTTCAGCCAGACCCGCAAGCCCGCCGATGGCGGCCGCCCCAAGATCAGGGACCTGGTAAAGGAAGGCACCGAAATTGTCGTCCAGGTAGACAAAGAAGAGCGCGGCAACAAAGGTGCCGCACTCACTACCTTTATTTCCCTGGCCGGTCGATACCTGGTGTTGATGCCCAATAATCCGCGTGCCGGCGGCATCTCGCGCCGTATCGAAGGCGAAGAGCGCGACCAACTGCGCGAAGCACTGGCATCTCTTACTATACCGGATGGCATGGGCGTCATTGTTCGAACCGCTGGCATCGGCCGCAGCAGTGAGGAATTGCAGTGGGATCTTGAATATCTCTGCCAGCTTTGGGAGTCGGTGCAAAGAGCTTCAGACGAGCGCACCGCCCCATTCCTGATCTTGCAGGAAAGCAATGTCATCATCCGCGCTATCCGGGATTACCTGCGCCAGGACATTGGCGAGGTTATGATCGACAACGAGACGGCCTATGCCGAGGCCTCCGCGTTTGTAACCCAGGTAATGCCGCACTTCCAAAGCCGAATCAAGCTCTACCAGGACGATATTCCGCTGTTTAATCGCTACCAGATTGAGTCGCAAATCGAAACTGCTTTCCAGCGCGAAGTGCAGTTGCCGTCCGGCGGCTCTATTGTCATTGACCCGACCGAGGCCCTGGTCTCTATCGATATCAACTCGGCTCGCGCGACACGCGGCGGTGACATAGAAGAAACAGCTCTCAACACCAATCTCGAAGCGGCCGAAGAAATCGCCCGCCAATTGCGCTTACGGGACATGGGCGGCCTGATTGTTATCGACTTTATCGACATGCTCAGCAACCGCAACCAGCGCGACGTTGAGAATAGAATGCGCGATGCGCTGGAACCCGATCGTGCACGGGTGCAGGTTAGCCGTATTTCAAGGTTTGGGCTGCTCGAAATGTCACGCCAGCGACTGCGACCTTCGCTCGGAGAAACCAGCGCCATCGTCTGTCCGCGTTGCAATGGCCAAGGGACAATCAGGGATACCAAATCACTCGCACTATCCATTTTGCGATTGGTACAGGAAGAGTCCAACAAAGAGCGCAGCGCCGAGATCCGCACTATTGTGCCCATGGAAGTGGCAACCTACCTGCTGAATGAAAAGCGCCAGGCGATAGCGGAAATCGAAAAAGTAAACGATATTCGGGTGCTGGTGATTCCCAACCCCAATATGGAAACCCCGCACTTTGACGTACAGCGCCTGCGGGACGACGATTCACTGGTTTCTGCCAAGCAGCACAGTCACGAAATAGAAGTTGATAGCGCTGAAGATTTGAGTGTGCTGGACTCCTCTCCAACGTCTCAGCCAGTCAAACCTGAACAGGCTGCGGTGCAAGCCATTACCCCGCAGACACCTGCACCTGCTGCACTGGCGCCAAAGCCAGTACCGCAACCCAGCCCGAAAGCCGAGGCAGCAGCCGCGCCAGCCAAACCACCCGGCTTTCTGCAGCGTCTTGCCACTACCCTGTTTGGGGCCCCTGCAGCACCTGTAGTGCAAGCAAAACCCCAACCCAGCGAGAAAGTCGCCGAAGAGGCTCCTGAGCGCCCGCGCACCCAGCGCAAGAGTGGCAGTGAGCAGCGTCAGGGAGGCAAGCGCCCACCCAGAAATGCGTCCAAAACCGGCAACCAGAATCGCAACCGTCGGCATGACAATGATTCGAATGAAGGCAACAACGCGCCGGCCAAGGGCAAGTCCAACAGACGCAACGAGCCCAAAGAAAGCGCCCCACAAGATAACGCTACTGCCAGCAACAGCGATACTCAGACCAATGCTAACGCACCCAGGGCGAAGCGTCGTCCGCGCGACCAGAAAGCCCGAGGCCCACAGGAGCGTAAGCGTGGCGGCAATCGCAGCGAGTCTGCTGCCGTTCACGAGAAGGCGGATCAGACTGCAGAACAAGCCGAGCCGACTCAACAGACCGTTGACCCCGCGCCTGCTGCCGCTGCTGATCCATTGGTAACGAGCTCGGCCGAAACCAAGCCTCAATCAGCACCAGAAACACAAGCCAATAAGGTTACCCAGAGTGCGGTATCGGCTGAGCCATCGCCAGCAGGTGTTGCTTCAAGCGGCGCTGCATCAACCGAGGCAGACTCCCAAGGTGACGTTGAACCGGAACCCGCCCCTGTTGTGGAGCCGACAATACCTGTGCTGGAGACTGCAACACCGGCTGCAACAGCAGTGAAGGCAGAAAAAGAAGCCATTAGCCCTGAGATAGCCTCGGTGGAGCAGGATTTGACACCTGCGGCACCACAGGCTGAAGCTAATGCTACCGCAACAGCGCAGAAGCAGCCGGAGCCAGCGCCAATGGCGGCACCGGTTGCCAAAGCTCCTGAAGTGATTCGCCCCAGCGGGCGCGCCGCTAACGACCCGCGGGATAACCCGAAACCACAAGTTCAGATAGATATTGTGACCGAAAGACCGGTGCCCATGGAGGGCCTGCCGCCAGCCGAACCGGTCATACCGCAACGCGGACCGCAGCCACGAGCAACCAACGATCCTCGCCTGGCGAGAAGTGTTGCAGTGGCGTCATCCAACGGTGAGTCTCAAGCACCGTTGTTCGACTAACTTAGCCCAGCGACAACTCCCACCTTTATCAGGCTGGAGTTGTCGCTTATCTTCTTAGATTTTTTACGCTCAAGTCATGCTTTACTCAATTAATTTCCCGCCTCGTGTTGTGCCTGAAAAATTCCCTTGTATAATGCGCCTGCATCGGAGGGGTGGCAGAGTGGTCGAATGCACCGGTCTTGAAAACCGGCATAGGTTTATCCCTATCCAGGGTTCGAATCCCTGCCCCTCCGCCACTACTTCTCTCCATACATAAGCTGCAGCCGTTTTCCTGGATCCAGCTCCTTTAACGCATCTCTGATCAATTCGGTACTACCTCAGCGGAGCCTTTGGTAACGGCTGGCGCGACGCGAAGGTCAATGGTGGTTCTCATTGACGAGCTAATGCGGTAGAGCGTACTCCCCAGGAATGAAAGGAAGTTTGAGTTGCACTATGGTGTGGCGAATGTCACGCCACACCATAGGCGAGCATGGCATCGGCAACTTTGATAAATCCCGCAATATTCGCGCCTTTCACATAGTCGATGCTGTTGCGCTCACCCCCATGCCGGGCACACTGTGCATGAATGCCAATCATAATATCTTTTAGTCGTGTCTCCAGATCGTCGGCGGCCCAGGCGAGTCGCATACTGTTTTGGGTCATTTCAAGACCCGATACGGCAACACCTCCGGCATTGGCTGCCTTGCCTGGCCCGAACAACAATCCAGCCTTCTGCATCACCGCAATGGCGTCAACGGTAGAAGGCATATTGGCACCCTCGGAAACCGCGATACAACCATTGGCAACCAGTGCCTTGGCATCATCCTCATCAAGCTCATTCTGGGTGGCACAGGGATAAGCCAGGTCACAGAGGATGCCCCAGGGTCGCTCATCAGGATAAAACTTTACTTTGTATTCGTCAGCATATTCAGAGATGCGACCACGCTTTACTGTTTTGAGATCGATGATAAAAGCCAGCTTTTCCGAGTCGATACCAGCGGGGTCGTAGA
Source organism: uncultured Gammaproteobacteria bacterium (assembly GCA_963722805.1). Classification (GTDB taxonomy): domain Bacteria; phylum Pseudomonadota; class Gammaproteobacteria; order Pseudomonadales; family JAHEGP01; genus JAHEGP01. The sequence goes on from CAVROQ010000010.1 coordinate 121,668, forward strand.
TAAATCCTGAGGAGTCGGACATGGTGACAACCTTGCCTCCCAGCTGGGTGATTTTTTGCGCGCAGTACGTTGCAACATTGCCGGAGCCCGACACCACACAGGTTTTTCCTTCCGTGGTGTCACCGTGATGCTTGAGCATTTCTTCCATAAAATACGCATTGCCGTAGCCAGTGGCTTCGGTGCGGATAAGACTACCGCCAAACTCCAGTGCCTTACCCGTCAATACCCCGGTAAACTCGTGGGTAAGTCGCTTGTATTGACCAAACAGATAACTGATCTCCCTCGCACCAACACCGATGTCGCCCGCCGGAACATCAGTATTCTCGCCAATATAGCGAAATAGCTCAGTCATAAAAGACTGACAAAAACGCATAATTTCGCGGTCCGATTTGCCTTTGGGATTAAAATCGGAGCCGCCTTTAGCAGCGCCCATGGGCAAGGTTGTCAGGCTGTTTTTAAAGGTCTGTTCAAAACCAAGAAATTTCAAAATACTGAGATTGACCGAAGGGTGAAAACGCAAGCCACCTTTATAGGGGCCTATCGCATTGTTGAACTGCACGCGATAACCGCGATTTATGCGGATGTTCCCCGCATCATCTCCCCACATCACCCGGAAAATAATACTCCTGTCGGGCTCTGTCATGCGCTGAATAATGCCCGCCTCGCGGTATTTCGGATTCTCCAGAATAAAGGGAATAACCGACTGCGCCACTTCGTACACGGCCTGGTGAAATTCCGGCTCGCCTGGGTTTCTCTTGATCAAGCCCCCCATAAAATGCTCCAGCGATAGATCATCGTACATATCGAACTCTCCACCTGAATTGCGTCATCGTGATCAACAGCATGAATGAATCACACTATCGCCGCAAGCAGCGGGAACCACCATCGGTGAGACGATTTCTACTAGAATCAGCCGAAGCGCGCCGGGGCCGGGTTGAGCAACGCTACGGACCCGCTGACACCGGGTATTGCAGAGTCAGGGTGCTGGCACCGCACCACAGCTGGATGGCGCCGCCAAACCATTAAAGCGAGCATCAATCCACTCAAATAATATCGGCGAGACCAACTGGGGGACCTCATAGGGAACCCGATGCCCGGAGTTAAACCACTGCAGCTGAATCACCTGGCCGAGGGCACAGGTTTCGTTGACCCACGGCACGATAAAGCTGCTGGGAACCTGGGTATCACCGCGCCCATGAATCATCAGCATGGGCGATGCCCCGGGGCGCAACCCGGGCGTAGTATCGGCAGTAAAGTCGTAGATACCCGGCGTGGTTGTTGGCAGCGGAGCCCCCTCAACAAAAATATCGTTACCATTGGCCGGGCCATAAGTTGCCACCAGTTGATCGATACAAATCGAATCCAGTGCTGCCGCAGCCGAAATTCCGACAGGGGTAAACCAGCGCGACAGTGGCGATTCGAAATCACCATAGGCCGCGTTTTGGGCCAGGCCAGCCATCACCAGGTAGCCCTTATAAATCGATGTTTTAAGATGCTCAACAATGGCCCCGGAGGTTCCTGTAACCCCGGAACCACTGCTGATAGTGCCGAGAATATTTAACTCTGGGGCATAGGATTGCGCCAATTCATTGGCAAAGATCACGGCGTGGCCGCCCTGTGAGTGTCCGAAAAGAATCACATCAGGGCTGCCGCCGCCAACACGCCGGGCAGCCCGTGCCGCGTCGAGAACACTGTAGGCCTCACTGGGACCAAGCAGGTAGTGATGCATTTTCGGGGTACCCAGACCCTGATAATCGCTTGCAGCCACAACAAAGCCGTGGGAGAGAAAATCCTCTAACAGGGCAATTGTTTCGCCGGGCGTTGAACGCTGGGTAGGTGCACAGAAATCGGCAAGCCCGGTGGTACCATGGGCGAAGCTGACAATCGGATAGCCGGCCGCGGGCCTTTGAGAATTGGGAATGGCAAGCCATCCAGATACCGCAATAGGGGTATCATTGAGATCTTGTGAGCGGTACAGGATCTTCCAGATTCGACCATTGCTGGCGGCAGCTATTTCTTCGGCCCACAGCACATCGCCGTTGTTGCCGGGTAGAGGTTGCGGTGGCTGATAGAACGCCGCAGGTGCAGCTGTTGTCAAAATGTTGTTTAGAACGCAGCAGGATGGACCGGGCGGCTGCCCGAAACCACTCCTGAAAATCGAGAAATCACTCAGGTTGACCACACCGTCACCATTAAAATCGGCATGGTCTGAAATGCTCGGGGCGCTGTCGCCACTCGTGTTGCTGCCAAAAGCACTGCGGAATAGAGAAAAATCGGACAGGTTGACCACATCATCATTACTCAAGTCGGCGTCACAAGCGTTGCCGAAGCCATCGCCGTCCGTGTCGCGTTGATCGACATTGAGCGCGTCAATACAATTGTCGCCAACATCGACAATACCATCGCCGTCGGCATCTGCTAGCACTGGGGGCAGCGGGGCAGAATTCGCACAGGAGGCCAGACTCAAAGACAGGAAAATCACGATTAAAGTGCCAACATTCGCGCAATGGCGCCGGGTACAACGGTGCATAATTTATTCCATGGTCTTCGAAGACATGCGGCCGATACTATCGTTTCCCGGCGCCTCTGGATAGTTTTGTTCACGCGACAGTAGCTTATTCCCGGTAATTTCCGATACACCTCTGCCCAACCCGTCCGTTTTTTGTGAAACACTTTAGTCCGGCTGTTTCACCAACCCGACCCGGGCCGCCAATTGACGGCGAAGGATGTTGCTGGGACAGGCCCTGTTTCGATGTTCAGTCTCATCGTATATTTGCCTCGAGCACAACCCGCGCAGCGATACTGGAACTGTTGGCCGGTCCGTACTAGCGAAAATGAGGGCCAGCACCGATTGCGATTTTGTCGTCGTTTGTTGAGACAGATCAATTCTAAGGAACCTTATGCAAAGTAGGATCCCAGTGGTAACATTGGAGGCCCCTGGATGGCCAGGGGAAATTTTAGAAACGGCATGATATGCCTGCCCTGCAGCAGTGCAGGGGCATCTCACTGCCCTAGCGGAGAAAATTGCGCATGGTTTTAATGGGATTTAAATGGGAAGCCGCTATGGCAGTTCCCCTGGTTGTCGTGCTTAGCGCATCATCAGGCGTAAGTGCCGACGAGGCAGATGCAAAACGATTGCTCAAATCCATGTCGGATTTTATGGCAAGCCAGAATAGGATTTCGGTCAACATAGATACCAGCCTTGAGGTTGTCACCGTAGACAACCAGAAGCTCGAACTGGCAAGCTCGGGCGCATTGGTTCTGGAGCGGCCGAACAGACTGCATGCAACCCGCGTCGGTGGCTTTTCCAATGTCGAGATGTTTTTCGATGGTAGAACGATGACATTTCTGGACAAAACGGATAACGCCTATGCGCAGGTAGCGGCGCCTGGCGTCATCGACGAGTTGTTGGAGCAATTGCCGCTCAAATACGACATACTCCTCCCTGCCAGCGACTTACTGATGACCAACTCCTACGACATGCTTATGTCCGAGGTCGTGGACGTGAAAGATATGGGCACAGGGGTGGTCGGTGGTGTCACATGTGATCACCTGGCTTTTCGTACCAAAGAAGTCGATTGGCAGATATGGATTGCCGCAGGTGACAAGCCCTTCCCTTGCCGCTTCAGTATTACCTCAACCCAAGTCAAGGAAAGCCCTGAATATACCGTCCAGTTTTGGGATTGGAAATCTGGATCCGATGTGGCCAAGGTAGATTTTGGCTTTAAGAACACAAACAAGGCCACCAAGGTCGAGCTGGGCAAAATTAAATATGCCGATCAACTGCCTGCTCATTACGAGACGGGAGAAGCAAAATGAGAATACTTAAAAAGCTGGGTGTTATGGCCGTGACCGGCATCATCGTGGTGGGCTTAGCCGAGCTTGGCGAGCATTACAATGTGCCCGGAGTACACAGTGCCATTCCCAAGGCCGAAGCCATAATAGGGCGGCCGCTGACACCGATTAGCGTTGCCGGAGTTGCGCGGCGCTCGGTACGACGCTGTGCGGTGGATATATATCGCTGCTAGAGCAACTTTAGCAGGAATAGGGTGACGCGCTGCCAACAGCAAGGACCTTGACTGCTTAAAGCTAACTCAAACTGGTTTGATGTTGCTCCTTCACGGACGTCAAACCAGACTAACCGGATGACGGCAACGAGTATGCTCGACACTCAAATGTAAGCGTCCAGCGAAAATTGATCTCGCTAATACAGAAACACAATAATAGCAATGCTGAAAAAGCAGATGATCTGGGTAAAAAATGCGCAAAACCTGATAAAGATAATGGGGTTGGTCTGAACAAGCGCCACATGAAGTATCGACTGTGCAATTCTGGCCAGGACGACCACCGCACACATTGTATCAATCGCACTGGATGAAATTCCGCTAGCATAAACGGCGAACACAACAGCACCAAACACAGGTAAATTTTCGATGCAATTTGCATGTGCTCTCATGGCTCGCTTATAAAATTCAGAACCCCTGACATCATCAGCTCGGTAGTCAACGAATTGAGCTTTACCAGTGAGTACGTGACTCCATCTGTATACGCCAACGGTAAGCACCAGCAGAACAATAGTCCACAGGGCAAACACAAGCAGCATCGAAACGGGAAATGTCATAATCTGTTCCTGGTCGGTTATTTTTTTAAAGACTCTAGCTTTTCTCTATCAACATAACCATACCTACGTTGATCGTAGCTTATATCACGCTGAATTCCGGAAGGAGCCTGCTCACGCCCCATTCGGTGCGACGAGATCCAAGGTAGATGGCTCAGCCATTTCTTCCAGGGAGAACTGCCTTTTCGCCATGCACTGTTCGAAGGTATAACGGAAAAGCTGCCTCGTATGAGGAAGCACTGATCAACTGGGCCAAGATCCCTTCCCCCCCGTAACGATACTGCAACTGGTAGTATCGATTAAACACAAGGGATTCACCTTGCAGAGTGAGGACGCATTGTGAAAATGTTGACTGGGTGTTTACTGGCGATGTCAAGTGCAGCGGCACAGGCTGATGTGCCTAAACCGTGGTGGCTGGGCGTGGGCGCGGGCATCGGAGAAGTGGAAGTTGTCGGTCACGACCGCAGTCAGTTGGTAACCCAATTGCTCGCGGATACCGGCTACTCTGTAGCAGAGGTCGTGGCGGGTGAAGACGATGGCACCGACACCCTATCGCTCAGCGGCGGCTATCAGTTTTCCCGCTATGTTGGCGTTGTGCTTAGCTATCAGGATGCAGGCACTACCAATGGCAATTTTGTCGCGAGTCTGGCAGGTGAAGATTCACCGGGAGGCCAGTTGCAAGGGTCTCTTCAAAGCGATTACCGCACCTTATCTGCCGCCGCCAGGGGCTATTGGCCAGTACTTCAATGGCTGGTATTACAGGGCGAGCTCGGAGTGCACCGCTGGCAACATGATTTCGAGTTGCAGGGTGCGAATACGCTGACCGGAGCTCCTGTGGAGGAGAAACAGCGCGATACCGGTTACGGCGCCCTGTACGGTTTCGGAGTCGGTTTTATTGTCCAGCCCTGGCTGGGGATCGATCTCTACTGGCAACGTTTTGACGGTGTTGAAGGAGAACCCGGGATCGATGTAAAGTCTATCCAGGCGCAGTTCAGGTTTTAACGAGCGGCTCGTTAAAAATAAGGCAGGTGCTGCGGTTACACCGCTCCTTGCACTATAAAATTTTCATGAAACTCTGCGCGAGGCATTGACGCAGGGCAGCCAGCTGGAAAAGATACCGGCACATCCAGATCAGGCGAATGCTGATGCGGGCCGAAGACATCGATATCTACAACCCTGACCACTACGTGGCGTCGGTTCCCCATGAGCAATTTCGCTGGTTGCGCCAGCATTGCCCGGTGTTCTGGCACCATCACCCAGACGGTGGCGGGTTCTGGGTGGTGAGTCGACATGCCGATGTATTAGCTGTTTCGCGGGATCACCAGCGCTTCTCGGCGCAGCGTGGATTTGTGCTGATTGACGATCTACCACCGGACATTCTGGAGCAAGCCCAGGGTCAGCTACTGGGCATGGATCCTCCCAGGCATGGCCCCATCCGGCGCGCGGTGATTACCCGCTTCACTTCCAGTATGCTGGCAGCGCTGGAGCCCCAGGTGCGCGCCATTACTCGCACTATAATGCGGCGTGCCGCTGCCAATCCCGAGTGTAATTTCGTCAACGCTTTGGCGGGAGAGTTACCCACGGCGGTGATTGGCTCGATGCTCGACGTCCCGGAGTCCATGTGGCAGCAGCTTCGGCAATGGTCAGACATGCAGACATCCGCCAGCGATCCCGACATTGGCGGCAGTGCTGAGGACATTCAGCGCGCGTCTATCGAGATGGGGACTTACGGCTACCAGCTGGCAACCGAGCGCAAAGATAAGAACGGAGACGACCTTATTTCTTTACTGATCAACACTGAGGTAGATGGGCACAAGGTCACCGACGTAGAGTTTGCCTCGCTGTTTGTCCAAATCACGGTAGCGGGTAACGAAACCACCCGTGGCCTCATCGCAGGTGGCATGCACGCGCTCATGCAGCACCGCGACGCTTACCGGCACCTGGAAAACAATCCACAACAGATTCCCACAGCGGTGGAGGAAATGCTCAGGTGGACCTGTCCCCTGCACTATTTTCGCCGCACAGCCACCTGTGATACCGTCATCGCCGGCCAGGCTATCAAAGAGAACGACAAGGTCGTGATGCTATATTCATCCGCCAATTTCGATGAGTCGGTTTTCGACCATCCCTACCAGTTTGATATCGGCCGCAAGCCAAATCCGCATTTAGCATTTGGTTACGGCATCCACCTGTGCCTGGGCGCGAATCTTGCGCGCATGGAAGCGCGCATTTTTCTGGAAGAGTTTTTCCAGCATTTTCGTGGTATTGAAGCAACGGATTCAGTTACGCGAATTCGCTCGAACCTGGTGAATGGCCTCAAAACCATGCCCGTGCGTTTACTACCCCGCTAGGAATAAAAATACCAGCTGGAATGTTTATCGGCCACGGCTAATCCGCATACAAGGGGCCTTGCCGGAATGGCACATACTTAAGCGGATGTACCCCGGTGTGTTCGATCCGCGGTACGCCGTGAATCCCTCCCTGGAGGCTCGACTGCGGCATCCCTGCCGCAGACGCCCGCGGATCGAACACACCGGGGCTCCCCAAATCACTGTAGTAGCGTTAAGTAAGTGCCATTGGGACCTGGCCGATATTGTCGAGGGTCAACAGATACGCGGCAATTGCTCGCCGTGCAGCCAGTCGATAACACGCTCACCGCCAATATCGGTAACCATTCGCACCAAGCGCATAGGGTCATCTATGACTTCTCCAATCACCACCGCATCGACACCCTGCGGGTCGCTGCGCATCGCTTGCAACAGGGTTTGGGCGTGGGCAGCGTCGACAATCGCTATCAGCTTGCCCTCGTTCGCGACATTCAGCGGATCAAGACCCAGCAACTCACAGGCGCCCTGCACTTCGTCCCGCACCGGCAAACAGCTTTCCTGTAAACGAATGCCTACCCCGGACCGCGCCGCTATCTCGTTGAGCGTGGCGGCAACACCGCCCCGGGTAGGGTCACGCAATACTCGCAGGCTGCCACCAGCAGCTTCTGCCATCCGCAACACCAGAGTGTTGAGCGCAGCCGAGTCTGATTCCAGTGCAGTTGCGAATTGCAATCCCTGGCGCTGCGACATAATCGCGACGCCATGATCGCCAACAGTGCCAGACAACAGCACCACATCACCCGGGCGGGCCAGCTCTGCGGAGACATTGACCCCATCCAGCACTCGCCCTATACCGGCGGTATTGATAAATATTCCGTCGCCCTTGCCACGCTCTACCACCTTGGTATCGCCAGTGACAATCTGTACACCGGCTTCCCGCGCAGCAGCGGCCATGGCATTGACGATGGTCGCCAGCTCGCGCAGTAAAAAACCTTCCTCAAGGATAAAACCTGCCGTCAGGTATTGAGGTATCGCGCCGCCCATGGCCAGATCGTTGACAGTACCGTGTACCGCGAGGCTGCCAATATTGCCGCCGGGAAAAAACAGCGGAGATACCACGAAGGAATCGGTGGTGATAACCATGCGCCCGGCTGCAACCGTAAACATGGCCTGATCATTGCCCCGGCTCAGCAACGGATTAGCAAACGCGCTGAGAAACAACAGTTCAATAAGATCCGCCATGGCACGACCACCGGCGCCATGATTGAGTTCCACCCGACCGTGCACGAGGTCAAGGGCACGGGCCTGGCGCCGCCCCGCCTCGAAGTTGTTACTGCCCGGCATCATGTCCGTCGTCGCTCTCTCATTGCATTGCGCTGCGCTGCCTGGCGCTGCAGCGCATCCTCACGAAAGCGACCATAGGTAAAATAGGCGGCGCAGGCGCCCTCGTCAGACACCATACAAGAGCCCAGCGGCGACTCGGGGGTACAGGCAGTGGCAAACAGTTTGCAATCGGTGGGCTTCCTGGCGCCACGCAATACTGCCGGACACTCACAGCCCTTGGTTCCGGCAGCCGGCTGGTAAACCATTTGAAAACGCTCCTCGGCGTCGTAGGCTTTAAAAGCCTCGCTAATACCCAGGGCAGATTCAGGAATCTCACCCAGTCCGCGCCATTCGAAACTGGGACGCAAGCTGAACACCTGGGCCACGGCTTGCTGCGCCTTGCGATTGCCAACCGCAGTGACCGCGCGGGTGTACTGGTTTTCAACCTCGGCGCGGCCCTCATTGATCTGGCGCACCAGCATGACAATCGATTGCAGCACATCCAGCGGCTCGAATCCGGCAATAACCAGAGGTTTGTTGTATTGGCCAGCACAGAAGCGATAGGAATCCGAGCCAATAATGACACTGACGTGGGATGGCCCGATCAAACCATCGATAGCCAATCTATCGCCGGACCGGGGGTCGACATTGAGAATGGCCCCCATGGCCGCCGGCGTCAGCACGTGATTGCAGAATACCGAAAAGTTATTGAGGCCACTGCGCTCGGCCTCGAGGATGGCGAGGGCCGTTGGCGGGGTGGTGGTTTCGAAACCGATACCAAAAAACACCACCTCGCGCTCGGGGTGGGCGCGAGCCAGTTGCAGGGCATCGCTGACTGAATACACCATGCGCACATCGGCGCCGTCTGCCTTGGCTTGCAGCAAACTGCGGCGCTCGCTACCCGGCACCCGCAACATGTCGCCATAGCTGGCGAGGATCACCTGCGGGTGCTCAAGCACCAGCCTTATGGCCATATCAAGGCGCCCGGTAGGCAGTACACAAACCGGGCAACCCGGGCCATGAATCAGTTCAATGCTGCGCGGCAGCAGGTCGGGAACACCATGGCGGAACACCGCATGGGTATGACCACCGCAAAACTCCATCAAGCGATAGAGTCGGCCGGGATCGGCCTCGGCTCGCAGTGCCGAGGCCAGCCCGCGAGCCCGTTCACCGTCACGAAACTCATCGACATATTTCATGGCCCGCCCCCCTCCACAGCGGCAGCCGCAATGCCAATGTCAGCCATGAGCTGCAGGGTTTGCAGGGCCTCATCTTCATCCAGCCTGGACAGTGCATAGCCCACATGCAAAATGACATAGTCTTTCACCTGGAGGTCGTCCACCAGGGTCGTGTCAATTTCACGCAGCACACCGCCGGCCGAGGCCAATGCCCGATTACCATCGAGTATTTCTATTATCTGCACAGGTATTGCCAGGCACATATTGCTTACTCACTTTGTTATTGATCGATTGCGGCGCGCTGCGCTACCCACGCCTGGCCGAGACAAATTGCGCCATCATTGGGGGGCAGGTTTTTGGCGGTCAGTACTCGCAGGCCTGATTGCTCTAGCCTGGCTGGCAGCGCGCGTGCCAGGTATGCATTAAGAAAACAACCACCCGCCAGCGCTATGGTTTCAATACCACTGCGCCGGGCTGCATCCAGCGCCCATTCTGCCAGAGCCTCCACCAGGGTGCCATGCAGCCATTCCGCTCCAAGCACTGGGGATTGGCAATCCGCCAGCCTCGCCAATAGCTCGCTAAAATTCAGTACCCCACCGTGCAGCGTATAAGCATTGGCCAGTAGCCGTGGTTTTCCGACCAAGCCCTCCAGCAGCATCGGCGGCTCGGCCTCGTAACTTGAGCGCTGGCACACGTTTAGTAAAGCAGCCGCGGCGTCAAACAAGCGGCCTGCTGAAGTGGTTGCTGCGACCTCCCCGCTCGTCAACAATTGCGCAATTGCCGGCGCCAGCGGCTGATCGGCGAAACGCTCGACAATCTCTTCTCCCCGACCCAGCTGCTGCAACACCCCCGCCGCTACTCGCCACGGTTCGCGCGCCGCCCGGTCACCACCCGGCAGGGGCAAAGGGGCAAAGTGCCCCAGCCGTTCAAAGCCGGCGCCTTCCAGCCGCAGCAGCTCTCCACCCCAGGATTCGCCACGGTAACCCTGGCCATGGCCGTCCAGTACCAGTGCCAGGGAAGCATCTTCGACGCCATGCTCTGCCAGCACCGCAGCGCCATGGGCGTGGTGATGCTGCACCCGCAGCAATGGCAGCTGCCACTGCTCGCTGAGTTGCTGTGCCAGCCGGCTGGAGGCATAGTCTTGATTCCAGTCGCAAGCCAGGCGCTGGGGCCGTACCTGCAGCATCTCCTGCAAGGCGTCCGCGGTGCGGCGATGGAAAGCCACCGCCGCCGGGGTATTCAGGTCGCCGACGTGGGAAGACAAGTAAGCCTGCTTGCCATGGGTCATCGCCACCGTTGATTTAAGATGCGCTCCCAACGCCAGCACCGACGGCCCGGCAGATGCCAGGACAATAGCCTGGGGCGCATAACCCCGGGCCCGGCGTACCATCACCGCAGCGCCCGCAGTCATGCTAAGAACCGAATCATCCGCCCGGGTGACAATCTCGCGGTCGTGGTGCAGGACCATCGCGGCGATAGTCCCGAGTCGCCGGTCGGCGTCTTCCCGATCGGCAATTAATGGGTCACCACTGAGGTTGGCGCTGGTCATCACCAGTGCCAGTTCGTTCGACTGGTCCAGCCATTCTGTTGTCTGAGGGTATCCGAGCAGGGTATGAAATAGCAGGTAGTGCAGCCCGCTATTGGGCAGCATCAGGCCGAGGGTACCCAGCCCCGATGACAGTGCCGGGGCCAAGCCGGCAACCGTTCGGTGGGCTGGTAGTATCACCACCGGGCGTTCGCGGCTCTGCAGCAACTGAGCGGCGCTCCCAGGCAGCTCCACGTAGCGACTGGCACTGACGAGGTTGAGCACCATCACCGCGAAGGGCTTGCCGTCGCGGTTTTTCCTGATCCGCAGTTGCTCAACCGCCTGCGGATTACGAGCGTCGCAGGCCAGATGATAGCCACCGACACCTTTGATAGCGACAATTTCACCAGCGCCCAGGGCCTTGCAGACAGTGCTTATCGACGCCGACAACCGCGGACCACAATCGTGACAGGCCACCGGTTCGGCGTGAAAACGGCGGCTGCCCGGATCGGTATATTCGACCTCACAAGCAGGACAGAGACTGAAGTCGGCCATACTGGTCGTGTCGCGGTCATAGGGCAGACGACGGCTCATGGTAAAGCGCGGGCCACAATCACAGCAGGCGATAAACGGGTGCAGGTAGCGCCGATTACCAGGATCAAACAGTTCCTGCAGGCAGGCATCGCAAGTGGCGGTATCCGCGGGAATCGCAGCGCCCGCGACAGCGCCTGTTTGGGTCGTCGCAATACTGAAATGATCATCACCGGTGTTTGCAAGGGCTGACTGCAACAAACTGTCGATACGCGCCAGGGGTGGCAATTCATTCCTCAGGGCTGCAACAAAGGCGTCCAGCAATTCGCCTTCAGCCTCAATCAATACACCTTCGGGGCCATTGACGACAAAGCCGCCAATGGCAAAGCGGCCGGCGCAGCGATAGACATGGGGGCGGAACCCTACCCCCTGCACCAGGCCGCGAACCCGAATCCGGCGTCGCTGCCGTTGCGGTGAAGACTCAACAGAGTGACCCGCTAACGACACGGCTCAGGCACTCGCGCCGGCCATATTGACAGCACCGCTGATCCAGCGCAGCCAGTGCTCCATACCCTCGCCGCTTTTGGCCGAAATCTGGATCACGGCGATCGCTGGATTGACCCGCCGGGCATTGGCTATCAGCAACTCTACATCAAAGTCCAGGTGTGGCAGCAAGTCCACCTTGGACACCAACATCAGGCTGGAAGCCGCGAACATATTGGGATACTTCAGCGGTTTGTCCTCGCCCTCGGTCACCGAGGCAATCACCACCTTGTGCGCCTCCCCCAGATCGAAGCCTGCGGGACATACCAGGTTGCCGACGTTCTCGATAAACAGAATGCCATCATGAAAATGCAACTGGCCGAAGGCACGGTCGATCATTGCGGCATCGAGATGGCAGCCCTTGCCGGTATTCACCTGTACCGCTGGTGCACCGGTAGCGCGAATGCGTTCCGCGTCTGCTACCGTTTCCTGGTCGCCCTCGATCACCGCAACCGTGCTATCCGGTAACAAACGCTGCAGTGTCTCGACCAGTAGCGCGGTCTTGCCCGACCCGGGGGACGAAACCAGATTCAAGGCCAGCACTCGATGGCTATTAAAGTGCTGCCGATTATGAGCCGCCAGGGCGTCATTCTTGGCCAGTATATTCCGCTCGACACTCACCAGCTGCGACCGCTGGACCGGGTCATCGCGCACCACGCCGGGCTCAGCATCGGTGTCGACACTATGGGCCAGGGGTTCCACCGCACCCTCTACCCGGGCTTCCCCTTCTGAACATCCGCAAACACCGCACATCAAATCACCTCCAGTTCTTTCAACCGCAACTCATCACCCTGTTCTACGATCATACCGAATCCACCACAGCCCGGACACGCATCTCCGCGCTTCAATATACTGACCGTCTTGGAGCAATCCATACACCAGGCTTTACCTGCTATTTCGCTTATTACCAGTAGCGCCCCTTCAAGCGCTGAGCCCGGCGCCACCACATCAAAGGCAAATTCCAGTGCCTGCGGGTCGACATGCCCCAATACCCCGACGTCCACAAATACCTTGAGCACGCGTTCGAAACCACGCTGCTGCTGTTGCTCGCGAATCAGCTCAACCAGACTGTTGCACAGCGACACCTCGTGCACAGTGCTATGCTTCCGGCGCCGTGGTTTGCAGGGTCCAGGGAACACAGGGGTCATAGCTGGTCACCAACAAGCGCATCCTGTCAGCACTGTACAAGCGTTTGAGCCCGGCGACCACTGGGCCCTGCGGCGCAAAATGCCAATCGGTAGGCGCAATGACGCGCCAGTCTGCCACCCTCTCCCCACCGCAATCAGCCTGCAATTTAACCCGATGAAACACCGGGCCACGGGAGGTAATCGCCCGTCCCATACCCATGCCCTGCTCCAGCGACCAGCTATCTCCGGCAGTAGTGGAGACTCTTGAATGCTCTGCCAGCTGACGACATATCACCCGGGTATCGAGCACCTGGGCAAATACCCGTGCAGCAATACCATTGCCCAGCTGGGAGCGCAGTGCCGACACCAACGGGTCACGTGCCATAGCCAGCGGCCCCACTTCCAGGGGCCTGGTCCAGGGAGCGAGTGCATCGAAGGATTGCCGGGCAAAAGCGCTTACGGCGATGTCTGCCAGGGCATCCCCGCCCAGGCACGAACCCGACATAGTCTCGCCAGGCTCCAGTGCAAGGCGCGCCACCCGGGCCGCGATACATTCACTACTCTGGGCCCAGGTCAACAATTGATCTATGCTTTGCACGCAATCCAGGCCCACAATTAATTGCCCCAGCGCCTCACTGCGCGCTGCATCGTCAGTCGCGCCTCGAACAGCGGCCAGCTCGACCATGCGCCGCGGCTCTCCGAGCAGTTCGTGCCAGTCAATACAGAAACGCCAGGCAGCGGCAAAAGCCTGCTCACGCCACAGCTCCTGCTCGTCGATACCACGGTCGGTCGCCGTTGTGGTAGTTCCCCGGGCGGCAGCAACCGCACGCCGGGCTGCAACCGCCTGGGCGCGGCCACAAACGGGCAACAGCACCGGCACCAATTGCAAAGCGGCGGTCACCGTCATACCCACAAGGGACGAAACCAGCGGCGGGCGATGCTGTGTCACCCGCACCTGGTGCTGGCATATGTCAATCTGAATATGCGGCGTGATCGAATCAGCGCTCGCCCCGGTCACCGCCATGCCTCCCGCCGCGCAGGAATTCGCGACGCCCCATAGCTGAATTTTCTGCAGCCGGCTGCGGCGCTTCAAACAGCCCGCTTATCGCATGTTGCGCCACCAGCCGCACCACATCCGGGTCATCAAATTCTTCCATCGGGGAAAATAATGAACAGGTCTCCAGCGCACCTAGCCCGGGTAACTGCCCTGCAATAAATGAGTAACAGCCCGCCGGAAAATTCAGGCTTCGCGCCGTACCCTCCATACGACGGGGCGCGCCAGCCCGGGGCTCGCCAGCCGATGGCAGCAGCACGATATTCATACACCAGGGCGTCGCCACAATGCCGAGCAGGCCCTCGGACCAACGGCGCAAGCCAACAATCTGGATATCGAGCAGTTTGTTGTATACAGGCAAGCCGCCCATTCGCGCATCGATGGCAGTATAAGCCTGTTGCAGTTGTTCCTTGCGTTGCTGAATGATTTCCATACCGACGGCATTGGGCGGTCGCTGCAGAGTGTCCGGTGCCGCACTCTCGCCCGCCAGCACCATGAATTGCTCACGGGGGTTATCACAGCTTGGGCAGCGCCAGTGCTCCGGTAGATCGGTGAATGCTGTCCCTGCGGGTATTTGCCAGGCGTCATCCCCCAGCGCCGGATCATATACCCACCAACAGACACCGCACTCCAGTATGGTGGAGTGCGCAATGCGGCCGCCATCGCCCATGAATGAGCCCTCGAAGCCACTCATGACAGGTAGGTATCCAGGATTTCATCGAAGCGCTGGGCTGAATCTTCAAGGTCCTGGCTGGCAGCCACCACCGCATCCGGGATGCGGCCCACCTCGATAGTATCGAGAATAGTGTGCCCCATGGCATTGACGTACTGCACCGCCCATACGTGGCGCACGGTAGTAGCCATCACCCGACAATTGCCGAAGCCCGCGGATTCCAGCACCAGATCGGCTCTACCCAGTGCATCGGTCAATAATTGATGGTCTTGTGGAGCCATCGGTAGCAGGGTGAAGTTGAGCACCCGGTTGGCGGCAATACCCTCGTGCCAGTTGGCGGCGTGTTCATTGATTTCCGCCAGTACCGCCAGACCGTTCATCACGCCCGGCACATCGCTTGGCAGTGAAATAGGGGCCTGGCGCAGGCTCAAAGACGCGGCTTTAATGATCGCCGGGACCGGTCCCACTTCCAGCCATTCGCTACCGTCGGAGCCTTCAATACGCCACAAACCCGGTAATACCGATTCGACCAGCGAATAGTTGACCGCGTCCAGCGACAACGAACCCTTAACCTCTCCCTCACCGAGCATTTCAAGCAGTGCCTGGTGCGACAAGCGACCCAGGCCGGCGGTATCTATTTGCCGTGCCGGCTCGTTATGAAAAGCGGCGCCGTGCAATGCCGACCTGAGATTAGCGAGCACCTCGCGCAGGGCCGGGCCCGGATCAAAATCTATCGGCAAACGCGGTTGGGCCGGCAATTGCAAGGGCGGAGTCCCCAGCAGGTCGAGGGCATCACCGAGGTCGAGAAAAACACCCTGGGCCGGCTCCTCGTTTTCCCATATCATGGGGTTTTGCCGGGACTGCTGCAGCTCCAGGCTTGGAATGACGTCAGATTTGCTCACGAATTCGCCTCCACGGTGGATGGGTCGGCCGCACCCCCCAGGTAAGCGCGAAAGGCACGTACATAGTCGCTCCAATCCCTCACACGGGGTATGACTTCCAGGGTTTCACCACCCAGAACCAGAACCAGGCTGGGGAGCGCGAGCACCCGAAAGCGGGGCTGCAACTCGGCCTCGTCAGCCTGCACAACCAGACCAGCATTGATCTTCCCCTGATAGTCTTTCAGCACCTCGCGCAGGGCCACGGCCACATCGTGGGCGTCGCCACGCCGGGCGTCTCCACGCCGGCCGTCTCCACGCCGGGCGTCTCCACGCCGGCCGTGATCACCGGCGAAAAACAGCACCTGCAGGCCTTCGCCCCCGAGGAACTCTTCAAGATTAGTCATATCCACTAGCTGCAATTGTCCTCGCTCCAGCATATCGTTAATAGCAATGCTATCCATTGTCCGACCCCGATGCTTTTGTTGCCTGCAAGTGTGCCGGGAGCTGCGGCTCCCGATTGACCAAATCGCCCAGCAGGTGCTCGAAGGGCTGGCCCGAAGCGGCTGCCGCAACCGCCAGCAGCGCATCGCCGACCTGCCCGGCTTCCTGCGCCGACATACTGCGAATTGCGACATTGACATGCACCAGCAGCCAGTCACCTGTTGCGGGCGTCTTATCAAGCAGCGAGGTGTCGACCAGGCGTGGCGCGGCTGATCCATCCCTGCTGTTTCCCAAAACAGCCGTTGTTGACACAACAGACGCAACCTGAATAGGTACACCGAGACACATATCAGTTCCGCAGGGTCCGGCTGAGGACCCGCTCGTCACCGTAGCGACAAGCCTGGGAATCATCGGGTCTGCCGGCCTCATAACTCTCAAGGTCAAGACCCCGGGTAATAATGTCTACCCGGGTTTCATCCGTCAGGCGTTCGACAGTCTCGAAGCCCCGGTCAGCCAGGTATTGCCGCGCAATAGCCAGCGCCTGCGGAATGGCGCCACGTACCAGCGGGCGCAGGCTACCACCATAATCTTCCAACTCGGTGGGCTGTAAACCAACCAGCAGCATATTGCTGGCGCAACCCCCCAGCAGCTTGGCGCAGGCTATAACATCTTGCAGCCCCGCCTGGTGCAGACTCATTTTGTGGGCACCGACAAAAGCCGGGATGTCATCATCATGCACCACTCGCAGGGTGCCCGGATCGTCACCAAAATCGACCGCGTCAAAAATCACTACCGGGTCATACTCCCGCAGCAGATCGACAAGGTACAGGCCCTGGGTGCCGCCATCGGCGAGTACCAGATCGTTGTGCTCCTGGTAGCGTTGGGCGAAAGCCTCGACACAACGCACCCCAAAACCCTCATCGGCCCACAGAATGTTGCCAACCCCCAGTAACAGCGCTTTGCGGTCGCCGCTCATTCTTTATCATCCTTAAAGTAGCGCCAACCGGAAATCATGGTGGAGACCAGACTCTGGCGACTCATAATATCTTCGCGCACAGCGACATAGATATGAACCACCGTAAAGCAGACGATTACCCACATGGTAAGACGGTGGATAGTGTGCACCGTAAAACTGTCACCAACGATACTGAATACCCAACCGAAGGCCGTGTACCAGGCGCTTTCAATGCCGGCGCCCTCCGCGTAGAGCGCGAATCCGGTGAACACATTGAGCAACATTGGCAACAGGAACATGCCAAACATAGCCAGCTGGGCCAGGGGATTATGACCAACGTATTTCTTGGGAATTTTTTCCAGAAAGGCGTACCAACGCACTTCATGCCAAACTTCTTGCCACCACTTACCGCTCCATACGGGGGGCAGAAATAACTGGTGCGCGTGGTGATTACCCACAATGGCCCAGAAAATGCGATACAGCAGGGCCACGGCCAACACCTGGCCGGCGCCGAAGTGGATCAATCTCACATAGCCAAAGGCGTAGCTGAACGAGGCTTCGCCAGGTACCGACGGCAACGGTTTGCCGATCAGGTAACCCGTGACACAGAGCAGTACGATGCAGAGTGCATTGACCCAGTGCCAAAGCCGCACCGGGGCCTCGTATACGTAAATTTTTGAGGCCGGCGTTTCCACTTCAGTCGCATGGTGCACCAGCGAATGCAAGACCCCGGTTTTTTTATTAGATTCGGGTTTGGCCATGACACTGACTCCCTATCGCACCTTAACGTTGACCAGCTCCTCACCTTCAGGACTCATAACGTGAGTCGAGCAAGCCAGGCAGGGATCGAATGAATGAATGGTACGCAGGATCTCCAGGGGCTGTTCGGCATTGTCTACCGGGGTATCCAGTAATGCAGCCTCATAGGCACCGATATTGCCCTCGGCGTCTCGCGGCCCCGCATTCCAGGTTGTGGGCACCACCGCCTGGTAATTCTCGATACGGCGATCCTTGATATGCACCCAGTGCCCCAGCGCCCCGCGCGGTGCCTCGGTAAAACCAACGCCCTTGACGTCGGTCGGCCAGGTAGAAGGGTCCCAGAGTTCAATATTTGCGGTAGTGGTGTCACCGGCGCGAATATTGTCGATCAACCTGCCGTAAAAATACTGCAGTTTTTCCGCCGCCCAACTGCACTCCAAACCGCGAGCGGCGGTGCGGCCCAAGGTAGAAAACAATGCGTTCACCGGCAGGTCCAAATCGCTTAGCAGTTTTTCGGTGGGCTCCTTGAACTCGGGGTTGTTGTTGGCGTAGCCAATGATATAGCGGGCCAGAGGCCCTACTTCCATCGCGTAGCCGTTCCAGCGCGGGCTCTTGATCCAAGAATACTTGGCGCTCTCGTCGAGGGATTCAATCCGGGTTTTGGTGCCCTTGTAGTTTTCCCCGAGCTCAAAGTTGGGGTCGGTCACCCCATCCCAGGGGTGCAAGCCAATATCATCATCGGTATAGCTGTACCAGGAATGGCTGACAAACTCCTGTATCTGTTCGCTATCGCGCAGATCGACCTCGTGCACTTCATTGAGGTTGCCATTGATAATCGCGCCGCGGGGCAACAACAGGTTGCTGGCACTATAGTCGTTAGCGTAATCAGGGATATCACCATAGGACATGACGTTAGTGCTCGACAGACCACCACCGAAGGTCCAGTCCTTGTAGAAAGAGGCAATGGCCATTAAGTCTGGCAGGTAAACCTGGTCTACAAACTGGCGGCTTTGGTCGATGATGCTTTTTACCAGGTTGAGACGCTCGATGTTAATCGCCCCCACCGCGCCGGTGTCGGATACATTGATTGGACAGGGAACACCGCCCACTAACCAGTTTGGGTGAGGATTCTTACCGCCGAACACGGTATGGATTTTCTTTATCTCCTTCTGGAAGTCCAGCGCCTCAAGGTAATGCGCAACCGCCATCAGGTTAGCTTCCGGCGGCAACATGTAGGCTGCATGACCCCAATAGCCATTGCGAAACAGACCCAGCTGGCCCGATTCGACAAACTTTTTCAGTCGTGTTTGCAAGTCGCGGAAATAGCCTGGCGAGGACAGGGGCCAGGGAGATATCGACTGTGCCAGCTCGCTGGTAGCCTTGGGGTCTGCCGAAAGCGCTGATACCACGTCTACCCAGTCCAGTGCATGCAGGTGATAAAAATGCACCAGGTGATCGTGAACCTGCAGAGTCAGCTGCATGATATTGCGAATAATATTGGCATTCTCAGGAATCTGGATCGCCAGGGCATCTTCTACTGCGCGAACCGAGGTCAAGGCGTGAGTGCCGGTACAGACACCGCAAATACGCTGGGTAAAGGCCCAGGCGTCGCGGGGATCGCGGCCCTTGAGGATGACCTCAAGGCCGCGCCACATGGTGCCGGTAGATACCGCATTGCGGATGATATTGCTTTCGTCAATATTCACCTCGATACGCAGGTGACCCTCGATACGGGTCACCGGGTCTACCACAATGCGTTGACCGGAATCATCAAGCAAGAAGCCATTGGGAGTCTGGATTGCCATCGATTATTCTCCGGAATCAGATGGGGGGTTAGTGTCGGATGAGCGGGCCCGCTGGAGTGCAGACGCCGCCGCGTGGGCCGCAACACCGGCACCCACCACACCCAGTGCGCCCAGGCCTATTTTGTCTGCATTAGACTCAACGCCCAGGGGGGTGTGAACCTCGGCCAGGCGCTCGTAGAATGGTCCGTTGTCCCAGAAGTTTTCTTCTGAACAACCGATGCAGCCATGACCCGATTGAATGGGAAAGGAAACACCTTCATTCCAGCGCACGGTTGAACAGGCATTGTAGGTTGTGGGGCCCCGGCATCCCATCTTGTAAAGACAGTAACCCATGCGCGAATTTTCGTCGTCCCATGCCTCTGCAAACTGGCCGGCATCAAAGTGAGGCCGGCGATAGCACTTGTCATGAATGCGCTGGCCGTAGAACATTTTCGGCCGACCCAGGCGATCCAGCGGTGGCAGGCGTTCGAATGTAAGCATGTAGGTAAGCACCCCGGTCATGACTTCAGCAATGGGGGGACAACCCGGCACCTTGATGATGGGCTTATCCTTGATCACCTTGTGAATGGGCGTTGCCCGGGTGGGATTGGGACGCGCCGCCTGCACGCAGCCATTCGATGCGCAGGAACCCCACGCCACCACGGCTTTGGCCCCGGCGGCCATTTCTTGCAGTTGGTCAATAAACGGGCGACCGCCGACAATGCAGAACATACCGTCTTCGTTTAGCGGCGGGTTGCCTTCCACCGCGAGGATGTATTCTCCGGCGTGATCGCGCCGGGTTTCTTCCAGCGCCGCCTCAGCCTGGTGCCCCGCGGCGGCCATCAGCACATGGGAGTAATCCAGCGACAGCATGGAAAGCACCACATCAGACACCAGTGGATGACCCGAGCGAATAAAACTCTCGGAGCAACAGGTACACTCGAGTCCGTTAAGCCAGATGACCGGGGTTCGGCGCTTGGTTTCCATCGCGTGGGCAATCTTGGGCGCAAATGCCGGGCTCAGGCCCAGCGACGCCGCCGTGAGGGCGCAGAACTTGTTAAACGATCGCCTGCTAATACCCTGGTGCCGAAAAACATCGTAGAAAGTCTCGGGGGAACTCATATCGGATTCTCCATCCCGGCTCGTGCGTGAACTGCAGGAAAGCAGTCTTGGCAGGGCGCAGCCCGGCACGGCACTGACTACTCTCTTTTTATAATTAGCATCAGAACCTAGCACCTTGCGCTTTAACCCGGGTATTGGTCTTTGGTCTAAAGCTGCGCTCTCGGGCGGGCATATTGTCGAAAAACCCCAATCCCCTTGACCTGGATCAACAAGCACGGCGTCCCATGCCTATCACGGGTTCTAGCGGCCAAAGCTCAGCCAGCCCCTACCCTGCGGATACCGCGACAACGGACATTGGTGTTTACATCATTTGCAGGCAAGCATCGGCTTGCAGGCAATTGCCGACTCTATTACTGTGCAAGGTATGTGTAACCCCAAGCCACACTGGAGCATAAGACCGATGAACAAACTGACCTGCTTATTGCTTGGCGTTCTGCCGATAACATCCCACGCTCACCCGGGCAGCAGCAGCGAGGCTTTCCCGCTGCATGCGCTGCAGCATGGCGGTGATACCGTGTTGCTGTGGCTGGGTCTGTTGGCCATCGGCTATTGGCTGCTGGCCCCGTCGCGCAGGCGTTCCTGAAAAACACTGTAGCCACAATAATCCTCCCGGGTTCTGCCCTGTCGTCAGCCAATGAGCCGCGGCTTGAAGGCTGACAGACCCTGCATAATCACTTTGAGAGATCGCGATAATGACTGATAAAATCCAGTGCATATCTCCCATAGACCAGTCGCTCTATGCCGAGCGAACCCCGCTGACTTTGGCCGAGGCAAGGCATGTCGCTACCCGGGCCAGGGCTGCACAGTCAGACTGGAGCCGGCGGCCGTTACAGCAGCGTATCGACCTGGTGCTCGGGGGCGTTGAAATGCTGGGCGAAATGAATAACGAGATTGTGACCGAGCTGGCGTGGCAGATGGGCAGGCCCATTCGTTACAACGGCGAGTTTGGCGGTGTCAGTGAACGTTCGAGCTACATGGCCAGCATCGCCAGCGAGGCGCTAGCGCCTATCGTAATCGAAAATAGTGATACGTTTGATCGCCGCATCGTGCGCGAGCCACTGGGCGTGGTGCTGATAGTAGCACCCTGGAATTATCCCTTTATGACCGCTATCAATACCCTGGTGCCGGCCTTGATCGCAGGCAATAGCGTGCTGCTCAAGCACGCCTCACAAACCCTGTTAGCCGGGGAGCGCATGGCCAGTGCTTTTCATGCAGCGGGAGTTCCTGAGGATGTATTCCAGTCGTTAATCCTGAGTCACCAAACGACAGCTGAGCTGATCGCCGAGGGTTGTTTCGGGTTTGTCAACTTTACCGGCTCGGTTGGCGGAGGCCGGGCGATTGAGCGGGCAGCGGCGGGCACATTTACTGCAGTCGGTACTGAACTCGGTGGCAAGGACCCGGCTTATGTTATGGATGATGCCAATCTCGAGCAGGCGGTCGAGACCATCATCGACGGTGCCATGTATAACTCCGGCCAGTGTTGCTGTGGTATTGAAAGAATTTATGTGTGCGAGGCACTGTACGATAAATTTGTCGAGCGAGCGGTTAGCATCGTCAAGCAATACCGCCTCGGCAACCCGCTGCAGCAGGAGACTACCCTTGGCCCGATGGCCAACCTGCGCTTTGCCAATGAAGTCAGGGCACAAGTGGCCGAAGCCATTGACGCGGGTGCCACAGCACTGATTGACCCGGCATGGTTTCCCAATGATAGCGGTACCTATCTAATGCCCCAAATACTGGTCGATGTGGATCATGGCATGCGGGTTATGCGCGAAGAGTCCTTCGGGCCGGTGGTAGGCATCATGAAGGTGGTCAGCGACGAACAAGCTGTAGCGCTGATGAATGACAGCGAGTTTGGCCTAACCGCATCGTTGTGGACCAACAGTCGCCAACGGGCAACCCGGATCGCCGGACAATTGCAGACCGGCACAGTGTTTATGAATCGCTGCGACTACCTCGACCCTGCCTTGTGCTGGACCGGCTGCAAAGATACCGGTCGTGGCGGCAGCCTGTCGGTCATTGCCTACCACAACCTGACACGGCCTAAATCCTTTCACTTTAAGAGTCTTTGATCCCTTGCGCGGCGGCTTGCCGGGCAAATCGGCTCGGATAGTGATGGACAACAGGCTTGCCGACTTTTATGCTCGTATTTCCTTGAGATGCAAACACGACGAAAAACGCTGGCGCAATAAGCTCGAACAAAAATTACGGTCGCTGCGATAGTTTGATACTGAGCTAATCACGATCCGGGGTCGCCGCCCCCCGATCCCGCATTGACGCTGCTGGCGCTGGTAAGAAGTGACCGTTTTCTTTACGGGATTCGTTAACACATGCCGCAAGGCGGTCTGTGTCTCTCTACCCCGATTGACAACGGCAAGCATATCGAGTGAGTCAGGGGAGGTTCGCTTGTCGCGATTCATGAGGCGCTACATCATCATTGTCGATGCGATTAACTACCGTATCGGTCGAGTCATGATGTACGGCATATTTGTCATCATTGGCATTTTGCTGTGGTCCTCCATTTCCAAAACCTTCTTCATGCCTTCACTGTGGACCCTGGAGATGGCGCAGTTTGCCATGGTTGCCTACTACATACTTGGCGGCCCCTATTCTCTTCAACTCGGCTCAAATGTGAGGATGGACCTACTGTATGGGTCCTGGTCTGATCACCGCAAAGCCTGGTTCGATGCATTCACGGTGCTCTTCCTGATCTTTTACCTCGGGGTGTTGCTCTACGGCGCGATCGACAGCACCCAGTATGCCCTTAAGTACGGCGAACGCAGCTATTCCTCATGGCGACCGTATATGTGGCCTATCAAGGTGATCACCTGTGTCGGCTTCTTTTTGATGCTGTTACAGGCAATATCGGAACTGTTTAAAGACATTGCGAAAATCAAGGGGATTGAACTTTCATGTCCTACGAAATGATCGCTCTGTTGATGTTCTCGTCGATGATGTTGATGCTGCTGACCGGACAGCGGGTGTTCGGTGCAATTGGCGCTGTCGCCGCCATTGCGGCCCTGTCGCTGTGGGGCACCGGCGGATCTGATATTCCTTTTTCTTCTGCCATGAAGTTGATGAAATGGTATCCGCTGTTAACCCTGCCTATGTTTATCTTCATGGGCTACGTGCTGTCCGAATCCAGGATTGCCGACGACCTGTACAAAATGTTTCATGTCTGGATGGGCTCTATCAATGGCGGCCTGGCGATCGGCACGATTGGTTTAATGGTGCTGGTATCGGCGATGAATGGCCTGTCGGTCGCGGGAATGGCCATCGGTGCCACCATAGCGCTACCAGAACTACTGAGGCGCGGCTATGACAAACGCATGGTCACCGGTGTCATCCAGGCCGGATCGTCACTCGGCATTCTGGTGCCGCCCTCGGTGGTGCTGGTGCTGTATGCGATGATTGCGCGCCAACCAGTGGGCCAGCTGTGGTTGGCAGGCGTGGTCCCCGGCTTGATCATGGCGGTGATGTTTGTTGTCTATATCGCTGTTCGTTGTGCGCTACAGCCGGAATTGGGACCGCCGCTCAAACAAGAAGAGCGCAATGTTCCGCTGGCAGAAAAGCTCCGACTGCTGCGCGCCGGCATTTTACCGATTGCTATTTTTGCCGCCATGATGGTGCCTTTTATCAACGGCTGGACCAGCCTGGTAGAGAGTTCTGCGATTGGCGCGATCACCGCTTTTCTGGCGGCAGTGCTAAAAGGACGCATGAACAAACAGGTGTTTGAAGTTTCCCTGCGCCAGACCCTGGCGATCTCATGCATGTTTATGTGGATCATTTTAGCGGCGATGGGCTTTGGTGCGGTATTTGATGGTCTTGGAGCGGTCAAGGCGATCGAGAGTCTCTTTACCGACCAGCTGGGCCTGAGCCCATGGACAATCCTGATCCTGATGCAGCTGTCCTTTTTGGTAATGGGGACCTTCCTCGATGACACCGCGATGCTGGTGATCGTCGCGCCACTCTATGTGCCCCTGGTAAAAGCTCTTGAGTTTGACCTCGTTTGGTACGGCATCCTGTATACCATCACCACCCAAATCGCCTATATGACCCCGCCTTTTGGTTACAACCTGTTTCTCATGCGGGCAATGGCACCACCCGAAATCGGCTTGCGGGATATTTATGCGTCGGTTATCCCCTTCGTATTTGTGATGGTGCTGGCATTGTCATTGGTGATGCTGTTTCCGCAACTGGCTTTGTGGCTACCGGAGTATGTCTACAACAAATAGAAATTCCTCCTGTAATGGGGAGAACAAGGGGAAACCAGCGGTAACGGTTTCCCGTACTTTAAACGGACGGAGGTTAGTATGAGCAACAGACGGAAATTCCTGACCAACGCAGGGCTTGGCTTAACCGGTGCTGCAGGGCTGGCAACTCTTGGGGCTCCCGCAGTGCATGCGGCCAGCAAGTCGACTATCAAGTGGCGCCTGCAAACCTACGCCGGGCCGGCTTTGGCAGAGCATGTGATCAAGCCCGCCATCGATTCCTTCAACAAGGTGGCAGGCTCGGATATGCAGATCGAGTTGTATTATGCCGACCAATTGGTACCGACCGGGGAACTGTTCCGGGCCATGCAAAAAGGTACCATCGATGCGGTACAGTCCGACGACGACTCGATGGCATCGCCCACCGAGGTTACCGTGTTTGGTGGCTATTTCCCTTTTGCCAGCCGCTATTCCCTCGATGTGCCGGTACTGTTTAACCAGTATGGCCTGGCCGAAATATGGGATGCTGAGTATTCCAAGCTGGGAGTTAAACATTTGTCTGCCGGCGCCTGGGACCCCTGCCACTTTGCCACCAAAGACCCGATCAACAGCCTCAAAGACCTGAAGGGCAAGCGGGTATTTACTTTTCCGACAGCCGGGCGATTCCTCAAGCAATTTGGTGTTGTACCGGTCACATTGCCCTGGGAAGACATTGAAGTAGCCGTGCAAACCGGCGAGTTGGACGGCGTTGCCTGGTCCGGCATCACCGAAGACTACACGGTGGGTTGGGCTGATGTGACCAATTACTTCCTCACCAATAATATCTCCGGCGCCTGGGCGGGGTCGTTCTTTGCCAACATGGACCAGTACAACAAGCTGCCAGAGCGGCTGCAAGAGTTGCTAAAACTCACCATGGACAGCTCCCACTATTATCGCCAGTGGTGGTATTGGGGTGGCGAAGCGTCTTTACGGGTGAATGGCACCAAGATGAAACTCACCACGATTCCCGATGCAGAGTGGGCACAGGTTGAGTCGGCCGCGATTGTATTCTGGGATGAGATTGCCGCCGAATCGGCCACCAAGAAAAAGGTGGTGGATATCTTCAAGCAGTACAATGCCGACATGCAAAAGGCCGGGCGTCCCTATCGCTATACCTAACCTTGGCGAAAAGCCACAACAGCGATGCGTTTCCGCCCCCGGGCGGGAACGACGCTAGCTCGCAGAAAATATTGGTGCCATGTCATGCAATCTGGCGCTTGCCGACAAATCCAACAACCGTGTCGCTGCGTATCTGTTAAAGCCTACATCCAATGCTGCTGGTGCGGTGAGGAAGGCAGTGAACAGCGGTCGGCGATGTCCCAATGAAAAAAACCTGAACGAAGGAACTTTTGCAAGGACATCGAACCTAAAGATAGGGTCCGATTTAGCTTGAAAGACGACTTTCGCGCCCATACTATTGCATGATGTCAGTGCGTTTACTGACCAAATGACTGGTAAATTCTGGAGGAACACATGCAGGACAAACGCTTGATGACCAACAGCTACAGCGCTGAGCGACCCGCTGTTGAGATCAACAATGTTCTCAAAAACACCTATATGCTTTTAGGCCTGACCCTGGCTTTCAGCGCGATAACAGCCGCGGCGTCGATGGCGGTGGGCATTGGCCGGGGAGCATCGCTGGTTTGTATGCTGGTAGCTTTCGGCGCCATGTTTATGGTGCACCGCAATGCAGACAGCGCGAAAGGGCTGGTGTGGGTGTTCGTTTTCACGGGCTTGCTCGGCGCCTCGTTAGGGCCAATGTTGAGCCACTATCTGTCGATGCCTAACGGGCCTCAGCTGGTATTCCAGGCGCTGGGTGGTACCGCCATTATCTTCTTCACCCTGTCCGGCTACGCCCTCGTCAGCCGCAAGGACTTCTCATTTATGGGAGGCTTCTTGCTGGTAGGACTGGTGGTTGCTGTACTCGCCAGCATCGCTAACATATTTTTGGCGATCCCTGGGCTGTATCTCGCAACTTCTGCCGCGATAGTGTTGATCATGTCGGGCCTAATACTGTTTGATACCAGCAATATTATCCACGGCGGTGAGACCAACTATATTCGAGCCACCGTAGGTCTGTACCTGAGCGTGTACAACATCTTTGTCAACCTGCTCGCCATGCTGGGCATTATGGACGACTAAAGAGTTGGCTCGGCACCGATAGGAAATCCAATCCCCGCTTTAAGCGGGGATTTTTTTGCCCAAATCAGTATCACCACCAATGCTGGTAGGTCCGCTGTACTGTAGACAAGCCCGATGTTTTTATGGAGATCGCTGGGCAAATCGGCCTGAATTGGGTATTTTGAGCACTCCCCTGACGACGTATTGCAAAATACCAACGAGCCTGAAGCAGATGCAATTTTTTATTGTCGTTTATGGCGCCCCGCAGCAGAGTCAAGGGGCGTGGAGTGCTTACCAATTCGCCTGCTCGGTGTTGGCTGCCGGGCACAGTATTTACCGGGTGTTTTTTTACCACAACGGTATTTACAACGGCTGCAATAACCAACGCCCTCCCCAGGATGAAGCCAATCTGGTGGAATTATGGTCCTCTCTCGCCGAGCGCGAACAACTCGACCTGGTGGTCTGTATTTCGGCGGCCAAACGTCGCGGGGTGCACAACAGCACCGAGGCAGAGCGCCACGTTGCCAGCCCCAACCTCGCGCCGGGCTTTGAACTGTCTGGGCTAGGCCAATATACCGACGGCTTACTCAAAGCGGACCGCTGTATTACCTTTGGCGACTAGTATGACTTCTCAGCAAATACTGGCAATCTGTAGCTATCCCCCTTCGCGGCAGGTGAATGCCCGGGAAGCCCTCGACGCAATCCTTGCCAGCGCCCTGTTTGAGCAGCAACTGAGCCTGTTGTTTTGTGGTGACGGTGTTTTCCAGTTGCTCACTGAACAGGGCGACTTTAGCGGCAACAACAAGCCCCTGAATGACAGCCTTGCTGCACTCCCCCTATACGATGTAACAGCGATATTCGCCGATCAACAGTCATTGCAAGAACGGGGACTGTGCCAGGTCGACCTGCTGCCGGGAACAACGATTATCAGCGATGAACAAGCCCGCGCCTTAATGGCCGACAGTGCGGCCATCATGAGTTTCTGAGCCATGATTATCCATACCGTCAATAAACCAGCACCCCACCAGGCCCTGGCGCTGTGCCTGCGCTTTGCCACTGCAAGCGATGTTATCGTGTTGCTCGAAGATGGCGTCTGCAACGGGCTGAGCGGTACTACGGCATGGTTGAGCCTGGAATCAGCTGCTGGCACCCGGGTGCTGGCAATGCAGCCCGATCTGGTAGCTCGCGGCTTGGCGGGAAAGCAAGCCACGACGCTGGAGCTTATCGACTACCCTGCCCTGGTCGAACTGTGTTGCCAGTGCGACAAGGTCCAGAGTTGGTTTTAGTATGTTCGTCCACGCCCCGTTAGACAGTGATGGCTTCCTGCAAAATCTCGATGACTGGAACCACAGCGTTGCACAACAACTGGCACGGACAGAAGGTATTGTACTCAGCCCGGCTCACTGGGAAGTCATCCTGCTCACCAGGCAATACTATCACCACTACAAACTGTCACCCGCCATGCGGCCCCTGGTCAAATATATAAAGTTGCAGCTCGGTGCCGACAAGGGCAACAGTATCTATTTGATGAGCCTGTTTCCGGATAGCCCCGCCAAGCGGATTAGCAAAATCGCCGGCCTACCGAAGCCTGACAACTGCCTGTAGTAGAAACCACCTTAAGTATACTTTTTGTTTAAAAACAATAACTAGGCTTCTTTATGTCGAATATACATCAGGAATCGCACCCCTTTGCACAATACGTCCGAATTCTCGGTCGGGGAAAAAACGGCACCCGCTCTCTCGATTTCGATGAAGCGTATGCCGCCATGAGCATGATTATTTCGGGTCAGGTTGAACCGATGCAGCTCGGCGCTTTTTTAATGCTATTGCGCGTAAAGGAGGAAAGCCCGGAAGAACTGGCAGGGTTCGTCAAGGCGGTCCGCGACAGCAGTGCGCCGCCCGGAGAATTAATCCGAGCCGATCTTGACTGGTCGTCATACGCCGGCAAGCGCCAACATCACCCCTGGTTTTTACTCGCAGCGCTCACCCTGGCAGACAACGGTGTTAAGGTTTTTATGCACGGCACCAGCGGTCATACACCCAGCAGGCTTTATACCGAAACCGCCCTGCGACAACTCAACATCGGCATCTGCGACAACTGGGAACAGACAGCGACCGAGCTGGATAAGCAGCATTTTGCCTTTATGCCGGTCGCTTGCTTTTCACCCATCATGGAACAATTGCTACAACTAAAGCCGCTGCTAGGACTGCGCTCGGTGGCTAACAGCATGGCGAGACTGCTTAACCCGACCAGCGCAAATGCCAGTATTCACAGCATTTTTCACCCTCGCTATGGCGAGATTCACCAGCAGACCCTGCAGCTTTTACAACAGCCCGCTGCAACTGTATTCAAGGGTGAAGGCGGCGAAGTTGAACGCAAGCCGGATGCGACTTGCGAGACACTGAGTCTTCATGCGGGAGAGCTGCGACAACAGCGCTGGCCCCGCATGCTGGCCGGCCGCGCTGAAAAACCTTCGCAGCCCACCTTAGAACCCCTTCTTAACTTATGGAAAGATAAGGCTTTTATCCCCTATGGCTATGAGGCAGTCATAGGCACACTGGCGATTGCCGCGCAAACCCTTGAGCCCGATCTCGACATTCCTAACGCCTTGACTAAGGCAAAAAACATGTGGGAATCGAGAAACCGTTCACGCCTGTGAGGTTTGAGTTTTGCCGCCGCCAGCTCCCGGCACTACTATAAACGTAAGCAAATCTTCAGGGCATCCTCACTTGGCACACGCAAACTTACAACTTCAGTCTCCTCGCAGCAGAGAAAGAGTCTTCAAGAAAAATACGCAATGGTATTTTCACACGCGTGAAGAAATCGAGCGGGGCCCTTTCATCGACAAACAGCAAGCCTACTGGGCGCTGGCGAAATATATCCGCCAGCAGTGCAGCTACCGATAAATATTTTATTTATAGTTCAAAAGCTTGCGTGAACATCTAAAGGCTTTACATGAGGTAAAGCCTTTTTTATTGCCTGGACTTTTCCATCACAGCGCTTTATAGGGCAAAGCTAATGCTATTTCTAGATTGAAAATAGTGTTTTAATTCAATCATATAGCCTGCTTTTATAAAAAATATATTAGACTTTAGCAAGCTGAGCACGACAAGACCTGCCCTGTTCATACCCTCCCGGGCAACGCCATCCAGGGAGGCTCACCCGGGCCCAGGATGACTAACGATAGCCTGTAGGGTTCTGGCTTTGCCAGCGCCAGCTATCTTCCAGCATTCTCGCGAGGTCGAATTCTGCTCGCCAGCACAGCTCTTTTGCAGCCGTCGCCGGGTCAGCGTAGCATTCGGCAATATCCCCCGGTCGCCTTGCCACAGTTTCATAGGGAACGCTGCGACCACTGACGCGCTCAAACCCGGCAATCATTTCAAGCACTGAATAGCCGCGACCGGTCCCCAGATTGTAAGCCACTACTCCCGGGTTATCAGCGATCTTCTCCAGCGCTCGCAGATGGCCTCTCGCCAGGTCGACCACATGGATGTAATCACGCACGCCGGTGCCATCCGGGGTCGGGTAATCAGCACCAAACACTGCCAGCTTTTCCAGCTTGCCTACGGCCACCTGGGAGATATAAGGCACCAGGTTATTCGGAATACCCTGGGGGTCTTCACCGATAAGCCCGCTGTGGTGTGCTCCTACCGGGTTAAAGTAACGCAGTAGAATGGCGTTCCAGCGTGGGTCAGCAATATGCGCATCGCGCAGCACCTGCTCGACGAACAGCTTCGATTGGCCGTAAGGGTTGGTAGCTGACAGCGGAAAATCTTCTACTATCGGCACCGATGCAGGATCACCGTACACTGTGGCCGATGAACTGAACACCATATTGAAAACCCCATGCAGCTGCATGACTTCACACAATGTCAGGGTGCCGGCAATATTGTTCTGGTAGTAATGCAAGGGCTGGGACACAGACTCACCCACGGCCTTGAGGCCGGCGAAGTGGATAACAGCGTCGATCTTGTGATCATGGAAGATCGCTTCAAGACCCTCGCGGTCCCGAATATCAACCGGATAGAATACCGGCTCGTGACCGGTGATGGTCGCAATTCGCCGCACCGCTTCCTCACTGCTGTTGACCAGGTTATCGACAATAACAATGTCATGCCCCTGCTCGATCAATTCCACACAGGTATGACTACCGATATAGCCGGCGCCGCCGGTCACTAAAATACTCATCGTTGACAGATTCCCTCGGTTTATAATTTGCGAACGGGTAAACTAGCGCCTGTTCGCACGCCCCGCAGGCGAGATTCCTCACCTACTGTCGATGCTGAATTACCATCGGCAATGTTTTCTCGGCCGCAAGAGTACCCTATGCCTTTAAGCCAATACCAGCCACAACGCTACAATTCTATCCTCGCGCAGAAGCTGGAGCATGCACTGCCCGCCTTTAAGCGCCACTACAGCGGCGAAGCGGAGGTGTTTGCGTCTGCGCCGGAGCACTACCGTATGCGTGCGGAGTTTCGTATGTGGCACAGTGGCGATAACATCGACTTCGTGATGTTTGCCGCACCGGGACAACCACAGGTCATCAAGGATTTCCCGGT
The DNA here is from genome assembly GCA_963722805.1 of uncultured Gammaproteobacteria bacterium. Taxonomy (GTDB): domain Bacteria; phylum Pseudomonadota; class Gammaproteobacteria; order Pseudomonadales; family JAHEGP01; genus JAHEGP01. Next base: position 153,440 of record CAVROQ010000010.1, read on the forward strand.
CGCCTGCAAGCATATCAGCGAACGTCTGCCGCCACTGAAGATCCTGCTGGAAGCCAATGATACTCTGCGCCAGCGCCTGTTCCAGGTCGAGTTCCTCAGTACCAGCGACGGCGACACCGTGCTGAGCCTGATCTACCATAAAAAGCTCGATCATGAATGGCAGCTTGCTGCCCTGCAGTTGCAAGACGACTTGCAACTGCAAATTATAGGGCGCAGTCGTAAGCAAAAAATAGTGTTGGGGAGGGATTACGTCACTGAACATCTCGATCTACACGGCCGCAAATTTAGCTACCAGCAAACAGAGGGTGTTTTTACCCAACCCAATGCCGGGGTAAACCGCCATATGATCGAGTGGGTTCTGGATCAAACCCGTACCAGCAGCGGCGACTTGCTGGAGCTTTACTGCGGTATCGGCAACTTCACCCTGCCACTGGCGACCCAGTTCCGGCAAGTGCTGGCGACCGAAATATCAAAACAGGCCGTCGCTTGCGCCAGAGCCAATATGAAGGCCAACAACATCGACAACATCACCTTGCTGCGCATGTCCAGTGAGGATTTTACCGCAGCTATGGATGGCGTCCGCCCGTTCCGGCGCATGCGCGATATCAGGCTGCAAGACTTTGACCTGCAGTCGGTGCTGGTCGACCCGCCCCGGGCTGGGCTTGATCCCGCCACCCTGGCGCTGATCGGCCGCATGCCGCAGATCGTGTATATTTCGTGCAATCCGGTTACGCTCTTGCAAAACCTCGAGCTACTGGGGCAAACTCACCGGGTAGAGGCACTGGCATTTTTCGATCAGTTTCCCTACACACCGCATCTGGAGTGCGGCGTGATTTTGCAGCAGCATTAATTATCAAACCGAGGCAATAAGAGGCAATAAAAAATCATGCCCAGGACCCCACCAGCTGTTCTCAGCACTGAAGAAATCAACGCCGCACTGCCCCGGCTCAATGCTTGGGAAGTTCGCGACAACGGTCTGGAAAAGAGCTTTCAGTTTGCGGATTTTTCCGCCGCTTTTGGATTTATGACCCGTGTGGCAATGGCCTGTGAATGCCGCAATCACCACCCCGAATGGTCCAACGTATGGAACCGGGTGCAAATCCGCTTGACGACCCACGAGTCCGGCGGTACAACCCGGAGAGACCTGGAGCTTGCCGAGGCAATTGAACAGCTCTTGCAGTCATGACAAGGTGAAGGCATACTCGACAGATTTTTCGCCCGGCTTGTCTTTTGACGCGGGGGAATGTAGCAGCAGTTACGGTCTACCAAGACCACAATAACGCATTATCCAACAACTAAAGTGAAGGGTACTATGAGTCTACTAGTCGTACCAAAAGAGACCCATCCCGGCGAACAGCGGGTGCCAATGACGCCTGCAGTGGTGAAGAAACTGGTTCGTGCCGGAGCAGAGATTCAAGTCGAGGCCGGCGCCGGCATAGGCTCGGGTTATGCCGATGCAGAGTACACTGAAGCCGGAGCCACCATTGCCAGCGATCGCGCCGCGATGCTGGCAGCAGCCGATGTGGTGGTGCGGCTGCACAAGCCGTCGCTTGCAGAAGTGCCAGGGCTGAAAGAGGGTTCGGTGCACATCAGCTACCTTGACCCGTTTAATGAGCGCGAGTTGGTTGAGGCCCTCAAGGCCCGCAACGTCTCCGCCATCAGCATGGAAATGATTCCGCGCACCACGCGTTCGCAGAAAATGGACGCTTTGAGCTCCCAGGCCAACCTCGCCGGCTACGTGATGGTAATGATGGCGGCCAACCAACTGAATCGTATCCTGCCGATGATGATGACCCCTGCCGGCACCATCAAGCCCGCAAAAGTATTTATTATTGGCGCCGGCGTTGCCGGATTGCAGGCCATCGCGACCGCGAAAAGGCTGGGTGCCAAGGTTACCGCCTTCGACACCCGACCGGTGGTGGCAGAGCAAGTGGAATCCCTCGGCGGCAAATTCCTCAAAATCGACCTGGGCCAGACCGGCCAGACCAAAGACGGCTATGCCCAGGAATTAACGCCGGAGCAACTGCAAAAGCAAAAAGATGGCCAGGCCAAAGAGATCGCCGAGTCAGATATCGTGATTACCACCGCCCAGGTCTTTGGCCGCAAGCCTCCGGTACTGGTAAGTCGTGACATGGTCGAGGGCATGCGCCCAGGCAGTGTTGTCGTCGATATGGCCGCAGAGACCGGCGGCAATGTTGAGGGCTCCGAACCCGGCAAGAATGTCGATATCAATGGCGTCTGTGTTATCGGCAGCGGCAACTGGCCCAATGTCGTGTGCCGGGATGCCAGCGATATGTACTCGAACAATCTTTACAACTTGCTAGTTGACTATTGGGATGAGGAGCAAAAGCAGCTCAATCTCAACTTCGAGGATGACATCATCCAGGGCTGCGTCATTACCCATCAGGGCGACGTGGTCAATGAAACCATCCGCAACCATTACGCCTAGGGAGAGATCACCGTGGAAACTATTTATCATTTGTTCGTGCTGGTCCTCACTATCTTTTTAGGGTTTGAACTGATCCGCAAAGTGCCCGCCACGCTGCATACCCCGCTGATGTCCGGGTCTAATGCCATTTCCGGCATTACCCTGGTGGGAGCGCTGGTAGCAGCCGGTGCCGAGCGCACCGACCTCACCACATTTTTGGGTACAATCGCCGTTATTTTTGCCACCATCAACGTGGTTGGCGGTTATATGGTAACCGACCGTATGTTGGCAATGTTTAAAAAGAAAGTAGGTGGTAAGTAATGCAAACAACTGTGCTCATTAATCTTTCTTATATCGTCGCTGCGATACTATTTATTTATGGCTTGAAATTACTCGGCCATCCATCCACCGCCAGGAAAGGCAACCAGCTATCCGCGGTCGGCATGTTCATTGCGGTCGTCGTTACCCTGGTCGACCAATCAATACTCAGCTATGGCTGGATTATTTTCGGGATTCTGGTGGGCTCAGGCGTAGGCACCTATGCTGCCCGCAAGGTTGAAATGACCGGAATGCCGGAGATGGTCGCACTGTTCAATGGCTTCGGTGGTATTGCCAGCTTGTTGGTGGGCTGGGCTGCGCTTAGCGATAGTCATCTCAACGGCTTTATCCTGTTCACAATTTACCTGTCAATCCTGATTGGTGGCGTGACATTTTCCGGCAGCTTGGTCGCCTGGGGCAAACTGAGCGAGCGCATTGACGGCAAGTCGATCACCTTCTCGGGCCAGCGTGCGGTCAATTCCGGGTTGGTCGCAGCCATCGTGATATGCGGCTTCCTGTTTGTTAACTACCCCGACACCAGCTTTTGGCTCTACCTGGCTATCCTGCTGGCGATTACACTGGGCGTGCTGGCGGTTATTCCCATCGGCGGCGCCGATATGCCGGTTGTGATTTCTCTGCTGAACAGCTACTCCGGGTTGGCAGCTTGTGCGGCGGGCTTTGCTATCAACAACAATATCCTGATTGTGGCAGGCTCACTGGTTGGCGCGAGCGGTATCATCCTGACCAGCATCATGTGTAAGGCGATGAACCGCTCCCTTTCCCATGTACTGTTCTCAGGCTTCAGCACCGTGAAGACCGAAGCCATGGTTATCGAGGGCGAAGTCAAGCCTATGACCGCGGCCGATGCCTACTATGTGCTCGAGGCAGCGTCTACCGTCGCTATTGTACCTGGCTATGGTATGGCTGTTGCCCAGGCCCAGCATTCAGTAAAAGAGCTGCAGGAGTTGTTGGAGGCCAACGGCACCGAGGTAATCTACGGTATTCACCCGGTGGCTGGCCGCATGCCCGGACACATGAATGTGTTATTGGCAGAAGCCGATGTTCCCTACGATTTGTTACTGGAAATGGACGACATTAATCCGCGCATGGAAAACGTCGACGTGGCGATTGTCATTGGCGCCAACGACGTGGTGAACCCCGCTGCCCGAGAAATGGAAGGCAGCCCAATATACGGTATGCCGGTAATCAACGTTGACCTGGCACGTACCGTGTTTGTGCTCAAGCGATCCATGGCATCGGGTTTCGCCGGGATAGACAATCCGCTGTTCTTTAAAGAGAACACCCGCATGATATTTGGCGATGGCAAAGAGACCATCAACCAGTTGGTGCGCGAGTTTGGAGACAGCTAAGCTGCGACAGTAAGTCGTGCAAAGGCAGCCTTCGGGCTGCCTTTATTATTTTGGGAATTCACAAGCCAATATGGGGAAGGTGTGTATGGGCGTCGGTTGGGATTATCCTGTGCCATTTGCACAAACCCTGGTCGCAGGGGCCGATGACATAGACGCACTCGGCCACGTCAACAACGGCTGCTACATCCGCTGGTGCGAAGCGCTTGCCTGGCAACACTCAGCGGTGCTGGGGCTGGACGAAAACGACTATGTCGAATTGCGACGCGCCATGGCCATTCATCACGCCGAGTACGATTATCTGAAAGCCTGTTTCGAGGGCGAACGGCTAGAAGCGGGAACATGGATCACACACTGTGATTTCAAGCTCACCATGGAGCGCCGCTTCCAGCTGATGGTGTCCGGTGAAACTGTGTTCCGCGGCAGCTGGCAACTGATATGTATCAATCTCGACAATAACAAACCGGTACGCATTCCGGGGCGGTTTATCGAAGTGTATCGGCACGCGGTGCTAAACAGCAGCTAATGCCGCGCCACCACTGTGCCACGACCATCGGCGCTCATTCCTGGCTGCTGTTCTTATCATCCACTACCGGCGCCTCAAGGTAGATCTGCATTACCGCCAGGAACAGTGCAGCAATAATAGGACCGAGTACGAAGCCGGTAATGCCAAACAGACCGAGGCCTCCCAGGGTGGAAAACAACACCAGGTAGTCGGGCATGCGGGTGTCGCGACCAACCAGTATCGGGCGCAGTACGTTGTCGGCGAGACCGATCAGAAATACCCCGAACACCACCAACACCACACCTTTTGCCACCGCACCCGTGGCGAACAGGTAGATCGCGGCCGGCCCCCACACCAAGCCCGAACCCACTGCGGGTAAAACCGAGAGGATGGTCATTACAGCGCCCCAGAATACCGCACCATTAATCCCCAAAATCAGGAAAATCAAGCCTCCCAGAAAACCTTGTAACAGGCCAATTAGCAAAGTGCCTTTGATGGTAGCGCGCGAAACCTCGGCAAACTTATCGAACAGCTTTTTCTCCAGAGTGTCCGGCAGGGGAATCGCCGCATGGAGAAACTGCACCATTTTGTCGCCATCGCGCAACACGAAAAACAACAGGTAAAGCATTAAGAAGAACTTCACCACAAAAGACGTCAGGTTCTGGCCGGCACTGAGAGCCAGCGAACCGATATACTGACTGCCCTTGACCGCGATCGCTGACAATTTGCTGGGCACATCGCTCAAATTAATGCCATAGCCGGCGGCCCACTCGCTCAAGCGCGGCAAGCGCTGATTGAACCAGTCAACGATCACACCAAGATCGATCTGGCCGGATTGAATGCGCGAATAGAGACCGGCGGCCTCGGTCGCCACCACCGATGCCACCAGTATTGCCGGCAATAGTACGGTAAAAAATATCAGCACCACCGTCAACGCGGCGGCAAGCGAATTGCGGTCATTGAAGCGCCCGACAAGTCGCAGGTAGATTGGCCGGAACAGTATGCCAAACACAGCAGCCCAGAAAATGGCCTGCCAGAAACCCAAAAATAAAAGGCCACAGGCAACGCTTGCAGCAATTAGCAGGCCAACCAGGAACGGATGATGATTAGGGGGGGTAGACATTAAAGCGATTCCTCTGGGCCAGATAAGCTTCGATACTATTTAAAGGGATAAAGGGTTACTGCTGCCGTCGCCCCAGTTCGAGAGGCTACTCAATAGACGGTCACACCATGGCGCAGCAGCTCGCGTGCGAGGATCTCGTCCAGGTGTTCGATATCGTTGGTGTTGATTTCCAATAGCACCAGTCCCTGTTGCTCCAGTGCAGCCTTTTTCTCAAATTTCTCGCTCAACGAGGCACCGTTGCCCTGCTCTCCCCAGTATTCGATGTAGACATTGCCGCCGGGCAAATAGAAGTCTGCAGCCAGTGCTGATTCGCCGGGTAGCTGGCGATGGCAGGCGTGGGTCAAACCGGCAAAATACAACCAATTACAAATTGCCGCCATTTCCAGTTGTTCGAAAACGTGGCCATCGATACCACAGCAAGACTGTACCCGCTGGCGGGCAAACAAATCGTCCTCCAGGCTGGGGTTACCTGAACCGATAGCGCCATAGCTGTTCAGCAGGGCCGCCTGAAGGCGTTGGTTATTCACGATTTCGGGAGGCCATTTTACAAACGGAATGCTGGTCTCCTCATTTTCGATCTCGACACCGCCGAGGGCTTTGCCCGCGGCAGTGATGCGCCAACCCTTAACGCCCGGTAAGATCCACCCGAGTTCATGCAGCACGTGGTTGATATATCGCCCCGAGACATGGCAAGCGCGGCCAATACTCGAGGCGCTGATCACCACTTCAGCACAGGCATTTTGTAAACGGGCGTGCTCCAACACCGCTTCCGGCCAAACGATATAGCGGCCATAACGTTCGCTCTGTACGTAACTGCCGCCCTCGAACTCTCCCTTGCCGGTCAAAAGCCAGCCGCTGGCGCCGCGCTTTATCCAGCCAAGCTCCCGCAACAGATTGAAAAGTTCCAGGGACGGCAGACCCAGATGCCGAGCGAGGGCAGATGTCGACATATTTTTGGTCTTGCTGAGGCTCATTCGGGATTCTCGCCGAGCAACTGACTGAATTGGGTCCATCGAGGCTGTGGGGCTGTTAGCCAACACAAGTCCCTGCTGCTGCGCGCAGACATATGCAGCCTTGCGGCTTGTTAATGCAGTTGCACGGTGCCCAGCCTGGGGACATACTATCATCGGGCGCGGCCGCGAAATAGTCGGCAACTCGTCGATTTCGGGCGGAGTATCGCCAACGGCACATCTAAAGAGGCACCAGTAAGTGGAAGAGAATATGGGGATAGTGGCATTTCTTATCATCGGGGCACTGGCCGGTTGGCTCGCCAGCCGCTTGTTGAAAAGTGGTGGATTCGGTCTGGTTGGCAATACCCTGGTGGGAGTCATTGGAGCAGTTATCGGTGGCACCGTTAATCACATTGTCGGTGTCGACACCGGCGGCTTTTTCAGCCACCTGCTCACCGCCACCCTGGGTGCAGCCCTACTGCTATTTATCGTTGGCCAGGTGAAACAGTAGAATCGGGGATGGGTTCACCGCAAGTCTGCACCTACCGCTAAGGCACCTCTGATTAATTCGGTGTCACCTCAGGCTTTGCGCCGTGATATCCTGCAAAGCGTGGTCACGCAGTAAGGCTGGTTGCCTTTCGAGTGACCACAATGCCGCAGGAGATTGCGGCGCAAAGCCCCGAAGGGCGGGCCTTTGGTGATCGCTGGACTGCGTTGCGACGCTCGTCAATGAGAACCACCATTGACCTTCGCGCCGCGCCTTGCCAGCCATCACCAAAGGCTCCGCTGAGGTAGTACCTAATTGATCAGAGGTGCCCTAATATTCGCTTCCACTTCACGCCCACTAAAAACAGTCCAACGCCATTCATTTAGCCCAGTCTCCCGGGAGGAATACCAATGCGCCTGCACTTTTCATACAATACCGGCCGATTTAAAACAGCAGCGACAAGCGCTTGCGCGATTCCAACCCGATCACCCGGGACGGCATCTGCAAGCCAGCTCGCGAAAAACCAGGGATTGCTTACGGAGCACACCAATGAATGACTACATCGTTGATATCAACGAACAGAATGCCCAGCAACTGCTGATTGAGGAGTCTTTCAAGCGCCCCGTAGTGGTCGACTTCTGGGCCGAATGGTGCCAACCCTGTAAAACCCTGATGCCAATTCTGGAAAAGCTCGCCCATGAATTTGCCGGAGCATTCCTGCTTGCCAGGGTGAATGCTGACGAGCAACAGCATCTGGCCAGCCAGTTAAGTGTGCGCAATTTGCCGACAGTGATGGTCATCAAGGATGGACAACCGGTCGACGGTTTCAGCGGAGCCCAGCCAGAGGCCGCGATTCGCGTCATCCTGGACAAGTACTTGCCCAAACCCTGGGACACGCAATTTGAGCAAGCCAGCGCACTACTTGAAGCAGGAGATGTGACTGCCGCCCTGCCCCTGCTGCGCCAGGCCTATACCGATTCTCGCCAGCGCAGTGACATCGGGCTGGCACTGGCAAAGGTGTTGCTGCTATTGAAGCGGCTGGACGATGCCGAGCAGGTGTTGCAGGCGGTGCCGATGGTAGATCAGGATCAGCTCTTCGAACAACTCAGGGCGCAACTACATCTGGCGCAAGAGGCTGGTCACTCCCCGGAAATTGAGGCATTACAGGCAAAACTGGCGGAAGATCCCGATAACCTGGATGTCATTTGCCAGCTAGCGGTACAGTTCAATCAGGAACAACACCATAAACAGGCCCTCGAGCTGCTATTTTCAGTGCTCCAGCAGGACCGCGAGCACCAGGGCGGAACCACAAGAAAGCTACTGCTGGACATCATTGCGGCGCTTGGCAAAGGCGACCCTGTAGCGACAGAGTACCAACGCAAGCTATTTGGCTTACTGCACTAACCAAAAGGCGCCCGGCTCGGATACAACAAGCCTCGATGTCCGAGCTGCCCGCCCGCTATGCTAATTGACGGGTACATAGAGTGCGTAGCGCTGCTGCAAGGCCTGGTATAGCTGATCGCTGAAATCCGACGCTTCAGGGTCCAGCGAGGCAAGCAGATCAACCAGGTGCTCATTGTCTTCTTTGTCACCCCAGATTTTGAGGTATGTACCCTCCTGGTAGCCATGATCCTGGCGAAAGAAATTGAGTACATTCTTGCCAATATAGGCCTGGTAAAGGTCCGCAAAGCTCATCTGTGACGCCTGCATCAGGCTCCAGAACAGGGCAATGGAAAACTCCCGACGGGCCAGGGTATGGCAGGCCAGCACTTCTGCTGCTCGCAGCACATCGGCCTCGGGCACGCTCTCATTGGCGAGTTGGTCACACAGAGCTGCGGCAATCTGCTCAGTAGTACGACCGTCAAACAGCATGCTCATGCCAAAGTGCCAGATATCGATTACCTCCAGTCGCACCTGCTCCATATCGGGGGATTGTTGCTTCCACCATTTATAGCCGTGGTGGTCGATCAGTTCGCCACACTCGATCCAAAGCGCCCTGTACCAGGCGAAATCGCGCTGCTGCCAATCGTCATGTACCCGTCTGTTCATGGCGTCCTGCATTGCCAGCATCGTTTCAAATTGCTGCTGCATAGATCTGGTCTCTCGGTTTCAATTACGTTGTCTGAAAACCAGCCACACCTATGAAGGCGATGCCGGTGGGAGGCGCGTCATTATAGCCACAGGATCGACAATAAACAGCTGCCCGAACCAGTGCTGCCACGACGGATCATCGAGCTGTATAAAAAGTGCCGACGTTAGCCGTAAAACTTATTGACACGACGCTCGGGTTATGCAAAACGGCTTCAGTTTTTGACCCAATTCAACACTTAAGGTTATAAGGATATCCACATTTTCTGTGGATATCTCAGTGGATAAACACTGTGAAAATGACCTAAAGCCACGTAAGTCATACTATGGTCACAGATTGGTCATTTTTTAATCAATATCATTTTAATTCTTATATATCAATGACTTAAAAGCCTTTATTAATGTGCTATATGGGATAAATGCCCTAACTTGGGTTCATTTTCCTGGTTTTGAGAGACTTTCTACCAATTGTGCATAAAGATCAAAGATAGGCCGATGAATAATTTTGGATTGCAAGCTTTAATAAAATTAATTGAACAAAATATTTTGCCCTGGGTCCTCCAGCGAACGCCGTTCGGATACGCTATTCACAGAGAATGGAACAGAGACGCTGGCGGTTATCAGGTCCAAGTTTCAGACCCTGATCAAGAAACGCCTCAACAGTTCCAAAGTCGCTTGCAATGGTGTCAAAAGCAGCCTGCAGATACTCGGTACGAGCCTGCATCAGTGCCCTTATCGCATCTGGCGAAGCTTTCAGCCGCGAAATCATAGGGATGTCGCTCAGACCGTCGATAATGCCGTTCACATACCGGGCTGTGCAGTGATTGGTCGCCATATAATCGTAAAACACGGTTTCGAGGGAGGCACCGGCCACCAGTAAGGTCATAGCAGCGGCAAAGCCGGCACGGTCTTTGCCCGCGCTACAGTGGAATACGACAGGATAGTTGTCGGGATCCAGTAACAATGTGAAGAAATCCTGGTAGACACTCGCATAGCGCCGCACAAATTCGATATTGGCTTGAATCAGATAGTCGTGGGCGTGGTCTGGCTCTATGGTCCCCGACTCCAGCCCTCGCCGCAGCTTGTGTACATCTGCGCCCTCGGCTCGAACCGGCAACCAGATTTGGCGAATATCCAGGTCGCCAAGACGATCCGGGTTCTCTTCGCGCTCTGAACGGCGACGCAGGTCGATAACGGTCTTTACCCCCAAATGGGCAATGAGTTGCCGGTCAGCATCGCTTAAATTGGCAAGATGGTCCGAGCGATAAAGCAGCTTGTTTTTGAAGAACCCGCCCTGGCAGAGTGGATAACCGCCCAGATCACGAAAATTATTTGAGCCCTCCAGGTCGAGCTGCTGCGGCAGATGATCTAAGGGGAGCATAACGAATAAATTCCTCACATTGGGTTTCTATCATAAAGGCTCGCAGGCGGGGGCAAAAGGCGGGCGCCCTTTTTCACATGCGGTTGCCACCTTGCGTGCCCCGGGGTGCCCAGCCAGGTACATATCCCCCACCAACAGCTGGCACCTTTAGATATGCCTTGCCTCGCAGCAGGAAATATCTTTGCCGTCGAGCTGGCGCTTGACCAAGCAACGCTGGGCCTGGCCCGGTAGAGCCCGAAAAATGGCCTGGAACGCGAAACTCCGGGGCTTAATAAGCCTCACCGGACAGGCATGGGCTCAACCGGCCTGCGCACTGACAAACCATACAGCACCGGGCAGACTGAGTTGCCCCTGTTGGTAAAACGGTCCCAGCGCTTCTGCAACCGAGGCATAAACCGCTTCCAGAGTCTTTGACGGTTGCTCCACCAAAAGCCGCGATACCGGCCCGATCATGGTGATTTCCCGCGCACTGTCCAGCACAGAGGGCGACTCACCGAAGTTGATGCGGGGGCGGTGTGACTGGATATCAATAACCGAAAAGCCGCTCGACTGCAGAATCTTGCCCACCCGGTCGGCGTCGGCAAAGGCAAAAGGCCCGGGCTCATGCGGATCAGGCATGACCGGGGCTGGGAGATGTTGCAACGCCGCCTGCAGAGGAATCCGCACCCAGTCGTTATCTGCCAGGCTTTGCCAACAGCAAAACACCAGTCGCCCACCCGGGCGCAAAGCCTGGCGCAGATTTTCAAATGCCCGCGCTGGATCAGCAAAAAACATCACCCCGAAGCGGGAAAACAGGAGATCAAAGCTGGCGGGGTCAAACGCATAGTCGGCAGCATCTGCCTGCAGGAAATCCAGTTGCGCATATTCACTCCCCATGCCGTCAGTTTTGCGTCGGGCGACCTCCAGTAACGGCGCTGATATATCAACCCCGAGAACACTGGCACCAGCGCCCAGGCGTCGGGCCAACGCAAGCGACTGGCTGCCACCGCCACAGCCAATATCCAACGCACATTGCGAGCCTTCCACTCCGGCATGATCCAGCAATGCGTCAGCCAAAGGGGCAAGCAAGCGTGCCATAGTGTCGTCCCGTTCGGCCCAACGTTGTCCCGCATCACCGTTCCAGTAGCTGATCTGTTCCGAGTTATCCATTAGCGCTTTCCTTATCGAGACCAAGTCAGAGCCTGTCGTCAATTTTGGCCATCCTGGTGGTGGTGTCAATTGCGACGGGCGAAAACTATTGCTGGACAACAACTGGGACTTTGTTGAATATCCGGGTAACGATCGCCAGCCCACAACGATAATTCGTAAATAAAGAGTAAGATGCCCATGAAAGCCGACATCAAGAAAAGCGCCAATTGGCACCTCAACTGGTTTATTCAATACTGGAAAGGCTTGCTGGATTTTGAATTCGATAAATACTTTATTTACCAAATGCTGCCCATGGTTTACGGGATGTCACTGGTAGGTATAGCGGCGGCCATATTGTATTTCGTTATTGAAACTTTTATAGCCGGCCACATCTTTCGCGGCTTACTTTATCTTTTCGTCGCCGGGCCGTTGGGCTTTTTAATCATCGCCTCCATTATTCGTGCAGCCATTGAGCTCTATATGGTGATCTTCCGTATCGCCGAAGACGTCGATGAATTACTCGGCGTGCGCGACACCCTCGACAAATTGTCCGGCCTGGGAGACGCAGTCGATCAAATGTCGGCCGTCACCAGCCGCATTCCGTTCTTTAAAAAGCTCACTTATAGCAGGATGAGCATCGAAAGCGAGACAAAAGCAAGTCGTAAAACCGACCCAGTCGACAGCGAAACCACAAGCGACGAAACACACCCCGGGACAACAGGCTAAAACCTCACCGTGCATTTTAAATGCATCCGCCAGTGCGCCCAATGTCAGGCTCAGGCACCACTAATTTCTTGCTATTTTGCTTCGTCGATGATGGCCATCATGGTCGCCTCTACCTCCCTGGCAACGACCGCGAGTTCGGCGGAGTCGCTCAATGCGCCCAGCATCGCCGCCGGCTTGATAGTCGCGATTTTGCTACCCTCTGCATCTTCATAAACTGAAATCCTGCAGGGCAAAGCCACGTTCATACTCATATCCTCGTTGAGCACTTTGATCGCCTGCTGCGGATTGCAAACGTCAAGAATGTAACAGGCGCGGGACAAATCATGGCCCTTGCTCTTCAAAGTCTGCTGCAGGTCTTGAACATTCAATACCCCAAAATTATGCGCGACCACTGCCGCCTGAAGATCAGCCAGCAACTGCTCAACCGGTTTGCCCGATGCTACGATATAACGCATTGTCTCTCTCCTGTAAAAGTCTATGGCCAGGTCGGCAGGCCAGCACCCGCTAAGAGGGCATATGCAGCAGCCTCGACCCCGGGCATCAATCCAACTCGACCGTTTCATAGTTGTGTATCTCCGGATCATATCCGGTTCGAGCTCGCGGATACAAGCCAGTACCTGCTGCAATTAACGGCTTGTGCTGCAACCTGCAAAAAATCATTTTGAGTCAATGACGCCGACAGCTGCAGTAGCCTGGATGAACATCTGGTCACTGGATCGACACCCTATCGGAGAACCCGGAAACACTTGTGGCATAATTTGATAAAATATCCCTCGGCAGCCCTCCGGCCCCATCTGGAATCGCGGCATCAAACCATGGTAGGATTTGACATCACCTAGCAGGCGCAAAATCATGTTGCCAAGCAGGAATATAAAAACAATAAAGTCAAGGTCGGGCAGGAGTATCGCCGCGCGCTGCCTGGTGTCGCTGACACTGGCCTGTGGCCTATTCCCAAGCGCCCACGCCGACAGCTTTAGTTGGTCGTCTATCGTTACCGGTCCCAATAGTAAGGATGAAGCGCGTATCAGCGTCAGCGCTGTTCTTTCCCCTGATGGACGCATAGCCGTGAGCGCAACAGTGGATCTGGATGGCCACGATTACGACAACGACTATATGGTGAATCCCTGGGTCCAGATCGGTAGTCAGCGACAGCTGCTGTACAACGGCAAGATAGGCGGCCACGGCGCGGAGCAAAAAGTCCCTTACACCACCGTGGTTTATTTCGACCCGCCCGCTGGAGCAGCGGCGCTGAGCATGGGTTACCAGAATTATTTTGATAGTAGTTGGCCTGCAGAGACCGGCAAGGGCGAAGAAACGTTTACGGCTGGCGTGATCACAACCGGTGGCAGCACCACCATGCTGGATGCTGACCGCGACGGCATTGCCGACGCTATCGACAACTGCCCCTATGCTGCCAATCCAAACCAACTGAACACCGACAACGACCCCTGGGGCGATGCCTGCGACAACGACGATGACAACGACGGGGTTGCTGACGCCAACGATGCATTCAGTGTAAACCCAGCCGAGAGCGTCGACAGTGACGGTGACGGCATCGGCAATAACAGCGATCCGACACCCTATGGCCAAAGCACTGGCTCGGCGGCGGTAAATGTGCAGTATACCTGGTCTTCACTGGACACCGGCCCCAACGCCAGGGACGAGGCTCGAATCAGCCTGCAGGCACTCAACACAGCCGACGGCAGGATTGCCGTCAGCGCCACTATTAACCTGGCTTATGGTGCCAGTGACGATGACTACATCGTTGACCCATGGGTACAACTGGGTAGTCAGCGGCGCCTGCTATTTAACGGAACCGTGGGTGGCCACCTGGCGAGCCAAAAAGTCCCTTACAGTACCGTGGTTTACTTTGACCTGCCCTCAGTAGCGGGCGAGCTAAGAGTCGGCTACCAGGACTACCACGATCGCAGTTGGCCAGGGCTGACCAACCGGGGCCCCGAGTCAGCGGTGGCAGGCGTGGTTAACAGCAACCCTGTTGAGGAACTGGATACCGACAAGGACGGCGTACCCAACGCCAGCGACAACTGCCCGACGGTGGCCAATGCCAACCAGCTCAACACCGATGCCGACAGCCAGGGCAACGCCTGCGATGGGGATGACGACAATGACTCGGTGGTCGACAGCAGCGATGCGTTTCCTCTGGATCCGACGGAGAGCCGGGATTCTGACGGCGACGGCACGGGCGATAACGCTGATCCAACGCCTAATGGCAACAGCAATGCAACGGCAAACACGACGGATACTGCATCGGGTGCCGTCAGCTATAGCTGGTCGGCGCTAGACACCCGTCCGAATGAAAAGGACGAAGCGCTTGTCAATGTCGTGCTGGCGAACACCAGCGACGGGCGCATCGCGGTTACCACGACGGTCACCCTGGCGGGTGGTGCCAGTGACGACGACTATATCACTGGACCGTGGGTACAATTGGGCAATGACAGGCGGGTACTGAGTGGCACTTTTGGCGGCTACCTTGCCAGCCGCAAGGTGCCCTACACTACCGTTATCTATTTTAACGCCCCCGCGGTCGATGCCGAACTAAGCCTCGGCTACCAGAATTATTACGACCGCAGCTGGCCTGCACTCACCAACCGGGGGCTCGAATCCAGGGTAGTCGGCATAATCAGAGCTGGCACCAGTGGTGGCAATGCCCCGGCAGATACCGACGGCGACGGCATTAGTGATGCCAGTGACAACTGCCCCGTCACCAGTAACCCGAACCAGCTTGACAGCAATGCCAATGGTAGCGGGGATGCCTGCGACGCCGCCAGCAAGGCGCTATTGATCGACGACCCCTATGGACTACCGCAGCCCTTGCTGGCCGAGGATGGCACGGCCGTTACCAGCGCGCTGCAGTGGCGCAACCAGCGCCGACCTGAAACACTGCGTCTATTCTCGGAGCAAATCTATGGCAAAACGCCCGCGGCCAGCCTTAACACCCGCTACACCGAGATCGAGGTCGATCGCAATGCCCTCGGCGGTATTGCCACCCGCAAACAGGTTCGAGTGGTGTTCAGCAATGCACTGGGCTCCGCCAGTATGGATTTGCTGGTTTACTTACCCAATCAGGTGAGTGGTCCCAGCCCGGTATTCCTTGGGCTCAATTATCATGGCAATCACTCGATTCATGCCGACCCCGCTATCCGACTACCACTGAGCCCGGTTGACACCCCGGACGGGACGCCCTCTGCACAGGATCGCGGCAAGCGGGATTGGCGCTGGCCTGTAGAGACTTTGCTGGCCCGTGGCTATGGCCTGGCCACGGTCTACTATGGTGATCTTTACCCGGATTATAGCGGCGGCTTCCGCGATGGCGGTGTGTACCCTCTGTTTTTTTCCAACGGCCAAAACCAGGCCGCTGCCGACGAGTGGGGAGCCATCGGCGCGTGGGCCTGGGGTCTCAGCCGGGCACTGGATTATCTGGTCTCTGATACCAATGTTGATGGCCAGCGAGTCGCGGTCATGGGCTTTTCCCGGCTCGGCAAAACTGCGCTGTGGGCCGGCGCCCAGGACCAGCGTTTCGCTTTGGCCGTCAGCAATGAGTCCGGCACGCTTGGTGCGTCCCTGTCACGCCGCGAAGGGATTGCCAGTGGCAAGGAAAGTATTGAGCGCATTACCAGTAAATACGGTTACTGGTTTGCCGCCAACGCAAGGCAATACGCCAACAACGCCGGCTTGCTTCCGGTGGACCAGCATCAACTCATCGCGCTGATAGCACCGCGACCGGTTTATATTGCCAGCGCCGCGAATGATGCACACGCCGACCCACAAGGGGAGTTTGAGAGTGGGCTCTATGCCAGCACGGTTTACCAACTGCTGGGTAAAGACGGCATGGCAAGCCATGTGATGCCGCCGCTCAATGCTCCGATCACCAGCACCATCGGTTACCATATTCGCCCCGGCGACCACGATGTAAAACTTTACGACTGGCAACGTTTTCTCGACTTTGCGGATATCCACATGTCAAAAAATTAACACCTGAACGCGACATTATTGGTGAAAATGGTAAGATACTTTCAGCCGCCTCCAGTGTCTCGAATAGTGCGATGTAACAAAGCACTTCTGCTGAGTCGCGGTGCGTAAACTATAACAAACCAGCGATGGAACTTTTCTATATGCCTAGCAAACGAATGAATCCCCTTGATGCCCGCTGGCTCCTGATGGAGTCCCCTGACACCCCGATGCACGTGGGTGTCCTCGCCATATTCAGCCTACCGTCAAAAGCCGGCAAAGAATACATACCCGAAATGGTGGCAGAAATGCGCAGTTACACCAAACTGGCTCCACCATGGAATTACCGTCTTGGCAATACCCGGCGCCCCGGTCTGCTGCCGCGGCTGGTTGAGGATACGGAGGTTGATCTGGATTATCACTTGCTGCACCTGGCACTGCCCTCACCCGGTGGGGAGCGGGAACTGGGTATTATGACGTCG
The DNA here is from genome assembly GCA_963722805.1 of uncultured Gammaproteobacteria bacterium. Taxonomy (GTDB): domain Bacteria; phylum Pseudomonadota; class Gammaproteobacteria; order Pseudomonadales; family JAHEGP01; genus JAHEGP01. Next base: position 170,392 of record CAVROQ010000010.1, read on the forward strand.
CGACTGCATAGCATTCCCCTGGACCGCTCGCGGCCGCTATGGGAGCTTCATGTGATTGAGGGCCTTGAGAACGGTCGCTTCGCCATGTACGTAAAATTGCATCACTCGCTAATCGATAGCATAAGTGCCATTCCCGTGTTCAGCCAGATGCTCTCGTCTAACCCCAGGCACCGCAATATGCCGCCTCTTTGGGCGCTGCCCGACACATCGACGGAAGAAGAGCCAACACCCCCAGACAGCGAGGACCAGGTTGCCGAACTGGTTACCAGGGTCGGCCAGGCCACTCTGTCGATAGGCAAGGCAATGGGCGCAATTGCCCGTCGAGCCGCCGCGCCACTTGCATCCGGAGAGTCAGAGCTGCCCTCTAATGCCCCGCGCTCCACCCTCAATCGTGCCATTAGCAGCCAGCGCCGGTTCGCAACCCAACAGTATGAACTGGTTCGCCTCAAGCGGGTTGCCGCGGCCACCGGGAGTACGGTAAGCGAAATTCTGGCCTACCTCAGCGGTACCGCCCTGCGGAGATTTTTCAAGGAATACAATGCATTGCCGCTGGATTCATTGGTGGGACTGGTTCCGGTCAATATTAAGGATAAGGACAAACGTAACGCAAACGCAGCCATCATTGGATTGAGGGTGGCACTGGGCACTGATATCGCGGATCCGATGGAGCGCCTGGATAAGATCAAAAAGTCAGTTAGCGAGGCGGAAAAGCAATTGGGTACTATGCCCGTCGATGCTGCCGATGCCTATGCGATGATGTCATCACTGCCGATTGTTGCCAGTCAGCTGGCGCTGGTGGGCCGTTTTGTACCGCGACTTTTTAATGTGGCAATAACATCGGTACCGGGGCCTGAGAAAACGCAGTATTATCATGGCGCCCGGCTGGAAGCCCTGCATCCCATGCCCCTGCTGATGCAGCACAGCGCCCTGTCAATAGCCTTTGCGCGCTACGATGACACCATAAACGTTGGCCTGACTGGCGCCCGCGAGACCTTACCGCACCTCCAACGCCTGGCCGTTTACATGGGCAAGGCTCTCAACGACCTTGAAGGCATCGCATTAACCGAGAGGGTAACATCATGAGTAACAATAGCCTGGCTAACGCTGCCCTTAAAGGTGCCCTGACCGCCAACCAGCGGTTGACGAAGACTGCCGCTAATGGCATGGACTGGTTATTTCGCCGGGATACCCTGATCAAATCAGGGCGCACTTGGTATGAGCTGGTCTACGATGGGGATCCTATGGCAGTGCGCTACTACAACCTGCCTAACGAGACTGATATTGAACTCGCTGACGGTAGCTTGATGCCCATCAAGCGCGACCAATACAAGATACCTCTGGTGCTGGTGCCGCCGCTGGGCGCCACCACGGAAACCTTCGACCTGATGCCACAGCGCAGTCTGGTGCGTTACATGGCCGCAGCCGGCTTCAAAACCTATATGGTGGACTGGGGCAAACCCACCAAGAAACACGCAGCGCTCGATCTGCGCAGCTACTCCTATGAAATGATGAGCACTGCCTTAGAAGCAATACGTGAGCATTCGGGCAGCAAGGATGTCTCAATGATGGGCTGGTGCATGGGCGGCTTACTTTCCCTGATGTACCAGGCACAGACATCAGATCGCCATGTGCGCAACATCGTAACGGTGGCCAGTCCTATCGATATGCGCGCCGGCGGTGCACTTGCCGCCATTGGCCAGGTGCTGGAAGGCCCGGCGAAACTCATCCGTAACTTCAGCGAGTTTCGACTCAATAAAATTGATCCGGCTCTGATGCAAATGCCTGCCTGGACTACCTCTCTGGCCTTCAAACTCACCGCCCCGGTATCCAGTGTTACCACCTACTGGGATTTATTGACCGGTATCGCTGATCGCGAGTTTGTGGAAAAGCACTCCACTACCGCGGATTACCTGGATAATTTTGAGTTATACCCGGCCGGCGTGATTCGTGATATGACCGTGGAGGCCCTGGTCGATAACAAATTCGCCACGGGTAAGATTGAGTTACGCGGTGTGGTAGTCGAACTCAACAAGGTGAAAGTCCCGCTTTTGGCTTTTGCCGGAGAGAAGGACAATATTGTTCCCGCAGATATGGCCAAGCAGATCCTCGAAATCGTAGGCTCCACTGAGAAAACGTTCAAAATGGCGCCTGGTGGTCACATGGGAGTAATACTGGGTAGCAAGGCCCAGAGCCACGTTTGGAAAGAGTCGGCAGCATGGCTGGCTGAGCGGCAAACCTGAGCACACGGGCTGCCCGGTGGCCCGGTGGCCCGGTGGCCCGGTGGCCCGGCGGCCCGGTCGAACTGCAAGACCGCACTATTGAAGGCGGTTCTATATAATGAGAGGGGCTCTGCTGGTACTGCTTGCGTTTTTCTGCCCGCTTGGTGTCACCGACATTTACAAGTGGGTCGATAACGACGGGCAGGTTCACTACGGTGACAATCCGGAGCAGGCGCCAGCGGACGCTGAAACAACAGACCCCGGCCCGGTAAATACCGTGCCGGCAACCACCCCACCGCCGGCAAGCCCCGACAGCCCCCCACACAGGCAACCTGCGCCGAAACCGAGCATGACCCCAGCCCGTTGGGCAGAGCAAAAATGTACCGTGAAGGTCAGGGTACTCTATACCGATGGCAGGTTCATACCCTGTGTCCCGACCGACGAAGTTCCGGTATATCTCTGTGAGGCCGAAGTGCCGCGGAAATATGGCCATTTTTTCGGGCGCCGCTATCGCTACGAAAATCGCGAATCGGAGTGCGGACCCGAGGTATACGAAGGGGAAATTCTCTATCTAAAAAAGCGGTAAAAGATGGTGTAGGCAGCTTGAAACAGCAGACAGGGGCAAGCCTTGGCCATGAACTGCGAATCCGCCCCTCACCTGCGACGCTTCAATAGTGCGGTGGTGGAACTTCATCAGCCCCTTCACTGTCTCTGTCCTGTTCCAGTTGCTGGACCCGCTGCAGCAATTGCTGGCAACGTTTTTCGAACTGATCCAGCTGCTGTTGCTGGCGATAAATCACGTCGTTGAGGTCGCTGACAGCCAATTCCTGGTGCGCCAGTTTAGCCTCGATATCATTTAAACGACTATCTTCCATCGCACCCATTCCCCAGGACCAACGACCAGCGACCCTGCTCAATCGTGGTCAAGATTATATCGCCAGTAATAACGACCGCAATTGACATGACGCGACTAGAACAACTTCTTGAACAGCGACTTCACATCGGCCGCTTCCTCCAGCACCGATTTTATGCCGGAAAGGTCTGTGCCCTCATCCTTTTTGGGCTGCGGCTGACCTTCGGCCGCTGGCTCTGAGCCAGCAGAGTTCATCAGTGAAGACAGCATGTCTTTATCTATCGACGGCATGGCACTGTAGCCGGCGGGAACTTCGAACAGCGCTGCCGGTTGTGCACCGATTTTAAGCTTTTTCAGCTCGGTGACCATATGCTGCTTGTTACCATCCTGGATTAAATCCATCTCCATTTTAAGGGGAATACCGTCCTCGGTGATCCAGTAGTAGCCTTCTCCCCGTCCGCCATCGGCGTCTTCCACAATGGTCTTGTACTTGTCGACCTTATGGCCGTCGAGAGTTTCGCTGCCAACTTTTTTATTCTCGATCACCTTGGCGTGGCTACCGGTTTGCTGTTGAAACTGTTTGCTGGGAATCTCCATAAACATTTTCATCCCTGGCATCAACAACCAGGTGCCATTTTGGTCGCGTCGGTTAATGAGCACCACATCGCCGGTCGGACCCGACATCTCCATACGCTGCTTCTGCGGTGCATAATATTCTTTCATTACCACCGTGCCCTGGCTGCTAGTCAATTCCCGCTCCCCGGAGTACGACACCCTGGGCTCGTCGCCCGGCTGAAAAGCAGCGGCAAATGCGGCCGCGGGTATCAGCCATAGAATAAGAATACGACGCACTAGTGCGGAATAGTTCATGTTGTCATCCTCCATTATGAAAACCGGGCGGGGTGTTGAAAAAAGAGCCTGATGTACACTCCATGCCAAACAATGCCCCATACTTATAACCAGTGTGCCAAAAACGGTAGCTTTAGTCACATATCATATTGCGATTAAACAATACTTTGATAATGACTTTAGTGTGTTATCCCCCGGCCTCTTTATCGAGATGTCTGGCACCGCCCCGGGACCAAACCGGAACGACTACAATCATCACAGCAAAGCGCCTATACTGTTTATATATACAGTATAAGGATGCCAATATGCCCTATGCAGAATTACACTGCCTGAGCAATTTTACCTTCCTGCGCGGCGCCTCCCATCCTGCGGAGCTGGTCGCACAGGCTGCAGCGCTGGGTTACCAGGCCATTGCCATCACCGATGAATGTTCGCTCGCCGGCATCGTCAAAGCCCATGTGGCAGCGCAGCAGTGCCATATCAAACTACTCATCGGCAGCGAATTCACCCTGGAAAACGGCTTGCAAATGGTGTTACTGGCCCCAAACCGGCATGCCTATGGTGAATTATCCCACCTGATTACCCGGGCCAGGCGCCGCGCCGCCAAGGGCCACTACCAGGTCAGGCTGCGGGACATCGAACGCGGCCTGCAGCAGGTACTGGTTATCTGGCTGCCCCGCGACAATGCCGAACAAAGCCTGCAGCAAGGTCAATGGTTGCAAACCTGCTTTGGTGACCGATTGTGGATTGGCTTACAGCGGAGCTTTGGCCCAGGCGAGGAAACCTATTGTCAACAGCTGTACCAGTTGTCCCAGTCCCTCGCCACACCACTGGTTGCCTGCGGTAATGTGCACATGCACATCGCCCAGCGTAAGCCGCTGCAGGACGTACTCAGCGCGATCCGTCTCAACTGTTGCCTCGAGCAACTTGGCACCCGCCTGCAAAGTAACGCCGAATACTATTTGCGCCCACTGGAGATTCTGGCAGAAATCTACCCGGCTTCGCTATTGGCAGAGAGCTGTCGCATTGCCAATCGCTGTCATTTCAAGCTGGATGAACTGCGCTACGAATACCCCCGGGAGTTGGTGCCCGAAGGTATGACCGCCAGCAGTTGGTTAAGGCAATTGAGCTGGGACGGTGCCAATAAACGCTGGCCGAAAGGCATAGCCCCTGATACCCGACGCCAGATTGACAGCGAACTGGCATTGATCACGCAATTACAGTACGAGTATTTCTTTCTCACGGTATTCGACATTGTCCACTTTGCCCGCAATCGGGGCATCCTCTGCCAGGGGCGCGGGTCGGCGGCCAACTCGGTAGTGTGCTATTGCCTGTTCATCACCGAAGTGTCTCCAGAGCAGACCCAGCTATTATTCGAGCGCTTTATATCGAAGGAGCGCAACGAACCACCGGATATTGACGTCGACTTTGAGCACGAGCGACGGGAAGAAGTCATTCAATATATTTACCGCAAATACACTCGCGAGCATGCAGCGCTGGCAGCTACGATAATCACCTATCGAAGCCGTAGCGCCATTCGCGACGTCGGTAAAGCATTGGGATTATCAGCTTTGTTCGTCGATCAACTGGCTCGATCACTGGCCTGGTGGGACCGTCCCGGTGACCTGCAGCAGCGCTTCAAGGATGCACATATCGAGTCCGCTACAACAGCAAAGCTATTCTTAAGGCTGGTGCGCGAAATTCTCGGCTTTCCTCGCCACCTGTCACAGCATGTCGGTGGCTTTGTGATTACTCGCAGCCCCATCAGTACCCTGGTGCCGGTAGAGAATGCCAGTATGCCGGAGCGCACCATCATTCAATGGGACAAGGAAGATATCGCAGCACTTGGCCTGCTCAAGGTCGACGTACTCGCGCTGGGGATGCTCAGCGCTATCCGCAAGAGCTTTGCCCTCATCAAGCAACACCATGACACCCCGGTCAGCATGGCGGCTATTCCAGCAGAGGACCCGAAAACCTATAACATGCTGTGCCAGGCCGACAGCGTGGGCGTATTCCAGGTTGAATCACGGGCACAAATGGCGATGCTGCCGCGACTAAAGCCACGCACCTTTTACGACCTGGTGGTTGAGGTTGCCATCGTCCGTCCGGGACCTATCCAGGGTGACATGGTGCACCCCTACCTTAAACGACGCCAGGGCATCGAACCGGTGAGCTACCCTAATGACGACGTCAAGTCAGTGCTGGAGCGAACTCTCGGGGTCCCTATTTTCCAGGAGCAGGTTATCAAACTGGCCATGGTCGCGGCGGGCTTCAGTGGTGGCGAGGCGGACCAACTGCGCCGTGCAATGGCCAGCTGGGGCCACAATGGCAACCTTATTGCATTCAAGGAAAAGCTCATTACAGGCATGCTCGAACGCGGCCACAGCAGCGACTTTGCCGACCGCCTGTTCCGGCAGATGCAAGGTTTTGGTGAGTACGGTTTTCCAGAATCCCACGCCGCCAGCTTTGCCCTGCTGGTCTATGTTTCAGCCTGGCTAAAATGTCACTATCCCGCGGCATTTTACTGTGGCTTGCTCAACAGCCAACCGATGGGTTTCTATAGCCCCTCGCAGCTGGTACAGGATGCCCAGCGCCACCATATTGAAGTGCGCCCTATTGATATCGATCACAGCTTTTGGGATCACAGCCTGGAGAATACTGTCAGCCCTGGAACCCTTGGGGAGGCGCAGCCGGCACTGCGGCTTGGGCTGCGTCTGGTCGGCAAGTTAAGCCATCAGGGCGGCGAGCGTTTGCTGGCGGCACGCGAGCAGGCGCCGTTTAGCAATATCCAGGACCTGGCACAACGGGCAATACTTAACCGCGGCGACATGGAGGCCCTGATCAGCGCCAACGCCCTGCCTCGACTCAGCAAGAATCGCCATCAGGGTCACTGGCAACAGCAAGCAATGCAGGATTACCGTCCCCTTTTGAGCGCCTTTGAAAATAGCTCGGCCAATGCATTGGATGACGATGTTTTACTGCAGCCTCCTCGCGATATAGAAGATATGTTAGCCGACTACGACAGCACCGGGCTCAGCATCGAATTACATCCCCTGGCGCTGCTACGCAATCAGTCACCCTTTAAACAATGTAAACGCGCTATGGATTTGGCCGCTCTCAACCATGGCCGCTTTGTCCGTATCGCCGGACTCGTCAGCGGCCGGCAGCGCCCGGGAACCGCATCGGGCGTGGTGTTTCTTACCCTTGAAGACGAAACGGGCAATATCAATGTTGTAGTCTGGAAGGATGTACAGCAACGCTTTCGCCAGGCCCTGCTGGCAGCAAAACTGTTACTGGTAAAAGGGGTGCTTGAGTGTCAGCACGGTGTTATCCATGTCATTGCCGGCGAGTTGCAGGATCACACGTATACCATACAAGATTTGAACACCGCATCGCGGGATTTCCATTAACCCATGCCTGCCGCCACTGCCATTGGTACCGGCACCGACACCCTGCACAAGCGGGTCGTTGTAAAGGGTGCCGGCAAACAGATTTTTCACGCAAAACGCTTTTATAGAAGCACAATAAGCCGCTTAGCTGATACACTAACGCCATGATTAAGTCCTCTCATCGCAGCTATAAAATCCTGCCCTTGCTACTGCTGGTACCAGCGCTGGTACTTATCTGGCGGCAACAGCCGCAGGATATCGATTGGCGAATGGCAGTTGCCAGCAATCCGACTGCCGAAATTGGCGTAGCGCCGTTGCTTCGCAGTGACTTTGCATCTGTCGCTACAGACCTGTTCGTGCACGCGGCCTCGGTCACCGAGCTGAATGACGGCCGGCTGCTGAGCGCCTGGTTCGGTGGCAGCCGGGAAGGAGCAAGCGACGTCAATATTTACGGCGCTTTTTTCGACCCGGCGACACAACAATGGGGCGACAACCAGATCCTTGCATCCCGCGCCAGTACTCACCAGGCCATGGGACGAACGATTCGCAAGCTTGGCAACCCGGTGGTCAGCCAGGCGCCAGACGGCAAACTGTGGTTATTTTATGTATCGGTATCACTGGGCGGCTGGGCCGGAAGCGCCATCAACGCAAGCTACTCTACCGACGGCGGTGCCAGCTGGACTATCCCCACTCGCCTCATCACCAGCCCATTCGCTAACATCAGCACCCTGGTGAAGGGTGCCCCGGTATATTACCAGGATGGCAGTATAGGCTTGCCGGTTTATCATGAATTCCTTGGCAAGTTTGCTGAATTGCTAAGGCTCGATGCCGATGGACGTGTGGTCGACAAAGCGCGTATCAGTCATGGTAAGCATTCACTGCAACCGGTAGTGGTTCCCTCCAACCCAAATCAAGCTGTCGCACTGATGCGCTACGCCGGTTCGGCGCCCAAGCGAGCGATGTTGAGTCGAACCGAAACCGGCGGTCAGTACTGGCCAGTACCACACAAAACCACACAGGCTAATCCCAATTCAGCACTATCAGCCGTGCGGCTCGAAGACGGATCGATACTCGCGGTCATGAATGACCTGGATGATGGTCGTCATCGCATGGGCTTGTTGCGCTCGGTCGATGATGGCGAGAACTGGCAATTGCTGGCGCGGCTGGAGGGAGACGAAGAGTATGACGGAACAAAATTACCACGGGCAGAATACACGCCTATGATCGAGCAGGACTTCATCGACAGTGGTGGTCCGGTTGCCGACACCCGTTGGCAAAGCTACAGCGAACGCCTGGACAAACGCGTGTGCGATGATGACATGTGCCGCTTTATCTACGACTACCCATTCCTGATTCGGGGTAAGGACGGCACATTTCACCTGGTTTACACCTGGAACAAGAGCTTTATAAAACACCTGCAATTCAACCAGACCTGGCTGGATACCCTGCTATGACAACAGCCAGCTACACCATCCTGGCTTACGCGCTTCTGGCATTTATGCTAGTACCCCAGCGACTGCTGCCGGCTCAACACGGCCAGCTGCTGCGAACAGCGATATTAATCGCATTCTGCGCCGTGCTGGTAATACCTTTTGGCAGCACCCGCCCCATAGAAGCATTGCGTGCCATTACCGGTGATTTCTCAATCATTACCCTGGTACTGCTTGCCGCCGCAGCCGGGGCCCGCATTCGCAGCAAGCTGGCACCACCGGATACCCGCAGCATTTTGCTGCTCATTGTCGTGGCGGCAATCTTTCTCTATCCCGCCGGCCTCGGCGCAGGCCAATGGGATCCTTATCGCCTGGGCTATGGTTTTGGACTTCCGCTGTTTTGTGCACTGGTGGTGCTGGCAGCGCTGTTTATGAAGCAATATTTTGCCGCCTTTGCAGTCAGTGTCGCCCTGCTAGCCTTCGGCCTGCGAGTGTTAGAGTCTGAAAACTTGTGGGATTACCTGCTGGACCCCTGGCTGGCGATGTTCGCCATAGTCAGGCTGCTACGCCGGCCGAGGCGTAAACAGCCCACCCGCAAACCGGAGTCCAGAGCAGATAGCAAGGTCTGATTCTTGAAAATAAGATCGCTTGACGAGCTCCTGAATGCCACAAAACCAGCAACTGGATCCCGCGCTCCTGATCAGGTGCGAGTGCGTCCGGGCAGCAACCACGCCGCCACGGCGATAGTCACGTACATCAATAAATTGGCAATGATGCCGGTGTAGTAGAGATCAAATGGCAGGTGCAGGGCGCTCGGCAACAAATCCCGACTGGCGAGCACGCTCCAGGCGGTAAAAAGCATCGTCACCCCTACCCCAATCCAGACTGCCCGGCTGTCGCCACGGTTTGTCAAAAAGCCATAAAGGTATAGCCCCAACAAACCGCCGCCAAATAGCGATACCAATATGGTGGCAGTATCCTGCAAGGTCTTGGTGTCCGCTCGCATGATCATCAGTGCGCCCAGCACCATAAAAACGGACACCAGCACGGCAATCATCCAAGCCACCAGAAGGTAGTGACGGTCACCTTTACCCGGTTTCACGTGACGTCGGTAAATGTCTGATACCGCCACCGTCGTCACCGAGTTTATACTCGAGTCGAGCGACGACATGGCCGCCGCCAGCGCGGCGGCAATCACCAGGCCCATCAAGCCATCGGGCAAATATTGGGTAATGAAATACGGCATTATCTGCTCCGCTTTGCGGCTGCCGTCCAGTATCTCGGCGGAAATTTCGGTGGGAAAATATTGGAAGAACACGTAGAGACTGGTGCCCAGAAACATGTAGAAGGCCCATATTGGCACACTGCTGAGGGTCAGTACCAATAGGCCCCGTCGCGCTTCTTTGGTGCTACTGGCGGCACAGAAGCGTTGTACTGTGTTCTGGTTGCTACTGTACTCTGTCAACCAGGTGCTCAGTCCAAGCAGCAACATCATGGTGGCGGTTTTTTCCGATAACGAAAATCCCCAGCCTACCGGCAACAGCTCGCCATTGCGATATTCTGAAAAAGACAGTTTGTTGTCTGCGATCGCCCGATCCCAGATGGTGGCCAGCCCCCCGGGCAGCATGTCTACAATGACATAGAGGCAGAATATTCCCCCCAGCACCAGCACCACGGTCTGCATCACATCGGTCCATACGACCGCATCAAACCCACCCACCACGGTATACAACGCGACAAAAAACCCTGCCACCCAGATAGCGATTACCGGATCGATCCCAACGACTTCCTGGATCAACAACGCCAACAGATAGAGAATGGTACTTACCCGAACCAGTTGCGCTAGGATAAACGTCAGGGCGCCGTAGACCCGAATCGATGGGCCAAAACGATGTTCGAGAAACTCGTAGGCACTGGTAGCCTTGCCCTCACGAAAGCGAGGCAAAAACAGCCATGCCGCGACCAACACCGCAAGCGGTAACATCAGGTTGGGCAGGAATCGCAGCCATGATGTTTTGTAGGCATCACCGGGATAGGCAATGAAGGTAATGGAGCTGATCGACGTACCGACCAGGCTGAGCCCGATCACCCAACCGGAAAACCTTCGGCCGCCAAGAAAGTATTCTTCGGTGGAGACGTTACGCCGCGAAAAATATAAGCCCATTCCCAGCACCGTCGCCATATACAGCAACAGTACTAACTGGTCCCACCCCCCGAGCCGCATGAAACTTACTGTTCGCTACGACGCCGGGCTTCACCCACCGTATTGTTGTAGAACTGAAACTTGGTGGTTTCGTATATACCCCTGGCAATATCCTGCATCTTCTGGAATTGATCCGGCTCCTGGGCTGAGATGTCCACACCCGGATTGGAAGAATTCAGATCGTGCAGTTTGGCGTCGCTACCGTCATGATTCATTCGTAACATGCGATCCTTACTGACGGCACCAATAACCGGAAAACGTTTGTCGGCTGTCTGGGTAAAAACCACCCGCTCACCTTCTGGTGCAGGTATATTCACATCCCGCCCCATAGCGCTGTTCAGGTATTCAAGCCCTAAAAACCCGGCAACCGTAGGAAATACATCAACCAGGCTGGTGGCGGCTTCCACCACCCGCGGCGGCAGCAGTTTGGGGGCATAGATCATATGGGGTACGTGCAGGCCATCCAGGTCGAGCACTTCGTAAAACGGTGCCATAAACGGCGTGGTGGTTATACGGTTATTGTGGTCACCAAAAAACACGAAAATCGTATTGTCAAAGTAGCCACCCTGTTTGGCAAAATCCAGCAGCCGACCGACATTAAAATCCAGTAAACGCACCGCATTGTATTGCTCAACACTGCGAAAGCCGCTTTCGCTGAGCGCCTCTGGCGACTCTGACTTAGTCTCAAAACCGTCATTGTCTTCTGGGACCGTAAATGGCCGATGATTTGCCGCCGTCTGGATATAGGCAAAAAACGGCTTGTCACCGGGCAAACCCGCGAGTATTTTGTCGACTCCGCGAAATAAGTCAAGATCTGAGATACCCCAAACGTCAACGATTGGCGCGTCCCAGTGGCCTTCCTCAAACAGCTCAACATCCTTGATACTCTGGTTGATCACGGCGCTCATATTGGCCCAGCCAGCGCTACCACCAATAAAATAGTATTTTCGGTAATCGGTGAAGGCGTTGAGTACGACCCGTTGCTCCGCAATCATAGGGTTGCGGGTAGCGGTTTCGACTGATGATACATCTGGCAAGCCAGTGATACTGGCGAAAACCGTTTTAGCTGTACCCGACACCGGAACATAAAAATTCTTGAAAAACCATCCGTTCTCGGCGATTTCATCCAGGTAAGGGGTGGGCTTGAGCGGGTTGCCGTAGGCTCCGACGCGCGACGCCCCGAGTGATTCCAGCATCACAAAAATTACATTGGGCGGACGGTCGTACTTGATACGGTGTGGCTGTGGCCCTATTACCCGATCATAGTTCAGTGTTTCAGGATCCTGGTCTACTACCCCAAGGTAGTTGGCGACGGTACGGTAATATTTTTTTACCTGTTCCGGGTCGTGCGGATCCTCACGCTGTTCAAAGGTGTCAAAGAAGAACAAAACTGGATTGACGCCCAGTGCTGCAACCGCAGCATTGCCGGAAAAAAATGCGTGGTTCCAGCGTAAAGGCACCGGGTTAAATATGTTGAAGTTGGCAAATCGACCCAATAAGCCTCCGGTTATCAGTACCAGTACAATAGCGCTGCCAAGTGCCACTTGCTTACGGCTAATCTTGCCACCGGGTTGCTGAATCGTATTTTGCTCGAGCTTGATGACCAGCCACACAAATACAACTGAAGCCACGATCCAGGCGAGCGCTATCCAGATAACCGGATAGCTCTGCCAAACCATCACCGCCGAGATACTGGCATCCTCGGCAAACCGCATGACAGTAGAGTTGACCCGAATCCCAAGATAGGCGTAGTGGCCAAAATCAATAATGTAGAAGCCCAGAATACCAACTACCGCTACAGACAGGTAAACCCGCACGATATTGCGCAGCAGCTGGGAACTAACAAGGTTGTACCGAGGAAGGTAAGCCAGCACAAACACTGGCAGGGTAAGCAAGATTGCCAACCGTAGATCGAATTTAAAACCAATATACAAGGTCTTTAGCAGGGTATCGGTATCGGGGTGTATCGATTGCCCAACTTCGGAAAAGCCGAAATAAAATATTGCGCGGAGAATCAGGAACAAGCCCAGAAAAAGCGCAATGCTGCCAGCGAGAAACTGGATACGTCTGGATTTCAACCAGGCCATGCTAACACCCCGACATCGATAAAATGCGCAATTCTAACAGGTTATCGAATCAGAGGAAGCTACTGTTATATCGCACCGGAAAGCAAACCGTATTTTTGATGCTTAGGAGAGTCGAACATTGAATTCAGATTCTTGTTGACGGCGGCCGACAATATTACGGGAGCAGTCAACAGCGCTGGGCAAACGTTGTTAGTGTGGCAGTTGCGTGGCTCGTGCTTGCAGTTGGTCAGGACTGTGGTTGAGCACCTCAACGATATCCAATTCCGAGCGGGCCTTGCCAAAAAGCCAGCCCTGGAAATAACGACAGCCCAAACCCGCCATATACTCCAGCTGGTGGCTGCTCTCTACTCCCTCCGCCACAACTTTCATTCCCAGACCGTTGGCCATTGCCACAATCGCGTCGACAAGGTGGGACTTGCTCCCCTCTGCCACTGCGCCCACAAAACTGTGATCAATCTTGACGGTGTCGATCGGGTACTGATGCAGGTAACCCAGTGAAGAATAGCCGGTGCCAAAATCATCCAGCACAAAACGAATGCCCTCGTCGCTAAGACGCTGCAGTTTGCCGGCAATTTGCTCCTGGTCCTTCAGCAATACGCTTTCTGTAATTTCCAACTCGAGCCTGTGCGGTGGAAAATCCTCTTCAGCCAGGGTAGCCAGCACAAACTCTACAAAGTCTTCCTGCTCTACCAGCAGCGGTGACAAGTTAACCGCCAAATTGATGCCTGGCCGCCCATTGACAAACCATGACTTCACCGCCCGGCAGGCATGACGGAGTACCCACTTATCTACTTCAAGGATCAAGCGGATATCTTCAGCTACCGAAATAAAATCGGCGGGGTACATCAGGCCCCTTTCGGGGTGTTGCCAGCGCACCAGTACTTCGACACCGGTGATGACCCCCGCATGAAGATCCACCTGGGGTTGGTAACAAAGGCATAGTTCATCGTCACTGATAGCGCGGCGAATATCTCTTTCGAGGCTAAGGCGAAAGGCCGGCGAGTTAGTCATATCCGGGGAGAACAGGCAGTAACTGTCACGTCCATTATTCTTGGCGTTGTACATCGCTATATCGGCGTTCTGGATCAAGGTTTCCATATCCTCACCGTCCGCAGGAAACATCGCGATACCGATACTACAGCCAATAAATATTTCGTGGCCCTTAATATAAAACGGCTGCTTTAACGCAAAAATAAATTTGTCTGCAATTTGTTCAACGCCCTCAATGCTTGTGACTTCTGGAAACAGCAGTATAAATTCGTCTCCGCCAAACCTTGAAAGAGTATCACTGCTGCGCATGCATTCGAGGAGACGCTGAGCTACAGACTGCAACAAGCTATCACCCAGCGTATGGCCGAGGGTATCATTCACCACTTTGAAGCGATCCAGATCAAGAAACATCACAGCGAATTGGCTATTGTTGCGGGTGGCTTTAAAAATGGTGACGGACAAGCGGTCTTTGAAAAGCACTCGGTTGGGTAACCGTGTCAACAAATCGTGATACGCCTGGAAATTGATAAAATCGGTCACTTCCTTGCGCTCGGTGATATCACGGGCGCTGCCATAAAGCATCAATTCACCGCTTTCGAGATCCGGAACGCCCTGCTGAGGATTGTTTGAAGAACTCACCGTCACTTCAAAATAGTGCTTGCGAGCATACAGGCCATTGCTTCTGAAACAGAGTTCAGTAGTGGCAGCGTGGTCGCCATCCTGAATCAGCCGCTCGAAAAACAACTTGGCCTTGTCACAGTCTTCGGGCTCGATTAAGTCGGTAATGTGCAAACCTGCCAGGGAATCAGGAGGATAGTTCAGCAGGGTTTCGGCACGTTCGTTGATGAAGCTGACGCGAAGAGACTGGTCGAGAATGAAAACCAGATCTGGCGAGTTGTTGACAATAAAACGATACAGCTGTTCGGATTTTATAAGCTGCTGGTGCATTGCCTGATGGTCCCGTTGCAGACGGATTTTCTTCAGGGCGTTGTTCAAGGTGGCGACCAACTCCTGCGGAGCATAGGGCTTTTTTACGTAATCGTAGGCTCCCTGTTTGAGCGCTGTGCTTATAGCCTCAAAGCCTGAATCTCCGCTAACAACAATGACCAGGCTATCAATCTGCTGCTGCTTGATGTAATCGAGCACTGCATAGCCGTCGAGCTCTGGCATAAGCAAGTCGAGCAATACCAGATCGAATGGGTCGCGTTGGAGCGCCTCTATTGCCTCCATGCCGCTGGCTGCCGCTACCGGCTGGCAATCATAGCGTTGCAGGAGCTCACTGAGGCTATCGCGCATACGGGCATCGTCGTCTACCAGTAAAACTCTCCCTCCAGCAAGGCTAGCATCCATTCGACGACTTCCCGTATAGCGTATCAACACATTTGCGCCGGTTTATCCAGCATCCGGATGAGCACAACAGCCCTTAATAGGGTCTTATGCAGGTAAATATACCTGAAAGCGGGTGCCATGCGCACTGCTACTAAAGGCGATGCTACCGTTTGCCCTATCGACCAAGGACTTAACGATACTTAGACCCAGCCCGCTGTGTTCTCCGCCCTTGCTTGATTGTACCGGTTTGAAGATGTTTTTGCGCACGTCTGCAGGCAATCCGGGCCCATCGTCCGCCAGCAGTAATTCGACATAGTTACCGCTATCCATATATACCTCTGCACTGGTTTTAATCAGTATATGGCCACCGTCGTCAACAGCTTCAATTGCATTGCTAAGCAGATTGCGCAGAACCTGCTCCAGGGCAGCTTTCTCTACCTGAGCTATCGCCCTCTGCTCATCCAACTCCAAAACCAGCCTAATATTCCTCGGCTCGAGCAAGGTAGAACGGTATACATTGACGACCCGGGAGATAACGGCGTTAACATCAACGGCCTCTGCCACTGCGGGCGATTCGAGAGGAAGCCGCCAGCTTTTAAGAAGCCCGGCGGCACGCTCCAGCTCTTCAGTGACAATGGTGAGCTCGTCGTAGTGAACACCCTCCTTCAAGACCTTATGCTGTAGTATATTCAGATAGTTGCTGGCAACATTGAGCGGGTTGCTGAGCTCATGCACTAGCTCACGAACATCCATTGAGGCGGCGCCGCTCGGTGCAGCGACCTCCGCTACACTGTCACGTTGCCGACTGAGCAGGCGCGCAAGAATGGCGCAAACCAGCTGCAAATAGCGCTGCCTGTTTGACAATGCCAGCATCGCCTCCTCGTTGCCACCGGCCACCACCAGCAAGCCGCATTGGGCGTCGACAATGACCGGCAAACAAAGTGCTGCTGGTTGTTCCAACATTCCAAGCATCTGTTCATCGGCCACGCTTCGCAGCTCGCTGGAACTGCTTAATAGCCTGGCTCTGCCCTGGTCAAACGCCATCGCCATGATACTGCGCGCAGGGCTTAGCGAGATCTGCCAATCTGCATCTTTTTGAGTCGCAATCAGGGCATCGCGGCCATCACTAAAGCCCAGCAGCTGATGGCTTATTGGAGCGTGAATGAGTACCCGAAACTGCTTACAACCGATTGCCTGCGCCAACACCCGGGCGAACACCCTGCGCGGTTCAAGCCCTGCGGATTCATCGACGCTTACTGCCGCAAATATCGTTTGTATTTCCAGCAAGTCGTTCACCAATTCACCGAGTGCCCGCAGCGGCTGAGGGGAGAAATCACTTTGCACCTGGATCAATAGCTCGTCCGCGACCCGCTGGGTCTCCGCAGTCGCCTGGGATAGTATTTCCTGGCCAAGATCGGGCTCAACCCCAAACAGCAACTGGGCCATTTTCAGGCCCTGGTCGACCTGCCTCAAGTCATCGCTGGCTAACTTCGACGCCAGGCTTGACAGGCGAATCAATGGATGAGCATCGGCAACTTGTTCACGACTATAGTCCTGATAACGCAGAGCGTCTGCAAAGAATCCCGGCATCCCCCATTGTTTGGCTAATTGATAGGCCCAGATACTGTGTCCCTGTGGCAACGTCTGCAGACCTGCGGATACGCTAGCGGTCTCGTCACTTTGTTGGTCCCGTGGGCCTGATTCCCCTGCCGCAGTAACCACAACCCTGAGATGACCTATGCCCTGCAACAGACCAACCAAATATGCTTCCGACGGGTTGCTATAACCGCTGAGAATGGCAAAAGCGCTGGACAGCTTCGCCGCGAGGATCATCCGCCGCCGCAACCGCGCAAAGAGAGCCAGTGAAGTTGAAGAAGGCGGCTGCAGACAAAGTCTGCGGGCTATATCCAATGCAACCGCCTGTACCGCCGACCTTCCAAGACGGCCAACCACCTGTTCCATCAGCGGCAACTCGGTATTGCTCGGATTGAGCTGGTCTGCGGTCATCGACAGCAGTAAAGCGCACAACACTGGATCGAGTAAGATGCTACTTGCGAGCTGTTGATCAGTAGACTGGGGGTGCTGGCACAGCTCAAGCACATCAAGCAGAACCTGGCTGTTAACCGGCAATTCGTGCAATGTATATTGGCTGGACACCATTACTTACCCGCCCACTCGTTGGCCTACTGGAATCATAGAATTACCCTGAATTGTGCAAGCGCAACCGGGATATATCGGTTCGTATGACGTTTGATATTGCGGGCCTGTAAGGCTGGCCAATGCATTGACCTCACTACTTGTCGTGCGCTGACTGGGCAGATAATCCGGAGTTAAATATCGCGGATTTTTTTATCAGCCTGGAAATTTATTTCCTTAATTTACAACAACTTGCACAGGCAGCGCTATGCACATTATTCACGCTTTGGGCCACCACTTTGACGTTTTATTCGCTGCCAACAAGCCGTAGGATCAAGCGTTTATTTGACCCGGCCCGCATCAAGGCAAACCTATGAAGAACACAGTTGACCGGACACCACCGAAGGCTTCAGCGACAGCGATTAGTACGCGCTACCTGGTGGTTTGCAGTGGTGTCGACAAGGTCGGAAAATCCACTCTCTGCATAAACCTTGCGATTGCGTTGGCGCGCACAGGCAAGCGCGTCTGCATCATCGATACCGATCCGGGTGTCAGCAATGCCCATCGCTCGCTCGGCCTCAGCCCCGGTTATAGCCTGGCTAGCGTGGCGCGCCAGGAATGCAATATTCGCGACGCTATCAGCAATGGTCCGGAGGGTATTCAGCTACTGCTAGACGGTGGCTACCGCAAAGAGGCTAAATCACTGCAAGTAGTGCAACAACGAAACCTGCTCAAGCAAATAAGGAATTGGCAACAAGACCTGGACATTGTGTTGGTTGATATGACTGCTGATGCTGACGATCTCGGACAGTGGATGACTATCGCCGACAGCATGCTGGTTTTGCTCGCTCCCCACTCCCAGGTATTGAGCGAAACCTTTTCGCTGTTAAGTCATCTCAGCCCGCCATGCATCAAAAAGCCAATGCATGTAGTCATCAATCGCAGCGACGGAGCCAGACAGGCAGAATCGATATTCCACAAGTTCGGGGCAGCGGCCAAAAAATACCTGGATACAGAGCTGATGTACTGCGGCTACATTGCCAATGACGACAGTATTCGCAATAGCGTCGCACTACAGTATCCGGTTGCTCTCTATAGCCGGGATGACCCCTCCTGCGCTGGCTTTTTCGAACTGGCCGGGGTGTTAGAACGTCAGTGGGCAGAAACTGCCAGCTGCGGTGTCGGGCTTGCCGAGGGTTTTCAGTGGATGACAACTGAGCCCGCATCGCAACTGTTCACCCCCGCGAACACCGCCAACAACCCTGACAAAGCGCAATTCCTGCAAATGCCTGCCCTTGCTGACGAATTAATCGACCGAGGTGCCCTGGGTCCGGAGGAACTCCAGCAGGTCATTGAAGCCTTACTGGCTACAGCTCACCACGAATTTCCTGCCACTTTTCGCCGCGCGGGGGACAAGGCAAAAGTACAACCGGCAGGCAACAATAGTGGGCAGCAGTCACTGCTTGAAAAACTGCGACAAAGCCGCGATACCAATCATAGTCTGGATCAAAGGCTCTACGATTTTGCTAAGGAAAGGTAGTCTGGAAATGGGCTCCCGGGCCGCGTCGACTGCCTGAGGTCAAAGGACGACCAGCATCTCTCTGCCACCGGAGCCAAGCGCCTCACGGGCAAAAATAGTCGCTACAAGCTGGCATAAAGAGCTGGTTTTGCTGCTTAAATTCGCTCAAAATGGCCTGCCTTAACAGCCAAACGTCTCTCGTTCACTATGGCCGCAAGCAATCAAAGCCTTAATCCCCTCTCCTACTATCTTGATACCGCTACCTATCAGCAGCGATGGCATCAGCTGCAGCAGGATGCCAGCTGCGACGTTTGTGTCATTGGTGGCGGTTTCACCGGAATCAGCAGCGCGTTAAACCTGGCCGAGAAAGGTTTTAAAGTAGTCCTGCTTGAGGCCCATCATGTCGGCTGGGGGGCCAGTGGTCGCAATGGCGGACAAGCCGGTGGTATGCCACGTCAGGATCAGGAAGAACTCGAAAAAAAATACGGCAGCGACGTCGCTCGCAAGCACTGGGATATCAACCAGGCCGCATTGGCAGAAATGAAGCTGCGAATAAAAAAGCATGGGATTGACTGCGACTGGAAAGACGGGATTGCAACCCTGTGCCGGCGTAAGGGTGAAGAGGAATGGTACCAGCAATATGCTGCCAAGTTGCAGCAGCAATACAACGCCGACTTTATCGAATACCTGCCTGCGGCCGACATGTCACAACTACTGGAGACTCCCGCCTGTTTTGGCGGCATGGTAGATCGTAGAAGTGGGCATATCCATCCGCTCAACTATGTCCTGGGCATGGCTGAGGCAGCGGCAGCTGCCGGTGCCAATATTTATGAAAAAACCGCCGTTCAATCAGTCCACAGTGATACCAGTGGCTGCCGGGTAGTGACTTCCACCGGGGTGGTCTCTTCGCGCTATGTGGTTCTCGGATGCAACGGCTACCTGAAAAAGCTGGAACCGGATGTCGCTGGTAAAATCATGCCGATCAATAATTACATACTGGCCACTGAGCCACTGAGCCAGGCCCAGGCCGACTCGGTCAGCCGCCTGGACTACGCGTTCCACGATACCCGTTTCGTGGTGAATTACTGGCGTCTATCTGCAGATAAACGTCTATTGTTCGGCGGCGGAGAAAATTACACGCCGCGTTTTCCCAAGGACATCAAATCCTTTGTCCGCAAATACATGCTGGAAATCTACCCCCAGTTGGCCAACTGCAGAATCGATTATGGCTGGGGTGGTACCCTGGCCGTCACGATGAACCGCATGCCGCATTTTGGACGACTCCCAGGTAAAAACATTTACTATGCCCAGGGCTACTCGGGCCACGGTGTAGTACTTGCGAGCTTTGCGGGTAAGTTAATTGCAGAGGCGTTATCGGGTGATGCCGAGCGTTTTGACGTAATGTCTGATGTACCTATACCCACTTTCCCGGGCGGTACACTGCTGCGGTGGCCGGGCTTGGTGGCGGCCATGCTTTATTACAGCATTCGGGATAGGATCGGCTAGTTCTCAGGCTGACGAGCCATTACACGAAGGCCCCGCCAAAAACTGTCGAATAGCAGAATTCAACACCGGCAAAGTCATCCCTGACTTGCCTGGCGTAATAATCCGAACCGCTCATTTACTGCGCAGCTTTCACCTTGGTCCAGATGCGTGTTTGCACACGGTCGATTTTAGGTGGCGTAATGACAAAAGTGTAAAGCTTCTCTGCTACTGCCGGAGTCGGATAGACCGTGGTGTCTTCCAGAATTTCCGCATCGATAAATTCCTTTGAGGCAGGCACCGCGTTCGGATACCAAACGTAGTTGGTGATGTCGGCCATAATGTCGGGCCGGAGGAGGAAATTGAGGAATTTATAGGCATTCTCCGGATGGTCTGCATCCTTGGGAATAGCCAACATATCGAACCACATACCGGCACCTTCCTTGGGAATAACGTAGACGACTTCGATCCCATTGTCCGCTTCTTCAGCTCGCCCTGCAGCCTGAATAACGTCGCCGGACCAACCCAGCGCCAGGCAGATATCGCCATTGGCCAAGCCGTTAATGTACTGGGACGAGTGGAAGTAACGGATAAAGGGCCTGACCTCAAGCAGTTTGTCCTGCACCTTGCCCTGCATCAGCGCAGCATCCATGGAATTTGGGTCGTCGCCCATGTAATTCAGTACTGCAGGAATAACTTCGTCCGGCGCATCCAGCATAGTCACGCCACAGGACTTCAGCTTCGAAACATACTTGGGATCAAACAGCAGGTCCCAGCTATCCAATGGTACGTCATCCCCCAGGGCTTTCTGAACTGCTTCTACGTTGATTCCAAGGCCGGTGGTACCCCAGAGGTAGGGGATTGAATATTTATTGCCGGGATCGGCGTTTTCCAGCTTCTTCATTAATACTGGATCGAGGTTCTTGTAATTGGGGATTTTTGAGCGGTCTAGAGGCTGGAACACGCCAGCTTTTATCTGTCGAGCCAAAAAGGCCGAAGATGGCACAACGATGTCATAGCCCGTTTTGCCTGACAACAGCTTGGCTTCCAATACCCCGTTGTCATCAAATACGTCGTAGATGACTTTGATACCTGTTTCAGCTGTAAATTTCTCCAGGGTGTCTTCAGCAATATAGTCGGACCAGTTATAGACATTCAGTACTTTTTCTTCTTCGGCAAAGCTCATCCCTGAAAACGCCAGAGAAGTTGCAGCCAGTATTGTTGCAATAGTTTTCATCGTAATCCCTCAGTAGTTGCACAGGTAGACATCCCGACTACTAACGACCCTCACCTGCATCGGGATAACTGCAGGCTGGGCGTAAGGTACCTCTGATCAATTGGGCACTACTTCAGCAGAACCTCAAAAAGTCAGCTGATGTCCTGCTGCCGCTTGGCGGCCTGCAAATCGGCCAGGCGTTTACGCTCCTGACGTCGCATAAGCCACCAGGCAAAAAAGGTGACAGACGCTATCGCAGTGACCAACAGCGCAGACAGTGCATTAACTTTGGGGCTGACACCCATACGTACACTCGAAAACACTTCCATCGGCAATGTTGTGGACCCAGGACCGGATACAAAGCTGGCAATAACCAGGTCGTCCAGTGACAGGGTAAAGGCCAGCAGCCACCCGGCAACCAGAGCCGGCGATACGATGGGCAGGGTAATCAGGAAGAAAACTTTAAGGCGGCTGGCGCCAAGGTCAAGTGCCGCCTCCTCCAGCGACCCGTCCATTTCCTGCAGGCGCGAATTTACAACCACTGTTACATAAGCCATGCAAAACGTGGTGTGAGCAATCCAGATGGTGGTCATGCCACGTCCGCCGGGCCAACCGATGAACTGGTCCAGACTGACGAATAGCAACAACAGAGACAGACCGGTGATGACTTCTGGCATAACCAGCGGCGCCGTGATCATACTGGTAAACAGGGTTTTGCCCTTGAAACCACCAAAACGAACCATTATCAGCGCCGCCATGGTGCCAAGGACAACCGCGGAGGTAGCGCTCATAAATGCAATACGCAGGCTGACACCCACCGCTCTCATCATCTGACTATCATTAAAGAGCTCGCCATACCACTTGAGCGAGAAACCCGACCAAACTGTCACCAGCCGAGACTCATTAAAGGAGTAGACAATGAGTACAATGATGGGCACATACAGGAAAGCGAAACCCAGAAACAAAATGCCCCAGGAAAGACCCTTTTGCCAGGTACTATCCATTTTGCTTTGCCTCCAGATCCCTTGCCTGGTAGCGGTTAAAAATCGTCAGCGGTAACACCAGCAGCAATAACATCACCACCGCAACGGCAGCGGCACCCGGCCAATTCCTCGCATTAAAAAACTCCGCCCAGAGCAGTTTACCTATCATTATCGAGTTGGGGCCACCCAGCAGTTCCGGAATGACGAATTCACCGACAGCGGGAATAAAAACCAGCATTGAGCCCGCGATCACACCGGCCATACTCAAGGGCACAGTAATACGGAAAAAGCTCGTCCAGGGTTTGGCACCAAGGTCGGCAGAAGCCTCCAGCAAACTGTGATCATGTTTCACCAGGTTGGCGTAAATTGGCAGCACCATAAATGGCAGATAGGCATAGACGATCCCGATATACACTGCGGTTGGCGTATGCATAATGGCCAGAGGTTGGTCGATCACCCCAAGAGACAGCAACAGGTTATTTAGCAGGCCATTACCCTTGAGAATACCCATCCAGGCATAAATACGAACCAGGAACGAGGTCCAGGACGGCATGATAACCAACATCAAGCAGACGTTTCGCGTATGGGGCGGCATGCGCGATATCACATAGGCGATCGGGTAACCTAACAGTAGGCAAAAAATCGTCGAGAAGAATGCTATTTTGATCGACGTCAGGTAGCCCTTGAGGTACAGGTCATACTCTACAAGATCCTTGTAATTGAACATGTTGAGGCTTAGGGTCAGCATGTCGTCTGCCCATTCCACCAGGTTGGTAAATGGGGGCTGGGCCATCTGGCTTTCAGCAAAGCTGATTTTGAAAACGATGGCGAAAGGTGCAAGAAAAAACAAAAGCAGCCAGACATAGGGTACGGCAATCACTAAGGCCTTGCCGGGCCGCCAGGCTTTGCTGTCGGCTGCAGTTTTCATGAGTAGAGAACCACGGCACAGGTATCTGACCAACTGACGAAAACTTCATCATCCCAGGTTATGCGCTGTTCCTCGTCACTGGCAGTTTGGCGATGGGAATTGGCAACCGAAGCCAACACCTTGAACCCGGAAGCCAGGCGCACATGGTAAACCGAATGGCTGCCCATGTAAGCGATGTCCTCGACCACCCCGCGCGCCTTATTGTGAGGTTGATCGGGATCGGTACGACTGACGACGATTTTTTCCGGCCGTATCGCCACCGCCAATGCCATCCCTTTGGAACCGGCAATGCCGTGGGCAATATACAATTTGTGGTCGATACTGTCGGTCGCAATTTCAACGTAGTCGACTTCATCGACCACCAGTACACCTTCAAACAAGTTGACCGAACCAATAAACTCAGCGGTCATGCGACTGTTGGGCCGCTCGTAAACTTCCATAGGACTGCCGACCTGGCTTAACAGGCCAGCATTCATGATCCCGACCCGGTCGGCCATCGTCATGGCCTCTTCCTGATCGTGGGTCACCATGACGCAGGTTACCCCAACTTTCTCAAGAATGTTGACGATTTCCAACTGCATCCGGGTGCGCAGCTTCTTGTCCAGGGCTCCCATCGGTTCATCCAGTAGCAGCAGCTTGGGAGATTTCGCCAGGCTTCTGGCCAGGGCCACTCGCTGCTGCTGACCGCCTGAAAGCTGGTGCGGCTTGCGCTGTGCATAAGCTTCCATTTGCACCAGCTTGAGAACCTCCGATACCTTGTCGGCAATTTGCTGCCTCGGCAGCTTGTCCTGCTTCAGGCCAAAGGCAATATTCTTCTCCACCGTCATATGGGGAAACAGCGCGTAGGACTGAAACATCATATTCATCGGGCGCTGGTATGGAGGCAGGGTGGCCAGGTCCTGACCGTCGAGCAGAATAGAACCGGCGGAGAGCTTTTCGAAGCCTGCCAACATTCTCAGTAAAGTGGTTTTGCCACAACCCGAGGCCCCCAGCAAAGCGAATATCTCACCCTCATAAATATCCAGGTCGACATTGTTGACTGCAAGGGTGCCATCGAAGTCTTTACTCACCCCACAAATTTGCAGCTGAACCTTTTTCGCTTTTATTTTCTTTTCCGGCAATGCCATGGACAACCCAACCCCTCTGGAAATTTATGCGACATAAGAGTGCAAGCAATGCGTCAGCTGCCGCCTAATGTAGCAGCGGCCTGGTCAAGACTGAGCCGGGTCAAACTGATCAGGTCATCGATCTGCGGTTTGTCCATAACTAGCGGCGGCGAAAACAGCATAGTGTCCTTCGTCGCTCGCAAAATCAAGCCATTTGCAAGTGCCAAATCGCGACATAGTGAGCCCATGTCCCCGCGCGGGCTAAAAAAGCGGCGGCGGTCCTTGTCTGCAACCAGTTCCAATGCACCAATCATGCCAATGCCGCGAGCCTCACCCACGAGTGGATGCTCAGCTAGTTCGGCAATGCGCTTCTGGAAATAGGGGCCGGTATCGTTGGCTACCCGGTCGACGATGCCTTCCTGGCGCATCAACTTAAGATTGGCGACGGCCACCGCGGCGCAAACGGGATGTCCGGAGTAGGTATAGCCGTGGGCGAAGTCACCACCCTTTTTTATCAGGCTATGAGCAACCCGGTCGCCAACCAACACCGCCCCGATAGGCAGGTAACCCGAAGACATACCCTTGGCAACCGCCATCAAGTCGGGTTCGATGCCAAAAGTGTCAGAACCAAACCACTTCCCGGTGCGACCGAAACCGCAGATAACTTCATCGGCAACCAACAGTACATCGTATTTATTACAGATCGCCTGTACCGCCGGCCAATAGGTGGCGGGAGGGATAATCACACCGCCAGCCCCCTGGATAGGCTCACCAATAAAAGCCGCCACGGTATCTGCACCCAGTTCGAGTATTTTCTGCTCCAGTTCTGCAGCGGCACGCAGACCAAAATCATCGGGGCTCAGGTCGCCGCCCAGTTCATACCAATAGGGCTGCATGATGTGCTCAATATTCGGAATCGGCAGCCCACCCTGCTTGTGCATGTATTCCATACCACCAAGACTGGCCCCTGCCATGGTGCTGCCATGGTAAGCATTATGACGAGCGATAATATTAATGCGCCCAGGCTGTCCTTCAAGTTCCCAGAAACGTCTTACCATGCGCACGATAGTATCGTTGGCCTCGGAGCCGGAGCCGGTAAAAAACGAGTAGTTGAATTGCGGTGGCGACAGCTCGGCTAACAGCTCAGCCAATTCCAGTGCCGGCGGGGTAGCGGTATTAAAAAAGCTGTTGTAATACGGCAGTTGTTGCATTTGCTCGGCGGCGGCAGCCACCAATTCAGAGCGGCCATAACCCATGTTGACGCACCACAGCCCGGCAAAACCGTCGAGCAGGCGGTTGTCATCACTGTCCCACAAATACACACCCTCGGCACGGGTGATAATCCGACTCGCGCCGGCGTAGAGGCTGGTCAGGTCGGTGAAGGGATGAAGATAGTGGTCGCGATCCAGTGCCTGCCATTCCTCAGTGGAATGCTGCTGTGATGACACCATATTGACCCCGCTTTTCATTAAACGTTAAGCAACAGGAATTCCCGTTCCCAGGAACTGATCACCTTGAAAAAGGTTTCGTACTCCTTTCTTTTGATCGACCCGTATGCGGACACAAAACGCTCGCCCAAAACCTCCTTGATGGGATCGCTTTGGTCCAGCATGTCGAGGGCCTGACTGAGGCTCCGCGGCAGCGCAAAGGGCGAGTCGTAGGCAGAGGTTGTCAAAGGGGCGGAAGGTGTCAGCCCCTCCATAATACCCAGGTATCCGCAGGCCAGGGATACCGCGAACACCAGATAGGGATTGGCGTCAGCGCCGGCGAAGCGGTTTTCAAGCCGGGTATTCTCGGGCTTGTCTATCGGGACCCGCAAGCCACAGGTCCGGTTGTCAAAGCCCCAATGGACATTAATAGGGGCCGAATGATCCCGGGCAAAGCGCCGGTATGAGTTGACATTAGGCGCAAACAACGCCGAGGCGGCTGGGGCATACTTCTGGATACCGGCGATATAGCTCAGAAACAATTTGTTCGGCTTGCCATCCTTACCCACGAAGATATTGTTGCCAGACTCTTTATCCACCAGGCTCTGGTGAATATGCATGGAGCTGCCGGGTTCTGCTTCCATCGGCTTCGACATGAAAGTGGCGTAGACATCGTGGCGCAGTGCTGCTTCACGCATGGTGCGTTTGTAAAAGAACACCTGGTCGGCGAGATCCAGGGCATCACCGTGAATAAAATTGACTTCCATCTGGGCCGCGCCTGACTCGTGTATAAGAGTATCCAGATCGAGTTCCATGGCATCGCAGAAATCGTACATATCTTCGAACAGGGGGTCGAACTCGTTGACCGCATCAATACTGTAAGACTGGCGCGCAGTCTCGGAACGACCCGAACGGCCCACCGGCGGGAGCAGTGGATTGTCGGGATCGGTATTGCGCTGAACCAGGTAAAACTCTACTTCCGGCGCGATTACCGGGCACCATCCTTTGTCTGTGTAAAGCCGCAACACCCGCTGCAGAATACTGCGCGGCAGCAATGGATCCGGGTGCAATTCGTCCAAACCGCAGATAATCTGCGCGGTCGGGTCTTTCGCCCAGGGGACTATTCGAACCGATTGAAAGTCGGGCTTGAGCACCAGGTCATATTCGCGAGGATCAATAATTTTTTCAAACTCGTCAGGCCAATCACCATTGACTGTCTGAACAAAAATGCTCTCCGGCAGGCGCATGCCCTCTTCGCGGAAAAAGCGCCCCGAGGGAATGATCTTTCCCCGCGCATTACCGGTTATATCAGGCACCAGGCATTCTACTTCGGTGATACCACGCTCACGGAACCACTTTTCTATCGATTCCATAGCCATGCAACGTTTCCTCTAAGGGGCTAAAGCAGCAACGCTTCCAGTATAGAAACGGCCCGGATCAGGTTAACATACAGCCTGTGTTTAATTTTTTCAACACAAGAACTACTGTTTACTTTACAGTGCCGCACACAATGTCATAATCGGAATTTGTGCGTTCTCTTACCTGCATGTTATTACTGGTGCCCTATTTGTCTGATATCGCCCAACAGTTTCTCAGAGAGCATCCCGACACCGCTTTTGTCGACGTTATGATCGCAGACATCAACGGCGTATTGCGTGGCAAGCGTATGGCAGCATCGAGCCTGGCCAAGGTTTACCAGGGCGAGTTTGTCATGCCAATTTCGCTGTTTGCCACCCAGATTACCGGCGACTGCGTGGAGCAAACTGGACTGGTGCTTGAAACTGGCGACACCGACATGGCCTGCTTGCCGGTGGACGACACCCTCAGTATTAGCGCCTGGCAGCGCAAGCCCATGGCGCAATTGCTGGTCGCAATGCAGGATGAAAGCGGCGCTCCCCTGCCCTTTGATCCGCGGCAGGTGCTGCGCCAATCGATCGAACGACTTGCCGCCCGGGGTCTCACGGCGGTGGTTGCCATTGAGCTTGAGTTTTATCTCTGCGATCGTGAACGCGATGTCAACGGCAAGCCTCAACCACCCCTATCTCCAGTCACCGGCCTGCGCGACAACGATACCCAGGTATATGGGCTGATCGAACTGGACGACTACCAGGCTCTGGTCGATGACATTACGTCTATCGCCGCAAGCCAGGGTATTCCCGCCACCACGGCGGTGGCAGAGTATGCCCCGGGACAATTTGAGATAAATCTTCAGCATGTTGCCGATCCTATGCTCGCCTGCGATCACGGTGTTCTCCTGAAGCGACTCATAAAAGGCGTCGCGGCCCGCCATGGCTACGATGCCAGTTTTATGGCAAAGCCCTACAGCCATCTGGCCAGTAGTGGCCTGCACGTTCATATCAGTCTTCTGGACGAACACGGCCAGAACATCTTTCGCGAGGGTTCCCACAGTGTACCTCTGAAGCACGCGGTCGCCGGGCTACTGAGAAACATGAACGACTCTTTGCTGCTCTATGCGCCCCATGGTAATAGCTATCATCGTTATGAAAGCGGTGGCTATGTTCCGATGGCGCCGGGCTGGGGCTTTAATAATCGTACCGTGGCAGTGCGTATTCCCGGCTCAAAACCCGACGATACACGGATAGAACATCGCCTCGGTGGCGCCGATGCCAACCCCTATCTGGCCACCGCCGGTATTATTGCCGGTATCCTGGACGGGCTTGAACAGCAAAAGATGCCTCCGCCGGCGATTGCCGGAAACGCCCATAAGCAGCTGTCGGCGTCGATTCCCGCCACCTGGCATGCGGCCATAGAATGCTTTGCCAACAGTGCGTTTTGCCGGGGTTATCTCGGCGAGGAATTCTGTGAAGTCTATGCTGCGGTCAAACGCTCAGAGTGTGAAATGTATAGCTCCATCATCCCTGCGTTTGAATATGACTGGTATTTTCGCACCACCTGACCCAAAGACTGCTCGATACAATCAGCAGTGATACCTATACCCGGAGCAATGTTCAGTTGCCAGGCTAGTTACAAGAGCGATTAATATTGGCCATCAGCCCCGGGCTAAAAGGTGGGCGGAGTGCTTGCCGTCACTAATTCACACTCTTCACCACCCACGTTGCGAAAACGATGTGGACTGCGGCAATCAAAGTAGTAGGCCTCTCCCGGACCGAGCACCCGTGATTGCTCACCCACAACAAGTTCGATTTGGCCACGAATCACAATACCGCCCTCTTCACCTTCATGACTTAGCATTTCACTACCGGTATCACTGCCCGGTTGATAGAACTCGTGCATTATTGTCATTTTTCGAGACGGCGACGAGCACCCTACCAGGAAATAGTGTATCCCTTCGCTGTTGAGATCCGGTAAGGCCTCGGGTTTGAAAAAAACCTGATGCGTGTTTTCTTCAACCTCTCCAGAAAAAAAATCTGCCAGGGTGATGGGCAGACCGTCGAGCACCTTTTTCAAAGATGCGATAGATGGGCTGACGCGATTCAGCTCTATCAGCGAAATAGTACTATTCGTCACCCCCACTTTTTTGGCCAATTCTCGCTGCGACAGGCCCTGCTCCTGACGCAAAGACTTGAGCCGCTGGCCAACGTCAATCACAACTTGGCCTGTCCTTGTTCAGAGGAAAAAAAGTTTAATGCTGGCCTCACTTCCTTAGCCCCTGGCGCGCCATCTTTCGCCGTAAAAACGCGATCTGTGTCGCCAGCGGTAGCTGTTTCGGACACATATCGTCACAACCTAATAATGTCATGCAGCCAAACACACCATCATCGTTGCCAACTAGCTGATACAGCGCAGCATCGTCGCGCTCATCCCTGGGGTCGAGGCGAAAGCGGGCCAGTTTGTTCAAACCAATGGCACCGACAAAGCCAGGGCGCATATGTGCGGTGCCACAGGCAGAAACACAGCAGCCGCATTCAATACAGCGCTCCAATTCGTAGATGTCACGGGCCTGTTGCGGCTCCATCGTCTCCTCAAAGCGATCGAGGTCGCGATCCACCTCGCTGCCCTGCACCCAGGTCTGCAGGCGTTCGCTCATATCACGCATCCATTCACCTGTATCCACCGATAAATCGGCGATCAGCTTGAAGACCGGCAGCGGCATCAGGGTAATCTCGCTGGGCAACTCCTTGGTCAACGCACAACAAGCCAACCCTGGTTTGCCATTAATCAGCATTGCGCAACTGCCACAGATTCCAGCCCGACAGACAAAATCAAAACTGAGGGAAGGGTCCTGGTTCTCGCGAATTTCGTTGAGTGCGATAAACAGTGTCATGCCATCGGCTTCTTCAAGTTCAAAGCACTGCAACCAGGGTTGGCTGTCCGGGTCTTGTGGATTATGGCGCATGATATGCAATCGCAACTGGCGCCCGTCTGTCGCTATAAGTTCGCTCATTTTTCTTCTCCCAGCCGTTCGTTGCGTCCACGATACTTCGGCGGCAGGCAGTCGAGGTACGGCATGAGCGCCTGTTGCCGAACAAAACGATCATTGAGATCACTGCGCTGCATAATGGTATCAACCTCTGCCTGGCGCTGGGCGGTCTGGGGGTGATCGATATGGTTTTTTTCGCCGTAACCGCGCCACCCCGGGGGCATTTCCATCCCCATCACAGAAAGTTCTTCGTAGCCAAGCTGCGGTTGTGTAGCGTCAGCATCTGGCCAGCTTGCAAGGGTGCGTGAAAGCCAGTCACGATCGTTGCGCAACGGAAAATCCTCCCTGAAATGAGCGCCCCGGCTCTCTTCTCGCCGCAGGGCTCCCAGTGCGACACACAGCGATAGCTTAAGCATTTTCTGCACTCTGTAAGCGGTCACCAACTCTGGATTGGCCCCTCTTAACTGACTGCGAATACCTATCCTCTGACTGCGAACCAATAGTGCCTGCAGGTCTGTTACCGCTTGCGACAGGCGCTCGCCGTGACGAAATATACCGACTTTGTCAGTCATCGTCTGCTGCATTTGGCGCATCAATTCAAAAGCGCTCTCGTCGCCCCCACCCTCACAAATCCCGCTAAGGTAGCGCTCCTGTTGTTTCCATGATTGTTCGATCAAGGTACTGGAGAAACTGAAATCGCTATCACTACTATCGCAAAAATCGGCGATGTACTCCCCTACCAGCATCCCGGCAACCACAGTTTCTGCAACCGAATTTCCGCCAAGCCGGTTGAACCCGTGCATATCCCAGCAAGCCGCCTCGCCAGCTGAAAAAAGCCCGCGCAGGTTCGGGCTCTCACCCCGATAATCCGTGCGGATACCACCCATCGAATAGTGCTGGGCCGGTCGCACTGCAATAAGTTCGCGTACGGGGTCAATCCCCAGGAAGTGCTGGCAGATTTCCTTGACTTCCCGCAGCTTGGTGTCGATATGCTTCTGGCCCAATAGCCGAATATCCAACCACAAGTGTTCACCAAACCGCGAGTTGGCCCCATGCCCGGCCGCAATATGTTGTTCCATCCGCCGCGATACCACGTCACGGGAAGCGAGCTCGGCCTTCTCAGGCTCGTAGTCGGGCATAAAGCGCTGTTCATTTCGATCGAGCAGCAAGCCGCCATCTCCCCGACAACCCTCGGTAACCAGGATTCCTGCAGGGAAAATTCCCGTGGGATGAAACTGCACCGCCTCCATATTACCCAGGCTGGCAACCCCGGTTTCCAGTGCAATAGCCGTACCAATTCCCTCGTTGATCACCGCATTGGTACTAACCCGATAGATGCGGCCAAACCCGCCACTGGCAATACAGGTTGCTTTCGCAACGTAGGCAATCAGCTTTCCAGTCACCAGATGGCGGACTATAGCCCCATAGCAGCGCGCACCATCATGAATGAGTGCTATCGCCTCGGTACGTTCATGCACCGGTATTTCGTTGGCAATGGCCTGATCGCTCATGGTGTAGAGCATGGAATGCCCGGTGCCATCCGATACATAACTGGTACGCCATTTTTTGGTGCCGCCAAAGTCGCGGGCGTCGATCAAGCCGTGGGCGGCTTCACTTTCCTGCAGGGTAACACTCTGACCATTGATAATTGCGGTCCGAGCACCTCGCTCGACACGGTTCCAGGGAACACCCCAGGCCGCCATTTCCCGCACGGCCTTGGGAGCGGTATTGACAAACATCCTCACCACTTGCTGGTCGGCGCCCCAGTCGCTACCCCGAACAGTGTCGGAAAAATGTACGTCTTCATTATCGCCCTGCCCCTTGGAGCAATTGGCCAGACTTGCCTGCATACCACCCTGGGCGGCAGCGGAATGGGACCGTTTGGGAGGCACCAGACTCAAAACTATCGCCTCATATCCCCGGCGCCTGGCACCAATAGCAACCCGCAAACCGGCTAGTCCACCCCCAATAACAAGAACATCAGTATTAATTATCTCCATGGTTCACTCTGCCTGCTGCTGTGGCACATAGCGCTCGCCAATATTGTGGCGATTTTCGTATCCGAGTTTCATATAAGCTGCCAGGGTTAGCAGTCCAAGGGCGAGAAAAAAGCCGGTAATAGCCCACTTGACCCTGCGTAATTGAACCCTTCCGGCAGCACCACTGGCCGGGGTCACCCAACCCCATTTTAAAGCCAGACGGTACAAGCCAATGCCACCGTGAATTTCAACGCTGATCAATAAAACCAGATAAAACGGCCACCAGCGACCGCTCCATACCCGCTCTGCTGAAGCATAGGGACCAATATCACCAGGGTGAACCAGCATTTGATATAGATGAGCACCCGCCAACAGCATCAGCACAAACCCGGTAATCACCTGCACCATCCACAGGCGAGTATCGCCATGGCTAAAGCCTGCCGCGTGGTGCAAAAAGTTGCGATACTCGCGATAACTCGCCGGAATCTTGCGGATTGCGGTGACGGCGTGCACGACGAAAATCAGCGATATAAAAGCAACTACACCTGACACCAGAATCGGATAGGGTTTACCAAAAATAAATTCGCCTTCAAACATTCGGGCAATAAAGTACATTGCATCCGCACCCAGCAAAATGCTGGACACGAAAAACATATGACCCCACATAAACAGTACTAATAGCAGGCCACTGCCGCCCTGCAAAATATCCAGCCAGGCCGGGGCTCGATTCACATCAGCAGCTTTGACAACTGGGCGGGTCGGGTGTCTATCCACCATCGCCTTTTCCTCCAAAGTTTGCTCTACCCATTTTACCTTCGGCGCGGCACCCTAAAATGGCCAAACCAACGGCACCACAATCATGGTTACAATACCAACCAGTATGGTCAGCGGCACCCCCAACTTGAGGAAGTCGACAAAGCGGTATTCCCCCGGGCCCCAAACCATCATGTTGGTCTGGTAACCTATCGGCGTTGAAAAGCTCGCCGAGGCGGCCACCATCAGAGTGATGGCATAAGGTACCACACTTACACCCAAGTCGTGACTAGCAGCCACCGCAACAGGAAAAACCAACACGGCCGCTGCGGCATTTGTTATAAGTGCTGAAAAGACCGCCGTGATAAAAAATAACACCAACATGGTGGCCAATGCTGACCCTGCCGCACTATCAACCATAAAGGTGGCGATCAAGCTCGCAAGCCCACTGTCCTGCATTGCCTTTCCGAGCGCTAGCGAAGCAGCTATAGCCGCCAGCACCTGCCAACTGATACTGCGCCGCGCCCCTCCCATGGTGCAGCAGCCAGTCACAATCATCAAGGCCGCAGCCAGCATTGCGGCCTTGAACATAGACAGCAGTCCAGTGGCGGCACTAATCACCATAAACAACATGATGGCGACAGCTACCCAGCGCTTACTATGCCGGGCCAGGTGAAAATCGGCAACCGGGCTAACCACAAGAAAATCCCGCGAGAAACGTTGCTTGCGGACAAACTCACTATTGGTCTCCAGCAGTACGGTATCACCGGGCTCTAATTCAACATCTCCAATTCGCTTCTTGATTTGCTTGCCATCGCGGCACACAGCGATGATAACCGCACCGTAGTACTTGCGAAAATTGCCTTCCCGCACACTCTTACCCCGCAGCGGGAAATCGGGTCCGATAACCACCTCAACCAGGCTGCGCTCGTTACCACTCTGATCCAGTTTGAAAACCTGGTTTTCGGCAGATACCAAACCGGTTATCTTTTTCAGTTCCACCACAGTATCAACGTTTCCCACAAACACCAGGCGATCACCTGCGTGCAGGTGTACCGAAGGACTGACCCGCCCGATCACGCGGCTGCCGCGAACAATTTCTGCGAGGTAAAGACCAGGCAGGTGACGTAAGCCGGCATCTTCGATAGACCGACCGGCAATAGGACTTTCGGCCTCTACCATCATCTCCACGCTATATTGTCGCGTATCTTCAAAGCTACGCGCGGCCCCTTGCTTAAAGGGCAGAAGGCGCCTGCTGAAAAGCAAAATAAAAGCAATCACCGCAATCGAACAGGGAATGCCAATCCAGACCAGGTCGAAGATACCCAGGTCAATGTCCTGCTCTAGCTGCTGCAACATGCCGTTGATAATCAGGTTAGTGCTGGTGCCGATCAAGGTGCAAACGCCGCCGATTATGGCGGCAAACGATAGCGGCATCATCAGTTGCGAAGCCGGGAAGCCGAGTCGTCTTGACCAGTCAGTTACTACCGGAACCATCATCGCCACTACCGGGGTATTGTTCATTACGGAGCTGAAAAACACCACCGGTGCCATCAAGCGCAATTGGGCTATGCGCAGCGAGCGTGGCCGTCCCAGAATGCCGGAAGAAATCCATTCGACCGCCCCGGCTGCAGAAAGGGCATGGGCAACGATATAGAGTACGCCAACCGTTGCAACGCCTTCATTGGCAAAACCCGTCAGCGCACCTTTGACAGTCAGGACATCTAACAGTAACAGCACCCCGACCCCGCCTAACAGGATCACATCGGCCGGCAGGCGACTAAGCGATAAAGCGCCCAGGCATGCAACAATAGTAAAAAGGGTTATCCAGGCGTCGGGACTCAAGCGTATTCTCCGGCGATCATTACCAGGCCCGAGCTTGGGCTTCCCGGCGGGGATCTGTAAAAGTGGCG
The DNA here is from genome assembly GCA_963722805.1 of uncultured Gammaproteobacteria bacterium. Lineage (GTDB taxonomy): Bacteria > Pseudomonadota > Gammaproteobacteria > Pseudomonadales > JAHEGP01 > JAHEGP01. Next base: position 205,525 of record CAVROQ010000010.1, read on the forward strand.
ATTCTAGCGGTCGCAGCAGGCAGAGAGCAATGCTACGTCAGCTGCTCTGCTTATAATAATTATGCATTGCACCAAGCAAAGCTGGAATATCTGCAACTGGCAGTTGATTGATGCCAGCTGCGGCTTTCCGACCGCCGCCGCTGGGAAATTGACGACACACTTCATCTGCGCCGTTTTTGTTGCTTAGCGGCGCCCGCACACTGACCAAATAAGAGTCATCCGCATTCAAGGTCAATACCGCATGCGCCCGATCGGGGAAACGGTTGGCCAACTCGTTGCTGAATACACCGCTTACCCTGCGTGCCCAGGGCGCATGGGGCAAAATATAGAGCGCTACATCCTTATCGGCCGACTCCGGCTGCACGGCTGCAGCCTGCTCCATATCTTCCTGATAGCCCTGCTCGAGCTTCCTGAAACTGGCGCTGTCATCCTGGATAAAGCCAAACGGGCTGGTATGAATACTGATCAAACGATATAGCTCAGCGGGACGGAAATGCAGGTCCTCCTCGCGAGCTCCATAACCGTTGTAATTAATATAAATGCCGAGCTGCTTTAGCTGGTCAAGCCTGCTGCCTTCCAGTCCGAGAGGTCTGGCAATCGCAGAGGCACTGGCGTTCAGATTGTCGCCAAATGCGCCGACCACTGCCCATTCCGCAAAAGCGCCTCCCAAATGGCGATTGACCAGGATGCTGGTACAGACATCCGGTGCGGTATTGATTAGGGCTTGCAGCTTGGGGTGATCTGGAATTTCACCAGCAAAATGGTGATCGACGTAAAAACAACGAGCGCCGATATCCAGAGCCTGTTGCAATGCCTGACGGTTCTTGTCCAGCGATATATCGAGCACCGTAAGCTCATCGCCGGCTTCGAATGGGACACTCCCAAGCAGAGCAATATCACGCTTGACACCAGTGACCAGTCGGCTTGGCCTGGGCTCGGCCAGCCGCAACTGTGTCAATGCGCAAATACCATCGGCATCGCCATTAAAAATATCGATAAAAGCCATTAATTATGATCCCCGAATAGTTGCTGCAAGGATACCATAGGTGGGTCGGGTTAAGGCCAGCACATAGGCTGACTTGTTTGGTAAAAGTGCAGCGAGGGCTTCGCCCTCGCTGGATAAACTATTTAACCTGGATGCGCTCCAGGTTTTTCTCCACGGTAGCTTGTCCGACGCCCTTAACCTTGGCAAGGTCAGCCGGCTTTTCGAAGGGGCCGTGGCTTTCACGAAACTCAACGATATCCTGGGCACGGGACAGGCCGATGCCATTCAGTGCATCAGCGAGAGTCTCTGCGCTTGCGGTATTAATATCCACTGGCGCAACATGAACTCCCTCCGCCATTGCAGGGAGTGGCGTCGATAGTGCAAACACCATACCGATGACCGGTAAAATACGCGAGAGATGAAAATTGGGATAAGACATGATGAAGCTCCTTTTCATGGGTTTTGAAGGTACACATCCTGTGCACGAGCCCACTATAGTCGAATTCCAATAACGGCTTACAGTGGTAATTGCGTAATTATTGCGGCCAAAGATTTGGCCGGGTCGTCACTACGAGTAATTGGCCTTCCGATGACAAGGTAGTTACTGCCGCTAGTCACTGCTTGAGCCGGACTTACAACCCTGCGCTGGTCGTCACTGTCAGCATCCGCAGGCCGAATGCCGGGAGTCACCAGTAAAAAACCTGTGCCTAGCTGGGCCCTTAGCATATCGCACTCTCGCGCCGAACAAACGACGCCGTCCATACCGGAATCGCGACTAAGGCGAGCTAACTGCGCCACCTGCAACCTCGGCTCCACCCCAACTCCTACCTGCGAAAGATCTGCAGCCGTCATGCTGGTAAGGACAGTCACTGCGATCAGCAATGGTGCCCCGGATATACCAGCCAGGCTATCGCGAGCGGCCAACATCATGCGCTCGCCCCCACTGGCGTGCACGTTGACCATCCAGACACCAAGATTGGCTGCGGCGCGAACCGCTCCTGCCACCGTATTGGGTATATCGTGAAACTTGAGATCGAGGAACACTTGATACCCAAGCGAGGTCAATTGCTCTAGCAGGGCCGGGCCCGCAGCGGTGAACAATTCTTTGCCTACTTTAACTCGACAAAGTTCTGGCGACAGGCGTCGAGCCATTGCAATGGCAGTCGCGGCATCGGGGTAATCAAGAGCGACAATAATGGGAGAGCGGGTCATGGTCAGTGTCCCTTTTCTTCGAGTGAGTGAATCATGCCTTTAGTTGCAGGTCAGCATCAGTCGCCATCGATCCCGAGGATCGGCGCGATACTGCCCCAGCTTTTACAATTGGGACACTGCCAGTGCAATTGTTGACCGGCGAAGCCACACTTGTCGCAGCGATACGCGGGTTTATGCTCACGCGCTTGCCGTGCTACATCTCGCAAACTCAGCAAGTTGCGCCTGGCCTCGTCAGTTGAGGCTTCGAGGCTGATTTCGAGCAGCCTGTTCATGCCCAGCAGAGTTGGGTGTTGCTGCAATTCATTTGCCAGCAACTGCCCGGCCTGGTGTACGTGGCCTTGCTCGTAAAGATCGTCGACCAGGCAAAGTATTGCGGCTGTAGATTTGCGCTGCGCAAGAAATTCTTCCAGATATCGATGCAGGCCCGCCAGATCGCCAGCCAGAATATAGTTGCGCCGAAGCGCGGGAAGTATTACCGCGATAAAGTCTGGCCTTCGCAGGGCGATATTTTCCAATACCATAATTGCCCGTTGCGGTTGCTGCTGTTCAAGAATTTTTGCTTCGAGCAAGCCGGCACGCACACACTGGGGATCAAATTTCTGTGCTCTGGCAAGTTGCTGCTCAGCCTCCGCAGTATCGCCTGCCGCGAATGCACTGCTGGCGAGTTCACAACAATAATAAGCGAGCCGACTCGCCATGGTTTCCTGAGCATAGGTTCGAGATCCCGGCCGTCGCTTAGGCAGAATTTGCTCTCCGCTGGCGACTGCCTGTGACCAGTCCTTTTCCTCATCGTAAATGTCAGTCAACAGCAGTAATGCCTTATTGCGCAATGCTGACGACTGTAAAACCAGACCCTTTAGCAAACTCTCTGCCCGATCCAATACACCAGCCTTGTGGTAGTCTCGAGCTAATTCAAGGTGAGCTATATTTTGCTGCTCCGGTGACAAGCCCGGATGATCCAGCAGGTTCTGGTGAATGCGAATGGCCTTGTCGACCTCTCCGCGGCTACGCATCAAATTGCCCAGAGCCATATGGGTATCAAGGGTAGCATCGTTCACGTCCAGAGCCGCGACAAACGATGCTATGCCCTCATCTGTTTTTTCACTCAGGAGGTAATTCAGGCCTTTGTAGACTTCCGGGGGCACCCTGTCCACGGTCCGCTGCCGACCGCCTATACTGACCCAACGCCCGAGCAACCAACCGATGCCTATAGCTATGAATACTAGAACGAATATCCCCGCATCCGGCACCTAAGATTATTCCCTGACTGCAGTCGCCTGAATTTTGCCGATTTCCTGTTCGTATTGCTTGATTTTGCGGGCACTGCGTGCCTGGCCCGTCTTCAGCCTGACAAACACACCCATACCCGCCAAAAGTCCCAGCGTACCACCGATAGCCAGCGCGCCGATCAGCCAGGTCGCGGCACTGGCGGTCAACTCGAAAGCCAGGAAGTCAACTTTGAGTTCTGTCGCATTAGCCAGCGCAAAGACTACCGCAAAGACAAGCAACGCCAGCACCAGTAACACCGTGAGGAAGCTCGTAACAAATTTCATGAGATCTCCGAATCCGAATTAGGGTGGGGGGAAACCAGTCGCCCTGAATTGAGCCTGGCCCCAGTAACCATGCGTCCCGCTCCACAATAGTATCAAATCTATTCCGGCTTTATTATTGTTCCAACATTTAATAATGCTTCCCGACCGTTATCGGGCGCCGACCTCGACGATGCCGCAGAAGCGCAACCGGCACTCGCTGCCATGTTGGCGAAGGCAACTTGACCAACACATCTACGCATAAAAAAAGCGCCATGGCTGTTGTGGCCATACCGCCCTTACGATTGCTGTTGTACCAATTTGTTTCTTATTGGGACGGCGGAGTCGATTGCGACTGGGCCCGATCATTCACCCGCTCTCGCATCTCTTTACCCGGTTTGAAGTGCGGCACATACTTGCCTTCAAGCTGCACAGTTTCACCGGTTTTAGGGTTTCTACCCCGACGGGGAGCACGATAGTGCAGTGAAAAACTGCCAAAGCCACGAATTTCAATCCGCTCACCAGCAGCCAGTGACTGCGACATATAGTCCAGGATTTTCTTCACTGCCAACTCTACGTCTTTCAGTGGCAGCTGCGTCTGTTTGGCCGCAATCCGTTCAATCAATTCTGACTTTGTCATAGCTACTCCGTGTTGCGCAGCTTATTGCGCCATAGCTTGCCTGAAGCCATCTGCATCCATAATAGCAAAAAGCGCCGCAACTACCAAAGCAGTTACGGCGCTATCCGGTAGCTAAACCGTCATGGAGAAGCCTGGAACTAGCCTTCCTGGTCCCGGTTTTCCATCTCCGCTTTAATCAGGTCTCCAAGCGTTGCCGGCGCAACCTTATCGTCGCGCTTACGCAATGTTTGGATCGCCTCTTTCTCGTCGGCTACATCCTTAGCCTTGATGGACAAGTTCATGGTGCGATTCTTGCGATCAACGTTGATGATCTTGACCTCAACTTCCTCACCTTCCTTAAGCACATTGCGAGCGTCTTCGACCTTGTCGCGACTGATTTCCGAGGCTTTAAGTACACCCTCTACTTCATCACTGAGGGTTATAACCGCAGCTTTAGCATCTACCTCTTTGATAATGCCTTTGACAATCGCTCCCTTGTCATTCTCAGCAACATAATCAGAGAATGGATCACTGTCTAATTGCTTAATGCCCAGTGAAATGCGCTCACGCTCGGGGTCAATAGCCAGGATAACGGTTTCGATCTCGTCGCCCTTCTTGTAGCTGCGAACGGCTTCTTCACCGGTTTCTTGCCATGAAATATCAGACAGGTGAACCAGGCCATCAATATTGCCATCGAGGCCAATAAAGATACCAAAATCGGTGATCGACTTGATGACACCCTTGACCTTGTCACCCTTTGAATTAGTCTGCCCAAATGTATCCCAGGGATTGTCCATGCACTGCTTGATGCCGAGGGAGATGCGTCGACGCTCTTCGTCGATATCCAGCACCATAACCTCAACTTCTTCACCGACCTGGATAACTTTGGAAGGATGAATATTCTTGTTGGTCCAGTCCATTTCTGAGACGTGTACCAAGCCTTCCACACCCTCTTCGATTTCGGCAAAACAGCCATAATCCGTCAGGTTAGTGACAACAGCCTTGATACGACTGCCTTCAGGGTAACGATTTTTGATTTCAACCCAGGGATCTTCACCCAGCTGTTTCAAGCCGAGCGACACTCGATTGCGCTCGCGGTCGAATTTCAGTACCCGCACATCAATTTCATCGCCTACATTGACGATCTCGCTCGGATGCTTGATTCGCTTCCAGGCCATATCGGTGATGTGCAACAGACCATCAACACCGCCCAGGTCGACAAAGGCACCGTAATCCGTCAGGTTCTTGACGATACCCTTAACCACTACACCTTCAGCAAGATTCTCCAGCAACTGTTCACGCTCGGCGCTATTGGCCTTTTCGAGCACTGCGCGACGACTTACAACAACATTGTTGCGCTTACGATCGAGCTTGATGACCTTGAATTCGAGCTCTTTACCTTCGAGATGAGTCGTTTCCCTCACCGGGCGCACATCTACCAGGGAACCCGGCAGGAACGCACGAATGGTATTGACATCAACCGTGAAGCCACCTTTGACTTTGCCGCTGATAATACCCTTGACGATCTCGTCTGCTTCGTGGGCTTTTTCCAATTCAATCCACGACTCCGCGCGCTTGGCCTTTTCGCGCGAGAGACGGGTTTCACCGAAACCGTCTTCCACTGCTTCCAGGGCCACCTGGACTTCATCACCAATATTGATAATGGATTCGCCAGCGTCGTTAAAAAACTGGTCCCGGGGAATCACGCCCTCAGATTTGAGGCCGGCATGTACCGTAACCCAATCGTCGTCGACGTCCACCACGATGCCGGTCACGATAGACCCCGGCTTCATATCAATTGTTTTCAGGCTCTCTTCAAATAGATCAGCAAAGCTTTCGCTCATAAGTCGCGCTACCTTTAAATGTCATGACAAGAGCATCGGCTCTTGGTCCACACAACCAGCAAGTGTGGGTTAGTGAGTATCCGAAACCATCCGGCAAAAGCTGGCCCTCAGCTCGTGGTTCCGCCTGTTACATTGGCCAAAGACTCATAGCATCGCGCGCTTCCCGGCTTCCGCCAGAATGCGCTGCTGCACCTGTTCTATGGTCAATTGAGTGCTATCCAGCACCAACGCATCTGCCGCTGGCTTCAGCGGTGACACGCTCCTTTGACTGTCGCGCTCATCCCGAGCTTTTATGTCAGTCAAAAGCCGCGCGAGACTAACATCTTCTCCCTTGGCTTTCAACTGCTTATAGCGCCGCGCCGCGCGCTCCTCGGCACTTGCTGTCAGGAATACTTTAAGTCCAGCGCCGGGGAAGACCACCGTGCCCATATCGCGACCATCTGCCACCAGACCAGGCAATTCGGCAAATTCACGCTGCCGCCCCAGCAGAGCTTCCCGCACCGCAGGAATTGCGGCGACCTGGGACGCCATTACGCCGATCGCTTCGTCTCGAATCGCCCGACTCGCGTCTTCCCCTTCGAGCAGCACCACCGCTTCCAGCGCAGCGGAGGGTGCAAACGACACATCAAGTGTCGCTGCCAGCTGTGCCAGCGCGCTTTCCTGGTCGGAACTCACCCCGCGTTGGGTAGCAACCAGCGCCACCAATCTGTAAAGCGCCCCGCTATCAAGAAAATTCCAGTGCAGGTCCTGCGCCAGCAATTGGCTGATGGTACCTTTACCCGATCCGCTGGGGCCATCAATGGTAATCACCGGAACCGTTTTCTCAACCGGCATTGTCGACCTCCTCGGGCTGGACCTGCATACCACAACGATTAGCCAGCTCGACGAAGCCGGGGAATGACGTAGCCACATTGGCGCAGTCATCGATCAGGATCTCACCCTCTGCCCGCAGTCCGGCAACGGCAAAGGCCATCGCAATTCGATGGTCACCGTGACTGGTCACCCGGCCGCCACTGAAGGCACCACCGGTAATGACTATGCCATCGGGTAGCGGCCTGGCGTCGACACCGATCTGCTGCAATCCATCAGCCATTACCTGAATGCGATCGCTCTCCTTGACCCGCAACTCCTCTGCGCCACGAAGTGTCGTGCTGCCACTGGCGCAGGCCGCAGCTACAAACAGCACCGGGAATTCATCAATTGCCAATGGCACTAGCGACACAGGGATATCAATACCGTGTAAATCGGCTGCGCGAATGCGAATATCTGCCACCGGCTCTCCGCCGACAACTGTCTCATTCTGCAAAGTGATGTCGGCCCCCATAAGACGCAGGATATCGATAACACCAGTACGGGTTGGGTTGATCCCGACATGCTGCAATAGAATATCCGAGCCACTTGCAATACTCGCCGCCACCATAAAAAAAGCTGCTGATGAAATATCCGCCGGAACATCAATGTCGCAAGCAATTAAACCGCCGCCACCACTCAGCCTCGCCGTGGAGCCATCAACCTGAACTGGATAGGAAAAGCCGTTGAGCATGCGTTCGGTGTGGTCCCGGGTTGGAGCCGGCTCGGTCACGGAGGTCTCACCCTCGGCATAAAGACCCGCCAACAAGACACAGGATTTAACCTGGGCACTAGCCACCGGCATCGTATAATCTATCGCCTTTAATTGCTGCATCCCACGAATTTTAAGAGGCGGCACTCCGCCGTCATTCATCTCGATGGCGGCGCCCATTGCCTGCAACGGCAGCGCCACTCGCTGCATAGGCCGGCGTGACAGCGACTCATCACCGACTAATTCAACATTGAAAGCCTGGCCAGCCAACAACCCGGCAAGCAGGCGCATCGATGTGCCGGAGTTACCCAGGTAGAGAGCATCTTGTGGCTCGCGCAATCCATGCAGGCCCACCCCTTTCACGACTACCCTGCCGGCATCGGGACCGGTAATTTCGACCCCCATGCAGCGAAATGCGTTAAGGGTTGCCAGAGCGTCCTCGCCCTCGAGAAACCCGCTGATCCGGGTTTCGCCCTCAGCTATGGCACCTAGCATAATGGAGCGATGGGAAATTGATTTGTCTCCGGGAACACGGCATTTTCCACTGATCACGCCGCCTGGTTTAACCCGATATGTCAACACGGTATTTTTGATCCTGTTCGCTGGGTTATAAACTCACACGCTATCGGCCGCCACTTCGGACTTTGCGAGCGTGGCCTCATTCGCTGCTCTCGTGGCGCGCTTGCAACAGTTCAGCAAAGCGATCCCGGGCGGCCTTGGCATTACCATACAGCGCCATAATCTGCTCACTGTCACGATCTGCGATGGCGCTGCGCAATTGCTGCAACTGTTCAGCATACTGGTCAATCATCTGTAGCAAGGCATCGGCATTTGCCAGGCTGATATCGTGCCACATCTGCGGGTCGCTGGAGGCAATCCTGGTAAAATCCCTGAATCCGCCCGCGGCGAAACGAAAAATGTCCTGCTGCCGATCCTGCCTCGCAAGCAGATCGACAAGGCTATAAGCGAGTATGTGGGGCAGATGGCTGGTAGCCGCAAGTACCCTGTCATGCTGGGCCACATCCATCTGCACAACCTCGGCCCCGACTGCCTGCCACATCTGCTCAACCACCGATAGAGCCTCGCGATTGGTATGCTGGGTCGGCGTCACGATAACCCGATGTTGCTCAAATAGATCCCCGCGCGCCGCAGCGACACCGCTCTCCTCCGAGCCAGCAATCGGGTGAGCCAGTACCAGGTTCGGCGGCTCTTGCCCCCATAGTTCCCGGGCACAGCGCAACAGGTTGCCTTTAACGCTGGCGACGTCGGTCAACACAGAGGTAGGCTCCAGCAGCCCGGGCAAACGGGCCATGACCTGTTCAGCGACCAATGTGGGCGTGGCGATGACCACCATATCGGCGCCCCGCAGGGCCTCACCAAGATCGAGGGTGAAGCTGTCTATGCAGCCCATTTCAACCCCTAGCTGCAAGGAAGCCTCGCGTCGACCCCAGGCCACCACCTGCTCCACCAGGCCCCGCTGGCGCAAACCAATGGCCAGGGATCCGCCCATCAGGCCGAGCCCCAGAATCACCAATTTTTTATAGCTATACGGGTTTGACATAATCCTCAGGCTTTGGGCTGTAGCTGGGGCTAAATAACGGCTTTTGGGTAGGAGCCGAGCAATTTCAACAATACCGACTGCTGTTCCAACGCTTTGAGAATGCGCTGAATATGCGGATCTTGCTGGTGTCCCTCGAACTCCATAAAGAATACGTAGGCCCAGGTTTCGGTGCGCGACGGCCGGGTATCGATTCGGGTAAGCCCGACGCCTTCGGCCTCAAACGGCTGCAACAAATGAAACAGGGCTCCGGGCTGGTTGCGGGTCGAAACAATAATCGAGGTTTTATCACCGCCGCTGGGGGGCACTGCCTCCCGGCCTACGATCAGAAAACGGGTGGTATTGTCTGCGTAATCTTCAATATTGGTGGCAATTCGCTTGAGATGATAAAGCTCTGCCGCCATATCCCCGGCCACCGCGACCAGACTTGGGTCGGCAGCAGCCATCCTCGCCGCCTCGCCGTTGCTACTCACGGCGACCCTGTCGAATCCCGGCCAATTGCGATCGAGCCAATGACGACATTGCGCAAGCGCCTGCTGATGGGCACAAATACTGCGAATGCCACTAATCTCAGCCTCCGGCGCAGCCAGCATATGTAGCTGAATCCGCAGCTCCACTTCGCCGCAGATCTTGAGTGGCGAATGGATAAAATGATCCAGGGTATGGCTGACCATGCCCTCTGTCGAGTTTTCGACCGGCACCACGCCGTAGCTGCACTCCCCCGACTCAACCTGGGTGAAAACATTGGCTATAGTTTGTTGCGGCCGATTGATCACCGCATGGCCGAAATGTTTGAGCGCCGCAGCCTGGGTAAAGGTGCCCTCCGGGCCGAGATAAGCCACCTGCAACGGGCGCTCCAGCGCCAGGCACGCCGACATGATCTCGCGAAAGATATGGGCCATTGCCTGCTCATCAAGGGGGCCTGCATTGCGCTCCATGACTTTGCGCAATACCTGTGCTTCCCGTTCAGGACGATAGAAGTTCGGTCCCGCCTCTGCGGGTTTGTCCTGACTGCGCGCCGCAAATTCTCGCTGCTTGACTTCAGCAACCTGCTGCGCACATTCGGCCCGCTGGTTGATCAGCTGCTGGATCTGTTGATCGAGTTTATCGATCTGCTGGCGCAGGAGTTCAAGGCTTGCTGCTTGGCTCATGGTATCAGGCGTTTCTTTGCTCAAAATCGCGCATAAAGGCAATCAGGCTATCTACCGCTTCCTCAGTTACCGCATTGTAGATACTCGCGCGCATCCCGCCGACGGACCGATGGCCTTTAAGATTCAGTAGCCCGGCTTCTTCAGACTGCTGCAGGAAAGCCTTGTCGAGGGCGCTGTCGGAGAGGGTAAAGGGGACATTCATCAATGACCGATCAGCAACAGCCACGGGGTTACTGTAGAAATCGCTATCGTCGATGGCACGATACAGTTTGCCCGCCTTGCGGCGATTGATCTGTTCCATCGCTGCCAGGCCACCTTGATCCTTCAACCAGCTAAATACCAGACCGGCGAGGTACCAGGCATAGGTAGGCGGCGTGTTGTACATTGAACCGGCATCCGCCTGCACTTTATAGTCGAGCATGGCAGGGGTGACATCGCGCGCCCGGCCAAGCATATCTTGATCGGCAATAACCAGGGTCAAACCCGCGGGGCCAATATTTTTCTGGGCGCCAGCATAGATGATGCCAAAACGGTTAACCTCCAGGGGACGAGACAATATTGTTGACGACATATCGGCCACCAGCGGAGCTTTGACATCGGGAATCCAGCTAAACTCTACCCCGCCGATGGTTTCGTTAGGGGTGTAGTGCAGATAGGCTGCATTGTCGCTCAACTGCCAATCAGAGAAGTCCGGGATAGAGCTGAAATTGCCAGCCTCAGCACTCGCGACCACATTAACGTTACAGAAGCGCTGTGCCTCCTTTATGGCTTTCTTCGACCACTCACCGGTGTTGACATAATCCACCACAGAGTCAGGAGCCGACAAATTGAGTGGAGCTGCCGCAAACTGGGTGCTTGCGCCACCCTGCAGAAATAGCACCGCATAATCGTCACCAACCTGCAACAACTCACGCAAGTCAGCTTCGGCCTGCTCCGCGATGCCGACGAACTCACTGCTGCGGTGACTCATTTCCATGACCGACAGTCCGCGGCCATGCCAATCGGCTATTTCCTGCTGTGCCTGCAACAAAACGGCCTCTGGAAGTGCCGCCGGGCCCGCACAAAAATTGTACTTACGTGTCATTAAAACCTCTGCCAAACTGTGGTTTGAAGATATAAAAAATTAGTCATCGCCATCATCAACGCCGTCATCATCTCGCCTCGGCGTCTCATCCTGGGCGGATTCGGCGGGCTGGGCCGCACCATCCGGGGCGCTGTCTTGGATAACGTCATCATCGGACTCATCGACCCTTTCAATACCAACAAGATGCTCGCCATCCTTAAGCCGGATTAATGTCACACCCTGGGTATTACGCCCACTGTGGGACACTTCATCGACTCGGGTCCTGACCAGTTTACCCTGGTCACTGATCAGCATCATTTCTTCGCCGCTACCAACCTGTATCGCACCCACCAGGTTGCCATTGCGGTCGCTGCATTGCTGAGCGATCACACCTTGTCCTCCCCTGCCCTTCAGAGGAAAGTCTGTGACATCAGTGCGCTTGCCGAACCCGTTCTGGCTGGCAGTCAAAATTTGCATACCGGCCTGCGGAATGATCAAAGAGATGACCTGACAATCACCGGCCAGGCGAATTCCCCGCACCCCTTTGGCCGTTCGGCCCATGGCGCGGACATCAGACTCCTTGAAGCGCATACATTTACCGTTGGAACTGAACAGCATAATGTCGCAGCTACCATCGGTTATGGCCGTGCCCACAAGGTGATCCCCGTCGTCTAAATCCAATGCCCGCAAGCCGGCGCTGCGTGGTCTCGAAAAGGCATCCAGGGGCGTTTTCTTGACGGTGCCATGGGAAGTCGCCATAAATACGAACTGGTTTTCGTCGTAATCCTTGATCGGCAGAATCGAGGTGATGCGCTCGTCGCCTTCCAGCGGCAACAAATTGACCAGCGGCCGACCCCGGGCAATTCGGCTGGCCACCGGAATCTGGAAAACCTTGAGCCAATAGACCTTGCCGGCATTGCTAAAACATAATATTACGTCGTGGGTGTTGGCAATAAGCAGGTGCTCGATAAAGTCTTCTTCCTTGACCGCCGTAGCAGACTTGCCGGTACCGCCCCGACGCTGGGCCTGGTAATCTGACAAGGGCTGGCTTTTCGCGTAGCCGCCCCGGGAAATCGTCACAACCCGATCTTCTTCAGTGATCAAGTCTTCAACTGTAAGATCATGGCGAGAGCTGACGATTTCGGTACGGCGAGGATCACCAAACTCTTGTTTGACCGCCTGCAACTCCTCGGTAATCACCGCCATCAACTTGCTGGAATTGCCAAGAATATCCAGGTACTCAATAATTTCCGCCAATTTCTCCGAGTATTCCGCCAGCAATTTCTCATGCTCCATGCCGGTCAGGCGATGCAGGCGTAGATCGAGGATTGCCTGGGCCTGGGCTGGAGACAAATGGTAAAGACCTTCGCGTAAACCGTATTGGTCGGGCAATTCTTCGGGTCGGCAGGCAGTATCGCCGCTGCGCTCCAACATGACCAGTACATCACCTGGCGACCACGGTTTGGCAATCAAGCGCTCTTTGGCTTCAGCGGGGCTGGGTGAGGTTTTGATCAACTCGATGACCGGGTCGATGTTTGAAAGCGCAATCGCAAGCCCTTCGAGGATGTGGCCACGCTCCCGCGCCTTGCGCAATAAATATACGGTACGCCGGGTAACGACCTCGCGCCGATGCCTGAGAAAAGCCTCGAGCAGCTCTTTGAGATTGAGGGTACGCGGCTGGCCATCAACCAGCGCCACCACGTTAATACCGAAGACGTTTTCCATCTGGGTCTGGGCGTAGAGATTGTTGAGTATGACTTCGCCCACCTCACCGCGGCGCAACTCGATGACTACACGCAATCCATCCTTGTCGCTTTCGTCCCGCAGCTCGCTGATACCCTCTATTTTCTTCTCTTTTACCAGCTCTGCTATCTTTTCGATCAAGCGAGCCTTGTTGACCTGGTAGGGCAATTCGCTGATCACAATAACTTCACGTTTACCGGATTCGTCCGGCACGACTTCAGCCCTGGAGCGCACGTAGATGCGACCCCGGCCGGTGCGGTAGGCCTGCACGATACCGGCTCTGCCATTAATGATGGCGCCGGTAGGAAAGTCCGGGCCCGGGATTATCTCCATTAACTCGTCAATACTGAGCTCGGGGTTTTCGATCAGGCTAAGACAGCCCTGCACTACTTCGTCGAGGTTGTGCGGCGGAATGTTGGTAGCCATGCCCACGGCAATACCGGAAGATCCATTCACCAGCAGGTTGGGAACTCGGGTCGGCAGGACGTCGGGTATTTGCTCGGTACCATCGTAGTTGGGTACAAAGTCGACCGTTTCCTTATCGAGGTCCGCCAACATCTCGTGGGCAATCCTCGACATGCGGATTTCGGTGTAACGCATCGCCGCTGCCGAATCGCCGTCGATAGAACCGAAGTTACCCTGCCCATCCACCAACATATAGCGCAGGGAAAATGGCTGGGCCATGCGAACGATGGTGTCGTATACCGCGGAATCGCCATGGGGGTGGTACTTACCAATAACGTCGCCCACAACCCTCGCCGACTTTTTATAGGGCTTGTTCCAATCGTTTTTAAGCTCGCTCATGGCAAACAGCACGCGCCGATGCACTGGCTTGAGGCCGTCCCGGACATCAGGCAAGGCGCGCCCGACGATGACGCTCATGGCGTAATCGAGATACGACTGTTTCAGCTCATCTTCGATGCTGACCGGCAAAACTTCTTTGGCTATTTCACCCATATTAGGCGTTGACACCCCTTGACTTTATACTCGAGGAAGTGTGCGCAATCAGCGATCGAGTAAAGACCCCTTCGACGCGCACAACAAAGCCCGCAATCATAGCAAATTTGCCCGCCAATTCCGACACTTAGTCACTCTTAATCAACAATAAAACAGGGCCCGTGCCTGGCCATTTGGGACTGTGCCCACAGCCGATTCGCGGTATACTTGGCAGATTTGCGCGACACCGCCAGAAGCCAAGGAAACACCATGCCCGAACCAGGCCGACAGACCGTCGATTTATTGCTGTTTGCGCGTTGGATAATACCCGTCATTCCCGCCAACACCGTTTACGACGACTACGCCGTCGCGGTGTCTGGTGATCGCATCACCGCCATCTGCCCGCGCAGCGAAGCCCTGCAGCGTTTCGACGCATCGAAAACCGCCGAGCTTGGGGACCATGTGCTGCTGCCCGGGCTGGTGAATGCCCATGGCCATGCAGCCATGAGTCTGTTCAAGGGCATGGCCAACGACAAACCTCTCCACGATTGGTTGCAGCAAGACATCTGGCCGGCCGAGCAACGCTGGGTCAATGCCGAATTCGTGCGCGACGGCGCCGAGCTGGCGATCGCGGAAATGCTACTTTGCGGGACCACATGTTTCAGCGACATGTATTTTTTTCCCGAGGCCGCCGCTGAAGCAAGCCGCAGCGCCGGAATCCGGGCGCAATTGGCCTTTCCGATTCTCGACTTTCCGACCGTTTGGGGCAGTGGCCCCGATCACTACATCAGCATGGGCATCGAACTGTTCGATCAGTATAAAAACAGTTCCCTGGTACACATCGCCTTCGGGCCCCATGCACCCTACACCATAGCTCCCGCTCAACTAGAGCGTATTGCCATGTTGTCGGAAGAACTGCAGGCCTGTGTGCAGATGCATGTCCACGAAACCGCCCAGGAGGTCGCCGATGCAACTGCCGATCACGGGGTACGCCCGGTGCGCATGCTTTACAATACCGGGCTTCTCAATCCGCGCATGCAATGCGTTCACGCCTGCCATTTGAACGCTGATGATATTGCCGACCTGGCCCTGACTGCCAGCCATGTGGTGCACTGCCCCGAATCCAATCTCAAGCTGGCCAGCGGCATCTGCCCGGTTGGTGAGTTGGCCGGCGCCGGAGTCAATGTTGCCCTTGGCACTGATAGCGCAGCCAGCAATAACGACCTCGATCTGCCGGGGGAGATGCGCACCGCCGCCCTGCTGGCCAAGCTCCAGACGACGGACGCGGCTGCCCTGCCAGCTTTCAAGGCGCTGGAGATGGCAACCATCAATGGCGCCAGAGCCCTCGGACTGGAGCAAAACCTGGGCTCGTTGGAAGTTGGCAAATTGGCCGACATGGTGGCAATTGACATGAGCGCGCTGCGCCTGCAACCCATCTACAATCCGCTGTCGCAATTGGTCTACAACCAGCTTTCGGACCAGGTCAGTCACGTCTGGGTCGGCGGCAAAATATTAGTGGAAGCGCGCCAGCTCAAGACCCTCGATGCCGAATCCATCCACACCCGGGCAAGCGCCTGGTCAAATAAAATATCCGGAGCCAAGCGCTAAGTGATGAAAAACCCCGGCAACATCAATATCGACCCGCTTGAAATCGCCAAATTTGAGGAGCTTGCCAGTCGCTGGTGGGATCCGGAAAGCGAATTCAAACCCTTGCATGATATCAATCCATTGCGGGTCAACTATATCGACCAACGCGCCGCACTGGCTGGCAAAAAGGTGCTGGATGTCGGCTGTGGTGGCGGCCTTTTAAGCGAGGCAATGGCGCACCGTGGCGCCAGGGTCAGCGCTATTGATATGGGTGAAAGCCCGCTGGCAATCGCTCGCATTCACCTGCTGGAATCCGGTCTCGATATCGATTACCAACAGGCCACAGCAGAAGAGTTTGCCGAGCAACATGCAGGCCAATTCGACGTCGTTACCTGCCTCGAAATGCTCGAACATGTGCCCGATCCAGCATCGGTGATCGCAGCGCTGGCAAAACTGGTAAAGCCCGGTGGCCATGTGTTTCTTTCAACCATCAGTCGCAACCCCAAAGCGTGGCTATTTGCCATCCTCGGCGCCGAGCACATCTTGCGCCTGCTACCCCGGGGCACTCACGACTATCAAAAATTTATCCTGCCGTCGAAAATGGCGAGCTGGCTGCGCGCCGCGGGGCTGGAGCTGCACGACCTCACCGGGATGCACTACAACCCGCTCAGTCGCAGCTACCGCCTGGGCGGGAATGTAGACGTCAACTACCTCGCGTACGCAACCCGGGCAGTGTAATCATGTCCAAAGGGTTACAAGCCGTATTGTTTGACCTGGATGGCACTTTGCTTGACACCGCGCCGGACTTTGCGTTGGTGCTGAATAACATGCTGCAGCGCCATGGCAGAGATACATTGCCCTATGCCGCCATTCGCCAAACCGTGTCCAATGGTGCCCGCGCCCTGGTGCAACTGGGATTTGGCGTTAGCGATGATGATGCGGTATTTTCTGCATTGCTGGAAGAGTTGCTGGAGCAATACCAACAGCACCTCAGCGTAAACACCTGTTTGTTTGAGGGCATGCCGCAACTGCTGCAACTGCTGGAGACTCGCAAGCTCGCCTGGGGCGTTGTCACCAATAAGCCGGCTCGATACACCGAGGCCATAATGCGCGACCTGGAGCTGGAACAGCGCTGTGCGACTGCAATCTGCCCCGACCATGTGTTACATCGTAAACCCCATGCCGAGCCCATCTTTGCGGCCTGTGCAGCGATAGGCTGCCAGCCAGCCGATGCTATTTATGTTGGCGATCATCGCCGGGATATCGAAGCTGGCAACAACGCCGGCATGCCGACTATTGCGGCGGGCTATGGCTATGTAAGCGCCGACGACCCGCCCGAAAACTGGGGCGCCGACCAGGTGGCAACATCGGTGGTGCAACTGGAATTCTTTATCCGCGAACGTTTGGGAATGCTGCTATGACTCTACTCAATTACAGCCCTCCGGAAAACCTGCTACAAGGCAGAATAATTTTGGTCACCGGCGCCGGCGATGGCATTGGCAAAGCCGCGGCGCTGAGCTTCGCCAACTATGGCGCAACGGTGGTGCTGGCAGGCAAGACAATTGCCAAGCTGGAAACAGTTTACGACCAGATTGTGGACCGGGGGAACCCCCAGCCGGCCATCTACCCCATCCATTTTGGTGGCGCGGTATTCAAGGATTACGAAGACATGGCTATTCGACTGGATGAGGAGTTCGGTCGACTCGACGGGCTGCTCCACAATGCCGCCATGCTCGGGCCGCGCACCCCCATCGCATCAACTGACCCGGATAAATGGCTGGAGGTAATGACCGTCAACCTCAATGCGCCGTTTATGCTCAGCCGCTGCCTGCTACCCCTGCTAAATGCGTCCGCAGATGCATCGGTGATTTTCACATCATCTGCCGTTGGCCGTCGCGGCAGGGCTTATTGGGGGCCCTACGCGGTATCAAAATTCGGCATCGAAGGCATGATGCAGGTACTGGCTGACGAGGTTGAGGCAACGTCAAATATCCGTGTCAACAGCCTCAATCCGGGCGCTACCGACACCGCAATGCGGCGCCAGGCCTACCCTGCTGAAAATCCGGCCAGCAACCCGGCGCCGGAGCAGTTGATGCCCGCGTATCTCTATCTGATGGGACCGGACAGTATCGGGGTGCATGGCCAGGCCCTGGATGCCCAGGCCTGAAGCCCTGCAAGCTAGCTCGGTGACCGCCGTCAGTTCGGCAAGCGTTTAACGCTGGCGCGATCTCGCTGGCCCGCGCTGACGCAGTTTTTCCAGTTGCCGACGATAATCCTGCCGTTCCTGCTGGGTAAGCGGCTGCTCGCGCCGAGGCACAATATCTACCAGCCGACATAAGGCGTCGATTTCAGCTTTGCTGAGGTCGAGCCAGTCGCCAGGCCGCAGCAGGCTGGGTATCGCGACATTCCCATAGCGTATCCGCTTGAGCCGACTGACAGTGACATCCTGCGATTCCCACAGCCGACGCACTTCGCGATTGCGACCCTCACGGATGGTGACCGTGTACCAGCGATTGGCGCCACTACCACCCTGAACCCGGATCGAGCCAAAACGGGCCATGCCATCCTCTAGCAACACCCCTTGCTGTAATCGTTTGAGCATCGCGTCGTCGACATCGCCGAGTATGCGGCAGGCATATTCTCGCTCCGTTTCACTCGAGGGATGCATCAGCTTGTTAGCCAACTCGCCGTCGTTAGTGAACAACAGCAGGCCGCTGGTGTTGATATCCAGCCGACCTACCATTACCCAGCGCTCGTTATGCAGCGCTGGCAGACGGTCAAACACTGTGGGGCGGCCCTCGGGATCGCTGCGAGTCGACACCTCACCCTCAGGCTTGTTATAGGCCATCACCCGGCGCCTGCGGCCGGCAGCGCGAGCTATATCCAGGGCCTTGCCATCGACCACAATTTTGTCCTGGTAGCTTACCCGGTCGCCGATTGTGGCGCGCCTGCCATTGACCTTTACCCTGCCCGCGTCGATCCAGCGCTCCATTTCACGACGCGAACCCAGGCCCTGTGCAGCCAGCACCTTTTGCAGCTTCTCATCTTTGCCTGCTCCTGAGGTCATGAGCCTGGTAGCTCCACTACATTGCTCCGGGAAGCGTGTTCAGATTCATTGCCCGATTCATTGCCCGATTCATTGCCCGATTCATTGCCCGATTCATTGCCCGATTCATTGCCCGATTCATTGCCCGATTCATCGCCCGATTCAACTTCACGCTGCAGATCAGGCTGCGATTCGCCAAGCTGCCCGACGGGCAGTGCGGGCACCTGACTGTTACCGGGATGCAGTTCGGTGGCGGTTGTCGCTGCAGTGGGTGGGCCGACCCCCGACAGGCTATCGGCTGCCGCGACAGCCAACATTGCTATCGGCTTTTCATTCGCTTCGGCATCATTCGCCTGCCCTTCGATAGCGGCCGGCGCCTCAGCCTGCAAGCCGGACAACCCCAGCTCGGTACTGATGCTATCGAGATCTCGAATAGCCGCAAGGCTGGGGAGCTGGTCCAGATTCTTGAGGTTGAAATAATCCAGGAAAAACCGCGTGGTGGCGTACATGGCGGGTCTACCGGGGACCTCTCGATGCCCGACAACCCGCACCCAGTCCCTATCGAGCAGGGTGCGGATAATGTTGGTGCTCACCGCAACGCCGCGAATATCTTCAATCTCACCGCGAGTGATCGGCTGACGATAGGCGACCAGCGCCAGGGTCTCGAGCAACGCGCGGGAATAGCGCTGGGGTTTCTCCTCCCACAAGCGACTCACCCAGGGTGCCAACGACTCTTTCACCTGAATCCGGTAGCCACTGGCCACCTCGACAATCTCGAAGCCGCGATGGCTGCTCTCGCTGGCAAGATCTTCCAGCGCGGCCTGGATCTCGTCGCGCACCGGCTTTGGCTCCGACTCTTCAAATAGCTCGGCCAGGCGCTGCAGCGACAATGGTTTGCCCGCCGCCAGTAAGGCGCCCTCTACAATTTGCTGCAGTTTTTCGGGATCGAATGTCATACCACTTTTGCTTTCACATGAATAGGGCCAAAGGCCTCGGCCTGCACCAGCTCCACCAGAGATTCCTTGATCAACTCCATAACCGCCAGAAAGGTGACGACAACACCCAGCCTGCCCTCCTCTGCCGTGAAAAGGGATACGAAGGGAACAAACTGCCTGTCGCGCAGGGCATCCAACACCATGGACATACGTTCTCGCGTAGACAGTAATTCGCGCTCAACGTGGTGACTGGTAAACATCTCGGCACGGTGCATCACTTCGCCCAATGCCAGCAGAATATCTTTCAGGTCAACCTCGGGTTCAGCGACCGGAAGCCCCCGGTCGGGCAGCTCGGCATGGGCGCTGAACAACTCTCGCTCCATCCGGGGCAGTTGGTCGATATCTTCAGCCGCCGTCTTGAAACGCTCGTATTCCTGGAGCCGGCGAATCAGCTGGGCGCGCGGATCTTCCTCGTCATCGCCATCCTCACTGCTACTGCGAGGCAACAGCATTCGAGATTTAATCTCCGCCAGCATCGCAGCCATCACCAGGTATTCTGCTGCCAGCTCAAAGCGCATCGCGTCCATCAACTCGATGTAGGAAATATACTGCACTGTAATTTCCGCCACGTTGATTTCAAGGATATCGATATTCTGGCGCTTGATCAGGTAAAGCAGTAGATCCAATGGCCCCTCGAAACTGGCAATAAATACCTCGAGGGCGGCAGGCGGGATGTAAAGATCCTTGGGCAGCTCAGTGATCGCTTCGCCCCTGACAATAGCAAAGGGCATCTCCTGCTGCTGGGCACCCATGGTCTGTCGCATTTGCTCCAGCCTGCCGATCAAGCTGGCATCGTCAACCACAGCGGGGTTTTCCTGTTCTGCCTGCTGCGGGCCAATAGCCCGCGCTGCAAGCTGTTGTTCAGGGTTAGCCATTATCGTCATTAATCGGGTTTCGTTGAGCGCTTGGGCTTATAAAAGAAGGGCTGTAGTATAACCATATATTGTGGTCACGTCGCCACTACGCCACAAAATCGTCGATGCTGCCCTTGCCCTCGCGAATCACCCGGGGCACGTCTTCCAGCAGATCAACCACGGTTGTCGCCTCAATACCGCAGTAACCACCGTCGATCACCAGCTCCAGCTGAGATTCCAGCAGGTCTCGTATTTCCCAGGGGTCCATCAGCGGATATTCGTCTCCCGGCATTCTCAGGGTCACGCTCAGCAACGGCTCATCCAGTTCTTGCAACAATGCCAGGGCAATCGCATTATCGGGAATGCGAATACCGACGGTGCGGCGCTTGCTGTGGAGGATGCGTCTTGGCACTTCGTTGGTGGCGGTAAGTATAAAAGTGTAGGGGCCGGGTGAATGCGCTTTGACCGAGCGGTATGCCTGGTTGCTGACCTTGGCATATGTCGCAATTTCAGACAGGTCCTTACACATCAGGGTAAAGTTGTGCTTGGCATCCAGCTGGCGAATACGCCGGATTCTTTCCAGTGCGTCTTTGTCACCCAGTTGGCACCCCAGAGCGTAGGCCGAATCCGTTGGATAGGCAATTACCCCGCCCTTGCGGACGATATCCACGGCCTGCTGAATCAAGCGATACTGAGGATTCTCGGGATGAATCTGAAAAAATTGGCTCATGCGATGCTCGTTTTACCCGGTACAGTAAGCGACAACATGCGTCTGCCGTGATTGCAGCCACGCTGGATAGCAGGTTTACTGAAACAACTCCCACACCGGAGTGATATCTGCCGGAATGCGGCGGGTACTGCCCAGCCGCCTCCAGCTCATGTGAGCGCCATGATAATCGCTACCGATTGACGCCGCCAGCGCATATTCGCGGCACAGCTGCTCGATAGAATCCGCCACAGCGGAGGTTTTCCCTACCCCCGCCAGTTCAATCGCCCGCCCTCCGGCGGCAACAAAATCTGCACACAGTGCCCGCAGTTTGGTTCGGGTCAGGCGATAGTCTTCGGGATGCGCCAGCACCGCCACCCCGCCGGCCTCTACAATCCATGTTACCGCTTGTTCGATTGACGGCCAGCTGTGGTTAAGGCCGACCATTTTACTGTTGCTGAGATAGCGATCAAAAGCTTGCTTGGAATTCTGGCAATGCCCACGCTGCACCAGCCAGGCGGCAAAGTGCGGGCGACAGGGTGCACTGCCCCGGGCGAGCTCCAGCGCGCCGTCGTAGGCCCCATATAGCCCCTCTCGCGCCAGTTTATCGGCAATGCGTCGGGCGCGATCGAAGCGTACCTGGATCTGCCCAGCCAGTGCCCGCTGCATTCGCTCGGCATTTTCATCAATATTGAGCCCCACCACGTGCACACTGCGCTTGCTCCACTGGGTCGAAAGCTCGACGCCGCTGATCAGGCGACAGGCGCTAGCCGGCCCAGCCTCGAGCACTGCACGCAACTCAACCAGGCCGACAACGGTATCGTGATCGGTGAGAGCCAGCATCTCCAGCCCGGCCTCTTCTGCCTGTTTAAACAGCTGTCGGGGTGCAAGCTCACCATCCGAGGCAGTGCTGTGGCAGTGCAAATCAGCATTCATACACGGGTTTCTCGATAAGCCATCATAAACTCGTCGTCGCTACAGACGGCGTCAGGGGATATGCAATTATCCGTGTTTCGGCATACCGACCGCAAGCTACTCCGGAATCAAGCACAACGGGTTCCACGGCTCGCCAGTTACAGTATACTTACGACCTTTGCTCGACACCCGAAAGAGACTCGCATGAAACAACTCGCCGAACTGGTGCCCATACTACTGTTTTTTGCTGTCTACAAAATGGACGGCACCCAGCTGCAATTTGGCCCTATCGACTATCAATTCGATGGCATCTACACGGCTACAGCGGTATTGATGCTGGCTACCATAGCGCAGGTCGCCATTGCCCGACTCACCACCGGAAAGATTGAAAAGCGCCAGGCCTGGCTACTGCTTGCGGTGCTGGTCTTTGGCGCCGCGACCATTTTGTTTCGCAATGAGCTTTTCATACAATGGAAGCCGACCATCTTTAACTGGGCCATGGGGCTGGTTTTTCTCGGCAGCCAGTTCATTGGTAAACAAAACCTGATTGCCAGGACCCTTGGAAGCCAGTTACAAGTACCCTACGGTGTCTGGACTCGACTCAACTATGTCTGGTCCGCCTATTTCTTTGTCGTTGGTGCACTCAACCTCTATGTCGCCTATCAATACAGCGAGGAAACCTGGGTCGACTACAAGCTCTACAGTTCCATCGGCTTTACCGTTGTCCTTTCGGTCCTCACCGTCGCCATTCTCGCCCCGCACCTTAAAGAAGAAGATGTCGGCAACAACAGCTAAAGGGATATGATATGTACTACGCCATTATCAGCGAGGACGTTGCCAACAGCCTTGCGCTGCGCCTCGCAGCCAGACCGCAGCACCTCGCACGACTGCAGCAGCTTAAGGACGACGGCAGGCTGCTTCTGGCAGGGCCACACCCCAGAATTGACAATGAGGAACCGGGAGAAGCCGGCTTTAGCGGCAGCCTCGTCATCGCCGAATTCGAAGACCTGGATGCAGCTAAAAAATGGGCAGAAGACGATCCTTATGTGTCTGCCGGGGTTTACCAGCAAGTGCAGGTAAAGCCCTTTAAAAAAGTATTGCCCTAGCCCTTTTCAATGATTCGAATTGCTATCGACGGAGTCCAATTGTGAAAATATTTCTGCTGTGCAGCCTGTGGCTTTTGTTGCCCCTGACCAGCTGGAACGCAGCGGCGGAACAAACCCGGTGGTTATCTGACCAGCTTCCCCTTGATCTGCGCTCCGGTAACAGCAACCGTTATCGTGTTATCAAGATGCTTGAGCCTGGAACCAAAGTGAGGGTGCTAAAGGTGGACAAAAAAGCCGGCTTCAGCCAGATTAAGACCGAAGATGGCAGCCGCGGCTGGGTCAATAATAGCTACCTGATGGAGGAACCGTCGGGGCGGGAGCAATTGGCCGAGGCCCAAGCCCTGATCGAACAGCTCACCAGTGAGAACGAGCCACTGAAGGCCCAGGTAATCGATCTGCAGGCACAGGCTGAGCAGCTCAGCCTGCAGCTTGAAGCCGCCACATCGTCCAGCCGGGAGGCGCAGGCAGAGTTGGCCCACATTTCAGAAATCTCCTCGGATGCGATTTCCCTGGACCGCAACAACAAG
This sequence comes from uncultured Gammaproteobacteria bacterium, assembly GCA_963722805.1. GTDB lineage: Bacteria > Pseudomonadota > Gammaproteobacteria > Pseudomonadales > JAHEGP01 > JAHEGP01. The sequence goes on from CAVROQ010000010.1 coordinate 229,462, forward strand.
AAACTGATGGAATCGAACCAGTTACTGCAACATGAGATTGATGTGCTGAAGGGTGAAAACACCCGACTGGCAGATGGCTCAAACCGCGAGTGGTTTATCAATGGCGTGTTCGCTGTTGGTTTTGGCGTGCTGCTGGCGCTGGTCATTCCCCGCATAACCCCCAAACGAAAACATACGGAGTGGCGCTAACACTATGAAACTATTTAACATGCTCTCACTAGGTCTGCTGCTGCAGCTGCTATTGTTGCCTGGCATCGTAAACGCGCAGGAAAAAAAGGCCGCTGCACCGGTGGTGATATTGCAAACCACATTGGGAGACATCAGCATTGAGCTTAACCCTGAAAAGGCACCTATCACTGTCAGTAATTTTCTCTCCTACGTCGACAGTGGCTATTACGATGGCACCGTCTTTCATCGGGTGATCCCGAACTTTATGGTACAAGGTGGAGGCTTCGATCCGCAGCTGCAACAAAAAGCAACGGCCCCACCAATCGTCAATGAAGCCAAAAACCGCCTCCACAACGAGCGCGCCACTATCGCTATGGCGCGCACCAACAACCCGGACAGCGCAACCTCTCAGTTCTTCATCAACCTGCGGATGAATTCGTCACTGGATTGGTACGAGCGAAACCCCGGGTACGCCGTATTCGGCAAGGTTATTGCTGGCATGGATACCGTTGATGCCATGGTATTGCAACCCACAGGCAACGTCGGTATGCACCAGGATGTGCCGCTAGAACCTATTGTGATTGAAAAGGCCTACCTCAAAACCCCATGACGGCTCTGAGCATCAACCTCAATAAGATCGCGTTGATTCGCAACTCGCGCGCAACCGAATACCCCTCGGTAACCCGGCATGCGCAGATGTGCGTTGATGCCGGCGCCGACGGCATAACGGTGCATCCGCGCCCGGACCAACGCCATATCAGGGTCCAGGATTGCTACGACCTGGCCAAGATACTGCAGGTAGAGTTCAATATTGAAGGCAACCCCTTTGCCCCACCGATGGCCAGCAATCGCCCCGACGTTTCAGATTACCCCGGGTTTATGGCAATCGTGCTGGCAATTGCGCCAGCCCAATGCACTCTGGTCCCGGACAGCAACCAGCAGCTAACCTCAGACCATGGCTTCGACCTTGAGAAGGATGGTGAGCGACTGGCACCGATTATCCAGCAACTGGTCGCCCAGGGCATCCGGGTGAGCCTGTTTATGGATCCTGTTGAGCACCAGATTCGGCTGGCCCAAAAGCTGGGCGCTGACCGGATTGAGCTTTACACCGGCCCATACGCGGAATCTCAGCTGACCCGGGAAAAACGCAGCACAAACCCTCGCCAGGTTTAGCGAGGCCGCCCGCTTGGCCACTAGCATCGGCCTCGGCGTCAATGCCGGCCATGACCTCAACCTGGAAAATCTGGCGCTATTCGCCGACGCCCTGCCGTCCCTGCAAGAAGTCAGCATCGGCCATGCCTTTATTGTCGACTGTATCGAGCGCGGCCTTGCCAATACGGTTGCCGCCTATCAGCAGCGTCTTGGCAAATAAGCACGCGGCCTGAACTTTGGCGCCACACAGCTCAACAAGTGCTGCCCTTACTGCACGTTTGTGTAGCAGCCAGCTTTGCCTTCGCGTCATCGATTCCGCCGACATTGCTGACATTGGTAAAGCCCTGCTGCTGCAGCAACTCCACAGCGATTCCAGAACGCCGACCGGAGCGGCAATATAGCTGTATCGGCGTATTTTTATCGGTGGTCAATTCACTGATCCGCAAGGTGATTTCATCATGGGGGATATTGGCATGACCGGGAATATGCCCAGCGCTGTATTCGTCGGCCGAGCGAACGTCAATCCAAAGTTCCCGGGTATCAGCCAGGGTGATAGAACACAGCCAGAGAGTTAACAAACCAGCCATCACACGAAGTTTCATCATCGTCATATTCTCCTCATTTACAACGCCAGCGTCGACCAGCACAGACGCGTCCTGACCTTGGCTCTGATCGCTCCTAACCTGCGCCGAGTATACCACTGCCAAGCCTGTCCCTGCGCCTGCATAGCACTGTGTAGCACAGGCTACAGTTTCTTGTTAGGCTACGCAGGCAGCATTGAAACGGAGCAACCCGGGTATGCAAAATATTGTTTTTACCTTTGTCGGTGACGACAAGGCAGGGCTGGTTGAGCATATTGCTGAACGGGTCGCTGAACATCAGGGCAACTGGCTCGAAAGTCGCATGGCCCAGATGGCGGGTAAATTTGCGGGCATCGTCAGCTGTCGCCATTGATGATAAAAATGCGGAGTCACTGCTGCAAGCCCTTGCGACCCTGGCTGATACTGGCCTTACCGTGGTCGCCGAGCGTAGCGGCGCACAGAGCTCCGCCGCCCGCTGCGATGGCGCGACATTGAAAATACTGGGTAATGACCGGCCTGGCATCGTCCATGAAATCTCGGCGGCACTGGCAGCACTACAAATCAATATCCAGGAGCTTTCCAGCGAAGTGCAAAGCGCACCCATGGCGGGGATTCCGCTGTTTGCGGCCACTATTGCTATTGACCTTCCGGCCGATGCGAAGCTCGCCCGGCTTCATGAAAACTTGCAGGTAGCTGCCGAACACCTCGATATCGATATTCAACTCGATCTTAGCGACGACGCCGATGCAACGCCCTGAGCGCCAGCACCAGCACAGCCAGTAACATGGCGATGGCAAGCAATGCGAGGCTCATCCAGAGAATATCCAACATCTCTGAGGGCGCGACATCAAAATGGTGAATTGCGGACCAGGCAAATGCTGCTGCCGCCACCAAGGCCAGCAATACCGATCTCATACTGCGCCGCACTGCCATCGCCATCTCCCTGAAATCTCGCTGCAAAATTAAAGGCTGCCCTGAAAGCTGCTAACAGTTTGCAGCTCGCGGCAAATTGCTAGCCGGCCGGCAGCTCGTCGGCCCGCAGTTGCCGGAGAAAGAGCCCGCCCAGTAATGCCGCCAACAAACAGGCGACAGCAGCCACGGCAAAAACCAATTGTGCTCCACTGTCCCACAGCAAGCCACTCACCAGTGCACCCAGGGCACCGCCAGCGCCGAAGCCGATACCGCTATACAGTGCCTGGCCCTGGCCCTGGTGTCCGTCACGAAAAAATCGTCGCACATACTCAATAGCCACCGCATGAAAACTGCCGAAGCTGGCGGCATGCAGTAGCTGGGCGAACAGCAGCACCATAAAATTGGTCGCATGAAAACCGATCAAATACCAGCGCAATGCCGACAGCAGCAAGCTCAATATCAAGATTGTTTTGATCTGCCATCGCACCAAAGCGCGATGCACGACCACAAACAACAATACTTCTGCGACCACGCCAAGCGACCACAGCATGCCGATCGCCACGCGATCGTAACCCAGTTGCTCGAGATAAATACTGTAGAACGTGTAATAAGGACCATGGGAAAACTGTAACAGCATAGCGACGATAACAAAGGTCATCAAACCCGGCTGGCGCAGGGTCTGCCAAAGACCATGCTCACTGACAGGCGTGCTGGCGACCGGCGCCTCTTTTACTAACAGGCTGCTGAGCCAGATCGCCAGCAATAGCAGCGCCAGAATAAGGGGCAGAGTCTGGAGAGAATAGTGATCAAACCACCATCCCAGAAGTAGCACGGCCAGGATAAAGCCGACCGAGCCCCACAGGCGCACCAGGCTGTATTGTTCCGGTCGCTGTTTGAGAAACCCAAGGGTAACAACTTCGAATTGAGGCAGTACCGCGTTCCAGAAAAAACTGTAAACGCCCACCACCAGCACCAACACCCAAAAATCGTGGCTCACAAAGATAAACATAAACGCCAGCAACGCCAGCGCATTGCCCCAGCGAATGACCGCCAGGCGACGGCCATGTTGGTCACCCAACCATCCCCATATGCTGGGAGCAACTATCTTGGTCGCCATCATGATGGACGACAACACTCCGATAGCCCGGGCATTAAAGCCCTCATCCTGCAGGAACAGGCTCCAATAGGGTAGCCACGCACCCAGCAAAGCAAAATAGAAAAAGTAGACCCCGGACAATCGCCAGTACGGTATATCGGCCTGGCGCCAAACCAATTACTTTACCTCAGCGGGAATTACCGGGAGCGGGGATTCAACCATGGCATTTTGGCCGCGATGACGCAGGCAGTGATCGAGCAGTACGATTGCCATCATCGCCTCTGCAATCGGGGTTGCGCGAATACCCACACAGGGATCATGGCGACCGGTGGTGATGACCTCGATAGCTTCACCCTTGCTATTGATGCTGCGCCCGGGTAAACGCATGCTCGAGGTAGGTTTCAGTGCGATATGGGCAATAATCTGCTGGCCGCTGGAAATACCCCCCAGCACACCACCGGAGTGATTACTGAGAAAACCCTCGGGAGTCATTTCGTCACGGTGTTCTGTGCCTTTTTGTGCCACCGCCCCAAACCCGGCCCCGAACTCAACGCCCTTGACCGCATTGATGCTCATCAGCGCATGGGCCAGATCGGCGTCGAGGCGATCGAACACGGGTTCGCCCCAGCCGGGAGGCACATTGTCGGCGACGACGCTGATGCGCGCCCCTACCGAATTGCCCTCTTTGATCAGCGCCTGCATATAAGCTTCGAGTTCAGCTACCCTGGAAGGGTCACCACAAAAGAACGGATTTTGCTCCACACTATCCCAGTCTTTCAACGCCAATTCGATCGGCCCGAGCTGCGACATATAGCCCCGAATACGAACCTGGCATTGCAATGCCAGCACCTTTTTTGCAATGCTGCCCGCTGCAACACGCATTGCCGTCTCTCGTGCCGATGAACGTCCGCCGCCGCGATAATCGCGGACCCCGTACTTATGCATGTAAGTATAATCGGCGTGATTGGGACGATAGCTGTCCTTTATATTGCTGTAATCCTTGGAGCGCTGGTCTGTATTCTGGATCATCAGGCCAATCGGCGTACCGGTGGTGACGCCTTCAAATACGCCCGACAGTATCTGCACTTCATCGGCCTCACGCCGTTGGGTTGTGAAGCGTGAGGTGCCGGGCTTGCGGCGGTTGAGGTCTGCCTGCAGATCCAACTCACTCAGTGGCACGCCCGGCGGGCAGCCGTCGACAATACAGCCGATGGCGGGACCATGACTCTCGCCAAAACTGGTCACACAAAAGAGCTTGCCGATGGTATTGCCTGACATACTGGAACCTGCTGCTAGAAAAACCGGGGCCTATTATACGCCAAAAAGACTTTGGTGGGCGGCCAGCTCACGAGCACTGATGACCAACACCCCGTCACCTCCGTGTTCAAACTCGACCCAGATAAAAGGCACTTCAGGATAATAGTTCTCTAACGCCTGTGCACTGTTGCCAAGCTCCATCACCAACAGGCCATTGTCGCTGAGATAGGTACCAGCATGCCGCAGAATCTGGTGAGCAAGCTCAAGGCCATCTTCACCGGCCGCCAGAGCTATGGAGGGCTCGTGACGAAATTCCGCTGGCATGGTCGCCAGATCTGCCGCATCGACATAAGGTGGATTGCTAACGATTACATCATAACGCTTTTTGTCAGCTGCGAGCGCGGTAAACAGATCTGACTCGATCGCAGCGACTCTTTTCTCGAGCTGGTGGAGGGCAATATTATCCCGCGCCACTGCCAGCGCTGGCTCGCTAATGTCGACCAGGTCGACCTCTGCACCGGGTATATGCATCGCGCAGGCAATACCAATACAGCCGCTACCGCAGCATAGGTCTAAAACCAAGCGGATATCGTCCCCCTGAAACCATGGGGCAAATTGCTCCTCAATCAATTCCGCTATGGGTGAACGCGGAATGATCACTCGCCGGTCGACGATAAAAGGCAATCCGGCAAACCAGGCGCGACCGCTGATGTAGGGTAATGGCATGCGTTGCTCGACCCGTAACAGCAACCAGTCGACAATGCGCTCACGCTCCTCTCGCAGTAGGCGACTGTCAAGGATTTGGGCATCAATGGGCTGGGGCCAGTCCAGTGCTGCCTGCACCAGGAACAGCGACTCATCCCAGGCATTGTCGGTGCCGTGACCAAAAAACACCTGATGGCGAGACATAAGACTGGTGCCCCAGCGAACATAATCTCTTACTGTTTGCAGTTGCTCGACAATTTGCTGACGGTTTTTCATGGCACTTCAATCTGGTTAAGGGAACGAGCGACTATGATAGCGGCGTCAGCTTAGCGGACAAGGATTTTCGGCAACTTTGCCCAGTGGCACAACATCAAGGCTTTCTGCTAAGATTCCCGACTCAAAAACGGAAGGGTTGCTGCTAGCCATGGATAAAGAATTTGCTGCGATTATTGAAGGCCTGGGAGAGGACCTCAGCCGACCCGGGCTTGAAAAAACCCCGCAGCGAGCGGCCGAAGCGTTCAAATTCCTGACCAGGGGCTACCAGCAAACCGCCGAGCAAATTGTTAACGATGCGCTGTTTCCCTCCGATGCAAGGGAGATGGTACTGGTGAAAGATATCGAATTGTATTCCCTTTGCGAGCACCATATGTTGCCCTTTGTGGGCAAATGCCACGTTGCCTACATGCCCAATGGCAAAGTGGTGGGCTTGTCCAAGATCGCACGGATTGTCGACATGTATGCTCGCCGGCTACAAATCCAGGAAAACCTGACAACCCAGATCGCGGCAACCATCGAATCTATAACCCATGCTGCCGGTGTGGCGGTTGTCATTGAAGCGCGACACATGTGTATGATGATGCGTGGCGTGGAAAAACAAAACTCGTCGATGGTCACGTCAGCGATGCGAGGAGTATTTCGCACCAATGCCGATACCCGCAATGAATTCCTGTCTTTGATTCGCTAGCTAACGAGCTGGTTGCAGTGCGCCACTATGCAGTGCGCCACTATGCAGTGCGCCACTTACAGTGCGTCACTATGCAGTGCGCCAAGAAATACCGCCACTGGGGGTGCTACGAGAGACGGGTCTTGCAGATGAAAATCATGACTGCCGGGTAGCACCCGGTAGCTGATACCCTGAAACTGTTGCAGCTGTTGTTCTATCCCTTCGACCCGCGCGTAACCGTCTTCCGCCAACAGGATCAGCGTTGGCGCAGCGACAGCCGCAAGAAATGCCCGGTTTTGTTGCTCAGACAACTTGAAGGCCGAGCCCAGGGTCAGGCGCGGATCGCTGCACCAGCTGACACTGCCGTCGGCTGCCACATCCACGCCCCGCTCGACGATCAAGCTTGCTGCCGCGGCGCTCAAACCTGTGGTTTTTTGCCGCGCTTTCACTGCAGCAGCAAAGCTTGGGTAGCGTGGTAGTTTTTTGTCGGTGTAGCTGCGTTGATCGTGCAAATATTTTCTCAGCAACGCCGGCGCTTGCTCTGCCTGCACCGGCATCGGCCACACCGCGTCCAACAATACCACCCGGGCAATGCGCTCCGGCATGGTTGCTGCCAGCAGCGTGGATATCAATGCACCACGGGAGTGACCCAGCAAATTGAATTGTTGCCAGCCGAGCTCATCGGCCAAGGCCAGGATGTCGAGCAGGTCGTCCCACAGGTTGTAACTTCCGGGCGGCGGGCGATGCTCACTCAAGCCATGTCCCGGAAGGTCGATGGCCCAGAGGTCCAGCGGTGCCAGCTGTTTCGCCAATAGAGAAAAGCTCGCAGCATTATCCAACCACCCATGCAGCGCCAGAGTGGGTAGTGCCTCAGGATTGTTTTGCCAGCGCAGTCCACATATCCTGCGGCCGTTAGCTACTGCGGAAAACTCCAGGGGCATTTCGGGGCTAGCCGCTACCATGATTCAAACGATCCTTACGGTACTTGAACGGTTCCGGAGATTTAGCCAAAGTCGGCAACATCCCGCAACCATGCGATGGCTGCGCAAGCCGGCCCAAAATAGTCATATTCAAGCAACATAACGCTGGCAGGAGCAAAGGGGTAGCCATTGCCCACCGTTCCTTCAGTCAGGAAGTTGGCAAGGTTTCCCACCAGGGGCTGGTGCGTAACCCAGAGCATGCTGGCCGGAGCGCCGTCGCCCGGCAAGGAAAGTTGCTCCCCTTGTGTGAGCAGCCGCTGCAGATCGCCAGAGGGCGCAAGCTCTTCGAGCTCCAGCCGCAAGGGTGAAATAAGCCCGTGACAAACTTCCGCGGTGGTTTGTTTTGCCCGCAGGTAGGGGCTGTGGCAGATCATCTCAATAGACACGCCCTGCCTGGCCAACCATTGGCCGGCAAGTCGGGCCTGCCCAAAACCGCGAGGGGTTAAGCTGCGACCCGCATCGCTGCGCGCCATACCCTCGGCCTCGGCATGGCGCATAAGGTATAAGCGCCTGGCATCACGCATTTTCAAACACAAATTCTACATCGCGGTTCTGCTCCCGTGACATCATTGATCCCACGGCATCGGCGATTGATAACTCCTCGTATATAACGCCATATAGACTCTGCACCAGGGGCATATCGATACCCAATTGGTCTGCCCGCTGCTTAACCAGTTTCAGGGTGTTAACCCCTTCGGCCACCTGCCCCAGCTCAGACACAACCTGATGCAGGTCTTTGCCTTCGCCCAGAGCATAGCCAACCCGGTAATTGCGACTCAGGGGCGACATACAAGTGACTATCAGGTCCCCTACTCCAGCCAGCCCAATAAAGGTACTTGGATTGGCACCCAATTCCACAGCAAAACGGCTCATTTCCGCCAGTCCCCGTGTCAGCAGCAAGCCGATGCTATTCTGCCCCAAGCCTAAGGCAGCGGCCATGCCGGAGATGATCGCATAAATATTTTTTAGCGCTCCACCCAGCTCTACGCCATAACAATCGCTGCCGGAATAACAACGAAAATAATCACTATGCATTACCTGCTGGATGGTTGTACTTAGCTCGGCGTCTTCGCTCGCGATCACGGTGCCGGTCAATTGGCGCTGGGCAATTTCACCGGCCAGATTGGGGCCGCTCATAACGCCCAGGCGAATACCGTCTATCTCTTCAGTCAGTACCTGACTCATCAATTTATAGCTGCCAGCCTCGATACCTTTAGTCGTGCTGATGAGCATCGTGCCGGGCCTTACAAACGGCGCCATATCTCGCGCCACTTCCCGACAGGAGCTGCTGGGAACCGACATAAAAATAATATCGGCACTACCAATGGCTTCCTCAAATGAGGTAGAAGCGCGCATATTCGGGTGCAGTTTAAGATCCGGTAGATAGGCGCTATTGACGTGCAGTGTATTAATTTCTTCAGCGCGTTCTGCATTGCGCAGCCACAGGCAGGTATGATGCCCATTCTCGGCCATAAGATTTGCAATAGCAGTACCAAAACTGCCACCGCCGATAACAGCAATGATTTTATCCCGCATGCCGAATGTCTCCCCAAGAAAATGAGCCAGGTAGTCCTGGGCTACTCGATACAAGCCAAGGTCAAGCTATTATATTTCCCTTTGCTTTCCCTTCGTGTGCGCGGAATTCAGAGCCCAATGCAACGGGGCGCCTGAAATTATCTTATCGGTACGCCCTTGCTTAGGCAACGGGGCCGACATTGATTCACCTTCCGGCAGCACTCTGTGAAGTGTACCAGAAACGTTCGGTGGCAAGGTATCGCCGCCCGCTAGCGGGCGGCAGAAAAGACCATGGAACCCAGCTTTGCTAGCTCGACAGCTCAAGCAACAGCTTGTTGAGCCTATGCACATAGGCGGCCGGGTCTTCCAGCTGACCACCACTGGCTAGCTGAGCTTGTCCTAACAGCACTTTGCTCAGCTCAGCAAAGCGATCTTCATCGGCCTCATGATCGAGCTTCTGAACCAGGGGGTGCTCCGGGTTGAGTTCGAAAACCGGTTTGGTAGCAGGAAGGCTCTGGCCAGCCGCCTCCAAAATTCGCCGCATCTGTGGCCCCATATCCTGCTCGGTAACCACCAGGCATGCCGGAGACTCTGTCAGGCGTGTCGTGATCCGCACGTCTTCAACATCTTCAGCCAACACGGCTTTCACCCTGTCTGCCAAAGGCTGGTTTTGCTCAGCGAGCTTCTTCTGTTGCTCCTGGTCTTCTTCGCTGTCGAGCTTGCCAAGGTCAAGGGCACCACGTGCCACATCCTGAAACGGCTTACCCTTGAATTCGTTCAAGTGACCCATCAACCATTCATCAACGCGATCGGAAAGCAATAATACTTCGATACCCTTCTTACGGAAGACTTCCAGGTGCGGGCTGTTACTGGCGGTATTAAAGTTTTCGGCCGCAACGTAATAGATCTTTTCCTGGCCCTCCGGCATCCGCTCAAGATACTGCTCCAGAGACTCAGTCTGCTCTGCCACATTTTTGTGGGAGGTGGCGAAGCGCAACAAGGTCGCTACTTTTTCGCGATTGCTGAAATCCTCGGCCGGGCCTTCCTTCAATACCTGACCGAATTCCTTCCAGAATGCCTGGTACTTCTCTGGCTCTTTGCTGGCAAGCTTCGACAGCATATCCAACACCCGCTTGGTGAGGGCGCTCTTCATGCTATCAACAGCCGGATCCTGCTGCAGGATTTCCCGGGACACGTTCAGGGAAAGGTCATTGGAATCGACAACGCCTTTGACAAAGCGCAGGTAGAGGGGCAAGAATTGCTCAGCGTCATCCATAATAAAAGTGCGTTGGACATACAGCTTAAGCCCACGATTTGCATCGCGCTGCCACATGTCAAACGGTGCATGCTCAGGAATATACAACAGGCTGGTGTATTCCAGTTTGCCTTCGACCTTGTTCAATGACCACAGCAGCGGGTCCTGAAAGTCGTGGGAGACGTGCTTGTAAAACTCCTTGTACTCATCGTCGCTAATGTCTGTGCGTGATCGCGTCCATAGTGCAGTAGCGTTGTTTACCGTTTCAAACTCTACGATGTCTGCGCTGCTTTCCGCGTTCTCGCCGTCCTTTTCCTCACCGGCAAGCGGCGGGTTCTGTTTAACCATCTTGACCGGAATCGCAATGTGGTCGGAATATTTCTTAACAATACTGCGAATGCGAAAACCATCGGCAAACTCCGCCGCGTCTGGCTTCAGGAATAAAATAATGCGAGTACCTCGATCTTCCTTGACCAGCGATTCGATAGTAAATTCTGCTTCGCCCTCTGATTCCCAGGCTACACCCTGGTCAGCCGGTAGACCAGCGCGCCGGGTTTCTACACGCACTTTGTCAGCCACGATAAACGCAGAGTAAAAGCCAACCCCGAATTGGCCAATCAACTGGGAATCCTTTTTCTGCTCGCCGCTGAGATTCTTCAGGAACTCGGCGGTACCAGACTTGGCGATAGTGCCGAGATGCTCAATCGCCTCATCACGGCTCATGCCAATGCCGTTATCACTGATGCTGATGGTTTTCGCTTCAGCGTCGTATTCGATAGAGATGGCCAGATCCGGATCGCTTTCGAAGAGTGCCGCGTTCGACAGCGCTTCGAATCGCAGTTTATCGCCGGCATCTGCGGCATTTGAGATCAGCTCTCGCAGAAAGATTTCCCGGTTGCTGTACAGGGAATGAATCATCAAATGTAGCAGTTGCTTCGCTTCTGTCTGGAAACCGCGGGTCTCCCGAGTCGGTGTTTCGCTCATGCCTTGCTCCTGAATTAGATTACGTAAAACGATTTAGCGCTGACCGAAGGCTATTTTTTGCCAGCTCTTACGGTAGTGTGACAAAGAGATGGGGAGTAGCAGAGGATTTTTCAAGACCGAACCGAGGTACAGACAAAAAAAAGGGCCACCCCGGAGGACAGCCCACTTAACAGAACCACGGTGGCGTTTAGGACCCAGCGATCGTCCAGCCGGTAATTTCGGCCAGTCCAGTACCAATATCAGCGAGACTGCGCACGGTCTTGACACCGGCGTCTTCCAGCGCAGCGAATTTCTCCGCTGCCGTGCCTTTGCCGCCTGCGATAATAGCTCCCGCATGCCCCATGCGCTTGCCCGCTGGCGCCGTAACACCAGCAATATAGGACACCACGGGCTTGGTAACATTGGCTTTAATAAAGGCTGCCGCTTCTTCTTCGGCAGTACCACCAATCTCGCCAATCATCACAATCGCTTCCGTCTGCGGATCCTGCTCGAACAGGGCGAGGATGTCGACAAAGTTGGACCCTGGAATCGGGTCGCCACCGATACCCACGCAGGTAGATTGACCAAAACCTGCATCGGTGGTCTGCTTTACAGCCTCATAGGTCAGGGTGCCCGAGCGGGACACAATACCGACTTTGCCGGGAAGATGGATATGACCGGGCATAATGCCGATCTTGCAAGCGCCAGGGGTGATTACGCCGGGACAATTTGGCCCAACAAGGCGCACGCCGAGGTTATCACAAGCGACCTTACATTCGAGCATATCGAGGGTGGGGATACCCTCGGTAATGCAAACAATTAACTTAACACCGCCATTCGCGGCTTCGAGGATAGAATCTTTACAAAACGGGGCCGGCACATAGATGACAGTTGCATCAGCCCCGGTCGCTTCCACCGCATCTCTAACCGTGTTAAAGACTGGCAAACCCAGGTGAGTCTGGCCACCTTTTCCGGGAGTGACACCACCCACCATCTGGGTTCCGTATTCAATCGCCTGCTCGGAGTGCATGGTGCCCTGTGAGCCAGTAAAACCCTGGCAAATCACCTTGGTATCCTTATCGATTAGAATGCTCATTTCACACCCTCCGCTGCTGCAACAACTTGCTGCGCTGCATCACTCAGGCTGTTAGCAGCAATAATGTTTAACCCGCTCTCCTGCAATAATTTTGCTCCGATCTCGGCATTGTTGCCCTCAAGCCGGACCACTACCGGCACTTTTACTCCCACTTCTTCAACGGCGCCGATAATACCTTCAGCGATGAGGTCACAGCGCACGATGCCACCAAAGATATTCACCAGCACCGCTTTTACATTGCTATCGGACAAAATAATCTTGAAGGCCTCGGTCACGCGCTCCTTGGTTGCGCCGCCGCCGACATCGAGAAAGTTAGCCGGCTCACCGCCGTGGAGTTTGATAATGTCCATGGTGCCCATGGCCAGGCCTGCACCATTGACCATACATCCGATACTGCCATCCAGCGCCACGTAGTTCAGCTCCCACTGAGCGGCGTGTGCCTCTCTGGCGTCATCCTGAGAGGGGTCGTGCATCTCCCGGATTTGCTGCTGCCGGTAAAGGGCATTGCCATCGATGTTGATCTTGGCATCGAGGCAGTGTAAGTCACCCTGCTCAGTAATCACCAAGGGATTGATTTCCAACAGCGCCAGATCGCGATCATAAAAAAGCCGTGCCAACTGCAAAAAGATATGCACAAACTGCTTGACCTGATTGCCCTGTAAACCCAGTTTGAAAGCCAGCTCACGCCCCTGGTAGGGTTGCGCCCCGGTCAGAGGGTCGATAATTGCTTTGAGGATCTTTTCGGGTGTCTCGTGGGCAACTTTTTCTATTTCGACGCCACCCTCGGTAGACGCCATAAACACCACGCGACGGCTCGACCGGTCGATGACTGCACCCAGGTAAAGTTCCTGATCGATATCAGTGCACGCCTCTACCAGCACCTTAGTCACTGGCTGGCCGTTTTCATCGGTCTGGTAAGTCACCAGGTTCTTGCCCAACCACTGCTTGGCGAAGGCGCGAATATCGTCCTTGCTTTCTACCAGCTTTACCCCTCCGGCTTTACCGCGACCACCGGCGTGCACCTGGGCTTTCACCACCCAACGATTGCCACCGATAACATCGGCAGCCTGGGCGGCTTCTTCCGGGGTCTCGCAAGCAAAACCCTTTGATACCGGTAAGCCATATTCGGCAAACAGCTGTTTCCCCTGGTACTCATGCAAATTCATGTGTCAATTCCATGGTCAATGTGGAGGTTCTGTATGTGGCTCCGTTACACGGAGTCACTTCCTGGGTGCAAAAAGGCCTTAATTGTGCTGAATTTGGCATACACCTGCAATCTTAAAGGCGTTTTTTCGCCGCAATCTGCCACAATCGTGGCCTATATCAAATTCCTGGTCCGGCTCTCTATTTACGCGGCTTGCGATTGGCGATGTGTATCGCGTGACCGCCCACAGCTAATGCCGCCTCATGCACTGCTTCCGAAAGCGTCGGGTGACCAAACACCATCAGGCCAATGTCTTCGGCACTACCGCCAAACTCCATGGCGATCACCATTTGCTGCACCAGGTCGGCTGCCGCTGCTCCGATAACATGGCAACCGAGAATACGATCCGTTTCTTCGTGGGCGATAAGTTTGACCATCCCATCGGTATCGTTGGCGGCTAAAGCCCGGCCACTGGCCGCAAAAGGAAAGCTGCCGACCTTGTAGGGCAGGCCCTCGGCCTTGAGCTGTTCTTCAGTTTTACCGACCCAGGCAATCTCCGGGTGGGTGTAGATGATAGAGGGTATGCAATTGTAATTAAGCTGTGGCAGTTTCCCTGCAATGCGTTCTGCCACCATCACGCCCTCCTCCGATGCCTTGTGAGCTAACATCGGGCCGCGCACGATATCACCAATGGCATAGACACCGGGCGCTTCGGTCTGGCAGAAATCATTAACGAAAATGAAGCCGCGTTCGTCAAGCCCTACCCCGCAGTCCTGCGCCAGTAAGCCCTCAGTATTGGGCTTGCGGCCAACGGCCACAATCAGGTTGTCGAACACCTCCTGGTGTTCGCCCTCGCTATCACTGTAGCTCACCGTGACCTTGCGTTTTTTGGCATCGACTTCAGTGGCCAATACCCGCGCTCCAAGGCGGATATCAAGCCCCTGCTTCTTCATGATTTTGCCCGCTTCTTTGGCAATCTGGCTATCAGCGGCGGGCAAGAAATCATCCAGCGCCTCAAGCACTACAACTTCGGATCCCAGGCGATTCCAGACACTCCCCAACTCGAGGCCTATGACTCCAGCGCCAACAACGCCCAAGCGAGCCGGCACCTTGTCTAATTCCAGAGCGCCGGTTGAATCCACTACCATATCGCTGTGCAGGGGCGCAGGGGGGATTTCTACCGGGATTGAGCCGGTAGCGATGATGATATTTTTGGCTTCGACTGTTTGCTCAGTGCCATCATTGCCCGTTACTTCCACGCGCTTACCCGCAAGCAAGCGGCCCTGACCTTCGATTATCTTAACGCCATTAGCCTTGAGCAAACCGGCGACCCCGCCGGTAAGCTGCTTTACGACTTTATCCTTGCGTTTGAGCATCATCGGCACATCAATCGCAACATCACCAGTCGCAATACCGTGTACCCCGAGATCCGCCGCAGCTTCGTGGTACTTATAGCTGCTGTCCAATAAAGCCTTGGAGGGAATACAGCCGACATTGAGGCAGGTACCGCCAAACACTACCGAGCCCTTGTCATCGTGCCATTTTTCGATCAATGCGGTGTTTAAACCAAGTTGTGCCGCACGAATAGCAGCGACATAGCCACCTGGGCCGGCCCCGATTATTAGCACATCGTATTGTTCAGACATTGCTTGTCCCCTGTTGGCCCTGTTTTCAAAAGCTACTTGTTTTCAACGCACTGCTTGCGTGGCACAGTCTAATGCAAAAGCCCGCTCGGTAGTAATGTAATGCCGGCACGCCAGTACCACGCTGCCACCAACGAGCAGTACAGGCGCCAGGCCTAACTCTGAGCTAACCAGTTAGTCGGCTAGACGTCGAGCAGGATGCGCGCGGGTTCCTCCAACAGCCCCTTGATGGCCACCAGAAACTGCACTGAATCCTTACCGTCAATCAAGCGGTGATCATAGGACAGCGCGAGATTCATCATCGGCCTGATAACAATCTGGCCATCCTCCACTACGGGGCGCTGTTTGATAGTATGCATTCCCAGGATCGCCGCCTGCGGGGGATTGAGAATTGGAGTCGACATCAGGGACCCGTAGACACCGCCATTGGTGATGGTAAAAGTACCGCCCTGCATATCCTCAATAGCCAGCTTACCCTCTCTGGCCTTGGTCCCGAATTCTGCGATTTTCTTCTCAATATCCGCGATACCCATATGGTCAGTATCACGCAGTATTGGCACGACCAGGCCTTTGTCAGTGGATACTGCGATACCAATATCCTGATACCCGTGGTAAACCACATCGTTACCGTCGATCGACGCGTTAACAATCGGAAACCGCTTCAATGCCTCGGTCGCAGCTCTGACAAAAAGCCCCATAAAGCCAAGCTTGATGCCATGCTTGCTGGTGAAGGAATCCTGGAAGTGTTTACGCAGGTCCATCACCGGCTGCATATTCACCTCGTTAAAGGTGGTCAGCATCGCCGTGCTCTGTTTCGCGTCGAGCAGTCGCTCAGCGATCCTGGCGCGCATCCGAGTCATCGGAACACGCTTTTCCACCCGCCCGGAAACATCGTCCACGGGAGGAGCCAGGGGTGTAATAGCTTCGGATTTCGGTGCGGCGGGCTTGACTTTAGCCTTTGCCACGGCCGCCAATGCATCTTCCTTGGTGACCATACCGCCTTTACCGGTACCGCTTATGGCCACGGCATCAAGCTTATGCTCATCGATAATCTTGCGGGCAGCAGGGCTCAAGCGCGGCTCTTCACCGCTCGCCTCAGCAGGAGCAGGAGCAGGCGCAGATGTCGACGTCGGTGCCGCCGACTCTGCCGCCCCCGGTTCAAGCATCCCCAGCAGCTCGTTGCTTACTACCGTATCACCGACATCCTTGGTAATTGCACTGAGGATACCGTCTTCAACCGCAACAATTTCAAGCACAATCTTATCGGTTTCTATCTCCACTAAAAGCTCGTCGCGAAGCACAGCCTCGCCAACCTGCTTGTGCCAGCTTGCAATAGTACCGTCAGCTACCGATTCGGGAAAAGATGGGGCTTTTATTTCAATCGCCATGGATAATTCCTTTAGTCTGGGAACATATGGTGGCCTACTCCTGAAAATCAGGAATCAATGCCCAATGCTTCCTTTATTAGTTTTTCCTGTTGTTGTATGTGCAATGCCATATATCCCGCAGCCGGAGAGGCAGACGCTTCTCGCCCCGCATAGTCGAGGTGGAGCTTGGGATTGTGCTCGTAAACAATGCGCTTTAAGTGGTGCTGGCTACTATACCAACACCCCTGGTTCTGTGGCTCTTCCTGACACCAGATGGCTTCGGTCAATTCGGTGTAGGGCGCCAGCGCCTCCCACAGTTCGAACTCGGGAAACGGGTAGACTTGTTCCAGTCGAATGATTGCAACATCATCAATACCGGCTGCCCGCCGAGCATCCCGCAGATCGTAATAGACCTTGCCACTGCACATCACCAAACGACGAACGCCCTCGGGAGCGATATCGTCGACTTCACCGATCACATTGTAAAATTTTCCGTCGGCAAGCTCATCGAGGTCCGATACTGCCTGCTTGTGCCGCAACAAGCTCTTGGGCGTCATCACGATCAGGGGTTTGCGCAGAGGTCGAATCACCTGGCGCCTGAGCATATGGAATACCTGAGCCGGAGTCGTTGGAATACAGACCTGGATATTGTGTTCCGCACACAGTTGCATAAAACGCTCCAGGCGAGCTGATGAGTGCTCCGGACCCTGGCCTTCATAACCATGGGGCAACAACATCACCAGGCCACAGAGGCGCTGCCATTTGTGCTCCCCACTGGTAATAAATTGGTCGATCACCACCTGAGCGCCATTGGCAAAGTCACCGAACTGCGCTTCCCAAATATCCAGGGTGCTCGGGGTGGTCGTAGAGTAACCGTACTCGAAAGCCAGCGCTGCCTCTTCTGAAAGCAGCGAGTCGTGAATAGTAAATCGCGGCTGCTTCGGCGACAGGTTTTGCAAGGACACGAATGTCGATGCATCACGCTGGTTGTGCAACACGGCATGGCGGTGGGAGAACGTACCACGGCCAACATCCTGTCCCACCAGACGCACGGCGTAGCCTTCGTCTAAAAGCGTTGCGTAGGCGGCGATTTCAGCGAAACCCCAATTGACAGGCGATGCCCCGGCCGTCATTTTGCGCCGATCTTCGATAATCTTCGCCACCTGGGCCTGTACCTGAAAATCCTCAGGGGCTTCGTTTACGCGCTGCATCAGGTCGCGCAAATGACGCAATTCGACCCGTGTATCTACGGGCATATCCCACTTATGCCCCAGATAGGGTTCCCAATGTACGAATAGCTCTGTGTTCGGTTTTTTTACCAGGCTTTTGACAACATGCTTGCCATTTTCAAGCAGGGTTCGATAGTCGACCACCATCTGCTTTTCCTGCTCCGCCGTAATACAGCCCTCGCTCACCAGCTTCGCGGCATACAGCTCGCGAGTAGTACGCTGCTTGCGGATCTTTTTGTACATAAGGGGCTGGGTGCCAGACGGCTCGTCGGCCTCGTTGTGGCCGCGACGCCGATAGCACATGAGATCCAACACGACATCGCGTTTGAATTCCTGGCGATAATCCAACGCCATCTGGGTAACAAACAATACCGCCTCGGGGTCATCCCCGTTCACATGAAAGATCGGTGCCTGAACCATCTTGGCGATATCGGTACAGTACTCGGTGGAGCGCACATCCTCGCGCAGGCTGGTGGTAAAACCCACCTGGTTGTTGACCACGATATGCACCGTTCCGCCAGTACCATAGGCGCGGGTCTGCGACATCTGGAAGGTTTCCATGACCACGCCCTGACCGGCAAACGCTGCATCTCCATGCAGCACCACCGGGATTACCTGGTCGCGATGTTCATCACCGCGCCGATCCTGTCGCGCGCGCACCGAACCCTCCACAACGGGCCCGACAATTTCCAGGTGCGACGGATTGAATGCCATGGCAAGGTGCATTTCGCCGCCCGAGGTCATGACGTTGGAAGAAAAGCCCTGGTGATACTTGACGTCGGCAGAACCCTGGTAGATTGCTTTGCCCTCGAACTCATCGAACAGTTCAGCAGGGTTCTTGCCAAAAATGTTCACCAGTACATTGAGGCGGCCGCGGTGAGCCATACCGATCACCAACTCACGTGCCTCGTAGGATCCCGAGCGCTGGACCAATTCGTCCATCATCGGAATCAAGCTCTCCCCGCCTTCAAGCCCAAACCGCTTGGTGCCGGGATATTTCGAACCAAGAAATTTTTCCAGGCCCTCAGCTGCGGTTAAACGCTCCAGCAGGTGGGTTTTAATCTCGCGACTCCAGTCCGGCGCTGAGCGCACAGACTCCATTCTGCTCTGGATCCAAACCCTCTCATCGGTGGACACGATATGGGTAAATTCAGCACCCACAGTACCGCAGTAAGTTTTTTCAAGCGCTTCGACTATCGCGCCGAGGGTAGCAGAAGGTTCACCTATGCTAAGGGTTCCGGTCTGGAAAATGGTATCAATGTCAGCGCCGGTGAGGCCGTAGAAGTGCAGCTCAAGGTCGGGCACTGGTTCGCGCTCTAATAGTCCGAGCGGATCGAGATTAGCCTGCTGGTGACCACGCTGCCGGTAGGCGTCAATCAACTCTACAACGTGAACCTGTTTGCGCTCGTAGTTGGTGCTGAGACTCTCTTCCGCCCGCGGATCGGTCATTCGCCGACGCCCGAGCTGGGCAAACTGCTCAACTATCTGGGAGTGGGGAATGTCACGGGCCGAGTGGCCGTTGACCCGGGGTAACTTGTCAAAATAATCACGCCACTCGCCGCTAATTGCGTTGGGATCCCGCAAGTAGTCTTCGTAAAGTGATTCCACATAGGCGGCGTTGCCACCAAATATATGGGAGCTGCCCCAAAGCAACTCCATATCGTCTTTCTGCATGGACGCCAACCTCTTGTCCAGATTGGAACAGGCTTGTCGCGTTACTGAATTCCCGGGTTGGCACCGCCGCTATCTTATATTCAGCGGCGGCCCTCCAGGCTCTAAAAAACGAAAACCCCTACACTATTATTCTCAAACTATTTCAGCTCTAGAGCATAACTGATCTCAGGTTGCACTCTTGAGCAACATATTACGAATATGACCGATTGCCCGGGTCGGGTTCAAGCCCTTGGGACAAACATTCACGCAATTCTGGATGCCGTGGCAGCGAAATACACTGAACGGGTCATCAAGGTCTGACAGGCGTTCTGCTTGAGCAGTGTCACGGCTATCAGCAAGGAAACGCCAGGCCTGGAGTAAGCCCGACGGCCCAATAAAACGGTCGGGATTCCACCAGAAAGATGGACATGCGGTTGAGCAACAAGCACAAAGGATACATTCGTACAGGCCGTCAAGCTTGGCGCGATCTTCAGGCGACTGCAAGCGCTCTATGGACGGTGGTGGCTCATTATTGATCAGGTAGGGCTTGACCTTTTCATACTGCTGGTAGAAAAGACTCATATCAACCACCAGGTCGCGAACGACTGGCAAGCCGGGCAATGGTCGCACCACCAGCTTGTCACTTTTAACCGTAGCCGACAGAGGCGTTATACAGGCCAGCCCGTTCTTGCCGTTAATGTTGAGTCCATCCGATCCGCAGACCCCTTCCCGGCAGGAACGACGGAACGCAAGAGTGGTGTCGCTGGCTTTCAGCTGTTCCAGTACATCCAGCACCATCAGGTCTTTGCCTTGAGTGTCAAACTGGTAATCCTGCATATAGGGTTCTGCGTCTACAGCCGGATTGTAGCGATAAATACTCACTTGTAACATGATCGAACCTCTCAGCTAACCAAGCGCAAAACAAGGGCGCCTGCAATGTCACCAATAGTACATTTTTACGCCAGAACCCCATAAATGGCTCAGGCTATCCATTCCATCCCCGGATACCGGGGAGCACCTCAGGATAATTTGACACCTTGTATCAATAAACCCGCGCCATCGGCTCAAAGGTCGGCACAGTGCGAGGGGTAAAATTCACCGATCGCTTGCTAATGCGCTTGTCTTCCGGGAAAAACAGTGAATGGCAGAGCCAGTTTTCATCATCACGACTGTCATAATCTTCTCGGGCGTGCGCACCGCGAGACTCAGTCCGGGTGTTTGCAGAAATAGCCGTAGCTTCGGCAACTTCCATCAGGTTTTGCAGCTCCAGCGCTTCAATACGTGCTGTATTGAAGGCGTCAGATTTGTCCTCCAGACGAATATTGTCAATCCGGGGGCGCAAGTCAGTCAGCTTCTTAATGCCTTCTTCCATAAAATCGCCACGGCGAAAAACCCCGAAATGGTTCTGCATAATAATCTGCAGTTCCTTGCGCAGCCCCGCGGTGGTCTCGCCGCTGTCGCTGTTGTTGAGGCGGTTTAACCTTGCCATGGCATGGTCGACATCGCTGTCGGAAGCTGCTCGCAGGTCTATACCCTCACGCAGGGCCTTTTCAATGAACAGGCCAGAAGCACGGCCAAACACCACCAGGTCGAGCAGGGAATTGCCGCCCAGCCGATTGGCACCATGCACCGAAACACAGGCAGCCTCGCCACAGGCGTAGAGGCCTTCGATAATCACGTCGTTGCCACCGGCGTCCTGGGTCAGGGCCTGGCCATTCACGTTAGTAGGAATTCCGCCCATCATATAATGGCAGGTCGGCACTACCGGTATCGGCTGCTTGACCGGGTCTACATGGGCAAAGGTTTCAGACAGTTCACAAATGCCCGGCAGGCGGCTGTGCAGTATCTCTTCACCAAGATGATCGAGCTTCAGGAACACATGATCTCCCTCGGGACCACAGCCGCGACCCTCAAGAATTTCCAGCACCATGGATCGCGCCACCACATCACGGCCGGCAAGATCCTTGGCGTTCGGCGCATAACGCTCCATAAAGCGCTCGCCATCTTTATTGATCAGGTAGCCCCCTTCGCCCCGGCAACCCTCGGTTACCAGCGTTCCGGCGCCATAGATTCCAGTCGGATGGAATTGCCACATTTCCATGTCCTGCACTGGAACACCTGCCCTCATCGCCATGCCGATACCGTCACCGGTGTTGATGTGGGCATTGGTAGTGGAAGCATAGATACGACCGGCTCCACCGGTCGCCAGCACAGTCGCCTTGGACTGGATATTCACGACCTCTCCGGTTTCCATGCAGATTGCAATACAACCGACGACCGCCCCATCCTGATTTTTCACCAGATCGACTGCAAACCATTCGTTAAGAAAGGTGGTTTGGTTTTTCAGGTTGCTTTGGTACAGGGTGTGCAACAGCGCATGGCCGGTTCGATCTGCAGCCGCACAGGTGCGCGCTGCCTGACCGCCCTTACCGAAGTCCTTGGATTGGCCGCCAAAGGGTCGCTGGTATATGCGGCCCGATTCTGTGCGGGAGAACGGCAGCCCCATGTGGTCCAGTTCAAACACGGCCTGGGGGCCCACACTGCACATGTACTCTATCGCATCCTGGTCACCAATATAATCGGAGCCCTTGACGGTATCGTACATATGCCAACGCCAGTCATCGTTAGGATCGTCGCTGGCAATCGCACAGGTAATGCCGCCCTGGGCAGACACTGTGTGCGATCGAGTTGGAAACACCTTGGAAATTACTGCCGTTTTGTAGCCTGACTGTGCCATCTGTAACGCGGCACGCATGCCGGCGCCACCGCCACCTACTACAACTGCATCAAACGATATCGTGCGAAGACTAGCCATGCTCTATTAACCCCATAAAACCTGAACACCCCAAATGAGGTAGGTAAACAGCAACAGGGCACCGCCCAGCTGCACTACCCAGCGAATTACATTGCCTTTGTCACCCATCATACGCTCGGTCATGTAATCTGTACTTATCGACCAAAGACCAATCCATGCATGAGCCACAGTCGACAGTAGTGCCGCCACGCTGAATATTCGCATGGGGGTGCTGGCAAACAGCGCCGTCCACTGGGAGTATTCGAGATCGGGATGACTAAGCAGGTACCAGGCGATAAAAATACTGTAGGCCAGCAGCACAACCGCGGAAACGCGCTGCACCAGCCAGTCTGAAAGTCCACTGCGACCAAAACTTGTAACAGCCGTTACCATATCCAGATCCCCGCCAAAATGATTAATACTGCCGATGTCGCAAACACAATCTTCGACCCGAGCACACCACCCTCCATGGTTTCACCCACACCCATGTCCATAATCAGGTGTTTTACACCAGCGCATGAATGATAAATCAAGGCGGCGGCAACACCCCAGAGAATCAACTTGGCAAAACCCGACTGAAACACTTCTCGAGCTTCTTCAAAACCTTCCGGAGTAGCCAGGGACTGCTGTAAAAACCACAGCAACACGCCCACCCCAACAATCAGGATTGCCCCCGAAGCACGATGGCCTATAGACGCCCAGGCAGTTAATGGTAACTGCATGGAACCGATATCTAGGTTAACAGGTCGTTTATCTTTCACGGCAGTATCACTTTTTGAGGCCCTGGTGTCACGGGCGGTTGAATGGGTCCTTGCCTCGCCCCAGCTCAGCTTAACAGCGCAGCGGGTATGCGCGATCTTGAAGAGCGCAAAATTATAGACAGATGGCGTTTGAAATACAACGCGCCTGATTTCAGGAGATAGCGACACCTTAACGATTCCGGAATCAAAAAAACCCCTATTTTTACTGCATTTATGTCATTTGCGATTTTTCCTGCCACAAGCCCTGGAACACGCATTAGACTAAAGTCCAGTATCCCGCAGCACCGCAAAATCCCTATGTTTAATTCACCTCAATTGACAAACGTTTTCGACACTCTATAGTTGACCCTCCGGCGAAAGGCAGTCGCAGCAGACGACCGCCACAGCAGAATGGATAGGAGCTCCCCAATGACTGAACGCAAAGCCACCCTCACCATCGACGGTATAGATGAACCACTTGAACTTCCTGTCTATGAGGGAACACTAGGGCCCGCTGTGATCGACGTCGGCAAACTGGTAAGCAAAGGTGTATTTACCTACGATCCGGGTTTTACCTCCACCGCTGCCTGCGAGTCCACAATCACATTCATCGACGGCGGCAAGGGTGTGCTGCTGCACCGTGGATACTCCATTGAGCAACTGGCCGAGCATTCTCATTACCTTGAAGTCTGTTACCTACTATTGCACGGTGAGTTGCCCAGCGCCGGGCAATTGTTGAGCTTTGAATCGATGATTCGCAATCACACCATGGTTAACGACCAGGTCAATACCTTTTTCCGCGGCTTCCGGCGCGATGCACACCCCATGGCTATCATGTGCGGGGTGGTCGGCGCGCTTTCGGCGTTCTACCACGACGCAACCGACATCTCCGACCGCGAGCACCGGGAAATAAGCGCTCACCGCCTGGTGGCCAAAATGCCGACCCTGGCCGCTATGACCTACAAGTACACGAAAGGGCAGCCCTTTATGTATCCGCGTAATGACCTTGATTACGCTGAGAATTTCCTTTACATGATGTTTGGCAATCCCTGCGAGGAGTATAAAGTCAGCCCGGTACTGGCCAAGGCCATGGATCGTATCTTTCTGCTGCATGCCGATCACGAACAAAACGCTTCAACTTCAACCGTGCGACTTGCCGGCTCTACTGGCGCCAATCCATTTGCCTGTATCTCGGCAGGCATTGCTGCTCTATGGGGGCCATCCCATGGTGGCGCCAACGAGGCGGTACTGGACATGCTCGCTGAAATTGGTGATGAATCACGGATAGAGGAGTTTGTGGCTCGCGCTAAAGACAAAGACGACCCGTTCAAGTTGATGGGCTTTGGCCACCGCGTTTATAAAAACTTTGATCCCCGCGCCACCGTACTGAAGGAGGCTGCCGACGAAGTACTGCAAGAATTGGGCATTGAAAACGACCCGTTACTCAAGATAGCCCGGCGCCTGGAGAAAATTGCTCTCGAGGACGAATACTTCATCGAGCGGAAGCTCTACCCCAATGTCGATTTCTATTCAGGGATCATTCTCAAGGCGATCGGTATTCCAACCAGTATGTTCACTGTGGTCTTTGCTCTGGGCCGCACCATCGGCTGGATCGTTCACTGGAATGAAATGATCAGCAACACCTACCGCATTGGTCGGCCACGCCAGCTTTACATCGGGCCCAAGCAACGGGACTACGTTAATCTGGAAGATCGAGGTGAATCTGGCAGCTGAGCGACAGGCCCATTCTGCTGACGGAATAAAAAAGCCGCCCTCCGGGCGGTTTTTTAATACGCCACGTTATTGCGGCGAATAACGTGTGCAAGGGCCGTGCAGTCGATAACAGCTCTCAGGCAGACGCCACAGCGGGCTTTGGTTTTGGATCTGGACCAAACCAGTAGAGGATAGACGCCCCTCCGATGCCCGCAATCAAAGACCCAGCCAACACCCCGGCTTTAGCATAGAGCAAGTCTTGCGGCGAGTTGACAAATGCAAGTTCGGCAATAAAGATCGACATGGTAAAGCCTATGCCGCCAAGCAAGGCAACGCCAAAGATGTGGCGCATACCACAGCCACTCGGTAGTTTCCCGACGCCCAACTTCCAGGCCAGCCAAACAGACCCTGCAATACCCAGCGTCTTACCCAGCACCAGGCCAAGAACCACGCCAATGGTCACCGAACTGAAGCCCTCTTCCCCAGCCTTGAAAACCGACAGCGGCATACCCGCATTAGCCAGTGCGAACAGAGGTATCACCATATAGGTAACCGGAATATGCAGGGAATGTTCAATTCGCTGCAGCGGCGCCTGCACCATTTTGCAGCCCTGCTCCAGCGATTGTACACAAGCTCTAAGCTGGTCATTCTGGTAAACATTACTACCGGGTCGGTAACTACCGTCGAAGCGCCGAATCAGGGTTTTCACATGCGCACTGAAACCCACCGGATCGTACTTGGGCCGGGCTGGAATAGCAAAAGCGGCAATAACGCCGGCGAGGGTAGCGTGTATACCTGAGGCATAAAGCGCTAACCAAAGCAGCAAGCCCAATACCATGTAGGGAATCGGTTTGCGCACGCCAAAGAAGTTGGTAAAAATCATCAGGGCAATGACCAGCACCGCCATCAGCAGGCCCCACAGGTTGAGCTCCTGGGTATAGAACACGGCAATAACCACAATGGCACCCAGATCGTCCACAATGGCCAGCGCAACCAGGAACATAAGCAGTGACTTGGGTACGCGACTCCCCAGCAAGGCGAGGATGCTGACCGCAAACGCAATATCGGTGGCCATCGGGATACCCCAGCCCATAGCCTCTTGACCACTGGGATTCACTATAAAATAGAACAGAGCGGGAACCACCATACCGCCAAGGGCCGCGACCGCAGGCAGCACCGCCAGACTGAAATCAGACAGTTCGCCCACCAGGAATTCGCGCTTGAGCTCAAGCCCGACCAGGAAAAAAAACAGGGTCATCAAGCCGTCGTTAATCCAGTGATGCAGCGACATCGACAACTTAGTGGAGCCCAGGGTGATAGCAAGCTTGGTGTGCAAAATATGCTCATAGCTCTCACTGATCGGAGAATTGGCAATCACCAGCGCAATTACGGCGCAGCTCAGCAGCAATACGCCGCTGGTAGACTGACGATGGATAAATTCTTCGAAGGGAGTATAGATAGTTTGAAAAGCTCGCTCCCAGGGCGCCTCAAAGACATGCTCAGCCGCCACACCGGGTTTGCTTGGATCACTCTTTGCCATTGCGGGTTCCCTTGTTATAGACAAGCATCAACGATTTCGTGCAACTCTGGAAGTCTTGCTTATGATACCAGCGCTAACGATATCATAGACCGACTTGGGTCGTCGCAAAGACGCAGCGTATTTAAAGGCGTTCCAGCTATATTCGGGGAAAGATCGGGGATTGACTGCGGTGCAATTCGGCAGGCTACAAGCGCTGCCCGCAGCGACGGGACAGCGCCCATACGATGATTTACCGCAGGGTAAACTTGACGGGGATCGATACGGTGATGTTCTCACCTTCAAGTGCTGCTGGCACCGTCGGCAGTGAACCCGCGTCATAAACTGCAGCTATCGCCGCTTTGTTCAAGCTTTTATAGCGGGTTTTCGTGGCGGTCTCCAGCGACACCACCTTGCCACCTCGATCGACAGTCAGCTCCAACATTACGGTGCCCTGATGCCCGCGCCTGACAGCGGATCTGGGGTATTCAACCTGTCGTAACGCGCGCTTGATAATCGAACTGCGGTAGAGCTTTAGCAGAGTTTCCTGCTGCAAGCGGAAAATAGCAGGATCCACTGCCGGCTCGTCAGCCTCTAGCGGCAAACTGCGGCTGGAAGGCGCCATTGCTATCACTGTGCCCTCCTTCACCGGCGGCCTTTTATCCAGCACCTTCGGTTTTGCAACAACATCTTTAACCGTGACGCTAGCAGCAAGACTGTCAGCCTTTTTGCCCGCTACGCTTGCACTTGTTGCAACGGCCGATTTTGCTGCGGCAGCCGGGGCTGCGGCAGCCGGGGCTGCGGCAGCCGGGGCTGCGGCAGCCGGGGCTGGTGCCAGCTGGGAGGCAGCAGCCGCATCTGTAATCGCAGTAGCGGATTTCGGTTCAGCATTTTGCCGGGGCAGTTGCGCCGCAGGGTCCTGGGCGGCTGCAAGCAATTCTTCCTGGGACGATTGCTCGACCTCAGCTTCTTCCTCAATAACGCCACCATCCAGCCATGCCGCTACCGTGGCAGTGCGCTTGTCACTGGGCTGTAATGCCTTGTATTGAGCTATCAGGGCCTGGTCAATCTCGTAGAGAATGGCACTTTTGAACTCCCGCGACGGTGGTTTGTCTCCAATCCAGGTTGACAACAGCACCTCAAAAAAGCCGGGTTTATTTTCGGTGAACATCTCGGTGCCATTGATACTAACCCGGGTTCGGCCCTTTTCGTCGCTTTCTACAACCAGGTGGTCTCCACGCCGCAACGCTCCGCGAGGCAGGTTGTTGAAACTGACAAATGCGTCATCGTATTTTTCCAACTGGCCGGGATCGACGTTTAAAATCAGGGCCTGGGTCCACTGCGACGAAAATCGCCTTGGGGTCCAACGGTCGGCAGTAATACGCATTTCCATGCGGCGTTGACCCCAGCTTGACAATACCTGCCCGGCGCTGATCACTGGCTGGTCCAGGTATAGAGCGGCAATGTAATAGGGTTTACGAAGCTCTGAGTAAGCCGCAAGGCCGGTCATTCTCACCTGGTCTGGCTGGGCTGCCGATGCTATCGACATCAACCCCAAACTTGCGAGCAAGAAAACTATCGCATATCTCATTATTTTATCGTCACCTTGTAACCCACGGATTTACACGTTTCCATAGTGTTCCCTTGGGGAAAAAATTAGCAGTAATTCACAAATGTGCAACGAGTGAACAATCACACTGTCGACTGTGTAGCATATTGCGTAATCTCACCGGGAGATGTCGCAACCCAGCCTTGACCCAGGCCGAAAGGCACTCCTTACCGGAAAACACGGATAGCGGGAAATCTTGCGGCGGGGGCAGGCGCCGACTACAAAATCCTGTTATAAATAGCGGCGCAGAGGCCCGCTGAAACCAGCCGGAAATCTTCGGAAGCCGGGCCTGACGCCAGCTTTTATATAAACAAAGGAACAAGATCACCCATGATCGGTGAATCCACACTACTGAGCCTGGCCCTGCTTTATGTCTGCCTGCTGTTCCTGCTGGCTTGGTATGCCGACTACAAACCAGCCCTGAGTAAAAAACTGCACCCCCTGATCTACGCCCTGTCGCTGTCGGTTTACTGCAGTTCATGGACATTTTATGGCGCCGTTGGCAGCGCTTCCAATTCGGCCTGGAGTCACCTGCCCATCTATCTCGGGCCGATCCTGTTATACCTTTTCGGCTGGCCCATTATTAAACGCTTGCTGGAAATCGGGTCTCACCAGCGGGTCACATCTATTGCCGACTTTATTGGCTCGCGTTACGGCAAGCGCCAGGGTCTTGCAGCCTTGGTGACCCTGGTGGCCGCGGCGGCCGTGCTGCCATATATCGCACTGCAGTTGAAGGCTTTGTCACAGGCATGGAATATCGTCACCAACTACACCGGCTTCGCCACCGCGCCCTCCGGTGACAGCGCTCTGTTTGCCGCCGTCATCATGACCATTTTCACGATTCTATTCGGCACACGTCGGCTTGATAGCCGCGAGCGCCACCGGGGTGTTATGGCCGCGGTAGCTGTTGAATCGCTGGTCAAGCTTATCGCATTTTTTTCGGTTGCCGCCCTCGCCACAGCTTACTTGTCCAGCCGTTTGAGCCATGAAGAACTGGTGCTGGCGACCGAGCCGCTGTTCAGTCTTGATCTGAACCCCGACTTCTTTGCCCAGCTACTGATCAGCATGCTGGCCATTATTTGTCTGCCCCGTCAATTCCATGTCACTGTGGTCGAATACCAGGGCGAGAGCGACACCAGATTGGCACGGTGGCTGTTCCCGCTCTACTTGCTGGCTTTTATGGTGCTAGTGATCCCAATCAGTGTCGCCGGTAAGCATATGTTTTCAGTAAGCTCTGTCAATCCGGATACCTATGTCCAGTTAATGCCACTGGTGCTGGAACACAAGTGGATTACTACCGCCGCTTATATCGGTGGTATCTCAGCCGCTACCGGTATGGTGATAGTCGCCACTGTAAGCCTTGCAATAATGATAACCAACGAGTTGGTCGCCCCCGCGATGATTCGTTTTACCAGGGACTCAACGGTCGGCCTGGTCCGCCTGGGTGACAGTTTGCGGCGGATACGCCAGCTGAGTATCGCATCGATATTTTTGCTTTCCTGGCTGGTCGGTCGCGAACTGGGAGACTTTAGCGCCCTGGCCGCCATCGGCTTTTTGTCGTTTCTCGCCGCCGCCCAACTCGGCCCGGCCCTGCTGATTGGTATATTCTGGCGCCGAGCCCATGCTATCGGTGTTATTGCCGGCATGCTCACCGGAGCGTTCATTTGGTTTTACTGCGCCCTGCTCCCTTCCCTGCTGCACGATGGGCACTACTTACTGGAGACCGGCCCGCTGGGCATTGGCTGGCTAAAGCCAACTGAATTATTCGGCATCCAAAGCCAGTACCAACTGGCAATGGCAACATTCTGGAGCTTGCTGCTCAATACTTCGATATTTGTAGCACTTTCGGTAATGGTAAGACCAGACGCCACCGACCGACGCCAGGCCAGGCTTTTTCTGGATGCACCGGATGACAATGACGACGCATTAAAGCTGGATTTTTCCCGCAGCCCCATTCGGGTCAGCCAACTGCGCGCGCTGTTGCCGCCCTTTCTCGGTGACAGTATGTCCACCCAGCTGTGGCAGGAGTTTGAGGCTCTTTACGAGCAGCGTCTGCTACCCGGTGACCGGGCACCGCAATTTGTTGTCAGCCGAATCGAATCTCTACTGGCGGCAAACATAGGCGCGGCATCGGCCCATCGAGCAGTTTTGCAATTGGAGGAGAGCCAGCAGCTCGAGTACCGTGACCTGGCCGGGATGGTGACAGATGCCAGCCGGCTCAATGAATTCAACCGTGAATTGCTGCAAACCACCGTAGAAACCGTTAGCCAAGGGATCAGCGTGGTCGATCGCGACCTCAACCTGGTAGCCTGGAATAAAAGCTATGAGGCTGTTTTCGATTTTCCCGAGCGCTTTCTATACATCGGTTGCCCCATCGAGCGCGTCTACCAATTCAATGCCGAGCGCGGATTGCTGGGCACTCTTGACAATAACCCGGAGGAAATCGCGAAACGGCTGACGCTGCTGCGCTCGGGCAGTCCATATCGGCTGGAGCGGGTTTTGCCGAATGGCAGCGTCATCGATATTCGGGGCAACCCTATGCCCCACGGTGGATTCGTCACAACCTATACCGATATCTCCGAATATAAAGATATGCTTGGGCAGATCGAGGAGGCGCGGGATGCGCTGGAGCAACGTCTGGAAAAAGGCAGCCTTGTGCTATCTGAAACCAATACCCGCCTGCGCACCGAAAACCGCTTGCGAGCCCAGGCAGAAGCCAAGTTGCGCGAAGCGCATGCCAGCAAGTCGCGCTTTATGTCTGCCACCAGCCACGACCTGCTGCAACCCATCAATGCGGCCCGCCTGTTCACCGAAACCCTTAAAGCGCGTCACCGGGAGATGCCGGACCCCGCCCTCAATCGCATCGTCGACAGCATTGACAGTTCACTGGCCGGTGCAGAGGAGCTGATTACGGCACTGAGAGAAATTGCCCGACTCGATTCCGGCAAGCAACATCCACAGCGGGTCAATTTCAGCGCCGCTGAATTTATTGGTAACCTTGCCCGCGAATTCGAAATGATGGCCACGATTAAGAATCTTCCCTTGATCAGCCGTACCAGTAACGCATGGCTTTATTCCGACCCACACCTATTGCGGCGCATCCTGCAGAATTTTCTCTCCAACGCGATACGCTATACCAATAGTGGCAAGGTACTACTGGCATGCCGACGACACGCCGACAACGCCCGTATTGAAGTTTGGGATACCGGCCCGGGGATTCCCGATAGTGACCATGCGCGTATCTTCACTGAATTCGAACGTTTGCAACGGAACGGCGCCGGAGGTGATCAGGGGCTCGGCCTGGGCCTGGCGATTGTCAAGCGCTGCGCAGAAATGCTCGGTCATCCTGTTGACCTGCGCTCCAAACCGGGCCACGGAACCATGTTTTCCATTACGGTTCCCCTGGGACGAGCAGAGCGGCAAGACTTGGCCGATCAGGAACGGTCCGCCCGTGGCAGCCTCGACGGCTTGCAAGCCCTGTGCATCGACAATGAGCGTGATATTCTCGAGGGTATGGAGCAATTGCTGGGAGCCTGGGGTTGCGCCACCGGCGTTGCAACGGATGGTGCCGAAGCTATTTCCCAATGGATGCTTCAAACGCCATCCATCGTCCTTGCAGATTATCATTTAAGCGCAGACGAGAATGGCCTGGATGTGATGGCAAACCTCAACAAAGGGCGGGAAAGACCGGTACCCGCCATAATAATCAGTGCTGATGATAGTGCCCAAATCAGGGCCAAGGTAAAAACTGCCGGATATAAATTTATGGCCAAGCCGGTCAACCCCGGCCGCCTGCGAGCCATGATTATGGCCCTGGTAGCCAGCGAATAGGCGTTGGTGTCGAATAACCTGCCCGAATTTGGATTAGGCAGCCCTAGATGGGTGGCGGAGCGACCAGTTCCATGGGTGATTCCAGCGCCAGGCTATTCAGTGCCAATACTGCCTGGGTGCGGGAATGCACTCCCAGTTTCTTGAAGATTTCAGTCATGTGGGCCTTGATGGTTGCCTCTGTGACATCGAGCTCGTAGGCAATCTGCTTATTTAACAAACCCTCTACCAACATAGACGCCACCCTGAACTGCTGCGGGGTCAGGCTTGCCACTGCGTCAGATACATCCAGCGAGTTAATATCCGCGCCCCGCTGGGCCTGATGCACGGCATCGGGAGCTACAATTTCTCCCGCCATAACCCTGGCGATTGTGCGCTGCATCAGTTCGACCGATGCAGATTTGGATAAGAATCCGGCTGCGCCGTAGTCCAGCGCACGGCGCATGGTCTCGGGATGATTATTGGCCGACACCATAATGACCGGGCTGACGCTGTGATGCCCGGTGATATAGGCCAGCGCACTGTAACCATGCGCGCCAGGCATGTGCAGGTCAAGCAATACCAGGTCTATCGGCAATGATTGGGCAAGGCACTGCTGGACAGCTGGAATGTCGGCAGCTTCGAGTATTTGGGAGTCCGGATAGGCGGCGCTGATAATTTGCTTCAACGCAGAACGAAACAGCGGATGGTCATCGGCAATCAGAATAGCGTGCGGTCGGCCCGACATTCAGCGACTCCTGGTATTATTATTGGGTGCCGTAACAAGCTATACCTGCGCGGCACACTTAATTATGACCATCGCACCCAATTGGCGCAAGCCTGCCATGAAGGTACGCCGCGAGGGGCCTGACGCTGGAATATAAAAAGGCAAGCACCCTCAGCCGCCGCTTGAGTGCCTCACCCGGTTTTCGATGAGTTGCTGCAGCCCCTCTGGCTCTGCCAGATTAGTCATATCGCCAAGCTGATCGCAGTCGTCGTAGGCGACTCTGCGCAACACCCGTCGCTCAATTTCACCCGAGGAAGTCCGCGGCAGAGAGGATACCCATTGGATAACATCCGGTTTGGCTATCCCTCCAATTTGGCTGCGCAGCCATTCGACCAGCTCCTGTCGGCAATGCTCGTCCGCGACCTGGCCAGGACACAGGGCTACAAACACGTATAAGCCCTGCCCCTTTATAGCGTGGGGATAGGCGACCACAGCGGCTTCTCGTACACTGCTGTGAGACACCAAAGCACTCTCGATCTCGGCACTGCTCAGGCGATGGCCGGCGACATTGACCACCTCATCGACACGACCCGTTATCCAGTAGTAGCCATCCTCGTCCCGGCGCGCGCCGTCACCCGTAAAGTAGTATCCCGGGCAAGTGGTAAAATAAGCCTGATAAAAGCCTTCCGGGTCACCAACAATACCACGGGCCTGCCCGGGCCAACTGCCCCGTATCACCAGCTTGCCCTCGCCTGGCCCCTCTACCAAGTTGCCGGCATTATCAATCAACGCAGGTTCAACCCCAAAGAATGGCAAGGTAGCCGAGCCTGGCTTGAGCGCTGTGGCACCCGGCAGCGGCGCAATCATAATGCCGCCCGTCTCAGACTGCCACCAGGTATCAATAACCGGGCAAGCACCGCAACCGAACACATGGTAGAACCATCGCCATGCCTCGGGGTCGATAGGCTCTCCAACCAGGCCGAGCAAACGTAAACTGCTACGTTCCGTATCTCTAATCGCCGCTTTGCCATAAGCCATCAGGCTGCGTACGACGGTGGGGACAGTATAAAAAATGCTGACCTTGTACTTGTCGACCAGCTGCGCCCAGCGCCCTATATCCGGATAGTCGGGAACCCCCTCATGCAACAGCGTGGTAGCACCGTTAGCCAGCGGCCCATACACCACGTAACTATGACCCGTCATCCAGCCAATGTCAGCGGTACACCAATAGATATCTTCAGGTTGGCAGTCAAATACGTACTGATGGGTAGTGGCGGCATACACCAGATATCCGCCGCAGGCATGCACCAGGCCGCAGGGCTTACCCGCTGACCCGGCGGTATACAAGATAAACAGTGGGTCGTCTGCCGCCATCACCGCAGCCGCACAGTGCTCGGGCTGGCCGGCAAGCATCTCGTGATACCAGAGGTCGCGCTGCGCATTCCAGCGCGTCGCCAAACCGCTGCGGCGCACCACCACAACCTTAGCAACGCTATCACCGGCACAGCGATCCAAGGCCTTGTCGACATTATCTTTCAAGCTGATTTGCTGGCCCGCACGCAAGCTGTGATCTGCGGTAATGACCCAACGTGATTGGCTGTCTTCGATCCGATCTGCCAGCGCATGAGCCGAGAACCCACCAAAGACGACGGAATGCACTGCGCCTAAGCGTGCGCAGGCCAACATCGAAATGACAGTTTCAGGGATGAGCGGCAGATAGATGGTAACAACATCACCCTTTTCTACACCCAGCTCCTGCAAGCCGTTCGCACATCGACAGACGGCGCCGTAAAGTTCACGATAACTCAGTTGTTGATGGCTTTCGTCGGGGTCGTCGGGCTCCCAGATCAGTGCAGCTTTGTCACCCATGGCGGGCAAGTGCCGGTCAAGACAATTAGCGGTTACATTGAGATAGCCGTCTCGATACCACTGAATACGCAAGTCTTGCTTGTTGAAACTGTAATCCCGCACTTCAGAGAACGGCTTTATCCAGTCTATGCAGTTGCCCTGCTCGGCCCAAAAGCGCTCGGGTTGCTCAATTGATAGCTGATACATGGCCTGGTATTGACGCTTATCAATCAGGAAATCCTGTGTTGAAGCGGCATTCACCGGGTATATCTGCTGCTCATTCATTCCCTGCTAATCCGAACCGATCGACCCAACGGCTTTCCATCTTAGTTTTGGCGACCACGGTTCCCATTAGACCTTGGTCGCAAAAACCCGCGGCTATAGACTAATGGCTAATACTTTTGCTCAGCCGTAAGCCTTAAAACTAGGCTGGTCAATAATAATCCTTGGAGGGGTATACAATGACAATGAAGAGAAATCCAATCTATGCGGCTATGATAGTCGCGCCCATGATGCTGCTTGGCGCAAACGTTATGGCCGATGCAGCAACCGACGCAGCCATCAATGACCAGCGCATCAAGGCCCTGGAAGCACAGCTGGAACAGCTCAAGCGCGATGTTTCTGCCACCAGCGAGGAAGTGGCCGTTAATCAGCAGCAGATTGAGGAAGTGCGCCCGGAAAAGAAAGGTACCCAGTTTACCTACGGTGGCTTTATCCAGTTGGATGCTATTTATTCTGACTACAGCGAAGGCAAACCAGTCAATAGCCTGATTGAGGATTTCCTGGTGCCCAGCCTGATACCGGTTGAAAACGCCAACCCCAATGTACCCAACGACAGTTTCCAATCAACCAATTTCAGTGCAAAAACCTCGCGCTTTTACTTCACCACCAGCACCGACACTGATGCCGGCAACATCTCAACCAGGATTGAGCTGGACTTTATACTCAGCGGTCAGGGTGACGAGCGTATTTCCAACTCCCAGGCGTCACGCCTGCGGCAAGCCTTCGTCAAGTGGCAGTATTCAGCTAACAGCTCGCTGCTGGCGGGTCAAACCTGGTCGACCTTTTTCAATGTCGGCGCACTGCCCGACCTGCAAGACTTCGTAGGCCCGGTAGGTACCATCTTTAACCGCCAGCCATTGATCCGCTGGAGCACCGGTGGCTTCGATTTTGCTCTGGAGAACCCTTACACTCGCCTCAACACTAGCGCCACCGACGATATTGGCAACGTTACCATCGGCACCGTTGCGTCCGACTCTGAAGTCATGCCCGATATCGTATTGCGTTACAACGGCACCATGGGCGGCCTGGGCTGGTCGCTGGCTGCGGTTGGTCGCGAGCTGAGCTACGATAATCGCACAAACGGCGGCAATACCCAGGTGAGCGACGACAGCGCATTTGGCTATGGTTTAAGCCTTGCCGGTAAGTGGATGATTGGCCGTGACGACATTCGCTTTATGTTCAACTACGGTGATGCGCTGGGACGCTACATGGGTCTCAATGCCTTCCAGGACGGTTATATCGGCGCCGACGGTAAAATCGAAACCTTCGACCAGTACGGCGGCTTTATCGCCTATCGCCACTTCTGGAATGACTATTGGCGCAGCAACTTCTCTGTCTCAATGGCAGAAGCCGACAATCCCAGTTCCAGTGACATACCCGGTGTTGGCGGCTGGGCCAAAACCTATCAGTCGGCACACGTCAATCTGCAATGGATGCCTACCCCGGCGTTGCAACTGGGTGGTGAGCTGATCTGGGCGAGCAAGGAACTTGAAGATGGCCGTGACGGTGATCTGAGTCGCTTCCAGTTTTCAGTTAAATATGGCTTCTAATTATCCTGTTACGACTTAGGTCTAGCAGTCTACGAGCCGGCAAGCTGTTACCTTGCTTGCTGGCTTAAAGAATAAAAGCACCAGAGGAGGTGTGAGAGATGGCGTTTAAAAGCGAAAGCGACGCGAAAGCGTACTGGGCTCGGAACGTGAAGCTGATGGTAACCATGATGATTATCTGGTTCATCGTCAGTTTCGGTTTTGGGATTCTCCTGTTCGAACCACTCAACAATATCAGCCTGGGTGGTTACAAGCTGGGTTTCTGGTTTGCCCAGCAGGGAGCCATATATGTGTTTGTTGCCTTGATCTTTGTCTATGCAAATAGAATGGCAGCACTCGACCGTGAATTCGGCGTCCACGACGACTAATAAGGAGAATAATCATGGATCTGAAAACAATGACCTATATTGTAGTGGGCGCGACTTTTGCCCTCTACATTGGCATCGCCATCTGGGCGCGCGCCGGCTCTACCAAGGAATTCTATATCGCGGGCGGCGGGGTACACCCGGTTGCCAACGGCATGGCAACGGCGGCAGACTGGATGTCTGCCGCTTCCTTTATATCGATGGCGGGCCTGATCGCCTTTATGGGATACGGCGGCTCGGTCTTCCTGATGGGATGGACCGGAGGCTACGTGCTGCTGGCGATGCTGCTGGCTCCCTACTTGCGCAAGCACGGCAAGTTCACGGTGCCTGAATTCATCGGCGATCGTTACTACTCCCGAACCGCGCGTATTGTTGCGGTGTTATGCCTGATTATCATCTCCGTGACCTATGTAATCGGGCAGATGAAAGGTGTCGGCGTGGCGTTCTCGCGCTTCCTGGAGGTCAGATATGACACCGGCTTGTACGTGGGCATGGCGATCGTATTCGTGTATGCCGTCGTGGGCGGAATGAAGGGTATCACCTATACCCAGATTGCCCAGTACTGTGTATTGATCTTTGCCTACACCATTCCTGCAATCTTTATTTCCCTCAACCTGACCGGTAACCCCATTCCGCAGCTCGGGCTCGGCAGCACCATGGTCGGCACCGATACCTTCCTGCTGGACCGGCTCGACCAGGTGGTCTCGGAACTCGGGTTTGCGGAATACACGACCCAGGTACAAATCAGTTACCTCAATATGTTCGTCTACACCATGTCGCTGATGATTGGTACCGCGGGCCTGCCCCACGTTATCATTCGCTTCTTCACGGTGCCCAAGGTGGCTGATGCTCGGACCTCTGCAGGTTGGGCGCTGGTGTTTATCGCGATACTCTACACCACGGCTCCGGCTGTTGCCGCCATGGCGCGGCTGAACCTGATCACCACCCTGGAACCGGCCCCGGGCGAGTTCCTGGCCTATGACGAACGGCCAAACTGGTTCAAAAGCTGGGAAAAAACAGGCTTGCTGGAATTTGAAGATAAAAACGGTGACGGCCTGATTGAGTACACCTCCAACCCCGAGACCAATGAAATGGTCAAGATTGACCGCGACATTATGGTGCTGGCCAACCCCTCAATTGCAGGCTTGCCTAACTGGGTTATCGCACTGGTTGCCGCCGGAGGTCTGGCAGCGGCTCTATCTACCGCAGCCGGATTGTTACTGGCGATATCCTCGGCTGTTTCCCACGACCTGCTGAAGGGGGTCTTCACGCCCGATATGAGCGAGGGCCAGGAGCTAATGGCGAGTCGAATCGCGATGGCGGGGGCAATTGCCGTGGCCGGTTATCTGGGTTTAAATCCACCGGATTTCGCGGCAGGCACAGTGGCGCTGGCCTTTGGTCTGGCGGCATCATCGATCTTCCCGGTGCTGATGATGGGTATCTTCAGTAAAACCATGAATAAACAAGGTGCTATTGCCGGTATGATCGCGGGCATTTCCGTAACACTGCTGTATGTGTTCCAGCACAAGGGCATTATGTTTGTACCCGGAACCGAGTTTCTTGGCAGCATGAAACCCAATTGGTTCCTGGGTATCGAGCCCAATGCCTTCGGTACCGTTGGAGCAGCTGGTTAACTTTGCAGTGGCTATTGTGGTAGCGAAGATGACCGCACCGCCGCCAATTGAAATCCAGCACATGGTTGAGGCTTTCCGTATGCCCAAGGGCGTTGCTGAAGCCCTCGACCACTGATGCCCAAGCAGTGCTGATCGCTTTTTGATCCAAGGCTCCGCAAGGAGCCTTTTTTTATTTCGATAAATACGTATGATGGTGAATCGCGGCCCTACCCTGAACCTGGTAGTCAGCTTTGGGCGCCTTGATTAACCGCTAATGCATTCGATGGAACCCACAACCAGGCCCTCTGCGGAGGATCGACTCCAGCAATCTCAATAAGGCATTTGCATCTCAATATGTTCAAGAATAAACACATTATAGCAGCACTCATTGTTACCCCGATTCTCGCGATCATCGCCTATTTTGCGACTGATTATTTTGTCGGGGAAAAGCCTCACAAGGCGCTGCCGGGCGCGTCTTATGAGTTGTTAGAAAAACCCAATTGTCGCTATAGCAGCGGCCACTGCGGTCTGAAGAACGCAGACTTCGAAGTCGATATGACGGTTCAGCGGCTGGACGAGGGCTTTTTGAACCTGAGCCTGAAGTCAGCGTTTCCGCTGCAGGGGGTCAAGCTTGCATTGGTTGCTGACCCCCAACAGCAGAGTGAGCCCAGAGACATGAAAATGCAGAACAATGACCCCAAGGATTGGATCATAACCCTGAGTCAACCCAAAACCCAGACCAGTCGTATCCGCCTGGTGTTGGGGTCTAACGGGTCTATCTATTACGGTGACACCGACACCGCGTTTATGGATTACGAGACCAGCTTTGAAAAGGATTTTCGCCGGACAACAAAGCAATAGCACGAACCCGGAAACCGCAAGACGCTCGCGCTATATAGCAAGCTTATAATCAGCTAAACATAAAGATACTGTGGAACAAGCAATGAACGAAAACGGCAATGCCTTGGAAATAGACAGCCCCGAGTTGAATATGGTGGCGGACTTTTTGCGCGATTGCCTGCCGTTTAATGATCTGGCAGAAACTGACTTTGCGATGGTAGTCAATCAGTTGGAGATTACTTACTACAACCAGGGCTACGTGTTTGACCTCGACAAGGACCTCAATGGCCTGAGGGTGGTCAGGAGCGGAGCGCTCGAACTGCGTGATGAAAACAACCGCTTGCTGGATCGGCTCGGCGAGGGAGAATGCTTTAATCTTGTTAGCCTGAACAAAGAAGAGGTTGTCACTGCGACGGTGATCGAGGATTGCCTGATATACCTGTTGCATGACAAATACTATCAGCTGTTGCGCAATAAGCACCGGCACATTGACCGTTTCTTCACCAGCCAGCGCAGCCGAAGACTGCGCCGGGCAGCGCGACACGAACCCGACCCCAGCAGTATGATGCGCCACGTGAGCTCACTCATGAGCAGCAAAGTGCTGACCGTGGAGCACACCGACTCCATTGCCGAGGTTGCGAAAACGATGAGCGCGCGCCGGGTGTCGTCCGCCATCGTCATGGATGGCGACCATGTCTGCGGGATAGTCACCGATCGTGATCTACGAACCCGGGTACTGGCCACAGACATGGCCGCAGACCAGGAAATCTCAAAGGTTATGACAAGAAACCCCCGGGGTATAGGGTCCGAATCAACGGTATTTGACGCCACACTGTTTATGACCCAGCAGGGTTACCATCACCTTCCGATCATCGACGATGACAGGCTAGTCGGGATTGTTACTACCTCCGACCTGATGCTGGCCCGCCAGGATGATCCGGTTTACCTGGTACAGCATGTATCGAGGCAAAACGATATTTCGGGCCTCAAGAACGTGGTCAACAATATGCCAAACTTGCTGGTGCAGTGGGTCAATGCAGGCGTTCGAGCCAACCAGGTTGGGCATATCCTGACCGCTATCAGCGACGCCGTCACGGCCCGCCTCATAGAACTCTATATGCAAACGGCCGGACCGGCACCGGTGTCCTTCTGCTGGCTCGGGTTTGGTTCCCAGGCACGCAGCGAGCAACTGATTAACGCCGACCAGGATAACGGCCTGTTGATTTCCAACGAACTCAAGGAAGAGGACAAACCCTGGTTCGAAAACATGGCCCACGCCATTTGTGATGGCCTCGATGCCTGTGGCTATATCTATTGTCCGGGCAAGGTTATGGCCACTACCGATGAATGGCGGCAAACCCTCAAAGGCTGGAAGAGCACCGTCGATCGCTGGACTCGCTCACCGACGCCCGGTGCCGTAATGAGAGTGAGCATTTTCTTCGACCTGCGCGCCGTCTATGGCGACGCCGAACTGTGCCGGCAACTGCAGGAGCATATGCTCGATACCGTGTCTCGCAACAGCATTTTTCTTGCAGCACTGGCTGCCAACGTACTCGATGCGCCAGCACCATTGGGAATATTTCGCCGCTTTCTGGTAGAGCGAAACGGAGAGCATCGTGACACCCTGGACTTAAAAAAGCGCGGCGTTATCCCCATCGTTGATATCGTGCGTATTCATGCCCTCGCCCACAAAATAAAGGCGGTCAATACCGATGAGCGCCTCAAGGAATTGGCTAACAACAAAGTATTGACCATTAACGACAGCCGTAACCTGCAGGACGCCCTGCACTTCATCATGCAACTACGGATAAAATCCCAGGCCAAACAGGTCACTCGGGGACAGAAGACCACGAAT
Source organism: uncultured Gammaproteobacteria bacterium (assembly GCA_963722805.1). Classification (GTDB taxonomy): domain Bacteria; phylum Pseudomonadota; class Gammaproteobacteria; order Pseudomonadales; family JAHEGP01; genus JAHEGP01. The sequence goes on from CAVROQ010000010.1 coordinate 270,377, forward strand.
AAATGCAATCCTAAAGATTTACCAAAGCTGGCAAAGGAGCAGCTTCGGGATGCATTTACCATCGTCGATGATGCCCAGTCAGCGGTGCGCTTGAAATTCAGGGCTGGGCTAGGCTAGTGTTGGGACTGCGACTGAAAAGAGCCTGGTACCAGCGCAAGACTGCCAGCCCTGCGCTAGCCAAATGCTGGTCGGGACGGTATCCCGCTAAAAGCACCGATTGGCGCAAGCTGGAATTTCTGGTGGTCGACACCGAAACCTCTGCCTTAACTGCATTAGAGGGAGAAATGCTGAGTATTGGCTGGGTGGTATTGGCCAATGCCGGTATCAAGCTCAACACCGCCGAACACTATTTGCTAACCAGCAAGCGCGGTGTGGGACAAAGCGCTACTATTCACCAACTTCGCGACTGCGAACTGGCAGCGGGCATTAGCGGCGAAGCCATGATGGAGCGTTTTCTGGAGGTGGCGCGTGGCCGCATTCTGGTATTCCATCACGCCCTGCTGGATATGTCCTTTCTCAATCAGATAAGTTGTATGCTGTACAGCGCACCGCTGCTGTTGCCCTATATCGACACCCTGCAGATGGAACAACGCAGGTTGAGCCGCCAGGGTAAAGTGCCCCCCAAGAACGGCCTGCGTCTGGGCAGCTGCCGAACCCGCTATAACCTGCCAGACTATCCGGGACATAATGCGCTGGTCGACGCCCTGGCAACTGCTGAATTGCTGCTGGCGCAACTTACCTACCGCAGCGGCACTGGCAAACTAAGCCTGAGAGATCTCGTCCGCTGAGAGTAACGTTTATCCACCGCGACGCACATGCTGGGTCGCAGATGCCAACGCAAGCATATTGTTATATTCGTCATACACCCGACACTGGACACAAATGCGCGAGCGTGTGCGGGTCAATACTTCAGACGCGAAATCCAGGGTTCCCACCGCAACCGACTTGTAAAATGAAACCGCCAGGTCCTGGGTAATGTATTGCTCATCCTGCTCGAGTACGGTCATCGCGGTGAATGCCAACACAAAATCTGCCAGCACACCATAATATCCGCCAAACAATACGCCCCGGCTATTCAGGTATTTGGGGTCTAACTGCCAGCTTGCGCGCACCTTCCCGGGCTGCCAATCCAACAAGCGAGGGACGTCGAGGGAACTTGCCGCCGCTGACGACAAATCCGTTTCTTTTAACGAGCCGCTGGCAATAGCATTCAGTAGGCTGGCATAGTCGGGCATGTGTTACCTGTTGTTGTGACTAATGTGAATTGAAGTTGATACATCGGCGCCAGCATAGCAGGCCGCCACAATTTGAGTGAAGAATTTCTATCAAGGTTGAGGGCGGGCTTTGATCTGGCAAATGCCAGCCAGTACACTTGCCTCCAGCGCACTAATGACAGCCTCCCGCCGGTCGATGACACAAGGAACTTAAGCCGCCAATGAGCACCCCACACGCCAGCTGGCTCGACAGGATAGAAAAGCTGGGCAACAGAATACCCCACCCTACCCTGCTATTCGTTTACCTTAGCCTGCTAGTCGTAATACTTTCCTGGCTATTATCAAGCAGCGGCTTGAGCTCAATCCACCCGGTAAGCGGGGCTTCGGTTGAAGTGGTCAACCTTGCTTCCCGGGATGGCTTGCAACGTGTACTGACCGAAGCCGTAGGCAATTTTATCAGTTTCGCTCCGGTGGGCACGGTATTGGTCGCTATGCTCGGAATTGGCATAGCCGAACAGTCAGGCTTACTCAGCACGCTGATGCGCGGGCTGGTCAATGCCGCGACACCTGCTTCCCTCAGTTTCTTCGTGGCGCTGGCAGGCGTGCTTTCCAGTCTGGCTGCAGATTCGGGCTATGTGGTGCTTATTCCCCTTGCGGGGGCCTTGTTCGCAGCCTCCGGTCGGCCACCGCTTGCAGGGATTGCTGCCGCATTTGCCGGCGTATCAGCCGGCTATAGCGCCAACCTTGCCATCGGACCGTTAGATGCAATGTTGGCGGGCATTTCCACTGAAGCCGCACAGCTGGTTGCTAGCGATGCCAATATCAGCCCCGCGGCTAACTACTACTTCATGGCGGCATCAACATTTTTAGTTGCCTGGCTAGTGGCACAGATTACCGAAAAAGTGACGATCCCGAGGCTGCAGCCAGCCGCCGATAAAGGGGTTACGGGAGTTACAGGGGGTGCAGATAAAGGCGCCGCCCAACGGGAGCCGGGTAACAAGCGAGCACTGCGCTGGGTGGCCGTGACCAGTTTGGTCTTTCTCGCCTTGCTGTTGGCAGCACTGCTGCCAGAAAACGGCTGGCTCAGGGACAGCAATGGCAGTGTGATAAAGGGCCCGTTCATCAGAGGCATCGTGAGCATCATCGCAGTGTATTTCGCCCTGGTCGGCAGTGTATTCGGCCTCGTGAGCGGCCGTTTCAGCGGCACCCGGGATATCATCGAGAGCATGGAAAGCGCGATGCGTATGATGGCCGGCTATCTGGTACTCATGTTTTTCGCCGCCCAGTTTGTTAATTATTTCGCCTGGACCAATCTCGGCCTGATCACTGCTATTCGTGGTGCTGAGTTGCTCCAGGCGAGCCAACTCGACAGCAAGCTGGTGTTGCTACTGTTTGTTCCACTGGCCGCAGTAATCAATCTGCTGATTGGCAGCGCCTCGGCAAAATGGAGTGTTATTGCACCGGTTTTTATCCCTATGCTACTGCTTTATGGGGTGGCTCCAGAAGCCGTCCAGGCAGCCTATCGCATCGGCGACAGTAGCACTAACATTATAACGCCGTTGATGCCCTACTTTGGCATCGTGGTTGCGTTCGCCCAACGCTACCAGGCCAATGCCGGCATAGGTACCGTGCTAGCCTTGATGTTACCCTACTCCCTGGCGCTGCTGTTGGGCTGGTCTGCACTGCTGGGTATCTGGCTGTATTTCGATATCCCACTGGGCCCATAGTCAAAGATACCTCGCTCGGCGGCGCGATAAAATTTGATAATTCCCGTCAAATTGGTATCTTGGCGGGACATTAATAATTGTTCGGAAGTTGACATGAAACGAGTGCTGTTCCGCAGTATTTTTTTACTATCCATGGTGTCCGGTTCTCTTTGGGCCCAGTGCAGTGCGCCAATCCCCCCTCCGCTACCGGACGGCGCCAGCGCCAACAAGGAAGACTTTATCGAAGGCTATCAGCAAGCTAAAAATTACCTGAAAAGCGGTGAAAGCTATCTCAACTGTCTGCAGGATGAAGAGGCCGCCGAGATTGAAGCGGGCACCTCTTCAGAAGCATCCCGGACGCAGCGGCTGGCATTGTATAATGCCGAGGTAGATCAGATGCAGGCTACCGGAGATGCCTTAAACGCTGAGGTTCGTGCATTCAAGGCCCGTGGCGTGAAGTAATCAGGAGTGCCGCTACCCGCACACAGCGCTTGGCCAAAATGCTAAACCGCTACCGATCATTCAAGACTGGCACGCAACAATAACCGTTTAATGCCACACTTGAGCTAGCACTGGAGCCCCGATGGCGAACGCACTACGACAACGTATTGCCGATCTTCTCCAACCCCACCGCGAAGATGACCTACCAGGGCGTTCGGTTGATATTTTTCTTATCGCCTTGATCGTGCTGAATATCATCGCCATTGTACTGGAGTCGGTGCCCCGCTATGGCATCTACTACAGTCACGAATTCTTTTGGTTTGAAGTATTTTCGGTCGCTATTTTTACCCTGGAATATTTGCTTCGCCTCTGGTCTGCACCCGACAATCGAGCTGACGACGGCCAGCCGACCGACCAGACACGCTTGCAATACATGCTGTCGCCGATGGCACTGATCGACCTGTTGGCAATCCTGCCTTTTTACCTATCGTTCTTTGTCGGTATCGACCTGCGTTTCCTGCGGGTAGTAAGGCTACTGCGTATATTCAAACTTACCCGCTACTCCAGCGCCATGAATATTCTGCTGTCGGTATTGCGGGAGGAGTCCAACTCCTTGTTTGCCGCCTTGTTTGTTCTGCTGGTATTGCTGATGCTGGCATCCAGTGGAATCTACTTGATTGAACACGAAATCCAGCCCGATGCGTTCGGCAGCATTCCCGACTCCATGTGGTGGGCGATGGCCACTCTCACCACCGTCGGCTATGGTGACGTGACCCCGATTACTCCAATGGGCAAGTTTTTTGGTGGCTGTATTACCGTGATAGGCATGGGCATGGTCGCCCTGCCAGCCGGCATCCTGGCATCGGCGTTTTCTGATTACGTCCATCGCAGCCGTCGCGAATACAAAACCAAATTATCGCAATACCTGCGTGATGGCGATGTCAGCGACTCAGAGAGAAAGGAGTTGGAACAATTGCGGCTTGACCTGGGTCTCAGCCCTGACGACGCAGAACTGATTTTCAATACAGCGACTCGCCATGTGCAGCGCAAGATTATTTGCCCGCATTGCGAACAGCCATTTCATGGTGACGCCCATAAGGGCAAGACCGGGGATAAACCCGGCATAACGCTGGATAAAAAACCGTAACGGGGACGCTCAGCTGCCCGCTTTCAGCGCGACTTTTCAGGTTTCAACCTTGAAACGCTTTTTCAGTTTTTTCTCTACCAGAACCTTCTTTAGCCGCGTCACCTGCGGCAGTCCATTGCTGAAGGGCGGATAGTCTTCACCGGCAATCAGCGGCGCAAGGTATTCACGCGCCGCCTCGGTAATACCCATGCCGTCGCGGCTGATGAAATTGCGCGGCATCTTCTGCTCAACATTAGCCACTTCTGCCAAGGGCGCTTCGCCGAGGGACCATGAGTACTTTTTACCCTTGCCGCGCTCGATGGTCACCATGACCGCGTTCTTGCCAGCAAGCGCATACTCCAGCGCCGCCCTGCCGACAGCATAGGCTTGCTCAACATCGGTTGCCGAGGCGATATGACGAGCAGAGCGCTGCAGGTAGTCAGCCAGCGCCCAGTGATACTTGTAACCCAACTCTTGCTTGATCAATCCTGCCAGGGCGGGCGCGACACCACCTAATTGCTTGTGGCCAAAGGCATCTGTGCTACCGGAGTCAGCCAGCAAAGACCCGTCTTCATTGAGCGTGCCCTCGGATGCAACCACCACGCAATAGCCGTATTTCTTAACGCTTTGATTGACCTTGCGCAAAAACTTTGCCGAATTGAAAGCGACCTCGGGGAACAGGATAATATGCGGCGGCTCTCCCTCGGCAGTGGCCGCAAGTCCGCCTGCGGCGGCGATCCAGCCCGCATGCCGGCCCATGACTTCAAGAATAAACACCTTGGTGGACGTTTCACACATTGAGGCAACGTCGAGCCCAGCTTCCTGGGTAGATACCGCAACATATTTGGCGACCGAGCCGAAACCGGGACTGTTGTCGGTGAACGGCAAGTCATTGTCGACGGTTTTGGGAATATGAATAGCCTGGATCGGATAGCCCATCTGCTCGGACAGCTGCGATACCTTGAGACAGGTATCGGCAGAATCACCGCCGCCATTGTAAAAAAAGTAGCCAATATTATGAGCCTTGAATACTTCAATCAGCCGCTCGTACTCGGCCCTGTTCTGCTCCAGGCTTTTTAACTTGTAGCGACAGGAGCCAAAAGCACCAGCCGGCGTATGTCGCAACGCAGCAATGGCACTGGTGCTCTCTTTAGAGGTATCGATTAACTCCTCACGCAGTGCCCCGATAATGCCATTTTTGCCAGCATAGACTTTGCCGATTTCTCGCTGGTGTTGCCTTGCCGCTTCGATCAGTCCGCAGGCCGACGCATTGATAACGGCGGTAACACCACCGGACTGAGCATAGAAGGCATTTTTCTTCGCCATGATAGTTCCTGTATTCGCAGCAGATAGGTAGTTCTTTATTCTACTCGACAGCTCAAGCTTTTTGTATGGTCCAAACCAAAAGGGGATGACCTTGCGGCTTGTTGCGCCGGGTGAAACAAACACCGGGATGCCGGCGTTCGCGTGCCTCGACCTTGGTGATCACTGACCTGGCCTGGCCCAGGGTCAAGCCCAGTGGCACTAATACCCCCGGCACACGCCCTTAATACGCAGGCCCGCCGCTTGCGTCACTGGTCGAATCGAGGCACCATTAGCCATCAAACATATTCGTTACCAGTCCAGGCTCGAGGTTTTGCAACATGTCGAATTACTTGTATGTCGAAGTGTCACGCAGCGGCCCGAGACTTCCGTTCTGGATCAAACAGAATGATGTGGTATTGGCACAAACCCAGCTCTGCCGGAGCGAGGAAGAGGTTGCCCATATCCTGCGCAATTACCTGCGGGGTTTATGGCGTAAAGGCTACATCAGCGGCGAAGAAAAGCTGGTGTTTAACAACCCCGCGGTATCAGAAGCCTGGGATACCAATCGTTTTATCACCAAGTATCGTCGCTGGGTTGAGCTGGTGCAGGAAGGTCAGGTGTGTTTTGACGAGTAGGTTTCGCTGTCAAGCCTACCCCGCACTTCCAGCGATGCCTTAATAGCCCTGCAGTGCAATACGCTCATCATTAAACAGGTCCATACCCGGCGCCAGCAACTGCACGTAGCGGTCGAAATACAGGAACTGCTTCAGCAGCAAGGTGAACGAACGCGGGAAACGAATGCCATAAGCCTTGCCCAAATCCGCTAACTCAAGCAACAGTTGGTTAACATCGTTACCGATTTCATTGGCCATCGCCTGGGGCACTATCGCTTCGCTACGCTTAAACAGCTGCTCTATATCCCTACTGAGAGCGGCAGTATCGACATCCTTGCTGGTCATACCCACGCTTACCATGGATTGTGCAATCTGCTCGTAGTTTTCATGGCTCAGACCGTCCAGCAATGCAAACATAGCCTGCCAGGTACTCGACTCGATATGCCCGACCAGGCCAAAGTCAATAAAGCCGAGACGACCGTCCTGTAGCAACATGATATTGCCACTGTGCAGATCAGCATGGAAAAAGTCGCAATCCATCAGGCTGCTAAACCAGGTATTCAAGCCGGTAATCAGCACCTTCGCCGGGTCGTCGGTGTATTGCTGCAGATTATCGTAATCGGTAAGGGGCACCCCATAGAAGCGCTCCATGGTCAGCACTTTTTGGCTTGAAGCCTTGGGAAAGGGTCGTGGGACAACCACTTCCGTGTTACCACTGCGCTGCAGGAAGCGGGCAAACTCTTCAAGGTTTTTCCGCTCCTTGATAAAATCACACTCGTCCAGCATCGAGGCATATAGCTCCGAGACCATACCGGATACCGACTCTTTACTCAGTCCGGGCGATATCAATTCGAACAGGCGTGACGACAGAAACAAAAAATTCATGTCGGTGGTCAGAATATTTTCCACCCCCGGCTTCTGGACTTTTACCACCACTTCCTCGCCGCTAAGCAAGGTCGCGGCATGCACCTGGGCTATAGAGGCGGACGCCAGCGGCTTGGGATCGATCGACTGGAACAGCTCATCAATCGGCAAATCCAGGTCTTCCTCCATCACCGCGAGCACCTGGTCGAAGGGAATCGGTGTTGTCTGGTCGAGGCAGCCCTGAAACTCCTCGACATACTCCCGCGGGAAAAAGGATGGCGAGCTGGCAATCAGTTGCCCCAGCTTGATGTAGGTAACGCCCATCTCTTCGAACACCTCCCGCACGTCTCGTGCAGCGGGCTTACGACGCTGCAATAGCAGCTTGACAAGGCGGGGCGACAACACTCCCACGGTGTGGCCGACCCTGAGAGCGCCGCGCAAACCAACCCGGGCAAGACGAAAACTATCGCTCAAAACGCTGGTGGCAGTGGCTAGTTCATTGGAAGTGCTTGTCGACATAGTATGTTCACGCTGAAAGTTAATGAATCCCGCCATTATACCTTTTTACCGGGACAACCGTTATGCCAGCCCAGATTAATTCAGTGCCAGGCCCAGGTATTGCGCTACCCCCTGATCACCAAAGCCTGCGCGAGACGCTGTTTAATTGCACTGAGTGAGCTGCTCCAGCATCCGCCAGCCCAATAGAAAAGCGCTTTCAATCTGCCTGCGCTGCACTACACTGTGCGATTCTCGCAAACTTAACTGACCACCGCTGGAGCCCGCCTTGAAGATACTGAACCCTTACCTACTGCTAAGCTGTGTGCTTTTGGCGCTTGGCGGTTGCTCCAATACCGTGAATATTGATACCGACTATTTCGAGGGTACCGATTTCTCTCACTACAAAACCTATCGCTGGTTTGACGATGTGCATCCCTCGCGCTCCGCCGAATATCGCAGTTATAACTCTTCCGACAAGCTAATCCGGGAAACAGCAAACGCCACGCTGCAGCAAAAGGGGCTGCAACTGGCCGATGTCGGGGACGGTGACTTTCTGGTGAATTATCGGCTGGCCGCCGATAAAAAAATGGATATGAACGCTTACTACAACCAACCCGGGGTTTACGGTGGCGCTGCCATGGGAACCTATGGCACTAGCGTAGCGCTTGGGGTAAGCATGGGAGGCGGCCCTATTTACTACCAGGAAGGAACGATTGTGCTGGATATCATTGACACCCAAAGCAATTCCGTTGTCTGGCGCGGGGTTGCCGAGGGACGCCTGCCGAAGGCTCAGGATTTGAGTCTGGACAAACGCAACCAGATCCTTCGCGAAGTTGTGCCCAGTATCCTCGAGAGCTTTCCACCACAATGATCAGCGAGTCGAATGGGTGATAAGTTTGCAACGCGAGTGAGCGGCGTTTATAACCGCGCAACAATTGCTACGCCCTGACGATAGTGCCGTATTCAGTGCGAGGGCCGATCCTTAATACCCATGTATTATATATTTTCCACCGACCCTAGCTTATATATTCCATATCAGAATTACGCTACAACTAGCTGTTTTTTAATTACTTTATTTTTTATAGCTCACCGCAATCAGGGCTGGTCACGGGGTCTTTATCTTGACCGACACCTCCCCGCCCGTCACAGCGTCCCGTACTTCTTGCTGCTCATGGTCGAGAATAACACCACCGGAAACGCTGACCTTGCGGCCTGCCTTGTCCTGATCAAACAGGTTTGGCAACAGCCATTTCTGGTCACCACCATAGTTTTCCTGCCCCGGGTTTTCTAAGGCAGTAGCACCGGGCTTGTAAGCCAGATCCAGCGTTCTGGGGGCCAGCTCCTGAGCCGGCTCAGGAGTCGGCTCAGGCATCGACTCTACCTCTTCCTCCACCACCGCCAAAGCTGCCTCTTCAACGCTCGATTCGTCAACCACGGCCACCGGCGGTGGCGGTGGCGGTTCCGGTTGCACCGACGCAGTGCTTGCCTCCAGCTGCTGTTGCCGGGCCTGCTCTTGCTGAGGCGCAGGCTTGAGTGACTCCAGGCCGGCGGATGCCACCCCGGCTGAATTCTGCTCAGTGCACGCTGCAAGCAATGCCGGCACCAGCAATGCCAACAACAACCTGGATGCTGGCCGCAGCGCGCTAATTACCACATCATCGGGGTATACCCTGCCTTGCTGCTCGCTCATAAACTGTTCTCCACCGCCTGCCACTTACTCTCCCTGTACGCTCCGTTTTCGAAGCGCATGCCACCATCAGCCGCCGTGCATTGCGGCGCTACTGGAATAATAGCTGCTATTCATGGCACCTACCGTGAGACCTGAATTGTGTCTTGTGGTTCCACCGAACCGGGATTGGTCAGCCCAACGGCGAGAAGTTAAAGTCCACGACCCTGGCCACTATCCTGCCCAAATACTGTACCATGCCGGGTTGAGTCCGTCAGAGCGTGAGTTCGCCCAACTGGCGGGCGATGGGCACGCTCATCCAACTCCGGCCTCTTTCAAAGCGGCAGTATTTGCTTGCCTGCACAAGGATTCAACAATGCGAATGACAACAGCCCTGGGCTCCTACCAGCTAAAGCGTTACCCCCTGCGACAAAACGAAACCCTGCAGGCCTGGGACGCAGCCGACGAGTACTTATTAAACCATGTTGCCGAGCTTGGCTTAGTCCAATCGGCGGACAAGGAAACCCGGGCGCTGCTGGTCAACGACCAGTTCGGCGCATTGTGTATTGCGCTGAATACCTGCAGTTGCGTCAGCTGGAGTGACTCGGTTGTGGCCCATCGCGGCGCGCTCGCCAACATCAAGCGCAATGGGTTTACCGACCTCCCCCAGTGCCTGCCGGCAACTGAAAGCCTTGCCGGCCAGTTCAAGCTGGTACTGATCAAAATACCCAAAACCCTGGCTCTGCTGGAGCATCAGCTTGCGGGTTTGGCCGGCCATATCAACCAGGATTCGGTCGTTATCGCAGCTGGCATGGTCAAGTCGATCCACCGCAGTACCCTGGAGTTATTCGACAACTACCTCGGGCGCACCGTGACGTCACTGGCCAGAAAAAAAGCGCGCTTGATCTTTCCCGAACTGGACAAACTTGTGGCTGGCACAGCGCCGGCATCGCCCTACCCCACCAGCTATCAATGGGACGAGACCGGTATCACCTTATCCAATCATGCCAACGTATTTTCCCGGGAGCAGCTCGACATAGGCGCCCGCGCCATGCTGCAAGTTATCGACAAGCTGCCACAGTCAGCGCACATTGTTGACCTGGGCTGTGGCAACGGGATACTGGGAATCAGCGCCAAATTAGCGCAACCTTCCGCTCGCCTTAGCTTTGTTGATGAATCCTACATGGCCATTGCATCGGCCAGGCTCAATTGGCAGCAAGCCTCGAAGCAGATGCTGCCAGGCGCGGCGGATGCCGAATTTTATGCCAACGATTGTCTCGACGGCCTGAAGCCTGGAAGCACCTGAGCTGATCCTCTGCAACCCGCCTTTTCACCAGGGGCATGCCATCGGTGACCACATCGCGTGGCGCATGTTCAAGCAAAGCTTTGATTGCTTGCGCCCAGGTGGTCAGCTGTGGATTGTCGGTAACAAGCACCTACAGTACCAGGCAAAGCTAAAGCGTTTATTCGGCGCCTGCACCGAGCATTACAGTGATAAAAAGTTTGTGGTGTACTCTGCACAAAAAAACCTGTAACGCCAGCCCATGCCAGCCCCAGCATGGGCTGACCATGGGCTCGTCTTTCCAGGCCACCGCTGGCGGGACTATTTCGACCAGGCTATGAAAATCGAGCTCTGCCGTCTCTGCGAGACTCAAGCCCTCGAGCGCTTTCAGGAAAGGAAAATCCAATTTGACGCAAGTGCCGTCTGGCAGGAAGTTGTCGAGATAGCAGCCGTTATTGCCGTCAAAGGTGATGAACAGCTCAGCCCCCTCGTCGCTCCATGGCGTATGATCATTACCCTCTTGTTCCCAAGCCGACTCTCCCGACGAAAAATGTCCCTCATCGTAGTCCCAGCTACCGCTGGTGGTATAGGCAATCGCCCGACAGTGATGCACGTGGCGCGGCATGCGGCTGCCTAGCCACCAGATGTTTGAACGGGGGTCAAACCCACCCGCCATCATTACCGCTCCCATATCCAACCGCAGGGTTTCAAAAAGGCAAGGCGAGGTCGGCTCCAGGGCAATGATGTTTGGTAGCCGACTCACAGGTCTGATGACGATTGCCCTGACTATTGCCACCTGAATGTCATATTTGCGATTACAATGCCGTGTTTTCAACACGCATAAACGTCAAACACATATTCATGTCTCATGCACATCTTCAGCAGGGCCCGTGGTCAATATTTTTGGTTTTCCTGCGCCTTGGCCTTACGTCGTTTGGCGGCCCGGTGGCACACCTGGCCTTTTTCCGCGATGAGTTTGTCGCAAGACAAAAATGGCTGGATGAACAAAGTTACGCCGATCTGGTAGCGCTGTGCCAATTTTTACCCGGGCCGTCCAGCAGCCAGGTTGGCATTGCCCTGGGTTTGTTACGGGCGGGTTGGCGCGGGGCCTTCGGGGCATGGGCCGGATTTACCCTGCCCTCTGCCATTGCCCTGGTACTGTTCGCCCTGGGACTGTCCAACTATCACCAACTGGTCGACAGCAGCGCCTTACAAGGCCTTAAAATTGTAGCCCTGGCTGTGGTGGCGCAGGCTGTTTGGAGCATGGCAAGGGCGCTCTGTACCGACCTACCCCGAATTGTCATTATGCTGGCGGCGTGTGCGGCAGCCTTAATTCTGCCCGGCATATACAGCCAATTGGGTGCTATTGCCTGCGCCGCTATTGTGGCAACAATAATTTTCAAGCCCGAGACGCGCAACAAGCCAGCGGATGTGTTGCCTGTGGTCATTGGTCGCCGGGCAGCGGTAGTTTGTCTGCTGGCGTTTGGCGCGCTGCTGTTTATTCTGCCGCTGCTGGCGCAAACGCTGTCCAGCACATCCTTGCACATGGTCGATGCCTTCTATCGCACAGGTTCCCTGGTATTCGGGGGCGGCCATGTAGTGTTGCCCCTGCTACAGGCAGAAGTCGTACCGACCGGCTGGGTCAGCGAAGATGTGTTTATCGCCGGCTACGGGGCAACCCAGGCAGTGCCCGGCCCCTTGTTCACCTTCTCGGCTTTTCTCGGCGCGTCAATGCAACAGGCACCAAGCGGTTGGACCGGCGCAACTATCTGCTTATTGGCAATTTACCTGCCGTCTTTTTTGCTGGTGTTCGGCGCGCTGCCCTTCTGGCGCCAGTTGCGCAGCAATGCTCGGATGCAGGCAATGCTGATGGGCGTCAATGCAGCCGTGGTGGGCTTGCTATTGGCAGCGCTATATCAACCGGTATGGACCTCGGCCATACACTCTCCCGGTGACGTCATGCTTGCACTGCTGGCGCTACTGGCGCTGGTGCTGTGGAAAGTGCCGGTTTGGTTGTTGGTACCGCTGGGCGCAGCAGTGAGTTGGGCGATCCGGTGAAGGATGTTTTTGACAACAATACGGGGAAAAACCAACCGAGCTGTTGCTGGCAGAGGCTGGACATTCGGCCCTGGCCACTGCATTACGGCCAACGGCGGATTTCGCAACTTCGGACCGGCAAGTAGCTCGTAGGGACATCGTGGCACTTATTTCTTCGCCTTTAGCTTCTGCTCAAGAGCGTCGCAGACTGTTTTCAGCACATAGATCCTGGCAGTGCGTTTGTCGTTGGCGGGAACCAGGTGCCAGGGTGCCTGGGCGGTATTGGTCCTGGCGACCATTTCGTTTACCGCCAGCACATAATCATCCCACTTGCCGCGATTGCGGTAATCCTCTTCGGTGATCTTGTACTTCTTGTAATCAGTCAGCTCCCGGGCCTTAAAGCGAGCCAGCTGCTCTTGCGGGGAGATATGCATCCAGAATTTGAGCAACAGCATACCGTGATCGACAAGCTGCTGCTCAAAGTCGTTAATCTCATCGTAGGCTCGCTGCCATTCAGCCGCGGTCGCGAACCCCTCAATGCGCTCGACCGTAACGCGGCCATACCAGGTGCGGTCAAATATTACGGTACTGCCGACCCGCGGCAGCTGGCGCCAGAAGCGCCAGAGATAATGACGGGATTTTTCTTCGGAGCTCGGTGCCGCGATAGGGATGACCTTGTAACTGCGCGCGGGCACAGCATTGGTCAGACGCCTGATGGTACCGCCCTTGCCTCCGGCGTCCCAACCCTCAAAAGCCAGTACCGTGGAGATACCCTGGTCGTAAGCCTGGCGCATGAGCATGTGGAAACGGCGCTGGTATTTATCGAGCAATTTTTTGTACTGCGCCTTCCCCAGTACCTGGCTGAGATCGACTTTGGCCAGCGCATCTTCATACTGCACCTCATCGCGAGGCTCGGGGGTGGCCGCCACCGGAGGCTTGTCGAGCCGTGCTTGCACCGCATCTCGGATTAAACTGGCGACAGTCAGGTCGCGAAAATTATCGTTGCTGCTGTCGATGACATGCCAGGGCGCAGTCGCCGTGTGAGTCTTTTCCAGAATCCTGCTCACCGGCGCTTCAATCTCGTCAAAACGTTTAAACACTTCCCAGTCCTTTTCCTGGACCCACCAGCCGCTGTCAGGATCCTTCTCGGCTTGCTTCAAACGCTTTTTCAGTGCCGACCGCGGTAGATGCAGCCAGAACTTCAGTACCAGGGTGCCGTCATCGGCCAGCTCACCCTCAAAGTTATTGATCAGCTGTAAGCGCTTTTCAAATTGCTTTTTGTTCAAGCCGCGACTGTTGAGCCGCTCTGCCAATGCAGCAACGGGCCAGGCGCCACCGTACAGCGCCATGCGACCCGCCGCAGGCAAGGCATTCCAGTAACGCCAGAAGCGCGGCCGCTCACGTTCTTCCGGCGTACGTTCGGTAAATACCTGAGTGTCTATAAACCGCGCATCCATCCACTCGTTGAGCCGGTCGGCAAGGGCGTTGGCACCTATCCTGTCATTGCCGCAAATTAACACCAACACAGAAAAGTCGGCCTTGTCGAGATCGAACTGGGCATTGATCAAATCAACCCTGAGCTGGGATAACTGCTGTTCGAACTTTTTCTTGGCTACCCGCCCCGAAATAAGATTGTCGTCTTGAAACATGCCTACCACTCCTTTTTATTGTCCTGCGGGCGGCCGCCGCCAGGGTAAAAGGGCGCCTCCGCGCCGGAAGCCAGGCCCAAAAGGCATTTTTTGGCGGTCCCCAGCACCAGATAAGAGGGTGAGTAGTCCGCTAACCCGTCAGGCTTTTTTCCACCGGTTTAAGGTAACGGTATATCCAGCTCAATCCCAAAGTGGTCGGAAGGATGGGTTAGCTTCGGTGACTCTTCCGGTTGCAGCTCGGAAGGCGGAATCAGTGCTTCTATTGCCACAGTGTTCTGGAACACGCGCTCTATCCGTATTTCGTCGGCTGTCGCCAGATTCTTCACAAACACATGGTCAAGCAGGAGATCAGGGCTATTATCGCTGGCGTCCTCCTCGATTAAAACCAGGTTCTCGGTGACACAGTAGGTGCAGGGTAGCTGCTCACTGGAGGGATCAACAAAGCCATCGTCCAGCCACAATTGACAATTGGGTTCAAATTCCGCGGCTACACCCCTGTTGGCATTGGCAAAGCTGCAATTAAAATCGCCAGCGAAAAAGACGGGGTTGCTACCGGCTCGAGCGTTGGCACGGGCGATCATTTGTTGATGCTGGTAACCGCTTTCCCCTTCCCATGAACCGTGGTTGCCGCTGGTGGGATACGGAACGGTCGGCTGATTGGCCGTGGGGTGGGTACAGCCGATGACATGGGTTTGGTCGTTGAGTACAACGTCTGCGTACAACGCGCCGCGATGATTGCCGCTGGAGTCATCGATAAAGTCCTGGAACTCACGGTTTTGCAGCGGGTGTTTTGAAGCCAGCATAAGCCCGAGTGAACCGTTAAAAGCAAATAGTCCCGCCGGTTGGGTGACCGCCTCAACCAGGCTATCGACGGTAATATTCGGCAGCCCTACATTGCCTATCACAGCGCTAAAACAACCCGGTGCCTCGGTAGCCAGCTGTGCTAATTCTGCCGCACACTGCTCCGGTGCACAGGCAACCAGATCACTGCCCGTCAGGCCGTCACACTGTGCTCGGGTGCAGCTTTCGAAATCGGCGATTTCATCCTCGGTACAAGCTGCGGTTTCGGAAAAAACCTGCTCGGGAGGCACCGTGAAGATATGCGGATAGTTGTCGCCCAGGGCCTGTTTAATGGCATCGACCTGATCATCCAGCCAGACCTCCTGAAAACAAATCACGTCGCTGTCGTGTTCGGCAACGAGCGCCTCGTTGGCGACCAGCCGCTCGTTGGTGTAGATCACAAAATTCAAAGCCAGCCCCATATTGTAGGATGTGACCGACAGGGATTCTGCGGAGGGCGCATTGGGGGCTTCACTTTCTATCTCAGAGCAGGACGCTATAAATAGTGTTGCAACGATAAGGGCGAGTATTCGCTGTGCCATGACGCACTCCTTGAATTCTGATTTAGTTTGGGCAGGTCACATTCAGTTTCATTATTTTAGTGCCGGGCAACGGCATGCGCGGTCGATCAGAAACTGTAGCGCACACCCAGGCTATAGATAGAAGCGCCGGAGTCGTTGTAATTGCCGTTTACCGTATTACCAACCCCTTGCAGCAGGGAGGCGTCAGAAAAGGGCAGTTGCTCAGCCAGTATCGCCCCTGCCTGCTCGGTAAATATCTCCTTCTCTGTGATTTCAAGCTCATCCACCATCACCAGGCTGTAGGAAAAGTCGACGGCCAGCCCGAAGCTGGAGGTATAAGTGAAGCCCAGCCCCAGAAACTGCTTGTCGGCATCGGGGGTACGCGCGGTATCGTCTTGCGCACTTACCGGGGAGTAGTCCATTTCATAGCCCGCCCTGAGCGTCCACTGCGGTGAAATGTTGTACTCTGCTCCCAGCTGAAAGGCCCAGGAATCGTCCCAGTTTTCCGGCTGCACGATTTGCTGCCCACTATCCAGATCCAGCTCAACCTTGGCGAAGGTACTCTTCCAATGGGTCCATACAGCCCCCGCCAGAATGGTCCATTGCTCGTTGAAATCATGGTTAAAGCCAAACACGACGGTAGCCGGAATATCGATCGTGGTCTCGCCCTTGGCCTTCTGACTGGTAGCTGGCGCCGCGACAGGGTTAGGGCCTAACTGAAATTCAAACGCGGGCGTGGTGGTTGCCAGGGTAACGTCCATGGTCGTCTCCACCAGGGAACGATAGGCGATTCCCAAGCGGGTACGCTCATCATTGAAACTGAACAGTGCACCGATATTCCAGCCGAAACCCCAGTTGTCACCGGTCACGTCCGAAAATCCGTCAGTAGCCGGGTTGGAAACTGCCGGCAGGCCTGACGCTGAACTGCCGCCGCCACCGTAGGAATAATTGACAATCGAGCCGACATCCAGAGCATTGGTCAGCTCAATCTCAATGTGCATCATATTCAGTCCGGCACCGATGGAAAACCAATCATTGACCTTGTAAGCAAAGGACGGGTTGATGTTGGCAGTGGTGAACTCTGAACGCAACGCGTTATAGCGTCCCACCCAGTCATCGTCGTATTCGGTGATCGTGCCGTAGGGGGCGTTGATGCCTATCCCGACCGCCCATCGCTCATCGATACGCCAGGTCGCATAGAAATTGGGGACCACAGCCCACCCCGCGGCGTCTGAACTGGTGCGCCCCACCGCCGGATCGCCGTCGGTTTTGACGCTGTTCAGATTGTCGAACTCTGCCGTGGCATCAATGAAGTGGAGGCTGCCATCCAGCTGCACTCCATCCAGCCTGGTCATGCCCGCCGGATTGAACCAGACGGTAGACGGGCCGAAGACCTGTGCAGCCTGGCCGGCATTGCGAGAGCCCGAACAGCCAGCGCATAGTTCGTTCACCTGGAATCCACCAGCGTGGGTCATACTCGACAATTGCAAAGAAGCGCAGGACAGCATCGCACCACTAACCAAGCCAAATTTTTTCATTGTTATTTTCCTGATTTATCCGAAAAAGGTCTGCCTGGTTCCCTTACGAAAGAAACACCAGTAATGGATCTTTACCAAACAACAGAAATCACTCTAAACAGAAGATGTCACGAAGCCCAGGACCAGGCAACCCAGCGTGGTTTTCAATTCAATTTAATTAAATCGCACAGGTTCGCCAGCGCCGTCAAAGGCCATAAATTTTGACAGCTCACCTCCAAACTGCACGGTTTCCACCATCATTTTCAACGAACGCTCCACCTCTGCAGAATCGGGCTCGACGCCATTTCTGCCGGACAGAGCCGCAACCAATACAATTTGCCAATCCTGTCCCATACCCTCTGCCTCTTTGGCCAAGTCAGAGAAGCTACCCAATTCTTCCAGCGCTTTATCCACACACATGACAGCTTCTAATGCGCCACCTTGACCAGAATCAAAACGACTTTTTTCTTCATCTTTATGGTCTTTAGGTAGCGAGCCCTTTTAAGAAAACAAATAACAGACGTTGCCGCTCAGCTTGTTGCCGGGCTGCTTCCAAGAGAGATTTATAATCAATAATAATGTTTGATTCCTCCTGAGTTGCTGACGCCCAGCTCCTTAGCAATCTGTGCGTTGGCCAAATTGTCGATTGCAGCTGTTTTTTTTAAGGCTATTTTTCATGAAACAGCAAGTGTTATACGATTGTCTGACTGGTCAAAGAGAGTTGGCTCAAAGTCCAAGTCGGCTATGATCTGTGACGGATTCTGTCCGAGTTCACGCAAAACATCGGGCAGGCCATGTACCGTAGAGATGCGAAGCACCGGTTGGGCAGTTTTGATCGGAGCGGTCATCCTTCAAACCTACCGGTTGTGTCCGAAAATGTCTATTCTTTGTCATTTCCAGACGTTCCCAAACCCTGTCGCTTGCGGGCATTCTTTGTTCGTCAAGCAACGCTAACGAAGGAAACAGGCTCGCAGCGGAACGCCCTGCCAAGTCGATCAGAGACCTGCCAAAGGACCCTACCTAGGGAACGGACACGTCCTTCATGATCCAGCTCAAGAACAAGGCCTGCTCGCATGTACACGGTTGGCTGGAGATATGCTTGACAGTAGAAATGACCGTGAATTTTCACGAAACCGAAAGGACAGTTCCAAATGGCTACAATGACAATCAAAGGTAAACAGATGCGGTCGGTCGAGGTCGATTGGAACGAGTTCTACTACACCAACTGCCCGTTAATTTCCCCCAGTAATGTGGACCAGGAAATCGGGTGGGTTAAGGAAGAGCTCAAGAAGATTGGCATTGCATACAAATTTCTCCGCTCCACTGTCGAAAATGACTGGTATCCGCACTACGTCCATAACCTCGACAACTTGATGCGATATGGGGGATGCGGTCCGGCGATCCACACTCAGGCAGATATCCGCCGCACCAAGCTCATTGGAACGACGCATGTCTACGAGGGCGGTTGCATGTTGGTGCGGGCAAGAGACGACATATATCGCATGACGGACCTGAAGGGCAAAAGGATTGGCCTGTCCAAAAGTCTGAATGTCATCAAAAATGACTGGTGGCGCTTTCAGGAGGAACAGGGCATCGAACTGATGCTTCGAATGAATGGCATGACGCGAGATGACGTTGAAATCGTTGACTTCCCTTACCCGGACGATTGGTATGACAAGCCGGAGATGCTTACGCCGATGGAAAATCCGTCCGAGCTTTGGCTCAAGCGCGACATCAAACATGACTTGGGGTTCCGCCCGCTGGAGATGCCTCTTCTCGAAGGCAAAATTGATGCGATCTATACGCAAAGCAAGGTGTTCCAGCATCTTCAGGAGCAAACGAGCAAGGTCAAGGCCATCGAGAACCTTGCCAACTATCCGGACTGGACCTTGCAAGGCGCCAATGTGCCAGCGACCATGACGGTTTCCGATGTTGCTTGCCAAGAGCACCCCGAAATCATCGTGGCGATGATGAAGGCGATGATCAAAGTGGGTCGCTGGTCCAATGAGCACAAACACGCGGCCGCTGTCATCCTCAACAAGGGAACCTACTACCTTGATGCCGAGGATACTTATAACGGAATCAAGCACGTGGATATGGTGCCGACACTTTCCCCGTACAATCTTGAAGCACTCCAGATCAACAAGGACTTCATGTTGAGCCATGGATACATCGAAAACGATTTTGATGTGTTCGATTGGGCTGCCCCGGAGTTCTTGGAAAAGGCGGCGGCAGAACTGGCTAAGGAAGACTGGGAAACACGAAAATCCGCCAGGGTACCGTCGGCGTCAACGTTGGAAGATGCGATGACCGCTCGGCTTGGTTGACAGCGTGGTAAAGCATCGGTCGGCGACTGTTCTGCCCGACCGATGCAACCACAAATCACAAGACGTTAACCGACTGGCAAACAAGGAGTCGTTAAAGATGCAGCCTCACTCTATTCCTGACGCAGACCTTCCGAAGGGCAAAAGGACGACCCTCGAGCTTTATGTCACTTCCGCCGAAGCCTATGAAATGTGGAAGGCCGACCCGGAAAGCGTCAAGATCATCGACGTACGCACCCCTGAGGAGTTCGCCTTTGTGGGGCATGCGGAGATGGCGTGGAACGTGCCTCTTGCCTTCGTCACCTACCAAAGGGAGGCGGGAAAGACCAAACACTCGGTTCAATGGAACCCGGATTTTGTCGACGAAGTGAAGGGGCTGAGCGGGCCCGATGACATTGTGCTTGTCACATGCCGGTCCGGAGACAGAGGCGCGATTGCTGTAAATCAGCTTACAGCAGCCGGTTTCACGAACGCTGTCAATATTGTTGATGGAGTGGAAGGGGACAAAGTTGACGATTCGGGGAGTGTCTTTTACGGGAAAAGGATGAGGAACGGCTGGAAGAACTCTGCGCCGTGGGTCTACGGATACGACCCCGAAAAGATCATCCTCAAGGAAGTCCTTTCCGAAACGGCTGCTCTTTAATATCCAGCCAGGTCGAGCGTTTCTTGAAACGGATCATGATCGCTGCCACTGCCCATCATACAACGGAACAGAACCGATGCGCCTCAAGCACACGATAGTGATGACAGCGGCAAGACTGGCGGTCATCATCTCCGGCGCAGCAGCCCAAGCTCAGGATACCCGCCCTCGCAAAGACTGTTCTTGCTCGGT
>CAVROQ010000011.1:0-127547 GCA_963722805.1 uncultured Gammaproteobacteria bacterium
TAGCTCATTTAGCCATTGACTCAGCCCATCGTCTCGATCCCTTGCATGCCGGAGCACGGCTCTGGCGCCATGCACCAGCAATTTCCTCAGGTAGCCGTCACCGCGCTTACTGATGCCCAGCAATCGGTCTTTCCCTCCAGTGCTATGTTGGCGCGGCGTGAGCCCCAGAGAGGCTGCAAATTCACGTCCCTTCCTGAATCCCTTGCCATCACCCAGAGCGCCGGCCAGTGCACTGGCTGTGAGTGGTCCAACACCGCGCAGTTCTAACAACCGTCGCGCGACCGGGTCGTTCTTGACACACCGCGCGATCCGCTCATCAAGGCTGCTTACCCGGCTGTCCAGGTAACGCAAATCTTCTGCCAGGTCGGTGAGTAAAAATCGAAATTCGTCAGTCAGGCCGTTCTCTGCGTCTTCGAGCCATTGTGGCAATGCACACCGAAGTTGCTGGATACCGACTGGCGCGACAATACCGTATTCACCAACAAGGCCTCGTATCTGATTCGCCTTTGCCGTGCGTTGACCGACGAGCTCCTCCCGTATCCGGTGCGCTGCCTGCGTATCCTGCTGTTCGATGCTCTTGACGGCGACAAACCGCATTCCGGGCCGACTCATCGCTTCGCAAATGGCCTCAGCATCAACACGGTCATTTTTGTTGCTTTTTACGTAGGGTTTGACGAACTGAGCGGCGATCAATTTTACACGATACCCTCGTTTCTGCAGCTCTCGCCCCCAATGGTGCGCCGACGCACAGGCCTCCATAGCGACTTCCGCACCGGGCTCTACGCGCTCACACAACAATTCAAGCCATTGACTGCGCTTGAGCTTGGCTTGCCACTGAGTGCTTTCGTGACGATCAACAGCATGCACATGGAAAACAGATTTTGCGATATCAACACCTACTCGTGTAATGTTCATCGTGGGCTTCTCCTCATCCTCTGAATGGTTGTGTTTCCACCTGCCATTCTGGCGCATCGACGCCGAAATGATAGGGTGAGGAGGAGTCCATCCCATTGACCTACTAAGTATTATGCCTGTATGTGAGTCCTAGATTTACATCTTGAGGAAATATTGAACACGTGATTTAAAGTTTAAGAATAATTAACTAATGCATGTTTTGCGATTTGCCAGGTGATAATTTATTATTTCGTAAGTTCGTGGGATTGAAAGCGTAGGGAAAGTGTAGATAATGTAACCATTAAGTAATAGTACTCCGCTCAATGTCTGCAAATACTAAATTTGAATTAAGAGTCAACTTTAAAGATTTACTGTTGAAACAACTTTGCCTTTAAAATTCTGAAGAAACTGATCTTTGTAATCACTATAAACAGCAACGTAATCAGTAATTTTTAGATCATTTGATACTATTGGTTGTATTTTTGAAATCTCAACAATTTTGTTATCTGGCAAAATATTAAATATTTTATACCCATTTTCACGCAATATGTTTTCCATTTTATTGTTGCGACTTTCTCTAAATTTTATCGTGTCTTCATCCAATTTTTGACCTGTTACTGCCAGATAATGATTTAGAACTTCAAAAAATACAAATGGTGTATGATCGCGCAACACACCCCGCATTCCCTCAATAACCTCCAGCTCGCCACCTTCCACATCAATTTTAACAATTGCGATATTTTTCAGACTCATCTGTGAAATGACATCATCACCTTTTACAACATAGATAGTTTGTTTTGCACTGTAAAATTCATCTGGACGGAAACCTTCAATCGTGCTCGCAGTAGCATCAGTAATATCGTAACGCTTAAGCAATTGCAATATTGCGGATTTATTTGATAATCCGATTGGGATAATCGTGTGAGTGGACAGATTATTTGCATTTATAAACTGGCCTATAAAAAATGAACAATCCAGTTGCGGCTCAAAACCTACATATTCTCTATTTCTATCGAATGATAATATTTTAAGGAGTGTTTGGCCCGTATTAGCACCAACGTCAATAAATGCTCCTTCCTTTGATTTAAGCGCGGCTATGTATGCAGCATCTAGCCACTCTTCGTGATTTTTTTTAATTAAGGATAGTCGGTTAAAAAATAATCCTTTTGCACTGTATCGTTTACCTCCAATAACTATTTTTTTACCGCTGTTTAACGCAATAAGGGAAACTGCTTTGCGCACCTTATTGGAATATTGCTCAATAATTGAAACTATCATTTTATTCATTGCCTAAGTAAAGGAAGACCTGAATCCGTAGTTTGAATGGCGGGATAAACTCTCGCTATCCATCAAACGTCGCACCGTGTGTCACTGCTCAATTTCGTAGCGCTTTGCGCCCAGGTTTCCGGACCAATGGCACTATTATTGCTGCCGAATAAGACTTTAAAAAATTCCGGGCGCACCTCGCCTGCAAAATCCGACATCGACTCTTGCTGGCTTGCTATATAGCGGATGCGCGCTAACCATAGGCCAGTCTGTGGTAAACCTCGGTGAATGCATCCACAGAGCGGCAGCCTTTACCGAAGCAAAGCTTCAGATAGCGGCCCGTCTGCACCACTCTGGCAGCCACATACATCAATTCCTGAATGACGGTTCTGATGCGTCGACGCTTCGCTTTATGGCGTCGCGGCGCCTTTGGCCCGGTCAGGCCGTGTTGCCCAACCCATCGCAGCAGATTGAATGCCAGCATGCTGCAAGCCAGCACCAGGGCATTGGTGGCAAATTTCCCCGAGGGCAAACGCTCTACGTCCATATCGCTCTTGAATTCACTGTGAAATTGCTCCGCAGTCCCGTGATCGGCATAGAGTTGGATCACTTCGTCTTCAGGAACATCCAGGCTGGTCCACCAGCCTTTCATCTCCAGTTCCGGAGCCAGCAGCAGCTGGCCCTTTTTGTCGATCGTCCTCTCAACGATCCGCATCACGCGACGGACTGTATAGGTGTGGCCTTTCCAGTCCCGGCTGTGATCAATACTGAACACACTGACCCGCTTGCCTGGGCGAACTTCTTCCCACTGGCTATGTTTATCGGCGTAGCGAGCCCATTCGGCTGGGTCTTCCCGGCGCGGATTCCATTTGATCACAAAATCGGCCTGCTTGTGCTGCGCACGATTGACGTTGTATTCAAGAATAACGTCGATATTTTCCAGCGCATCGTTGCCGCCGTCGAGACGCACCAACAGGGGGTGCTCAACCATTCTCGCCGCTTGATTCAGCACATTGGCCAGGATCGCCGGGGTGCCCTTCTGGCAATGTTGGCTGCCTTCGCGCAACTCCAGTTCCAGGCAGTAGCCCTCCTGCCCCAAATACGCCGCCATCGGCGCATACCCGTCATGACCCTTGTAGGTTCTGGATACTCCTTCCTTCCGGGTACCGGAATTGTCCATCGGTGTGACGTCAGCATCCAGCGGGATATGACCGTGCTTGGTCAGCTCGAACTCTGGCTTCACATTCGCCAGAAAATCCCAGCTCGCTTGTTTGACCAGCGGCAAAAAAGACTCGGCCAACCTATCCATGCGCTGACGCAGGGTTGGCTCCGAGGGCAGCACTTCCAGACCCAGTGATGTCAGGAAAAACAACTCACTGTCGATGGTATTGATCGCTTCAAAATCGTTCTTTCCGAGACACAACAGGCCAAGATAGCTTTTCAATACATCGGAGTGGCAAATCCCGTGGCGCAACGGCACCTGCTGATCGACCATCTGCGCTAATCGTGTATGCTGTTTCAGCGCTTGTCCGATCAGCGCCAGACCGGAATGACCGATGATATCTGCAGAGGATTGCTCGAGAATAAAGCGCTTCATTTTTCACTCGCAGGGTGAGTTCTCATTGAGCGTTATTTTATCAGGAATCGCCTTCATTTAGCGGAGCAAACGTGTTTTCCTGCCAATCGAAGCTGAAATAAGACAGCCTAAGTACGATGGCAATACAAGCACGGGCATATCTTCATTATAACACCTGATCAGCAATTCCCGCTAAATCCAGATCCCCGCTAGTTCCGGGGCCTGTAGCGCTGCTGAAAATAATATTTTCGTAAACATTTTTTATTATTTTCAGTATGATGGATGGTATTTCTCATCCTATCTGTAATAAGTCATGTCCCAATCGTTTCGTCAATCACTGTGCGCTCCCGGTCTCTTGAAAGAGGTTCGGCGATGCTTTGAGTCTATTCCTGATCCGGTAGCCAGCCGAGGTATTACCCAGACGGACTGCCTGATGTCCGGCCTTGCCGTCTTCGGCCTCAAGTATCCCTCATTGCTTCAGTTCGACCAGAATCACAATGAACCACTGATTCAGGCGAATCTCCACGCACTCTATGGCGTGGCGCGAGCGCCTTCAGATACCACTTTGCGTGAGCGCCTTGATACCGTCAACCCGGAATTACTGCGCGAAGCTTACAAGCGCCTGTTCGCGTTGATGCAACGCGGCAAGGGTCTGGAAGGGTTCAGCTATCTCGATGGCCATTATCTACTGTCGATCGATGGCACCGGCTATTTTTCTTCTGAGCAAGTTCACTGCGATCAATGTTGTGAGAAACATCATCGGGACGGCCGCATCACGTATTACCACCAAATGCTGGGTGCGGTACTGGTGCACCCGGAACAAAGAGAGGTCATACCGTTTGCACCCGAACCGATCCTGAAACAGGATGGCGCGAAAAAGAATGACTGTGAGCGCAATGCCGCCAAGCGCCTGCTGCAAAAGCTGCGCACCGAGCACCCGCACCTGAAATTGATGGTGGTGGAAGATGCGCTCGCCTCCAACGGTCCCCACCTGCGCCTACTGAATGAGCTGGACATGCGGTATCTCGTGGGGGCAAAGCAGTCAGATCACAAGTTTCTGTTTGATTGGGTCGATAACACCGCCACCACGGAGACCGTCACCCTCACCGACGAGCAGGGGGTGCAACACCGCTTCCGCTATCTCAACGGTGCTCCGCTGAATGATGCGAATTTTGATCTGTCGGTTAATTTCCTGGAATACTGGGAAACGAAGCCTTCGGGTAAGACACTGCACTTTTCTTGGGTAACAGACATTCCCATTACCGCTGATAATCTGATGGCTCTGATGCGCGGCGGTCGGGCACGGTGGAAAATCGAGAATGAAACCTTCAATACCCTGAAAAACCAGGGCTATCACTTCGAACACAACTTCGGCCACGGCAACCAACACCTGTCCACGGTCATGGCTTACCTGATGATGCTGGCGTTTCTGGTTGACCAGATCCAGCAACGCTGCTGCGGTCTGTTCCAGGAAGCGCTGGAAAAAGCCGAGAGGAAAATGTATTTCTGGGAAAAGGTGCGAGGGCTGTTCCTTCACTACCAGTTGCCGGATTGGGAAACGCTGTACCGATGTATTGCTTATGGCATGCAGCCAACGGTGCCCATTCCGAATGACAGTTCGTAATCGGCGAGAGTGGCCGAAGATGCTGGAAGTGAGGGTTCAGGGGATGCAATAGCCAAACGGGCACCTGCCAGGGCGAGGCGGGAGGTGCTTTTATGTCCTCGTTAAAAGACTGCACCAACTTTTCAATGGTTCGGCTAGAAAATACCGTCAAGCAAAATTAGCGGGAGGGGCTGCCGCCATATTGTGGTTATTGACTCGCTGGCCACAACTGGACTAGCCTGTTGAGCAGCTCGACGTATTGATATGTCTTCCGATATTCATTCATCCGGGTGAAAAAAAATGAATAACAACGATTATTCTCAGCTTACGGTTTTTACAGCCGGCACCGCATTGAACAGCTCTGAAACCCCTTTGCCAAGAGGCAATAGATACGGCGATTTGGCCTGCCTACGCTGGCTGTTACCTGGTTTTTTTCTTGCGTTGCTGTTTGCCCCCAATGGGGGAAATACGGCGGAAAACGGCTACCGCTTTATTTCGGTACAGACCATGTTGGGGCCCTGTCGGCGATGCTGGACAATCAAGGCCATCTGAAGCATATTTTTTACTATGCCTGGGGGGAACAGTGACATTGCCAACTCGGCATTTTTGCCTGATGGTAGCCGTCTCTACGTGATCGGATACACCAGGCTTGGCGCCAACTTTGACAATGACGGAAAAATCGCGGGGCTTGGTGATCAATTCGCCGGGGTATAGAATTGATACCACTTTAACAAGAGGGAAGTTGACAATGGAACGAAGGAATTTTGTTAAAACTGGACTCGCCGGCGCAGCGTTTGGCCTCATGGGGTCATCACTGGCGATGGCGGAAAATCACATGCACGACCATGACGACAAGCCAATGCCTGTGGCGCCGGCAATGAGCAGTGAGCTGAAAAAGGTCGCTGATACAGCGTATGACTGTGTAAGGTATGCCACTGCCTGTATAGCCGAATGCAATAGGGTTTTGGCCACCGGCGATGGGGCGATGGCAGACTGCCAGCAGGCTGTCCTGGTTATGGTGCCTGTTTGTGACGCCATGGCCATCAATGCCACCCTGAACCTGGTCGACCCGGCATTGATGAAGAATCTGGCCAAGGTCTGCAGCGAGTTCTGTGACTACTGTGCCGAAGCTTGTGAAGCCCATGCGGAACACAACAAAGAGTGCAAGGACTGCATGGACAGCTGCAACAAATTGTCAGACGCCTGCACAGCGTACCTGAAAGCTTGAGCGAATCGCGGCGTTGGCGCGGGCTTGGAGTGTTCAGTACCTCGAGTTTTTTGCCTCGACGTGAGTTGAAATTGAGGCACGGTCGGTTTGATACGCAGCGTAAGCAGCCGGCGAGTGATGCGCCGGCTGGATTTGTATGCTTCTTGTCCTTGCTGGTGTTGCGCCGCTACTTTGGCAGGGTGAACAAGGCTCCCACTCGCTTGCGATAGTCGACATACTGCTTGCCCCATTGCCGTATTAAATCGCGTTCTTCAAAGTAGAGGCCGACCGCGATATACAGGCTCATCCCCAGGGCCAACATCAACTTGCTGCCAGTCATTGTCGGTACGCACCACATGCCAATGAGTACCCCGACCATGATGGGGTGGCGGCTGAAGCGGTACATCCAGTTCTCTTTAAACACTACCGGCTCGTAGGCGCGGCCTTGAAAAGCAAACCACGCCTGGCGCAAGCCAAATAGGTCGAAGTGGTTGATCGCGAAAGTGGCGGCAAATAAATAGCCCCAGCCAAAGATAAAGCCTAACCAGACAACAAGGCTGGTGGTACCGCTGGCCTGCCAGGCAAGGCCCTCGATGGGTTGCCAGCAGGCCACGACCACAATCAAGGCAAGCCCGCTCATGAGAACAAAATTGCTGCGTTCCAGGGCCGGGTTGAGGTAGCGCTCGCTCCACCGCTTGTAAGCAGGCCTGGCCATAATTGAATGCTGTAAGCCGAATAGCAATAGCAGCGCAATATTGATCATAACGGCCGCCAGGGTACTGCCGGGTATTGCGACCATGTTGCCCAGTGGCAGTAGCCCCGCCGTCGCCAGAATCAGTAGCATCAGGCTGCTGAAGCCGACGGCATAGCAAATGCCACTGTAAGCGAGAATTGCAGCTCTGTTGTAGGTGTCGCTGCTCGGAAGGCGATAATTTATCTTATTTATGGTGTTTGCCATGATTGTTTCCTCCAATTGATGACAGCCCCATACTGCGCCTGATTCGTGCGGCGGGATACTCTCGTTTCTGTAGTAAAGAGCTACAGAAAATGAAGTAAGCAGGATGCAAGGGAAGCAATAGGTGGGTCTGCGGGGCGGCAGAATGCAACAGTATACAGTGGGGAATGGCGCTGAAGCGTGGCTTAAAAAGGCAGCGCCGCAAGCCCTCCACCCACGGCGCTTTGGCGCAGTTACTTGCGCAGCTTGCGTGCGTTTGAGCGGGTTTTGGCGCGGATGGGCTGGAGCGCGGCGCTGGCAATGGCTAGCGGGTTGGCCCCGCGTGCCGTGGCGATTGCAGCCCGCTGGGCGGCGACAGCGAAAGCGCTGGGCTTCTCCATCACCATAGCGACCGCTTCAGGGCCTGTCATCGTGCCCTGTGACATGCGCAGCGTGCGCCGCAAGATCACCTCGCCTGCGGCGAACGACATTTCCTGGTAGGCAATGGCAAAGCGAATCCAGGCTTTGATTACCCCTGATTTTTTGGCGGTGGAGACCATATGCATCCCTCGTTGAGCTTGCGCGGCACTTTAACCCGGTGCGGGGATTTTGTCACTGACACCAGTGTAAATAGCAGTCGGGCACTTACCTAAACGATCCGGCGGCTTACCGAGGGGTAGGAGTTGGGCCCGCCAACTTTGTTGGGTTACCTTGCAGGCGCTGTCAGGGCGTTGGTATCTCCAGGGCCTGATTGAGTGCAGCTGTAAACCGATCGAAATCCTCGATCTGGGGCAGGTGCCCCAGCCCGTCCAGCTCATAGAGGGTCGCGTCGGGAATCAGGCCGGCCGCCGTTTTGCCCAGCCGATCGTAGCGACCTAACTCGTAATCTGAATCAGGCTTCTGCCAGTTGCGCCCCGGACCCGTGCGATCCCGGGTGCCGATAATCAGGCTTACCGGAACCGCCAGATCAGCGAATTCGGTAATCACGGGTTGGGTGAAAATCATGTCGTAGGTCAGTGCGTTCACCCACGCGACCTGCTCCTTGTCTTTGCCCTGCGACTGCCCGACCATAAAATACGTGAGCGCTGCATAGGTTTCGTTCCACTGGCCATCATAGTAATTCTTTTGCTGGTACGCCTGAATTCTATCCGCCGTCTTGGCCATCTCAAGCGAGTAGAAAAAATCCGTATCCTTGTACTCGACATATTCGAGGTAGTTCTCCAGCCCGATAGGATTCAGCAGAATAAGGCGCTGGGTGGCCTGCGGGTACATCAGTGCAAAGCGGCTGGCTAACATGCCGCCCATCGAATGGCCGACAACGATGACCTGTTCGATATCAAGCGCGAAGAGCAGTGCCCGGGTGTGGCTGGCCAGTGCCGCGAAGGAATACTGGTAGTGTTCAGGTTTAGAGGACTTGCCGAAGCCGACCTGATCCGGAATGAGCACCCCGAAGCCCATGGACTGCAGGTAGCGCGCAGTGGGTGCCCAGTAGTCACCATTAAAGTTTTTTCCATGCAGCAATGCCACCACGGGCTTGTCGGGATTGCCCACAAGGTAACTGTAAGCCATCTGCAGGGATTGGCCCTGGGATTTAACGGTTAAGTACTGCACATCAAAGGCATAGGGGTAGTCAGAAAGGCGGGCATCGTAGGCGAGCGTGGAGGTATCGTCCAATGCCTGGGCAAGCAACGCCTGCGCTTGCATTAGCAGCAAGAAAAAACCGAAGAGAACGTACCTCATAAAAACCTCGCTAAACGCGTTGGTGTTACACCCATGAAGACTGCGCAAGGTTATACGGCACATTAGCTGTTGTCGACCACCCGGGATTTTGAACAGGGGCCAGCCTTAAAAATGCTTCAACCAGCCATGCTGAGCATCGCGAGTGCGACTCCCATCAGGCTCTCACCCGCCACCAGGCCGGCGGCCATCACTACTAAAAAGCTGGCTGACCAGGCTTTAAAAAAACGCGACAGTAGCATGGCTAGCAGTGCACCGTAGAACAAGCCCAGTGACGTTGATGCAGGGATAACAAAGGCCAGGCCTACGGCGCTGGCACTGGGTAGCCAGCGCTGCATAACTTGCGGTAGAAATACGTCAGCAATGCCTAACACCAGGCCAATGGCGGCGGCGAGAAGCATGGCCGACAGCGCCGATGGCGGCAGCGTATCGAAGCCGGCGGTAAGCATTTCTGCCACCGCAGCCCAGGTTGCCACCGCAGGCGCTGGCCACTGCTCGGTGAGTAGCATGTTTTTTGGGTCAGGTATCAGCAGCAGGTAAACCCATGAACCGACTACGCTGCCGGTGGCAATACCAACACATTGGGCCACTACCTGGCGGCGCGGGGTGGCGCCAACTATGGACCCGGCTTTGAAGTCGTTTAAAAGATCCGCACACTGCCCGGCCGCCCCGCCGGCAACATTGGCCGTGAGCAGATTGGTGGCGGCCTGGCCGGGTGCTATTGCTGCAAAGCCCAGCTGGGACAATTTGCCGGTAGCTCCTATCGGCGGAATCCCGGTTTCGCCGACTACTCGACCGACCACAGCGGCCAGAAAAAAAGCCATCGGTAGCGAGGCGAGGGCTGGTATCAGGCCAATACCCATGACAAAAACTTCCAGCACCACCACCAACGCAGAGGCAGCCGTCATTACCACGAGACGGGTAATGCGATAGCCGTCGGCAACGATATCGGCTTTATCAACAAGCTGTCGCCGGCGTCTTTGCAGTAAAGCGGCCACCAGGCTGCTGAGAGTAGCGGTTACCATCAAAGCGACGCCAGGCCATAACAACCACTCCACCAGAGGCACGAAATAACTACTATCATCAGCGGCCACCACTATTTGCCCGCTACTGAGCAACCAGGGGCTTAGCAGGCCCCAGCCGAGCAGGGCACCCAGCAACAACGACAGCCCGGCCCGAAAGCCGATGATGGCACCGAAGCCCACCAGCAATAGTGAGGGATCAAATACAAAGGTGAGTTTGCCTGCCCCGGCGCCGGGAGACCAGCGGGGTACCAGCCATATCAACGAGTCCACCAGCTTGACCCCCGCAGAAAGCAGCGCTGCACCCAGCATTACCCGGATGCGCCCGACAGCGGCTTCACCGCGGTCAAACAGTTCCAGCATGGTTTGGGCCGTTACCCTCCCCGCCGGGTAGGGTAAGCCGGACCTGAACAGAAGGGGCACGCGCAAATACCAGGCTACCCAGACGCCGAAGAAGCTCACCGCAAAAACCCAGGCGATTAAGGGCGCTGGAGCTAGCACCACTCCCGTAACCAGTGCCAATGCGGGGATGGGTGCAACCAGCCCACCTGATATGATCGAGGCGGCAGACGACGCGGTGGTTTGCGAGATATTGCTTTCAAGTATTCCCCAGTGACGTTTGCCCGGCATCACAACCCGCCACAGGAAATAGGCCAGCAGCAAAGCGGTGATCGACATGTTGAAAGACCAGCCGATCTTGAGTCCGGAATAGACATTACAGGGAGTAAGCAGCGCCCCCAGCAAGGCACCCGTGCAGAGGCTGCGAAAGGTTAGTTCGCGGGAATTGGCAGCGGCCGGTGGATTTTCTTGCATAGCGGGTAAGTATCGCAAGCTGTCGCAAAAATGTAAAAGCTTGCGCCTGTTAAGCCCTGGAGTGCGCAAGGCACCCTGTTGCCACTGGCCGCCCTATCTCACTGATATTCGGAATTCTCGTTGAGAGATTGTGCATTGTGCGGGATTTTCCGACCAAGGGTATAGCCGTAGCTATGGCCGAGGAAGAAAACAACGCACAGCGTGCAACTATCCTGGGAGAGTGGGGGCGAGAAACCCAATAGGCATTTAAGGTGCAAGTTGAAGGTATCAATGAATACAGACCGCCGAATCGGTGAGATATGGCGGCTAGTGTTGGGAGCAAAAAAATACAGTTGCAGAGGAACCGTTTGCGCCAGTTGTGTTCCTAGAACATATGAAGAGACGATCCGTGGTTCGCGCCCTGTTTGCCCTGCCTTTGCTGGCAGCCCCTGTCCGTGTGTTTTCAGCCGGTCTTACAGTTGCTGATATCGACAAGATGCGCTCTCGCTGGCGGGACTTTCTGCCGCCGAATTTTGTGGCTCCGGATCCGCAGCAAAAAGTTGAGTTAAGTGACAAGCAATGGCGTGAGCAACTTTCGAGCCTCCAATTCGAGGTGCTAAGAAAAGAAGGTACTGAACGGCCTTCGACCAGCCCATTGAATCATGAAGAGCGCAGAGGTGTTTTTGTTTGCGCGGGCTGTGAACTGCCGCTCTTCACCTCTGCAATGAAATATGACAGCGGTACCGGATGGCCCAGTTTTTTTACCTCGATTCCTGACGCCCTAGGCACCAAGCGCGATTTCAAGATGTTCCTGCCCCGGACCGAATACCACTGTGTGCGATGTGGCGGCCACCAGGGGCATGTTTTTTCAGATGGGCCACCGCCTACCGATGAACGCTGGTGCAATAACGGTGTCGCGCTGAAATTTGTAGCCTCTACTAAAGCCTGACAGGCTACTGGATTTGGGCGGGTGAACGGCCGATCGCGCGCTGTTGATGCTAGCCGCCATATCTTACTGACATTTGGAATTCTCGTTGAGAGAGTGTGCACTGTGCGGGATATTACGCGCAAGGGTAGAGCCGCGGCCGTGGAAGATGAAATTTCGCACAGCGTGCAAGATCCACCGAGAAACCCAATAGGTATTTAAGGCACCTCTGATCAATTCGGTAATGCTTCAGCGGAGCCTCTGGCGTACATTGGCAAGGCGCGCCGCGAAGGTCAAGGCTGGTTGTCCTTGACGAGTGGTGCAAGCGGATGGCCGCCCCCTTGTCCAATGTGCGCCAGAGGCCCGCCCTGCGGGGCTTTGCGTCGGGTTTGTCTACTGCGTTACAGCCGTTTGAAAGGCAGCCAGCCTTCCTGCACGACTGCGCCTTGTGGCCAAACCCGACGCAAAGCCTGAAGCGTCACCGAATTAATCAGAGTTGCCTTAAGGTATAAGTAGAAGGTATCGATGAATACAGACCGCCGAATCGGTGAGATATGGCGGCTAGCGCCATTGTTGGTTGCAACCGGATCCAAAGCCAGGCTGCTGGCGTAAACCTGTCATCATGCAGGAGCGCAGAGTAGTGCCGGGACCGATACTGAAGTTTTACGCTGCCGTGGCGTCTATGGTGCTGGTCGCCTGCGGCACACCTTTCCCCTCGGTCGACGACCAGCAGTTGACTATTCATTCCCCCAGGTGCCGGATGGCAGCGAAATATTCGAGCGCAGTTTGCGAGCCCACGACCTGTCCGGGGCCGCGCGGGGCGGCGAGCCTGCGCAACTTGCGCGTAGCCACCACCGGCAGCTGGCCCTGGCTGGTGACAAAAGTACAGCCGCTTATGACCGATGATGACTGGCGTACCGATGGTGATGAATTTCTCGATCTGCAAACCGGGTATTACGAGGCGCTTTTTACCGGGCCTGCCGGCAGCAAACGGGTACTACGAACGCCCCAGGCACGATAGAGGTGTACTACAACGGTGTTCCCAGCGACGACGATGATGTACTCAAGGCCAGCGCCCTGACATCGGATGCCGCCTGGCTGTTTTATCTCGGCCCCCGGGCCCTGCAAAACAAGCAGTATGCGTTTACCCGGCTGGCTGATGGGACCGACGACGGCCGTAACTACTATCGCATTTACAGCACGGTGCAACCCGGGTTTGGATATTCCGAGCAGGACCAGCTGGTGTTCTGGATCGATCCCGACACCTTTCTGGTGTACCGCACCCATATGACCCTGAACGGATTTCGCAACACCCGCGGGGCCCATGTAGATGTCACCGTCAGGGAATACCAGCAGGTGAACGGGCAGCTATTGCCCCAACGCCTGTTTGAGCGGGTGCGTGGCCCGATCGCCATCGATGTGCATGATTGGTGGACCACAGCTATCGAGCTCAATACGGCGAGCTGCGGCGACCGGCGATGCCAGAATAGCAAACTGCTTTACAGGAGTAGAAGCCCCGGGATAGTTAAACCGTTAATGGGCTGCAGAAAACGACATACTATTAAATCCCGTGGTCGCAAGGCTGTCGATTTGTAGCAAGTGAGGTAGAGCAAGTCGGGCGCTCATAAGTGACACGATAGTGGCAGCTATATTTGGGCGTTGCATAGCGCTTTTTGCGGTCGCGCCCGGGCCAGGGAGAGGTTAACTCAGGTGAAAACCCTCGTAGCCATTGGCAACTACTTGCTGGCATTTTTCGACATAGGCCGGGAAACCGATTTAAGGCATAAAAACCGGGGGTTTACCCGGCTATGTTAGCCCCAGTAGAGGAATTTGCGACCGGAAAAAGCGTTGCATTCGCTACCTCGTTGACATGCTCTACCCATGCATCCTGGGCAGCCTCGTCGGCTTCGACGCGGTCAGCTCGTTGTCTCTAAGGTAGGCGATACTATCCGCAATCCAGTTTGCGTGCTGCTCTATAGACGGCAGCATATTGGTCAGCACCGACGGACTACCCGGCCCGGTGATGATAAACATATTGTTAAAGCCGGCGTTCGCTCCACTGCCACTCCTGCTCCAGTTGCTCGTCAAACTGGCAGAAATATTCCATGCCCGCTATATCGCAGCGCGCCAGGGTAGCGATTCCAGAACCAGGTGCTGCCGATGCCCGCACCGACAGGCCGAGTTGGCACAGTCGATGAGCAGGTAAGGTCCCGCCAGGCCGGCGCCAATAACAATGGCGTCAGGGGAGTGCCCGTTTCGAGTGGCGTGGGGTGCTGGTCTTCCCCGGCGCTAGTCAACGCGCATCTCCACTGGGTCGCGCAAAGATCAGGCTTACGCGGGCTTTTCAGCAGTTGCTTTATCTTGCGCTTTTGGCGCCGCTTTCACGGCAGCTTTCTGCTTCGCTGGAGCTTTCGCTTTTGTCTCCGCAGCAGCCTTGGCTTTAGCTTTAGCTTTAGCCTTGGCCTTAGCTTTGCGCTCCAAAAGGTCTGCGGCGTCTTCGAGCTCAGTCAGGGACACCTCCATGTAGTCGATCAGGCGCTGGACCTGGGGCATGGACTTGCGGCACGCTACGATGCCGAAATCCAGGTGTTTATAGTTGCTTACCACCGTAAAATTGACGGCGCTGCCGTCCATGGGAATGGATACCGGATAGATACCGTCCAGACGTGCGCCATTCCAGTAGAGCTGCTCTCGAGGCCCCGGCACGTTCGAGACTATCGTGCTGTAGGCCGGTAAACGGTCACCCAAGCCCGCAAGCTGGGTTGCCAACATCGGTAACTGGAGAAGCAGGCCTGTGTAGGCGACGATCTCCTGGGGGCGCAGCTGCTGCAGTTGTGCTTTCGCGCTATCCATTGACTCTTTGATCTGTCGAAAGCGCTTGACCGGGTCTCGCACATTGGTTGCCATATCGGCAATGACCCCGCCTATGGCATTCCCGCCCTCGACATCGGTCGCTGACCTGACGGACACGGGTGCCAGTGCCTTGAGCGATTCCTTGGGTAGGCTTCTTTGGTCTTGCAGTTGTCTCCTCAGCGCACCTGCACACATTGCCAGTACCACATCGTTGATGGTGGCATCAAAAGCCTTGCCGACGGCGCGCACTCTTGGCAGGCTCCAGGATTGAGCGACAAAGCGGCGGGCACCGGTGAGCTGGGTGCTCAGCGGCGAGGCGGGCACATTAAAAAAGGGAACCTGCATACTGCTTTCCTTGCCCAACACGGTTCTCGCGGTGTTGCCCATCGCCTTGGCGAGGGAAAAAGCGCCCCCTAATTGCCCGCGCAAGGCCTCAATTGCGTTGTGAATATCTGCTGATTCCGGTCCCTCGTCGCGATGTTTTTGCTGCTCCATCTTTTCCTTGTATGCAAGGTAGGCGCTCTCGGAGAAAGGCGACTCTGTGAGTTTGGAGTTGGGATCACTTGAAAACATGCTGTTCATCAGGTGCATGGCTCCCATCCCGTCGAGAGCACAGTGATGTACCTTGAAGTAGGTGGCGAATTGTCTCTTGCCAGTCAAGCCTTCGATCATGTGAAATTCCCACAGCGGCCTGGAGCGGTCCAGCAGCGTTCCATGGAGGCGAGAAACCAAAGCGAATAGCTCCCGATAGCGACCGGGCCTGGGAAGCGCGGAGTGTCGCACATGGTAATCCATGTCGAGTTCGTCTTCTTCTTCCCATTGGACTTTACCGACGGATCCGAGGGGGCCCATTTTGATTTTTTCCGCGAACGGACGGCGCAGTTCACCGTCGTAGCTCAAAATGTTACCGATTTCTTCCAGGAACTCGGCCTCATCTACGCCCGTTGGGAAGGGTGAAAAGATTCAGTCCGCCCACGTGCATCGGCAGGCGACGGGACTCCAGCATCAGGAAGAAAGCATCAGTGATTGGCATTTTGCGCATAGGGAAAACTCCTTAGTCTTATAATAATTGTTGTATGTAAATCTTATGTAATAACAGCAGGATAATGATGCTTGAATGTAATGTCTATCGCTAATCGTTTACCCTCAATCATGGCCGGTAATTTGCGCGGTGATGATGGCAGAGTGTCGTTCGGGCCTGGGGTTTAATCCAATTGTTCGTCAGCTTGCCATGCCTCTGGCCGGAGCATCTCAGGAGCACGTGAAATATGTCGGAATGCGTAGGAAAGGTTAAGCAGTTGTGGCGCTACCCGGTTAAATCCATGGTGGGTGAGACTCTTGCGCAGGGCTATATCAACGCTAACGGTTTGCGCGGTGATCGTTGCTGGGCGTTTCGTGATGAAGCCGCAGCCCAACTAACGGTTGTACGCGATACACCCAGGCTGCTGCAATGCAAGGCGCGCTACCTGTTTGAACCAGATGCCGATGTCATTCCCGATGTGATGATGACTTTTCCGGGTGGCACGGAAGTATCAAGTCAAAATCCAGCGGCCAGCCAGCTGATGAGTGAGTGGCTGGGCAAGGAAGTGACGCTTTGGCCTTTGCAACCCAGGGCGAAATGGCGTCACTACCGGCTTGGGTCAGTGGCCAGTGCAAAAGACCTGAAGCGTCAGTTCGCCTCGCAAACCTTGCCCAATCTGTCATCTTTTCCGTGGCCGTTACTGCTTCAATTGTCGGCATTTGTCACTCCCCCGGGACACTACTATGATGCCTTTCCGTTGCATATTGTCACCAGTCATTCCCTGGAAAAGCTCCGCGAAATTGAACCGCAGGGGGACTTTCGGGTGGAGCGCTTCCGGCCCAATATATTGATTGAGAGTGCACCCGGTCCCGCTGGTTTCGATGAATTGGACTGGGTCGAAGGCAAGCTTCACATCGGCAAAACCGTCATCCATGTTGAATCACCCACGGTTCGCTGCTCGATGCCGTCCCAGCCTCAGGCAGGGCTGGCGAAAGACAGCAAGGTTGTTCGCACCCTGGTTCAACATGCCGATCGAGACCTGGGTGTTAATGCATCGGTCATTGTGGCGGGCAGGATAAAAGTGGGTGACGATGTGATCTGGTTTCCGCAGAAGACCGGAATCTTGCGCAAGCGCTTCAAGCCGATAGCCGATGGTTTTAAAAATAGATCCATGCATACGACTTTGAGCGCACTCGACTGGATTGGCCGGAAGCGATAGTGGCCTCATCGCGGATACCGGACATTTCAGGTCGGCCATTCAGCACTGTCCCGGTGCGAGTCCTCAAGTCGTTGACGTAATATCCAGCTTGACACCTGCACCAGGCTGTTCGAATGAATTGCAGCTTGTAACCGCGCTATAGCTACCGGATAATCGCTTTCAAGTTAACGGGAGCATTTATGACACCACAACGCAAAAGCGCCAGCCAGGCGCTGGTAACTGTACTGCTATCAATATTCATTGCGGGTTGTAGCGGTAATTCCCGGATTACCAGCTCTACCGTGAATCCGGTATTGAGTAAACTCGACCTGCAAGGCGTACTGGTTGTTGCAGTAGCCAAGCAAGAATCTGCCCGTATAGATTTTGAAGATGCGTTTACCAAGTCGCTCAATCGCTACAATGTTGGGGCGGTGTCCAGTCACACCCTGGTGCCTGCAATGAACGCAACAGCCGAGGAGATCATCGCTGCCGCGAAACAGGCCAACCTTGAGACCATTCTGGTTACCCGCTATCTGGGGGAGTCTACCGAGGATGTCTATCACCCCGGGACCATCTACTATGATGTAGCGCCGGGCTATGGCAGGCCCTACGGCGGTGGCTTCGGTGGCTATTATGGCTACGCCTATGAGGTTGCCTATGACCAGCCGGTGTGGACCAGCAATGTCACCCACACCATCGTTTCTGACTTGTATGAAACCGAGACTAGTAAGCCGATTTGGCAGGCGGTATCTGAAACCGTTAAGGCCAGCAGCACCAACAAGTTGCGCAACGATGCGATCAACGGCCTCATTGGTGACCTGAAAAAGCAGGGCCTACTCAATTAGAGTCGTGTCCCAAGCACAGCCCAAATAGGGGTTCGCCTTGCGACTGGACTGAAATTCTAAATAAGCGGCAGTGTCCTGGCGCTGTGTAGTAGCTGGAGCAAATAAAAAGGTGAATTCGGTAGCGGGGGCTTTGATCGCTGACCCCTGCTGTCGGCGATATCCGGGTTTTGCTTGATCTTTTCATATGTGCACCCGGTCGCGGCAAGGTGCGGCTACCGCGAGTCGCAAAAGAATTGGCTCCGAAGCACGATTGGCTCTTTAGGCATTAGCAATGCCCCGCTATAATCCTGCCTGCCAAAATTATAAGTCCCTCCCGGATACGTTGTTCGAGTTATATAAAATTTGGAGATTGGTATGAGTAGCGGGTGCTTTAAAATTAAAAGCAATATGTTGACCTTGAGCATCCTGGAGCTGCATCGCTACCATCCACGGGATTTTCTCAGCCAGCTACAAGAAACGGTAAGGCAATCCCCCAAATTCTTTGAGCAAAATCCTATTATTGTCAGCCTTGAAAAGCTGACCAGCCCCAGTGAGACGCCGGATTTGCAGGCCCTGGTTGCCGATTGCAAGGAGGCCGGGGTGCAGGTGATAGCGTTTCGCGGGTCCAATGCCTTCAGGGGAGTGGTCACTGACGCCGGATATGCGCTGATATTGGCAGCAGCCAGCGCTCGCAGCGGTGAAGAAAAAGAGATCAAGCCGGTCGAGAAGCCAGCGGTGGTCGAAATGCAGTTACAACAGCCTGAATATGACGGGGTCGCCAAGCCGGGCATGCTGATCGTGCAACCGGTACGATCGGGGCAACGCATTTATGCCCAGGGTACTGACCTGATCGTTTTGTCGACGGTGAGTGGTGGCGCTGAGATTCTTGCCGATGGCAACATTCATGTATATGGCCCGCTGCGGGGGCGGGCGATCGCCGGAGCCAGTGGCGACACCAACGCAAGGATTTTTTGCCAGCAGTTGCTGGCAGAGCTGCTGTCAATTGCCGGTTCGATCATTGTGAATGAGGATATGCAGGGTCCGCGCTGGGGACAGTCAGTGCAAGCCTATCTCGAAGGTGATGCGGTAAAACTGGCACTGCTGTAATGCCGGGCCCTAGTCAAAATCGCTGGCGTCGTGCCTCTCTGCAAGGCGCAGTTCTTCTGGCCCCCATACCTTGTTTACCCGTTGTCCGCGCTGTACCGCCGGGCGCCGTGCAATAGCCGTTGCCCAGCGCAGCACATGGGTATACGACTTTACATCGAGAAACTCCTCTGCTTCATACAGCTCACCGAGCACCAATGCACCGTACCAGGCGAAGGTGGCGATGTCTGCGATGGTGTAGTTGTCACCACACAGATAGGGCCGGGTAGCAAGGTTCCGGTCCAGTACGTCCAGCTGCCGTTTGACCTCCATTGCATAACGATTAATCGGGTATTCGAGCTTTTCCGGGGCGTAGGAGTAGAAATGCCCGAAGCCACCGCCGAGGAACGGCGCGCTGCCCATTTGCCAGAACAGCCAGGACATACACTCTGCTCGCTGTGCCGGCTCCTGCGGTAGCAAGGCGTCGAATTTTTCTGCCAGATATACCAGTATCGCGCCTGACTCAAATACGCGGATTGGTGGCGACACGCTTTGGTCGAGCAGGGCCGGTATCTTGGAATTCGGGTTGAGCTCAACAAAGCCGCTACCGAACTGGTCTCCTTCACCAATATCAATCAGGTAGGCATCATACTCGGCGTCGCTTTTGCCCAGAGCCAACAGTTCTTCGAGCATGATTCCAATCTTCACCCCATTGGGTGTCGCCAGCGAGTAGAGTTGCAGCGGGTGACTGCCCCTCGGCAGCTCCTGCTCATGTGTGGCGCCGGCAATAGGACGGTTGATGTCGGCAAATTTGCCTCCGCTCTCAGAGTCCCATGTCCAGACCCGGGGTGGCACGTAAGTCGACGTATCGCTCATCGATAAAGCATCCGTGATTTCAGTAGGGTGGGGTGAAAGCCCCCGGTGAGCCAGCCCTGGGTCAGCTTGCATCCAGGTATTCGATCTCGGGAGCTGCAGCCAGGCAGCCGGCCAGTTCGGCTCCGATGCTCTGGAAGTATTCGGTCCTGCCGTGGGCATCCAGGGCGGCCTGGTCCGCATATTGCTCCAGCACCACATAGGCTTGTGGGTCGCTGCGCGACTGGTGCAGCGCATAAAAATTGCAGCCGCTTTCTTTACTGTTAACGGCAGCGGCCAGACGACCAAAAATAGTTTCGAATTCCTTGTTCTTGCCGGGCTGGACAGCAAGTTTTGCAATCACTCCAATAGCCATGTCAGTGCTTCCTGAGTCACGTGTGGGGTTTCATTTGGGTACTGCACCTTACCTTCGCGCAGGCTGTGCTGGCTAAGCGAGCCAGCATACCGGGTATCGTCCAGTACGTCTTTACGCACGCAAACGCCCGCTGGCCCTAACACTTGCCCGGTTTTTTCTTTATCATGCGCGCTCAACAACAAGACTGCTGGGGTTTAAGCGATCCCTGCCATCGGGCCTGAAGCGAAGCTGGGCGGAAAAAACACAGTGACCACAAGCTATCAACGGCAAGCTGCAGCGCTAGTGCTCATGCTCTTGGTGATCGCAGGCTGTGCCAGGGCGGAGCCCGGGCGCATCCGTCACAATGTATTTGTCAATGGCGAACTGGCTGCCGGGGCCGTGTTGGTCAATGGCGATATTCAGGGCAAGGAAATACGCACCGTGTCGCTCGGTGCAGATGCCTGGGGCCGGCCTGGTTTCGAACTGCGCGGGCTCAACATTGATATTTCTGAGCTGGACCTTGCCCAGGTTCATGTGCGCATAGTGGCAGAGGGAGATAGCAACAACAAACCCAGCTATGCCGATGTCGGGGTCCTTACAAGCAAGGGGCCGGGCTTTACGATTAACCAGTTTCCGTTTCGCTCTTATCAAAAAAACGATCCAGACTACATGATGCAGTCGGCCGATCGCTCGCCCAGCTATGCCAGCCGGCAGACCGGGGCAGATTACGGCAGCATTACCGGCTTGCAGATTAAGACCTCCGGCGGTTTCAGCATGAGACTCAGTGCCGTGCAGGTGCTGGTGGACACCTCGAAGCCGGATAAATACCCCGATGATCCGCAGCCCAACCCCGACTGGCATGGCGGCGAGATCTCAGATGTATTTGCGATTCCTGTATCCGAGCGGGTCTTTCTCAACGAGCGTGATAGCCCACTGCGTGAGAGGAATCCTGTGTGGCGGGACGACCAGGTGCGGCTGAGCGGTGCCAGCAATGAGACTGTCGCCTTCCAGTTAATCCTGCAGGCGGCGGCGGGGACCAATGGCTTAAACGAGGTTGACGTCAAATTTGGCGGGCTGGCGAACGGGGCGGTGCGGATCGATAATTCGAGGCTGGTAAACCCCGCCGATCCCTACGACTATGTCGGTCGCTCGATCCAGCTCTATCGCAGTCGCTACGTGCTGTACGATCATCATGGCCAGCATGGTGGTTCCCCCGGGGCGGCGCATACCCTGGGTAAGTATATTCCCGAAATCCAGATTCCCTTTGAGGCGAAATGGGGCGGTGCACCGTTCTCGATATTCCCGGGCCAGACCCAGGCGGTATGGATAGACATCTATATACCCCGGGCTACCCCTGCGGGTATCTATCGAGGCCAGATTGAGGTGTTGGTAGCGGGCCGAACGCTTAATAAAATACCGGTCGAGCTCGAGGTTCACGCCTTTGAGTTACCGGATCGTTTCTCCACTCTAGGCGTAATGTTCAGTGATCTGCCGGGCAAGCACGGCGCAAAGACAACAGCGCAAAAACTGGCACTGGAGAAAACCTACCGTCAGTTCTTTCGGCGTCATCACGGTGGTATGTTGCGTGGCGTTAAGGACGCCAATGACCTGAGTCCTGAGCAATGGCAATTGCGCGCGGGAGATATCTATACCCCGAGCCAGGGCTATGAGGGACCGGGACAAGGTCTCCCGACCCGGTTTATTTTTCTGAAAATGTACGGTGGTGGCCTCAAGCCCTTTGGCGGCTCCGGCATATCAGGGGGCGAAGCCGATTGGCATCGGGGTTTGCTCGAGTATAAAAGGAGTGCGGGCAAGTACGCACCGGAATCGCTGCTCGCGTATTACGTCTGGGATGAACCCGGTCACGCCTTCAAAGGCGGAATCCCGGCTTTTACGCAATGGTTTAACACCCAGGTTGCTCCCAAAGTGGTGTCGTTTAACACCACCTATAACGCCGACATTAAACTGTATTCGAGTATTAGTGCCAAAGAAGCCAGGGCTATGCCGGCTATGGATATCTACCGCGCTGAGACGCGAGAGGAAGCGCTGCAAATGGAGCGAGAGGGCGACATCAACTCCTCCTGGAATGGGCCGCAGGGACTTGGGCATTTTGCCTCGGCCTTGCGGGTGGTCGGTTGGAAAGCCTTTTACACCCGCACCAGTTTCTGGTGGATGTGGCACGCTACCGCTTATGGCAATGCTTTTGACGTCTACCGCGACCCTTATAATTTTCGCAGTCCCTACGGTGAAGAGGGTGCCGGTGTGGGCATGTTCGTTTATCCCGGCACCGATATTTATATTGATAAGCGCAACCCCGGACTCGATGGCCCGGTGCCGGGCAGCCGTTTTATGAATTGGCGCCAGGGCTTTATCGACGCTCAATATCTTGAACTTGCAGAACAAAAGAATGCCGAAGCAACCACGGCCATTGCGGCAAGGATGGTGTCAGGGGCAAAGCTCAACAGTGGGCTGCCGGGCGAGCGAGCCAGTATCGGGTACCCGATAGGTGAAGATCATTACGTCAGCGCACGCCAGCAACTGGTTGAGATTATCCTGGGGCAGCCGGTAGACCCGTGACAAAACCCGGGAGAGCTTTGGTTCGAAGCCGCCAATAGCGGATGGGCGGCGTAGACCATAACTTGCGAAAGCGAGATGGTTTTGGCAATAATCAGCCTAAATAAGCAGTTAGGGCTGCGCTGGTTTGAGTTTACAATAAAGTGTCGCCACCAAAGAGTCAGAAAGATTGGCTATGTGCCCAGGGCGACAAGCCCGGCGCTGGCGCAGTCGACATAGATCTGGCGACAAGGACATCTTTGAGTTTTTTATTAGGATAATAACGCCTGTGATATTGAAAGTTCTATTTTATATATTGGCGGTATTCTGTATTTACAGTTATTTTCTCTACCCGCTCATACTCAAGTTGATCCCCCCGCAACGCAAGGTGGGAGCGCAAACTGTGGATGACGATTCGCTGCCGTACCTGAGTTTGATTATTACGGTACACAACGAAGAGCGCCTGATTGGCCAAAAGCTGGATAACTCG
The DNA here is from genome assembly GCA_963722805.1 of uncultured Gammaproteobacteria bacterium. Classification (GTDB taxonomy): domain Bacteria; phylum Pseudomonadota; class Gammaproteobacteria; order Pseudomonadales; family JAHEGP01; genus JAHEGP01. The sequence goes on from CAVROQ010000011.1 coordinate 23,186, forward strand.
CTGCAAATCGATTACCCGGCGGATCGACTTGAAATCATCGTGGCTTCGGATTGTTCCACTGATAATACTGAAGAGATCGTTGCATCGTATGCTGGCCAGGGTGTGAAGCTGGTGCGTGCCGACGAACGCAAAGGTAAGGAATATGCACAGTGGTGCGCCATAGAGCAATCAATCGGTGAAATTATCGTTTTCTCCGATGCAGCGACCCAGATTCCGCAGGACGCCTTGCGAACAATGGCGGGGGAATTTCAGGATCCAAGAGTTGGCGCAGTTTCCAGTGAAGATCGCTTTATCAGCCGCGACGGTAAGTTGGTTGGCGAAGGTGCCTATGTAAAATACGAGATGTGGTTGCGTGGTCTGGAGTCTGACCGGGGCGGTTTGGTGGGTTTGAGTGGGTCCTTTTTTGGCGCTCGCAGAGAGGCATGTGAAAATTGGGACTTTCTCACCTGTAGCGATTTCAACGTGGCTCGCAACTGTGCCCGGCTCGGCCTGATCGCCGTTAACTGCCCCGCAATGGTGGGCTATTATCCCGACCTGGCTGACCCCCAGAATGAATATGTACGCAAGGTTCGGACAGTGCTCCGTGGCATCAGTGCTATACCAAGGCATCCCTGGGTGCTGAACCCCGTGCGTATGGGCATGTTTTCCTTCGAGGTTTGGAGCCACAAAATCATGCGTTGGGGCGTGCCCTGGTTTATGCTGTTGTTTTTACTCGTAACGATTTTGCTGCAAGGTCAGGGGGCGCTGTATACCCTTGCCTTGATCGCCCAGATTGTATTTTATATGGTGGCCTTGCTGGGGTGGAAGTTTGAGAAATTCAGGGGTTTTGCCCCGGTGCGTATCGTACTTTTTTTCGTCCAGAGTAACGTTGCCATAGCCGATGCCACCCTCCAGTACCTCACCGGCAAGCGGGTGGTGGTGTGGACACCGTCCAAACGCTAGCCCGGATATCTCTTCATTAGGGCTCGGTCTGATAGTCTTGAAGCTACTGGCGCTGGTTGATGCAGTCACGGCGTTGACTATCGATATTGAATACGCGCGGTCCACGGCCGCTTGCTAAAAAACGCCTTCTGTTTTCCCCGGCACACGACAAGCAGGCAGCGTGGCGCTTTGCTCTTTTCACCTTCCCCAAAAAACGAAACAGGGACTTTGGCTGTTGCCGATATGTCTATGTTGGGGTGCGTGGGGAGCGAAATTCAGAAAATCTCATCAGGCTTCTTAAAGCACTGTGACGAATTCGGCTATTATTACGAAACGTTTTAACCCGGTAAAAAATCAAACGATGAGTGCGGATAACTGGATTATTTTCTTTGGCGAAGATTGGGGGCGACACCCGAGCACCGGCCAGCACCTGGCCAGGGAACTGGCTCAGCACCACCAGGTGCTTTGGGTAAACTCTATGGGTCTGCGAGCACCAGAACTCACCATTAACGATATCCAACGCGCTTTTTCCAAGCTGGGGCAGTTTGCCGCTAGCCTGGTGACTAAGCCTATCGAGCCAGAGAGTCATTCGACTCCAGACAATATTCATGTGGTCTCGCCCCTTGCGATACCGCTGCTCAAATACGCGTTCATCAGGCGCATTAACCACTCCCTGGTCATGAGGTACCTGAACAAAAAGATGGGCCAGCTGGGTATTGTGAACCCATTGCTTATCACCTCCGCGGTGGAGTCAGTTGATGTCATTGATGAGTTGGGTGCTGTCCGCAAGGCCTACTATTGCGCCGATGAGTATTCGGAAATAGCCGGGCTCGACAGTCAACTGGTGATTTCTCTGGAGCGCGAACTGCTGCAAAAAATTGACGTGGTCGTTGCCACGTCGAGCCTTTTACAGCGTAGCAAGAGCCAGCTCCACAACAACGTGCAGTATCTTCCCCATGGCGTCGATTTCAAAATGTTTTCACAGGCGTTGGAGCCGGGCGATATGCCGCAAGATTTGTCCGGCATTGCCAAGCCAATGGTGGGGTTTGTGGGGCTGCTGGGTGAGCATATCAACTACCGTTTGATAGAACGCCTGGCAGACGAAATCCCCGAGGTATCGGTCGTGCTGATCGGGCCGCTGGAAGAGCATATAACGGTGCCGGCGCGAAAAAACATCTTCTACCTGGGGCCGAAACCCTACCAAATGCTGCCAGCATACCTGGCGCACTTCGCTGTGTGTACGGTGCCCTATGCATACTCCGACCGTAACAAGTTTGCCAACCCCACCAAGCTGCGCGAATACCTGGCTGCTGGTTGTCCAGTGGTCTCTACGCTACAGATGGAAGCGGGCAAATTGGATGACTATGTTGATTTCGCCGATGATGAAAATCAATTTGTCAGCGCTATTCGGCGAGTGATTGAGCAGGGTGCGCAGAAGTCGGGTCGAGAATTGTCGGAAGCCATGCGCGAGCATTCCTGGGAAGCGAGGGCCAACACCCTGTTGGCGATGATCGGCAACGGTAACAATAGTGTGGATTCAGTCGCCACTACAGAGGCAGTTGCGGAGCACCCTCCAGCGGTGAGTCCTGACACCTCTGGCAAGTTTCAAGCTGACGCCTCACATAGCCAGTGACGACAACGCCTCTGAATCAAGGCTGACATCGCTGATTAACAATCTGCACCAGCTCTTGCTGTCGATAACTGCAAGCAGCTTTACCGGCAGATAGGCGTGAGCGTTGGAGAACCAGATAAAAACCCGGGCGTTACCTTCTTCAATTTCCGATGCCTGGCTAACAATGGAAGAATCATCGCTCTTCCCGGGTAAGCTCTTCCCGGAGGCCTTGGCGTCCTCTTCGGCAATGGATACGATAGTTGCGGTATCCACCCGCAGCAAACGGTTCAATTGGTCTTCCGCAGTACGAATGTCGATATCCCGCTGTTTGCCTGAGCTCGTCTGCCTGAGCACAATCAGTTGTTCAACCAGCTGCTCTATCTCCGCTAGATCGCGGAGAGAGTCGGCTGCATTCAAATTCTTTTTGTGCTCACCTTTTAATAATTCGTAAACCACAGTAGCAACATTGCCCATTGGGGTTTGCAGGTCTGCTGCGGTGACGAACCTGAACATAAAATCATCATCGATATGCTTTTTACTGGTCGCGGTGTACACCTTGGTGCCGATGTCAGGACCGCTGCGTATCAAGTCCGAGCGCAGTTGCAGGAGTATAAGCCCCTGGTCTAAGGTGCCGGGTTCGATGCTGTACTGATACCACTTGTCTTTGTAGTGGGATTTTACCTGCCCGGTGCCGTCATCACCCCATTCGAATTTCTGGCGAAAGGACGTCGATGTCAGGGGAATAATGCCATATAGATGAGCTTCTCTGGCATAGTCCCAGGTTTGATAGCTACTGTCGGGGAGTATGGAGAAGTCGCTGGAATCGATTATCGAGCCATACAAGCCGTAGACAAAGCCGGTAATTTTCGTTTCGAAATTCCAGTTGTCACCCCGTCGTTGCTGTTGTAATTGTTGGGAGACGCCGACATTAACCGCCAGACCGGCTACGCTGGTCTCCGTCGAAAAATTGATTGAGAAAGGCAGGAATTTCCCATCATAGTAAAAGCAATCAACGTAATTCTTTTCACAGGCTGATGCCGGTACCATAAAGCAAAATAGCGCAGTTGCAGTTGAAAGATGTGCCAGTTTCGACAAATATCCCGGTTTTTCCAGTGCCATACCCAAACTTTCCTCGCTTCGATTGCGCCACTGAAACATAGTCGTAAATGTAGTGCAAGTTTATGGTTTCGTTTGCTCTTTGGGAGCGCAAAGCCTTTGCTGGGGGTGCGATATTTGACAGATAGGGAGCGTTGGCTCATGCGTGTAGTGAGTTTTTAGCTTCAGGCGAGCATTGAGCACAGGTGACGACCCCTTCTTTGATATTATTAGCTCAATTCACATCCAGGAGGTCTCCCACAAAATGAACTCAGCTATGCGCTTGCACGTCATTAGCACCGGCGGCACCATTGACAAGATTTACTTCGACGCCAAAAGCGAGTTTCAGGTCGGCGAGCCGGTGGTTGAGAGGATTCTCAGGTCCCACAATGTGGCGTTCGAGCTCACTCTTGAATGCTTGCTGCGCAAAGACAGTCTCGATATCGACGATGCTGACCGGACGCTCATTAAAGCGCGAGTCGCAGCCAGTGATGCGAGTCATATACTGGTGACCCACGGCACCGACGGCATGGTGGCTACCGCAAAAGTACTGGCGGACATTGTGGACAAACACATCGTTCTGACAGGGGCACTGCAACCCGCAGCGTTCCTCGGGTCCGATGCTGAATTCAATATCGGTTGCGCGCTCGGTGCCCTGCAGTGCTGTTCTACAGGTGTTTATATTGCGATGAACGGGCGTATCTTTCCCCACGATCAAGTGAAAAAAAATCGCAGTGAGCATCGCTTTGAGGCTGTTCATCTCCCGTAAAGGATGACGATGATAGGATCGTGTCTAACGCCCGGCATAGGTGGCATGCAGTCAACACTCTTGTTTGCATAACGCAGTATCCAAATTGATTCGGCATGGAGCAAATATGGCCAAACCACTTTGGTGACGGCGTAGCAGGACGCTTTAGTTTGCCGCGTGCTTCGATACGTGTGCGAGAAACCAGAGCCGTGAGTTGTTCACCTTGCTGCCGCTTTTGCCAAATCTCGCGTTGAGATGAGGGCCGTTGCGCTATAATTCATCACATATTACGTTAAACGCGCTCTGCGCAGGGGTAAAGCTCATTGTGATGTTCAAGCCACGGTTGACTGCTACGCACCGGATCTTTGGCGGCTGGATGACCCTCGCCCAAATCAGCATATTGGGAGTCTACTCAATGTGTTTGTCCATTTCCGGGACTGTGCGGCGGCGGTATCACTTATGCATATCCTGAGTGTTATTCGCTCGGCCTTCGGTATTCTTGGCAAAGTCGACCTGAAACGGTTCGGTTGGTTACAGCTGTTCTATCTGGTTTCCGCCATGATCCAGGTGTTTGGCGTTGCCAGCATCGGGCCCTTTATCAGTATCCTGTCCAATCCAGAGGTGATTCACAGCAACGCCGTGCTGTCCTGGATATACGCGAATTGTGGGCTGACCTCTGACCGACAATTTATGATCGCCTCGGCCTGCCTGTCGATGGTGTTGATCGCCGTGTCCAATTTGTTCGCTGGTCTGACCTATTGGCTTACCTACCGCTTTTCGGTTCACATCGGCAGCAAATTGCAAAACGAGCTGTTTGGCAACTTGCTGCAGCGCCCCTATATTTTTCACAAAATGACAGACCACACGGCCGCTGTCGCGATTGTTAACCAGGAACTGCCGCGCTTTGTGTTTCATGTGTTGGCGCCAATGCTGAATATGTTCAGCCAGTTGCTGGTGGCAATGGTGATTCTGGTCGGCCTGTTGGTATTGGACCCGGTCATAGCGGTCAGTGCTGGATTGCTGGTGGGAGGCAGCTACCTGCTGACCTACGTATTGCTGCGTAAGGCGTTGGAAAAACGCGGCAGGATAACCACTGAAAGGAATCGGGGAACCCAGGCGACGCTGTCCGAGGCCTTTATCGGGGTCAAGGAAATAAAGCTAAAAGGCATTGAGCAAAGCTATGTCGATCGCTTCGAGGGCTACAACAGGCGAGGCCTGGACGCGCAGGCATTTATTGCCTTGGCCGCTGACGTCCCCAAGTTGGTGATCGAGTCGATCAGCTTTGGCGCTATCCTGCTGCTGGCAGTCTATTTTCTGTCCTCGGGCCAGGAGCCCGCCGCGATCGTCGGTATGCTCAGTCTATACGCGCTTGCCGGCTACAAGCTGTTGCCAACGATGCAGCAGATATACGGCTCCATTTCCAATATCAGCGCCCACGGAGAAGTTGCCAAAGTCCTGGCGGATGAGCTTTTGCAGTCAGTCGATCCATCACCGGCTGGGATAGAGCCCCTGGCTGCCGATATCACCACTGTCGGACTTCGGAGCGTGAGTTTCTCCTACCCGGGCAGTGAAGAACACGCGCTCAACGATATTAGTGTGACCTTTTCCCGGGGAACCCTGAACACTATCGCCGGCCCGTCCGGGTCGGGAAAATCCACCCTGGCTGACGTGGTGCTGGGTTTATTGCAGCCTGACTCTGGTGCCTTGCTGATGAACGGCAAGACCCTTGGCGGCGAGGATCTTTATGCCTACAGGGCTTCTATTGGCTACGTTCCCCAGCATATTTTCTTGACTAACGATACAGTTATGGCGAACGTGGCCTTTGGCGTTGGGCCGCAAGAGATAGACAGGGAACGGGTTGAGCAGGCACTGATAATGGCCAATGCCAGTGCCTTTGTCGGGCGCTTGCCGTTGGGTGTTGATTCAGTGTTGGGTCAAGACGGCAAGTTACTGAGTGGTGGCCAACGCCAGCGGATTGGCATCGCCCGGGCGCTGTATCATCGGGCCAAGGTGCTGGTGCTGGACGAGCCCACCAGTGCCCTGGATATCGAATCTGAACACGACTTGATGCTGTTGCTGAAATCCTTGAAGCGTGATGTGCTGATTATTATTATTTCGCATCGTCCTGCTGCCATAAAAATGTCGGATAACATCAGTCTGGTAGATCAGGGCAAGCTTATTGCAAATGGCACCTACGCCGAATTGCAGCACGGTGATCCCGCATTCAGCAAGCTGATGAAACTGGCGATAGCGCACGATGATGTTGTTAGTTAGGGCACCTCTGATTAATTCGGTGTCAACCCGGATTTCGCGCCGAGCCTTCCCAGCCATATTCCTCAAGGCTTCGCTGAGCTAATACTGTGTGATCAGAGGTGTCCTGGTTTAATTGCGCTCACGATTAGCGCTGCTCGGCGTTGGTCTGACAGCTTTGGGCATACTGCATGGCTTCGCGCAGCGCTGCTTCAGCATTTCCCGACTCTGCATCGGCCAGAAAACGTGCTTGCATGGCATCGACACTGGCGCGAATGCTTGCACTGGCAAGCACTGCAGCCAGTTTTTCGCGTATTGATGCCGGCTTGTCATGCTGCTGGCCGCGTAGGCCGAGACCATGAAACTGTACCCGCGCCGCCATGCCATACTGGTCCATCCGATCTATTGGGTAGACCAGCATCGGAACGCCTTTAAAGATGCACTCGTTGATAGTGGCATTACCGCCAGCGCAAAGCATCGCCTGGGCATGATCCAAAACGTCCCATTGTGGCAGCCATTGGAAGGCAGCAACATTATCGGGTAGCGGGCCGAGATCCGATGGCTGGCAGTCTGGCCCGGTGGCAAGCAGCAAGTTCCAAGGCTGGTTTTTTGAGGCTTTGATGACGCGGCCAATGAATTCGCTGTTCGACATAAAGCTTCCCAGCGAACAATAGACCAGCGGCCGTCCTGCCCGACGACTTGCCTTGTTGAAGCCACGCCAGTCATCACTATCCGCTTGCAGTGGTCCGCCCGCAGCGGGCATGCCACCGAGCAATGCGCCTGTGTAAAATACCCCGGTCTCAGGTGCAGTTAAAAAAATTCAGCCGGGGATTGGCCAAACGGAGCAGCGGTAGCTGTGGATAATCGACAAAATGCCACTGCTTCATATCGAGAAATTGCCGGGCATCGAGATTCAGGTCCAGAGCCAGTTGTCGCAGTGCGCTAAGTCGTGCAGACTTGCCCAACTTGAGCTGCTGCCAGCCGCGAGATAAACGGCGTCGCTGCACCAGCATCCACCATAGCAGTGCGCTATAGAGACTGGCAGCCTGGCCAGCTGCGGGAATGTATGCTTGGTGAGGCGGTGGAACGCCTGGCTGGCGTCGGGTGGCGAGGTGCGTGTCTATCACCACCAAAGGGGCATGATGCCCCGCGAGAAACACAATGTATTCATGCAACTCGGCCATCACCAACATGATTTCAGGCTGGTACTGTTGTAAAAATTCCGGCAGGCCATGTCCATGCCGCATCCACGCCTGGTCGGCACTGGCCCGGATACGCGGGTCGCGCAGCCGGGCTGGCAGCCAGTTGGCTTGTACGGTGTTTTTGGCATCAGCCAGACAGGCGTCACTGGGTGCGGCGTTAAGCTGAAAAAACCCGTAGCCGGCGTTGCTCGCGGCACTGGCAACGACATCGCTGGTGCTGAGAAATACTACGGTGTAGCCTTGCCTTGTTAGTATGGGGGCGAGCTGTAGCAGGGGATTCAGGTAACTGGCTATGCCCAGGGTGACGATGCCAATGACCCGGCTCTGTGTCGCAGGAACTATTCACCTGAGCACTACAGGCGCGCCAGGTACTGGCCGATAATGGCCGCGGTCCTGAAGTTCTCTACCGTAATATCCTGCGCCGGTACGCTAAGGCCGAGGTCGGTCTCGATAAAGGCGACCAACTGGAAAATGGCCATGGAATCGAGGTGGCCATTCAGTAACAGTTCGTCGTCCAGGCCGACGCTGATGCCGCGCTCAGCCAGCAGTTCATTGTTGATAAAATTGATGACGTGGTCTTGCATGATTGATGGTCCTTTAGATCATTTTTCAGCGGCCTGTGAGGCCAGGCTAACCCGATCGATTTTCCCGGTTGAAGTGCGGGGGAAATCCGCCATTACTTCAATCGAGCGGGGCAGGGCATAGGCTGGAAGTTGGCCGCGCATATGGCCCTGTAGTTCGGACAAGTCGAATGCGGTGATCTCAACCGGTACTATCGCGGCGACAATATTGACCGAGCCTGCCGGGTCCGGGACGGCAAACACAGCGCATTCAAGGATCGCTGGATGGGCAACAATAGAGGCCTCTACCTCGTCCAGCTCAACCCGGTAACCGCGGGTTTTAATCAGGCGATCCGCGCGCCCAAGAAACTCGAAAACCCCATCCGGACGCCTGCTGACCAGATCGCCGGTGCGCACGAAAATATCAGGGCGCTGGTAGTCCTGGCTGCGTAACCAGAATACCTTTTGGTTCAAGTCGGCGCGCTTCCAGTAGCCGCGCATACAAGTGCCGGCACTGATCGCGAGCTCGCCAACACTGTCATCTGCAACGGTTTCACCGTGACTATCCAGCACCACCGCTTCAACGTTGGGGTAAACCGCACCGATGGGAATAGCCCTGGTGCTTTTCAATTCGTCGAGTTGCACCCGGTAATGGGTGACACCATTGGTTTCTGTCGGGCCGTAAACATTGTAGAAATCAACGCCGGGCCAGAGCTTCATGATCTCCTCCAGGTGCTTCGGTGGCATCGGTTCACCGCCAAAAAGTACCGCCCGCAACGCCGGATACTGATGCTGCTGCAATACCCCTGCTTGCAATAGCTGCAGCAGTGCGTAGGGAACAGTGTAAAAGATACTCAATCGTTCGCTGGCTATCAGCCCTGCGAGGCTGGCCGGGAAGCGGGTGTACTCTTCGGGAATCATCACGGTGGTCGCGCCCGCAAAGGCTGTGCCGAAGTAGTCCAGGGTCGAGAGGTCAAAGTGCAGCGGGGCGTAATTACTGACCCTGTCATGGGGGTCAATCTGGTAGCTACTGGCGGTCACCTGGGCCCATGCCATGGCACTGGCGTGGCTGTGCATGATGCCCTTGGGAACCCCGGTCGAGCCTGAGGTAAACAAGATGTAGGCCAGGCTGTTGCCGGTCAGTCCCAACCCGGGAAAGTCGCATGCCCGGTGCTCGTGAACTGTCGACCAGGCGGTATTCGACACGGCCTGGTTGACGCTGCTACCGCCACCCAGCACATGCCTGATAGCCGTGACCCGCAGTAAATCCTGCACCCCGCGGTCGAGCCTCGGTTCGCTGACCAGCACTTCAATATCACAGCTGTCGATAATATGTTGCAGCCGCGCCAATGGGGCAGTGGGGTCGAGGGGCACATAGGCCGCACCTGCCGCCATGATGCCGTAGATCGCGCTGGCACAGTCCACACACTTGTGCATGTAGATACCAACGCGATCGCCAACTTTGACCCCCGCCGCTAGCAGCAATGCCGCGACTGCCGCCGATCGCTGCTGCAGCTGGGCATAGTCCAGGGACTCGTCGCGACAGCAAATAGCGGTATGCTGCGACTTACGGCTCGCTGCTTCGCTGACCAACTGCGGCAGCAGGTAGTGCATGTTAGCGTTGCTCCATCGGCAGCATTTTTGCAATCAGTTGACGCTGGATGTCTGAGGTGCCCGAGTAAATCACGCCGCCGGCATTGTCCCTCACTGAGCGCTCAACCTCGAACTCGCTCATAAAGCCACGGCCGCCGTGAATGCGCATGGCATCGAGGCTGGATGCCAACAGGGATTCTCCGAGGTGCAATTTGGTGAGAGCCGCATGCATTGGAATGTTCTGATCGCGGTCTTTGAGCCAGGCCGCTTTGTATAGTAAGAGCTGGCAGGTTTCGAGTCGCAGTCGCATCTCGGCCAGTCTATTGGCCACCGACTGGAAGTCGGCAACGGCATGGCCGAACTGGCGGCGCTGGTGAGCGTAACGGGTAGCGGCTTCGAGTTGTGCGTGCATGGCGCCGAGGTGGCAGGCAAAGATAAAGCTGCGCTCCCAGTCCATCGAATGATTAAAGATACTCTGGCCGGCTCCCTCCGGGCCCAGTCGATTGGCCGCAGGAACCATGCAATCCTTGAACACGATATCGCCAAGCGGGGCGGTGCGCAGTCCCATTTTTTCGCTGGCTGGAGTGCAATGCATGCCCTTGGTGTCAGCTTCAACCAGAAAAGCCGAGATCCCCCACTGGCCATGTTCGGGCTTGGTGCTGGCAAATACCAGCGCCACGCCACAAACGGGCGCCAGTCCAATCATGATCTTGTGCCCATCAAGGCGGTAGTAGTCGCCTTCACGGCGTGCGGTGGTTTTGCAGGCAAAGGCATCGGAGCCGGTGTCGGGTTCAGTCATAGCATGGGCACCGGGAGTTGAACCGTCGCACAGCCCGGGCATAAAACGGCTTTTCTGCTCGCTGTCGCCGAATGCCAGCAAGGGTTCCTGGATGCTCCACATCTGCCCGGGAACTGCCAGCGTCAGGCCGTTGTCACGGCAACCGTAGCCCAGCGCTTCCAGTGCTATAACCGTGGTGAGGGTATCTTTCTCCCCGCCACCCAGTGCCTTTGGCATACGCATGCCGAGCAGGCCTGCCGCCGCACACTGCCGCCATCCCTCGGCATTGAATTCACAGGCATGGTCGCGCTCTCGCAGGCCATTGTTCAGGTCGCGTTGGGCAAAGGCGATAATATCTTCGCGCAATTGTGATTGTTCTGCCGACAAACCAAAATCCATTCCAGCTAACTCCCCAGGGGTAATGGTAATAAGTAATCAAGGTGATGCCACCAGGCCACGTATCTATCCCGTTCCCGCACCGGCCTTGACAGTCAGCGTCTGGTAAAGCTCTTTGTCATAGGGATTGAGCGGGTCTCGGGTAATGCGCTCGAGCTGAATGCGCTCTCCCAAATTGTGTTGTTGAGCGAGGCGCAACAGCAGGTTGCCGGCAACCTGGTCTTCCAGCGCCCAACCGGTGGAGTCGAAAACCGTGAGGGATTGCTGTTGCTGCTCGTCTGCCGGCCCGGTGCTTTGCATCAACTCCCAAAGTTCCGGGCCGATCTGGTCTTCGGTGAGCCGCTGGCATTCCCCTTCAAGCATGGCTTGCTTGCGGTCGTCGGGACAAACAACTGCTTTGGTCAGCAGGGACAGCGGCAGCTCGACCTTGCCGGCGAAATCGGAACCCACTGCGTTGATATGTAACCAGGGCCTGGTTTCAACTGCCGAGAACAGCGGTGCTTCACCGGGTGGCTGTGAGGTGGCGGTAATAAGGATGTCGACAGCTGGCACGATCTGTTCGACGCTAGCCAGTCGAATCTCGGCTGTAGGAGCGAGAAAACGCTGCACCCGGGCAGCGAAAGATGCTTCGGCCGCAGGGTTGATATCCTGTATCAGCACTGTCTCTACATCGAAGCGCAGTGACAGCGCATGGAGTTGAGTCACAGCCTGTGCACCGCAGCCAATAATACCAACGGTCCGGGAATCGGGTTTGGCAAGAATTTGACTGGCGATGCAGGAAGCAGCCCCCGTGCGCAATGCGGTCAGGAAGGTGCCGTCGATAAGGCCGCGCAGGTGACCGGTGCGGGGGTCGTAGACATGAACGGTTGAGAGAATGGTAGGCAGGTTACTTTGCAGCGGGTTGTCGGGGTGGTAGGCAACCATCTTCACCGTAATCTGTTCCCCCAGGTGCATGCAGGGCATCCACTCCAGCAAGCCGAGGGCAGGCACGTGATAGTGAAAGCCATCGCGAGTCCTGACCTGCTGTAACTTGGGATTAAAGTCGCGAAAGGCTTGTTGCAGCTCTTCGATCATGGCGGCCATTAAATGGTCGACACCCAGTCGGTCAATCAGAGCGCCGATGTGCTTACCGGCTACGACAACGGTTTCCAAAAAATCTCCCTGGCGCAATTCGCGGCCTTGTTGGTTGCTGCTGTTGCCCGCGCTAGTAAAGCTGCGCAGGTATGCCTTATTGCTGCAAGGCCCGGATGATGGCGGTTGCGCCAATGGTGGGCGGCTTGCTTTTGACTAGCTACCAAAGCGGTAGCCCACGTAAACCCTGACGGTTCTCGGTTCAATGGGGTGAAAGTGAATATCTTCGACACCCTCCGCCGGCTCTCCCGGCAGACGAGACGGATAGTAGTAGTCGATATCATGATCATCCGAATCGAACACGTTGAGAATATCGCCAAACACCTCCCAGTTATTCCAGCGGTAGCCGGCACGCAGGTTGACCACGGTGCTGGGGTCAGATTCAATATCACCACTTTCGTCCAGTGGGCGGCCGCTAAAGTAGCGCAGGCGCACGGAGCCAAAGACTCCCGAGGGGTGATCGACGCTCAGGCCGGTGCTGAAAACCTGTGGCACACTGCCAGGTACGTCGTCTCCCAGACTTGGGTCATCCGGGTCAGATTCGGTGAAGCGGGCGCGGGAATAGGAGTACTCGACGTCCAGTGTCCACTGCGGCGAAAGCCACCAGTATGCGGTTAACTCAACGCCAGATCGACGCGAGCTGCGCGACGCCTCGGTATTACCGGCATCACCCACGAACAACAGTTCGGAGTCAAGATCGAGTACCCACAGCGACATTGAGGCGCTGATGTTGTCATCACTGAACAGCCGAAGGCCCACTTCGGCGCCTTCAGAGGGAACCAGCGGGTCCACCGAATCGACGGGGTTACCGGTTACCGGGTCTATCGTAATTGTCACCCCCCGGGCATCATTGGAATGGAAGCCGGTGCCCAGGCCCAGATAGGCTTCCCAGGTATCGGTGGGTCGGTAACTGAGATTGAATTTGTAGCTGGCAATGCCATCTTCATCGGTGCCACTGTTTTGCGGCGTGTCGCTATCGACATCGAACCAATAGTAATCGTAACGCAGCCCCAGATTGGCGCGCCAGCGCTCGGCCCAACGCCAGGTCCCGCTCCAGTAAAGACCGGCCGAGGTTTCGTCGATGGCGTCCAGGCGCACAGTTTCCAGACGCTGGCGAGCGCGGGTCCGGATCAGCCCCACTTCCTCGATATCGTCGTAGCGAACTTGCAGACCGAACGCGTTGCGGTAGTCGATGTTCGCAAAGATGAAGTCGTCAGTACGGACCAGTTCACCGCCATAAATCCAGCGATTGTCGATCTGCTCGAATTCGTCACCGGTGTCGGGATTGTCGAGAAAATAGGTAAAGTTCGACCAGAGGTTCAGGTTGTAGCGGATGGCATAGATACTGGCTTGCCAGTTGGGGTTGATCCAGCTGCCCGACAGACTGTAGCGACTCGACTCACCACCGGTGTAGTCGTCGATACTGCCCAGAGGATCGATCAAGCCCTGGTCCACCGCTCGCTCGGGGATCTGGTCGGCGCCGTTCCAGCTATTGTCGTAGGCCATAAACATGACAGAAAAGTTATTGTCGCCAGCATCCCAGGTATAGCGCGCAAGGCCGTTGACCTTGCGGACATCTTCTGAAATGTCGGTCCAGGGCCCATCATAAACCTGGCCCTCGAAACCCAGCAGCAGGTCGCCCGGGCCAACCGCTACCGAACCGGCACCGAGCAGGCGCCCAAAGCTGTCCTGGCCGGCCCCCAGTTGCAACATGCCGCCCTGCATCGCCCGCATCGGCGTCATATTGGCACTGCCCGCGCTAGAAAAATCCCCGACGTCGGCATAGTAGGGGCCTTTTTTGTACTCGATGGATTCCAGTAACTCGGGTATCACAAAGCTGATATCGGTATAGCCCTGGCCGTGGCCATGACTGCGCAAATTTAACGGCATACGGTCGTATTGGGTGAGAAAGTCGGTGCCGTGGTCGAGGTTGAATCCACGCAGGAAATACTGGTTGGCCTTGCCACTGCCGCTGTGTTGGGTAACTACCATGCCTGGCACGGTTTCCATAATCTCGCCGGTGCGCAATATCGGGCGCAGGCTCAATTCTTCCTGTCCGACAATGCCCTGGGAGGCGGATACCGCCTGGCCAATAATTTCGGTATGCCGTCCAACAATTTCAACTTCTTCCATTGCAGAGCCATGGGCCAACAGTGCCGGGCTGCAACAAGATGTCGTTAGTGCCAGGGCAAGCCGGCGTCCTGCCGCTGAGCCGAACACCGGTGGCGAATGTTCAATCTTTGAAGGTTCGGTATTGCCCGGTGCTTGTGTATCAGCCAGCGTGCAGGGTGGGGTTGACACAGAGTTCATCCAAAACCTCGTTCGATTAGCCAGTAAATCGCCACCAAGGCAATTACAACGGAGCCGCCGCGCAGCACCACCGGTACATACCAACGGCTGTTTCGCAGCATAAACAGCAGCGGGAAAATGATAGCAACTATCAGCAGTTGCCCTAATTCCACGCCGACGTTAAATAACACCATTACGGTAACCAGGTCAACCATGCGAAACGTAAGATGTTCCATCACGCTGGCGAAGCCGAGGCCGTGAAACAGGCCGAACACGAATATCACAATCCATTTATGGTGCAGGAACGGCCGCAGGTTGTGCAGCGCCATCACCAGAATAGACAGCGCAATCACACTTTCAACCAATTTGGAGGGCAGGCTGACCCACCCCAATGCGGCCACGGTAAGGGTGATGGAGTGGGCCAGGGTAAATACCGTTACTATGCCCGCTACGTTCCATAGCGACTGCTTGAAGCTCGCCACCGGTTGCCATTTTTGGCCGGTCCAAAGCAGTACCGCGGTGAGCAGTAGCGTCACCAGAAACAGGATGTGGTCGAAACCAATCAGGATATGCCAACTGCCTTGCAGCAGGAAATCCAGACGCCCGGAAAGAGCGGGTACGTCAACAAGGTCCAGGTACTGGTCGGCTTTATCGGGGCTGAAAATGAGCGCCGTGGTTTCCCATTCAGCGGTCTCGTCGGTGTGGGCGTTGTAGTCGATCAGCACCAGCCCCCGGTGCCTTTTATCCAGCTCAAAAAACAAATCCTGCTTGATCTGCAGTCCTCGGGGCAGGGCCCCTGGCCACGGCGCAGTGAAGTCGAGCTGCAGGAACCGGCCCTGGGGAAGGTCAACAAGCTCGGTCTTGCCGTATTGCAGGGGCAGGGTGCGATCGTCAACGGCTACAGAGAAGTGGTCCTGGACGTAGTTCAGCAGCTCGGGTAATTGCTCCAGAGATGGCGGCGTTGATTCCAGCGTCAGATCGAATCGGGCGGCCAGTTCCCGCTCGTGAATTTGCAGGCGGCCGTCGAGACGATCCTGTTGGATGTCCAGAAACACATAGTTTTCGCCGACTGCGTGAGCATGGGCCCAATGGCCATAGCAAAGGCTTAATAGTAAAGTGATAAGCGAACCGAGCTGTCTGGCGATCAATCTATGACTCCTTTAGAGCTAAAAGCGGCAGTGGCTGGATGCACCAAGCCTGAGTGCCGTATTATTTAAACATCGACTGGCCTTCAGAACCCCCGGGACGCAAATGGACAACTGCGAGCAAGTCTGATGTGGCGATATTTTCGTAGGTACGGCGAATAATTACGACATAATATGACTATTGGTTTGCCAATTGTTGGTGAATTTGTTGCCTTGAAAAATCGGCTATTCTATGGAGTCTAGACATGTATCGCAGATTTTCCGCTGCAAAGTGCAATATCTCATCGCAGGTGATTCAATTCCAGTATCGCGGTGCAATGCAATATCGATGAACAGGTTCAAACGATAACTCCCAGGAGAAACTGCCGTTGTTAATTAGCAAGTCGCCAGACGTCCGCTTGCGAGCCTTTAACCACTCCGAGTCACTGGTGTGGGTGGGCCAGCAGCTTGCGGGCACCCAGCCCATTTACAACATGGCGCTGGGGATACTGCTGGAACAGCTTGCAGTTGATGTTTTCCAGCGTGCCTTTGTCCGCTTGACTGAAAGGTTCGAGCCCTTGCAGGCGCAGTTGCACAGCACGGGCCAGGACGTTCAATTTGGCTATGCAGTGCCTGCACACCCGCTGCTGCAGGTGGTCGATTTTAGTGCCAGTCCAGACGCTCTTGAGCGGGCGCAGGCCTGGATGGCTGAGCGTGCCGGCAAACCCTTTGATCCCGCCGGCGCGCTCTACGACAGTGCACTATTGCAGCTGCCCGAAAGGCAAGCGATCTGGTTTATCAACCAGCATCACCTGGTGACAGATGCGTGGTCATGCCGCCTCCTGCTGGAGGCTATGGATGAGGAATATCGCAACTTGCTGGCCGGGGGAGCTCCATTGCCCCCCATACCGCAGCGTCGCGCAGCGCCGCCCGCCAGCACTGAAGCCGCGGCTAAGCTGCAAAAATCCCGTGAATATTGGCGCAGCCTCTATGCCAGCATCCCCAGTGAGGGTGCAATGTTCAATCGCGGTGGCGATCCTCGACGCAACGATTCAACGCGACTTGAATTTGCCCTCAGCAAAGCTGAGGTAGACGAACTCCAGGCCCTGGCCAGCGAACACTTCCGGGCGTTGACGCCGCAACTTTCGCTGTTTACCTTTTTTGGGGTGCTGTTGGCGTCACTGGTGAGTCGCCTGGCGCAGCGGCAGCGCATCGCGTTTGATACGCCCGCTCTCAATCGTCACAGCGGTGACGATCGCGCCACCCCCGGTTTGTTTATCGAGCTGTTTCCTTTTGCCGTGGACGTCGAGGCCAGTACCTCGTTTGTCGAGCTTGGCCAGCAGCTGCTCAAACTTGTCCCGGGCTTTGTGGTGCATGGCAGGCCCGGGGCAAGTGCTCCCGGTAGTAATCGAGCCTGCGATACCCTGCTGAACTTTATTCCCTTTAATCTCGGGAGCTTTGCCGGTAAACCGGTGGCGGCAGATTTTGTCCATCCGGGTTGCAGCGACGCGGCCTATGCCATCCGGATGCAGGTGTGGGATCTGGTCGGCGATGGTGGTCTTAACATCATGCTTGATCTCAAAAACGATGTCTTTGTTGGCTCCGACCAGGCACGGGTTCTGGATTGCACGCAACGCTTGCTGCGGGCCTTTGCGCGCAACCCGCAGGCGCCGGTAGCCAGCGTTCCGCTGCTGTCTGAAGAGCTCAAACAGCGGCTCCTTGTCGACTACAATACGGCATCCGCCGCCCCGATTCCCCGGCAAACAGTGCTGCAGACCGCATGGCACGCCGCTGCCGCCAATCCCGACGCCGTTGCAGTTTGCTGCGATGGCGTCAGCCGTAGTTATGGCGAGTTGGTCAGGCGGGTAGAGGTGATCGCATGCGGTTTTGCGGCTGCGGGTGTCGCGGCCGGGGATCGCGTCGGTATATGCCTTGAGCGCGGCATCCCGATGGTGGAGGTGATTCTGGGTTTGCTGCGATTGGGCGCCGTCTATGTCCCCGTGGATGCTCAATCCCCGGTGCTGCGCCGGCAACAGATATTCGACGCCGCCGGGGTTGTCGCGGTAGTGCAGGATACTGCAGCAACAGCGCTGGAGCCGATAGCCTTTAAAGCCTTGAGCCCAGCTGAGCTAAGCCGCCCGACGCCGGCACTGACGAAGCTGCCCAACCTCGAGCATCAGGACCTGCACGGCGACGCCTATATCCTGTTTACCTCGGGCTCGACCGGGACGCCCAAAGGTATTCCCGTTAGCCAGCTGGGACTGGCCGTGTATATCGAATGGGCCCAGCGCCAGTATGGGGATCTCGGCCCGCTGTCGATGCCGCTGATGTCCTCGATCGCCTTTGACCTGACAGTGACGTCGCTATTTTTACCCTTGGTCAGCGGCGGTACCCTGCATGTATACCCCTCTACCCATGACTCCTTTGACAATGCATTGCTGCGAGCGATTGAAGATAATCACGTCAATGCGATCAAGCTGACGCCTGCTCACCTGCGCCTGTTGCAGCAGCTGGATGTGCAGCGCTCGCATTTACATACCTTGATTGTCGGTGGCGAGCAACTGAGCGTGGCGATCGCCGAGTCCACTATCAAGAAATTCGGCAATGAACTGCGGATTTTTAACGAATACGGTCCGACTGAAGCCGTTGTGGGTTGCATGATTTATCGCTACCCCCTGGATGCCGACACCAGCCTCGCAGGCGAGACGGCGGTGCCGATTGGCCGCCCCGCTGATCATACCCGGATATACTTGCTGAACGCTGCCTTGCAGCCGGTTCATCCGGGTGTGGTCGGGGAGATTTACGTGCACCGGCTCGGTGCGCCCTGCGCCTACCTGCGTCCGGAGGATGCGCGCAGTGGTACTTTTGTGACAGATTTGCTCGATCCCCGGAGCACGATGTACAAGACGGGAGACCTGGCCCGGTTCAATGCCCGTGGTGAGTTGGTGTATTTGGGTCGTGCGGATCAACAGGTTAAATTGCTGGGTCACCGGCTTGAATTGGAAGAGATCGAGGCGGTGCTCCAGAGCCACGAAGCGATTGTCGATGCGGTGGTGTCGCTCAGTGAAGAAGCGGTTGCCAAACCTGCCACTATTATGCGCTGCAGTGCCTGTGGTGTGGGTGACGATACCCCCGGCATACATCTCGACCCCGAGGGTATCTGCCAGTTGTGCCGGGACTTTACCGCCCTGTCACCACGCATCGATGCCTACTTTCGCCAACGCAGCGAATTGCAGGGCGCGATCGCGGCCCGCGCTCGTCTCAAACGAGGCGAATTCGACTGCCTGGTGTTGCTCAGTGGCGGCAAGGACAGTACCTATGCGCTGTACCAGGTGGCTGCGATGGGTTTCAAGATCTACGCCTTTACCCTCGATAATGGCTATATCTCAGAGCAAGCACATGCGAATATCCAGCGCGTCGTTGACGATCTTGGCATAGCCCACGAGTTTGCTTCAACCGAGCACATGAACGAGATTTTTCGCGATAGTCTGGGCCGCTTCAGCAACGTCTGCCAGGGCTGCTTCAAAACGATTTATACCCTCAGTATCCGGCGTGCCGACGAGCTCGGTATCCCGCTGGTGGTTACCGGTCTATCCCGGGGCCAGCTGTTTGAAACCCGGCTCAACCTCGGCTTGTTCCGGGGTGAGCGCTCTGACCAGGAGATTGACAGTGCCGTTATTGCCGCTCGCAAGGCTTATCACCGCCGACCCGATGCCGTCACGCAATGCCTTGGCACCGAGGGCTTCGATGGTGACGAGTTGTTCGAGAGGGTACATTTACTCGATTTTTACCGCTACTGGAGTGCTTCGCTCGACGAAATGCAGGGCTTTCTCGCTAGTCACGCGCCCTGGATACGGCCGTCGGATACCGGGCGCTCTTCCAATTGCCTGATTAACGATGTCGGCATTCATGTGCATGCCCAGGAACGGGGTCATCACAATTATGCCTTGCCCTACAGCTGGGATGTGCGGCTGCAGCAAAAAAGCCGCGAACAGGCGGTCGAAGAACTGAGTGACGATATCGATCTGCCGCGGGTGCAGCGTATTCTCGATGATATAGGCTATCAAGCCAAACCCATGGCCCGGGCCGGGGCCGGGGCGCCAAGCCTGGTGGCTTTTTACTCGGCCGAGAGTGCCATTGATAGCGGTGAATTGAAGGATTACCTGGCCCGCCGACTGCCTGACTTTGCGCTGCCGGCGAAACTACTAGCGGTTGAACGCATGCCATTAACCATCAATGGCAAAATTGATCGCAGCGCCTTGTTGAGTTTGCTGAGCACGGGGTCGTCCGCCACTTACCGCGCGCCTGCCAACGATGCCGAAACGGCGATCTGTGATTTGTGGGGCGAGTTACTGGACCATCGGCCGATCGGCGCCGACGACAACTTTTTTGAACTGGGCGGCAATTCCCTGCTGGCGATCGAGTGCGTCAACCTGCTGTGCCAGCGCTTTCAGCTGAGCTTGCCCCTGGAACTGGTTTTCAGTCACCCGTTAGCCGCACAACTGGCGTTGGCATTGGAGCAGGCCCTGATGGCAGAGATCAATCAGTTAAGTGATGACCAGGTGCAGGGTTTGCTTGATGACGGAGCGTCCACGCTTGGTGGATAAACCATCACCATCATCCTCCGATGCCAGGGCGGCGCTGTTGCAGGCAAGATTGCGCTCCGGCAGATCCCCTGCTATCGACACCCGGGCTGCTGAAGAGGCTAGCGTCGCGCCCTCTGGCCCGATACCACTCAGCCTTTACCAGCAGCCACTGTGGCTCGACTATCAATTATATCCCCAGCGCCGCACAGCCTGGGTGGTACGGGGTTATCTGGTCGCGGGCAGTCTCGATCAGCAACGTTTACACCAGGCTCTTGAGCAACTGCAAGCCAGGCATTGGAGCTTGACGGCAGCGATCAGCAGCGCCGGCCAGATGCAAGCACTGGAGCGCCCGATTCCACTGCGAGTGTGGACATGCGCCGGTGACCCCTGGTCCGAGATGGCGACATTTTGTCGCGAGAAAATGCCGGGCTTTCGGCTTGAAGACGGCGAACTCATGCGAGTGTATGTCGCCGCCGGCGCAGACAGTTTTGCCCTGGTGCTGGCAATGCATCATATTCTGGTGGACCCAGAGAGCATTGAACTTCTGGAGCGGGAGCTGGACCGCCTGTATCAGCTGCCTGCTGCAACGCTAGAGGCGGTCGTTAGCCCAAGTGCTGTCTATGCAGGACAGCTCGAGCAATTCAAACAGCGTAAGCCCGACCTGGTGCATTTCTGGCGTCAACGATTGGCGGATCTACCGCCGGCCACACCGCTACCCTGGGCCAGGCCGGGGCGTAAACAATCCAGCGCCGGGCAGGCTGGAGGCCTGGTCCGCAAACCCTTGACCGCAGAGCTTGGTCGCCGCGTCTGGCAGTCGGCAAGTGATAGTGGTAGTACCCCTTACCAGTGGTTGCTCGCCGCCTGGTGTATTCTGCTAGCCCACTATTGGCAGCGCACCGACATTCATCTAGGGACTCTGTTTTCACTTCGCACCACCGCGGCTCAGCGCCGTGCGCTGGGCTACTTGCAAAACCTGGTAGTGCTGCGTGTCGATTTGAATCACTGTGTTACCTTTCAAGAGCTGCTGGCGGCGGTACAGGCGGAGGTCGCCCAGGCGATGCTGCACCGGGACCTGCCGATGCATGAGTTGCTGCAAATCGTGGATGGCCGCGGTGCATCGGGCGCACTGTTCTCCAGCTTGTTTACGGTGCTTGATAACAGCCGGCCGGAAACATTCCTGGGTAGCCCGCTGGGGCAGCGGCAGTCGCTGGATTATGGTGGCGCCGCCTTCGATTGCTCCTTCTTTTTCATTGCTGATCACCAATCGCCGGCATTGGCGATCGAATACAACACCGCGTTGTACCGGGCCGAGGACCTGGAAAACGTATTGCAACACTACCAGCAGGTGGTGCTGCAATGCCTCGAAAGCTGTGAGCGCCAGCAAGCGTTGGACTGGCGGCGCTATCGCCTGGTAAGCGATGCGGACTATCTGGCAGCGCAACAACAGTGGCGAAAAATTGCTGACGATGGCAGTGAAGGCGAGTGTCTGCATCATGCTTTCGAACGGCAGGTGGCGACTCGCCCGGATCATATTGCCGTGACCTGGACCGACGGCATCGACCAACATCAGCTCAGCTACCGGCAACTGTTACAGCGTGCCGACGCTGTTGCCGGTTTCCTTTTGATGTTGGAGCCCTTGCCGGAAGAGCCGGTGGCCTTGGTGGCGCGTTGGCATCCCTCAAGCATTGCCGCTATCCTGGGTATTTTGCGCTCGGGCTGCGCCTATCTGCCGATCGACCCGGATTATCCGGCAGCGCGAATTGCCCATATGTTGCAGGACTCCGGCTGCAAAACGGTGTTGTCAGAGCTCGAGCTGGAGTTGCCGACGGCGTTGCAGGCTGTGTGCTATCCGCTGTCTGCGGCGATCAGTTTTGCCGTGGCTGAGAAGCCGCCCCGGGCCCATTGCAGTCCCCACGGATTGGCTTACCTGATTTATACCTCGGGCTCGAGTGGGCCGCCGAAAGGTGTCATGGTCGAGCATCGGGCAGCCGTGTATTCGACGCGCCAGCGCTGCCGGGTCTATGGGCAACTGCGCCCCGGGAAGTACCTGTTGTTGTCGAGTATCGCCTTTGACAGTGCGGTCGCGGGACTGTGGTGGACTTTATCAACGGGGGGAACCCTGTGCCTGACAAGCCCCGAGATGACCCGGGCGGCGGATCGGCTGGCCGCCACAATCCACCGCCAATCGATTACCCATACCCTGTGCCTGCCAAGCCAGTGGCGCAACATTTGTCGCATGGTCCAATCCCTGGATTCATTGCAGTTGGTCATCGTCGCGGGTGAGGCCTGTGATTCAAAGACCAGTGAACAGCACTTCAAGGTGGCACCGCAGGCGGCTCTGTATAATGAGTATGGGCCCACCGAGATGACTGTGTGGAGTACCTGGCAGCGGGTTTTGCCGCAAGACAGGGACCCCATTGCGATCGGTGAGCCCTTGCCACAAACCCAGGCGCTGATTCTGGATGCCTGGGGAAACATGGTGCCTGACGGCCTAACAGGTGAGTTATGCCTCGCCGGAGCGGGTATCGCCCGGGGCTACGTGGGTCACACAACGGAGGCTGCGGAAAGCGGTTTTATTGAGCATCCCCTGGATGCCGGGGCCAGAGCCTACCTCACCGGGGACCGGGTAAGGCGAGATCAGCAGGGGCGGCTGTACTTCGAGGGCCGGGTAGATGAACAGGTCAAGTGCAGGGGCTATCGGGTCGGCATCGAAAACCTGGAGGCGACCTTGCGTCGGGCCGGGACAACGGCACTGGCGGTGCTACCGTGGAATGGCGACTCCCTCGAGGTGCTGTTGCAGCGGCTGCCTGAGAGTGAGGCTCGCGCCATACTGGCCCGCTACAGGGCAGCGCCTTAAGTGCCTATGGTTTATTGAAGCGTTCGACTGCGGTCTCAAGGTTCAATCGCCTGCTCAACCGCGTTTTCCAGCAGCGGCACCACATCGCTCGACATAAATGGCTCGCGCAGGATTTGTTTGTGGGTGGTTTCAAGCAGGATCGGCAAGGTGTCCGCGGGTAGGTAGCGCCGCCAGTTTTGTTCTACCTGCCACACTCGCTCACGGGTTGTCATTAAGGTCACTCGCCCACTGTAGCTCGAAGCACGATAGCTGCGCCACAGTGCGAAAGTTCGGTCGTCGTTAAACGAGGATGCTTGTTTGGCACTTGTGGCCCGCACCGGCAGGCCATGGACCCTTGCGGTAGCCTTATTGCCAGGCTTAAACCGTTTTTTTAGCCGTTGCCAAAAACGTGCCCTGAAGGGGTTGTTGATGAGCAACCATTTGGCCAGCAACAGGTGTTGTGCGTAACCAATATTGGTGTCGGCTTCCAGGTCATTCTGCAGCCAGGTGCGCAGCCCGGAAAATGGTGAGGGGTCTATGAGTACCGTAAGTGAAGGCGCCATGCCTGCCTTATCCATCTGGCACGCAACTTCAAAAGCAAGCATGCCGGCGAAAGAACTGCCGGCAATGACATAGGGCTTATCTGACACCACCTGGGACAGCTCTCCACAGATGCGCCGGGCCAGGTCTTGCAGATCCCGGTAGGGAATAAGCTGGTCGTCATCGTCGAGCCAACGTATCTGTACGCCAAACAGATGCCAAGGATTGGGGCGCTGCTTTAAAGCGTAGGCCAGGCGACTGGCAGAAAATATGAATACCGGCAGTCCGTCGGCTGCGTCCACCACCGGATAGAGGTAGGCCGTGGCAGGCCGGGTTTTGCTCTCCAGCTCTGCAGCCAGCGCCCTGGGCGTTGGATTTTGCAGGAACACGTCGGTACTCAGTCGAACGCCGGTTTTTTTTTCAATACCGAGAATGCAGTCCACCAGCAGCAAGCTATGCCCGCCCAGCTCAAAGAAGTTGTCGTCGGCCCCGACCCCGGCGCGTCCCAGGCTCTGGGCAAAGGCTTCGGACACGGCCTGCAGCTTACTCTGCTCAACCCCCGGCAGTGTCGGTATAGTCGGCTCGCTATCCTCGTCGGGTACCAACGCGGCGAGTGCGGCGCGGTCGAGCTTTCCCTGCGGATTTACCGGCAGACGGTTTACCGGCAGGTAGCGGGTCGGCCTCTCATACTCGGCAAGTTCAGCAGCGGCGAGTTTCCGCATGGCCGCGGTCGGGTCAGTGTTTGCATCGGTCTCAAAAAGCACAATCAGTTCCCGCACCGGGGATGTACCCGGTCCAAGACGTTGCTGCAGCTCGCGATAAAGTTCTACCCGTTGCTGCTCACTTAGGGATTTTAAAAACTGGCGATAATTTTCCATAACACCCATAGAGGTTGTTCAACTCAAAGCGGCAGCACCCAGTGAGGTCTTTTAAGCATAGGCGCAGTGGTGGGCAATGGGCAATCTGCGCAAGCCAGTAGCAGTGACACTACTCATTTGCGTTCGCGCAGGCGGCCGTAACGAAGAAAGAGCGGATTAAAAATGCGCAGGTTCACCCAGCTGGCAACAGCGCCGATGATTCCCAGAATGACGGTGATGCCCAGCGGTTCAAGCACCTTAGCCAACTTCTTGCGGGTGCGTTTGAAGGCTTCAACCTGGTCGAGCCAGGCAATGATGCGGGCATTTTGCATATAGGTAATGCCGGTGATCGCCATCAGACCAATCACCACCCAGGCTGGAGTCGGTATCGGCGGCAACAGGTAGATTGCGACGATAGTTACGCTGAGCGGAATCAGGGTCGGCAGAATGGCGATAGCCCAGGGTAGTACTTTGTGCAGGTAAAACACTTTCAGGAAAGGATGCGATCCGACCCTGAGATGTTGCAACAGGAGCTCACGCTGCTTCGGGTTTTCGACCATCGACTTGATCCGGTTAAAATCCCACTCGTGGTGGTGGACTTGCAAGGGACTATGCTGCCGCCCCAGCGGGGTTTCGGTGAGATAGTACTTGCTGACGGTATAGCCGTGGTACATCAGCGACCAGGCCTCGATGTCGCTAAAGGCGTCGAGGTCGGTGCGAATCTCTCTCAGCGCCTGTAAAAAGGCTTCAGCATCGTCACCAAAAACATCGCTGTCCGCATTGGACCCAAGGGTAAACACGGCGAAGTGCCCTTCGCCCCGATGCCACAACTCCTGCAGAATACTCATGCGAATGCGGTCCATAAAAATATCGTTCGCCCGCAGTGCGACATTGTGAAACAGGTTGGTCGGCTCCGATTGCCACTGCAGCAGGTCGGACGCGTCGCTGCAGACAAAGTGTGTGCAATCCTCTTCGAACAGGGAAACCAGGCCCTGATTGTCGAATACTCCGCCGTCGACCAGACGCAACTGCACCGGCTCCCCGTTAGCGTCCTGATACAGCCCTTCAAGGGAGATTGGGTCGAGTAAACCCGGTACGCAGCTCGATGCGGCAACCGCTTCTCCAAGTGTGATTTGCCCGAGCCTGTGACGCTGGATGTCAGTCAGCTTGTCATCATCCAGGTGAAGCCTGGGCAGTTGGGGCATGGAATTGGTGCCGCCGAGCACTGAAGATATTGACGACTCACCAATATGGGTGCCGGTGAACTGGAACAAGTGGCCGGTATTGAGCGCGGTGCAATTGAGAATGAGGCGCGGTACCACCGTACCTGCGGCTGTGTTTTCTGTTGGCTGATCGTTTGCTGGCAGGGTGATCGGCAGCTCGCACAGCAAATTATTCCTGGTACCGGTGATCGGTGCATAAAAATGCTCGTCCAGAAGCTCGCTGACCCGGCGGGTGGGAGTCGTTTTGCTGGCCAGCATACGGGCGTTCTCGTACTGATCGGCGAAAGTCAGCATGCGGATGTTCAATTGTACGGCCTCGGTAAATTCGCTCTCAATTTCCTTGACCAACTGACAGAAGGCCTCGGTTGAGGGCCTCAGGGCGTCAGGCCTGCTGCCCTCCAGCAGTTGCTTTACCTTCAGGTAGTAGAATGCCCCGATAATAGAGCCGCCAGAGACACAGGAGATCACTGCAACATGGCGCAGCAGGTCATGCTCCGCGAGACGTGCGAGCACCCCAATGTGAAAAAAAGCTGCCCGGAAGCCACCGCCGGAGAGCGCGATGCCGAGTTTACCCTTTTCTATATCGGAGAGGGTGGCGTGTCCAATGTGGGTATCGTTCATAGCCTTGCCAAAATATCAGTAACAGGAAAAAGCATGATTGTAAGAGCGCCGTGAGCTGTTGTCAGATATTACTGCGTTATGTTAGCCCTGCATGATAGTGTATTGTCCTTACCCTCCAAAGGTGTCGCAGCGAAGGTGTCGCAGCGAAGGTGTCGCAGCGAAGGTGTCGCCCTGGCGGGGTATGCCGCTTGCACCTCGCCAGGGGATTTCCGGCAATGTTAGCACAGGAGACGCCGCCAATTGGTTGAGCGGGTACCGGGCGGGGTCACTGATTTACAGTTTACTGCGTTGCAAGCAAACGCCTCTGCTGACTGTGGCATTATGCGCAGAAGGCTTATAATCAGCAGTGTTTTGAGCATCCTGGGTGATAAACTGCGCAGCCTGCTTGCAGCGATCGCGTCACAAAAACTGATAAGGCCCTACCATGAAAAAACTCGCTATGATCCTTGCCTGTGGGCTATTGCTTTGCCTGTCCGCAGGCTGCGGCAGTGGCGGGGAGGCGCAGCCCGCAAGCCATAGCCAGAGCACGGCGGGTGACAGCACGAAAGATGCTGCAGGCGTGAGCAGGCTTGAGCAGGAATACACTGAGATGGGCGACATCGACGCCCTGCGGGAAAGAGGTGTGCTGCGAATCCTGGTGCATCGCAATCTGGAAAGTTACCTGCCGCGGCAAGGTCACCCCGATGCCCTGGTTGAACATGGCCTGCAGCGATTTGCTGAACAGCATGGCATGCATGCAGCGTTGGTGGTTGTAGAGGACTTCAATGATCTTATTCCGATGCTCAATAGCGGCAAAGGCGACGTGATATCTGCCAATCTTGCAGTGACCGAGCAGCGCCAACAAAAAATAGCCTTTTCCCATGCTCTGACTCATGTTACCCAGCACATTGTAAGCCCTGCCAGTAACCCCCTGAAAAGTCTTGCCGAGCTCAAGAACAGGACCTTACTGGTGCAGGAAAACACCAGCTTCTTTCCCACAGCCAGGAAGCTTCAGGCGGAATTCAAAGGCCTGACATTGGAACCGGTGTCAGGTGAACTCAGCGACGATGCCATTTTTGATCGCCTGGTTGACGAAAACTCCAGTGTTACCCTGGCCGATAGTAACGTGATTGATGCAGTTTTGGCTTATCGCGACGACCTTGAAAAGTCCGGTGCAATCAGCGCTGAGCAGGCTATTGCCCTGGGAGTCAGAAAGGCCAATCCACAATTGCTGTCCGATATAAACAACTACATTATTCTCCACAAGATGACTCGCCCCCCCTTGGCGAGTAGCGTCGCCGATTGGCCGGAGATTCAGAAGCGGGGAATCCTGCGTGTGGCATTGCCCAATACCAGTGCTTCCTATTTTATGTTGAATGGCAAATTGCTGGGCTTCGATTATGAGTTACTCAAGCTGTTTGCAGAGCAGCACAAGCTGGGTATACAGGTGGTCGTGGCAAGCGATCAGGAGCAACTGCTCGACCTGGTGCGAAACGGTGTGGCCGACGTCGCAGGAGGGTTTCTGACACCCAACCCGGAGCGAGAGCGAGATGGCATCGACTTTGCTTCACCGTATCATTTGGCCGCAGAGCTGGTCGTGGCGCGGGCCGATGACAACACTGTGACCAGTACCCAGGACCTGGCCGGGCGCACCATTCATGTGCGTCAGTCCAGCAGCTACTGGCAGACCGTTTTGCAGCTGCAAAAGGATGGCGTTGCGGTGAAATTGGCAGCCAGCCCCGAAGACGAGGAAACCGAAACAGCTATCGCAAAAGTCGCCAGTTCAGAATACGACCTGAGTGTGGCAGACGAGAATATTCTCAAGATCGAACAAACCTGGCGCAATGACATTGGCCCTGGATTTGCGTTGACTGAGCCCCTGGGCCAGGCCTGGGCGCTGCGTTCGAAAAATCCCCAGCTACTGCATCAGCTCAATGCCTTTATTAAAAAGGAATACCGCGGCCTGCTTTACAATATGGCCTACAAAAAGTATTTCACCGCGCCAAAAACGGTTGCCAGTTTAAAACAGGGGCAGCGCGAACTGGTGGAGTCGGGCACCATATCTCCCTACGATGCCTTGATCAAAAAATACGCAACACAATACGGCTTCGACTGGCGCCTGGTGGCCGCCCAGATGTACCAGGAAACGCGTTTTGATCCCAAGGTAAAATCCTGGGTTGGGGCCCAGGGCTTATTGCAGGTCATGCCCGCCACCGCGAGGGAAATGGGTTTCAAAAGCATCAACACGACAGAGCAGGGTATCGCCGCCGGCGTTAAATACCTCGACCACGTGCGCCAGCAGTTTCCCGAGAGCTTGCCGGTAGCCGATCGTATGTGGTTTACCCTCGCTGCCTATAATGCTGGCAGTGGCCATGTACGTGACGCCATTGTGCTGGCGAAGCAACAGGGTCTCAATCCTGAACTTTGGTTCGACAATGTTGAAAAGGCAATGTTGTTGCTATCGAAAAAGCAGTACGCAGCCAAGGCCCGCTATGGCTATGTGCGCGGTCAGGAACCGGTGAAATATGTGCGTCAAATTCGCCAGCGCTACAATGCGTATGTCCAGTTGACAGACGTCAACGAGGCCGCTCGCCAGCTAAGCCCGGTTGAGGAAGAGGTGTCGTACTGACAGCATTTATCTTCGTTTCCCGGGCGGTCGCAGCGGGCGTTGCGCCAGGAAAATGGTGTGGCGACTGCCTTTGCCCGGTCGCGCCCTCACGGTTTCGGTGCTAACCCTGAAACCGCTCTTCTTCAGACGGATCATAAACATCTGGTCGGGGCCGGCTGACCAGATGGCGAGCATCCCCTCCGGCACCAGCGACTGGTAGATGGCGGCCAGGCCATCGAAGGAATAAAGCCATTGGTTATCCGCGTGGGTGATACCTTCCGGGCCGTTGTCGACATCCAGCAGGATGGCGTGAAAGCACTGTTGTTGCTGCAGCAGCTCTGCGACATCGC
This sequence comes from uncultured Gammaproteobacteria bacterium, assembly GCA_963722805.1. GTDB lineage: Bacteria > Pseudomonadota > Gammaproteobacteria > Pseudomonadales > JAHEGP01 > JAHEGP01. The sequence continues at coordinate 52,485 of CAVROQ010000011.1, forward strand.
CAATATGAATCCGGGTGCGAGTATCCTCCAGGGGCTTGCCCGCACACTCCCCGAGCGGGCCGCGGTTCCACTCGATCACTTCGGGCACCAATTCGGCCACGGTCACCTGGGCCGATGCCGGGACAGCCTTCAGTGTGGCGGCCAGGGTGAAACCCATTCCCAGACCGCCCACCAATATCCTGGGCTGGTCCACCGACTGGAGTGAGCCGCAGCCCAATTCTGCCAGCGCTTCTTCCGATCCATGCATGCGACTGTTCATCAGCTCGCCCTGCACCCCGGAGATGCGAATCGAAAATTCGTCACCTCGGCGCGAAAATTTTAGCTGTTTCTGGCTGTCGGGAATAGCGGCGGTTCCGAGTAAGATCCAGGGGTTCATACTGCCTCGGGTAGATTGTATTTGGGAGGGAGCGCACTTTAGCATAACTGCCACTGACAGTGCCCTGGCTTTTACAGGTGATTAGCTCGGCGGAGGTGATACAGACGACACCCCCAGTTGCCTGGGACCACGGCGGCAATTGCCGTCTTGGGTAATGATTCACGCTACTATACAATGACGCGCGGCGGGTTATCAGAGTGTTCTGGTGTCGGGCTCTCGACCTGCATTAAGCACTGCAGCGCCGCCGGCAAAGCAGATAATTTGTACCCAATAGCAAAGGATCCCCTATGAACCGGATTGCCATTTTATTCCTGACAGGACTGCTCGCCATGACGGCCAATGCTGCAGACGATCTTAAACCCTATGCTGCCGCAGAGGCAGGACAACAACGTATGGTGTTCAGGCTGCCAGCCCTGGAGGACGAAACCAGTAGCCTGGTTGAAGTGATTGTTGGCAAAACCATGGAGGTCGACTGCAATCGCATCCTGATGCAGGGCAAGCTCGAGCAACACAGCGTCGAGGGCTGGGGGTATCCCTATTACACCGCCGAGATAGCTCCCCAGCACGCCACCACCCTGATGGCCTGTCCCCCTGGTGCGCCGAAGCAGGAGCAATTTGTCGCTGCCAGTGGTGAGGGATTCAAGATTCGCTATAACAGCAAGCTGCCGGTGGTGGTGTATGCCCCCGAGGGCTACGATGTGCGTTATCGTATCTGGACGGCCAGTGACCAGGTCGTGCAGGCAATAGTGGAATAAGCTGAACCAGCCAGTCTGCTGGTCATTGGCCACGCCATGCAAAGCCCGGGGGCAGGGTTATCAACAATAGTGGCTTCGCTGGTCAGCGGCACCTGCCGCGAGTGACGCAATGTTGCTGACATTGATGCTTTACCTCACGCTGCCGGCGCTTGCCATCTACCTTTGTAATCGCGCTGGCTGGGCCAGAAAAGCCGGTGCCGTGGTGCTGTGTTACCTCGGCGGAGTGATCATCGGCCCATTGCTGCCACTGCTGATTGAGCCGGCTGATACGCTGCAGGCAAAGGCCTTGCAGGATCAGCTGATGAGCGGGGCTATCGCCTTTGCCTTGCCCATGATGCTGTTGTCGGTCGATGTCAGGCAGTGGCTTCGACTGGGACCTACCACCATGCTCGCCATGGGCTCCAGCATATTGGCGGTGGTGATTATGAGCTTTGTTGCGGGTTGGTTGTTACAGGGCCAGGTGGCCGAGGCCTGGAAGCTGGTGGGACTGCATATTGCGCTGTATACCGGGGGAACGCCCAACCTGGCGGCGGCCAAGGAATCCCTGCTGGTGGACAATAACCTGTTTTTGCAAATCCACACTTACGATACCTTGCTCACCATGGCTTATATCCTGTTGGTGGTTTCCATAGCCCAGCGTGTGGCGCTCACCTTTCTGCCGTCCTTCCAGCAAAAAGCCAGCGAAGAAGGATTTGTCCAGAACGATATCGACGATCCGGAAAATCCCGAGAGCTATTATCGGCTGCTGCATTGGCCGGTGATGAAGCAGTTGGTGCCTGCGGTGCTACTGACACTCGCCCTGATTGCCTGCGTTGTATTTATCGCCAATCAAATAGGCGGCGAATATTACATGGCGGTGGTGATGGTGGGCCTCACCATCGCCGCACTGGCCGCTTCGCTGCGCCAGCGAATTCGCGAGATACCCCATACCTTTGAGCTTGGCATGTATGTGATCCTGTGCTTCTGCGTTGTCGTGGGCTCGATGATCAATGCCAATTTTATCGACCAACTCAACACCGGCTTGGCCTGGTTTGTGCTCATTGTGGTATTCGGCTCGCTGCTGTTACACGCGCTATTTTGTCGCTTGCTCAATATCGATAGCGATACCTTTATCATCACCTCGGTTGCCGCTATTTGCTCGCCGCCTTTTATACCGATGGTGGCGACCGCACTGAAAAACAAAGCCATTCTGTTATCGGGCATTACCGCCGGGGTGCTGGGTTATGCGCTGGCGAATATACTCGCCATTGGCTGCGCCTATTTATTTCAAAGCCTGTTTGCCTGAGAAGATGTCATCTTGTGGGAGAAACCAATATGGTCACACGCGCTAAAGCACCGCTAAAAGTGCCGGCGAAAAAAGCGGCAAAAAAGGCCCGCAAATCGTCCCCTGTGGAGCTGTTTACCGGGCAGCTACCCGAAACAGGCATAGCCGAAAAAAAGCTGCTGCAATCCATGCAGGATGCTGCCACTGAAGACGTCGATTACCAGCATGGGAAAGTATGGAGCCTGGTGTATCAGAAAGACCAGCAACATTACAACACCATCGTGCAAGCGCACAACATGTTCTTCTCCAGCAATTACCTCAACCCCATGGCGTTCAAAAGCCTCAAGCAGTTTGAAACCGATGTCGTAAGAATGACCGCCAATATGCTCAATGGCGATGAAAACGTTGTGGGAACCATGACCTCGGGCGGTACCGAAAGTATTTTGATGGCGATAAAAACCTATCGCGATCGGGCCCGCGCCAAAAAGCCGCGCCTGCGCCGCCCCAACATGGTGGTCCCGGAAACGGTTCACGTCGCCTTCGACAAGGCTGCCAAATATTTCGACGTAGAGTTGATTCGGGTGCCGGTGGGGAAGGATTACCGGGCCAATATCAAAGCCACCAAAAAGCGGATCAATCGCAATACCATTTTGCTGGTGGGTTCCGCGCCCTCCTATCCCCAGGGCGTGATTGATCCCATCGCGGAGTTGGGCCAGCTGGCACTAAAGAAAAAACTGCCACTACATGTCGACGCCTGTCTTGGCGGTTTTATGCTGCCCTTTGTGCGTGAACTGGGTTACCCCATTCGCAACTTCGATTTTTCGGTGCCCGGGGTCACATCCATCTCGGCCGATGTGCATAAATATGGCTATGCCGCCAAGGGCGCGTCGGTGATCCTGTACCGCAATATGAGTTACTTGCGACACCAGTTCCTGATCGTCACCGGATGGTCTGGCGGCATATACGCTTCGCCGGCCTTGCTCGGTACTCGCGCCGGCAGCGCTATTGCCGCCGCCTGGGCATCCTTGCAAAGCATTGGCCATCAGGGCTTTGTCGACATGGCGCAAAAAACCATGCAGTTGACCGGGCAACTCATTGCCGGCATCAACGATATTGAAGGCCTGCAGGTGCTCGGTGAACCGGACATGAGTGTGTTTTCCTATGTCAGTACCGACCCGGGTATTAATATTTTTGCCGTCGGCGACCAGATGGAGTCCCGGGGCTGGAGCATCAACCGCCAGCAAAAACCCAATGCCCTGCATGCGATGGTCACGGTTAATCACGGCCAGGCCGTGGAGCAATACCTGGCAGATCTGCGGGACTCGGTCGCCGCGGTCCAGGACAATCCCGAGCTGGCCTACGAGGGCTCTGCCGCTATGTACGGGATGGTTGCCAAACTGCCACTCAAAGGCCTGGTTGCCAAAAATGTATTGAAAATTATGGAGGAGTCCTACAGTCCCGGTCACTCCGGAATGTCTCTGGATAAGGCAGAAGAAGATCAGGACCTTGTGACCCGGCTCGGTACCCGGCTGGTAAAATCACTGGATCAGTTCCAGGCCATGCTGCGGGAGCGCGGCAAGTAAAAGTGAGCCCAGCCCCTACCGGGCAGGAGCGGGCTTTTCAACAAGCGTTAAGACGCTTGTTTAGCCGCATCCTGCAGCCGCCGCATACCCTCTTCGAAGGACACCTGTGGCTCGTAACCCAGTTCGCGCCGGGCCTTGTCGTCTCTCAATACACAGTCATGAGACATTACCATTGCCGCGTGACGGGTCATCGGCGGCTCACCCTTCAATTTGAAGATCCGCCAGGCTTTTTCGCTACCAGCCCCAATGCGGTCTGCCAGCCAGTAAGGCATGTTGCGCTCTGGCAATTTCAATCCCCGGGACGCCGCCATGCCGGAAATCACTTCCTTCATAGTGTGAACTTCCTGGTCGAGAATAAAATAAGGCTGCCCGGGCGTACCTTTGGTCAGCGCCAGAACAATCGCGTGGACCAGGTTATCGATATAAGTGGTTGAGGTTTTCGCCTCGCCGTGGTCAATCCATCTCCACTGCTGTTTATTCGCGATGCTTTCAATCACAGGCAGCAAGGTAGTATCACCCGGCCCCCAAACCAGCCTGGGCCGCAACACGATGGTCTGGAAGTTACCGCTATTGGCTGCCAGCACCAGTTGTTCAGCCTGCGCTTTTGTCGCGCAATAAGGATAGGGAGAATTGGGGGCGAGGGGGACGGTTTCATCGGCACCGTTAATATGCTGGCCATGAACGATCGCCGCCTCGGTTCCTATGTGGATAAAGCGCGATACGCCGGCGTTTTGGGCAGCCTCCAGCACGCGCCGGGTGCCCATGACATTACCCTGCTGCCAGGCATCCTTGGGGCCCCAGGTGCCGACAAATGCGGCACTGTGGATACAGATATCGGCGTCGCCGATGTCTGCGGCAGAAATCGAATCGAGGTCGCAGCGAACCGGTACGGCACCCAACTCCATAATGCGCTCATCAGATTCACTGCTGCGAGACATGGCGGCAACATGATGCCCTTGTTTGAGCAATTCCCTGGTTGCCGCGCCGCCGACAAAGCCTGACGCGCCGGTAATAAAAATCTGCATGATGGTGTCTGTCCTTATTGGTCTTGTCCGGCAAAGCTAGCCGCACCCACAATACTTTTTATTGCCCCGTTAGGGGCTGTGCCTGCGATGATAACCATCACCAACAATATTGGCCGCTGGTTCAAGGTCCGGAAAGATCAGGCGCTACAGGCGGCAAGATAAAGACTACCGGACAAAGAGTAAAGACTGCTTGAATAAACTCGGGGGGTATTATTCCGGGGCAAGCCGGTTATTGATCAGGGCGTCCATCGCGGTCTGTACCAGACCTTTCATACCTGACGCCAGGCGCTGTTGTTCGGGGAGATCAGCGCTGGGTTGGGCGCCGGGCTGAGGATACAGTTGAAAAGTATAAAGATTCGAAGCCTCCGGGTCTCCCGCTACCAGCACCTGGTCATCGGCCAGTAAGGCGACGGCGGGGTTGCTGCCTGACGGCTTGACCAAGGCATAGCCCCGGTCTCCAGCGGGCAGGTTGAACAAGTCGCGCCCCCAGCATTGATGCTGGTAGTCGCCACCGAGTAAGCCCATGATGGTGGGTATTACATCAACCTGGCTGGACACGGTGTCGACGGTCTTGCCCCTGGCTTGCTGCAGCCCCTCACCAATCAGTAACAGCGGGACATGAAAAGGCAGCAGGTCGATGGCGTTGATCGGCAACTGTTGATGGGTGCCGAAGCCGTGGTCGCCCAGCAGCACAAAGAGCGTGTCTTTGAAATACGGCGCAGTTCGCACCTGGTCAAAAAATTCCCCCAGCGCCCAATCGGCATATTTCATGGCGGTAAGCCGCTCATTCATCACCCCGTGATTTTCTACCGCTGGCATTGGCAGTGGGTCGGGAATCGCATAGGGGGTGTGGTTGGATAAGGTTTGCACCACCGCCAGGAACGGACGCTCCGGGTCCATTTTCGCCAGGTCGGTAGCGGCCCGCGCAAACAGGTCCTGGTCTGACACACCCCAGGTTGGATTGACGTACACCGGATCCACAAAGTCATCCCGACCGATAAAGTTCTGCATACCCTGGTTGCGGAAGAAGCCGTACTGGTTGTCCCAGTCGAAGGCGCCGGAATAGTAGTAATAGCTGTCAAAGCCACGTTGGCCGAGCAGTGCAGCGATGCCGGAAAAGGTACCGGCACCTTCGGGTTGCTGCATCAGGTATTCATAGCCCGGTAGATTGGGAAAGCAGGCGAGGGTGGCAAAGGTCCCCTGGTGGGTATGGGTGCCGTTAGAGAAGAAGTGGGTAAAAAGCACGCCTTCCTCGATGATTTCATCGAAGCGGGGCGTGACGCCATTGCGCTTCATGGCGCCAACGTATTCGGCACTGAAGCTTTCCATCAGTACGATAACGACGTTGCGGTATTGCGCCGGTGCAGCGGCACTGGTTGCGACGCGCTGGACTGGCATGACGGCTGGCTGGGTCAGCGTGTCACTGGGCACCAGTAGCCACTCCCGGGTAGTGCTCAAAGCGTCGCCAGGATCCACGCTGTTGCGCCAGGGGTTTTTACGGGCGCTGCCGAACCAGTTGTCGCTGGCATCGTAAAAGGCAAACACGGAGTTGAGACCCATATGATTGGCGAATACATTATTACCCTTAAATGCATCACCCCAGCCCATCGGGCTGCCCTGTCGCAGCGTGCCCCGGGCGGCCAGCACACCCACCAGCACCAACACCAGGCATACCGAGGCTCGCTGCCAGATAGCCCCGCTGCCGGAACCTTTGCTCACGCGTTGCAGCCACTCAAACCTGCCCAGAATAAACACCGTGGCAGCTGCCAGTATCAGGGCGCTGAGCAGTAGCCGCGCCAGTGGAAATCCGTTCCAGAGCATATTGAGCACGGTGGAAGCGTCCTGGGACACGTATTCGAACATGATGCTGTTGAGGCGTTGGCGGAATTCAGCGTAAAACTCCAGCTCCCCGATGCCGGTAAAGCAGGCCAGCACGACGAATATGCCCAACCAAATGTATACCAGCCTTTTCAGGATGCGGGATTCGGGTGCGAGGCTGGCAAATGCCACCGGCAGCATCGCCCAGGACAAGGCTTTGAGATCAAAGCGCAACCCGGTCACCAGTAACTGACGCCAGTCAGCAGCAGTAAGTGCCTTGGCAAGCTCAAGGTTGAAGCCAATCAAGATCAGCCGCAGCGCGGTGAACAGTAGCAATATCAGCAGGGCTGCACAGAGGTAGAAACGAACAAAGCTCTTGAGTGATTCGGCAGATTTATACTGCCCGGAAGAAGTGGCGGGCATTTATGGATTCCTGGTCAATACGTTGTACGGCAATGTTGCGGAGCTAGTGGTCGTAACGCGACTGTGGGTGCTGACAACACGGTCAGCTGGCGGGGTTTGGGCAACCGTGCCTGTCCGGGTAATACGCAGGATGCGCGCCCGTCGCATCTCCGCCACCAGGATACCTCCTTCGATTATATGAATTTCCTGGGGCTCTCCCAGGAGGCGGGCCACTATCTCGTATTGGCCGTTACTGTAGCGCTGGATACGGCCAAAACTTACCGACTCCTCGCCAATCCAAACCACCTGTTGTTGGTTGTCACAGGCCAGTGACGAGGGATGCTTCAGTTTGTCCCTGAGCAACTCGGGCTCGCCGCCGTTCAGCGCTACCCGCCAGAAGTTGCCCCGGCCTTTTTCGGTAAAGTACACGGTGTCGCCCAGCAAACATACACCTTCCGGGTTGGCCAGATTACTCGCCAGGGCCAGTTGTTCGCCGCTGTGCAAGTCGACCCGCATAATGCGGCAGTCATCACAGTCCTCAGCCACCAGCAGGTACTGCCCGTCCGGGCTCACGGTAAAACCCTCGGCATTGTTGAGTGACACCAACTGGTGTTTGCTATTGCCGACCACCAGCGATGCCCCCAGATCGCCTTGCTCCTCGGATACAATCAAGCCCATAGCATGTCGCTGCACCGCGTCGGGTTCGGAAAGGTTATCGAGGATGACTGTGCGAGAGTCATCGGTGCCGATGTGCAGCAATTGACACTGCTGCCTCGGGCCGTCCTGGGTCACCAGCAGGCTGCCATCCGCTTCCTGCCAGATCCCGGCAACCTCGGGCAGATTGTCTGCCGCCACCTCCCAGTCCCAGCCGCGGCTGGAGATAATGGGGTCAGTACCGGTGTACCAGAAGTAGAGTGAAGCCAGCAGCGCAGCTGGAGTCAACAGTAAAAGGGTTCGAATCGACATCAAGGGTCTCTGCGGTAGGGGTAAGTTGCAACTTGCGAGTATAGGGAAGTCTAGTCGCTCCCCGGTTAAGCCCTGCTTAAGACCCTGAAAAAAATATTGCCGGTTGCGGTGGTGGCCGTGCCTGTCCGCCCCTGACGCGGCGAGCATTTTAAAGCTATATGGCTTAAAAATTAAGCGTTATTCGCGCAGAGTGAGTTTTTCGTGGGGTTTAGGAGGATCAGGGGCTTCGATCCATTGCCAGTTTGGTCGCGTAGTAGCCGATTATACAGTGGTGGTGATGGCCGGGCGGCAATCACGGTACACTGGGGTTATGCGGCCGGCCAACATTAGCAGCAACGCCCTCTGGCGGTTAAGCAGGCGCAGGGTTGTAACCAGGCCGAGCGCGTATTGAGAGCCCTGGGTGTTCCTGTGAAGCCGCCGGGCGTTGTTGGCAAAGGGTATCAAAGGGAGCCCGTTTCATGAAAACTCGCCACTGGATTATCGCAGTTACTGCATGCCTGCTGCTGTTTGCCGGACTCGCCGCCTACAAAGTGATGCAGATCCGGGCGGCCATAGAGTTTGGTGAATCCTTTGGAGAGCCTTCGGAAACCGTGGAAGCCGTCGAAGCCGAGATGCGAACGGTGCAGGAATACGTGTCGACCATTGGTGAAATTGTGGCTCCCCAGGCAGTGACCCTGCGCAATGAATTACCCGGGCGCATTGTCGCGGTGAACTTTGCCTCGGGCTCCCGGGTGGCCGCAGGAGATATTTTATTGCAGCTCGATATTGCTCAAGAGCAGGCCCAGCTGACATCGGCTCAGGCGCGGGCAGAATTGGCGCGACTGGATTTAAAACGTTCCAAAGCGCTGCAAGTTGACAAGTTGGTCAGCCAGGAGCGGATTGACCAGGCCGTTGCGCAATCCAGCATCGCCCGGGCAGAAGTGCTGGCGCTGCAGGCTGTGATCGACAAGAAAACCCTGCGCGCGCCCTTTGACGCGGTCGCCGGCCTGCATCAGTTTGAAGTGGGCGATGTGCTGCAGGCGAATACCGAAATTACTACCCTGGTGGGTATCAATCCCTTTACCTGGGTAGACTTCAGCATCCCCGACAATCGGGTCGGCGTCGAAATCGGGACCGAAGTGATGGTGGCCAACCCAACCCAGCCCAAAGAGGTGTTATTAGCAACCGTCGAGGCGAGGGACTCGGTGATCTCGGCGCAGTCTCGCAACTTGCGTCTGCGTGCCCGACTCGATAATGCCGCCGGCCTGGCACCGAACACGGCGGTAAATGTGGCGGTGCCGGTCGGTGTGCCCCAGGCGCGGGCCCACGTGCCGGCCACGTCAGTCCGGCTCGATGGCCTCGGTGACTATGTGTTTGTACTCGAACCGGAAGCTACCGAGGCTGCGGAGGGCCAATCGGTGCCTCGCTACCGGGCCCGGCGCCAGGCGGTGACTGTCGGCTTACAGAGCGGGCAATGGGTAGCGATACTGAGTGGACTCGAAGGCGGCGAACTGGTGGCGGCTAATGGTTCGTTCAAGTTGCGTTCGAATTTACTGGTGTATGTTGGCGAGCGCCCGCCGGAGAAGCAAACGGCCAAACCTTCTCAAGGCTCTGCAGCCGCCGCGGGAGCGCAATAATGACGCATGGCTCGGCCGACGCGCCCAGGCTATTGGACATTTTTGTCACCCGCCCGGTGCTGGCTATTGTACTGTCGTTGCTGTTGGTCATCGGTGGCATCCTGGCGGCTTTGAAATTGCCGATCTTGCAGTACCCCCAGCTGGAAAGCTCGTCGCTGGTTATTTCGACGGCCTACGTTGGCGCATCCGCCGATGTCGTACAGGGGTTTATTACCGATCCCATTGAGCGCGTGGCGGCCACGGTGCCGGGAATCGATTATGTCGATTCCAGCACTACGCCCGGCATGAGCACCGTAACCGTGTGGATGCAACTCAATCAAAACAGCACCGCAGCACTGGCGGAGTTATCCTCGCGGCTCGACCAAATTCGCTTTGAACTGCCGGCAGGCGCCGAAGACCCCTCGGTGCGCGTGGAGCGGGCAGACCGGTCATCCGCCGTGTTCTACCTCGATGTTGATGTCGACGAGCTGTCAAGGGCGGAGGTCACTGATTACCTGGTTCGCAATGTCAGTCCCATTTTGTCGTCGATTGACGGGGTGCAGCGCATTGGTGTCGAAGGTGGCCGTAATCCTGCGATGAGGGTTTGGATCGACCCACTGAGGATGTCCTGGCTCAATATCAGTTCGCAGGATATTCAGGCAGCACTCACCGCCAATAATATCATTGCCACCATCGGCAAAAGCGAGAATTCACAGCAGCGAATCAACTTGCTGGCTAATACCAACCTGCAAACCGTGGCAGATTTCGAGCAGTTGGTGGTGCGCGAAAGCGATGGCTCATTGATTCGCCTTGGCGATGTCGCGCGCATTGAGCTGGGCGAGGAGGAAGGCGAGGTGAACGCCCGTCACAGCCAGAATTCGGCAGTGTATATTTCGGTGTGGCCGCTCCCTGGTGCCAACGAGATCGTGATTGGCGATCAATTGTACGAGATGCTAGATCAAATCAATCCGACCCTGCCCACCGGTCTGCAGATCAACATCGCCTACGATGGCACCTTGTACATGCGCGATTCGATACGCGAGATCTTTACTACCCTGGTGGAAACGGTGTTGCTGGTAGGTCTGGTGGTGCTGGCGCTGATGGGCTCGATCCGCACCGCGATAGTCCCGCTGGTGACGATACCGGTTTCGCTTTTGGGTGCGGCGGCGGCGATGCAATTGATGGGCTTTTCGCTAAATCTGCTGACCATCCTGGCGATCGTGCTGTCGGTCGGGCCTGGTGGTCGATGATGCCATTGTGGTGGTCGAGAATGTGGCGCGCTATATGCGCCAGGGAATGAGCCGCAAACAGGCCGCCCTCGCCAGTTCGCGGCAATTGTTTACACCGATTGTCGGTATGACGATTACCCTGGCGGCAGTGTATGCGCCGATCGGCTTTCTCTCGGGGCTTACCGGGGTGCTGTTCAAGGAGTTCGCTTTTACCCTGTCTGTGGCGGTTCTTATCTCCGGGATTGTCGCCTTGACGCTGTCACCGATTATGAGCGCCTATGCCTGCCCGGAACAAGGCCGGGAAGGGCGCATGACGATTTGGGTAAACCAGCGCTTTGATCGTTTGCAGCAGCTATACGCCCGGCTGCTTGAGAATCTGTTTGGCTGGCGCGGGCCGGTGCTAATGGGGGCGGTGTTCTTTTCGCTTCTGATCGTGCCCTTCTATCTTTTCTCGCAGCAGGAGCTGGCTCCCATTGAAGACCAGGGTAGTATCAATATTATCGTCGAAGCACCCTCGGATGGCTCCCTGGAATACAGTACCGACTATATGTACGACGCCGTCGATACCCTGCTGGAGCTACCCGGTGCCCGGTATATTTGGCAGGTCGTCAGACCCAGCGGCGGCTTTGGCGGTGTCATATTTGGCGACTTTCGCGAACGCGACCTGTCGGTGCAGGAGCTGCTTCCCCTGGCGTTTCGCGAGGCCTCGACGATTACCGGTTTGAAAGTGCTGCCGGTGTTGTTTCCGGCCCTGCCCACGGCGGGAAACTTTGACGTTGAGTTGGTGGTCAAGTCGACGGCTCCGGTGAGCGAGATGTTGCCCTATGCCAACAAGATGATTGAATCTGCCTACCAAAGCGGCAAATTTATGTTCGTTGATACCGACCTCAAAATCGACCAGCCCCAGGTCGAGCTGTTGCTGGACCGCGCCCGAATCGCCGACCTGGGGATGGACCTGCAAATGGTTTCCCGGCAGTTGGGAGTGATGCTCTCGGGCAATTATGTCAACCGTTTCGACCTCAATGGCAAAGCCTATCGTGTCATCCCGATGATCGAAGGGGGGTCGCGCCAGAACCCCGCAGCATTGCTGGAACTTAAGCTGCGTACTCCCACGGGCGAATTGATCCCGCTGGCTTCTATCGCCTCCCTCGAACGCAGCACGGCGCCCCGGGTATTGGGCAAGTTCCAGCAAAAGAATGCCTTTCGCATTTTTGGCGGGGTGTTGCCGGGCACTACCAAGGAGCAAGCTCTGGCCGGCCTGGAGGCGGCGGCGCTGGACATCCTGCCCCCCGGCTACACTTTGGATTATGCCGGTGAATCGCGCCAGCTGCGCCAGGAAGGTAGTACTCTGGTCGGGGTGTTAGCGGTGGCACTGGTGTTCGTTTACTTTGTGCTGGCGGTGCAGTTCAACAGCTTCCGCGATCCGCTGGTGGTATTGCTGGGATCGGTGCCGCTGGCACTGGCAGGGGCGTTGTTGTTTCCGTTTCTCGGCTGGACCAGCATTAACATTTACTCCCAGATCGGCTTTATCACGCTGGTCGGCTTGATTGCCAAGAATGGCATTTTGATTGTCGAGTTTGCCAACCACTTGCAGGCCGAGGGCATGGCCAAACTTGAGGCGATTAAAGGCGCCGCCCAGACCCGCTTGCGCCCGGTATTGATGACCACCGCTGCCACCGCGCTGGGCCACTTTCCCCTGGTGTTGGTGACCGGTGCTGGCGCCGAGGCGCGTAACAGCATTGGTATTGTGTTAGTGGCGGGGATGGTGATTGGCACGGTATTTACCCTGATTGTGTTGCCGTGTGTGTATATGCTGCTGGCGAAGGAGCATGATCCTGCAGATTTTGACCCTGTGGTCGAGCCGGGTGATGACAGTATTCACAGCAGCTACGCCAGCCCCGGGGCGCCCGCCTGATTGAGCCCGGGGCTGGCAGGCTGTTGAAATTCTCGGAATTTCGACAGGCTGTATCGAAACATGGACGTTTCGGCAATACCAAAGGCTCCTGGGCCTTTGGTATTGTGAGAAAAGTAAAAACCGCGCTTTTTGCTTTTCGTGTGTTGAGAAAGGCAGGATGCCTTTCTCAACAACTTGCTAGAGGCTTTCCCAAAAAATAGTCGCAGCGCTTGCACACATGGCGTCGATGGCAGCCTGGTCAACGTAAATGCCATCAATGAGCAGGCGGCTCATGCCGTGCAAGGTGCTCCAGGTTACCTGGGCAAAGCGCAGGGGCTCTATAGCGCTGTTAGTCAGGCCGGCAGCGTGCCAGCCGCGGACCATATTGACATAGAACTGGAACGCCTCATGGGCCTCCCGCCTGAGAGAGTCGGTGAGTTTGGTCGCGCCCCATAGTTCATTGCCAAACATCAGGTTGTAGTACTCGGCGTTGTCCACGGCGAAGCGCACATAGGTTTTTATGAAGCTTTCAAAGTCTACCCGGTTGACCGATTGATTGAGGCTCAGTTCATGGAATAAGTGGTGAAAGCGACGAAAGCCTTCTTCGCCGATTGCGCACAACAGCGTTTGCTTGTCTTCAAAATGATGGTAGGGCGCAGTGCGTGACACGCCTACTTTGTCGGCCAACTTGCGCATCGACAGTGCCGCCAGGCCCTCGGTGCGCAGTATGGCGGCTGCCTCGTCCAGTAATACCTGGCGCAGGTCACCATGATGGTAGCTGGTTTTGGGCAGGTTTTTGGTCACGCCGCGGCTCCTGAGCGTTACAGTACGGTTGCTGAATAGCCGATAAACGTTATCAAGGTATCTTGACACTGTCAAAATAAAGCGTTAACTTGACGCTGTCCAGATGCAAGGGCGATGTAAATTGCCTGTAGTCCCCAACATGATGTGGAGAACGCCATGAGTACAACTTTCCCTCACCTGCTTCAGCCCCTCGACCTTGGCTTTACTCAATTGAAAAACCGCGTGCTGATGGGCTCCATGCATACCGGTCTTGAGGAGGTTGAAAACGGTCACCAGCGTATGGCGGCGTTTTTTGCCGAGCGCGCGCGCGGCGGAGTGGGGCTTATCGTTACCGGTGGCTTTGGCCCTAACAAGCGTGCCGCTACCCACGAACACACCCGCATGCTGTGGAGCGAAGAGGACTGCGCGGACCACCGCATCATTACCGACGCGGTGCACGAGGCCGGTGGCAAAATTTGTATGCAGATACTCCACACCGGCCGCTATGCATTTAATGAAAAGCCGATTGCGCCCTCGGCGGTGCAGGCGCCGATCAATCCGTTCAAACCCCTGGCGGCGACCGCAGACGAGATCGAGCAGCAGATCGAAGACTTTGTCCGCACCAGCGTACTGGCGCAGAAAAGCGGCTACGACGGCGTTGAAATCATGGGTTCAGAAGGCTACTTTCTCAACCAGTTTCTGGCCCAGCGCACCAACCATCGTGACGATGACTGGGGCGGCAGCTACGAAAACCGCATGCGCCTGCCGGTGGCAGTGGTGCGGCGGGTACGCGAGGCCGTCGGTGAAAACTTTATCATTATCTACCGGCTGTCGATGCTCGACCTGGTAGAGGGTGGCAGCAGTTTTGAAGAAGTGGTACAGCTGGGCCAGGCAGTAGAAAAAGCCGGCGCCACGATTATCAATACCGGCATCGGCTGGCACGAAGCACGCATCCCTACCATTGCGACCAAGGTGCCCCGGGCCGCGTTTACCTGGGTGACCAAAAAGTACAAGGACCATTTTTCGATTCCGGTAGTGACGTCCAACCGCATTAATACCCCGGAAAAGGCCGAGGAAGTGCTGGCTAACGGCGATGCCGATATGGTGTCCATGGCGCGGCCATTCCTGGCTGACCCGGAGTTTGTCAACAAGGCCGCCGCCGGGAAAAGCGACGAGATCAACACCTGCATCGGCTGCAACCAGGCCTGCCTGGATCACGTTTTTGTCGGCAAGATGACCAGTTGTCTGGTCAACCCCCGGGCCTGTCACGAGACCGAGTTGAATCTGGTGCCAACCACCAATGTGAAAAAGCTGGCGGTCATCGGTGCCGGGCCCGCGGGGCTGGCCTTCGCGGTATCGGCCGCACAATGCGGTCATCAGGTCACTTTGTACGATGCCGCCGCTGAAATTGGTGGGCAGTTTAATATTGCCAAACAGATTCCCGGCAAGGAAGAATTCAACGAGACCTTGCGCTATTTTCAGCGTCAGCTGGAGTTGCATAAGGTCGACGTTAAACTTGGCACAGTGGTAACTGCAGCCGAGCTCAATGCCAGTGATTTCGACGAGGTGATTCTCGCCACCGGCATCAAACCGCGCACACCCAGGATTGATGGCATTGATCATCCAAAGGTAATGAGCTACATCGAGGTACTGAAAGACAAGCGCCCGGTGGGCAAAAAAGTGGCGGTTATCGGGGCCGGCGGTATCGGCTTTGATGTCTCGGAGTACCTGACCCACGCCGGTCCTTCGACCAGCCAGGATATACCAGCCTTCATGCGCGAATGGGGTATCGATATGACGCTGGAGGCCCGGGGCGGTATTGAGGGTGTGGAAGCCAAACCCTACCCGTCGGAGCGTGAAGTGTTTCTGTTACAGCGCAAGGAATCCAAGGTGGGGGGCGGCCTCGGCAAAACCACCGGTTGGATTCACCGCACCGGGCTGCTCAATAAGGGCGTCACCATGATGCCGGGATGTGAGTACCTCAAAATTGACGATGCCGGCCTGCACCTGCGAGTAGGCGACCAGGACACAGTACTTGCGGTCGACAATATCGTGATCTGTGCCGGGCAGGACTGCAATCGCGATCTCGTCGAGGGCCTCGACAAACCCTATCACCTGATTGGCGGCGCAGACCTTGCAACCGAACTGGATGCCAAACGCGCGATCGACCAGGGTATGCGCCTGGCGGCTTCGTTCTAGTTCTTGCGCAGCGGCGCTCGTCGCTGCGTTGTGCCATCCTCTTCGGTTTTACATCGCTTGCTGGCCGGGTTGCCACCCGGCTTCAGTGGCACCCTTTTTCTGGCGTTCGCCAAGCTATACAAAATTGCATAACCCTCGTGTAAGCTTGAAGATTGCCCAGCAAGGCAGGCTGGTTATACTGGCCGTGGAGTCAAATAAAAATGAAGGGAAGCAATGATGGCCATGTCGAATGTCACCGCGGCGAGCGAATTGCCCTCCGGGCCCCCGGGCTCAATAGCGGGCGGCGAAATGGCCGGACCTGAGGTGACCAGCACCCAGCCCCACCGTTGGTTTGCGGTGATCTGGTTAATCTACCTGATCGACTATGCCGACCGGTTTGCGATCAGCGTGGTGCTGACTCCTATCCAGCAGGAATTTGGCCTCAGTGACTCGCAATTGGGCCTGCTGTCTGGCGCCCTGTTTTTTGGTCTGGCAGTGCTGGCGATTCCCAGCGGCATAGCCATCGACCGCTTCAGTCGCAAATATATGATTTCGATCATGACCACCGTGTGGAGCCTGGCTACCTACGTCACTGGTATCGTCACCAGTTATTCCGGACTGCTGCTGGCGCGGGTGTTTGTCGGTGCTGGCGAAGCAGGCTATAACCCCGCAGGCTATGCGCTGATTGCCGCGTGGTATCCAAAGCGCCTGCACGGCACCATGGTGGGTCTGTTCAATACCGCGCAGCCGCTCGGCATAGCCGTGGGTATGGTTGCTGCAGGGTTTATTGCCGAGCACTATGGCTGGCGCGTGGTGTTTGGGGTGCTGGCTATTCCCGGACTGATACTTGCCGCCGTGATGCTATTTGCGCCGGATTATAAAGTCAAAAAAGCCGACCCGGGTGTTGATCCCGGGAGCGACAACACCGTGCGTCCCGGGGTAGGGGAAACCCTGCGCTTTATCTACCGTAATCGCACCCTGAAGTTGATCTACCTGGCGCAAGTACCCATCACCTTTTGGATCATGAGTATCAATATCTGGGGTCCAACTCTACTGGTGCGTCACTTTGGTGTGAGTTTGTCCGATGCGGGACTATTAATGCTGGGGCCCTGTGTGGTCGCCGCACTGGGTGCCATTTTTGGCGGCTGGCTCAGTGACCGGGTGGCGCGCAACAACCCGCGGGCGAGGGTAACAATCTGTATCGTGTTTATTGCGATTGCCTTGTTGTTTATGGGCCCGGGGATGGTCGCGCTGACGGCTGATGCCATTCCTATCTATGTATTTATGGGCTTGGGTGGGCTCGGGATGTTCTTTGGGGTGGGTAACTGGGGCACCCTGGTTACCGCGGGTCTGGATCAATCGCCGGCCCATTACCGCGCCAGCATCCAGTCTTTTCTGCCGCTGTTCCAGGCGCTGGCGATTATGGTGACCAGTATCGTGACCGGATTTTTGTCGCAACACTACGGCCTGCCAGTCACCTTGACCATTACCACCCTGGTGGGTACCTCGGTGGCGATTATCATATTATTGTTCGCGCGCAACAGTTATGACCGCGATTTCAAAAGTAAAGACCAATTCCAGGTTGCCGTTGTCACCGACTGAGCCGTATGCCAACAATGAAAAACCTGTGCAACTGGAACGATCTCGAAGTCCTCAATGCGGTACTGGAAGAAGGCAGCTTCAGCCGTGCTGCTACCGCCCTCGACCTGCAAGTGCAATCACTACTTCAGACTGATGCTGGGCTGTGCGGGGATGACCCTGGTAGCCATGCCCCTGGCCTACCCGCTGGCCAATGCTGTGAGGGTACTACCTGAATTCTCTACCCGGACGCCTGACTTCTGGCTGGCCATGCATTCCTCGCTGCGGCGCAATGCCCGTATTCGCGCGGTGTGGGATTGGCTGGTGATACACCTGCCCGAAGCCATGGCCCGGTCACGCCCAGGCAACGGTCAGCTAAATTAATTCTCCAGCAATGCGCGTCCGATATTTGTGACGGTGCAGGCGAAAGCTGATACCCAAAGCATAAGTCCGCAAGCCACTGCACCGGCGTGAAAAAATCATGAGTTAGGTCATAGAAAGGGCAGATATATTGGCTAACAACGATGCTACCTGGCCACTGATATTGCAAAGTGCAGATGGCGATTGTTATATGGGATTGGCAACTGCCCATTGTAGCGGTACCGTTTTCTGGAATCAGGCATATGCTATTTGTCACTGCTCCCATCCTTGGCCTCATTGTAGGTTTAGTGCTCGGTCTTACCGGTGCCGGGGGCTCTATTTTTGCCGTGCCGCTGTTGATGTGGGGGTTGGGCTGGAGCCTGCCCGAGGCGGTACCGGTGGCCTTGATTGCGGTGTGTATGGCCGCCGGCTTCGGTACTTTGGTCGCCTGGGATGCGAGCATGATACGCTACCGTGCAGCGATGCTGATGGCGCTGGTATCGTGGCTATTTGCTCCTCTTGGCTTGCGCGTTGCGGACGGTTTGCCGGCGATGTGGTTGACCCTGGCATTTGCCGCGGTCCTTATCGTTGTCGCCACGCGGATGCTGCGCCAGTCGGTGGCGAGTCCGCAGGATGCACAGATAGTCCGCGCCAGTGTTAACCAGCATCTGGTCCAGCGGGATGTCACCACCGGCCGATTCGAATGGACTGCAGCTGCCTTCGCTGTTGTTGCCAGTATTGGCGCCAGCGCCGGTTTTCTTGCCGGGCTGCTGGGTGTAGGCGGTGGCTTTGTCATAGTGCCGGCACTGCGTGCGACGACTGACCTCAGTATGCACTCGGCAATTGCCACGTCGCTGATGGCCATCGCCCTGATCAGTGCAGGTACCGTGACCGCCGCACTGTTGCACGGTCATACGATTCCCTGGTCGGTGGCGTTGCCCTTCGTGGTCGGTGCGTTGGCAGGCATGCTGGGAGGCCGCAGGCTGGCCCCCCACATTGCCGGTCCGCGCTTGCAACAGGCTTTTGCGGTGGCGATGTTCGGGGTGGCAGTCGCCCTTGCATTGCCTTATCTTGGCTCCCTCACCTAAGCAAATAGGTAGATATTCTTATGCTGATATTTCGCCAGCTTTTTGATCCGTCTTCTTCAACTTACACCTACCTTTTGGGAAGCAGTGGCGAAGCACTGCTGATAGACCCGGTATTTGAGCAGGCCCGCCGCGATGCAGCGCTGATTGGCGAACTTGGCCTGCGCCTGGTGATGACCCTCGAAACCCACGTTCATGCCGACCATGTCACTGCGGCATGGTTGCATCGGCAACGCAGCGGCAGCAGGATCGCGCTGGCGCTAGCCGGAAAGGCCGAGGGAGCAGATGTCTGTCTACAGCACGGTGATAGCGTTAGCTTTGGCAGCCGCCAGCTGCAGGTGCGAGCCACTCCCGGGCACACCAGCGGTTGCCTGAGCTACGTGCTGGATGACGAGAGTAAGGCGTTCACCGGGGACTGCCTGTTGATTCGAGGCAGTGGTCGCACCGATTTTCAGCAGGGCGATGCCCATGCCATGTTTCAGTCGGTGCACACCCAACTGCTCACCTTGCCGGCTGACTGCCTGTTGTATCCCGGTCACGACTACCGCGGCCTGACGGTAACCACCGTAGCAGAGGAGCGGCGCTTCAACCCCCGCCTGGGTGGAGACATCAGCGAATCGGATTTCGTCGGTTATATGCAAAACCTGAAGCTTCCACACCCCAAGCAGATAGACGAAGCGGTGCCAGCCAATCTGCGCTGCGGTGAGCCGCAGGACGGTACCCTGACTGACCAGCAGCAGGACTGGGCAACGCTGGTGTATACCTTCGCCGGTATCTGGGAAATTACACCCCAGGCCCTGGAAGAAGTCGTCGATCATTTGCAGCTGATTGATGTGCGTGAAGACACCGAGTTCACCGGCCCACTGGGCCATATTCGCGGGGCGAAGTTGCTCCCGCTTGGGGAGCTTGAAGCACGGCTCGACCAACTCGATCCCGACCAGCCGATTGTCACGGTGTGCCGCTCTGGCGCGCGCTCTGCGCAGGCTACCGTGCTGTTACAAAAAGCAGGGTTTACCCGGGTTGCCAACCTGGCTGGCGGCATGTTGCACTGGCGCGGCAATGGACATCCGGTGGAGGGCGGCAGCGACTAGCTTCAAATCCCATTGCCGGAGCTCAAATTGCCGGTGCGATGGGATTTCGCCCAAGTATGGGTTCAGGTTCTCACGCTCCGTTGGTCTGGAATCCTTGTCCGCTGGTAGCACAACATGCTCGATAGCCACAGCAGGAGAAACCCGCTACCTCGTTAAACCGTATTTTGGCGCATGACTATGGTAGGCTCCGGCGTAGAGATTCGCTTCACAGCTAAAACGGGAGAGTCATATGAGTGCAAATAAAAAAGACGCAGAGACCGCGGGCACGTGTCCGCTCATGCACGGGTCCCGGACGCGGGTGGGAGACCGGAGCACCTCGAACCAGGACTGGTGGCCCAATCAGTTGAATCTCAAAATCCTGCACCAGAATTCCCTCGAGTGTAATCCGATGGGGGAGGGCTTCAACTATGCGAAAGCCTTCAACAAGATCAAGCTGAAAGCAGTGAAGCAAGACCTGGTCGCCCTGATGACGGACTCACAGGATTGGTGGCCGGCCGACTATGGTCACTACGGCCCCCTTTTTATCCGCATGGCCTGGCACAGCGCTGGCACCTATCGCATCGGCGATGGTCGCGGTGGCGCAGGTTCCGGTGCGCAGCGTTTCGCACCGATCAACAGTTGGCCGGATAACGGCAACCTGGATAAAGCCCGCAGGTTACTCTGGCCGATCAAGCAGAAGTACGGAAAAAGAATCTCCTGGGCGGATCTTATGATCCTCGCCGGTAACTGTGCCCTGGAGTCGATGGGATTCAAAACCTTTGGCTTTGGCGGCGGGCGGGAAGACATCTGGGAGCCCGAGGAGGATGTCAACTGGGGCGTCGAGCGAGAGTGGCTGGGTGACCAACGCTACAGCGGTGACCGCGATCTGGAGCATCCCCTGGCCGCGGTGCAGATGGGCTTGATCTATGTGAATCCGGAGGGACCCAACGGCAAGCCGGACCCACTCGGTTCCGCTCGCGATATCCGTGAGACTTTTGCCCGCATGGCGATGGATGACTATGAGACTGTTGCTCTCACCGCGGGTGGCCACACCTTCGGTAAAACCCACGGTGCCGGAGACCCCGCCCATGTTGGGCCGGAGCCCGAGGCCGCCCCCCTTGAAGAGCAGGGCCTGGGCTGGCACAACAATCTCGGCAGTGGCGCGGGTGGCGACACCATTACCAGCGGGCTGGAGGGCGCCTGGACCCCGACGCCAATCCAGTGGGACAACAGCTACTTCGATACCCTGTTCGGCTACGAGTGGGAATTGACCAAAAGCCCGGCCGGCGCCCAGCAGTGGACCCCGAAAGATGCCGCGGCCGGGGATACCGTACCCGACGCCCACGATCCGTCAAAACGCCATGCCCCGATTATGTCGACCGCCGATATGGCCATGCGGGAAGATCCTGAGTACCGCAAGATCTCGCAGCATTTCCATGCTAACCCGGAAGAGTTCGCGGACGCCTTTGCGCGGGCCTGGTTCAAGCTGACCCATCGTGACATGGGGCCGGTTGCGCGCTATCTCGGTCCCGATGTCCCGACCGAGGAGTTGATCTGGCAAGATCCGCTACCTGAATTGGATTACAAGCGTATTGGCAAAAAGGATATCGCCGCCCTCAAGCGCAAGTTGTCGAAATCCGGTCTGTCGATTGCAGAACTGGTGTCAACGGCCTGGGCCTCAGCCTCGACTTTCCGCGGTTCTGACAAGCGGGGCGGGGCGAACGGTGCGCGCATCCGTCTTGCGCCGCAAAAAAGCTGGGCGGTTAACCAACCCAGGCAGTTGGCGAAAGTGCTCAAGGTTCTCAAACAGATCCAGCAGAATTTCAACAGCTCCCGGTCTGGTAAAAAGCGCGTGTCACTGGCTGACCTGATCGTGCTTGGTGGTTGGGTTGGTGTGGAGCAGGCGGGGAGAAACGCAGGGTATAAAATAGACGTTCCATTCGCTCCCGGTCGCACCGACGCATCGCAGAAGCAAACCGATGTGCATGCCTTTGCGCCGCTGGAGCCTATCGCAGACGGGTTTCGCAATTATCTCGACACCCGTTGCACCACGCCGGCCGAGGAGCTGCTGATTGACAAGGCCCAGTTGCTGACGCTGACCGTGCCCGAGATGACAGTGTTGATTGGCGGCATGCGGGTTTTAGGTGCCAACGTCGGCAAGTCAAAACACGGCGTTTTTACCCAGCGCCCCGGGACCTTGAGCAACGACTTCTTTGTCAACCTGCTCGATATGGGTACCAGCTGGAAACCCAGCTCAAAAGCGGAAGGGGTTTTCGAAGGGCGCGACCGTGTCACGGGCAAGCTGAAGTGGACGGCAACACGGGTCGATCTGGTCTTTGGTTCCGATTCCCGCCTGCGCGCAGTGGCCGAGGCTTATGCCTGGGAGAAATCGCAAAAGGCGTTTTTGCGTGACTTTGTGGCGGCGTGGAGCAAAGTGATGAATGCGGATCGCTTTGATCTCGATCGCTTGTCCTGAGATCCGGGCGCTTTGCAGTGACACTGTGTCCGGGATTAGCCAAATACAGCCGTCTGCATATCGTCTGTGGCAATGCAAAATATAAACAAAGTCGGGGGTAAGTCGAACCCAAATGGTTTCCATAAAGCAGCTCAGCTATGCGCTGGCGGTAGAAAAAACGCTGCATTTCAAGCGAGCAGCGGAATTGAGCAATATCAGCCAGTCGGCGCTGAGTACCGCTCTCAATGAGCTGGAAAAGCAGCTCGGGCTGCAAATTTTTGAGCGCGATAATAAAAAGGTGTTGGTCACCCCTGTGGGGAAACAGGTGTTAGAGCAAGCACGCAACATTCTGCAGCAGGTTGACGAGCTGCAACATTTGGCTGACAGTCAGAGAGCCCCGTTGAGCTTTCCTCTGACTGTTGGCGTGATCCCCACGATCTGTCCCTACCTGCTGCCCAAGGTATTACCGGCTCTGAACCAGCGCTACCCCCAATGCCGGCTGAACATTGTTGAAGAGCAATCGCAGGTGCTGGTCGACATGGTCAGACGGGGTGAAGTGGATGCAGCTATATTAGCGCTGCCCTTTCCCTGTGACGGACTGCTTAGCATGGAGTTCTGGCAGGAGGACTTTTACTGGGTGGCACTAAAAGAAGATGAAAAAACCTGCCGCACTGAAATTACCAGCAACGAGCTGAACCACTGCGACTTAATGCTGTTAAAGGAAGGGCACTGCCTCAAGGGGCATATCCTGGAAGCATGTAAATTGTCCGGACAGGCGGCTAACCAGGGGTTTGGCGCGACCAGCCTCAACACCCTGATTCAAATGGTATTGGGAAAGCTGGGGACAACCCTGATCCCGGAGATGGCCTTGACTTCCCTCGCGTCTCAACACCGGGAATTGGCAGCAGTGCATTTGAACGAACCCAGCCCGCATCGCAGAATCGCCTGCATAATGCGGCCCAACTATACCCGGGTGTCCAGTATTGAAGCCTTGATTGATACCTGTAAAAATGCCCTGGCGGCTTCAGCTCCATCTTCATAAAAACAGAACATCAGCTTCTAGTTATTTCAATGGACCGATCATAGAGGAGCTGCTTATACTGGGCCTGAGTTTGGTTATAACATTTAATAATGGAGGAAAGTGGCAATGTTCAAACGATCAACAGCGTTTTCTACCGCTCTTGCGGCGTGTATTGCGGCGATGATGCCGGCAAGCGCCCTGGCCGCGGATGGCATGGTCAAATCCACCCAGGACTGGTGGCCCGAGACCCTTGACCTGGGACCACTGCGTGCCCACGACGCCCGCTCTAACCCCTATGGTGAAAATTTTAATTACGCTGAAGCTTTCAATCGTGTCGATCTGAATGCACTGAAACTGGATATTGAGACGACCTTGAAAGATTCGCAGGACTGGTGGCCAGCGGACTGGGGTACTTACGGCGGTCTGATGATCAGGATGGCCTGGCACAGCGCGGGGACCTACCGCGTGCATGATGGTCGCGGCGGTGCCGACGGTGGCCAACAGCGCTTCGAGCCGCTGAACAGCTGGCCCGACAACGCCAACCTCGACAAGGCGCGTCGCTTGCTGTGGCCGGTCAAACAAAAATACGGCCAGGACGTCTCCTGGTCCGACCTGATGATTTTGGCGGGTAACGTATCGCTGGAATCCATGGGTTTTGAAACCCTCGGGTTTGCGGGCGGGCGAGTCGACGACTGGGAGGGCGACACCGTTTACTGGGGTGCCGAGACCGAGATGCTCGCCAATAATAAGCGCTACGACAAAGACGGAAAAATGGAAAAGCCTCTGGCAGCTGTGCAGATGGGGCTGATCTATGTGAATCCGGAGGGCCCCAACGGCAATCACGACCCGCTTTCCGCCGCTGCGGATATTCGGGAATCGTTTGGCCGCATGGCCATGAACGACGCAGAGATTGTTGCGCTGATTGCCGGCGGACATACACTGGGCAAGGCCCACGGAGCCACCAAAGCTGACTGCATCGGCCCGGAACCTGCCGCGGCCCCCATAGAGCAGCAGGGCTTCGGCTGGAAAAACAAGTGTGGTACCGGCAAAGGCCCCGACGCCATGACCAGCGGTCTGGAAGGTGCATGGACCGCGACTCCCACGGCATGGTCTATGCAGTACCTCGACAACCTGTTCCGGTTCGAGTGGAAGCAAACTAAATCCCCCGCCGGTGCAACCCAGTGGATTCCTACCGATGAAGCCGCAGCAAACATGGTGCCGGATGCCTTCGATCCCAAAAAGCGGCATGCGCCGATCATGTTTACCACTGACCTGGCATTGAAGGAAGATCCAGGCTTTCGCAAGATCTCCGAGCAGTTCCTGAAAAATCCGAAAGAATTTGATCTCGCTTTTGCCAAGGCCTGGTTCAAACTGACCCACCGTGACATGGGACCGCGCTCGCGCTACCTGGGTAGTGAAGTGCCGGCGGAAGTCTTTATCTGGCAAGATCCGATTCCGGCCGTCGATTACAAATTGATTGACGCCGGCGACGTGGCCAAACTGAAAGCGCAGATTCTGGACTCCGGTTTAACCGTCCCGGAACTGGTCAGGACGGCCTGGGCTTCAGCCTCCAGCTACCGTGGCTCTGACATGCGCGGTGGTGCCAACGGGGCGCGGATTGCCCTTGCGCCCCAAAACCAGTGGGCTGCGAACAACCCCAAGGAGTTGAACCGGGTGTTGAAGACTCTCACCAAGGTGCAGAAAGACTTCAATAAATCCCTGTCGGGCGGGGTGCAGGTCTCGCTGGCCGATGTGATAGTGCTGGGTGGCGATGCCGCGGTTGAACAGGCGGCCAAGGCAGCAGGTTACAGCGTTGAGGTGCCCTTTACCCCCGGGCGTGGCGACGCAACGCAGGAGCTGACCGACGTGGCCTCGTTTGCCGTGTTGGAGCCGACCGCTGATGGTTTTCGCAATTACTACAGCGACCAGAGCTACGGCTCACCGACAGAAATGTTGGTGGAGAAAGCCGATCTGTTAACCCTGACCGTCCCGGAAATGACGGCCCTGGTCGGTGGTATGCGGGTGCTCAACGCCAATACAGGGCAGACGCAACATGGCGTGTTCACCGACAAACCTGGTACTTTGAGCAATGACTTCTTTGTGAACCTGCTCGACATGTCCACAAAATGGAGCAAAGTTTCCGACGATACCTACGAGGGAAGGGATCGAGCGAGCAACAAGGTATTATGGACGGCTACACCTGTAGACCTTATCTTTGGATCAAACTCCGAGTTGCGGGCGGTAGCAGAAGCCTATGCCTCCGCCGGTGGTGAAGAGCAGTTTATCAACGACTTCGCCTCGGCATGGGGCAAGGTGATGACGCTCGATCGTTTTGATCTGAACTAAACCAGGGTCACTCCGGGCTGCCACACAGCCGCGGGATGGGTAAGATAAGAAGACGGCGACACCACAATGTCGCCGTTTTTTTTGTGCGGCCGCTGTCTCGACACACGGGAATGAAAAGTTCGGCGACCGTTGGCCATGCTAAATGGGTCGAAGGCAACAATTCGGCCCTGAGCGGGCCAGTGATATCGTGTCTTGAGCGCTGGCAAATGTTAGACTAGCAACGAATAAAAACGCAGGCGAGGAGGCAGTCATCCAGGGAAGCAAAAACGAAAGCGAGGGCATGTATATCTGCATGTTGAGCGTTCATGGCCTGATTCGCGCCGAAGATCTCGAGCTGGGACGCGATGCGGACACCGGTGGCCAGACCAAGTACGTGGTAGATCTCGCTCGTGCATTGGCGCAGCATCCTGACGTCGGTCGGGTAGACCTCGTAACCCGGCTGATCAGGGATGACACGGTTGACCCGGGGTACTCCAGGATGATCGAGACGCTGGGCGATGGTGCGAGTATTGTTCGCATACCCTGCGGGCCGGACGAATATATTCCCAAGGAACACCTCTGGGAGCACCTCGATAACTTCACCGATAACCTGGCCCAGTGGCTGCAGGGGCGCGATCGTTTGCCGACACTGATTCACAGCCATTACGCTGACGCCGGTTACGTCGGCGTGCGTCTGTCGAATTTTCTGGGTGTACCCCTGGTTCACACCGGCCACTCGCTGGGCCGGGACAAGCGCAAGCAATTGCTGGCGCGAGGCATGTCCCGCGACCAGATTTCCTCCACTTACAATATTGAGCGTCGTATCGATGCTGAGGAAGATGTCCTCGCCAATGCTGACCTGGTCATCACCAGCACTCACAATGAGATCGAGGAACAGTACGGCCTCTACAACTACTACGACCCCGGGCGTATGGTGGTCATCCCCCCGGGAACCAATCTCGATCAATTCAAGCCCGCCCAGCCAGGCCAGAGTTTTGCCTTTAAGGAAGAAGTCGACCGCTTTCTGAAAGCGCCTGAAAAGCCCCTTATCCTGGCCTTGTCCCGGGCAGATGAGCGCAAGAACCTGGCTACTCTGATCGAGACATTCGGTGAGTCACCCGCTCTGCAGGAAGCCGCCAACCTGTTTATTATTGCCGGAAATCGCTCCGATATCCGTGATCTGGAAAACGGGCCGCAGGCGGTACTGACAGACCTGCTGCTGCTTATCGATACCTACGATCTTTATGGCCGGGTTGCCATGCCCAAGCACCACCAACCGGCGGATGTACCGGACATCTACCGTATGGTGGCAACAGGAGGCGGGGTATTTATCAATCCGGCCCTGACCGAGCCCTTTGGCCTGACCCTGCTGGAGGCCGCCGCCAGCGGCCTGCCACTGGTTGCAACCGAGAACGGCGGTCCGGTGGATATCATCCGCAACTGTCAATGTGGCGAACTGGTCGACCCGCTGGATAAAGAGCAGATCGCCAATGCCCTGCTGAAATTGCTGCAAAACCGTGATGTCTGGCAACAGGCCGCCGCGAATGGCGTGTCCCGGGTGCGGGAGTTGTACTCCTGGCAGGCCCATGCCGACAGCTATTTGCAGCAGGTGCGCAAACTGCATGGTAAATATACCCCGCTGGCCGAGGTGCCACCGCCGAGCACGATTCGCTACCGGGATCGCATGGTAGTCACCGATCTCGACCAGACCCTGATCGGCGATAAACAAGCCCTCGCGGAGTTTATCGGTATTCTGCGCAGCCAGCGCAAGAAGGTTTCCTTTGCCATTGCGACCGGGCGTCGCATCGACACGGCACTTGCCCTGTTGAAGAAACATGGCATACCGAGCCCGGATATTTTTATCACCAGTCTCGGCACCCGCATCCAGTACGGCCAGGCCCTTATGGAAGACGATGTGTGGCGTAGATCATATTGACTACGACTGGTCGCAGCGGCGA
The DNA here is from genome assembly GCA_963722805.1 of uncultured Gammaproteobacteria bacterium. Lineage (GTDB taxonomy): Bacteria > Pseudomonadota > Gammaproteobacteria > Pseudomonadales > JAHEGP01 > JAHEGP01. The sequence goes on from CAVROQ010000011.1 coordinate 80,205, forward strand.
GTCAGGCAGGCACTGTCGAGTTTGCCGGGTCTGGTGATGCAGCCCCAGAAACAGCAGACGCCGTTTAAGGTTTCCTACTACTACGATGAAGGTGTGGCGCCCTCCCAGAGCGAAATCAACACACTGCTGCGGAAACAGGAAATTACCGCCAATGTTGTCGTCTCCTTCGGCCAGTTCCTGGATGTTTTGCCGATGCGTGCGTCCAAGGGCCAGGCCCTGCGTTATGTCGCCCAGCGTTTTGATATTCCGCTCGAGCAGATGCTGGTGGCAGGAGGCTCGGGGGCAGACGAGGACATGATGCGCGGCAACACCCTGGCGGTGGTGGTGGCAAATCGTCATCAAGAGGAGCTATCGCCGCTGCCCGATCTCGAGGCGATCTATTTCGCCAGAAGAGCCCATGCCGGAGGCATTGTCGAGGCGATGGACTACTATGACTTTTTTGGCCGCTGCAGCGCTCCCGATGCTTGAGGGCGGGGCTGGAGCAAGCAGGGTGATCGCAGGCAGTTCAGGCCAACTGTATATTTTCGGGGAGGTTTTGTTCGACCACTTTGCCGACGGTTCACGGGTATTGGGTGGTGCGCCATTCAATGTTGCCTGGCACCTGCAGGCCTTCGGCCTCTCGCCCCGGTTTATCAGCCGGATCGGCAACGATACCGAAGGGGACGAGGTGCTGGAGGCCATGGTGGGTTGGGGTATGGATACTCGCCACATACAACGCGATAGCCGACGTCCCACCGGGCGGGTAGACGTCAGCGTCGTTGCTGGCGAGCCCTCCTACGATATTGTCACAGATTGCGCTTATGATGCGATTGAGCCGATCCCGTTGCAAAGCTGTCGCCTGCTGTATCACGGTAGTCTGGCAGCGCGCTCTGAGATATCGGCCGACGCCCTGCGCGCTGTGCGCAAGGCTGTCGATGGCAGTGTATTTGTCGATGTCAATTTGCGCCCACCCTGGTGGCAGCGCCACAGGCTGGATGCAATACTCATGGGCGCCGACTGGATAAAGCTCAACCAGGATGAGCTTGCCCTGCTCGGCACCGCCGGGCCGGGCGTGGAGCCCGGGCGGGCTTTGCTTGAGCACTATGATCTGCAGGGACTGTTGGTGACCCGCGGCGCCGGGGGCGCACAACTGTTGCAGGCCAGTGGTGAAACCCTGGCCATTGCGCCGGGGCAGGAAACCGAAGTCGTCGATACAGTGGGTGCTGGTGATGCCTTCAGCGCGATACTGCTACTGGGTCTGTGCCGGGGCTGGCCACTGCCTGTGACACTGCGTCGCGCCCAGGATTTTGCCTCTGCAGTGGTTGGTCGTCGTGGCGCCACCATTGCAGAGGAGGACTTTTATCTGACATTCTCACGACAATGGCAGTCTTCCGACTGATCTGGCCACGGAACCAAGTATGTACGAACAACAATCCCACTACCTGCTCAACGGCATTCTCGACCAGCTGAAACCGGAGATCCGTGAGCGCGACCTGCGCCATTTCTATACCCGGCTCGGAGCCAATTTTTACGCCATACACAGCCTGTTCCATCGCCTGTATGGAGAGCGCGAGGACTTCCAGAGTCAGTTGCTGCGCCTGGTCAGTGTCATGGCGACCCAGTACACCCGGCGGAATACTGAGCTCAAGCAACTGGATACTGTCCGCGAGCAGGACCACCACTGGTTCCTCAGCCAGCAATGGGTCGGTATGGCGCTATACCTTGATGGCTTCGCCGGCGACTTGCCGGCACTGGGCGAGCGACTGCCATACCTGCAGGAGTTGGGTGTCAACCTGATCCACATTATGCCTATCCTCGAATGCCCCCGGGGCGCGAGCGATGGTGGTTACGCGGTGAATAATTTTCGCGATATAGACGAGCGGGCAGGGACACTCGAAGAGCTGCGCGCGGTAGCTGCCGACCTGCGTCGGCGGGATATGCTGCTGACCCTGGACGTGGTCGTGAATCACACCTCGGACGAGCACGAGTGGGCCAGGCGCGCCCGTGAGGGTGAGCAGCAGTACCAGGATTACTACTATATATTTGACAACCGCGATATACCCGACCTGTTCGAACAGAGCATGCCAGAAGTATTCCCGGAAACGGCGCCCGGCAGCTTCACCTACGACCCGACACTGGGCAAGTGGGTGATGACCGTTTTCAACCACTACCAGTGGGATCTCAACTACACCAATCCAGCGGTGTTTATCGAAATGCTCGACATCATTTTGTTCTGGGCCAACCAGGGCGCCGATATCCTGCGGCTGGATGCGGTGGCGTTCCTGTGGAAGAAGATTGGTACGACCTCACAGAACGAGCGCGAGGCACACCTGATCCTGCAATTGTTCAAGGACTGCTGCCAGGTGACCGCCCCGGGAGTGCTGTTCATTGCCGAGGCGATTGTGGCCCCGGTGGAAATCATCAAGTATTTCGGTGAAGACGCCATTATCGCCAAGGAATGCGAGATCGCCTATAACGCCACCTTTATGGCGCTGATGTGGGATGCCGTGGCCACCCGCAATGCACGCCTGCTGAATCAGGGTATCAGCAGCTTGCCGGACAAGCTGGATCGGGCCACCTGGCTTAACTACGTGCGCTGCCATGATGACATCGGACTGGGCTTCGACGATACCGATATCGCTGCGGTGGGCTATGACCCGGCGGCGCACCGGCGTTTTATCATCGATTATTTTACCGGATCCTGGGCTGACTCACCGGCCAGGGGGCAGCCATTCGGGCGCAATGAGCGCACGGGTGACGCCCGTATATCGGGTACGCTTGCGTCATTGGTGGGGCTGGAAGTAGCGCTGGAGCGGCAGGACGAGTTGCAGATACAAGCCAGTATCAACGAAGTACTGTTGCTCCACAGCCTGATCCTGTCCTTCGGCGGTATTCCCTTGCTCTACTATGGGGATGAGCTGGGTACCTTGAATAATTATGATTACACTAACGATCCGGGTAGGGCCCATGATAACCGTTGGCTGCACCGCCCCTTGTACGACTGGCAGCGCGCCGAACTGCGCCACCAGCGCGGTAGTGTGGAACAGCGCATTTTTGATGGCCTGAAAAACCTGATCGCGGTGCGCAAGTCGCTGCCGGCGCTGGCGGATTTCAATAACCGTGAGCTTATCGATGTCGGCAACCCGCATTTATTTGTTTTCATTCGCAACGATCTGGCGGCACCGTCTCAATCAGTACTGGTAGTTGCCAACTTCAACGTCTTCCCGGAACAGTTTAATCTGGCCGATTTACGCAACCGGGGTCGCTTCGCCATCGGCGAACTGCGCGACGCCGTAAGCGGCGCTCTGCCAGAGCAATTCAATGACCAGGTGGTTATACCGGCCAACGGCCTTTACTGGTTGGTGTGTGTCTCATGAAGCGCAGTGCTTGCTGAGTTCGTAGGCTTTCTGTGTTTTTCAGCGCAATTTTCCGTCGCCCGATGGCATGATTGCCACCGCGTTCGGCTTAAAGAGGGCGAAGCAATAGTCTTTGTTTACCAGCCAGGTGTTGAGGTGACAATGATTGGGCCGAGGCACATCCAAGTACCACGGCCCTCCATTGCTACACGGAAACGCCTGCCAGCTGCCTATTGAACCTGCAAGGTTAAGGGACTCGAGGGGTTACTCTTCAGGCCCAGGGTATCGAATGTGGAAATACTCAGCTGGTAAGTGGCGGCTGGCAGGTCCGGAAGGGTGAATTTGGTGACACGAGGGTCGCTAACAATAAACACCCGGGAACTGGCTCCGCCCGTGGGTACAGCAACAATTTCATAATGGCTGATATCGGCAAGAGGCAGGGGCACGCCCGACTCTCGCTCTGTGGGTATCGTCCACGTCAGCTCAGCGGAGCTGCCGGAGTTTCTGATAAGTACCAGATCCGATCCCGGGTCCGGTTGCGGGCTAAGGTCCTCCCCTGACGTGGAGCCGTTGCCACTGCTTCCCCCAACGTCGGCGCCGCTAGAATTATCACTGGCCGGGCCAGCCGCAAAATTCTGTCTGATTTCTGCACCGTTCAGGGCCCGGTCGTAAATGGCGACCAGCTTGATATGCCCGGCGAATGGTCGATCATTGGTGGCCTCGTTGCCAATGCTAAGCAGATGGTCAGCGTACCAGTTGCTGTAGGCCCCACTGCGCGCAACCTGGGTAGATTGCAGCACCCCGTCAACATACAAACGTTCGGTACTGCCGTCATAGGTATGGACGACGTGGGTCATCTGCGTGCCCAAAGGTCCATTCACGGTAATCAGGTGCGGTTTGTCGGCACTTTTGCCGGTGTGTCGAAGCCGTACATGAATATTCTTCCCTTCCTGTCCTAGCAGGTAGTTTCTTTGATACGGGTCTTTGGCAATCGCTATAAATCGAGTTGGCCCTCGTTGATTGATATTGGATGGCTGTACCCAGGCTTCGAAGCTACTGCTGTTACTGGCGCGCAGGGCATTGATAACTTTGTTGGCGCTGCTGCTGGTGGCAACGCGGCCGCCGTTCATAATGACCCCGTTACCGGTTTTGCTCCAGCTTACTGCGCCATAGAGTTTGAGGTTCATCGGGCTGCCCGCGCCGGACCGATCAGCAGCCACGCTGCCGCTGCCCTCGTTGAAAGGATACAGTGCAACCAGACCTGCGGTTGTGCGGGTTACCGTGCTGGCTGGTGTCGTGAACGTTATGCTTGCACTGTCGGAGCTATTGCCCGCCTCATCATAGGCTTTTACCGAGTATCTGTAGCTGGTATTCGGGCTGGGGGCGATGTCGACATAGTTTGTCTTGCTGGAATCCCCTATCCTGGTGCCATCGCGATAAATCCAGTAACCGGATACGCCGACATCGTCCTGGGCATCGGTCCAGTCCAGTGCCACTCCCGTGGCAGAGCCGCTACTTTGCGCATACAAGCTTCCCGGCATGGACGGCGGCGCGGTATCACTGACGACTGACGAATTGGACCCGGCGCTAAAGTTCTGCCTGACTTCAGAGGGTATGAGAGCACGATTATAGATCGCGACCATTTCAATGGTGCCGGCATAGGGGCGATCATTGCTGGCTTCGTTGCCAATACTGAAAAAATGATTGCTGTACCAATTGCTGTAAGCGCCACCGCGACTAACGGTATTAGCCTGGAGAACGCCATTGATATAGAGACGCTCCACGCTGCCATCGTAGGTATGCACAATGTGGGTGGGTTTCGTATTCAGCGGCTGGTTAGTGGTGATCAGGTGGGGTTTGTCCTCACTCTTGCCTGTGTGACGCAGACGCACCTGAATATTCTTGCCTTCCTGCCCCAGCAGATAATTGCGTTCATAGGGATCTTTTGCAATGGCTATCAGCCTGCTGGGTCCCCCCTGGTTGGTATTGGAGGGCCTCACCCAGGCTTCAAAGCTACTGCTGTTGCTGTAGCGCAGGGCGTTGATGAGCTTGGTGGCAGCGCCACCGGTACCCACCCGGCCGCCGTTCAGCATCACCCCGGTGCCGGTGTTATTCCAGCTTACCGCACCAAAAAGCGTCAGATTCATGGGGCTGCCATAGCCGGACCGATCATTGACTGTTTGTCCTGTGCCCTCATCGAAGGGGTAAAACGCGACCAGGCCATCGGCGGTGCGAGCGGGGTCCATTTGGGAGTAAGCCGCGGTGCTGAATGCCGCAAGCACGAGCAAAATGCAGTAGGTAAATACCTTGCCCAGTGAAACTGGTGTGGATTCGCTGAGCAGAAACGGCACGGAACAAGGATGATAATGCCTGGTCGCGGCATTCGAGGGGCAATGCATTTATCTCTCCAACCAGTTGAATCTTTGCGGTTTCTGTATGGCTATAGCCGGTGCAGCGCCGGAGGAACGGCCTTAAGCCAATGCTGGATTATCTCGTAGGGAATCAGCTCCTTGCACCATGATAATGGGGTTTATTACCAGTGACATCGCAGATTATTCCGCTGAGTTGGCATCGGCGATCATGGGTGGCAGGGTCTGTTGGAGCAGCGCGGAGACAGTATAAACCATGCTCGGCCGATAACGGGCCTGCATGGCTGACCATAGGGCGGACATGTCTTGTGTAGAGAACACTGCCGGCGTGATCCTTAACTGTTGCAGTTGACCTGCGAAACTGGCCTCAGCAAGCAGCCGGTCGACGGGTGAAGCCATTGCTGTTTCAGTTGCACTCCCGGCCTGCGCCGCTTGAATCGATTGTTGGTTGAGCACTGCCTGCTGGTCGAGGGCGCACAATACAAAATCGAGGAGGATTTCAGTATGCAATGCTTCTGTGCCATAGGCAGTCACCAGGTAGTGCAGGTCGAGTGCCAAAGGTGATGGCCTGACGATCGATTGGGCGCTGATTCTGCGAGCAGGGGCCGGGTTGCGCCAATTTGCGTTATGGCTCAGCTGGAAGAAGAACAGGTTGAGTTGAGGTTTGGCCTCGTTAAGCCCGAGAGGGATAGTATCCGGCGGTACAGTGGTAATCTCAACCCGGTTGCCCAGAACGGGTTGCAGGCCATCGTCGTCAAGACTGTGACGCAGTAGACCGCGCAATACTGATGTGACCGAGGCAATAACCAGCGCCTTGCTCATCCTGTTACCCCATTGGAATTTAATCGTCTGACACACATAATGTACGAACTGCCCAACTTGCATAATGGGTGGGTGGAGCAGGGTCCGCTACATACTCGGTTCACAGCACCTGCTTATGAGGGTTTCCTCGGGACGCAGTTTACCAAGGATAGTGTCCTGGATACACACGAAAAAGCCATGGTTTAAGGCGTGCTGAAACGAGAAGCGTTGCGCCACGGTATACGGCGTAGCGAGCTCCGCAGGCTTTGGAAGCAGAGACCTGCGGCTAGAAGCTGTAACTCAATTCAGCACCGTACCAGAAGTCAGATTGGCCATCGCTGTCTTCACCGCCGGCGCTAATATTAAACTGTACCGCCGGGGTGAAGTTGGCGGCCAGGCCGAGGTTCCAGCGCCAGCTATCGTCATCCTCAACCTGGTAGCCGGGCAGGGTTGCCATATTGCCCTCGACACTGACCAGCCCAATGCGTGGATCATTGGGATCTGTGCTGGTGTCCTTGCGATAGACCACGTCGGTATATAGCTCACAGTCGCAAAGGCCCAGGTCGAGGCTGGCAAAGCCGCCCAAGCTGAATACGCTGGAGCCGACGTCCTGATCGTCAACGTTCAATGCGGTTGCGTCGCTGCCATCCTCACGATAGCCGTCAACCTCAACCCGCACATACTCGTAGCCCACTAGCGGGCCCAGACGGTACGCGCGGTCGCTGGCAAAAATATTGTAGCCGGCGTTCATCATGACACCCATGCTCTGACCGTCTGTGCTGGCGGTTTCGGTGCGCTGTTTAACCGGGCCGAGGCTAAAACTGCGATTCAGGTCATCGTAATCCAGATCGGCGTAGCTGAGCATGCCCTCGGCAAACCAATGGTCACCCCTGAAGCCGCTGAGTAGCGAGAAGCCGAGGCTCTCCATATCGTAGTTGGAAGCACTGGTGTCAAAGTCCAGCTCGTTGTCGGCGCGGCTGACCATGCCACCGAGGTACCACAGATCGTTAAAGCGGTAGTTGAAGCCGATGCCGTATTGATTGTCATCGTTATTGGCGGTGTCGCTATATTGGGTGTCGCGCTCATTGTCGCTGACGTTGTAGCCGCCCCAGATGGTGAAGTCACCCACGTCGGTATGATTGTTCCAGCGATTGGAGCGCATGACCGGGGTGGCAGCGCGCCATTGGGCCTGCATATCGTCGACCCCCATGTAGGGCAACAGGGAAACCTCGCCGGGCGCCTTGAGCACCGACAGCATATAGTCAGCGAAAATGGTCTGGCCGATGGTCGTCGGATGCAGCGGATCGTTAAACATAAACTGGTCCGGGTCCGGGCTGCTGCCGTCGATCTTGGCGCTGGCATTGCCGCCGGCGCAGTTCTCGTCGTCACTGTCGAAGCAGGCGCGACTGAACTGCTCGCTGCTCAGGTTAAAACCGTAGGCCGATGGATCGGCGGCGATTTCCTGAAACGTGGTGTAGGAGTCGAAAATCAGCACATTGGCGGCGCCGAGTTGCTCGTTGAGCTGGCGGTTTATGCTGCCCGACAGGATGCTGCCAAAGTCGCCGAAGCTGACACCCGCCGGTGCCAGGCCAAAGTCCGGAACGTTGGCGATCACCACATATTTGGCACCACGTTGTTGCAGTGCCGCCGCCGCATTCACCAGATTGGTGGCAACCACAGCGGCTTGTTCGTCATTTAAAACCAGTCCATCGGCAATATCGTTGCCGCCGCCGTCGAGCAGGTAGAGCGCATTGGTGTCGAGGTTTTGTCCCGCCAATTGCAAATTGTAAAACAGGGAGTTGAAGGTGTAATCGTCCGGCGGTTCACCAATCGAGTCGGCCTGGGTATAGGTGGTGGCAGCGGTTATCGAATCGAGGGTGTCGATAGACCGGTTATTGCCCGCCGCGTAGTTGGTGCCGCCAAAGCGGGAGGCGGGGGGTACCGGCAGCCCCAGGCCGCTGGCCACCAGGTCGGGTGAAACCGGACCAAATTCAGAGGTTTGGTAGTCTGGTCCCACCCGGTTGGTAAAGCGCACCCCGAACTGCCCATTGTCGAACAGGCTGTCGCCAAAGGAGTACATCCCGTTATAGGGGGAGTTGTCCGAAGCTCCGGCAGTGAAGGAGGCAAGGCCCAAGCTAACGGCTGTAGCAAGTAGTGTTTTTTGCATGATAACCCCGTATTTATTAAGTGTTAGGTCTATTTTTCTGCACAATTACTATAAGGTATCGGGGTGCGGGATGCTACGGGAAAGTGGCACAGGAGCGCGGCTGGCTTGCAGCTATCGTACGTGACAATGGAGCGCTACAGGATTGCTACTTGCGGGCAGGGCAGCTGGTTCAGCAGTAACAGAATAAGGTCAGACTAGAATGGCACTTACTTAAGCGGATGTACCCCAGTGTGTTCGATCCGCGGTACGCCGTGAATCCCTCCCTGGAGGCTCGACTGCGGCATCCCTGCCGCAGACGCCCGCGGATCGAACACAGCGGGGCTCCGCAAATCACTGTAGTGGCGTTAAGTCAGTGCCATGGGGGTCAGACTAGAATGGCACTGACTTAAGCCGATTCGGGTGTCCATCGGCAGGACCTTCGCCGACAGGGATGTCGGCGCAGAGCCCCCAGGGACGGGTTTACGGCGCGTCCTGACGGTGGACACCCGGAGCGGCGCTCTGAAAATTCTATGCTTTTCTCCTTAAGTAAGTGCCATTGAGGTCAGACTATGCTTGTCGCAGCTAAATCCCCACACACTATGTTGCTTACCGCGCTGGCGCTACTGGCGTTTGCATTCAACTCGGTGTTGGGGCGCATGGGGCTGGAGGATGGCACTACCGATCCGGCCAGTTTTACCGCCGTGCGCTTGACCGCCGGCAGCGTGATGCTGCTCCTGCTGGTGCGCCTGAGCAGCAAGGACGCCGCCGGGCCCCGTGGCCGAGGCAGTTGGCGCGGGGCGCTGATGCTGTTTACCTACGCTGCCTGCTTCTCCTATGCCTATGTTTCCGTCGCCACCGGCACCGGAGCGGTGATCCTGTTCGGTGCGGTGCAGCTGACCATTATTCTGGCCAGCCTGGTCTCGGGTCATCGACTGCGCTGGCGTGAATGGGTAGGCGTGACGATAGCATTCGGTGGTTTCGTCTACCTGATGCTGCCGGGGGTGGATGCTCCCGATGCCATGGGTTTTATTCTGATGACACTCTCCGGTATCGCCTGGGGGTTTTATACCTTGAACGGCCGTGGCTCGGTTTCGCCGCTCACTGACACCGCCTTCAATTTTACTCGCACCTTGCCTATGGTTGTGGCACTGCTGCTTGCGGTAGGGTTATTCTCTGAGCCTCAGCTTTCCCAGCGCAGTTTGCTGTTAGCTCTTGCCTCCGGGGCAATCACTTCCGGCATCGGCTACGCCATTTGGTATCGGGTGTTACCATCTCTCAGTCCCACGCTGGCGGCGGTGCTGCAGTTGCTGGTGCCGGTATTGGCCTCACTGGGCGGCGTGGTGCTGGTGCAGGAGCCACTGAGCGGGCGCTTGATCATCGCGGGCTTGCTGATTTTAGGGGGCATACTGTTGGTTATCGACGCCCGTCGTCGCCGATGAGCCGCGAGCTATGAGTGGGCAACGCCGCACTAAGTAAATGACGAGCGGGGCTATAACTTTTCGCCGCCAGCGCAGAGTGCCAGGCCTTGCAATCGCATTCCCGCAATGGCGCGGCATCAGTTAAGATACGCGGGGGTTAAATACGGTAGACCAATAATAAGGAGTTAGGAATGGCAGGCATTCGCAGTAAAGTGACATTTGAGAGTAATGGGGTGCAGCTGGCAGGCTTACTGCAAAGCCCCCAGTACAATACCCGCGGTTACGCCATATTCGCCCATTGTTTCACCTGCGGTAAAGATGCTATTGCGGCTTCGCGTATTTCACGCCAGTTGGTTGAGTTGGGCTTTGCGGTATTGCGTTTCGATTTTACTGGTCTGGGCAATAGCGACGGTGATTTTGCCAATGCCAACTTCTCTTCCAATGTCGAGGACCTGGTGGCGGCGGCAGATTTTTTGCGTCATCACTACGAGGCGCCACTACTACTGGTCGGCCATAGTCTGGGCGGTCGCGCAATCCTGTCGGCGGCGCATCAAATGGACGAAGTACAGGCGGTCGTCACCATCGGGGCGCCGGCAGATGCCGCGCATATCACCCGTCAGTTTGCCTCCCACGTTGATGAGATCCAGGCCAGCGGCGAGGTAGACGTCAAATTGGCAGGGCGCTGTTTTACCATCAAGCGACAATTTTTAGACGATGTCGCCAAAGAAAACGACGACATCGAACAACTGCGCAAACCCCTGTTGATATTACATTCGCCCGTGGATGAAGTGGTATCTATTGCCCAGGCTGAAGCGATCTATACCCGCGCCAAACATCCCAAGAGTTTTGTTTGCCTCGACAACGCCGACCATCTGCTGACTGACAAATCTGACGCCGCTTATGCCGCGCGGGTCATTGCGGCCTGGTCGGAAAAGTACTTGCCGGTTCGGCAGGTGCTCAGTGAAGGTATCAGTGAAGTACCCAAGGGAGAAGTTGAAGTGGCCGAGTACAATCGGCGCTTTACCCGCCTGTTGACGACCGACCACCATCAGTGGTACGCCGATGAGCCGGCAGCTATGGGTGGCGATAACCTGGGTCCCGACCCCTACGAGCATTTGCTGGGGGCACTGGGAGCCTGCACGTCCATGACGCTGCGGATGTATGCCAATCGCAAAAAAATTCCCCTCGACGATGTGCTTGTCAGCTTGCGCCATTCGCGCCAGCACGGGGCCGATTGCGAGCACTGCGACCAGCCGAATGCCAGGGTAGAGTTACTGGAGCGAGAGTTGGTGCTCAAGGGCAATTTGACCCCGGAGCAGCGCCAACTCCTGGTAGCGATAGCCGACAAATGCCCGGTTCACAAAACCCTGCTGAGCAACATCGTTATCGTGACCCGGCTGGCAGGGAACGGTAGCGCCTGATGTGCGCTTGTGCGTCAGACTCTCCAATCTAACCGTTAAAGGCCTCAGCTAGAACCGGAATGACCTCCGGCTGGCTGATGGCCATTATCATGGTCTTTATCTTGCCGGATTGCTTCCAGACCTGGGCCCGGTCGGCGATTTGCTGCGCTGTACCCACCAGGGATATTTCGTCGATAAACTCTTCGGGCACAGCGGCGGCCGCTTCGTCTTTTTTACCGCTGAGGTACAGGTCCTGTATTTTTACCGCGGCTTCAGCGTAGCCAAGTTTTTTCGCATAGTCGTTATAAAAGTTTTTATTCCGTGCGCCCATGCCGCCGACATATAGCGCCAGCATTTGCCGGGAGCCCTCGCGGCATTGAGCGATATCGTCACCCATCGACACCAGTACAAACGGCGCAATATCAAAATTGTCGAAGGATTTACCGTTGCCTGCACTGGCGAAACCTTGCTCCAGTGAGGGGGTAATGGTGTCCAGCTTTTCCGGGCTGATAAAGGCGGGTATCGCCCCGTCTGCAACTTCGCCGCTGGCGCGGTATCCTGCGGGGGTGAAGGAAGCGGTATAGATGGGAATACCGGTATCTGCCGAGAGAATACTCTTCAGCGGCTTGCCCAGGCCGGTGGCGCCGGGCCCCTGGTAGGGCAACTGATAACACTGCCCATCGAAGCTCACCGGGCCTTCGCGAGCCATAATTTTTTTAATGATCTCGATATATTCTTTAATGCGGGTAACAGGTTTGGCGTAGGGCTGGCCGTGCCAACCCTCGACAACCTGGGGGCCGGATGCCCCGAGACCAAGGATAAAGCGCCCGCCCGACAGCTGTGACAGCGACATCGCGGTCATCGCGCAGTTGGCCGGGGTGCGCGCGGGTACTTGCATGATGGCCGTGCCCACCTTGATTTTCTCGGTGCGGCTCAATATATAGCTGGCGGCAGTGATGGTGTCATTGCCATAGGCTTCAGCGACCCACACTGAATCAAAATCGGCGGCCTCTGCCTGGTTAATGAGGTCGTAGGGAATGTGTATTTCGCGGCCCGAGTAGCCCAGCAAAAGTCCTAGTTTCATGTCGGTTCCTCTTCACCCAGGTGAATAATGATGGCAACAGCTTTGAGCACTCATGATACGGAGAAATAGTCGATAGTGCAGCAAGGCTGCAAAAGCCCGGTAAACAGGGCCTGACCAACATGCCAGAGCTTTACCATCATCGAATATACAGCGACGATCGTTGCACTTCAGTTTTCGCGGTGAGTACAGCAAGGTCAATTTCTGGTGCTGTAAAGTTGCCGACGGCGACGATCCGCATAGGCCCAAAGTGGCAGATGAACAAGATCCGTTTCTGTTGCGGGTGGATGCGGGGGCGCTGGCCGAAGAGGGCGGCTTGCAGCGCGAGCTCTATGCAGATCTTTTTAAAAGCAGTGGCGATGACGCAGGGCATTACGCTTACTGGACACTCGAAGCAAAGCCAGCACCGACGAAACCAGTGCTTACTCCCCGGCAACCCTAAAACCTGCATCTGTATCGTGCACGGGCTATTGTTGGCCGCGTTCGAATTTCTGCATTAAGCCCATACCCTGGCCATTATCTGCCCCTCCTTTCGTGATAGCCTTGCCCTCCTGTAATTGCTATGGCAACTCTGATTAATTCGGTGACGCTTCAGGCTTTGCGTCGGGTTTGGCCACAAGGCGCAGTCGTGCAGGAAGGCTGGCTGCCTTTCAAACGGCTGTAACGCAGTAGACAAACCCGACGCAAAGCCCCGCAGGGCGGGCCTCTGGCGCACATTGGACTGCGTTGCACCACTCGTCAAGGACAACCAGCCTTGACCTTCGCGGCGCGCCTTGCCAATGTACGCCAGAGGCTCCGCTGAAGCATTACCGAATTGATCAGAGGTGCCCTATATATAGCGCTGTAAGACCTGTACCCGGATCGCCCGGGTCAACGGTTCAGTAGTTGATTTGAAACCAGTGCTGTGAGAGTGGGGGCAAGGGCCCGGTATGATCAATTTCAATTTAAAACGGCTGCGCGAAAGCAACGAGGGACTTTGGTTTTTCGTCGACATGTTTATGTTGCTGTTGCTGGTCGCCAACCTGTTGCTGTTAATCGTCGATGCCTTGTATTCCACGGATGCGGTGCGCATGTGGCTGCAGAGCTTTGCACCTGCGGTGGTTGATGCCTACGCGCCGGTCCACAACAATTTCGTGTTGATAGACCTGTGTTTTGTCGCGGTATTTCTTAGCGAGTTTATGCTGCGGTGGGTAGTGGCTGTAAAGCATAAAACCTATCTGCGGTGGTATTTCTATCCGTTTATTCATTGGTACGACCTGGTGGGTTGCATTCCTCTGGGTGCGACCCGGATATTCCGTTTTCTGCGGGTGTTTTCCATTATTTACCGGCTACACAAATACGGAATTATCGACGTTCGGCAGTGGGCGCCTTATCGTTTTGTGATGTTTTACTACGAAGTGTTCCTTGAAGAGATCACTGATCGAGTGATCGTAAAAGCACTGAGCGACGTGCAGGGCGAACTCGAAGGTGATTCGCAGATTGTGGACGATATCCTGGAGCAGGTCGTCTATGCACGCAAGGAGACGCTCGCCAACTGGGTGTCGCTGTCGATGGCCCACATGGGCAATTCTATCGAGCGCAACAAAGATGGTATCGTAAGCCAGCACCTGGTCGACAGTGTGGCGGACGCCATGAGTCGCAACGAAGAAATCGCACGACTGAGGGCACTGCCGCTTGTTGGCAAGCATTTAGAAAAGCGTCTCGAGCGAGGGGTCGCCGATATTGTGGTGAGCACGATCGTCAATCTGCTCAATGAGACGACCGCGGATAAGCTGCTCAGTGTTTTGGAGAGAAACGAGTTGAGCCACGCCGAGGCGGGCGACATGTTGGAGCAAAACCCGGTCAATGCCGAAATGATAGGGATGATCGATGATGCGATTGAGGTGGTTAAAAAACATGTCAACCAGAAGAAATGGAAAGAGGCGCTGGACGACAAGTTTACAGCGGCGGTAGAAACGCCCCAGCCCCAGCCCCAGCCCCAGCCCCAGCCGGTTGAACAGAAGCCAGAAGAGATAGGAAAATAACGCTAATGCAGCGCACCCTAAGCAGCCATCTATCGATAAGGAGCTGATGGGATTGCGGGCCGGTCGGAGGTTTTACAGCTATCCTCACCCTGCCTGCGAAGCAGCCGATTTTCTGGCGGTACGCGACAAAGTCAATAATCGCTGAGATTGTGCGGCTAACGCGTCTTACCTGAAGCCGTGCGGGTCGCCTCGCAGCCACAGGCTCTTCGCTTGTAAAGAGCCGGGCTGGTAGGCAACAGCGGGCCTGTCATTCTATTTGCAGGGTTCGGTACAGAATCAGTAAAGCGGTATCCTTCAGCCTTTGGATGTCTTTCTTGCCAACGGTTTCAGGCCAGAATGCGCTATGCCCAACATGCTCGACGACATGGATTAGCGCGCTATAAACTGAGGCATCATAATGTTGACCGTTTCGCTCGACGATGGCTTGCAGAGCAGCCGCGAGCTTCTTGACGTTGCTGTTGCGGTGGACTGACGATGGGGATTCCGGGTCGTGGATTTCGCGGTAGATCGGGCCTGCCAGTTTGCCTATTTCAAGCCCCCAGTTAAAGTACGCATCAACGCCTTTGTCGACAACTTCCTGCAAGGTTTGGCCGCTGTTCATGTTCTCTTCGACCGAGTTAAACAACAGCACATTGGCCCGCTCTACCACGATGTCGATGGCTTCGTACTTGTCTTTGAAGTGGCGGTAGAATGTGGGCCTGGATATACCCGCTTCCTTTAACAACAGCTCTACCGAAAAACTGCGAAAGCCGTAGTCTGCATAGACAAAACGCGTGGCATTAAGAATGGTTTCGCGGGTGCTTTCTTCCGGAGACGATGGCTTCGGCGGCCGACCACGCTTACGTTTGGCGGGAGGTTTGCGGTTTTCAGCAGGTTTAATCATATGCTCGCTTGTAACGGTATTTATATGGGCTGATGTTAACATAAATTTCGACTGGGTTGCTCGTGGAGCGCCCGGGGGCTGGCCTGACAGTGCGGTAAAAACGCAAAGCATTGTGGTCAGCCAGGGCCTCTCTGATCACGCGCTACTACCCTAGCGGAGCCTTAAGCCGTTGTTGAATAAAGACACTCGAGTGTATTTTTTTGAAATGCCTCGCTACTTACGAAGCAGGCTTCCCAGGAGCACTTATGGCTTTCGGTTACGATTATCTTGTTGCTGGCAGTGGCGTTGGCGGCGCGGTGTCGGCGCTGCGACTGGCAGAAAAGGGCTGGCGCGATGCGGTGGTTGAGCAAGGCAGGAAAATCGAGAACGAGGACATAAAAAACATAAGAAAAGCATATTCAAGCTCATGTCGATGCCCTGTATAGGTAAGCGTGGTTACTTTATCCAGCACTTTTTCCCCCACGTTAGCATTGTCGGCGGCGTGGGCGGTGGCAGCCTGGTGTGGGCGGCGGTGATGTTGGAGCCAAAGCCGGAGTTTTATGCCGACGAGCAACTTGCAAACCACGGAGTCGGGCTTGTGTGTTGCCGCTACTCTTTACCCATTGCTAAACGGAGCCCGATATCCGGCATGCGCAAATTGCTGGATATGCCGTCTCGCATCGTTACCAGCGATTCGTTTTCAGGGAATGCGTAGCTGCTTCCTCGTATGACCTTCATGGTCATTGCCTGAACTTCTTGACCTTTGCCTACCTCGGGGTTTATGCGCTCTGCAGTGGTGTAAGCATTCAGGACCATGGTGTCTTCGCACAATTCCGACAGGTTGCCGGTCATATCGTACAAACCGAGCTCGTTAGGCTTTTTCTGGCCCACGGGGTGACTTCGATTTGTCGCATTGCCGGCGTACCATGCAACCTCATCAATAGTGTTTGAGCCGGCATAGCGATAATCCCTGGACTGATTGCCGCCCCGCGCAGCAAAAGCCCACTGCGCTTCAGTGGGTAGTCGGTAATCACTGCCGGTCAACTGCCGTAAACGATTTACAAAGATAGTCGCTTGCAGCCAGCTGACATTGTTGACGGGACATTCGGCGCATGGGTTATAACTCAGGTTCCATCCCATCACGTCTTCAAAGATTTCCTGGGTGACCTCGTACTTGCTAATGTAGAAGCCATCAAGCGTCACTTTATGAACCGGTTGCTCACGCTCCCAGGCGCCAGGGCGATCTGAGCCCATCATAAAACTACCGCCATCGACCCATACCATGGAGTCGATAAGCTTTTGCTCAATGTGTGGTGAGATACTGTGCTCTTGCGGGCTTATGGCGCGACTATCGGCTGCCTGCTCCGCTCCAGCAGTCAAAGCATCGTCCGGTTCAGATGCGCTGGCGAAGGCAGGAGCCAGAGCCAGGATTATAAGCGCGATTTGGATGTTGCCTGGTTGCCGCGCTTGTTCACGTGTATTCATCGTCTAACTCTATTCTCTGCTTAAGGTTGCAGCCAGGCGATTTTGACGCCGATCATTTTTCCCGCGCCAACTATAAAACAGACGGGCACTGGCGGCCAGCCCGAATGACGCAACCCTCGGTGCCGGTATCTGGAGTGTGGACTCGCAGCGCTCGTAGACGGGCTATCGCATCCAAAGTGTGGGGTGCGCAATAAAAAACCCCGGAGCAGTTGACCTGCATCCGGGGTTTGATCAGCTAATACCGGGCTCTGGTTTGAATGTTACCCGGGGCCAATCTGTTTATCGGGTTTTATTAGCTCGCCGCGCTGTTTGGCGCGTTCCTCCCTTATTACAGCAATGGCTTCGAGTATCACCATGACGGAGGTTACCAATACCACCGCATTGATGGTCATGAGCAGGTATTTGCCCTCGCTGAGGAACTTGAGAAAGATAATGCCCGCTGCCAGCACCGCCATGATCAACACAAAAACCATCGGGATCAGGGTTACCGATGCGGGGCGTTTTTTCTTGATCAATATCACGGAGATAACCAATAGCGTCATGCCCGCCAGGATTTGGTTGGTAGAGCCAAACAGAGGCCAGATAATCATGCCTCCGGTACCGTCTTTGCCGCCAGCGCCAAATGCCAGTGCAAGACAGGCTCCCACCGCAATACCGGTTGCGATAATACCGTTGGTCATCCATTTGATGTTATAGATTTCGCCCCATTCCTGGATGATATAACGTTGCAGTCTCACGCCTGAATCCATGGTGGTGCCGGCAAACAGCACTACCATGGTCGCCAGCAACGTGGAGGCAATACCGGCTGAAAGGCCCCAGCCACTCTCAATAAGATTGGCGCCACCTTCAATAAATGCAGCCACGGCACCATCGCCAAAGTGGGCATAGGTTTCGTGCCAGGCTTCAGGGGTCGCGGCCAGAGCCACGCCGCTCACTGCAATCAGGGTGATCAACGCCAGTGAACCTTCACCGAGGGCGGCGAGATAGCCGACAAAGCGGGCGTCGGTCTCCTTGTTCAGCTGCTTCGAAGTCGTGCCCGACGCCACAATACCGTGAAAACCCGATACCGCGCCACAGGCGATGGTGACAAATAGCAGCGGCACCATTGACGGTGTTCCCTCCGCCGTCTGGTTATTGAACGCAGGTGCAGTCATTTCCGGTCCGGCTATTAACACCGCGCCGTACAGCAGCAACAGGCCAACCGCCAGTTGCATGCCATTGATAAAGTCCCGCGGTTGCAACAGGGCCCATACCGGCAACATCGAGGCGATCGCGGCGTAGGCAAACAGAATAATGATCCAGGTGGCGGGAATGCCAAGGCCGGGCAATCCGGAAGGCAAACTCAAAGGCATCTCACTGCCGACATAAATGGACGCGTAGAGAATAGCAACGCCGACAGCAGTGAGTATGCCGAGCCCCATCATATTGCGATGCAACAGCTGCCCAATCACCAGGGCCACGGCAATCGCTGCCCAGGCCGGGAATACCGAACCTGGCGTGTTGACGAAGGCGTTGGCGATAACGACCCCGAATACGGAGTTCACCATCAGCAGCACCAGGAATACCACCACCATATACAGCGAGCGGGTGCGGGGACCGATGACATTCTCCGACAGCGCGCCTATTGACTTGCCCTTGTTGCGGTTGCTGGCCCACAGCGCGCCCATATCGTGGACGCCGGCAAAAAACACACTGCCGAAGATGACCCAGAGAATGGCCGGGACCCAGCCCCAGTAAACCGCAATGGCCGGCCCCACAATGGGGGCGGCGCCTGCCACCGAAGTGAAATGATGTCCCCACAGTACATACTTGTTGGTGGATATAGTCGACCCCATCGTTCAACTCATGGGCCGGGGTGACAAAATCCGGGTCCAGCTTATAAATATGCACCGCGACATAGCGCGAATAGATAAACCAGCCAAAGCACAGTCCGGCCAGGCCAAGTAGCAAGATAGCAATTGAACTCATCGTGGCAGATCCTCTTATTGTGGTTTGTTGGTGCTCATCCGAAGGTTCAAAGCAAGCGGACCCATGCTTACCTGCTCAGGCAGGTATGCTTATAGTGCCAGGCCAGTGGGCCTCCTGTGCAGTATGAGGATCCGGTTTTTGTGTGGCCAGAAAAAATTATAATTAGCTTACGTTCGATCATAACGGCAATAAAGCCAGCAGGCCAGCATATTGATCCATTGCGTTTTGTCGCCGGCTCTTTTTTAGGTTGCTATGGACTTTGCTCATGGGTGGTTTTATTCTTTTGTCGGATCATTGTTCCAACGTGGAGGGAACCGCCATAGGGCGGGCATAAAATATGAAAAAAATAACGTACCTGGTATTAGCACTTTTTCTCGTCGGCTGTGCGGGCTCTGGTGGTGGCAGCGATGGTCCTGCCAAACCCAGTAAGAAAATGTTCAAGGGTAGTTGGGAGGTGTCCGATATTCGTTTTGTTGGTGATGCCGGGCTGTACAAGGCGAACCTGTTCGAGATCGCCGATTCCAGCTGCTTTAAGGGTAGCGACTGGGTGTTTATCCCCAATAACGGTAAAGGTAAGGTGTCCCTCGAAGTGTCTTCTTCCCTCTGTTCACCGTCGACTCAATACATACACTGGTCGCTTTATGAGCCGGGCGACGGTAGCACGCAGTTCCAGTTCAAACATGCCGATGCGAAAGGCAACCCACTGGATGCCTCCGGTCGCGGTTACCGTGCCAATATAGATCAGCTGAATGCCAGCACCATGGTTATGCGGGTCGCCAGTTCCTACCAGGGTAATGCCTTTGATGTCTTGATGACCTTAAACAAAGTCTCCGATGACATTACGATGTAATGGGCAAATGCCATCAACTATTCACTTTATAACGCAGATAATCCTATGAAAACCATAACACGAACATTAGTCGCAGTTTCCCTGGCGGGCACCCTGGCCTTAACCGCCGGTTGTACCGCCATGCAGAATACCAATAAAACCCAACGTGGTGCCGGTGGCGGCGCCGCAGCCGGCGCATTGCTGGGGCAGTTGATTGGCGGCAATACCAAAGCCACCATGATCGGAGCAGCTATCGGTGGGGTTGCCGGCGGGCTCATCGGCAACAACATGGACAAGCAGGCCGACGCTATCCAGGAAGCGGTTCCCGGTGCCGAGGTCAAGCGGGTCGGTGAGGGTATCCAGATCATATTCGATGAAAATAGCGGGGTGAACTTCGCCACCAATAGCTCCAGCTTAACCGCACAAGCCAAGGCTAATCTCGACCAGGTGGCTGATGTATTTATCGAGTTCCCCGATACTGACCTGTTGGTCGAGGGGCATACCGACAGCACTGGGGATGCAGGCTACAATATGACGCTGTCACAAAAGCGAGCCCAGTCGGTGGCAGATTATTTGCGGGCGAAAGGAGTTGGGGCCAGTCGTATTACTGTCGAGGCCTTCGGCGAAACCAAGCCCATCGCCGACAATTCAACCGCTGAGGGCCGCGCCAGGAATCGCCGGGTTGAAGTGGCCGTGGCCGCCAATGAGGAGATGATTGAAGACGCCAAGGCCCAGGCGCGGTAAAAGCCGCAGCGGTACGCTTTATACAAGGCCGGGCACAGTCCCGGCTTTTTTATGTACAGGAAGTACGGTATGGCGCGGGGGCAAGGACGCCCGGGAGCGCCGATGTACAGGAAGTACGGTATGGCGCGGGGGCAGGGACGCCCGGGAGCGCCGATGTACAGGAAGTACGGTATGGCGCGGGGGCAAGGACGCCCGGGAGCGCCGTTCGGCAGTTTTGCGAGCGCTAATTGAAGCGCGGCGGAAGCGTTATCCCAAGCATCAGATGCCAGTGGAATTTTCTCCCTGTCCGGGATTGATGCAAGCAAGCTTGTCGGTGGTTTGTCGCGCTCGGCATGCACGGCGCTAATACCAAGGATTGAATAGCAAACCAGGCACGGCCAGCGCATACTGAGTCGTCTGCCGCTCTCCTGACTCCCATGGAGAAAACTATGACCCTGAAACTTTCAGTGCTCGATCAATCACTGGCCCGCAGTCCGGACCAAGCGTCGGTCGCCTTGCAGGAAACCCTGCAAATGGCCCAGTGGTGCGAACAGCTGGGCTACGAGCGGTTCTGGGTGTCGGAACACCATGCCTTCGCGGCAATTGCGGGTAGTGCTCCCGAAGTGCTGTTGGCTGCCATTGGCGCTGCCACCTCGCGGATTCGAATCGGCTCCGGTGGAGTTATGTTGCCTCACTACAGCCCCTATAAAGTGGCCGAGGTGTTTTCGCTGCTGGCCAATCTATATCCCGATCGGATAGATCTGGGAGTAGGGCGCGCACCCGGCGCCGACATGTCGACTGCGGTGGCAATGGCCACCGACGGCCGACCAAAGTTTGAGCGTTTCCCGAAATTGGTCGCAGCGTTAACCGAGTATCTTTGGAAC
Organism: uncultured Gammaproteobacteria bacterium; assembly: GCA_963722805.1. Taxonomy (GTDB): domain Bacteria; phylum Pseudomonadota; class Gammaproteobacteria; order Pseudomonadales; family JAHEGP01; genus JAHEGP01. The sequence goes on from CAVROQ010000011.1 coordinate 101,530, forward strand.
GACATTACCTCACCGCTGGTCAGTCCTCGTCCACCGGCCAGGCTTCCCATCTGGATGCTGGGGTCTAGCGCCGACAGTGCAGTGCTCGCGGCCCAACGCGGGTTGCCCTATACCCTGGGCCTCTTTATCAACCCCCAGGCAGACCCGGGTTTGATTGCGCATTACAAACAGAGTTTTGAGCCAGCCGGTCAACTCCATGAGCCCTATGCGATGCTCGCCATCAGTGTGTTCTGTGCCGATTCAGAAGAGCAGGCACGGGCTTCCCAGTTGACCTTCGACCTCAATCTGTTTCGATTTTTTAGCGGGCAGTCCAACGGTCAATTCCTGTCTCCCCAGCAGGCCCTGGCTTATCCCCTGGGACCACAGGAGCAGGCCTTTATCGGCAGCAGGGAAAGCAGTCGTGCTGTAGGAACCCAGGACCAGGTATTCCAGCGGGTTAGCGAATTGGCCGCGATGTACGGTGTCGACGAGATGATGGCCGTGACGAATATGTATTACTTGGAAGACCGCAAACGCTCGTTCGAGTTGCTGAAGCAGGCGTTTGCCTGATATCTAAAAGCCGCAGCCTGTTTACGCTGTAGACAGATCGGGGAACGATAGGCCCGCTGCTGGATACTCAGCGCCAGGTAGACTGCTGAAATTCGCCATTGAATGCCGGTCACTGGCTCTTCAAAATGGTATCCTGCTGTCAGGATTGTATCCCGGGCGGGGCTTGAGGCCGCACAGAGCGGTGTCGTGCCATAAAAATCGCTATTCCCATTGTCAAAAACCTTGCGGGGTCTCTATAATCTGCGCCCCCACAAAAACGGCAGTTCGGAGTCTCTATGGATAATTTCGCCGCCCTCAAGCAAAAAGTGCAATTGCTCGGGCGCTTTCTGGGGGACGGAATCAAGGTGGCCCATGGCGAGCCGCTGTTTGAAAAAGTCGAGTTGATTCGCCAGCTATCGAAGTCCTCCCGCTATGGCAACGAAGCTGACCGGCAACGCTTGAGCCAGGTACTTCACGGTCTCACCGATGACGAGCTGGTGCCGGTGGCGCGGGCTTTTAGCCAGTTTTTGCATCTCGCCAATACCGCCGAGCAACTTGAGACCACCTACAGTGCCAGTGACCCAAGTCTCGATGTTGACATGGGGTATATGCGGCTCAAGTCCCAACAGCTGGACGATGAGGAAATAGCGGCGGCAATTGCCGCCTTGAAAATTGAGTTGGTGTTAACCGCCCACCCAACCGAGGTTGCCCGCCGCACCATTATCTACAAGCAGCTGCAGATAAGCCGGTGCCTGCGGGAGCTGGACCATTCGCATTTGTCGGCTGCTGAGCGACTGGGCCTGCAGCAGCGCCTGCGTCGTTTGATCTCACAGATATGGCATACTCCGGAAATCCGTAACGAGCGACCGTCGCCGGTGGACGAGGCGAAGTGGGGTTTTGCGGTCATCGAAAACTCGCTGTGGCATGCGGTGCCGGAGTTGTTACGGACGCTGGATGACGCGCAACGGCGCCATCTGGGGCGTGAGCTACCGATTACTGCCAGCCCGGTGCGTTTTGTGTCGTGGATGGGGGGTGACCGCGACGGTAACCCCAATGTCACGGCCGAGGTCAGTGCCGAGGTATTCCTGCTGGCGCGTTGGAAAGCGGCAGACTTGTATCTTAACGATGTGCGGACTCTGCTTGAAGAGTTGTCTATGACGTCAGCGACGCCTGAACTTATGGCCCTGGCGAATGGTGCCAATGAGCCCTACCGGGCGGTTTTGCACCAACTGGAGCTGCGGCTACAGCATACCCTGGTCACTCTGGTTGATCGGCTCAATGGCAGGCCGAACACCTACGACGACATTATCGAGTCGATGCACGATATCTGGGATCCCGTATTTGCCTGCTATCAATCCCTGCACGCGCAGGGCATGGGCCTGATTGCCGATGGTAATCTGCTGAACATGTTGCGGCGGGTGCGATGTTTCGGTAGCCATCTGGTGCGCCTGGATATTCGCCAGGAGAGTGCGCGTCATACCGAGGTACTATCCGAGCTCACCCGCTACCTGGAGCTTGGCGACTATGCCGAATGGGACGAGCTGCAGCGTCAGGCATTTTTGCTGTCCGAGCTGGCGGGCAAGCGTCCGCTGCTGCCGCGCTACTGGAGTCCGTCGGCCGCGGTGCAGGAAGTGCTTGATACCTGCGAGGTGATAGCCCGGCAACCCCGTGAAGCACTGGGTGCCTATGTGATCTCGATGGCGCGCCAACCGTCCGATGTACTGGTGGTAAAGCTGCTGCTGCGCGAGTGTGGCTGCCGCTTCAATATGCCGGTGGCGCCGTTGTTTGAGACCCTTGATGACCTCAACAATGCGGGTACCACGGTGCAGCGCCTGTTGGGCATGCCGATTTATCGGCAGCTGGCGGAAGGCCGGCAGATGATCATGATTGGTTACTCCGACTCATCCAAGGATGCCGGGGTGATGGCCGCTTCCTGGGCCCAATATAAGGCCCAGGAGCAACTCATCGATATCTGCGCCGCCCAGGGTATTGACCTGACCCTATTCCATGGTCGTGGCGGCACCATTGGTCGCGGTGGGCTCCGGCCCATGCGGCGCTGTTGTCACAGCCGCCGGGTTCACTGCAGAGTGGGCTGCGGGTCACTGAGCAGGGCGAAATGATCCGGGTCAAGCTGGGCTTGCCCGGTGTGGCGTTGAATACCCTGAAGTTGTACATCAGCGCGGTACTGACGCCAACCTTAGTCCGCCGCCTCGGCCCGACTCGGCCTGGCGTGAGCGAATGGAGCAGTTGTCTGCGGAATCGGCCGCCGAGTATCGTCGGATTGTGCGCGAGACGCCGGAGTTCATCGACTATTTTCGCCAGGCGACACCGGAAAGTGAGCTGGGCAAGTTACCGCTGGGTTCACGGCCGGCCAAGCGCAACCCCAAGGGCGGTATCGAGAGCCTGCGGGCGATCCCCTGGCAATTCGCGTGGATGCAGAACCGGCTGATGTTGCCGGCCTGGCTTGGCGCCGGGCTGGCCCTGCGCAAGGCGATCGATGCCGGCGCCAAACAGGAACTCGAAACCATGTGCGAGGCCTGGCCTTTTTTCTCCACTCGAATCGGTATGCTCGAAATGGTTTACAGCAAGGCGGATCTCTATCTGGCCGAGCATTACGAACGACAGTTGGTTGAGCCAGGCCTGTGGCCACTGGGCCAGCAATTGCGTAATGAGCTGCGTGAAGATATCGCCGCGGTGCTGGATATCGCCAACGAAGATCACCTGATGGAGGACCTGCCCTGGGCCAAGCAGGCAGTGAAGCTGCGCAATGTTTACACCGACCCGCTGAATATTCTGCAGACCGAGCTGTTGACCCGTGATCGCGCCGGCGGTGGCCAGCAAGTCAAGCACGCCTTGATGATAACTGTGGGCGGCATCGCTGCCGGCATGCGCAACACCGGGTAACAGGCCCGACGGTTGACGACACGATAGCCAGCGCCTGTAAGATAAGGGCAATGGCTATTAGCGCGTTGTTTAAGCGTTATCACGGGCAACAATACAGCCCGATTGGTTCCTCTGCGTAGCGGCCAGGTTGGTGACTGACAGCCTGAGTTCGGTCTAGCGAAACTCGGGCTTGGGTCGCGGCTGGCTAGCGTCTGCTTCAGTTCTCAAGTTCCAGGCTACTTTCACCTGCGCCTGCCGCAACTCGTTATTTCGGAAACATGGCCTGGATCTGGGTGCGAATCTGCCAGTTGGCGCCGTTGTCCGGGCGCACCACGTTGTAGTATGCCCCCACCTGAGCATTCAAGGGTAGCTTGCCAAGACGAAATATCTTGCCAACCCCGCCGCCCACCGGCACGGTCCACATATCGCTGCCCTTGGCCTTCCAGTTGACTGTCATGATCGGTGAACTGGTAAGGTATAAACCGCTCTTAAAATTGTAATTGAGGAAGGGCTGGAGCAAGCCATTGTTGTACGCGGGATCGTCACTGCTGGTAGACAGCGACCAGACATTGCTGATCAGTGCTCCAAAGACCCAGGGGTTGCCTTTTTCCACCCGTAGTGCCACAAACGACGGCCCCGCTCCCCAGTTGTCGTTGCCCAGCTCCGCATTGCTGTGGGTAGGTGCCTGGACTGCCGCGCCGGCTCCCCAAATAAACTTGCCGGGTACGGCCGGCGACAGGAAGGCGGTGAACTGGAGGTCGCCGATGCCATTGGTGCGGTCGTCGCCCGAGGCGAGTGAAGGATTGGAGACAACCGGTAAGATCGTGCGGGTGATGATGTTCCAGTCGGCATTCACCGAAATTGGAATCACCGGCTGGATATTGGTGATGTTCTGGGTGCCTTCCTCCGGCCCGAAGTTGAGGTTGGTGTTGTTCTGGATCGGTATACTGATCAGGTTGCCAACGGGATTCTGCGCGAGTTTTGCCAGTTCTTCTGCACTCTGCGCAGCATTGGCATGGGGGTGCAACAGGGTGACCAGTGCCGCAGCACTGAGTAAACGGTAGGCTACTTGGGTGATGGGTTTCATGGGTAGGTCTCTCGGCGATATTGGCAACAACTGCCAGCATATCCCAGGTAGTAGCGCGACGGAAAAATATTTTATGCTGTGCCCCTCTCCTGCAAAAATGTATGAACATTTGACTTGTATCAACTGTTTCTGGCGCGGGGTTCGGGTCGCTTTTCCAGCTGTTCAGTAGACTCATTCCTGGCCCATAGCCGATAATTATTTTCTAGCCTGGCTTGTCGGTTGTAGATTGTTGATGATGTGATGAGCATACAGTAAGGCATAATACACAGCTTCAATGCCCCCCGGCAGTCGTCGACTGTTCGGCGCCGCTAAGCAGGGCAGAAAATCCATTACAGCATCAGTTGAGGTAAGCCATGCCATCCCGACCGAAGTCATACCCCGATAAGGAAATACTCAAGGCATTTGAAGCCTCCGGCCTGATTGAATATATGGAATACCTGCAATCGGGTAAGCGGATTATGCTGACCAATTTCAAGGCCGGCGTGGCCAAGGGACTGGGGCTCACTCTCGGCATGTCGGTGGTTCTCGGACTGGCCGCATGGGTTCTGACGATGATGGTGAACCTGCCACTGATAGGACAATACGCCAGTGATGCGAAGCAATACATGCTGGAGTATCAGGAGCACACCAACTACACCGACGAATTTATGGAAATGAACCAGCTGCTGAGGCAGATCGACGAAAATACCAAACGCGGAGCTGCCACTGCAACAGCGGCAGCAGCGGACGAGTCAGCAGAATAGATCTGGATTATCCAAACACAGCAGTTTGGTAACTGCTGGCAAGCAGCAGTCCATCGCGCCTGAAAAGCCGCACTTCCTGGTTGAGTAGCGAATGGCGAATGGTGGCGCTGTCGGTGGCGATAACAACAAAATCGCTAGCCACTGCGGCGATCTCAGTGGCGGAGGCATAAATATGCGTCGACAGCGAAAGCGTGGAACCGAAGCGCAGTTGTTCACTCACAAAAAAGGTGCGTGGCATCGGGGTGTCAACCAACGCGGCAATCGCCAGTGAATCGAGAGGCCGCAGGTCGGCTTCACGTGCATAGGCGAGTGTCATTGGCGTTGGGTTTTTACTGAAGGGGCGGCCATGGGCCAGATATTGCTCGTAGTGGGCGAACCAGCGTGGTGTCATGTCTGAGGCCTCAAGTTTCACGCTGTGCTCGATCGGCTTAATGGACGGCATGGGCGTTGAAAACTCGAGGTCGGAAGCGCCACGCTCGCCGGCAACGATTTCCGCCATCGCCAGTGTTCTGCCGTTGGTGGGCGCACTGAGGAAGGTGACCTGGTAGAAGTCGATCTGGCGCCCTTGCTGATGGCGGTGAATTCTCAGGTAAAGCTGCTCTGCTTTTGGCGCGGCAATAAATTGCATTTGTTGGGTCAGGATGTCGCCCCTGAAATCAATGTGGCGGCACACGGCGTTGAGCGCGGCTGCGGCTAACCAGCCGCCAAAGGAGGAATTGAAGTTCCAGAATGCAGGATCGTTGGGCAGCCGGTATAAATCCTCGGCAACGTCTTGCAGGGCAATGGATGCGTCGAGCTTGTAGGTCATATCGTGGTGCGCCTGGTTGTGGTGTCAGAGACCAATGGCACTTACTTAAGGCACCTCTGATCAATTCGGTAATGCTTCAGCGGAGCCTCTGGCGTACATTGGCAAGGCGCGCCGCGAAGGTCAAGGCTGGTTGTCCTTGACAGAGTGGTGCAAACAGATGGCCGCCCCCTTGTCCAATGTGCGCCAGAGGGCCCGCCCTGCGGGGCTTGGCGTCGCGTTTGTCTACTGCGTTACAGCCGTTTGAAAGGCAACCAGCCTTCCTGCACGACTGCGCCTTGTGGCCAAACCGGACGCCAAGCCTGAAGTGTCACCGAATTAATCGAGAGTTGCCTTAACGCCACTATAGTGATTTGCGGAGCCCCGCTGTGTTCGATCCGCGGGCGTCTGCGGCAGGGATGCCGCAGTCGAGCCTCCAGGGAGGGATTCACGGCGTACCGCGGATCGAACACACTGGGGTACATCCGCTTAAGTAAGTGCCATTCGTGTCAGAGACGGTTTTACGGATACGGGCACTGAGTGGATGCAAACCCCGGGTCCCGGCCCCGCCGGACCGCCGGACCGCCGGATCGCCGTGCAAAGCCAGCTCGGCAACGGAGCCAATCTAACTTTGCATGGCGGATAATTCCAGTTACTCTTGGCGACTGCCAGTGGTGTCGATAGCGCACAGACCTTGAAGGTGGAAAGGTGGGCGCGATAAAGACACAACACAGGGCAGATGGCTGTCCTGAAATCTAACGAGGCAGCAAATACAGCGGGAGTAATATGACCAGCAGCGTAGACTATATCGACGTCAATGCCCTTGGCAACTACCTGGAGGGCCAAATAGAAGGTTTCAGAGCCCTTCGTAGCGCCGAGAAATTTGCCGGTGGACAATCGAATCCCACCTTCCTGTTGATCGCCGAGAGTGGCAAGTATGTGTTGCGGCGCAAACCCCCGGGCGAGTTGCTGGCATCCGCCCACGCAGTAGACCGCGAGTTCACCGTTCTTAAAGCCCTGGCAGCGACTGACGTACCGGTTGCTAACGCCTTGCACCTGTGTGTTGACGACAGCGTTATCGGCAGCATGTTTTATGTCATGGATTTTGTCGAGGGTCGAGTTTTTTGGGACTCGGCACTGCCGGAACTCGACAACACTCAGAGAGCGGCCTGTTACCAGGACCTGATAAAAGTGCTGGCGGCCATGCACGATGTTGACGTCAATGCGGTTGGGTTGGGTGATTACGGCAAGCCGGGCAATTATTATGAACGCCAGATCGGGCGCTGGGCAAAACAATATCGCGCATCCCAAACCAGCGACATCCCGGCGATGGAAAAACTGATGGCATGGCTACCGGCTAATATCCCAGCAGATGACGGGCAGGTGAGCCTGATTCACGGTGACTACTGTCTGGCGAATGTGATGTATCACCCGCAACAGAGTAGTATCCAGGCAGTGCTCGACTGGGAATTGTCGACCCTGGGTCATCCGTTTGCCGACCTGGCCTATTGCTGTATGCGGTTGCGGCTGCCGCCACACAGTGATGTCAGGGGGCTGGGTGACCTCGACCGCGCAGCCCTGGGAATTCCCAGCGAGGAAGAGATCGTCAGCCAGTATTGCGCGTTGCGGGGCATCGACAAGATCGACAATTGGAACTTCTACCTGGCGTTCAGCTTTTTCCGGCTGGCCTCCATTTGCCAGGGAATTGTCAAGCGCGCCCTGGATGGCAATGCCTCGAGCACAACTGCCGTCGAGGTGGGCAAGATGACCGAGCCTCTGGCACAAATGGCAGTCAGTCTGATTGAATAAATACCGGCACTCGAAGCCCGGGAATGGGGTAGTGTAGCGATGTCCAAAACTGTCATCGTACTGGCCCGGGAGCTACCCGGCGCCTTCGTCGAGCTGCTTGGCCAATACGGTGAAGTCAGGGTGGCAGAGTCAGGGTCGCCGTCAGCAGGCGTGTTCAAGGATGCTCGTATTTATGTCTCTACTTCGGTCGATGCGGTCGATGCAGCGACCATCGCCGGCTTGCCGTCAAGCGTGGGCCTCATCGCCAATGTCGGGGTCGGTATCGACCACATCGACCTCGATGCTGCACGGGCCCGTGGGATCACTGTAAGCAATACGCCAGGGGTGGCCGAAGATACCGCCGACCTTGCGATGGCGCTGTTGCTGGCCGCATGCCGTCGCACCAGCGCGGCTGAGCGTCTGCTTCGCGACGACAACTGGGCGCTTGCCCAATCGCTGTTGGGGCAGCGTGTACACGGTAAAACTCTCGGTATTATCGGCTTTGGTGCCATTGGCCAGGCGCTTGCTCGCCGGGCCGCAGGGTTCGACATGAGTATTCTCTATCATGGTCCCAATCGCAAAACAGATAGTGAACAAGTTATTGGCGCCGAATATCGGGAGAGTGTTGCGGCGCTGCTGGCAGAATCCGATATCGTATCACTGCATTGCCCCCTGAAACCCGCCACTCGCCATTTGATCAACGCCGAAACGTTGCAGCAGATGAAGCCCGGTGCGGTCCTGGTTAATACCGGGCGCGGTGCCCTGGTAGATGAAAACGCGCTGGCTGTGGCGTTATCAAACGGCCAGTTGGCCGCGGCAGGCCTGGATGTTTTCGAGTTTGAGCCCAGGGTGACGCCGGCCTTGCTGGGCTTGAACAACGTGGCTTTGCTGCCGCATATCGGCAGCGCCACCGGAGAGTGTCGTATTGAAATGGCGCTGCGTGCAGCTGCTAATATCGAGGCTTTCCTGGCAGGCGGCAAAGCATTGGATAGTTGCGCCTGACATTGACCCCGGCACCATGGTCACGATCAATATGTTGCGCACAGCAACCCTGTGCGCTGGTGCGGCAATGGAGCCTGTCAGGCAATAGCCTGGGGCGGGGTGCGCGAGCCCAGTTCGTTATCAATCATCAGCAGGCCGTAGCCATCATTCTTAACCAATTTCAGTTTTGAAATAATCTCGCTCACTGTGGCTTCTTCTTCCACCTGTTCATTCACAAACCATTGCAACAGGTTATAGGTGGCGTGATCCTTCTCTTTCAATGCCTGGTCACTGATATTGTTGAGTCTGGTCGTCATGGTTTGCTCGTGCTTCAGTGAGGCCTTGAAAACCTCCAGAATGGTGCCGAATTCGTTGGCTGGTTGGGGAATCTGCCGCAGCGCCACATTGGCGCCTTGCTCAATCAGGTAGTTGTAGATCTTGGTGGCATGCAGTTGCTCTTCTTCATACTGTTGCTTCAGCCAGTTGGCTGCGCCGTTGAAGTCAATATGGTTGCAATAAGCCGACATGGCCAGGTATAGATAGGCTGAGGAGAACTCGTCGTTAAGCTGTTGGAAAAGACTTTGTTGCATCGCGTCTGAAATCATCTGAACCCCCGAATGTAATGCTTGTTTTGGTAGGTAGTGAGAACGTTGCAACCAGTCCGCCTTGTTTAACGCCGGTGGTCACGGGCTCACTTGCCCTTCTATGTTGCTCGCCCAGCGGCCTATATAGACCGAATAATACCGCCTTCAACACGCTGGGCACTGCCGTTAACCGCGCCATTGCTCGCCACATATAACACCGCCTGTGCTACCTCCGCGACATCGACAAAGCGCTGTATCAAGGAGGTGGGCTCGTGTTCAGCAAAATAATTCTCGATCAAGTCCTGCGCCGGCTTGCCTTCGTCCGCGGCCAGGCCTTCGAAATAACTTTCTACCCCCGCCGTCCAGGTTGGCCCCGGCAGAACAGAGTTAACGGTGACCTGCGAACCTTTGGTCAATTCGGCCATGCCCCGTGCCAGCGACACCACCGAGGTTTTCGTCATGGAGTAGTGGATCATCTGTGGCAGCGGTTTAATTGCCGACTCACTGGCTACATTGATGACTCTGCCCCAGTTGTTCTTCAGCATTGCCGGCATCAATGCGCGGCACAGCCTGACAGCGCTCATAATGTTGACTTGAAAGTATCGCAGCCACTCGTCGTCATCAATGTCAAAAAAGTCTTGCACTCCAAAAATGCCAGCGTTGTTAATCAAAATTTCAACCCCGTCGAGTTGCTGCAGTTGTTCGATAACCGCTTCGCAACCCGCCGCCGTACCCAGGTCGCCATGGACGCTTGAAGCAGCGCCGATTGAGTGTTGAATTTGCTCGGCTTCGCTGCCATTTCGCCCGTGCACTACTACCCTTGCGCCGCTCTCGACAAACGCTTCAGCGATGGCTTTCCCTATGCCCTTGGTGGAACCTGTCACCAGGGTGAGTTTGCCGTCGATAGTTGACATACGCTGTGCGCCTCGAATCAGATTTTTGTGGCAGGGCTGTGAATGCAGCATCCGGTATGGGAACAAGGACAGCCCCCGTCTCGCGCGACCAGCATAAGTGACAGGCAAGGCAGTGACAAGCACTGCTTGGAGCTAAACTCCAAAACACTCCGCTCAGGCTCAGGGCGCTGCTACATCGCGACCGTGGCTGGCCTAATTACGCACCGATTTCTCGAAATAGCCAAGAAACCGGAGCAGGGCAATCTTTCCGCCTTCAATGCTGAGGTCCCCACTAACGACTGCTGTTGCGGGCGAGCGCAGTCCGGCGGCGACCTCCTTCCAGGTTTGCTCATCGGTGACAATGACTGAGTTCGCTGGTGGCGATTGCCCTTCGCTGACTTCGGCCACCCCGCGACGGATATGAACCCTGAAATGGCGGTCGCTGTCTCTAAAGTGAAAGCCCATTACAGCGTCAACATCCAGTGTCTCTTCTGCCTTGAGCAAGGGTGGCATGGCATAAATAAAATTGGCGATGGGGAGCGTTGCGAGAAATTCGGGATCAACCCGGGGCGAATCGTTGATGGTCAGTTGGTCGGCCAGTTCCCGCGCCTGGGTGAAGTAGTAATGGCGAGCGTTGGGATTGCTCTGTTGTTCCCCCAGGGCTCTCAGCGCCCGAGCCCTGAGCGGTGTCGCTGCTAGCTCCTCCAGTACCATTAGATGGTCGGTCAGGCTCAGCACCCATTGGTAGTCCTGATCGGCGAGTGCCGCGCGGGCCTGGGACAGGAGCTGTTCTTTGCCGCCGGCCAACTGCGCCATGCGCGTCGCCTGCTGGTGTTCACCCAGTGGCAGTAAGGTGCTGGAATTACCATCGAACCAGCCCATATAACCACCAAATATTGAACGCACCGACCAGTCAACCTTACCGTAGAATTCCTGCAGGTAGGGATGCGAGGCGAGGTGTTCAGGGAGCCTGACTCGCTCGACGATCTGGTCCGGGGTCAGGCCTTTGTTCATATATCGAACCGTCTGGTCATGTACAAACTGAATCGCATCGCGATAGACCTGAAGGGTGGCGTCGACTTGCTCTGCGCCGACTATGGGCCGGGTGTGGCTGGGCACCAGGTATTGCGGCTGACGCTGGCGCATTTTGTCGAGGCTGTCGACCCATTGGCTTACGTCCCGGTAGGGCGTGCCGCGAATGGTATACAGATTAGGAAAAGCCTTGTAGATATTGTCGCCGGGTAACAGCACCCGTTGTTGTGGCAGCCACACGAAAATCTGGTCGTTGGTTTCTCCAGGGGCATGCACCAGTTCGATATCGACGCCGGCAATCTTCAGTGTAAGTTGGTCGCTGAAAGTATGGGTAGGCGGCATGGCAAACAAGCGGCTGTCACTGTTGATACCCAGAAATGCCCCGATGCCGTCATTTACCACCTCGTCTTCCGGTAAGTAATTGCCGAACATCCGCATTGAGCGCAGGTTGATGACGGGACGAACCACATTGATCACGCGATCGATATAATACTGGGTGGTGTCATGGGCATAAATTGCTACCTCACCCGGACGGCCGAAGGCGACTGATCCGAATACATGGTCGGTGTGGTTATGGGTGTAGATAATAGCCACAACCGGTTTGTTGCTGATCTCACGAAACGCCGCCAGCACCGCTTCGCCCTGCTGCACCGATTCCATGGTATCGACGATAATAAGCCCCTCATCCCCCTCAATCATTATCGAATTAGCGAGTCCAAAGCCTATCGCCACATAGACACCGTCGGTGACTTTCTCGACACCTCTGGGTGAAGCTGGCATTCAAAGCTTTGAGTTCAGTCGGGGTGTTGGCCGGTTTGCTCGCCACCGGGGTCTTGTCACCGCAGGCTAGCAGCGACAGGATAACGAGCAGCAGGGAGAGGGCGCGCATGGTCAAATGTCCTGAAGATAAACGGGGTCAGAGTGGAATGGCACTTACTTAAGCGATTGTACCCCAGTGTGTTCGATCCGCGGTACGCCGTGAATCCCTCCCTGGAGGCTCGACTGCGGCATCCTTGCCGCAGACGCCCGCGGATCGAACACACCGGGGCTCCGCAAATCACTGTAGTGGCGTTAAGTAAGTGCCATTGGGGTCAGAGTGGTTGGGTGGCTGTGATGGCCAGCACCGTAGCGCAGGATCTGTGGAATGGCACTTACTTAAGCGATTGTACCCCAGTGTGTTCGATCCGCGGTACGCCGTGAATCCCTCCCTGGAGGCTCGACTGCGGCATCCCTGCCGCAGACGCCCGCGGATCGAACACACCGGGGCTCCGCAAATCACTGTAGTGGCGTTAAGTAAGTGCCATTGGGGTCAGAGTGCGTTTGGGTGGCTGTGATGGCCAGCACCGTAGCGCAGGATCTGTGGAATGGCACTTACTTAAGCGATTGTACCCCAGTGTGTTCGATCCGCGGTACGCCGTGAATCCCTCCCTGGAGGCTCGACTGCGGCATCCCTGCCGCAGACGCCCGCGGATCGAACACACCGGGGCTCCGCAAATCACTGTAGTGGCGTTAAGTAAGTGCCATTGGGGTCAAGTGCCATTGGGGTCAGAGTGCGTTTGGGTGGCTGTGATGGCCAGCACCGTAGCGCAGGATCTGTAAAGCAAGGCACAGGCCTATCAGGCGACGGCCCCGGATTCAATAGACTTCCAATGCTGCAGTGCGGTTCGGGTATCTTGTTGCCAGGGATGAAAGTCGTCGCGGAAGTATTCTTTATAGGATGGCCATATCTGGCGCAGTACTCCCTGCTCGCCGAGAAGAAAGCGAAACCCCTCGCGCCAGTTCTGCAGTCGCCATAACTGGCCATCCCGGCGCATCATGTGCACCGCGCCCACCACGATATCCAGGGTCAGAAAGAAGCTGGCCCGACGCAGGGCCGTTTTGCGCATTTTCTCGTTACCGCCGATGGCCCGGTAGACGTCAAATGCCACGGCCTTGTGTTCCATTTCTTCAGCGGCATGCCAATCCCATAGTGCTTGCATCGCAGGTTCTGCCTCGTTGCGCATCGGATTATTGTCGCTCAGGCTCCACTGCGCGAGAATCGCAGTAATGTGCTCCAACGCAGCAGTCGCCGCCAATCGCTGGCGGGCCGAGAGCATTTTGTTGGTCATGACGATGCTTTTCTCGATCCGACCTTCGAGGTAGTCAAGGTCGTAACCGCGCTGGCTGCAAAGCAATTGGTTATAACGCTGGTGCTCACGGCGATGGAAGCCCTCCTGGCCGCAAAAGCCGCGAATTTCCTGTTGCAGCTTAGGGTCACTAATGCGATCGATGTAGTGACGCACACTATCGATAAAAAATTTTTCGCCGAGCGGAAAGGTGATCGACATCGCGTTGAACCACGCGGTTTTAAACACGCTGCCACCGAACCAGTTGCGACCAAGGCAGTCGGCGATGGCATGTTCGCGGTTGCGCGGTTCAATGCTGATGTCTGCCGGGGTATAAGACTGTTGGGTCATGGTCTGCGCTCCTGCCAATACCTGTCTTGCTGCCAGTGTACCAATCCGGGCCATCGGGAAGCCAGCTGATATTTGTGCGGGTGGTGGCGCAATGCCTGGCGGCTTGGCCGGGCGCGCACAGTAGCGATGATCGGCCAGCGGCCTGCAACATGCCTGCTTTTAGAAGGAATAGCCCACCGAGCTGACGATGGAGACATCATTGTTGTTGGAATCATCCCCGGGAGGGGCGGAGTCGCAATAATCATTCACCTGGAAGCTGAACTGGAATTTCCTGAGAAGCTTCCAACTGATGTTGAAGTTAAAGGCACCGCGCAATCGGGGGCCATTGGTGACGCTGGGAAAGAGTTGCAAGCCGGCCTGGATCGTTGGCGCGTATTGATTTTGTTTGAAGCGACGCAGGCTGACGCCCACCAGCGCTTCGGCACTATTATTGACCTCGGTGCTGTCAGTGACGTAGTCCCGGTTGTACACCATGCCGATACTGGTGCTGATAAACTGGAGTGAGTTTTCGACAAAAAACCTGACCGCTCCACCACCCACAACGTAACGTTGGTCGTAACCCTGGTCTGGATTTGCCTGAAATTGCAGCAATTCAAACACGTCCCATTGCTGTCGCCCCACCTGCGCCATGACAAAATCCAGGTAATTCTGGAAGGTCGTTGCGCTGTCTTGTTGGCTGCTAAAAATAGATTGGGCGTTTAGCAGCGCAAAGTTGCGGCGGATACGATAAGTGGCGTTACCATTCAAGTTGTACTGCACCGCTGCGTTGGATTGGGTATAACTGAAACCAAAATTGACTGAGCCGTCGAGTCGTTGCCAAAACCGGCGACCAACTAATTTGTCCCGGGCTAATGTATCTTTGCAGGAGCTGCGGTAAGCTCTCGCCACTTTGCAATTTCTGCATTGAGACAAGCATGGATATTTCAAGTCGCGTCGAAATTGAGATGCCGTTCGCTTGATAACATTCGGGATAGTGTATGGATATTAACAACAGGGTGACCGCGCTTACCGGTGCCCGCTACCCCATTTTGCAGGCTCCCATGGGATGGATAGCGCGTGCTCAACTGGCGTCGGCTGTTTGCAACGCGGGGGGTATGGGGATTATCGAAACGTCGTCTGGCGAGTTGGACAAGGTGGCGGCGGAAGTCGCGAAAATGCGAGACCTGACCGACCAGCCCTTTGGCATCAATATTGCCCTGGCCTTTGTCCGTGGCAGCAATATTATCGACTTCGTGATTGAGCAAGGCATTCGCTTTGTCACCACCTCTGCTGGCAGTCCCGAGGTCTGTACCCGCGCCTTGCAGGATGCCGGTATCACTGTATTTCATGTGGTTCCAACACTGGATGCCGCGCTCAAGGCGGTTGACGCCGGCGTTGACGGGCTGGTCGTGGAGGGCGGCGAGGGCGGTGGTTTCAAAAATCCCAGCCCGGTGTCGAGTATGGTGTTGTTGCCGCTGGTCAGGCAGCGGGTTGATGTTCCTATCATCGCCGCCGGTGGTTTCTGCGATGGTGCCTCAATGGCGGCAGCTTTTGCCCTGGGTGCTGAGGGCATCCAGATGGGAACACGCATGGTGTCCTGTGCCGAATCGCCGGTGCACAACAACTGGAAGCAGGCGATTATTCGAGCCAAAGAAACCGACACGGTATTCCTTAATGGGCAATCGAGGCCAGCGTTGCGCGCCCTGCGCACCCAGCGCACTGCCGAGTTGCAACCATTGGGTAAGTTCAATGCTATGGAGCATATGAGCCGGATTCAGGACTTGTATTTCGGTGGTGACATGGAGGCGGCGATACCTTTGACCGGTGAGGTTTGCGGGCGCATTGACGCGGTTTTGACGGCGGAGCAAATCATTAGCCAAACCATCGGCGAGTTTCAGCAGCTTATTCAGGATCTGGCCCGGCGTTATAGCTGAGGTAACCGGCGCGCTGGTGCCAGCTAAAGAAGTAGAAAATTTCCCGGTTTTTTTCAGTGTATTCTCAAGCTTTTGCTAAAATAGAATGCAATCGAAACCCAATAGTCGCTCACTAGCTTTTTCAACTAGTGATTGGTGGCTATTGACCTGCGAAACAGCCATACCCCTCAGCAACAGGGTTGTAGCGGCGTGACCATAGCAAGGAGAAAGTTGTTGAGAGTAACCAGAGCAATAATTGCGACACTGTTTTGTATTCTGACGACAATGCACTCCAGCAGCTGGGCCGCCAGGGCGCAAGGTCCGGACCATTTTGCCGCGCTGTCGGGAGACCCGCATCTGCGCTCTGCCTCCGTGCTGGTGACCGATGCCAGCGGCAACGTTCTTTACGCGAAGGACACCGACACGGTGCGCTCGATAGCATCGATTACCAAGTTGATGACCGCCATGGTGGTACTGGATTCTGAAGCGAGTCTTGACGAAGTACTCACCATCACCCGGGAAGACCGTGATACCGTTCAGCTGACCGGTTCCCGGCTGGGGTTTGGCGCTAGCTTGACTCGCCGGGAGCTGTTGCAATTGGCGCTAATGTCATCTGAGAACCGAGCCGCCAATGCCCTTGGCAGGAATTATCCCGGGGGGCTGGAGGCATTCGTCGCCGCGATGAATAATAAGGCGCAGAGCCTGGGCATGGCCGATAGTCATTTTGCCGACCCCGCCGGCCTTCGCGTCAATAATCTGGCCACCGCCAGTGACCTGGCAAAAATGCTCGCAGCAGCAGAGGGCTACGCCTTTATCAAGCGTGCCACCACCTCTACCCAACTGTCCATTCGTCCCTATCGCAAGCGTGGGCCCTTGTCTTTTGGCAATACCAATCGTTTGTTGCACAACGCCACTTGGGAAATTGACCTGAGTAAAACCGGTTTTATCCACGAGGCTGGTCGTTGCCTGGTGATGCGCGCCACGATCGATGGCGAGCCGCTGTCAATTGTACTACTGAATTCCTATGGCAAGCTCACGCCGTTCGGCGACTCCAACCGCCTGAAAAAATGGTTGTTGAGCAGTATTTAGACAGAACACCGGGGCAGCTCTGACATACTGAATGGACCTCAGTCCAAAGCTTGAGCTGAGGTGACATCGAATGACTCAGCGATACCCTGTGCCGCCTGTTCGTCGATATCCCGTTCTTCAAATCTGGCAGTGATGAAATCTGCCATGTTCAAGTCCTGCAGCTCGTTTTCCCATTGCTTCCAGCTATAGGGCCATAGGATCGGGTCGCCGTCCGGGTCCAGATACCAGCTGTTGCAGCCGCCAACCCAAACTGTCTTGCCCATGCCGGCTTTCATATAGTCGGCAAACCAGGCAGCAGCAGCGGGTTTGGCATCGATTTCGTCAAATTCACGTCGCCGCCAGCGCTGCATGGCCTGCAGGATATAATGGCACTGCACCTCGCTCATAGCGATAACCGAGTAATTGCCGATAGGCGTGTTAGGCCCCAGCATCAGGAAATTGTTGGGAAAGCCCGGCATGAATACCGAGCGGTAGGTTTGCACCTTATGCTGCCATGCGCGGTCAATGGCCAGCCCATTTTTTCCGCGCATATCCATTGGCCGCATATAGGCGGTAGGGTGAAACCCTGTAGCCAGAACGATGACATCAAGATCGTGCACCGCCCCATCCCGGGTGCGTATCCCAGCGGGCGTTATGGCTGCTATCCCGCAATCTACCAGCTCTACATTGTTGCGTTGCAGAGCCGGATACAAGGTGGTGTTGATAACAATGCGCTTGCAGCCCACCTTGTAGTCAGGGGTCAACTTGGCGCGTAACACGGGATCTTTCACGCCCAAGCGAAGATACAGTTTGCAAATTGCGCTGAATACAGCGTTTTGCAGTTTGTGCCCGGTTACCGCCTTGGTGAGCAGGTGCTGCAACATCCACTCATAGCGCGCCGCCCGCCGGCGAATACGATTGGGATTGGCGCGCAGCCGCTTTTTAGTGCGCTCGGACAGGGTTCGATTGGGAATCGGCAGCAGCCACTGTGGTGTGCGTTGGAATACCGACAGTTTAGAGGCTACCCTGGCGACTTCGGGAATCACCTGGGCGGAGGTAGAGCCGGTACCGATAATGCCTACCGCTTTACCCTTGAGGTCAACCCCATGGTCCCAGCGTGCGGTATGAAAAATTGCCCCTTTGAACGCGTCGATACCCTCAATGTCGGGGGTCGCAGGATGATGCAAAATGCCGGTGCAGTTGATGACGAAGTCGGCCACATAGGTATTGTGTTTGCTGGTTTTAACGGTCCATTTGCCGCTGCCGTAAATGCTACTCACTACGGCTTCATCAAACTGGATAGAGTTGGTGACCCCGTACTTTCTGGCGACGCGCTCGAAGTAGTGCTGGATTTCGGCACCATCGGCAAATTGCTTGCTCCAGTCCGGATTGGGCTCAAACGAATAGCTGTACATATGCGAAGGGATATCGCAGGCAACGCCGGGATAGGTGTTTTCACGCCAGGTCCCCCCGAGTTGTGAAGTCTTTTCCAGGATCCTGATATCGGTAATACCGGCTTCCCGCAATTTGATCGTCATCAATATGCCGGTCATTCCGGCGCCAATAATAACGACGCGGGGGTTGCGGAGGGCAGTTGAAGGGATTGTCATAGCCGATCTTCTCTTGGTGGATATGCCTGCATGTTGCGCCATTCTGCTCGAGCAGGTAATGTCATATCGCGCCACAATGCAGTCAAATAGCGCCAAATTTATGGAGGAAGTGCATTTTATGGCCGAGCAATTGCTGATTCCGGTGATCTATGGCCGCATTATCAGTGCCGCCGTGGCCGCATCAGGCGCCCCCATGCGGGAGGTCGTTAAGGGAACCGGGCTCGGTGAGCGTGCGGACAGCACCCTGAACGGTATGACAATTGACCAGTATCGGCAGCTTTTAGCCAATGCACAGCGACTTTCCTGTGACCCGGCCATCGCCTTGCGGGCCGGTCTCGATTTGCCGTTTACGGTGCACGGGGCGCAGGGTGTTGCCGCAGCAGCTAGCCCAACCCTGCGGCTTGCGATCGAAACTTTGGTCAACTTCGGGCGTCTGCGCAGTCCGTTTGCCCGGGTTGGTTTGCGGCCGTCCGGCGATATGTTGGTTTTGGAGTTTGATATAGACGTTTCAATGGGGGAGCAGACCCGGGCGGCCCTTGAATTTATGATGGCCATAGGCGCCAGTGCCATTAATAACCTGGCCTGGATTCCCCTGACTTACTGCAGGATCGAATTTGCGTACCCGGCGCCGTCCGATCCCGCTGTCTACTCTCGTCTGTTGCCCGGCGAGGTGCACTTTGACGCCGACGCAAACTCGATCACCTTGCTAAGCAGAGAATTGGAGCAGGCGCTGCCGGGGGCGAACCCGGAGGAATACAAAATTGCGTTGCAGCGCTGCCGGGCCAGCTACTCGAAGCTATTTGAAACTGTCCGTGTGGAGGACGCAATCGTAGAGATATTTGCCGCTCGTTGTGGCCACATCTGCACAGTTGCGGAGGTGGCCGATGAGTTACATGTGAGTCGTCGAACACTGCAGCGGCGCCTGCAGACTCAGGGCGGCAGTTTTCAGCGGCTCTTGGACCAGTGGCTAGGCCAACAGGCGTTGCGGTATCTTGGTGAAGATCAGCTGACGGTAGACCTGAGCGCGCTGCTGTTGGGTTATTCTGATCCGGCGAATTTTAGGCGAGCGTTCCGGCGTTGGTTTGGTTGCGCACCGGGGCAGTATCGGCAACAGCAATGAGTCGGATGTGCTGCCGTTCCCCAATGCGATCCTGGAAGCCAGAATAGTCTACTTGCAAGCATTTTCAGGTAGTATGGTGCGAACCTGAAAAATAAAGTAAACACGACATCGGTATGGGCGCCATATCGGCGCTGGTTCCCGGATCGAAACAAGAGTCCCCGGCGGCGCTATCTCGGCACCTGCCGAGCCGGGGTGTTGGCAAGGAGAAGTCGATGACAGCGAGACTGATTATCAACGGCAAGTCAGCCGCATTGCCGGCGGTTCGCGGGGCTGTGCAGCAGGTTCGCGACTCTGGCATTAAGCTGGAGGTGCGAGTCACCTACGAAGGTGGTGACGGTTTACGGCTGGCCCGTGAAGCCTGCCACGAAGGGGTAACGCGGCTTGTCGTTGGCGGCGGTGACGGCAGTGTCCACGAAGTCTTGAACGGCTTATTGACTTCCGGTGCCCACACTTACCCGGTGTTGGGCATAATGCCCCTGGGTGTGGCCAATGATTTTGCCTCTGCCTGTAAAATCCCCAGTGATTCGTTTCAGGCCCTGCACCTGGCTGTGAATGGCCAACCCCGGGATATAGACGTTGGACGCGTCAATGATCGCTACTTTATCAACGTTGCAGCAGGGGGGCTTGGGGCAGGGTTTGGCGCAACGCCGGCGTCAATCAATCGCATTCTCGGTGGCGCTGTTAACTCGCTGATTGGCATGGTGATGGCGGCCAATTTTCGGCCCTATGAGGGCAAGCTGCTATTGCCGGGTCGCAAGCGCAAAATCAAAGGGCTTGTCGGTGCTGTCAGCAATGGTAGCCAGGTTGGTGGAGGGCACCTGATTGCTCCCCATGCGCGCCTCGACGACGGCTTACTCGATGTACTGGTGGTGCGGGAGTTTCCAATGAGTGAATTGGGCACCGTCATAGACGAGCTGCAGAGCTTGAAGATGCGGGGTCGCTATATCTCCTATCACCAGGTGCCATGGCTGGAAATTGAAGTCGGCGGTAAAATCCCGATTAACATCGATGGCGAACCACTGGCACTCAGTTCGGCCAGGTTTGAGGCCGTGCGCGGAGCTGTTGCACTGGTTTTGCCCGAAGGGTGCCCCCTGGTTGAGCAGCAAGCGGTAGATGAGGACGTCGTCGATGAGTGAGTGCAGCTGCCTGGTGCGGAGGAACCTCGGTCACGAATGAAGTCCATCCCAATGGTGAGTGTGCTGTTGCTGGCTCTCCATCCCTGCAAACCCGCCATGGCCCTGGTCACTGAAAATGTCGTAGTCACTGGCACCTACCTGCCGCTGCCGGAGGCATTGATGACCAATCCGGTGTTTGTGATTGACCGATCCCGGATGGAAGCCCTTGCTAAAGCCAGCGTGCAAGATTACCAACAGGCGGTAGGCTTTCCCGCGCCCGGCGGTTGGCTGCGGCTATAGGGCTCTTTCAGTTTTTAGTGGATTTGAAACCCTGGCCTTGTAATTTTTCGCCGCCCTGTTGGGGTAGCTTGATCTTTTTCATTAGCTGTTGCCGAACCCTGCTTAACTGACGGTGCCCCGACGCCCCGGAGAGGGAGGGAAATCTCCTTCAGCAAGCTGTAAAACACCGGATGTTGCATCAGGGTCATGCTATGATAGCCGGCAAAAAAGAGCGCTGAGGCTGGCATGATAACTGTGTTCGATGCAATGAAAAGACCGGGCTACCTGATCGCGCGGTTTCTCTGCTTTATTTTTATAAAACCCTTTATTCGAGTGACGATTCTGCCCCAGCCACTGGCGGTGGACGTGTCAAAGCCCTGCATACTGGTGCTGCCCAACATTCATGCAAGCGATGAACTGGCGGTAAAGTCTTGTGCCAAGCAACTCGAGATAGCCCAATACGATATTCTGTTCCTGCCCAAGGCCGGTAAAGATCGTGCCAATCGTCTTTTTGTCGAGGCCGTAGACGCTGCCATAGAAGCGGCGCCTGAAACCCAGATCATACCGATCAGCGTCTACTGGGGCAGGGCGCCACGCAAAGTGGGTAACCTTTCCCAGGCTTACCTTGCAGACGGCTGGGAGGTGCCGGGTTTTATTCGGCGCAGTCTCATGGTGCTGTTCCAGATGCGCCAGGTATCCTGTTATTTCGGTCAGGCGATTGACATCGAGGAATTCCAGGCGATCCCCGACGACGCCGAACCCCAGTTGCAGCAGGCGTTTTTCCAGGGGCGCCAGCAATTGCTGAGTGAGCAGTTCCGCAAGCAGCGAGAAGCGGTGATTGGTCCCGATTTATCCCACAGGCGCATCCTGGAGCAACAGGTGTTGCAGTCCCGGAGGGTAGTCGACTGTATTGATCAACTGGCCGCCGACGGCAACAAGTCGACCAAGTCGTTACAAAACACAGCGCGCAAGTATCTCCACGAAATGGCCGCCGACTACTCGTATTCTGTGGTGCGCCTGCTCGACAGGTTCCTGGGTTGGGTGTGGGAGAGGCTGTACCAGGGTGTCAACGTCAATGGCATGGAAAACGTACTGGCGGTGGCAAAAGACAAGCAGCTCATCTACGTGCCGTGTCACCGCAGCCATATCGATTACCTGTTGCTGTCTTACGTGATTCACCAGAAGGGGCTGATGCCGCCGCATATTGCCGCCGGTATCAATCTCAATATGCCGGTTGTTGGCAGTTTGCTGCGACGGGGTGGTGCTTTTTTTATCCGCCGGGAATTTCGTGATAACAAACTGTATCGGGCGGTCTTGGAAAGTTATATCGCAACGATGTGCCAGCAGGGCTTTCCTATCGAATATTTTGTTGAAGGTGGGCGCAGCCGGACCGGCTTGCAATTGCCTCACAAAGCGGGAATGTTGGCAATGACAATGCGCGCAGCCCAGGACCAGAAGCATCGCCCATTGGCTTTTCTTCCGGTTTATATCGGCTATGAGCGACTGCTTGAGAGCCACAGCTATATCAAGGAATTGTATGGTGAGAAAAAGCAGAAAGAGTCATTGTTCGATTTGTTCTCGGCGCGACGTTACCTGAAAGAAAACTATGGCAAGGTAAACCTGAGCCTGGGTAAGGCGATTCTGGCCGATGATATATGGGCTTCTCTGGGTATTACCGATTCACCCAAGCCGACAGAGGGCGAGGCGTTTTTTGCCTGTATCGAGACGCTGGGTCAAATTATCCAGACCGAGGTCAACAATAATGCATCGGTATCAAGCTCGAACTTGATCGCCACGGCGCTGTTGGGTACCAACCGCCATGCCCTGGTCAAGCAGCAACTGCTGCAACAGATCGACTTGCTTGAGGCACTGATGAACGTACCGGTTTACCAGCATAGCCTGTATTTTGATCGTAGCAGCCACAGT
This sequence comes from uncultured Gammaproteobacteria bacterium, assembly GCA_963722805.1. Lineage (GTDB taxonomy): Bacteria > Pseudomonadota > Gammaproteobacteria > Pseudomonadales > JAHEGP01 > JAHEGP01. Next base: position 124,299 of record CAVROQ010000011.1, read on the forward strand.
GAAGCTATTGAGCGGGCGCTGGCGCTGGACCTGATTAAACACAATGATCACGCGCTCGGCGATATTTATTACCTCGACCAGAAAGCACAAATCGGCGCAACCTTCCTGCGCAATAACAGTCTCCATGTGTTTATTCTGCCAGCGTTAATCGCCAGCATTATTATCAATACCGAAAAGACCAGCTTCCGGCGAATTCACGCCATTTGCTACCGCCTTTACCCTTATCTTAAGGCGGAGTTCTATTTGCCCTGGAATCCCGCCGAGCTGGAGAGTGTCATTGACAGCATACTCGCGACCCTGCAACAGCAGGGTCTGGTAGAGATCAGGAATAACCTGTATCGGCGCTACAGCTCTGAAACCGAACAATTTTATGCGTTGCTGGTATTGTCCGGAGCCTGCAAAGCCAGCATGGAGCGATTCTACATCACGGCTAAGCTGGTGAGTTCAAGAGATGGCGGCTTTTATGACCGCGCCAGTCTTGAAGCAGCGTGCGTGCAAATGGCCGAGAGCCTGTCAGTGTTGCACGAGTTCCATGCGCCTGACTTTTTCGATAAAAACCTGTTTCGAACCTTCATTGCCAGCCTGGTGCGCGAAGGCCTGTTCACTGAGGACGAAGACGGCAAACTGCATTACAGTAACAGCTTTACCCGCACCCGGAAGTTTGATAAATACGTGCTTAGCCCGTCGGTACAGCGTAGCATTGCGCAGATTACCCGCAGCAGCCTGTAAGCCGGACTGGTTCCGCTCCCGCCAGTTTGTGCGACCGATTAGCAGGGGCTTTCTAAAGACAAGAAAGCTTCAAGTGGCCACGAACCGCGGATGAAGGGACATGGGTCGGGCCTGGTGGCAAACGGTATCGAGCCCCGCTGCGCTTGGCTTTGATGCTGTAAATGCAGCCCCGTATACCGGTTATCCCGCATAGGTAACGCCTTGAATGTTGAGCCGCGATCGGCGAAAATTGGCCCCTTGAATTGTATCGTCAGATTCTCGCTATCCCGGTTCACCCCTTTACTATGTCGGTCGTAACAGGCTCGGCAGGGAGCACTCTTTGGCAAGCAAAATAAAGTCGGAAACTCCGCTTACGGACGATGACTCGCTTATCCTGGGAGACCTGATTCCGGTGCTGAGGCAACGCACTGTGCGTCTGGCCCGGGCGACCGGTGACTATACCCTGGGTGTCGCAAAAATCCTCAAAAGCCTGCTGCCGCTGACCGATCTGCTGAATCGTCGTGAGCGGGTATCAGAAGAACAATTACACGAGGCGATCAACCAGTTGTTTGCCTCGTTGGCGGGCCATCCGCTGACAGGTCAGCTGCGCGGTCTTACCGCGCGCATGCGTGCCGGCAATTTGTTGCCTAATGAGCAGAGCACAGAAGAGCTGATTCGCTTCCTGGTCGATCAGGCCACTGCGCGCAGTGTGATCACCATCCCGCCTGAAATCACCGACGAGTTCTGGAATTTTTTCAACGAGCTGCTGTCCGATCCGGAATTGAAGGGCATTGGGGAAGTCAGTCTCGACGTGCTGCGGATCGTGTTGACAGCCTACGAGCCCCTGCTGGTGCAGTTGATCAACCAACTGAAAGACCTGCGCCAGCTCAATGACGATAAACTGCGCGAGATCGCCCGTGGTGCCGAGGTATTGCGTGGCGACCTGCTTATTTTTCGGCGCCAGATAAGGGCGTTGCGTGGTATTCGCCTGTTTTTTGCCACCGACCCTGAAGATCTCGTGGCCCAGGCCGAGGTAGTGGCGCAGATGGTGCGCGAGTTCGGTCCCTTATTTATCAAAATGGCCCAGGTGGCGGCGGCCAACTCGGGGTTTCTACCCGATGAAATGTCGGATGCTCTTGAAGTATTCCAGGAAGATGTCGACCCGATGACGCCGGCGGAAGTTGAGGCGGCATTTCTTGAGTGCTTTGGCGAGACGCCGAATGAACGTTATTTCGGTTTTGATGCATCCAAACCCCTGAAGTCGGGGTCGATTGCCTCGGTGTTCCTGGTGCGCAAGCCCCTGGATAATGATAGCGACAAGCCGCAACTGCACCCGGTGGTGGTGAAGGTCGGACGACACAATCTTGCCCGTGAGTTTGTGATGGGTAAAACAGTGATTAAGCTGGCGATCCTGAGCAGTCACTACTGGGCGCCGCACTCCAAGTTGGCACCGTTCTTCAACTCCTGGCTCGACCAGATCGACGAATTTGTTGAAGGCTTTGAACGTGAGCTGGATTTTGACGCCGAGGCGCGCAACCAGGCCCACTTTGCCAGCCGCGCCAAGTATTTTGACAGTTGGAATGTGCCTCAGGTTTACTGTAGTAGTCGGCGCATTATCGAGATGGAATTCGTGGATGGGGGCGCCAGCCTCAATAGCGCGTTTGCCGGTATGTCCCGGCGTCGCAGTCGAAAAATGCGGCGCCGGGCCGGTCGCAAATTTTTGCATGCCGTTTTTTCACATCTGTTGATTTATCGCGAGTTTCACGGCGACTTGCACCCCGGTAATGTGTTGCTGACACCCGCGGGTGAGCTGCATTTTGTCGATTGGGGTAATACCGTCGATGTTAATCCTATCTGGAAGCCGGCGGTGCAGTACATGCAGGCTGTGCTGAGCGGCAATACCGATGCGGTCACCGAATCGTTGACTGCAATGTGCACCGAGCCGAACCTGTCGGCGCAACGTCGCACCGAGCTTGCCGCCATTGTTGCCAAGACTTTTGACGACGCCGATGTGGCGCCGCTGGGCATTGACTTTGCCCTGACATTGTATCGTGAAGGTCTCGAGGGTCTGATGCGTCGAGCCGACCTGGCGATCAATTTGGGTTCTGCCATCAGTCGCCAGGGAATTACGATAAAAGGCGAGTATCTTCACCTGGCTCGCTCGGTTTCAGCGATGCTTGGCTCGTTGGGAGGTCTTTACAAAGGCTTGCCTACCGCCGACCTGGTGCGAGACTGTATCCAGATGGTGGTGTTACTACCGACTCATCTCGGCGTTGAGTACGTCAACGGTCAACGTGTTCGCCTGCTGCGCAATATCGCCCGAAGCATGCCGGCATCGCTGCGTGGCGTGAGCCAGATAGACCGCTTTAAATAGCGGACTACCTGGCTATCTGGCGCACCTGCAAGGGCTGCTTAATCCCCTGTTTTACAGCATGACCTCGATAAGGTGCGGGCCCTTGGTTTGCATCGCAGCGGCGAACTGTTGTTTGAATTCAGCAATGGTACTGGAACGGGTCGCCTTGACACCCATACCCGCGGCGA